>CAZTBP010000015.1:0-105876 GCA_964612145.1 uncultured Ignavibacteriales bacterium | reverse complement strand
GAGCAGGAGCGATCTGCTCCGTTTGAGAGTAGTTCCCAGCTACCTCCCTGCTGTGTGCGACCGGTTTGCCTGGTCGGGGGTGCGGCTGTCGCGGCGGTTGGCGGCCGCCCCCCAGCCGGGGCCGGGGGGAGGGGCCAAAGCAAGCAATAGAGATGTCGACAATTGGGCGCGTCCCGCCTTTATACAAGAGATTAGGCGTCTTACTGCACTCGGTACTTAAACAGGAAGGAGAACCAGACATGCTAAACCAAAGTTACAGAAACGAGATCTCAACTATCACGGTACTATTGGTGATCGGGATGGTGAGCGCATCCTTTTTGGGTTGTGGGGATAACGATGTTCCTATTGGCCACTTAGGTCAAACATCACAAGGGGATGATTACGAGGACGGTGAACCTCAGAGCTCGGTACTAAGCGCGGGTTCGCCGCATGCTGACAGTGTTATTGATAGGACTTTGGAGAGATTCGAGGTCCAGAGAATTCTCAGCGAGGCACTTGACAGTGGATTTTCCTTCAACCGTGAATATTCGTTTCTTGTCGAAGGGACGATAGTATATGATTCCAGTTTCATTTGGCCCAATGCTATGGAAGTCGATTCCATCAAGGTTCAAGCAGTTACCATTGCCTTGACGCCTGTGACGGGGGATTCGACTTTCGCTCGATACATTGAGTTCGTCGTGAGCCCTCTGTGCTCCTATGTAGTATATTACGAATTACTGTTTGACTATACCAAGAAAGATCTCGCATATTATGAAGTAGGCGAGGGTGTTTATCGAAGAGATCTCGAAGGCAAGGTTCTCTCGTACTTTGGCCGGACTCCACAGCCCATGGCACTAATTTTCGACCTGTTAGATTGTATTGAGCGTGAAGCTGCTGCTGGTTGTGCGGCTGCAATGATTGGCTGTGCTTTTTCGGGAGCGGCATGGCCCGGATGTGCTGCTCTTGGGTGCGGGCTAGCTTTTATAGGTGCAGTTGTCCATTGCCTTTTCACTGCACTGTAGTTAATTTAGTATAGTGCCTTACCGGATTCACTTGATACTAAGGGAGGAAGTATGGCTGACACAAGAACGAGGCTTCGCGAAGAACGGCGGCGGTCGTTCCGCGGTGTGATGGTGCCGATGCTGTTCGCGCTGGTTATCGGCTACCTGCTCGGTTTTTCCGGGACGCAGGGAACGGCCGAAGGGCTCGGAGCGGCGTGGGCCTGGACGCTGGTGGCGTTTGGGCTGGGCATGGTTGTCGGGTTGCTGGGGCAGCGGTTTATACGGTCGGATGCCGACAGCAAAACGGTAACGGAGTCCGAGCAGGCCAATCGTGGTTGAAGGCGGGTTGAAATAACCGGAAGGTTCACGACATTGTAGTGTGAAACGGCGGCGGGGGTCGGCGCAAGGCCGCCCCCTGCGCGGTATCCCAACACCAGGCATGTTACCACGGGGATGCATGACACGCCGGGGGCGGGCTGTTTTGAGTATTCCTAAGAACTTGACATTCAATGTTAAACGATTGGCCACCGATGCGGGTCTTTTTGGTAAGGGGCCTGGCAATTGAATCGTCGTAATTAGAGGTACGGAGGGTGTAGAAAAGTGAAGTACGTGTGGGCAGTCGTTTTTCTCGTCTCGTTGACTGTTACGGCACAGGATGATCTCGGCGAGATTACACAGGAAAAGGCTGTGAGGCCGACGGCACAAATTCGGAAACCGGTTGAAGTGACTGTGGTCTGTCCGAGTAGTCAGTTGAATATCACCTTTTCGTACAATCCGGGGCACGGCTTAATAGATTTCCAACCGGTGCTGACAGACAGCTCGGTTTCGTATGTTCTGGAGCCTTACTGGCCGGAAGATGGAGTGGCTCGAAAGCACATCAGGCCGGATTTCGATTTTCTGGATCGGAGCTGGATATTTCTGGAGTTTTGGTATTTAGGAGAGAAGGCTGTTTATCGTTTGAGCCGGGAGGATGATTGCTGGGGAATTGATACGATTCGGGATAGCCCCTTTATACTTGTGACTTCAGTTGAAAGTGAGCATGGGGAATGATTGAGCACTCGCAAAGACCGAGTGATTTGCAGCGGTACTATCAGCGGGCGTATGCCGCCGCTGTCGGTGTAGTCTGCGTGCTGGCGGCAGTCTGCGGTTTCTTGATAGCGGGACTCGAGGGGCCCTCAACCCAGACGCTGCGAGTTCGGCAGGTCGAGGACATTATGATTCCCGCCTGCGCCAACAACCCCAGTCGAGTCACCAACTCGTCTGCCGCTGTTCGATCTAAGGCCGGTCGACAATCCGGTTGGTGGCACGGGGTATCCGGGGCGGGGTTCTGCCGGACTGCAGTTCGTTCACTCCCAAACAGGCATACCGCGCGGGCCAGAATTTGGTTCGCCGGGTTATCCATCGGCGGGCTCAGGAGTGACGGCCGACGGTGCGGTTGGTGGTACGAGCAATGGAGAGTGGTGGGGTGGAAACCGGAGAGGCAGCAATCGCATCAGTCGAGAGGTGCAGGTTGTCTATCGAATTGATCCGGAATATCCAGCCATTGCCAGAATGTATGTCAAGGAGGGGCGCGTGCAGGTCTTGCTGCATTTGGATTCGCTGGGACAACCAATTCCGTTTCCCGTGATTTCGGTTGAGAATTTCGATGCTATTACGGGACAGAATTATGATGACGGCGATGTGGAAGAAATTCGTTTCCTGATCCTGTCGGAATCACCCAAAGGGTACTTTTTTGCGGCCAAACTTCTTGAGGTTCTGCCACGTTGGCTATTTACGCCAAGAATTGAGAACGGGCTTCCGACCGAGGCCTACTTGAAGATCACGTATGATTTTTGTCTTTGGGATAGTTGCTCCGGCTTGAAAATCGAGGAAATGAAGCAGGAATAGCGGACCGATTTACAAAGCCATCAGAAGCTGTCGCTGGTCATGTGCGCTGTGCACCTGTGGAGTGGTGTGCTTTGATAGACAAATGAATACGGCGGGGCCGGAGGGTTCTCCTGTTGTTGTGTTTGTGAGATGCGGGAGGTTTGTCGGGCAAGCCGGCCCGGTTACTTTTCCGATTCGATGTCGATGGTGGTATTTTACCGGCCAATTCAGGGATTTACGGGCAGGGGGCGGGGGCTCCGCCGCCCCGGAAGAGGAAGTCGATCATGAAGGTAACGTCGGAGATGTTCATGTCGCCCTCGGAGTTATTGATATCGCCATGGGATGGGCAGCCGGGATCCGGTCCACCGCGCCAGACAGCGTCGATCATAAAAGTCAGGTCGGAGAGGTTGATTTCTCCGGACTCATTTAAGTCGCCCCGCAGGTTACAGCAGCAGGCGTCGCCGATTCCGTCATTGTTGAAATCGGCCTGGTCGAGATTGGCCGTATCGGGGCAGTTGTCGCAGATGTCGATAAAACCGTCGCCATCGGTGTCGTCGCCAATGACGCAGGAGCCGTTGAAGGTGACGATATCGGACGGGGGTGAATAGCGGCCGGTGTCGCGCTCGGCGATGACGACATAGGTGTAGATGTCCGGGACGAGGGCGGTGGAGTCAATCCAGAAGGTGTCGGTTATGCCTCGGTTGGAGAGACTGCCGGTGGTGTCGTCGACGCGGAACAGGGAACCGTTGCCCGGTCCGAGTCGGCGGTAGATGTGGTAGGTGCAGTTGGTGCAGCCGGGCCAGTCGAGCCGGACGCCGACATCGGGGATGTAGGTGTACTGGAGGTTGGCGGGGCGATCCGGCCAAATGGCCGGGGCGAGCTGAACGTCCTTTTGCTGGAAGGAGTTACTCGGTATTAAGCCGGCCAGGGCGAAATATTCTCCGCCGACAGTGTCAAAGAAGTAGTAATTGTATGGAACGCCCGCGACCTCGTTCTGGTAGTTCTGGAAGTCGTCGAACCAGAAGCCGGCGTCATATCCGGCGCCGTCGACGGAGTTAGTGCGGATTTCGCGGTCGGAGTATCGAATAAAGCCGAAGAAGACCAGTTCGCCGTTGGCCGGCGAGGAGGCGTCGGACCTCTTGACCTGGCCGTAGATAGAGCCCTGGGTCGGGTTGGCTGGGGCCGGGCTTATAAGGCAGAGGGTCAACAAGGCTGCCGTTATATGTGTGCAAAGTATACTTAGTCGGACCATAAAATAACTCAGTCGAAGTAAATCCGGCAGGACACTTCAATATACAAGTTATCGGCAGTCTGACAAGGGGATTTGAGGGGCGGCGGGTCTGGTGGGGGTGGCGCAGGATTCGCATCTTCTCGGGTTAAATCGGCGTATATTAAAACGTTACCGGAAATAGTGTAACCTCAAGCAGCCCTTTTGTGTCTTAGCAGCGAATGGAACAGAAGCAAGACCGATTCTGGAGCCTCCTGAAACCGGAACATCTGAAGGCCCGCGCATTTTGTCGCAAGCTGACGGGTAGTCGCGAAGATGGTGACGACCTGTATCAGGATGCGCTGGTGACGGCTTATGCGAGATTTGCGGACTTACGAGAAGTCGAGGCGTTCCGGCCGTGGCTTTACCGAATCATGGTCAACACATTCAGGAATCGCGTTCGGCAGGGACGGTACAAGTACGAGACCGGCCTGACCGACGAAATGGCCGAGATGGCTTCCGGCAAAGATCCGTCCCCGATGTATGCCGCGCGGCGACGGCTTGAGACGGCGCTATCGGTTCTTGCTCCATCGGAGCGGGTACTGATCACGTTGTTCGAGTTGCAGGGGTGGCGGATCGAGGAACTGGCCGGGTTGTTCGACCTTTCGACCAGCGCGATTAAGGTCCGGCTGCACCGGATACGAAAGAAGATGCGGCGTACTTTGGAGCGGGCGGCGAACGATGGCGTCCCGGCTCGCGCAGCTCGCCGAAAAACGGAAGGTGACATATGCGTTGCAAACAAGCCAGGCGAAAATTAAACGTGGCGTTCGACCACGGTCGGCCGATCACCGACGATGTGCCGCTGATGGCGCACGTTCGGCAGTGTGAGAGTTGTGCCGCGGCGGCCGAACCGCTCCTGGCGTTTTCCGATGACCTTTCTGCGGCGGCTGTCGATGACATTGGCGGCGGGAAATCGCTGGAGGAAATTCGGGTTGCGGTGGAAACACTGGTGACGCATGGGTCCAATCAATCACAGGAGAGATTTCCCATGGCTGCCTATATTAGAAACAACTCGCGTCGGTTTGGTTTAGGCGTAGCGGCGATCGCGGCAGTGCTGCTGCTGGCGCTTTTGATCCCGTTCAAGATTCAGGACAATAGTCTTGGCTACGAGGTGGCGTTCGCCGGGGTGGACCGGGCGATTGCTATGGATACCGAGAGAATTGATCAGTTCCTTGCCCAGCTCGGGATGGAAGATGCGCAGGTTGATGTCGGTGATTGCGAGCAAACCTGTAAACTCAAGATCAGAGAGTTGAAGTCGGCCGATGACGCGTACTTGGTGTACCAGGCATTTAATGACTTCGTCAATGTTGAGCTGAAGGGTGATGTAATAGAGTTGCATCGAGATGGTAACGGTGAGGTCATGCTTGTCGAGCTGGAGTTCAGTGATCTGGCCAGTCAGACCAGCCTCAACGAGGAAGATGTTCATCGGATAGTAATTGAGCGGACCGGTGGTAATTTTGACGGTAACGAGATGATCTGGGTTCATCTTGATACCTCGGATGAAAATGTCACGCTGGATATCGAGGCGCGGAATTTCCAGTTATATGGTGAGGAACCGTTTGAGCTGACCGAGCAGGATATCCAGGATCTGCTCGATGCCGGGTTTGATGTGAAGGAGTTCGAGACCGAAGACGGCGGACGCAAGATGCTGTTCATGAAGCTCAATGACGGGTCGAAGTCGGTCACCGGTGAAGAACATGCGGAGGATTCGGCGGCGAAGAACAGTTCGCTTCCGGAGGGGTTCGAGTTACATCAGAACTATCCGAATCCATTCAACCCCAGCACGACGATCAGTTTCAGTCTTCCCGAGGCGCAGGAGGTGACGCTGGAGGTGTACAACGTGCAGGGGCAGTTGGTGGCTACGCTGATAAATGATTATCTGAGTGCCGGGAGTCATTCGGTGGAGTGGAATTCGACTGATGACGGCGGTGCGACGGTGGCGTCGGGGATATATTTTTATCGGTTGACGGCGGGAGAGTTGACCTCGACGAAGAAGATGTCGCTGGTGAAGTAGGATAGTCGGAATACACGATATTTCTGAGAGAGGCAGGAGCCGATTGGCTCCTGTTTTTTTTGCCGGGGGGATTTTGTAAAGGACAACAGGGGTTGATGCGTCGTTGTCTTTTTTCCCGCCGGGTGTTATACTGAAGGCGCAGCAGGGATTTGTGCACGTAGCGTAGATTTGGTACAGGCGGGTTCAATGGCACGAAAATTTCAATGCAGCGCCTGCGGGCATGACGTTTATGTTCGGCATCTGAATGTCGGCGACATGGCGAAGTGTCGTTCTTGCGGGGTTTTGGTGCGGGTTCCGGAGAACGCGGTATTGGTGGAAGATGCTGATGTTGTCGGGTTGTACAGCGGGACGGCAGAGTCTTTTACGGATCAGTTCGTGTCGCCGTCGGTGTCGACTTCCCCGCCGCCGGCTGTGGAGTTGACCGAGGCGGAAAACGAGACGCTGGAGAAGTCGGAGAAGTGGGTTAAGCAGGCGTGGTGGGCCGGTCTGGCCCTGGGGATCCACGCGTTACTTTTATCGATAATCGGTGTGTACGTGCCGCTTGCGAGCGGCCACGGCTTTCTCACGGTGATCGATGTGGTGTTCATTCTGATGCTCGTTTACCTGCTTCGGAAGAAAAGCAGGTTCGGGGCTGTTATGCTGGTGGTGTTCTATTTTTTCGAACGGCTGATTATGATATCGGAGTTCGGCGGCAGCGGCGTGGTAATCGCGTCGGTGCTGATGTTCTTTTTTGTACGGGGGGTGATCGGGGCGTTTCGGATCAGGAAACTGGAGACGAAGACGGGTGTGACTCCGGCCAAGACGTCGCAGTGGATTTTCGTACCGGCGACGTTTATTTCGGTGGGGGTGATGGCTGTTTTGCTGGTTGATGTGCTGGTGGTGATAGGCATGGTTCCGGACACCAAGGCCGTGACGGGTGACGAACTCAGTTCGTTTATGTTCAATCAGCTCGTGGACTACGAGATTGTTGACGATGATGATTCGATAGTATACTTCTATTCGGATGGGCTTTTGTCGGTTCTTGATGACGGCAATTTTTTCACACCGAAACGGGTGGTGTCGTATGTCAGAGACGACAGCGGCATTATGGTAACCTCGGCGGCCTGGGAGGACGTGAGGTATATCGACGTGGTACAGAAGGGGGAGGGCCTTGATAACACACTCATAGAGGTGGGGCTGGTTGATCGTGACTATTTCTATTTGTGGGTGTCGCCGGAAATGGGGCGTGACAGCGTGTTTTTTCACAAGATGCTGATGCTGTGGGATGAGAAGACCCGTTCGCCGGGTTTGCACGAAAGCAGTTTGTGAGGGGTTAGTTTCTTTCACCGATGATGCGGAGGCCCTCGAGGGTGAGGGTCGGGGCGACCTCGGTGATGCAGCGGCTGTGTTTTTCGATGCCGTAGGCAAGGCCGCCGGTCGCGATGACTTTGCAGCCGGTGAAGGCTGTTTCTTCTATGATTTTATCCACGATGTAGTCAATTTGTCCGATCAGGCCGTAGAAGGCGCCTGATTTCAGGGCGCCGGCGGTTGATTTGCCGACGACGGTGTCGGGCTTTTCGATTCGGATCTCAAAAAGCCGGGCGGCTTTGCGGGCCAGTTCGGCCAGGGAGGTTTCCGGGCCGGGGATGATGACGCCGCCGATGTAGGCGCCGTTCTCGTTGACGATATCAAAGGTGGTGGCGGTGCCGAAATCGACGATGATGATCGGGCCGCCGTAGTGGACAAAGCCAGCGACGGCGTTGGCAATGCGGTCGGCGCCGACCTGATCGGGGGAGTCGATATCGATGGTCACCGGGAGATCGAGGCGGTAGGAAACGGAGATCGGTTCATGGCCGAGATATTTGCGGACGGTGGCATCGAAAACCGGGCTAAGTTGCGGGACGACCGAGGCGGTGACGACTTTGTCGATGGCGTTGGTGTCGATGTTGTTGCGCATGAGGAAGTGGGTCACCGACAGGCCGGCCTCATCGGGGGTGATTCGCGCCGGGGTGGCGATACGGAAATCGGCCCGGAGTTTTTTGTTTTGGAAGACGCCGTAGACGACGTTGGTATTGCCGATGTCGATAGCCAGGAGCATGACGGGAATATACGGGGGTTTGGTCTGGAAGGCAACGGCTGGAACGTGATCGATCCGGCGGTGGGCGGATCGATCTCGACGCTTTTTAAGCCTGGTACAGCCTGTGCCTGAAGTGTCAGTTGACGCCGGGGCCCCCGCCCTGACGCATGGCGATATCGCGGTTAATTTTCTCGGCTGATTTGTAGGCGTCGTACATACCGTAGATAAACAGCAGGGGAGTAGTGATGAAGCCGATGATGATAAACATGAGGGCCCAGGAGATGGCGTAGACCACGATGAAGAAGATGCCTTTGGCTATTTCTCCGTTGTAGATTTGTCCCAGTCCCATGAAGAAGAATGAGAGCACGGCAGCGAGGCCGGGGTTTTTGTAGAAGACCGGTGGTTGATATTGCGACTGGTTCATGTTGCTCCTTTTCTGCACACGTCAAAAGTCCTGCCTGTACATAATATTGACAATCAGGCGAAATATTCAATGGTTTTTCACATTCCAGTGGCTTTGGTGATCCCTGCCGCCGATATCCGGGACAATGGCAGAGGAAAAACCAAGATGAAGCACGCCCTAATTTGTGTATACGCAGCTTTTCGCCTGATGTTTTTTGTCACCGGTTGTTCGAGTGAAATGACGGTGGTGAAGGCTGATCTGGTTGAATCGGAGGCTGCCGCGACGGCGCAGCCGGAGATCGACGAAGAGTTGGAGCACCAGATTCAGGACGGGCTGATGTTATTCCGGCAGGGGGATTTTGATGCGGCGGTGGATGCTTTCCGGGAGGCGACCGCGATTGATCCGGATGATTGGCAGCCGTACTATTTTCTGGGTCTGGTAAAAAGCGAGGTGGGGGAATACCAGGTGGCCAATGCGTTTCTGCGGGAGGCGCTCAATCTGGCGCCGTCGGGGGAACGAGTGCGCAGCCGGATTTATTTCGCGCTGGCGGAGAATTTTGAGTATCAGCGGCAGTTGGGTCGGGCGGAGCAGCATTACCGCATGGCGTTGAAGCTCTATCCGGGTTTTGCTGAAGCGGAAGCGGCGATGGCTCGTCTGGGTCGGGCCGAATCGCCTTCGCAAAAATAGTTGTCCGATGCCTGTCGGACGGCGTATTCTCCATTCAGACTGAATCAAAATCGACTAACCGGGTCAGGAGTGCGTATGCCGTCGGAGGTTCGCCGGTTAACAATAGAGGACTATGAGAGTTTAATCGATCTGTGGGGCGACGCCGGGCTAAGTTACCGTCCGTTTGGCCGCGATACGAGGGAGAGGATTGCGGTGGAGATGCAGCGGGCAGACACCGGATTTTTGGGGATTTTTGAGGGGGAGCGGCTGGTTGCGGTCGGGCTGGCGACATATGACGGGCGCAAGGGATGGATCAACCGGGTGGCGGTACATCCGGATTATCGCCGTCAGGGTCTGGGGGGGAGGATTGTCCGGGCGTGTGAGGAGTTTTTGGAGGGGCAGGGGGCGGAGATAATAGCGGCGCTGATCGAGGACTGGAACGAGCCGTCGATTGAGCTTTTTGCGGCTGAGGATTATGTGTACGGGGAGGGTGTGCTGTATTATTCGAAGCGGAAATCGTCGGATACGTAATTCAAAATAATCTTGACCTTTTCGGTCTCGCTTGTTACTTTTTTCACGAATAAACTTGATCGGTCAGTCTGGCTGCTGCACTCATGCGGTAAATGATTGACATGTGTCTGGAGGTCTTATGAACTATCCATTCTGGGACGTAGGCGTCGGCTACGGAATCCTGATGGCTATAATTGCCGTGGTCCATGTCTTTGTATCCCACTTTGCAATCGGGGGAGGGCTGTACCTCGTCATTGCAGAGCGGTCGGCTCGTAAGCGCAACGATGAGGAGCAGCTTGGTTTTGTCAAGCGGTTGAGTAAGTTTTTTGCGTTGACGACGGTCGTGTTTGGTGCGCTCACCGGAGTGGGGATCTGGTTTATAATCGGGCTGCTCAATCCGGCTGCGACCGAAGTGTTGATTCACAATTTCGTGTGGGGTTGGGCGACGGAGTGGTGTTTCTTTGTAATCGAGATTTTGGCCGCGCTGCTGTACTATTACGGCTGGGAGCGGTTGAGTGCGAAGAATCACATGATTATCGGCTGGATCTATTTCGGCGCGGCGTGGATTTCGCTGGTCATTATCAATGGTATAATCACGTTTATGCTGACGCCGGGTGAGTGGATCGTGACCGGGAATTTCTGGGACGGGTTTTTCAATCCAACGTACTGGTCCTCGCTGGTGCTGCGGACCGGTATTTGTATCCTGTTGGCGGGTATTTACGCGATGATGGTGGCCGCGACCTACAAGGCCTCGGCGTTTAAGGCGCGGACGGTCCGGTACAACGCTGTCTGGGCGATTATCGGACTGGTGGTGGTGGTGCCGTCGTTCATGTGGTATCTCGGCGATATTCCGGACACGATAATGCTGGCAGCCAAGGAGTCGATGGCGATCCCGACGATGGCGCTAAGCGTCATGTACTGGCTGACGGCGCTGCTGGGAGCGATCGTGATTATTTTCGGGCTGTTGATACCGAGGACCTACCATACGGTGATCGGGGTTGTCGTGCTGGCGCTGGGGCTGACCTGGTTCGGGTCATACGAGTGGTTCCGGGAGTCGGTACGGAAGCCGTGGGTGATTCACGGTTACATGTACGGCAATGCGCTGGAGGTGGCTCACCAGGAGATATACACCAGCGATGGATTGCTGGCGAGCATGAAGATCAGGACCGAGAACGAGGGGGCGGATTTGTTCCGCCGGGCGTGTCGGAGCTGTCACACGATGCGCGGTTACAACGCGCTGGCCCCGATATTCGATGGTACGGATCAGGAGTTTATCGCGCAGATGACACTCGGGATCGGGGTGATGAAAGGGAATATGCCGCCGTGGCTGGGGACCGAAGAAGAGGCGCACCTGCTGGCGGCGCATATTTGCGAACAAACGGATCATCGGCATATCAGCGAGATCTACGGCCTCGAGGGCGTGGAGCTCGGGAAGAAGGTGTGGGATGTCCGTTGCGGATCGTGCCATGAGGTCGGCGGGTTTAATGACAAGGTGGAGTCGCTGGCGGGGCTGGAGGAGGGGGACTACCATGATTACCTGGATATGGCCGGGGACCTTGGAGTGGAGATGCCGGATTTCCTTGGCGATGAAAAGGAACGCGAGGCGTTGATACAATACATGATGACGTTTGAGGAAGGAGGCGCCCAGTGAATAGCCTTCCCGATTATCAATTTCTGCCGGCTCCGCTCTGGCTGATTACGGTGCTGCATGTGCTGACGTTGACGCTGCATTTTGTGGCGATGAATTTTATGCTGGGCGGGCTGATCATTCTCCTGTTCGGTAAGCTTCAGGATAAATGGAATCATCCGGTGGTGCAGAGATTCGTGAAACTGTTCCCGGTGGCGATGGCCGCGACGGTGACTATCGGGGTGGCGCCGCTGCTGTTTGTGCAGCTGGTGTTCCCGGTTCAGATTTATTCATCGGCAATTGTCTCCGGATGGTTCTTTTTGGGGATAGTTCTGGCGGTGATTATCGCTTATTACCTGTTGTATGCGGGATCGTTCCAGAAGGAAGGTTCTGCGAAGCTGGCGCCGCTGTTGGGTACGGCGCTGGTGGCGCTGTTGTATGTGTCGTTTACATACAGCAATGTGTTTTCGGTAGCGGAGCGGCCGGATCTGTATGCCTCGTTGTACGCGCAGTCGCAGGGGGGGCTGCATTTCAACCCGAATATCGGCCAGTGGATCTGGCGCTGGACGCATATGCTGCTGGGGGCGATTACGGTCGGCGGGTTCTTTATCGGGCTGCTGGGGCGCAACGATGAACAGGCCTGGGCGCTGGGGAAAAAGTTTTTCCTGTGGGGGATGGTGGCGGCGATTATTATCGGCTTTGTGTATTTGCTGTCTATGCTGGACATTATCAAGGCGTTTATGCGCTCCCCGGCTGTCTGGTGGCTGACCGCCTCGATTGTGCTTTCGCTGGGGGCGCTGCATTTCTTCTTCAAGAAGAGATTCTGGATTTCCGGCGGGATGTTGTTTGTGTCGATGCTGGCGATGGTCACGATTCGGCACTATGTGCGGTTGATGCAGCTCGAGGCGTATTTTGATCCACCGACGTGGACGGTCAATCCGCAGTGGGGGGTGTTTGTGATGTTTCTGATTTGTTTTGTGCTGGCGCTCGGGCTGGTGTGGTACATGCTGAGGTTGTTTTTCGGGAGGCAGGCGGCGTGATGTGAATTGAAGGACCTTTCGGATGTGAATGGAGAAGGCGGGGCCGGTATGGTCTCGCCTTTTGCTGTTTGGTGGGGTGGTGCGTGGAAGTCAGGGAAAGATTTCTTCGTCGTCCGTCTCCGGCGGACTCTTCGGAATGACGGGACGCGGCGGTGGTGTTAAGTGGTCGACCCACGCACGAAGACGTGCGTGGGCTACGGGGGAATATCGGTGTAATTGATGAGATCGACCCACGCACCTGGGGGTGCGTGGGGTACCTGGTAAATTGTCGAATCGAAGCGTCCGAGGACTCAGGATGAGGCGGACTGCCGGAGGACGGCTTCGAAACCGCGTTTGAGGGTTTCGTAGTCGCGTGCGCCGGTGAATCGGTTGACCATGGTGCCGTTGTAGTCCTCGACCTGCACGACATTGCCCTCGGCATCGAGGAAAATAGTCGTGGGGGCGCCTCGGATGCCGAACATAGCGGCGATGCTGTTGTCGGCCATCAGCAGCGGCCAGGTCATGTTGTATTGTTCGGCAAAGGCGTTGGCTTTGGCGGGGGTGTCGTTGATGGTCATGCCGAGAATTTCGACGCCTTTGGCTTTGTACTCGTCGTAGAGTTTGACGAGGTCCGGCGTTTCTTTGCGGCAGTAGCCGCACCAGGAGCCCCAGAAGTTGAGGACGACCGGCTGTTGGCCGATCCATTCGCCGGCGTTGTGGACGTTGCCTTCGGAGTCGCGGAGGGTGAAAGTGATTTCCTCAGTCGGGACCGCATTGGGGCTGGAACTGCCCTGGTCGGCGGTGCGGGCGCGGTCGGTCTGTGATTTGTCGGCGGAGGAGTCGTCGCCGCCGCAGCCGAGTGCGAGCATGGCCAGAACAGTGAGGGCGGCGAGAGTTATCAGCGTCTTTTTCATCGTGACGTATTCCTGAGTCTATTAATCGTTTTCTTCGTGTTTGATATAACGAAGCCCGCTCCGCGTGAATACTAAAATTTTTCGCAGGAACGGGCCCGTAAGAATCTTTCAGGTTGTTGTACGCGCGAGGCGGCTATTTGTTCTCTTCCTGCGGCTGTTGAGTGCCGGTGGTATCGTATTTTCGTTCGGAGACGAATTCGAACGCCTCCATCATGACGTTGGGTGGGCGGTAGCCCGTGATATTCCCCAGTTTGCTGCCCTCGGGGGTGAGGAACCAGAAGGTCGGGTAGCCGCGCACGCCAAATTCGGTTTTGGTCAGGTTGGCCTCGGTGATTTTGTAGCCTTTAATGTCCAGGGTATCCTTGGAGTCACCGTCGACCTTGACCGGGATGAATTTTTCGTTCAGCATGTCGATGACTTCGGGTTTGGAGAAGGTTTCCCGATCCATTTTCTTGCAGTAGCCGCACCATTTGGCGGTGAAGTCGACAAAGACGTGTTTATTTTCTTTTTCGGCGCGTTCGAGTCCGACGTCGAAGGCGACCCACTGGATGCTTTCAGGTTTGACGGCCTCACTGTCGTCGGCCCTGGAGTCTTCGCCGGCGATAATCACAGCGGCGGCGACGAGGACCAGGAATCCAGCGAGGAGGGTGTGTTTGAGAGCTTTCATAAAGTCTACCTTGTTGTATGTCCTGAACTAACTTTCCTTTTTCTGCAACGGTCGCAGGTAGGCCCCGGTTTCACCCAGAATCGATTTCAAGCTATTGAGCAGGGTAAAGTCCGGATTTACCGAGTATTTGCGAGACCGTATGTATACCTCAGAGCCGTTTTCCCTGGTGGTGAGCAGTACGGGCGTGTTGCCTTTGAATTGCTCGATGGTTTCCAGGGCCTGCTCTATCAGGTTGTCGGAACAGTCGGCATCGATCTTTATAACCAGTTGACAGGTGAACCGTTCCGTGAGTTTTTCCAGCGCCATGACTTCGTTTCCGATGATTTTGGGGGCTTCGCCCTCGCGCGTGGAAACCCGTCCGGTTACCAGGATCATCTGCTCGGCCTCAATATACTCTTTACAGGTATCGAAACAACTCGAAAAGAGTATGAGTTCCGTGGCGCCGGTATAGTCTTCTAAGGTCACGAACGCCATCATGTTACCCTTTTTATCGACTTTCTTGCTGACGTTGGTGATAATGCCGCCGATAGTGACTTCGCGGCCGTCGGTGGCTTCTTTGAGCCGGTCGTTGCTGCAGGTTGTAAACGATTTCAGTTCATCGCGATAGGCGTCCAGCGGGTGGCCGGAGACCCAGAACCCGAGGGTGGCTTTTTCGTTGGCGAGGCGTTCGGTCCGCGACCAATCGTCGATTTCGGGCATGACCGGAGCGACGCGGCTGATTGTGCCGCCGGAGTCGGCAAAAAGGTCATGAGAGGAGCTGGCGGCGGCGACCTTGTGGGCAAATTCGAGCATCGGCTCGACCACGGCGGCTTTTTGGGCGCGGGTGCCGGGGAGTGAGTCGCAGGCGCCGGCGTAAATCAATGATTCGAGGATCCGGCGGTTGAGGCTTTTGGTCGGTACACGGGTGACAATGTCGGCGAGGTCTTCGTACGGGCCGTTTTCGAGGCGTTCGTCGACGATGGCCTGGGCGGGTGTGCTGCCGACGTTTTTGATGGCCTGCAGGCCGAAGCGGACTACATTGTCGGGCACTGAGAAATCGGCCATGGAGTGGTTGACGTCGGGCGGGAGGACCTCAATACCGGCGCGTCGGCATTCCTCGAGGATGGTGTTGATGCGGTCGGAGTCGTTGATTTCCGAGCTCATCAGGGCGGCCATGAACTCCCTGGGGTAGTAGTGTTTTAAGTAGGCGGTCTGGTAGGCCACAAAGGCGTAGCAGGTGGAGTGGGCCTTGTTGAAGCCGTATCGGGCGAAGGTCTCGATCTGGTGGAAAACCTCGTTGGAGATTTTCGGATCGATCCCGATTTTCTCGGTGCCGGCGAGAAATTCTTTTTTCTGTTCGGCCATGAGGTTGGCGTCTTTTTTACCCATCGCTTTACGGAGGAAGTCGGCTTTGCCGAGGGAATAGCCGGCCATGTTATTGGCGATTTTGAGGACCTGCTCCTGGAAGACGATAACGCCATAGGTGTCGCCCAGGATTTCCTCGAGGATAGGATGAAGGAATTCGACTTTTTGCCGGCCGTGTTTGCGGTCGATGTAGATGTCGATCATGCCGGAGTCGAGCGGGCCGGGCCGGTAGAGGGCGTTCATAACGGTGAGGTCGGTAAATTTTGTCGGGATGAGCTTGCGCAGGTAGTCCCGCATGCCGGGGGACTCAAACTGAAAGATGCCGATGGTCTCGCCTCGGGCAAAGAGTTTGTAGACGGGCTGATCATCGAGCGGGATGTTATCGATGTCGATGTTGACCTCGGGATGGTTCTCTTTGATCATGTGGAGGGCGTCGTCGATGACAGTCAGGGTGCGCAGTCCGAGGAAGTCCATTTTGAGGAGGCCGATTTTTTCGACCATTTTCATATCGTACTGCGTGGTTATTTCGTCGCGGCTGCTTTTGAATAGCGGGACGTAGTCGGTCAGTTTTGAGGGTGCGATGACGACGCCGGCGGCATGGGTTGAGCAATGGCGGGCGAGGCCGTGGAGGGTCATGGCGTAGTCGAGGATCCGGGCGACGCGCTGGTCCTGTTTTTTCAGGGCGGCCAGTTCGGGGACTTTTTTGAGGGCGTCCTGGATGGTCTGGCCGGGTCCCTCGGGGATCATCTTGGCGATTTTGTCGACATCGCCGTAGGGCATGCCGAGGACGCGTCCGATGTCGCGGATGACGCCTCGGGCGGCGAGGGTCCCGAAGGTGATGATCTGGCAGACGGAGTCTTCGCCGTATTTCTCAATGACGTACTTGATAATCTTGTCGCGCCCTCGGTCGGCGAAATCGATATCGATATCGGGCATGGAGACGCGTTCGGGGTTCAGGAACCGTTCGAACAGCAGGCCGAATTTGAGAGGGTCGATGTTGGTAATTTCGAGGGCGTATGACACGATGGATCCGGCGGCAGAGCCGCGGCCGGGGCCGACCGGGATTTTCTGGCTCCGGGCGTAGTCGCAGAAATCTTTTACGATGAGGAAGTAGCCGGCGAAGCCCATTTCCTCGATGATGCTTAGTTCATAGTCGAGTCGTTCTTTGACTTCGTCGGTGATTTCGCCATAGCGCTCTTTGCAGCCTTTTTGGCAGAGGTGCCGCAGGTAGGCATCGGGGCCTTCAAACGGCTGTGGGATAGGGAAGACCGGCAGCAGGAGCTTGTCCATTTTGAATTCGAGGTTGCAGGCTTCGGCGATACGGACGGTGTTGGCCATGGCTTCCTTGAAGTCGCCGAAGGTTCGTTCCATTTCGTTGGCGGATTTGAAATAGAGCTCGTTGGTGTTGTATTTCATGCGCTGGGTGTCATCGACCATTTTGCCGGTCTGGATGCACAGCAGGGCGTCGTGGGCCTCGGCATCTTCCTTGCGCAGGTAGTGGCAATCGTTGGAGACGACCAGCGGGATGCCGGTTTCGCGGGAGATGGCGTCGATGCGGGGGATAGTCTGGAGTTCAGGTTCGAGGCCGTGGTTCTGGATTTCGAGGAAGAAGTTTTCTTCGCCGAAGATGTCGCGGTATTCGAGTGCGGCGGCGACGGCTTCATCGGTACGGCCGCCCTGGAGGTGCCAGGAGACTTCGCCTTTGAGGCAGGCGCTGGTGGCGATGAGGCCATTGCAGTGTTGGCGGAGGAGTTCTTTGTCAATCCTGGGGCGGTGGTAGAAGCCTTCGAGGAAGGCGGCCGAGGCGAGTTTCATCAGGTTCTGGTAGCCTTCCATGTCTTTGACGAGCAGGACCAGGTGAAAGCCGCCGTCGGGGTATTGGTTGGACGGTTTTTTGTCGTGGCGGCTGCCGCCGGCTACGTAGGCTTCGCAGCCGATAATCGGTTTGATGCCGGCTTTACGGGCTTTTAAGTAAAACTCGATAGCGCCGAACATGTTGCCGTGGTCGGTAATTGCCAGGGCGGGCATGCGGTGTTCTTTGGCCAGTTTGATGGCGTCGTCGAGCCGGCAGGCGCCGTCGAGCAGTGAGTACTGGCTGTGTGTATGGAGGTGTACGAAATTGGAATACATGGCAACTCGAATTGGTGGTCAGGTTCTTACTTGTTATACGCGCCCTGGTGCCATCCGGTGGCATCCGATTGCCTGAAATGTGATGCTGCGCGCCCGGGCAAGTACAGTTGGCGAGCGCCCTGCATGCTGTATGGGGGCGGCCTTCCCATAAAAGCAGGATTGATCGTGTCCGTCAATAAACTTTTACGGATGATGGTGAAAAGGCATGAAAAAAGGCGGCCGGGTGAGGCCGCCTTAAATCGTAGAGAGATGTTATCTGAAGTTACTTCCGAAATTTACGAATAACACCAGCACCGGCGAGGCCGAGGCCGAACAGCAGCATGGTAGCCGGTTCGGGGACTTCGCCCGGAGGGGTGGTTTCGAGGTCATGGGAGAACGGAGCGAACTTGAAGTGGTAGGGATCGTAGTAACCGTAGGCATCGAAGTGCAGGTAGTCGAAGGTTGAGCTCACCTGGTACTTGAATATCTTGCCGTCGGTCGATCCGGTTTCGCCGGGCTGGTAGTCCATGACGGTTTCAGGGGCGGTGTTGACATCGCCGACGAGGAATTCAACGTAGTTGGTCGGGTAGACGCCGTGGGGGGCAAGAGAACCGGAGTCCTGGCTCGACGGCGGGGTACCGTAGATGAAGTCCGGATCGGTGAAGGTGGTACCGCCGATCGAAATCGAGCCGGTTGGGTCGACACCCTGCTCGAGGGCGGCGACGATGCGGACGCCGTAGAGCGGGTTTTCGTCGGCATTGGCGGTGACCAGCCAGAGTTCGAAGTTGCTGGCTTCTACTACCCAGGTGTCAGTTGTGTTGTCGTACGTTGCGCTGGGAGAATAGAGCTGCAGGGCAGGTACAGCGAATGCAGACGGCACCATAAAGAGCAGGGCCAGTACACCAACAATGAGGGTGTGTTTCATGAAGAATACCTCGGAAAAAGGTGTTCGGGTGTTTATTCAACTTTGCTTTGATTGGAAGCAAATAGAATGCCTGTAGATTCTCGTGAATGAGATTTGCGGAAAGTGATGTTAAGGTTATGGCTAATAAGTGGTTAGTCGGCCAGTGGGGGTTGTGGTAATGGGCCGGTGGGTGGTGTTTTGTTGGGGCGATGTGCAACCTATTGCATATAATGGATTAGGATTATCCATAAAGAAGTCTTGTAAGGGGCGGTATGAAAGTAGGAAAAAATGTCAAAAAATCTATGAATATACTGCCAGAAGGTGGCAGTAAAGAAACTATTTTACCAGTGCATTGAAATGTGATATATTCGAGTGGTAACACCTTATATCTTAGTCGGAAACGTGAAATTACGGGGATAGTTTTATAATGAAAGGCAAAAAGCAGATGGCGACATCATCGAGCGGAACAGATCGCAAGAAGGCGCTCGAGGCGGCGTTGACGCAGATTGAGCGGACGTTTGGAAAAGGGGCGATCATGCGGCTGGGTGATGACCAGGTACAGAAGGTATCGGTTATCCCGACCGGGTCGCTGGGAGTTGATCATGCGCTTGGTGTCGGCGGTGTGCCGCGTGGCCGGGTGGTGGAGATTTATGGTCCGGAGTCATCGGGTAAGACAACGATGGCGTTGCACATGATTGCGGAGGCGCAGAAGACCGGCGGTGTGGCGGCGTTTGTCGACGCCGAGCACGCGCTGGATGCGACTTATGCGAGGGCGCTGGGGGTTGATACGGATAATCTGCTGGTGTCTCAGCCGGACACGGGTGAGCAGGCGCTTGATATTACCGAAACGCTGGTGCGGTCCGGCGCGGTGGATATTATCGTGGTAGATTCGGTGGCGGCACTGACGCCCCGGTCGGAGATCGAGGGTGAGATGGGTGACGCGCACATGGGGCTCCAGGCGCGGTTGATGTCGCAGGCGCTTCGGAAGCTCACGGCGATTATTTCGAAATCCAAGACCTGCCTCGTTTTTATCAATCAGATTCGGATGAAGATTGGGGTAATGTTCGGTAATCCGGAAACGACCACCGGGGGGAATGCGCTGAAATTTTATTGTTCGGTCCGGCTGGATATCCGCAAGATTGCGACGATTAAGGACAACCAGGAGGTTATCGGGTCGCGGACGCGGGTGCGGGTGGTCAAGAACAAGGTTGCCCCGCCGTTCCGGGAGGCGGAGTTTGACATTATTTACGGCCAGGGCATTTCACGGGTCGGCGAGTTGATTGATAAGGCGGTCGAGAAGGGCATTATCGACAAGTCGGGTGCGTGGTATTCGTACGGTGAGGACCGGCTTGGTCAGGGGCGTGAGAATGCGAAGCAGTTTTTGATGGAGAATCCGGAGGTTTACCAGGAAATCGATCACAAGGTGCAGATCGAGTTAGGGATGCGTGAGCCGGATGCCGCACCGGAAGAGGCTCCCGAGGCGGAGAAGGAGACGGAGACGGCTGAGGTCGAATCCTGAGGGGGGCCGGCCGGAAGGGGCCGAGCGTTGTGAAAGAAGGTTAAGGCAGGACCGTGATGGTGCCGCCGTTTGTATTTGGCACAAGTTTGGTCAAAAAAGAGCGCCGCGTCGGGGAATAGAGGCCGGCGCGGCGGCTTCGTTGCTGCGTTTCCGTTGACCGTTAGCGGTGGGGTATCGCGGGAACTTCCGAATATTGTAATCTGCAAGGACGCGTACAGTGATACTATGCGGACTTGTCGAATTCTGTCAACCGGTTAGTGGTGTGCGGGGCTTTCCGGGGGAAAAACAGCTTGCTTTTCGGTCGGCAGGGGGTATTTTGACCGCGTTACCGGTCGGCAGGGCGAACATTGCCGGCCCGGAATTCGGCGGGTGCGGAAACCTCCGGCCCGGTTTCCGTGTTAGGACACGCAAGATAAAGAAAACCAATAGATAGAGGTCACGTTGTATGAAATTTTCGGATAATATTGAAGATGGTGTTGTCGTCTTTGACGTTTCAGGGAAGATCATGGGCGGTGAAGAAACGACCATGTTTCACGGCAAGGTCCACGAATATATCACCCAGAACAAGAAGAACATAATTGTCGATTTGAAGAAGGTCGACTGGATGAATTCGGTCGGACTGGGGATGCTGATCTCGGCGTTGACCACGGTCAAGAACGCAGGCGGCCGGCTGGTGCTGGCGAATATTGACAAGATCGAGTCGATTCTGACAATAACGCGGTTGATTTCGGTGTTTGAGCATTTCGACAACCGTGACGAGGCGAAGAAGGCGCTGGCGTCGTAGGCTGAGTCGGAGATGAAGATTTTAAGGCCCCCGAGAATCGGGGGCTTTTTTGTGTGGTTGGCGAATGTACTGTGCCGTTGACGGTGCCGGGCGGATGTGGTAAATTACGGGTGCTATGGGACAGAAGATAGTTCAGGTCGACGCCTTTGCCGAGAAGCCGTTTACGGGCAACCCGGCGGCCGTGTGTGTGATGGAGGGGCCTCGGGAAGAGGAGTGGATGCAGGCGGTAGCGGGGGAGATGAATCTCTCGGAGACGGCATTTTTGTATCCGGCCGACGGGGGTTACAATCTCCGGTGGTTCACGCCCTCGGTGGAGGTCGAGTTGTGCGGGCATGCCACGTTAGCGTCGGCACACGTCTTGTGGGAAGAGGGTCATGTTGAGCGGTCGTATCCGATTAAGTTTCACACGCGCAGTGGGGTACTGCCGGTGACGTCCGATGATGAGATGATCGTGATGGATTTTCCATCGACGGAGCCGTTGTCGATACCGGCTCCGGAAGGGCTTCTTGAGGCGCTCGGGGTGGAGGCGAATTATATAGCCTGGGCGGGGCAGAATTATCTGGTAGAAGTTGCCGACGAGGCAGCGGTGCGAGGGTGTTCGCCGGATTTCGGGGCGCTGCAGGCGGCGGATGCGGGACGGGTGATTGTGACGGCTGGTTCGGAGGATGAACAGTTTGATTTTGTGTCCCGGTTTTTTGCACCGGGAGCGGGAATAAATGAGGACCCGGTGACGGGATCGGCGCATTGTGCGCTGGGGCCGTACTGGGCGGGTAAGGTCGGGCGTGAGGAAGTGGTGGGGTACCAGGCCTCGCAGCGGGGCGGGGTGGTGCGGGTGACGCTGCGCGGAGAACGGGTGCTGCTGGCGGGGCGGGCGGTGACGGTGATGCGGGGTGAGCTGGTCGGGGTGTAGAATCCCGTTAGATGTACTTTTTCGAATCCTGCTTTGGGGTTGACGGGCCGTATGTAAACTGCTTAGTTTGCGGCATGTGATGAAAATCTCAAGGAGTGTGGTACTATGATCAGTAAAATTGAACAGCAGTTAGGGGAGCATGCGAACCTGCTCAAGCATGAGTGCAAGACGATTCCGAAGTCGAGTCTGCACCTTCCGGGTCCGAGCTTTCTGGATGACGTCTTTGTCCATACCGATCGCAACCCGATCGTGATGCGCAACCTGGCGACGCTGCGGAATAACGGGCGGCTGGCCGGGACCGGGTATGTCTCGATTCTGCCGGTGGATCAGGGGATCGAGCACAGCGGCGGGGCTTCGTTTGCGCCCAACCCGGAATATTTCGATCCGGGAGGGATAGTGAAGCTGGCGATCGAGGGCGGCTGCAACGGCGTGGCCTCGACCCTGGGTGTGCTGGGGGCGGTGTCGCGCAAGTATGCGCACAGGATTCCGTTTATCGTTAAGATCAACCATAACGAGATGCTGACGTATCCGAACAACTACGACCAGGTGATGTTTGCCGCGGTGGACCAGTGTTTTAATCTGGGTGCGGTTGGTGTCGGGGCGACGATTTATTTCGGCGCCGAGGAAGGGATGCGTCAGTTGCAGGAAGTCTCCGAGGCGTTCCGCTATGCGCACGACCTGGGTATGTTTACGGTGCTGTGGTGTTACCTGCGCAACAGTGCGTTTAAAAAGGACGGGACCGATTATCACAGCGCGGCTGATTTGACCGGGCAGGCGAACCATATCGGCGTTACGATCGAGGCGGATATTATCAAGCAGAAGCTTCCGGAGACCAACGGCGGGTATACGGCAATTGGATTCGGCAAGACGCATGACAAGGTGTACAGTGATCTGACCAGTGACAATCCGATCGACCTGTGCCGGTACCAGATTGCCAATTGTTATATGGGGCGGATCGGCCTGATCAATTCGGGCGGGGCGTCGAAGGGCAAAGGTGATCTCGAGGCGGCTGTTCGGACCGCGGTGATTAACAAGCGGGCGGGTGGAATGGGTCTGATTTCCGGTCGCAAGGCGTTCCAGAAGCCGATGAAAGACGGTGTGGAGCTGCTCAATGCGATTCAGGATGTGTATTTGGAGAAGGAAGTGACGGTGGCGTAGGGGGGCGATTGGATGGTGTGATCCCACCGGCAGCGGGTGGGCAACATGGCGTCGTCACGACAAGGTTGAAGGGTGGGTTCGCCAATTGCGGAGTCGCCCTTTTTTATGGAATCTTTGGTCGGAGTTTGTCGTATTATTGGGCATTGCGGTTCATATGAGTGGAGATTAAACAATGCGCATATTGATGACAGGTGTGCTGGCTCTCTTGATACTGTTGGCGGCCGTGCCGGTTTTGGCTCAAAATGCTGATTCGGGGTTTGCGTCTGGAAATACACTGCTGACCGATTCGAGCCTTGAGGCATTGGCCGATACGCTGGGGCAGGATACGGTTGCGATCGCGGGGGCGGCGGCTGACGCTGAGGGGAAGATCCAGTACCCGATGGACCCGGAGCGGAAGGCAAAGCTGATTTCGTATTCGCGGTTTGTAAATATCTGGCGGTTTGTCAGTTTTTTTGTATCGATAGGGGTGCTGCTGCTGATTTTGTCGACCGGGCTGTCAGCGAAACTTCGGGACTGGGCGTCGGTGGCGAAGAAAAGGTTCTTTGTTATCTGGCTGTATCTGGCGCTTTTTCTGGTGGTGGAGTACCTGTTGAATTTTCCGTTTGATTTTTATCGCGGGTTTATTGTCGAGAGCGATTACGGATTTTTGAACCAGAGTTTCCTGTCGTGGTGGAGGGAGGATATTCTGGGCCTGTTGGTCGGGATTGTGGTCGGAGTTATCCCGGTGTGGTTTTTGTACCTGGTGATAAACAGGGTGAAGCGATGGTGGCTGGCGTTTTCTATCGGGGCGATTCCGTTTGCGGTACTGGCAATTGTGGTGGCGCCGGTGCTGATCAGCCCGCTGTTTAATGACTTTGAGCCGGTGAAGGACAAGCAGCTGGAGGCAAAGCTGCTGGCGCTGGCAGAGAAGGCGGGGATCGAGGGATCGGATGTGTTTCAGGTCGACGCCAGCAAGCAATCGTCGAAGATCAATGCGTATGTGACGGGGTTGTTCGGGACGAAGCGGATAGTGCTGTACGACACGATGATTAAGAATTTTTCGCACGATGAGATCATGTTTGTGATGGGACACGAGATGGGGCATTACGTGATGGACCATCTTTTCTGGGGGCTGGGGGTGGCGATATTGTTCATCCTGTTGATGACCTGGCTGACGGATAAGACGGTGCACCCGATTATCAGGCGATATCAGAATCGGTTTGGGTTCAGCCGGCTGGGGGATATCGCCTCATTGCCGCTGTTGCTGATTTTCCTGACAGTCTTCCAGTTCGTTTTCCAGCCGGTGACCAATAACGCGAGCCGGTATATGGAGCGTCAGAGCGACGTGTTCGGAATGGAGGTCACGGATGTATCGGGTGAGACGGCGGCGCGGGCGTTTGATAAGTTGTCGGTGTTCAATCTGTCGGATCCGGACCCGCATCCGGTGATTGAGTTCTGGTTTTACAGTCATCCGGCGTTGAACAAGCGGATGGCGTTTGTGCGGGGGTATGCGCAGGAGTTGGGTCGGTAGGACACGGGAGATGCTAGCTTAACAGTTCCCACCTGGATATTTTTTTTAGAATACGTTCGTTTTGAAGCGGAATGAGGCCGGCGGTGAGCAGGCCGGCATGCAGGAAGCTGCCGAATATCCAGGCCTGAACGCCGATGAGGAAGGGGGCGATGGGGAAGATCCGCAGCAGAATGATGATCCGTTTTACGGCGAGGACCATGCGCACGCGGTCTATCAGGGCGGCGTAGAATATCCAGGCGGCTCGCCGGGCTTTGGACTGGAGGGTGGCCTGGTGAATCAAAAACGGGATCATAACCGGGAAGAGCGCAAAGCCGGAGGAACCCATCGCTTTCAGCATGGATCTTCCTCCAAATTTGCAGTCAAAATAGCGAAATTTCGTAGAAATGGGCAGTGGAAAGTAAATTTGAACTGATATACTCCAGTTTTGACGTTCGAATTTGATTAATTTGGCGTTAAATGCTGTATTTGCAGGGGTTTTCCCTTGACGAAACGGTGATTTCGATATAGTTTGATGTGTATAGACGCCGGGTGCATCCGCCCGATATTGCAAACGGGGACACAGGACGAAAAGCTATCCCCGGCGCGACGACAAATTAGGTAAATCACGGAGTAATGAATGAACGGTTGTTCACGCCTTTTCAGCCGCAGGGATTTCAGAATTTAGCTGTAATCAAGTTCAGCGTTGACCCGCAATACAGGGTTAGGGCGTTGCCGTCCGATTACTTCTGTTGCTAAACAATCGAGATGTGAATTTCTCGGGGAGAACCACGCTTATGGCCTGTAAAAGGGATTTCCTTTTAACCGTCATGTTGGCTTGCGCGCTGTTGCTGACAGCTTCATCGGTCTACGCGCAACGCACCCCAATTGGAAGTCAGTCCACTTATTACGACTCTTACAGTAACAATCCACCTGGTGCCCCGCCGAACTACAACTTGATCGATTCGGCGTGGTTTCAGGGTGTGCCGGCTTTGCCGCAGCCTTTGGATAACAATGTTGGCGGGTACTATATCTTCAATGATACGGCTACCGGGAAGTGGTATGTGACTAATTTCCTGTATTCCCGAGGTAACTCGCTGGAGCAGTTTCATGGGTCGATTCTCGCCACGATGGATCAGCAGCCCACGCCGGGTGTTAATGTCTGGGCGCAGGGTTTTGATCTGTCCGGTGATCTCAAGCAGAATGACCGCTGGGGCTGGGTGAAGTGGCCCGATAGTATTGCGCCGAATCTGTATGAAGTCTGGTGGGATATCACTATCGATTATGCCAAGCCGATGGACACCGGTGATTATCGTGATACGCTGGGTGTTGCGGTTGCGGGTTGTGCGATTGATTTTAATGTCTGGAGCTCCGGCCATGGGGTGGCGTTTGACGCGGATCAGATTTATCTCGGCGACGATATGACGCCGCTCTCAACGATTCCCGAATACAGTGACACGTACGCCGGAATTACCGACCAGTACCAGGTGAATGATCCGGATGAGGATCCCAATACGAGCCGGTTTACGTCGCTCGCTCTCCCCGGTGCGACGTATAACGCGAACGGATTGATTTCAACCGGGACGACCTATGGTGACCGGTATACAGGTAGCTGGGCGTATGAGGCAAATGGAATACAGTTTGCGACGCTGTTTTGTCCGCCCAATTCGGCGCCGACTTTTACGACGCCGTCCTCGAACGACACGCTGGACCCGGTGATATGTGTTGGTGAGACCATATACGACACGCTGGTGGCTACGGATCCGGATCCCGGTGATATCCTGACAATGACCCAGATCAGTGGTCCGGGGACGTTTTCGTCCACACCCTCAACCAGTCCGGTCGAGGGTTACTGGGAGTTCTCACCGGCGACCAGCGGAACCTATAGTGCGAGCTTTGAAATAGTTGATGATTATGGCTCGGCGGATACGGTGACGCTTGTTTACGAGGTGCAGGTTAACACCGCTCCTGTAGTGACGTTGCCGTCGGATACCTCGTTGTTTTTGTGTGACCCGCTGGAATTTTGTGTTCCGCTTGAGGTTATCGATGCCGATTGTGATGTGGTGTCGGTTGTTACCAGTCCGGGAACCTACAGTGGGACGGCTTCCGGGTTTGATCAGGTGCTGCGGCTCAATGAACTCGGGGCGACGGTAACGCAGGTCGGTGGCGGTGACCCGGGTAAGATATTGTATTCATCGTCGGATTTTGTGTCTCCAGTGAACAGCCAGTCGGGAATCAGTCTGACTTTACCGAATTTCGATTTTGCCGGTTCAGTTGTCGACTATGGTTCTTTTCCGAACGGGATTCAGCCGGGTAATTCGGCTGATCATCTGCTTGGTCCGCCGACCGATCTCACTTTTACGACCCCCGGTTCGGGTGGTCCGGATGGTGGCGACGGCGACGGTTCGATTGCCTTCGCTGCCGGCAATTACTGCGTACTGGGCCTGCTCTCGCCGGTGACAACCTGTAACGGTTCGAATTCTGATTTCCTCATATTCACCAATACTGACGGCGGCGGAACCGGGGAACTGGAATTCCGTTTGGGCGGTGTTGCACAGTACACAGTCATTGAGACGTTCCCGACGGGTTCGGTCGGCAGCGGCGATGGTGGTGTCACCTTGGATCTTCCGGACGGAATTACATTCGATGAGATTCACATTACGTGCCTGAGCGGGATTTTGGAAGTGGATGGCATCGCGGCCCGCTCGGCGCCGTCAGGGTCCTCGACCGACATTTGTGTTACGCTTGACACGACCGGCGTTTACGAGTTGATCGCTACGGCGATCGACGATTGCGGCAATGTAGGCGGAGATACGATGCTGGTATACGTTACCCGGAACAGCGCTCCGGTCGCGAGTGCCGGTGCCGACATCAGCAAGTTCCTCTGCGAGCCATCGGAAGTTTGTTTTGGTGTTTCATTCAGCGACGTAGACAACAACCTGGTGACGACTGAGTTGTACTCGGGTCCCGGGACGCTGACTGGTGGGCAGATTTGTTTCACACCGGGTGCGGCGGGCGTGTATACGTTTGTTATCCGTGCCGAAGATGAGTGCGGACTGGAAGATTATGATACGGTTAATGTCACGATAGACATCAATGTGGGTCCGACCGCGGTCGATCCGGATACATTTACCGTTTTCCAGTGTGCTGCGGCATCGGTCTGTTACACGTTCAGTGCAACAGATCCTGAAGGCGGTCCGTTGACCTGGTCGCATATTGCCGGTGTTGGAGATATCACGTCGGGCGGGGAGTTCTGTTTCACGCCGACGTTTAGTGGGTCCTATACATCGATTGTCGCAGTCAGTGATACCTGTGGGGCTGTGGACACGGTTGATATCACCTATTTATTGACGGTTAATTCCAAGCCGGTTGCTGAAGATCCGGGCGACCCGGTGAACCTGACGTTGTGCAGTTCACAGCAGGTGTGTTTCACTTTTGGTGCGAATGATGTCGATGGCGGCACGCTGACATGGGAGAAGCTTTCCGGTGACGGGACAATTTCGACCGCCGGGGAGTGGTGCTTCACGCCAGTGGCCAGCGGGACATTCAGCATTACGGCCGAGGTGGCGGATTCGTGCGGTGCGGCTGATACGGTCAGTCATACGTACAACGTGACGGTTAATGAGCCACCGAGTATCGCGCTTGGTGCGGACACGGCACTGTTTTTGTGTGACACGGTAGAGATCTGTCTGGACTATACGGTCGGCGACCCAAACGGCGCGGCCGGTTTGGTCGAGAGCATGGTTTCCGGATTTGGCGCGATCGACACGGCGGCCAATCAGATTTGTTTCACGCCGACTGTTGACGGTTCTTATGAATTCATCGTTGAGGTCACGGACTCCTGCGGTGTGACGGCTGCTGATACGCAGCAGGTGATGGTGTCGTTTGGAGATGAGGCGGTGATCGCGTGTCCGGCTGGCCCGATCGATGTTTCCCTTTGTGCGCCGGATCAGGTTTGTCAGTTGTTGAGCATCACGCCTTCGTCGGCGACTGTGACAACCTCGTTTGGAACCTACTCGGGCGGCCAGCTTTGCTTCCAGGCTGATACGAGCGGCGTGTATGAGATCACGGTGATCGCCGATGAGGACTGCGGTGGTGACACCTGCACGATCACGTTTAATGTTGAAATAGGGCAGGCGGCATCGATCAACTGTCCGGCTCCGCAGACGTTTGATTTATGCGAGGCCGATACGGTGTGTGTGCCGGTGGGAATTAACGGCAGCGACCTGAGTATTTCGGTGTTGCCGTTTGGGACGTATTCGGCCGGTACAGTCTGTTTCCCGGCTGACACCAGCGGTCATTATGAGATTACGGTAGTTGCCAATACGTCGTGTGGAGCGGATACGTGCACGATCGAAGCTGACGTGACCATCAATAGCGCTCCGGTCGCTGATGATCCGGTATCGCCGGTTGATACGTTCCTGTGCGCATCGGCCCAGATTTGCTACCAGTTTGCGGCGACCGATGCTGACGGTGATGCGACAACGTGGAGCCGTCTCTCGGGCAACGGTACGGTGAGTTCGTCCGGGCAGTGGTGTTTCAATGCCGGCAACGGCAGCTACACGGTTACTGCGCTGGTCACCGATCCGTGTGGGGCGGCTGATACGGTTACGCTGACTTATAATGTGACAGTCAACAGTGCGCCGGTCTTGTCGCTGGGCAATGACACGTCGTTGTTCCAATGCGGCGCCGGTCTTGTGTGCTGGCCGTACTCGTTGACCGACGCAGATGACAACGTGACCAGTGTCCAGATTCTTTCAGGTGACCCGAGCGGCTATATTGATGAAGTCGACGGCGACCTGTGCTTTATTCCCGCGGGTGACGGATTCTATCAGTTTATTGTAGAGGCTACCGATGCCTGCGGTGGGGTCGATGTGGATACGATCGTGTTTTCCATTGAAGTCAACAGCCCGCCGGTGGTTGATCTTGGCTCCGACCAGACGATTTTCCAGTGTGACGTCGCAGAGATTTGCCTGCCGGCTTCGGTGACCGATCCCGACGGCAATATTGAGTCGGTAACGCTTCTGGAGGGTCCGGGCGCCTATAACGGTTCCGACATCTGTTTCACACCGGTTGGTTCGGGTACGTATACGTTTGTGCTCGAGGCGATCGATGCCTGTAACGAGGCGGACTACGACACGGTAGTTGTGAACTACACGATCAACACTGGTCCGGCAGCGGATGCGGGTGCGGACCAGACCCTTTTCCTGTGTGATGTGCAGCAGATTTGCTGGCCGGCGTCGTGTACCGATGCCGAGGGCAACTTGAGCAGTTGTACGCTTATCGAGGGACCGGGGACGTATGATGGTTCGCAGATTTGCTTCACGCCCGTGGGCAGCGGCAGCTACCTGTTTGTACTCGAAGCGGTTGATTCCTGCGGCGAGGTCGATGTTGACAGTGTGACAATCGATGTGACGGTTAACACCGGGCCGACCTGTGTTGTCCCGAACGATACGACGATTGACCAGTGTGCCGCCGGAGAGGTTTGTCTCCCGGTGTATGCAACAGATCCGGACAACAACCTGAAGCTCTGTCAGATAGTTTCGGGTCCGGGTTCGCTGGCAGGCGGCAACTGGTGCTATACGCCGGCTGCTGATCATTCGGTGACGGTCGTCGTGGCCTGTGAGGATTCGTGCGGGGCGGTTTGTGAGTCTGAGTTTACCGTAGAATTTGATATAAATGCGGCGCCGCAGATTGCGTTCGGCGCTGATATTGATACGTTCCTGTGCCAGAGCAGCGAGATTTGTCTGCCGTTTACGGCGATTGATGCGGAGGGTTTGAATACAACGACGATCACGCTTCTCGAGGGCAACGGGACGATGGACCTGAACAATACCGAGGTATGTTTCACCCCGACGACTTCCACGAGCGAGACATTCATTATCCAGATAGTCGATGACTGTGGCTCGGTCGATGTTGACACGATCAATGTCACAATCGGAGTCAACTCGCCGCCGGTGGCCGACGCTGGTTCGGACCAGTCAATTGTGTTGTGTGAGTCACAGGAGATCTGCTGGCCAGCCGGGTGTTCGGATGTGGACGGCAATCTGATGGATTGCATCTTCACGGGACCGGGGATGTACGACGGAACCAGTATCTGCTTCCAGCCGACGCAAAGCGGCACGTATCAGTTCATTCTGGAGGCGGGTGACGAGTGCGGTGAAATATCAGCGGATACAGTGACGGTTACGGTGACTCTGAATCAGGCGCCGACGGTATCGCTGCCGGCCGATACAACCCTGTCGCTGTGTAATCCGACTGAGTTCTGTTTCAACTACAGTGCCTCCGATCCGGACGGTGCCATATTGACGGAGACGATGTTCTCGGGTTATGGTACTATTGACACTGCGGCCAACGAGATCTGTTTCACGCCGCCGACGAGTGGTACCTACGGATTCGTTGTGAAGGTCACGGATTCGTGCGGGGCGCAGGCCAGTGATGAGATGATTGTTACGGTTGAGTTCAGTCCGCAGACGGTTATCGAGTGCCCGTCCGGGCCGATCGACGTATCGCTGTGTGCGGCTGAAGAGGTTTGTTACCCGCTGGCGATATCACCTTCGGGCGTGACCATAACGACGTCGTTCGGCAATTATGTCGGCGGGCAGTTCTGTTTCCAGGCGGACACCTCCGGGGTGTATACCTCGACGGTGATTGCCAGCGGTGAATGCGGTGTGGATACCTGCGTACTGACGTTCAATGTCGATATTGGTTCGGCGGCGCAGATCGAGTGTCCGCAGCCGCAGACGATAGATATCTGTCAGCCGGATACGGTTTGTGTGCCGGTGACGGTGGTTCAGCGGAACGATACGGTGTCGGTCAGTCCGATTGGGTACTACGATGCCGGAAATGTCTGTTTCTTTGCCGATACGAGCGGCCATTATGAGTTGACAATTATCTCGGGGACTTCGTGCGGAGCCGATACGTGTATCCTGATTGCCGACGTGACGATCAATTCGGCGCCGGTGGCGGTCGATCCGGAGACTCCGATCGACAGTTTCCTATGCGATCCGATTCAGTTCTGCCATGACTTTAGCGCGAATGATCCGGACGGAGACAGTTTGCTGTGGAGCCGACTGAGCGGTCCGGGAGCAGTCAGTGAGACCGGTCAGTGGTGTTTCACGCCGACTGCGGGCGGCTCTTACACGGTCACGGTTGTGGTGACCGATCCGTGCGGCGCTGCCGATACGACGAGCCTTACGGTCAATATTTCGCTGAACGGTCCGCCGGTGGTCGATCTGGGTGGTAATAAAGCGAACAAGCTGAATGTCTTCCAGTGTGATCCGGTAGAGACCTGCCTGGTGTACACGGTTACGGATCCCGATGACAACGTGGTGCTTGAAGAGTTGATCGCTGGTGCGGCGACGCTTGATACGGCGGCCAACCAGTTCTGCTTTACGCCGGATACCAGCGGCACGTATCGATTTATAATCCGCGCTGAGGATGCATGCGGTGAATTCGATGTTGATACCCTGGACGTCGTGCTTGAGTTGAACGAGTCGCCGGTGGCCAATGCCGGAGCCGATCAGACCCTGTTTTTGTGTGGAATCGAGGAATTGTGCTGGCCGGCCTCGTGCAGTGATCCGGATGATAATTTGGACAGCTGTTATATAGTGTCCGGGGCTGGGGTTTATGCCAGCGGTACTATTTGTTTCACGCCGGATACTGCCGGGGTCTTTGATATAGTGCTCCGGTCGGTCGACGACTGTGGCGCGTTCGATGAAGATACGGTGTCTTTGACGATATCGATTAACTCGGCACCGGTGTGTGACATTCCTGATAATGCCGCATTCGAGCAATGCGCCCCGACAACGGTATCGCTGCCGGTTGGTGCGACCGATGCGGACGGCAATTTCGATCACTGTGAGATAGTGACCGGTCCGGGTTCGATCAGCGGCGGCAACTGGACCTATACGCCGACGTCTGACCAGTCGGTGACGGTGCAGGTGTTGTGTATCGATTCCTGCGGCGCGACTTGTGAAGGTGAATTCAGCGTGACGTTTGAGATCAATGACCCGCCGGTCGTGGATCTTGGTTCGGATCAATTGATGTTTCTCTGCGATCAGGGCAGCCCGGTGTGTGTCGAGTCGTCGATTACCGACGATGAGGGTAATCTCGAAAGTGTCACGGTCATTGAGCCGGTCGGTGGAACGTACAGCGGCACCAATGTCTGTTTCACGCCGCAGCATGGCGAGGGGCAATACCCGGTGATTGTCGAGGCGGTCGATTCCTGCGGTCGTGTGGATCGAGATACGACGATTCTTACTATCGACTATAACGACCCGCCGACGCTGGGCGGTACGCCGAGTTTCGCGTTGTACCTCGATGAAGCGGGTGAGGTCTGTTTCACGGTTGAGGTTGATGATCCGGACGGCAACGTGACGGATGTTGACGTGTCGGGTCCGGCGACGTTCGATGGAACGGAGGCGTACTTTATCGCCGATACCTCGGGCGTGTACTGTTTCGAGATAACGGCGCGCGACGCCTGTGATGAGACGGTGACCGACACGGTCTGTGTGACGGTTGAGGTCGATGAATGTCTGCATGTGCAGATAGAGAAGACGCACGGTACCTATCAGGGTTCGCACGAGACAGTCAGTATCTTCCAGCAGGCGTCGGGTAAGCCGATCGGTGGTTTCGATCTGCTGATCCAATACGATCCGTCGGCGCTGCTGTTCAATGCGGCTTATCCGGGTGAACTGATCGATCAGTGCGGCTGGGAGTACTTCACGTTCCGCCAGGGCGCCGACGGCAACTGTTCGGGCTGTCCGACCGGTTTGGTGCGGATTGTGGCTATTGCCGAGACGAACAATGGTGCGAATCACCCGGCCTGTTTCATGAGCGGGTTGACCGGTTCGCTGGTTGATCTGGACTTCCTGGTCACCAACGACCGCAATTTTGAATGCCAGTATGTGCCGATCCGGTTCTTCTGGTATGACTGCGGCGATAACAGCATTGCCGATCGCAGCGGTGATACGCTATGGGTTTCGCGCCGGGTGTTTGATTTCGAACTGAATGAAATCACGCATACCGGCTATGGATTCCCGGGCTTCTTCGGGGCGCCGGATCTCTGTCTTGAGGGTGGCGGTCCGGGTAAACCGGCGGCTATACGGTGTATTGATTTCACTAATGGCGGTATTGATATCGTGTGTGCCGACTCGATTGATGATCGTGGCGATATGAACCTCAATGGCACGGCGTATGAGATTTCCGATGCGGTCCTGTATTCGAACTACTTCGTCTACGGGCTGGGCGTGTTCGGTCCGAATATTGAGGCGGCCACGGCGGCCAGTGATGTAAACGGTGACGGTATTCCGTTGAGTGTGGCCGATTTGGTATACATGATTCGGGTTATTGTCGGTGATGCGATCGGGTTGCCGAAGCTTGACCCGAATATGTCGGCCGACGTCACTATTTCGCTCAACCACGGTGCGCTGGGGATCGATGCCTCCGATTACCGGGTCGGGGCGATGTACCTGACGGTTAAGGGTCAGGTGATGCCGGAGTTGTATCCGGAGGCACAGAGTATGGATCTTCAGTACCGGTTCGACGGTCAGCAAACGCGGATCCTCGTGTACAATCTTGACGGGACAGCGTATCTGGAGCCGGGCCGAGTGCTTAACCTGGGCGGCAATGTGACAGAGATAGAACAGATCGAGCTGGGCGCCTGGGACGGCTTCATGCTGTCGGCCAGGGTGACCAGTCTGCCGGATCGGTTCGAGTTGTTCCACAACTACCCGAATCCGTTCAACCCGACGACTACGATTGAGTTTGCGCTGCCCAACGCGGCGGAATGGGATCTGACGATTTATAACGTGCTCGGTCGTACGGTGAAGACTATCAGCGGGCAGGATGACGCCGGGTATGTGAAAGTCATGTGGGATGCCTCCGAGTATGCGTCCGGCGTATACTTCTATCGTCTGCGGGCGGGTGAGTTCACCGCCACAAAGAAGATGGTCCTGCTTAAGTAGCGAGAGGTCAGGATCACATGTATTTGTGGAAGGTTCTCTGGTAGAAAAGAGGGGGACCTTCCCGCCAATCGGACCCCGCGAGCCTCATCCGCGGGGTTTGTTTTGTCAAAATAAGACCATCACGGGCTATAAACTTAGTTGACCGAGCCTGTCCCCGGGTGCTTTATTGCGTCAGACAGGATCAATTACATTTTCATGGAGGAAAGCGATGCGTTTTCAAAGTAAGATTGCATTTCAGGCGAGAACAAGACAAATGGGGCGCTGCGCCAAGTGCGGGAGCCCGCTGCAGTTTCATTCCGAGAAGGCGCTGCGCCTGTTGCCGGAGTCACGGGCGGGGAAACCGACGCTGGACAACTGTGTGGTCCTGTGCGGTCCGTGCTACAGTGTGACGACGGGCGACGGCAGCCTGAGCAAGATGCCGGTGGGCGGATACTACCGGTATACGCAGGGGTTCAAGTACAAGAAATAGGCGGGACTTCTTACGATTCGCTTTCAGGTTCCGGGCGCAGGTCGACGACCGTGGCGCCCCAGGAACCGCCGCTGCCGCCTTCGTGGTGGTAGCCGACAACCTGGGGGTGGGTATCAAGCAGGGAGTGGACGATGCGTCGTTTGACGCCGATGCCTTTGCCGTGAACGATCCGCAGGGTATGGATGCCTTTTTCGAGGCAGACGCGGATATATTCCTCAACAACATCTTTGGTGTCTTTGGGCGAGAACTGGTGCAGGTCAAGGGTGCCGTCGATCGGGTATTCGATTGAGTCATCCTGCCGGGAATCGTCGGACATGGGATTCTTTCTCACGCGGGGTTTGTTATCAGTTGACCCCGCCGTTGGTTTGGGTTTTCTTGTTGCAAACTGCAGTGTAAGATAATTCAGGAGAACGCATGTCGTCAACCACGCCGTCGGCCGACTCCGCGGTCGAAACGCCCGATCAGGGATTATTTCAACAACTCACCTCGCTTGCCCGCCCGTTCTGGATGGTCAATCTCATGGAAATGCTCGAGCGGCTCGCCTACTATGGCGTGCGGGTCGTGATTCCGATTTATATCGCCCAGGCCGATGAGCCGGGCGGGCTGCATTTTTCTCAGGTCGATAAAGGGATCATATTTGCCTGGTGGGCGGTGGTGCAGTCGCTGGTGCCGATGTTTTCCGGCGGATTTGCGGATCGGTATGGATACAAGCAAACGATTGCGTTTTCGATTACGATGAAGGTGATCGGGTATTTGTTGATGGCGACGCAGACCGATTTCTGGCCGTTTTTGTTCGGGTGCTGTATGCTGGCGTTCGGGACGGCGATTTTCAAGCCGGGGGTGCAGGGGACGCTGGTGCGGTCGCTTACGCGTGAGAACTCGTCGATCGGCTGGGGTACGTTTTATATGCTGGTGAATATCGGCGGGTTTTTGGGACCGCCGCTGGCGCATTACCTGTACGGGATTTCGTGGCCGGCGGTGTTTTATGGCTGCGCGGTCATTGTGTCGCTGAATTTCCTGATGCTGTTTACGTACAAGGAGGTCCCGGCCGGCGGCGATCAGACCGGGGGGCCGATGAAAGTACTGGCGCTCACCGCGAAGAACTTCATGAAAGGGCGGCTGGTGCTTTTCATCCTGATCATGTCGGGGTTCTGGCTGATGTTCATGCAGTTGTTCGACATGCTGCCGAATTTCATTGTCGACTGGGTGGACAGCTCCCAGGTGGTCAAAGACCTCGGTTTGCCGGATTTCATGCTTCAGCTGCATTCCGACCGCGGTCCACAGATAACGCAGGAGTGGTTGATCAATATCAATCCGGGGCTGATTATCCTGTTGGTAGTGCCGTTATCGTGGCTGGTATCGCGTATGCGGCGGGTGCATTCGATCATGATCGGGATTACTATCGCTGCTGTCGGGCTGGTTCTGGCCGGGTTCACGACTTCGGGTTACATCTGCCTGATGGGGATTTTGGTGTTTTCGGTGGGTGAGATGTTGTCGTCGCCGAAAATGAACGAGTACTTAGGCGTGATTGCACCGGAGGGTCAGAAGGGACTGTATATGGGGTATGCCAATGTCCCGCTGGCGGTCGGCTGGGGTTACGGGTCTATTTACGGGGGTAAGGTTTACGGCGAGATGGGGGACAAGGCGAATCTGGCGATGCAATATTTGTCCGAGAAGTTCAGCATGACGGATGTAGCGCGCACGGAGGCGTTTATGAAGCTGCAGGAGGTTACGGGTCTTTCGGCGCAGGAGGCGACGAATTTGTTGTGGGATATGTATGATCCGTATAAGTTGTGGTATCAGTTTGCGGCGGTCGGGTTAGTGTCGGCGATCGGGATGTTTTTCTATGCGCGGTGGATTCGGAAATTTGAGGATTCGGACGCCTAGGTGATTGACAGGAAATAGTGAATTCCCGTTAATTGGGTTCGGAGATTATCTATGACTGAATGGGAATTTACAGGTGAAGTAAAGAGTTGGATCGACGAGATTGTCTCGCACATTCCTATTCCGCCGTTTGATCGCTGCAAGATTGAGCAAAGGGGAAGGGGTAGCAAGAAACGGCGCGACCTTACACTTCTGGACAAGAGCAAGCGACCGCTATTAACGGGGGAAGTCAAACTACCATACCAAGCCGACGGAAACAGCCCACACATTGCCAAGGTAGTTGACGATGCCCGCAGCAAGGCGCGGAAAGCGGGGGCTCGGTTTTTCTTCACATGGAATGTTAACGAATGTGTGCTGTGGGAAACTGAACCCAGCGACCCGACGAAGTTAGGGCAGGATTATATGTCGTGGCACGTTGCGAGTGTGAATAATGAGGCACAATTGCAGCATCGGGCTACAGAACATGAAATTCGTGACTGGTTGGTTCGTTTTCTCCATGCTGTAGCGAAGGTCTTAGAGGGAACCGCCAGAATAGGTAGGAAACCGCCTGATCAGAAGTTCATGGAAGCACTTGAGTCCTCACTGCGCATGCCAGTGCAATTTACGTTCGACGAACTGAATGACCGCTATAAGAAGAAGCGTGAGCGGGCGAAAATCGATAAATGGATGAGGGAAGAGCAGGGCTGGACAATCTACGCGGATGCAGAAGGCATTAGGGAAAATCTGGAAAGAGCCGCGAGATTTTCCTGCTACTCTCTGGTCAATAAGCTAGTCTTTCATGAAGCGCTGCTGAAACGCTATGGTCAGCAGATTAAGAAACTTCGAATCCCAAAACACGTCACAACGGGCGAAGATCTCTGGTCGTTCTTGGAGGGCTATTTTCGAAAGGCGATAAAGATCACCGGTGACTACGAGACTGTATTTGGAGAGGATCACCGTTCATTCGGCGGATACATACCGTTTTATTCAGACGATGCTGTTCCCCACTGGCGGGAGATGATCGAACATATTCATGAATTCGATTTTTCGGCTTTGGATCATGAAGTAATCGGCACGCTCTTTGAACGGCTTCTTTCACCGGACGAGCGCCATAAGTATGGGCAGTTCTATACCCGAGTCGAAGTTGTTGATTTAATAAATAGCTTCTGCATTCGGGAGGGAGATGAAGTCGTGATGGATCCGGCATGTGGTGGTGGGACATTCCTGGTCCGCGCATACAGCAGGTTGAAGTGGTTGGAGCCGGATCGCAAGCACGGCGAGTTTCTAAAACAGCTCTACGGCGTCGACGTGATGAATTTTGCGACACATTTGACAACAATCAACCTTGCAGTCCGTGATCTAATCGACGATGAGAACTATCCCCAAATATTACGGAGTGACTTCTTCGAAGTCGAAACGGGCAAAGTGTTTATAACGCTTCCCAGGAAGTCGAAGGCAAAGGGGCCGGGCAAAGGACAAGAGCGGGAAGTTCAAATCGGTCCGCTGGACGCCGTAGTCGGTAACCCGCCCTATATTCGACAGGAAGACATTTCCAAGAGCAAGAAAAGCAATGGTTTATCCGCAAAGGATTACTATCGCGATCTGATTAAACGTGAAGCCGGTCTGACTTTGTCAGGGCGAAGCGACATTCATTGCTACTTCTGGCCTCATGCCGCGACTTTTCTCAAAGAGGACGGATATCTTTGTTTACTAACGTCAAGTCAGTGGCTCGACGTTGAATACGGGTTCAAGCTCCAGGAGTGGATGCTTCGGAATTTTCAAATCGTTGCGGTGTTTGAGAGCATCGACGAGCCCTGGTTTGTAGGGGCCAGAGTGGCGACTACAGTTACCATTCTCAGGCGACAGGTCGATCGCAAGGCACGAATGCAAAACACTGTTCGATTCGTGCAATTCAGGCGGCCCATAGCGCAGATTTTGTCCCACGACGGAACAACGCCCGGGGCCATGAGGGCGGCGGACGAATTTCGAGAGGAGATTCTAAGCCTAGACAAGAATGTATCCAACAACCGATACCGCGCCCGGTTGGTCAGTCAGGGTGACTTGTGGAATGAAGGCGTGGCACTCGGTGAGCTTATGGGGAAGGGTGGTAACGATCAGCCGGAAAATGGGGTAGAGAATGCGGAAAAGTACTATGGGGGGAAATGGGGCGTGCATCTCCGCGCACCGGACTTGTGGTTTGACTTGGTGGATGAATATGATCACAAATTCGTTCCAATTGGAAAGGTTGCCGAGGTTCGCTTTGGAGTGAAAACTGGTAAAGACTCTTTCTTCTTCCCGCGCGACTGTACAGATGAGTGCTTGATCGCGGAGCAGGATCCGCACGATTTCGAGCTGACATATGGGGTTCCACGGCACGAGGTAGAGACGGGTAAGGTGAAGCTCGTGAAATGTGGAGAGGGTTACGGCGAAATACGCCCTATTGAATCGCGGTATCTGGAACCGGAAGTGCACAGTCTCATGGAGATTGACGGCTTCAGGGTGAACCCGGAGAATTGCGCTAGAATGATTCTCTTGATCAGTGAGCGCCGGACCCAGATCAAAGGGAAATATGCAAGAAAGTATATTGAATGGGGAGAGCAACTTGGCGTGCATTTAGGTTCGACCGTAGCAGCGAGAAAATCAGAGGAGCGCGAGTGGTACAATTTAACAGGCCATTCCCGAGGGGCGATGTTCTGGCCCAAATCGCAACAGTACAAGCATGCCATTCCATTGAATGAAAATAAGCTGCAGTGTAACTGCAATCTTTATGACGTCAAGTCTACTATTGACTTGGCTCCAGAGGTTTTGGCGGGTATACTCAATTCCACCTTAGTTGTTCTCGCAAAACATCAATATGGTCGCCCGGTTGGTGTAGAAGGCAATCTCAAGACCGAAGTCATTGACGTCAACATGATGCGAGTACCGAGCCCGGTAGGCGCTAAGCCAAAAGCCCTCAAAGACGTCGAAAATGCCTTTACGGAAATGAAGAAACGTCCAGCACTTCAGTTTCTGTCTGAAAAACGTCTACGGCGAATGTCATATACGCAAGCCGGTAAAGAAGATGAACTGAAGGAACTTTCGAATGTCAGCGAGCTTGATATGCCGGATCGAAGAGGCCTGGACGACGCCGTGCTGCGTATGATCGGGGTGCGATCCAAAAAGAGACGAAACGAACTCCTCAGTGAGCTTTATGCCTATCTTCGGGACTTTTTCGAATGGGTACGACGCAAGGAAGAAAAGGCGATTATTAACAAGAATCTTTCTCGAAGAAAGATGAGGGCCAAACCCGAAGAGATAGCCGACCAGATATTTGAGGAAATTTCCGTGACCGAAAAGTGGCTCTTTCAGGATTATGAAGATGACTTTTTTGATCCGGATGAATTGGTTGACGCCTATGACATACCGGACACGGGTGAACCGCGTGACTCAGCAGACATGTTTGCGGGAAGTGGTCTGGTTTTTGTACGCGGTAAGAAACAGATTACCGGTCGTATAAAGACTAACTCGAAGGCCCAAGACGAATTGATTAAGTTAGCCGTCCAGGATAGGCATCGGGGTATAGTCCGTGTTCCTCACACTGCCGCTGAATGCAAGCGGGTCTTGACCGAATATGGCGAGTTTATTCATAAGAGAGACAGCGCTTTGCAGCAATTGGTCGAAAACCGCACATCGGATGAGGACCTTCAGGAGAAAATACTGACCGTCCTCCACTCTAAAATCCGCGAATAGGAGCCGTTGCTTGCCAAGGCGGTGGTTTTTGGCTATCATTGGCCTCACATAGCAAGTCTATTCACTACCAACCCGGAGTTCATATATGCCCGAAACAGCAACCAAAAGCAAACCTGCGCCGACCTGGGATCTCGATTCGATATTTCCCGGAGGCAGCAAATCCACGGAATTCAAACAGTTCCGTCAGGATCTCAAGCAGAAACTCGATGATACCGCCAAACTGGCCAATACCATTCCCGAGCAGGTGACCGACGAGTCACTTGATACCTGGGTGAAATTTATCCTGATGCTGCAGGAGACCAGCGCCGAGATCGAGCTGGTGCAGGCGTTTGCCGGCTGTCTGACCTCGCAGAATGTCAAAGACAACCCGGCGGCGGCGATTGAAGCCGAGGGTGATGAATATAGTGCGATTTGGAAGAAGCTGCTGGCCAAGTTAGAGGCGGTTTCGCTGAAGCAGTCGGATGATCAGTGGAAGCTGCTGGTGAAGGCGGACGATCTGGCCGGGCTGGAGTTCCCGCTGAATGAGATCCGTAGTTTTGCCAAGAGCAAAATGCCAATTGAGAAGGAAGAGTTGACGCTGGATCTGGCGGTCAACGGGTACCACGCCTGGAACCGTCTGTACGACAAGATGGCGGGTGATTTATCGGCGCCGTTTGAGGAAGAGGGCGAGACGAAGCAGCTCTCGATGGGTCAGCTGGCGACCAAGATGTCCAGCCCGAATCGCGATGCCAGGCGGCGGGCGTTTGGGGCGATGGTCGACGGCTGGGCGAAGTCGGCGGATCTGGCGGCAATGGCGTTGAATTCGCAGGGAGGGTTCCGCCTGAGCATGTACAAGCACCGTGGGTGGGATTCCCCGCTGTTTGAGCCGTTGCACCAGGCCCGGATGAAAGAAGAGACGCTCGAGGCGATGTGGCGGGTGATTTCGCGCGAGAAGGGGAAGCTGGCGAGGTATATCGACGCGAAAAAGACGCTGCTGGGGATAGACAAGTATATGTGGTATGATGAATTCGCACCGTGCGGCTCATCGGACAAGACGTTTACGTTTGAAGAGGCGGGCGAGTTTATCATAAAGAATGTCGGGTCGTTCTCCGATGACATGGCGAATTTCGTCAAGATGGCGCTTGAGAAGAACTGGGTCGAAGCGGAAGATCGCGGCGACAAGCGCGGCGGTGCGTTTTGCACCGGATTCGGCCCGATTCGGCAGTCGCGGGTTTTCATGACGTATGGTGAATCGTTTGACAATCTGCTGACGCTGGCGCACGAGTTGGGTCATGCCTATCACCAGCAGGTGATAACGGAAAAACCGTATCTGGCGCAGGAGTATCCGATGCCGCTGGCCGAGACAGCGTCGATTTTCGCCGAGACGCTGGTGACCGATGCGGCGCTGGCCCAGGCGGATAATCCGCAGGAAAGGCTGATGCTGCTGGACCAGAAGCTCCAGGCGGCGTATGTGATGTTTACGGATCTGTACAGCCGGTTCCTGTTTGACAAGGCGTTTTATGCCGAACGTCCGAACGGCATGATCCCGACCGAACAGCTCAAAGAGATGATGGTGGAGGCACAGAAAGAAGCGTTTGCCGGAATGCTCGATGAGTCCGGGTACCATCCGCTGTTCTGGTGCACGAAGCTTCACTTCTACATCACGGAAGCGCCGTTTTACAATTTTCCCTATACGTTCGGGTTCCTGTTCTCAGGCGGGGTGTACGACCGGGCGCGCAAGGAGGGTAAAGCGTTTGCACCGAAGTACCGTGACCTGCTGGTGGATACCGGCAGCATGATGTGCGAGGATGTCGCGCGCAAGCACCTCGGGGTCGATTTGACCGGTGACTCGTTCTGGACGGATGCAGTTAATCGGGCGCTGGCTGATATCGATGATTTTGTCGAGCTGGCCAGGTAGAACGGGGGCACTCACAGGAAACAATCATATGCCGGTCGGGTCAACCAGTCCCGGCCGGTTTTTTTGTGGAGATAGCGGATGCCGGCTGAGAAACTGTCGGAAGAACAGAAGCTGTGGAAAAATCGGCTCGATCGGGTTGCGCTGGCGGAGCTTGCCAGTGCGATTTGCAGGCAGTATCCGAAGTTTAAGGCGGCGGAGTTTGCCCGGGCGGTGGTGACCAGGGAGTTTCTTGAACTGGAGCTCAAGGACCGGGTGAATGCGATCGCAAAGGGGTTGAAGGAGTTCCTTCCAGAGGATTATGCAAAAGCGGTTGATGTTCTGATCCGTACAGCGCCATCGGTGGGCATGTTTGAAAACTGGGCGTTGACGGCGTATGTCGAGCAGTTTGGCCTGGAGCATTTTGAGGAGTCAGTTCAGGCGCTGGAGGCGCTGACACCGCATGGGACGGGCGAGTTTGCAATACGACCGTTTATTATCATGTATACGCAGGAGATGCTTCCGGTACTGCACCGGTGGGCGGAGGACCCTGACGAGCATGTGCGGCGACTGGCGGCCGAGGGTTCGCGGCCGCGCGGGGTCTGGGTGGCACATATCGAGGCGTTCAAAAGGGATCCTTCACCGGTACTGGAGTTGCTGGAAAAGTTGAAGGCGGATCGATCGAAGTACGTGCGCACGGCAGTTGCGAATAATCTCAATGATATTTCGAAGGATCATCCTGATATCGTGATCGAGACAGCACTGCGGTGGAAGAGGGAGGGGAATGACCGGACTGATTGGATTGTGAAGCATGCGTGCCGGTCGCTGATAAAACGTGGTGATCCTCGGGTGTTTCCTATTTTCGGGTTTACGGCCAGCCCGAAGATAAGGATCGAAGAATTTGGGGCGCCGAGAAATGCGGTTATAATCGGCGAAACGGTGGAGATCCCGGTGAAGATTCGGTCAACAGCTGCGACGAATCAGCGGCTGGCGATAGATTACCGGGTGCACTATGTAAAGAAAAGCGGGAGACAGTCGGTCAAAGTGTTCAAGCTGGCGGAGCGGGAGATCGGAGTGGGCGAGATACTTGAGTTGCGGATCAGGCAGGCGTTTCGGGATTTGAGTACGCGTACGCATTATCCGGGCAGGCACCGGGTTGAACTGGTGGTGAATGGTCAATCGAGGGCGGAAATTTCATTTAGTTTGAAACGGTAATGCACTTATTGCGACCAAGTAATGTGGTGGAGGGGAAGAAACATTTCCAACCGAGCAGGAGGACCGAAAACATGCTCCGTCTCTCCCTACCGTTCCGGCTGCTGGTCGCGGTTGCGCTGGCAGCGTCGCTCATAGCGCCGGCTTCGGCCCAGCGGCCGGAACCGAAAAGAGAAGAAATTCGTGGTTTCACCATGTACACGGTGCTCAACCCGGGCGATATACCGGCGATTTTTGAGCCGGAGTTTGTCACGGTGGAGCAGGCACGCGATTTGTATTATCCGGACGAACCGCTTATCGCCGTGGTTGACGGCGACTCGACGAAAGGATACAGCACGTGGCATCTGGATGGCCACGAGGTGGTGAACGACTATATCAATGGCCGGGCGATCACGGTTACCTGGTGACCGCTTTGTTTCACCGGCATCGTGTATGCCGCTACGATTGATTCCACCCGCTATACGTTTCAGGCCTCGGGAGCGCTGTGGCAGGATGCTCTGGTGATGCAGGATATCCAGACGAAATCGCTCTGGTCACAGGTGCTCGGTGAGGCTGTTAAGGGTCCTATGGAAGGGACTGAGTTGGTCTTGATACCATCGCAGCATTTGACATTCGGAGAGTTTGCAGAGTTGTATCCGGATGGGGTATTGCTGCGCAAACCGAGCAAGGGCGGGGAGGGATCTCATTACAGCGGGTATTTCGCGGATCGTTCGCGCCTGGGGATATTCGGGAGGCAGAATTCGTATCAGCGATTGGATGGAAAGGACAAGGTTGTCGGGCTGCGGCTTGCGGAAGGGCCGGTGGCGGTATCGATGAGTTATCTGGACAAACACAAGTTTGCGCTGATCGGGAAGGAGTCCCCGGTGGTAGTGGGGCTGACAAAAAGCGGCGAGGGAGTGGCAGCTTACCGGTTGCCTTTGGGTGTGTCGGCTGACATAGTGTCAGTTGATGACGGAGTTTTGACGGTAGTCGGTGATGGCGAAGGCAAACCGGTCAGTTGGGATCTCTCGACCGGGCATTCGCCGGCCGATGGGTCAGTCAGACTGGAGCAGGTCCCGGTAATTACGTCGTTCTGGTTTGCGTGGGTGAGCTTTTTTGCCGATACGGAATTGGTAAAGTTGTAATTGTCGGGGGGGCTGGTTTAGGAAAGCTTAAGTGGAGGGGGTCCGGCCCCGGCCGGCTTTTCCTGTTACGGGTTATCGATCATAAACTCCTGTCTATTTTGTCGCAAAAAAAGCCCCGTGCCGGGGGAGGGGTGACGACACGGAGCGGTAGTGGTGACCCTGTTGTCATTCATGGAGTCAAGCAAGGTCACCAGTTTTTTGTAATCTTCACTCCTCTTAACCGCTGAGGCGGGCGATTAGTTTCAATTTCATGCTGAAAATGTAGTAAAAAGGCTAATTATATCCATAAAACACTGAGGGACTTGCGGGTAAGTATAAAAGCGTGATCGACATTACCTGTTGGAGTGTGTCATTGGTCTGTCACATTTTGAAAACTCTTACTTTTTTTGAATCGTTTGTTCCCGTATTCTTATCTCATGAGTGAAAAGGAACTTGTCCTACGAGCCCAGGCCGGTGATTTCGAGGCGTTTACCGAGCTGGTGAATGCGCATAAAACGAAGCTGTACAACCTGGCTGTCAAGATGACCGGCAACGAGCTAGATGCGGAAGATATTGTGCAGGATACACTCATGAAAGCGATTGACAAAATACACCGGTTCCGGGGCGAGGCTTCGTTCGGGACGTGGCTGTATTCTATCGCTCTGAATGAGACACGGGCCGCGATTGCGAAAGACAAGCGGACTGATTTACGTCCAATCGAGGATTACCTGCCGATGGCTGGGCAGCTCAATCATGGCGCGGCCTCGGACAGCGTGGCCGGTATTTTCGACTGGAAAGACCCGCACAACCTGCTTGAGCAGGATGAGCTTCGACGGATCATCAACAGGGCGATTAAGGAACTCCCGGTTCAGTACCGCGAGGCGTTTGTCCTGCGCTATATCGATGAGTTGTCTATTAAAGAGGTGGCGGAGTTGATTGGGGAGTCGATTGCCGCGACCAAGTCACGGGTGCTGCGGGCGCGTTTGGCGGTTCGTGATCATCTGTCGAAAGTGTTTGAGGATCGTTATGGCCAAAAAATGCGCTGAATATATTGGTGAGCTGAATGAGTATCTCGACGGCGAAGTGTCGCCGAAACTCTGCGAGGAAATCGAGAAGCACATTGGCGAGTGTCAGAACTGCCGGATAATGGTCGACACGATGCGCCAGACGGTCTCGCTGTGCAGGGAGGGGAAGCGGGAGCGGCTGCCGGAGTCGCTTGAGAGCAAGCTGGGTGATCTGCTGCGCGAAAAATGGCGGAAGAAGTTCGGTAAATAGTTGATGTTTAAGGTCTTAATAGTCTGGATCGGATTCCGCTTTTTTTGCTAAACGCTTGCCTTTACCAGCCCCTCTCCTGTTATTTTTGTTAACATCACGGCACAATCCCCCGGTTGAGAAACTTTGAATCGTTTTCGCCCTTAGCGCCATCTAATCGGCAAAGAAGCAAAAACGAAAAGCGAAAGGGCATGACAGATGCGAAAGGGTCTTACGGAGTTTTCAATTAAACATCCGTGGTTGGTGATTGGAATCGCGGTGATTATCACGGCGTTCTTCGCCATGCAATTCCCCAAGATCAAGATCGACACCGATCCGGAGAATATGCTTCCGGAAGACGAGCCGGCCCGTCTCATGGACCATATGACCAAGGCGGAGTTCGGGTTGTCCGATTTTATCGCGGTGGGCGTGATTAATGAGGAGGGGGCATTTACCCCCAAGACGCTGAACAAAGTCTACGACATCGTCGAGGAAGTCAAAGAGATCGACGGGGTGGTGGTGGGCGATCTGCTGGCGCCGTCGACGGTCGATGATATCCGTCAGGGTGCAGCCGGCATTGTGATCGAGACCCTGATGGAGGATAAGATCGAGACTGAGGAGGAGGGTAAGTATATCCTCAGTCGGATAAAAGAGAACCCGATTCTTCGGGGTAAGCTGGCTTCTGACGACGGCAGGGCGATCGCTATTTTCATTCCGATCGAGTCGAAGGACATGTCGCACCGGATCGCCGGTGAGCTTAAGGAAATAACCGACAAGTACAAAGATAACGAGACGTATCATATCGCCGGTCTTCCGGTCGCGGAAGATTCATTTGGCGCAGAGATGTTTTCTCAGATGGTTTTCTCTGCGCCGGCGGCGATGGCGATTATTTTTCTGCTGCTGCTGTTATTTTTCCGACAGGTGAAGATTATTCTGGCGCCGATGATCGTGGCGATGATGTCGGTGATCTGGGCCATGGGGCTGTTGATTGCGACCGGTAATACGGTGCATATCATGAGTTCGATGATCCCGATCTTTTTGATACCGATCTCAGTGCTCAACTCGATTCATATTATATCGGAGTTCCATGATCATTACGGGAGGTATAAGCATAGAGACGCAACGATCCGGCATTCGATCAACACCTTGTTTTTGCCGATGCTGTTTACCTCGATGACGACGATTGCCGGTTTTGTCTCGCTGGCGCTGACTCCGATTCCGCCGGTGCAGGTGTTTGGCGTGTTCGTGGCGTTTGGTGTGTTGACGGCGTGGTTTTTGTCGATCACGCTTAACCCGGCGATCGGTATGCTGATCTCTGACAGGGCGCTGCGGAATTTTGGCAAGTCTGATGATCGCGGGCCGCTGTCCAAGCTCATGCACAGTTTTCGCGACTTCTCCTACAAGCACAATAAAGGGATTATCGCAGGTGCGTTAGTGGTGATGGTGGTTTCGGCTGTGGGACTGAGCCTGATCGTAGTGAATGACAACCCGGTCAAGTGGTTCAAGGAGTCGCATCCGATTCGTCAGGCGGATATCGCGATGAACGATCACCTGGCCGGTACCTACATGAACTACCTTGTTTTTGAGGGCGAGGAAGCCGACGCAGTGAAGAATCCTGAGGTACTGAAGTACATGCAGGACCTTCAGGCGCACATGATCGAGCACGAGGTGGTCGGGGCGACTACGGGTCTTCCGGATATCGTGAAAAAGGTTCGATATGAACTTTTCGAGGCAGATTCCGCAGAGGTTTACATTCCTGAGAATCAGGATGAAGTCGCCCAGATGTTGTTCCTGTTCGAGATGTCGGGTGGAGATCCGGACGACTTGTTTAAGTTCGTGACGCCGGATTATGACAAGGCCAATCTCTGGGTTCAGCTCAACACCGGCGACAACCAGGAAGTACAGTCAACGATTCGCCATGCGGATGCGTTTATTGCCGATAATCCGCTGCCGCCGGGTGTCACGGCCGAATGGGCCGGTAAGCCGTATATCAATATTGTCTGGCAGCAGAAGATGGTCTCCGGCATGGGCAGATCGTTGCTCAGTGCATACGGTGTGGTTTTGCTGATGATGATATTCCTGTTCCGTTCGCCGCGCTGGGGGCTGCTGTCGATGCTTCCGCTGACGATCACTATCATGGCGATCTACGGGTTTATCGGATACATCGGAAAGCCGTATGATATGCCGGTAGCGGTGTTGTCGTCGCTGACATTAGGGTTGAGTGTTGACTTTGCGATTCACTTTATCCAGCGGTTCCGGGCTCTGCACAAGGAGCTGGGAGACTGGCGTAAGTCCTTCAACGAGATATTTGAAGGGGCCGGCCGGGCGATCTCACGCAACGTGCTGGTGATTGCGATCGGTTTTGTGCCGATGCTGTTTAGCTCGCTGGTTCCGTATATCACGGTCGGGTCGTTCTTCCTGGCGATCATGTTTATGTCCGGCCTGGTGACGATGATGCTGCTGCCGGCGGTGGTACGGACGTTCCACAAATCGATGCTGCCGGAGGCGGCAAGAAAGAGAGACGCTCAGGTGGGGACCGAAGTCAAATAGATACGACAAGAAACGAGAATGTAATAAAACGGAGATTAGGATTCATGAAGACCCTTACGAGAATTTTAGCGATTACTTTGATCGGGTTGGCCCTGGTTGTTTCCGGTGTGCAGGCCCAGAAGACGGCCGACGAGATTATGAAAGAGTCCCACCTGGCGTATTACTACGCCGGTGACGACGGCCTGGCGCAGGTAACGATGAATATCATCGACAGCCGCGGCAAGGAACGGAACCGTGAGTTTGTAATGCTTCGTACCGACGTCGAGGACGGCGGCAAGCAGATGTACTATACCTATTTCAAGAAGCCGTCGGACGTGTCGCGCCTGACGTTTATGGTGCACAAGAACGCCGACGTCAACGACGATCGCTGGATTTATATCCCGTCGGTGGACCTGGTCAAAAGGATCTCGGCGGATGACAAGAACTCCAGTTTTGTCGGGTCCGATTTCAGTTATGAAGATGTGTCGGGTCGTCACTGGTCCGAGGACACGCATACGCTGGTGAAGGATTCGACCTGGGATGGTTCCGCAATCTGGATTATTGAGTCGATTCCGAAAGGCGACTGGGCGTTTGACAAGAAAGTGTCGTTCATCGACCAGGCGATTATGCTGCCGCACGAGGAACATTACTATAAGGATGGTGAGGTCGTGAAGGTGATGAAGGCCGAAGAGATCAAAGAGGCCGACGGGATCATGACGATCACGCACCGGACCATGTCCGACGAAAAGAAGGATCGCGTGACGCACGTAATTTTCGACAACATCGAGTACAACGTGGGCGTGAAGGATGACATCTTTACCGAGCGGTACCTGGTCAATCCACCCATGCAGTACATCAAGTAAGGATCGGGGAGGTTTGTAAAGATGAATCGCACTTTGCTTATAGTCCTGTTGATGCTCGCCATGGGCGTTTCAACAGGTGTTGCCGAGACGAATCTCGATGGTTTCCTTCAGGGGTTGTGGGGCGGCCGGATTGATGAGGACAATCCGGCCCCGACCGAGTACACGGCCTCGGAAGCCCGGATGCAGCTTCGCGCGAATCACTGGGGTGACGCCGGGCAGTTTTTCGGGCGGCTGGATTTTGTCTGGGACGGCGCCGGGCAGGAGCCGCAGTATGACTGGGAGCTTCGCGAAGGATATTTCAAGTTCCGGGTCGGCAACAACTTTGATTTCAAGGTGGGTCGCCAGATTCTGACCTGGGGGACAGGCGACCTGATCTTTATTAATGATGTGTTCGCCAAGGACTACCGGTCGTTTTTTATCGGTCGGGATGACCAGTACCTGAAAGCGCCGCAGACGGCGCTTCGGGGTGAGTACTACAGCCCGATCGGTGCTCTTACGGCGGTGTGGGCCCCTCGGTTCGAGCCGAATCGTCTGCCGACTGGCGAGCGGCTGAGTTTTTACTACCCGGGACAGGGAATTACAGGATGGGCAGATCTGGATTTCTTCAGTGAGGTGAAGCCGCCTGTGGAGCCGGATCCGAAATTTGAAAATTCGGAGCTGGCCACGCGGTTTACGCACCGGTTCGGCAATTTCCGTTCGGCCTTGTATTTCTACAAAGGGTTCTACAAGAATCCCGTGGGAATGCTGGCGAATGGTTCACCGTATTATCCGGAGCTAAATGTGTACGGTGCCTCGGTGCGCGGTGCGGTTGTCGGCGGGATCCTGTGGGTTGAAGGTGGCTACTTTGACTCGCGGGAGGATACCGACGGTGATGATCCGATGGTGCCGAATTCGACTGCCCAGGGGCTGGTCGGGTATGAACGGCAGATCGCCAACAACCTGACGGCCAATGTGCAGTGGCAGGTTGATTATATGATTGATTATGAGAAGTTCGAGGCCGGATTTCCGGCCGGGACGTTTGTTCGCGATGAGGTCCGGTATCTGCTGACGACGCGCTGGACAAAAAAACTCCATATGGAGTTGATTGAGTTGTCGGCCTTTGCCTTCTACTCGCCATCGGATGAAGACGCCTATGTTCGGTTTTCGGCATCGTATAAGTACACCGATGAGCTGGAGTTGATGGTTGGCGGTAACATATTTGACGGCAACAACATATCGACCCAGTTCGGGCAGTTTCAGTTAAATGATAACGTGTACCTGAAATTGACTTACGGCTTTAGCTGAGCTATCCGTAGAAGTTAGAGAACAGTTAACCGGAGATATACCATGACGTTAGAGAATTCCATCAGAATGCTGGCGGGTACGCTGATTTTGATATCGCTCCTGCTGTATTGGCTGGTGTCGCCGTGGTGGCTGCTGCTGGCGGCGTTTGTGGGGTTTAACCTGCTGCAGTCGTCCATCACCAAGTTTTGTCCGGCCGAGATTATTTTGAAGAACCTGGTCTTCAAGAAAAAAAACAATCCCGCTCAGACCTGAGCGGGTTGGGTGCAGTAAGCCTTTTCGCTGTGAGGCCGGGCGGATTTCCGCCCGGCTTTGCTTTTTGCTTAATCCGAAGCGGGTTTGAGTCGATATAAGATAGTATGAGATTACGTACGATTCCGGCGCTGAGTGCGCTTCTGATAATGGTCGGGCTGGCCGTGTTTATGGCTGCCTGTGACAGTTCCGGGCCGACAGATTCGCGTCCGTTTTCGGATTATGAGTTTTTTGGCGCGTTGCTGAAGGACCCGAATGTTAATACTGCCTGGGCGACCGGTGAGCTTACCGCCGATGATACGGCGCTAATAGCGGCCGTGATTGAATTCGGCGGTGACACGCTGGTTTTTGATTCGGTGCGAGAACATTATATTGTCACGTTTGACGGTGACAGCATTATACCGGGCGCCTATTTGGTCGGCATGATCGATCCGGATAATTTCGGCGATACGGTTGCGGTGACGCTCCCCAATCATTTCCAAATAGAAGAAGTATTCCCGGCCAACCGGATCAAGGGAACGGCCGATCGAGTACAGTTGCAGTGGACCGGGTCGTTCAACGCCCAGGGATATTGTGTCGCGGCTGTGAAGCGTGATTCAGCGTACATGGGGACAGGGTACTCCCGGTTTGTCACGTCGCTGACGACATCGGCAACATTCAGTGACAGCGCGTTCTCGATAACGACGCTTCAGGGGCTGGAGCCCGATCCGGGCTGGTACTACCTGTATGTTTATTCGTACTGGGGTTCGCCGGACAGTGCTCAAACGGCGGATCATCTGCCAGTGCCGTTCCCGAATCAGCTCGGAGCCAATATCGATGAGCGGGAAGTTATTGGTCATGTCGGCGCGGTGGTGGTGACGCCCTTTGACTCGGTTGAGGTAATTGCCGAGGCGCAGTAGAGTTGTCGTGACGATAAGAAAATTTCGAGAGGCCCCTTCCGGGGGCCTTTTTTATTGCACGAGACGGGCGCGGATTACTTCTTACAGATATGAATGACCACCGCAAGTTGATAGAGGAACTGTCCGGACTCGGGACCGAGCAGGTGAACGTGAACACGGTTGATATCGACCGTTTACCGCCGCTGGAAATTGCACGCCGTATTAATGATGAGGATAAAAAGATATCGGCAGTGGTGGAGAGCGCTCTGCCGGATATCTCGCGTACGGCCGAGTTATTTGCAGAGACACTTCGGGGGCACGGCCGGGTGTTTTATATCGGGGCGGGGACCTCGGGGCGGCTGGGAGTGCTTGATGCGGCCGAATGCCCACCGACATTCGGGACCGATCCGGCGCAGATAGTGGGCGTTATATCGGGCGGGTATGATACGCTGGTGCTTTCACAGGAAGGGGTTGAGGACCGTCGGCAGGCAGCCCAGCACGATTTGGAGGCGAAGGGGCTCAGTAAGCGGGACATGGTTATTGGAATAGCGGCCTCGGTGCGAACGCCGTACACGCGTGCCGGGCTGGAATACGCGGTGGAGACAGGGGCGAAGTCGGCATTCATTATCTGCAATGAGCCGAAGAATATTCCGAAGGGGCTGGATGTGGTGGTATCATTGCCGGTCGGGCCGGAAGTCATTACCGGATCGACGCGCATGAAATCGGGCACGGCCCAGAAGATGGCGCTGAATATGATATCGACCACGGCGATGGTGCTGCTGGGCAAGACCTACGGCAATTTGATGGTTGATTTGCAGGCGAAATCGGACAAGCTGGCGGCGCGATCACGGAAGATATTGATTGATTTGTTCAAGCTCGATCTGGCCGGGGCTGACAGGCTGCTTGAGGATTCGGGGGGATCAGTGAAACTGGCCATCGTCATGCACAAGCTGGGCTGTGATCGGAAGACGGCTGAGTCAAAACTGGCCGGGGCGGAGGGGTTTATCTCGCGCGTTGTGACGGATCGGGAGTCCGGCTAAGGGTATATCGACTGACTTTACCTGTCTTTTTTGTACCACACTGTTCATTGTCTTTCCAGATCGTACCTGCTGGTACACCGGGGCTGTGATACGCTGTCTCGTATGAGGTGGTAACCTGCTACATAGCAGGGACTTGCTGCGGGGTGCTGGTGATTGGCATACTTCTTGTAGTACATATGGTCAATGATATTGCCCGACCGCAGAGTGAGGAGACAACTCATGATTCGAAAATTGCTGTTACCGTTGCTTGGCGTTGCGCTCATTGGCCTTGTTGGGTGCTCGGACAGCCCGAGTGAATCGGTGGCTGACGCCTCGTATGATTTGAACGCCGAATTTGGCGGGTTTACCGCCTCGGCTGAGACGCCCGGCTTTGGGGACGCCAACTTGATGGCGGAAGCTGACGCTGAAATTGATTATGAAGATCCGCTGTTGTTTTCGCCCGGTGTTGATTCGCTGGTGCAGGATGCCGATGCCGGCTTTTTCCATTTCCGCGTAGTTTGGGGTCGTTTAGACCAAGATTCAACAGTCAGTGAAGTGACTGACTGGACCGGAAAATTAGAGCTTTCTCGCGGGGCGATGGTTGTTCGCCGCCTTATCCGGTTTGAGGATGGGCAGGATTATCTTGAAGAGCGGACAGATCGAAAGTTGATCGAGTGGGTGTCAGCGACGACCGTGCATCATGATGGCATTGCGGTCGATATGTTTTTCCCGCGGCCTCGTCCGATGATTGATACGTCCGAGGTGCCGCAAGTCGACACGCTGGGCGATACGACGTGGATGACGGTGATTGATACGACGTATCCGGACCCGGCTGAGATTACGTTTGAGACGGGTCCGTATTCGCACACGTTCACGCTTGGTGATCTGGTTGCCCTGGATACGATGGTAGAGCTTCCGGACGGCAATTCCGTCGCGTTCCATGCGTTTAAGCTGGATCGTGTGCCGTGCCCGAAGGGGTTCCTGGCTGGTCGCTGGGGAGTTGATGAGGAAGGTCGCGGTGTGTTCCGCGGGATGTGGATGTCGCGTCACGGTCTGATCGAAGGCTGGCTGCGCGGCCGCTATGGCGTGAACAACGACGGCAACCGGGTATTTTTCGGCAAGTGGATTAACAAGGCCGGTACCTTTGAAGGTTTCCTGCGCGGCAGTTACCGTCAGCATGCAAATTCGTATGGTAGCGAGAATGGCCAAGGGTTCCGTCGGGGCGGAGGTTGGTTCAAGGGAAGTGTGTTCAATGCCGAGCGCCAGGAGATCGGGGCTGTGCGTGGTAAGTTCAAATCGGCTGATCATTCGGCTCATCCCGGGTACTTCCAGGGTCTCTGGAAGCTGCATTGCGGCCCTGACTGGGGCAACAGCTGGGATGATGATCTTGATGACGACGGCTGGGATGATTTTGACGACGATGACGATGGAGAAGAAGATAATGGTGACGGTGACGGCGAAAGCTGACGTTGCCTAAAAGACCCCGCTTGCAAAGGCGCAGCCGGTCCGATTTCGGTCGGGCCGGCTGTGCAAAAAAATTTTGAGTGGAGAAAAAGTTCACCGTGCGGGTTCATGACAAAAACTAACAGGAACGAGGTGGCGGGAGACGGCAATTGGAAGAGAAATGGCGGAACGACTTAGGCTTAGGCCGATTTATCGCGATTTTTTTCTTGCAATCTGAACTTTTGTCATTATCTTTTGTTATAAGAAACGAAGCTTAGAAAAACCCCCCTCTGTCTCTTACCGAGACAGCCCTGCGTTGGGCAGGATTCCTAGAATCCTGCCCTATTTTTTTGTGTCTTATTCCGGCAGCTGCTGCAGTTCCATATCCAGAGCCATCATCAGGGAGTCAATCTTGAATTCCGGTCCGACTTTCTCTTTGAGGTCTTCGTACAGGGACATGGCCTCGAGTTTTTTGGTTCGGTCATTCTGGAGTGCGAGGGTGTGGGCAAGATTCAGTTTGATTCCGACATTATCCGGGGCCTCGGCGAGGACTTTTCGCAACAGCGGCTCGGCTTTGGCATATTGGTCGGCTCGCGAGTAATAGAGGGCTTTGTTAACCAGCAGTTCGTTTTTTTCACCAAATCGTGCGATGGCCGAATCGGTGAGTGCGATAGCAACATCGAGTGATTCTGCCTCGACCGCGGCGTTGGCGGCGGTCAACCAGTTGGTGAGGTTTCCCGGGTTTTGATCAAGGATTTTGCGGGCGTAGAAGAGGGCTTGCAGGAACTTTTCACGCTGGACATTCAGGTCAACGAGTTCATCCCAGTACATTTCCTCCGGGTCTCCGGTCGCGACGAGTACGGCGATAGCGCCCCTGGCGACGTCCCACTCGCCCATTTTGGGGGCGATTCGGTAGAGTTCGGCGTTAATTTCGCGATCACCGGGGAAAAGGACGTTGGCGCGGCCGAGATAGTGCAGAGCGGAGTCGTACATCTGGTCGCGGGAATACGCCAGGCCGGCGAAATAGAGGGCTTGTTTATTTGACGGCTGTTTGAGGACTGCCTGGGCAAGGTAGTCACGGGCTGTCTGGTATTCTTCTTTGACAAAGGCTTGTTTTCCGGCGGAGAGGTACTCATCGAAGGTTTCCGGTTCACGTCCGCATCCGGCCAGGATAATGGCTGCGGCGGCTGTCAGGCATATGAGGTGTTTCATCTTTGTCTCCCACTTAAAGGTCTGTCGGTAACATAGATGGTTCCGCGCTGTAATTCAAGAGGCGGCCGGTTGAATTCTACATGATGATGAGACCACGGAATCGCCAGTGGGTGAGAGACAGATTGCCACGGGCTGCTTTCGGGACAGTTGACAAAGTCTCTGTAGACCGTTAAATACCGTTATGACAGAAGCTTCCGTATACACAACGACCGCCAAAGTGATGGCGTTGAGTCGGTATGCCGGGGTTGGGCCGCGGCTGTTTGATTTGCTGGTCAATCGGTACGGGCATCTGGATGAGATACTGGATGTCTCTCGGGGTTCGCTGGAGCAGATCGAGGGGATGACTGAGGAGCTGCTGGGGCAAGTACTTTCGGCCAGAGACTTTTTGTGGGAAGCCGACGCGACAATCAGCGATCTGGCTGCGCGGGATATAACAGTTGTAACGCGGTTTGATCCGGCCTACCCGAGGACTCTGATGGAGCTCAATGATCCGCCGCCGCTTCTCTATGTACGGGGCGAGGTGCCGGACAATGAGAAGAAATCGGTCACGGTGGTCGGATCGACAGACGCCTCGAACGAGGGGATCCGTCTGGCGGTCGATGTGGCGCGGAAGTTCACTGATGCCGGGGTGCAGCTGATATCATCGCTTCGGCAGGGGATCGATTCGGCCGTGCATTTGAGCAGTTCGGCGGCAGAACATCAGTCGTTTGCGATCATTGAGGGCGGTTTTGATAATATCGATACCGCCGAACAGATGCCGGTCGCGATCGATGCGGTTCAACGGGGCGGTATCATTTCGGAATATGCGCCGGAGGCGGAGCCGGAGGAACAGCACTATCGCGAAGTGAACCGGCTGTTGGTGGGGATGTCGCAGGCAGTGGTGCTCACGGAGCTGTATGACCACTCGGATGAAGTGCTCGACCTGGCGAGATTTTGCTGGGATATCGGCAAGCTGGTCTTTCTGGTGGTAGATCCGGAATACGGGGTTTTGTCTGACAAAAAGGCGCTGGATGACTTGACTGAGTTTGGGGCGATACCGATAGTCGGGCTTCAGCAGGTTGACAAGATTATCGAGGCGCTGGTGTAACGGTCGATGGAGGACAGTTACTACACCATTGCCGGGGAGGCGCAGCACGAGAGAAAGGTCAAGGGATCGAGGTTCATCGGCGAGTGTGGTCCGGTCACGACGGTGGAGGCGGCCCAGGCATTTCTGGAGACGATTCGTAAGAGGGAGCATGCAGCGAATCATCACTGCTATGCCTACACAGTAGGTTTATTCGATGATACGGAATTCAAGTATTCCGACGACGGGGAGCCGTCGGGGACAGCCGGTCGGCCGATTCACGATGTCATAACCGGACGGGAGTTGACGAACACAATAGTGGTTGTGACGCGGTATTTCGGGGGGACAAAGCTGGGTACCGGCGGGCTGGTTCGGGCCTATAGCCAGGCGGCGATTGGAACGGTTGAGGCGGTCGGGAGAAAACAGGAGTTCCTGAAGTCTCGGCTGGAGGTCGGACTTGACTTCTCACTGTACGATCTTTTGATGAAGACAATGCAGAAGTTCGAAGCACGTCAGGTGGATGCCGAGTTTACCGACAGCGTGCGAGTGGTAATTGAAGTGCGAGATTCCCGGGTCGAGGCATTGCGGGATGAGATTATTCAACTGAGTTCAGGGAAGGCAACTATTGACGCGGTCAATGGAGAGTAAAAGAATCGACTGTCTTGGGATGGGGATTATCCCGCTGGATTACCTTGTCTCCATCCCCCGGTTCCCGTCGCTCGGCGGGAAGGTGGATGCGACAGATTTGACGGTGCAGGGAGGCGGGCCGATTCCGAATGCGATGGTTGGGTTAACACGGCTTGGGTTCAAGACATCGATTGTAGCGGTGGTCGGTGACGACATGGCCGGGAGAGAATCGATTATTCAGATCAAGGCGGAAGGGGTGGGGCACCGGTATATCATCGTGAAGAAGAACCAGTTGTCGGCGACGGCGTACGGGTTTATCGAGCCGGATGGTCGCCGGACGATTGCGCTGCACCGAGATATCTTTTTGAACGGACGGGATGTTACGCCGGACGCCTATCCTGTGCCCAAGATCCTTCACCTGGACGGGCGGGACATGGAGGCTGCCGTGAAGATGGCGAAATGGGGGCAGCGGGTTGGTGCGACAGTGACGTTTGATATTGGATCGGTGCGCAATGATGTCACGGCTGTGCTGCCGTATGTCGATCATTTGGTGGTGGCGGATGCCTGGGCGCTGCCGTACACGGGGAAGCGCACGGTGCGGACGGCGCTGAGCAGGTTGGCGGACAAGTGCGACGGGACGATTGTGATTACGGAAGGGATTAAGGGGGCGACCGGGCTGGAGGACGGGCAGTACTATCATCACCCGGCGTATCGAGTGAAGGCGGTGGATACGACGGGGGCGGGTGATGCGTTTCATGTGGGATATCTTATGGGGCTGCTGGAAGAGGAGGATCTGCCGATGCGGCTGAAGCTCGGAAACGCCGTGGCGGCTTTGAAGTGTACGGTGCCCGGAGCGCGGGCGGGGATGCCGAAAGGGTCGGCGTTGAACAAGTTCCTCAAGGGCAGGAAGCGCACGTATGGTTGAGGTGCTTCAAAGTATCGATCGGGCGCTGTTTTTGTTTTTCAACGTGACAATCAGCAACCCGGCAACAGACTGGCTGATGCCGATTGTGACGTCGGATGACTATTTGCGGATTGCGTACGGGGCGGCGATGGTGCTGATCCTGATCAAAGGGAACGCGCGACTGCGGTGGCTGGTGTTGTTCTCGGCGATAACGCTGGCGCTGTCCGATCAGATATCGGCGGGGTTCCTTAAGCCGCTGATAGAGCGTCCGCGACCGTGTCATGTTATGTACAATATCAACCTGCTGGTGGGGTGCGGGGGCGGCAAAGCGATGCCGTCGGCGCATGCCGCCAACGCGTTCGGGCAGGCGGCGTTGTGGTCGCTGACGGTGCGTCAGATCAAGTGGTACCTGTGGGCGTTTGCCACGGTGGTGGCGATCAGCAGGGTGTTTGTGGGGGTGCACTATCCGGGAGATGTCGTGGTCGGCGCGATTGTTGGTGTGACGGCGGGAGTGGCATCGGTGTACATATTCAGGATATTTGAACGGCGGTATATACGTCATGCGGAAACAGCAAAAACGCCGGAGGCTGATCCGGCTGATTCAAATAGTGAGGTGAAGGATGGCTGAATACACGGACTATACGGTAGAAGTGTCGATGGGTGATATCACAAAGGCAGACACTCATGCGATTACCAATGCGGCGAATAACAACTTCTGGATGGGTTCCGGCGTCGCCGGTGCAATTAAGATAGCGGGTGGAATGAATGTCGAGAAGGAAGCGGTTGCCAAGGGACCGGTGGTGCCGGGAGAGGCGGTGGCGACGACGGCGGGGAAGCTGCCGTATAAGTATGTCATTCATGCTGCGGTGATGGGGCAGGATCTTAAGACCAATGATCGGTATAGTCGGCGGGCGACTATTTCGACGCTGAATTTGGCTGAAGAGCTGAAGCTCGAATCGGTGGCGCTTCCGGCGTTCGGGACGGGCGTGGGAGGATTTCCCATGAAGGCGTGTGCGACGATTATGGTGAAGGCGGCGCGGGGGTATAAGTCGCAGGCGAAATATCTGAAGCGGGTGGTGTTTGTCCCGTTTAATTCATACGGGGAGAAAGCGTTTAAGGAGGCGCTGGAGGAGAACTACTAGCCGGGGGGGACGGTCAGTCAATTTTGAACCGGACACGGCCGGCGAATCCGACCGGGATGCCGTTCTGGTTTTCCCAGCGGGCATTGGAGAAGGTTCCGAACAGGTTACCGGAGCGAACCGAATCTATCACGAATTGACCGTCGACGGGGAGGAAAATCTTTTCGTCGACGGGAATCTCGAAGTATTTCATCAACCGGACAAAGGAATTTTCGGCAAGGGGGATGTTGCCGGCTTCGAGATTGGCGGGGAGCTCGAGATAGATGCGGTAGATGATATATTCGTCAATCCCGAGGCCGAGTTCGGTGACCCGTTCCTCAGGGGCGCCGCGGCGTCCGGTGGCGATCATGACGGTGTTCTTTTCACCGACGACGACTTTGGGGGTGTCGTACGGGTTGCTGTTGAGATTTGTATTGGGCGCAAAGGCAGTCTGGTCGACCTGCATCTTGTAGCGGTGGAAGTCATCGACTAAGTAAAGGTCCATTCGGTAGCGGCTGGTGCAGGCGCCGATCAGGAGATAAATTGAAACAAGAGCGGTCAGGCCGACGGTGATTTTGATTCGTGAGGTCATCATCTGGTAATTATACAGTCCGGGGCTGGAGAAATCAAAGGAGATTGACAGAAATTGGGGGGGAGGGCTAGAGGGGCATTTCCACGACGCGGTAGCGTTTGTAGACTTCGCCGTTCATCGATTCGATAGCACGGCGGATGAGGTCGTTGGTTTCGAGCACCCAGGATAGTTCGGCCCATTTGTAGCCTTTGTCGACGCCGCGTCGGTAAACCTCGTCGTAGAGCATCATATCCAGCCCGCGTTTCTGGAACTGGGGGATGACGCCGATGGTGACGACTCGGGCGCCATCGATCTTGTTGGCGACCTTGGTATGCCAGAGGAGTTTAAGCAGGCCGAACGGGAACAGTTTGCCGTTGAGGTGAATCAGGGCCTGATTAATGTCGGGCAGGGCGAGGACGAACCCGACCGGTTTGTCTTCGTATTCGCAGATCAGGGCGAGTTCCGGATCGACAATTTGTTTGAGGTTGCGGGCCATCCAGTTGAATTCCTCGTCGGACATCGGGACAAAGCCCCAGTTGCTTTCCCAGGCCTGGTTATAGATGGTGTTGATTCGCTGGACCTCGTTGGCGAAGTCGCTCATCCTGATAGACCGTATAGTGACTTTGGTGCGGCTTTTGAGTTTGTCAACCATGCGGGCGATGCGGCCGGGGACCGGAAGGCTGCTGTCGAGTTTGAATGCGAGGAGGTCCATGGCCTTTTTGAGGCCGAATTTGCCGGCCAGGGCGGGGAGGTAGGGCTGGTTGTAGGTCATCATGATAGCCGGCGGCATGTCGAAGCCTTCGACGAGGAAGCCGACCTCGTGGTTGGTGGAGAAGTTTACCGGGCCGCGCATCTTTTCCATGCCCTCTTTTTTGAGGGTGATCATGGCGACTTTGAGGAGGACGGATGCGATGTCGTAGTTGTCGGGGCATTCGAAGAAGCCGAAAAAGCCGGTCTGTTCGCCGTGGAATTCGTTGTGGGCGAAATTGATGCAGGTGGCGATGCGCCCGACGACATTTTTGCCGTCCATGGCCAGAAAGAGTTTTACTTTGGCGGCGTGGTAGAAGGGGTTTTTTTGTCGGTCGAAGAATTCAAGACGTTCGGCGGTGAGGGGGGCGACGTAGTTGGGGTCGTCCTTGTACAGGCGGTTCGGGTATTCCACGAACGCTTTGAGCTGCCTCCTGGATTCGACTTCGACAACCTGGACGTTCGACATGTCACTCTTTATGAAATGAGGCCTCTTTCACGCCCTACGCGTGCGACAACTTCCACGACCCGGTCAAGCTGCTCGTCGGTGTGAGTGGCCGTGTAGGATGTCCGTATCATAGCCTGTCCGGGCGGTACTGCGGGTGAAATGACGGGGTTGGTGAAGACGCCGTTATCGAACAGGGCTTTCCAGAACGCAAACGCATCGAGATCGTCGCCGACAACAATCGGGACAATCGGCGTTGCAGTGTTACCGATATTAAAGCCGAGTTCGCGGAACTCTTTTTGAATGCGCAGGGCATTCTTCCGAAGGCGCTCCCGGCGTTCCGGCTCGGCCTCGATGATATCGATGGCGGCCAGGACCGCGGCCGCGTTTGATGGCGGGATCGAGGCGGAGAATATCAGCGAGCGAGCGCGGTGTTTGACGTAATTTATGACTTCTTTTTCGGCGGCGATAAATCCGCCCAGCGAGGCGAATGACTTGGAGAAGGTACCGGCGGTGATATCGACTTTGTCAATCAGGCCGAAATGTTCGGCGGTACCGGCGCCGGTTTCGCCCAGCACGCCGACCGCGTGGGCATCGTCGACAAACACGCGGCAGCCGTATTTTTCGGCGACTTTAACCAACTCGGGGAGGTTGATAATGTCGCCTTCCATGGAAAAAACGCCGTCGACCACAATCAAAATGCCGCCGCGGCCGTTTTCGGCGCGGATGTTGGCGACAACGCGTTCGCAGTCTTCGATGTTATTGTGGGCGAATTTATAGAGCTTGCCGTAGGAGAGCCGGGCGCCGTCGACAATGCAGGCATGGTCCTGGCGGTCGATAACGACGGCGTCGTTTTTTCCGACGAGGGTGGCGATAGTACCGAGGTTGGTCTGGAAGCCGGTGGAAAAGACCAGGGCCTCGGGTCGTTTCATGAATTTGGCCAGGCGTTCCTCGAGTTCGAGGTGCAGGTCGAGGGTGCCGTTGAGGAAGCGGGAGCCGGTGCAGCCGGAGCCGTATTTCCGGGCGGCTTCGGCGGCGGCTTCTTTGACTTTGGGGTGATCTACGAGGCCGAGGTAGTTGTTGGAGCCGGCCATGATGCATTTTTTGCCGTCGACCATGACCTCGTCGCCGGGTGCGCCCTGTACCGGGTGGAAATAGGGGTAAATGCCCATCGCCTGGATTTTTTGGGGGTCATTATAGGCGTAGCATTTGTCGAAAAGGTCGGGATATGTCACGGCTGTCGCCTTGTCTTCGGCCGGCAAATCAGCTCCTTTGATTTCGTTTCGCATTCCTTATGGCAAACCACGAATGAAATGCATTTTGGCCCGTTTTGTCAAGGGAATAGGGTGAGTTTACGGCGGATCAGTAGGCCACAGTGAAGGTAACGCTGTGGGGCCAGGTATCGGTCAGAACACCCCAATCCTTGTATGCGGCCGAGTAGGAAAGGTCCAGTGCATGCAGCAGGCCTTCTGATTTGTCCAGAAGTTTGACGATGCCTTTGGTCGATGCGGAGAAGCCGCAGGCGATGCCTTCAGACTCGTTTTCGGAACTGACCCAGCCGATGCGGCCGTATACGGCTTCATAGAAACCCACTTCAGCGCCAAAATGCTCCTGCCATATCTTATCGCTCGGGCGCAGGAGATCAATGACTGCGGTTGCGCTGAGTCGGTCCCAGCGCCGGAACGGTCCGGGTTTGTCCAGGGCGAATGTGTAAGCCAGACCGAGGCTGGTGGAACGGGGCAGCGGGTAGTCATCACGGATCATACGGAGGTCGGGCCCGAAGTTGCGGACTGTCAGACCGGCGGACCAGAAGTGACGCAGGTTGCTTTGCTCGTCGGGGTGCGTAATCAACTCGTAGCCGAGAACGAGGCCCACGTCGAAGGCGTAGCCATCGGTACTGTAGTCGTGAACTTCCTGTTTGATGTACTTCACGGCAGCACCGAGGCCGAGTGTGATTGAGCCGCTGTAGCCGTAAGCGAAATTGATCTGATAGGCACGGTCCTCCCAATGGAATATGCGGCCGGTTGGAACTGGCTCATAGGTAATTTCTTCCATGTCGCCGGAGTTGAGGTAGAGATAGTTGTAGCTGACTGTGCCGCCATGGCGGCTTGACTGTGACTCCTGTACGGGCAGGAATGGCACGGCGATTCCCCTGCCGAGAAGGTGCACTTCCGCCGGCAGGTTGGTTCCGCTGAATGGGCTGAAGACGATGGTGCGGTCGAGGGCGCAGAGCCCAAGGACAGCGGGATTATACTGCCAGCCCTGCGGATCCTTCAGGGCGACGCCGGCGTTGCCCATGCCGATGTGACGTGCTGATGTTGACAGTTCAAGGAATTGCGCGCCGGTGGTACCGACTTTGGACTGACCTTATACGCTCGCAAGCGGCAGCAACATTATCGCTGCGATGATTATGATAATGAATCGGCGCATGGAACTCCTCCCTCATTCTATAATCGTATCGCGCTACAGCATCAGGAACAGCGCAATGAAATCTCGTCCGTTCGGTATCGCCGGGTCATCATTTTCCCCGTACCGGCTGCAGTCGATCCTGAGCCTCAGATTTTGAGTAATGTAGGCAAAACCGTCGCTTCTGTCACCCGGTTTTTCAAGCCGTTGATCAGGACCCGCCTGACGTGGGATCATAGAGAAGGCAGGCAGCCGTATGTGCTGCCTGCCTGTGATACACGCAAAGATGTTGGATCAGGCTTTTTCTTTGAATTTCTCCATGAACTCGACGAGCTTCTCGACGCCTTCGAGGGTCATGGCGTTGTAGATCGAGACGCGAATGCCGCCGACCGAGCGATGGCCTTTGAGGCCGATAAAGCCGGCCACTTTGGCATCGGCGATGAGTTTTTTCTCGAGGTCCTCATTCGGAAGGCGCATGGTGACATTCATCCAGGAACGGCTGTCTTTTTCGGCGGTGCCCCGGAAGAAGTCGGAGTGAAGATCCATCAGTTGATAGACGCGTTCTTTCTTGGCCGTGTTGCGCTTTTCCATGCCGTCCAGACCGCCGTTGTCTTTGATCCACTCCAGGACGAGCTTGAGGATGTAGACTGAGATCGACGGTGGTGTGTTGTACAGGGATTTCTTCTCGGCATGGGTGGTGTACTTGAACATGGTCGGGAGCGCGTCGTTAGTTTTTTTGACCATGTCATCGGTCATGCAGACGAGTGTCACACCCGAAGGACCGAGGTTCTTCTGGGCGCCGGCATAGAACATATCGTATTTGGTGTAGTCCATCTTGCGGCAGGCGATATCCGAGGACATATCGGCGATCAGCGGGAGGCCCCTGGTATCGGGCGTGTAGTGCCACTGGGTGCCTTTGATGGTGTTGTTGGTGGTAATATGGAGATACGCGGCCTCGGTCGGAATATCAAGTTCATTTTGGGTGGGGATGTGCCTGTAATCTCCGTCTTTGCCTGAGAAGGCGACATGGGCTTTGCTGACGATATTGGCTTCCTTGATAGCCTTGGTCGACCAGGAGCCGGTATCGACATAAGCGCCGGTTTTGCCGCCGGCCAGGAAGTTCAGCGGGATGAGCGCGAACTGCGTTGAGGCGCCGCCTGTCATGAAAAGGACCTGGTAGTTGTCGCCGAGGCCGAAGATCTCTTTAGAGAGAGCCATTGCCTGGTTGTTAACCTCGTCGAATTCGGCTCCGCGGTGGGAGCTCTCCATTATTGACATGCCGGTCGTCCGGTAGTCCAGGAGTTCTTTCTGGACAATTTCGAGGACTTCCAGCGGAAGTGTCGCCGGTCCCGGATTGAAGTTATAGACTCTGTTAGCCATAGTATTCTCCCGTTATGCGGTCTGTTTTTCCTTTTTGGAGGCGTATTCGGAAATCAGCCGTTCGATAATGATACCGATGCGGATCATGTTTTCTTTGGTCGAGGCGCCGATGTGCGGCGTGAAAATCGTGTTCGGAGCATCAAATAGCGGTGAATTTTCCGGCGGGTCAGAATACCAGACGTCGGTGGCGAAGCCTTTGAGTTTGCCGCTTTTGAGTGCTTCGGCAACGTCTTCTTCAACCACGCACGGGCCGCGGCCGGTGTTGATCAGATAAGCGCCGTCTTTGAAAGTTGCCAGGGTGTCTTTATTGATGATGCCTTTGGTCGAGGACACCAGCGGCATGTGCAGGGATACGAAGTCGGAGCGGCGCAAGACTTCTTCCATGTTCGGACAGATCTCGGCCCAGTCGGTAAAGTAAACGTCGGGATGCCATCCGAGGACTTTCATCTGGAAGGCGCGGGCGCGCTGGGCCAGGGCGAGGCCGATGCGGCCGAGTCCGAGGATACCGAGGGTCTTGCCGTGAAGTTCGGTGCGTTTGAGTTCTTTCTTGATCCACTTGCCTTCGCGCATGGAGCTGTCGCCTTTGGTGATGTGGTTGGGCAGAGCGATCATCAGGGCAAAGGCGAGTTCCGCAACGGCGGTCGTGGAGGCATCGGCGGTGTTGTCGACTTTGATGCCTTTTTCTTTGGCGTACTTGAGATCGACATTGTCCAGGCCGACACCGCCCCGGATGACGTATTTGAGATTGGGCGCGGAGTCGATGTATTCTTTGGTTACTTTGGTCTTACTGCGAATCAGGACGATTTCCGCCTCTGCCAGCCGACCTTTGTCGTCGGTTACTTCGCCGTATTCGGACAAGATGCCCGGCAGGGAGGAGTCAAATGCATCAGAGATTAGAATAAGCATCGTGGGTCCTTTCTTATTTATTCATCGAGATAATTGATAACCATTCCGCTGCGAAGTTTTGGCTCGAACCAGGTTGATTTGGGCGGCATGACTTCGTTGGCGTCGGCGACGGCAAGCAGCTGCTCGACCGTGACCGGGAATAGTGAGAAGGCTATATCGTACTTACCGTTGTTGACGAGTTTTTCCAGTTCGGCTGTACCGCGAATGCCGCCGACAAAGTCGATCCGGTCATCGGTGCGGATGTCCTCAATACCGAGACAGGGTGTGATAAAAGCGTTGGTGAGGACGGCGGAGTCTATCGAGTCGGCGGGGCCGGCGCTTTTGATGGCGCCGTCCTTGAGTGTCAGGCGGTACCATTTTCCGTCGAGATATACACCGAATTCATAGGAACGGGTCGGTTCAATGGCGGTGTCAGACGGTTCGATATCGAATTTGTCTTCGGCGCACTTTAGCAGTTCTTCGGGTGACAGACCGTTGAGGCCTTTGACAACGCGATTGTAGGGGAGGATGCGGACCTCATCGTCGGGAAAGATGACATTGAGGAAGTAGTTGTAGTGTTCGTTGCCGGTATGGTTAGGATTGGCCTCCTTGCGGCGGCGGGCAACCTCGGCTGAGGCGGCGGACCGATGGTGACCGTCGGCAATGTAGGTAGCGGGCAGCCCGGCGAAGGCATTGGTGACGTCGGCGATGTCGGTATTGTCGTCGACTACCCACAGTTCGTGCCGGACGCTGTCGGGACTGGTGAAATCTACGGTCGGGTCGCCTTTCTTGACACGGGTGAAAAGTGACTTGATGATGTCATTCTGGCGAAAAATGCAGAACACGGGTCCAACCTGGGCGCCGATGATTTCCATGTGGTCGGCGCGGTCGGCGACTTTGGCCGGGCGGGTGTGTTCGTGTTTTTTGATTTGGTTGCGGTTGTATTCTTCACAGGAACCGAGGGTCACCAGGCCGGTCTGCGACTTGCCCTGCCAGGTGAGGCGATAGAGGTAGTGGCAGGGTTTTTCATCGCGAACCATTTTGCCTTCATCGACAAGGCGCTGGAGGTTTTTTTTACCGGTTTCGTAGACGTCGCGACCGGTGGCGTTGTGGCCCGGCTCGAAATCGACTTCGGGCTTGTTGACCCGCAGGAACGAATCCGGGTTGTCTTTAATCATTTCCCTGGCTTCGTCGCTGGAAAGCACGTCATAGGGCGGGGAGGCGACTTTTTGGGCATATTCCGGCTTGGGTCGGAGGCCCTTAAAGGCTTTAATTACAGACATATCGGTCCTCGCTTTACGTCGTCAATGTGAAGAAATTCACAACAGGGAAATATATACAGTAGGCCGAAAAGGTCAACCGATTTCGGGGTTGGTGACGGTGGTTTGGAGGAGATTCGTATGGGAACTGGGCGATTCAAGTACAGGGTATCATTGGACACTCATTCCGAGGGCTTTGAAGACAAAAACCCACTTATCGGTTTGTTCGTTGATGCGTTTGCTGGTCGGTTTGCCCTGGCCGTGGCCGGCTTCCGGTTCGATACGAAGCAGCACGGGGGTTTCCGGTGTGGTGTCAGCGGCCTGAAGGCGTGCGGCCATTTTGCGAGCGTGAAGTGGATCGACGCGGCTGTCGGAGGCCCCGGCAGTCAGCAGGACGGGTGGGTAGTCGACGTCTTTTTCGACGTTGTGATAGGGCGAGTAGGCGTGGAGGAACTGAAACTGGGCTGAGTCTTCCGCCGAACCGTACTCCGGAATCCAGAGGCGGGCAATAGAGAACCGGTGATAGCGCAGCATATCCAGCAGCGGCACGCCGACAATCACGGCACCAAAAAGTTTGGGTCGCTGGACCAGCACGGCTCCGGTCAGCAGGCCGCCGTTGGATCCGCCGGAAGCGCAGATCAAGTCGGGTCGGGTGTAGTCCTGGGCGATGAGGTACTCAGCGGCTGCGATGAAATCATCGAAAGTGTTCTGTTTGTTTTCGAGTTTCCCGGCGTTGTGCCATTCCTCGCCGTATTCGCCTCCGCCTCGGAGATTCGGGTAGACGAATACACCACCGTGATCAAACCAGAAAGTGAGGGTACGGGAGAAGTATGGTCGGGAGTTGACGTTAAAGCCACCGTATCCGTAGAGGTAGACGGGATTATTGCCGTTAAGTTCGAGCCCTTCACGATGGACGATAAACATTGAGACGGGAGTGCCATCCTTTGAGTCATACCACGCCTGGTTGACGACGATGTTTTCGTATTCGACCCCGGGATCGATACGGGCCCATTGTTCGGTTTGGGCGGATTCGAAGTCGTAGCGGTAAATGGTGGTCGGGACATTGAAAGAGGTGAAGGAATAGAACATCTCGTCGCCATCGAATTCGCCGTTAATGGATCTAACGGAGCCGATGGAGGGGGGTTCCAATTCGGCGACGGGGTCTCCGTTGAGCTCGAAAATTTCCACAACTGAATAGGCATTTTTCAGAGATAGCGTCACAATGTGATTTGCGATCACCAGAGTACCATCGAGAATCGACGGCCGTTCGGGGATGATTTCTTTCCAATTCTCCAGTTCCGGCTTGTTATAGTTCCCGGAAAAGACCCGGTTGCGGGGGGCATCGAAGTTGGTAAGAATCAGGAAGCGGTCGTTTAAGGGAGTCACAAAGAACGTGGCCCTAACCGAGTCGTCGTAGAGGGGGATGAATTCGCCGTCAGGGTCTTCGAGATTTTTGAAATAATACCGAACGTGCGAGGCTCCGATATAGGCGGCTGCAAAGAGCTTGGTGCCGTCGGGGGAGAGGCCGACGGCGGTCCAGGCGTCTTTGGGTTGGTTTTCGCCGAATATCAATGGATCGGATTCCCAGTCTGTGCCGAGCTGGTGGTAGTAGACACGACGGTAGTAATTTTCGTCGCCTTCCGGGACGTCACCCGGGGTAGCGAAGCGAGTATAGTAGAAGCCGCTGTTATCCGGCAGCCAGACGAGGCTGGCGCCGCGGGTATATGGAATGGTATCGCTCAGGTGGGTGCGATCGTCGGTGCGGAGAAGGTGAAGTGTCGATTTTTCACTGCCGGATTCCGATTTGCCGTATGCGATGAGAGAGCCGTCATCGGATATATGGTACCAGTCCAGCGCGGTGGTACCGGTTTCGCTGAAGGTATTGGGGTCGATGATGACCTCCGGTTCGCTGTCCAGGCCTCGGCGCATGTAGAGGATGCCGTGATTTTGGGTTGTGTCGCGCTGCTCGTAGAAATAGAGGCTGTCTCGAACTTTCGGCACGCCGATACTTCCGAGGGTGAGAAGTTCTGCCATACGTTGTTCTATTCTGTCTCGGGCGGGATAGCTGTCGACATAATCGCGAAGGTATTTCCATTGGGAGTCGGTCCAGGCGGCTACATCCTGCGATTCGCTTGCGGGAGTTTCAAGCCATCGGTATGGGTCGGGGACGACAACGCCGTGGAGGGTGTCGTAGACAGTGTCGGTAGAAGTCGGCGGTGGTGGGGCAGCAGCGTTAAGCAGGCAAGAGCATATCAGCAGGGTTGAAAGTGAGAGGTAAATGATATATCGCATGGCAGTCTCCTCAAAAGCGATGGCAGTAGTTTTCGGAATATACACTAATGCTCTGCCGGACGAAAGAGAGGGATGTCAATTACCGGGTGCCGGGGCAACGAAAAAGGCCGGCGAGAGCCGGCCTTTGAAGGAACGATCGGTGTTGTCGGTTAGCCCTTTAGGTGTTTGGAGACATGTTTGGTCATGTCGAACATGGACACCTGTTTTTTGCCGTCGAAAACTTTTTTCAGTTTGTCGTCAGCGTTGATCATCCGGCGGTTTTTGTCGTCCTGGAGGCCGTTCTTTTTGATGTAGGCCCACAGTTTCTTGGTGACTTCGGTCCGGGGCATCGGCTTCGAGCCGATGACGGCGGCGAGGTCGGATGACGGGGTCATCGGTTTCATGAAAGCGGGATTTGGTTTACGCTTCGTGGTTTTCTTCTTCGCCGCTTTTTTTGGCGTGGCCTTCTTCGCTACTTTCTTCGTGGCTGCTTTCTTGGTGGTCTTCTTCGCAGCTTTTTTCCGGGTAGCGGTTTTCCGCTTGGCGGCTGTTTTCTTTTTCACAGTCCGTTTTGCGGTGGCTTTCTTGCGAGTGGTCTTCTTGGCGGCCTTCTTGGCAGTTTTCTTCTTCGTTGCAGTTTTCTTCTTGGCGGCCTTTTTGGTCGTTTTCTTTTTTGCCGCCTTCTTGGTTTTCTTCTTTGCCGCTGCCATTGGTTGCTCCTTTAGCAGTTGGGTGGTTTGATGGTTCTTTTATTGCGCGTTTACTTCGTACTTTCTACTCCAGGTGACCGCAGGTTCAGACGAGCGGTATCGACGTTGTCGCCTGCGTTTGTTCAAACATACGTTTTTTTGGAATTTTATTGCAAGGAAAAAGTGCGTTTTTCAGAGGGGAACAGCGGTTTTTTTGGGGTGCCTGAAGAGGCCAATAGCGCCCGAATCGGTACACGAAATTCAAATCAAGCGGTTCGACGCAAAATGATCAGCGGTGCCTCCTGTGGACAGCCCAGACGGAAAGGGAACCAGTGGCCGGTGCCGGAGGTGGTATAGAGGTTGGCATCGTTTTTCTTATAGTGTCCCCAGAGATAGCGATCGGGCCACATGGGTTCGAACACAGAGCGCTGGAGGATACCAATCTGGCCGCCGTGGGTGTGACCGGCGAGCGTAAGGTCCACGCCCTGTTGAGCGGCGTAGTCGAAAGCATCGGGGCGGTGGCTCATGAGAACGATGATGTCGCCAGAGGAGGCATCAAGCAGCGTTTTGTCTATGACGCGACGGAAGAATTCCAGATTCTTTTCTCCCATGCGACGGGGGTCATCGGTGCCCCCGACATAGAGGGAATGGCCGTTGACCGGAATTCGCACGCCGGCATCGACCAGCAGCGGTATCGGGGACTTGTCGAAGATATTCATGACCGAGCGAATGCCCCGGAAATATTCATGGTTGCCAAGGCTGGCATACGCACCCAGCGGGGCGCCGAGGTCGTTGATCATGCGAAGGGCATCGGGGAGCATAGTGAGGTCATCGGCAATGTCGCCGGTGACCACGACGAGGTCCGGTTGGACTGATTCAACCTGCAGAAGGATTTGTTCGAGGTCCTCGAGGGTGATATAGTGCCGCAGGTGCAGATCGGACAGCTGAAGGATTTTCAGCCCGTCGAGGGACGGCGGCAGGTCTTTGATCGGGATTTCACGCCTGGGGTAAGTTACGCCGGTGAAGGCGCGGGCGACGCCGCCGACGCCCATGGTGGCGGTTACGAGGGGGACGGCGGCCGCGGCGGCTTTGAAAAAGACGCGTCGTTTGGTGTTGGGCGGGGGGGGGGTGCTGCGCCTGCGGCGGGAGCGGATTTTGTCTGTCATCCAGTGGGCCAGGTGGACGAGTCCGGAAAGCGGCAGGGAGAGCATCATGGCCATGAGAAGGACAAAGGTGGCGGCGGCAAATCCGGCCGACGGAGCAGTTAGCCAGTCGATGGTGTAGTACTCGGCGAGTCCCCAGAGGAAGACACCGGCAACGCCGAGCAAGGGCAAAGTCATGCCGGTTCGCCGGACCCATTTCATGCGCCACCAGGAGGGGTTAAAGAAGCGCAACAGGAGTATGGATGCCGCCCCGAGTACGAGAATGGCGACGGTGGCGAATATGATCGGGAAGAAGCTACGCATCAGTCAGTCAATCGGATCCTTTTACTATCGGTACGGCGGTTTGCCGGCCTGAGTTACTTGTACGCCCGTACGGGTAAAACGAAGCGAATATTCAGGATGTTTCCGAATGGAGTTATTTCCTCCATATTGCGGGTCGGAGGATAATGAGTACGGTGAAGACTTCCAGCCGCCCGAGCAGCATCGAGAAGACGAGCAGCCATTTGCCGGGTATGGGAATCCAGGCATAGTTTTCGACCGCGCCGACGCCGGAGAGGCCGGGGCCGATATTGCCGATAGTCGCAATCGAGGCGGCAAAAGCGGTGGTCAGGTCCGGGACAAAGAGAGTCAGCAGGGCACCGGTCACAACAAACAGACCGGTGAACAGGGCGAAGAAAGAGCAGATGTTTAAGATCTTTTCATTTTCGATCGGTTGACCGCCGACTTTGACGGGTGAGACGAGGCGGGGTTGAGTCAGTTTGCGCAGTTCGTTGACGGCGGTTTTGGCCACGATCATAATGCGAATCATCTTCATTCCGCCGCCGGTTGATCCGGCGCAGCCGCCAAAGAACATCAGGAAGACGAGCATGAAGCGCAGGAAGTCCGGCCAGACGTCGAAGTCAGCAGTGGTAAAGCCGGTGGTTGTCACGATCGCCACGGTTTGAAAGGCGGCGACGCGAAAAGTGTCATAAAGGCCGTCAAGTTTGGCCGTTTCCCTGGTGTAATGTTCGAGGAATTCTTCCGTCGTGGGCTGCTCGGCCCGGTAGCTGTTGGCGGCTTCGTCTACGGGAGCGGGGCCGTTGATGAAGAGGGTGGTGGTGAGTATCAAGACCGCGATACCGATTATCGCCGTGTAGAAAATATATTCACGGTTCTTAACCAGAGACTGGAGGTCACCCCGCAGGGCGCGGAAATGGAGCAGAAAATTGACTCCTGCGAAGTACATGAAGATAATGATAATCCACTCGATGAGGTCGGAGTCAAAGGCGGCGATGGAGGCGTTTTTGGTCGAGAAGCCGCCGGTGGCCATGGTGGCGAAGGCGTGGTTGACGGCATCGAACCAGTTCATTCCTGCGACCATGAGAAGGATCATCTCGACTGCGGTGAAGAGAAAATACACGCCCCACAGAAGCTGCGCGGTCTGTGCCAGTCGGGGGCGCAGGCGGTCGGGCGAAGGACCGGGTACCTCGCCTTTGAACATGCCGTAGCCGGATACGCCCATTGCGGGAAAGATGACCATGGCGAGGGTGATGATACCCATTCCGCCGAGCCAGTGAGCGAGTGAGCGCAGGAACAGCAGGGAGCGGGGGACGGATTCGATGTCGGTGAGGATGGTGGCCCCGGTGGTGGTAAAGCCGGACATGATTTCGAAAAAGGCATCGGTGAAGGATAGGAGCCAGTTTATTGCGGTGACGTCGGCGCGCTCGACAACGAAATAGAGAAAGAGCGGTATGGAGCCGATCAGGGTCAGGGCAAACCAGCCGATGGTGACGATGGCATAGCCTTCTTTCAGGCCCTGGTTATGGCGACCTTTGCGGAAGAGGAAGACTATGGCGGAGCCGGTGATCAGGGCGACCGCGATAGAGATCAGGTGGCCGTAGACGTCGACGACCTGGAACATTCCCGGGAAGCCTGCGACACGTTCGTCCCACAGAGCGATTCCCAGCGGGACAAGCATGACAACGCCCATGACCTGGAGGAGTTTGCCGATTGCGTAGCCGACCGCCGTCTTATTCATCTATCGTTCCTCTGCTATCATTTTCCCTGAAAGAGTTTTTCGATCTTTTTGAGGTACCGATGGCGCGTGATCATGATAACGTGGTCGTCGGCTTCGATTACGGTTTCACCGTCGGGAAGGATCAGGGAGTTGCCGCGTACGATGACGCCGATTATGGAGCCTTTTTTGAGTTTGCCGGCGATCTTTTTGATTTTGCGCCCGGCGATCTCGCTGGTGGCCTCGACCGTGAACCGAATTGCTTCGATGTCGACATCGGAGAATTTCACAACAGCGCCAATCTGGCCGCGGGAGATGATCTCGAGAATTTCGCGGGCGGTGGTCAGGCGCGGGTTGACAACGTGATCGATGCCGATTGAATGAAAGAGTTTGGAGTGGCGCGATTCGGTCGTGATGGAGATCACCTCGTGGGCGCCTTCGGCCTTGGCAAGCAGCGAGGAGAACATGTTGTAGTCGGCTTCGTTTGAGGCGGCAATAAAGAACGAGGCGGCGGAAATGTTCACTTCGCGGAGCAGGTCGACCTCGGTGCAGTCGCCGTTGAGCACCTCGATGTTGTTAAACATGTTGGCGGCGGTTTTGGCGTGCTCGAGCGAGGGGTCGATGAGCGTTATTTTGTGTTCGGTCTTGTCGAGGGCTTCGGCCAGTTCGAGAGTGGAGAAGGAGTCTCCGGTTACGACAACTTTGCGCGATGTCTTCTTTTCGATATTTACCAACTCCAGAAATCGGTCTAGCGAGGGGCGCGGGAATAGCGAATAGAGGATGTCGCCGGGTTCGATGCGAGTCTCACCGTCGGGGATCATGCCTTCGCCGTTGCGCACAACTGCGGCAAACAGCACGAAATCGGGGGTAATCTCCTCGCGGATTTCGCGGGGGGTTTTTCCGGCGAGTGGCATTTTGTCGGTTACCCGGTAGGCGCGCAAGAGGATCCGGCCGTCTTCGAAATTGGCGGACTCGACGGCGTGGGGTGTCTCCAGGTACTGCAGGATGTTGTCGACAAGGGCCTGCTCCGGCTGGATCAGGGCGGTGATGCCGAGTTTTTCAAGGTGGACGTTCGTTGACTTAAAGGAGAATTCGCGGCCGCGAAGGCGAGCGATGCGCGACGGAACATTGTGCTGGGCGGCGAGGGAGCAGGCGACGATGTTAACTTCGTTGGAAGGGGTGACGGCCAGGAGGAGATCGGCGCCTTCGATGCCGGCGTCGGTCAGGCTTTGGGGAGATGATCCGGATCCTTCGACTATCTGGAGGTCGAGTTTTTCGGAAATCTCGGCGCAGAGTTTGGGGTCAAGTTCGATCAGCGAGAGGGTATGTTTGTCTTTGAGCAGGTGTTCGGCAAGAGAGAAGCCAACCACGCCGCCGCCAACGATTACGATTCGCATTTTTTGCAGTCCTGTTTTGTTATCGGGCCATTTTCCGGTTGCAATCTCTATGGAAACCGAGCTTTAATCAAACAATTTATTGCGCCTACCGGGCGGAACAGAGTTCGGCAGTCGTGTGTTATGAGTCGCGATGGAAGAAAACACAGCATATCACGGCGACAGCGTTAGCTCGCAGCCGAGTGATAAACCGACTGACACAGGGGAAAAGCGGCTGTGGCGGCTGAAGTTCCCACGGTCGTGGAAAGAAGTCAAAGCGCTGGGTTGGAAAGCGATTGTGGCGTTTATTCTGTTCTACCTGATTCGGGACTCGATCCTGTATATCGTTATTCCTTATCTTGTTTATAATGGTGTGATAGACTGATTCGTACGAGAAGAACGTGAAACGAAAAAGCCGATGACAGCGATGTCACCGGCTTTTTCGGTATATAGCGCTGGGCTTTAGAAGCCGTAGATTTCGCTGTATTTCTTATTCATATACTCGACCAGTGGTTTGTAATCGAGTGGTTTGCCGGTGACTTTCTCACACAGTGCATTGGCCCGGTAGCGGCGCCCATGGATGTGGATATTGTCTCGCAGCCACTCGCGGAGATTGACAAACTTGCCGTTCTCGAACTGGTCGTGCAGATCGGGCATGTCTTCTTTGGCCTTAGCGAAGAACATGGCCGAATAGAGGTTTCCCAGGGTATAGGTTGGGAAGTAGCCGATGAGGCCGGCCGACCAATGGACATCCTGGAGCACACCGTTGGAATCTTTGTCGACTTCGATACCGAAGTACTTTTTGAAATTTTCGCGCCAGACATCGGCGGCATCGGCCGGTTTGAGATCGCCGGTGAGCAGGGCCCGTTCGATTTCAAAACGAAGCAGGATATGCAGGTTATAGGTGCATTCGTCGGCCTCGACACGAATGTACGACGGAGTTACGTTGTTGATAGCGCCGTAGAAATCGTCGAGTTTGACATCAGCCAGAGAACTTCGGAACAGGCGCTGAGCTTGCGGGAAAAAGTATTTCCAGAACGGTTTGCTACGGCCGACCTGGTTTTCCCACATGCGTGACTGGGACTCGTGAATGCCGAGTGAGACCGATTCGCCCATCGGCATGCCGAAGTTGTTCTTTTTGTCGATACCGGCTTCATAGAGGCCGTGACCGGCTTCGTGCATGGTGCCGAAGAGGGCGTCGTTGAGCCGGTTGGGGTTGTAGCGAGTCAGGATGCGGGTGTCGCCGTAGCCGATGCCGGTGCAGAACGGGTGGGTGGTGATGTCGAGTCGGCCGGCGGAGAAGTCAAAGCCGAGGGCGGCGGCGACAGCCTCGCCGAACACTTTCTGACGGTCGACATCGTACTCACGTTCGACAATGGAGACGTCCGGCTTTTTCGGAGCGTTTTGTATTTTCTCAAGCAGGGTTACGAGTTCCTTGCGCAGGTTTTCGAAGACGTCGGCGATCTGGTCGACGGTTGCGCCGGGTTCGTAGTCATCGAGCAGGGCGTTGTACGGTTCGCCTTCGTAGCCGTAGGCCTCGGCTTTCTGCTTGGAGAGGTCGAGAACCTTCTCAAGCCAGGGGAGGAACATCTTGAAGTCGGATTTCTTGCGCGCCTCGGCCCATTCCTGGTGCGCCATGGCAGTCGTCTCGGTTAGTTTCTTGACGAGCTCGGTAGGAAGTTTGGTCGCCTTGTCGTAGTCGTGTTTCAATTCACGGATATTGGCGGCCTCGGGGGTGTCGCCTTTGGCGAGATCGGAGTCGGCGACTTCCTTGATCATGTCACCGACTTTGGGATCGGTGAACATCTCGTGGGTCAGGCTTGAAATGGCGCCGAGCTGGTCGGCCCGGAACTGGGCGCCCTTGGGTGGCATATAGGTCTGCTGATCCCAGTGGAGGATGCTGGCAGATGACGCAATCAGCGACATTTCTTTCATTTTTGATTTGAGCTCGTCATAGACGGCTTGTGCGGACATTATGGCCTCCTTGGTGGGCCGCCGCATGAAAGCGGCCGGCAGGTTCTTGTTCAATATGGCCCGCAAGATAATGCCAATGGCGGGCAAAGGCAACGGAGCACGCAGGAAAATTGGTCACAGACAGTATTTGACGGTGTGCAAATCTGGAACAGCGTGGGCAAAGCAGGGTACTTTCGTTTGCGGGGAATGTGGAGAAAGTTGCCTTTAACGCCGACGATATTGGCATGCGGGCGATCCGTTAAACTTCAAAAGGAGGGTGTAATCCCATGACTCTGCTTAAGTACTTGCTCACCTTGTGTATCGTCGCCGGCCTCATTTTGACAGTCGGCTGCTCAGACAGTGACTCGCCGACCTCGGGCGGCACCGGGAGTGTCTCGGATGTGGCCTTTGCTGATTATTTGAGCCTGGTACAGGATGTTGCGCCGCCGGTCTACTCGGCCCCGGCTTCGGCTCCGACCGCTATTGACAGCTTGTGGGACAGCGGAGACTATCCGCTGCTGGGCAAGGTGTTCAGCGAGACAGAGCCAATGTCACTTTATAGCAACGTCGGCACTTTCGACAACTACGTTATGAGTCTGGAGGATCTGCTTCGGGTTGATGATTCCACCGGGGAATATCTGGCGGACAGTTCGTGGATGACAGTGACCGATCTAAGTTCGCCGGTGGCTTTCCCGGCAGTGCTTCAGCCGGTTTTCGGTAATTCGGTTGAACTGGACCAGTATGTCTCAGTGATTTATCCGGATACGCCGGAAGGCTGGGAAATGCACCTTGGCTTTGCCCAGAGCGACAGCGTGGAGATAATCCTCGCCTGGACTACGATGCCGTCGATGGATTCCTCCGGTGGTGTCGAGTCGAATTTTTATTTTGCGAATTTCTTCCCTGTGGATTCGACATTCTTTATCAAGGGTGCCACCGTCAAGCACGGCGTGGATACGGCAAGCTGGATTTATGACATATCCTCGAATGCGAACAATGACTTTGAATATCGAATGAGCTGGTTTTCCACGGAGATTCCCGAAGGAACGTTACTGGGAACGATCATCGGCGGCGGCAATAAGGATACCGAGTTTGCGCTGAAGTATCGTCAGTGGATTCCGGCCGACAGTTCCGCTCACGATACGCTTCATATGAGTGAGCAGCTTTTTGGTCCGAACTACACGGAGGGTACCGGGCTTATCAGCAGTTATGACGAGTACCTGAATGACTCGCTGATAATCACGTATTCGGAGACGCCTCGCGAGCAGCTTCCCAGTCCTTTTGTTCAATAGTATTTCGAGACAACAACGCTTATTAAGCCCCGGTCGGTTATGATCGGGGCTTTTTTACTCGAATAATGATGATTGCGACTGCGACCGGTAATCGAGAGCAGTGATTTGCTTGATATCCGGCACGGACAGGCGACCGGCGGTATCGACGGCAATGGGCTGGGCGCCCCGGCCCAGGAGAAGCGCGTTGCCGGCAGTGGAGGGGGCGGGGTCGGGCCAGTCGACGACAAAGAGCGGGCAGCCGATTTCCAGTGCGGACCGTCCGGCGGCGAGGCTTCCGCCGGTGGAGCCGGCTTCGACGATGATAAGGGCCTGGGAGAGAGCGGCAATCGTTCGATTGCGGGTCATGGCGTTGTGGGCTTTCCAGGGGAACGTTGGAAAAAACTCCGAGAGAAACAGCGTGTTGTGGTCGTCACACCAGGTGGCCAGATCCGACCGGGGAGAAAAGTGAAACATACCACTGGCAAGAACGGCTACCGTTGCGCCGCCGGATGAAAGGGCACCGGTATGAGCGGCGCTGTCAATGCCGGAAGCGTAGCCGCTGACGATAGTCGCACCCTGGTTGGCAAGGTGACTGGCGGCCTCGGACGTGCTTTCGTACGCGGGCAGGGAGCATTCCCGGGCGCCGGCGAAGGCGACAGTAGGTTTGTGGAGAAGTTCGGAGTTGCCGCGGACAAACAGGACCGGGGGAGCGGTTTGTCTCAAACGATCCAGCAGGCGGTCAGGGTAGAGATCGGATTGGATGTCAATCAGTTGGATGCCGTGTTCGCGGAGTTTATCGAGCAGGCTGTAAGCATCGGAAAAATCTTTGTGCAGTGCGGCGACGGCGGTCTCGGGGAGGTTGTAGCGGCCAGTCAATTCTTCTGGTGATGCGGTGCTGAGTAGTTCCTCGACCGGGAGATTTTCACGGCGGAGTCGCTGGAGGAGACGGGAGATAGTGCGGGCGCCGCTACCGGGCGCCATGAGAAGTTTCAGGAGGGCGATTTCACGTGTCATCGGTTATCCCTGTCGCTGCATGATTTTTCACACACGAGGCCATAGACATGCGAGGCCCCGCAGGATTTGAGAAAACGGGCGCAGGACCACATGGTGGCGCCGGACTGATAGAGATCGTCGATAACTATCACGCCGGCGCCGGCCACGGGTCCCGAGAGGACCACGCCTCGGGCGAGAATTTTTTCCCAGAGCCGGATCTTCTCACCGACAGTCAGGCGCTTGAAATCCGGTTTGCTGGTCCGGAGGTCGGGTTCGACCAGCGGATTATGGTCGCGGAGTCGAGGCCGGCAGGATTTGTCGTCGATCATCAGCCCGGTTATAATCCGGGGGAGATCGTAACGTTTGCGCCTTGAGGCGGGAACGTAGCTCAGACACAGGGGGCCATCGAAATCAGCCAACGGGAGTCGCGTGACCGCTTCGGCCATTCGGCGGCCGAGTTCTTCGGCAGCAGCGATGGATTTGCGGTATTTGGCGTGGTAGACAAGTTGACCGATTTCAGTGTAGTCGCCGTAATGGCCGCCCTCGAAATTGTAATCGAGGGCCAGGCAGACATCGAGTTCATCGGCAAAATGCTGTTCGGTGTTGCGGTTGAGTCCGAGCAGGACAAATCGCTCGTACTCGGTGGTGAATTTCTCGACCCGGGTAATGTCGTCGTTTGACAGGCCATTGAAAATAGCCCAGGCGGTGCGCCCGGTGTGTGACTCCTGCCAGCCGGTTTGTGATTTGGACATCAGGTCGGGTTCGACCTGTTCGAAGACAGAGGCGTAGAAGGGGGGCAGGAGGTTGAGGATCCATTTGTTGGGGCCGATTTCCTCGAACTTGTACCATTTGAGGTGGGTGCGGCTCCAGGGCGGCCGTTGTACCGTGTGCATAGCTTCTCCCGTGCTGGGTGCATAATCACTCGTTTTAACTACTTCTCGATGTGCTTTTCCGCCGGTGTCTGCCTGTGTTCAAGTTAAGAAACGGGGACAAATCGGTCAATCACATTCTTGTGATGCCGGGGTGCTGGAAATCGATTGCACCGGTCCTCTATCGGGCCTATATTGGCGAGCAAAATCCGGAGATTATTCATGGCTCATGTTGAAAATGAAGCGGCCGACAAGCTGCTGGACAAGGAATTCAAGATTCTCGACCACGGTTTTGTGCGGATGGTCGACTATATGGGGGGCGACGATTCGATCGTGCAGGCGGCGCGGGTCTCGTACGGCAAGGGGACAAAAAAGGTTTCGCAGGATAGGGGGCTGATTCGGTATCTCATGCGGCATCGGCACACGACGCCGTTTGAGATGGTGGAGTTCAAGTTTCATGTCAAGCTGCCCATTTTTGTGGCGCGGCAGTGGATTCGTCATCGCACGGCCAATGTGAATGAGTATTCGGGGCGGTACTCGGTGATGAAAGAGGAATTTTATATTCCGCCGAAAGAAGAGATCAGGTTTCAATCGACGGTAAACAAGCAGGGCCGTGACGAGGAAGAGGTGCCGGAGGAGCTGAAGGAGAAGTTCGTGCAGTTTCTCCAAAAGGCAAACCAAACGGGGTATCAGCAGTATTCGGACTTAGTAGAGGAGGGACTGGCGCGGGAGCTGGCGAGGATCGGGCTGCCATTGTCGCTTTATACCGAGTGGTACTGGAAGATCGATCTGCACAACCTGTTTCATTTCCTGGCGCTGCGGATGGATCCGCATGCGCAGAAGGAGATACGGGATTATGCGGTGGTGATGAGTGAGATGGTGAAGACGGTGTGTCCGATGGCGTGGGAGGCGTTTGAGGATTATCGGTTCGATGCGGCCTGTTTTTCCGGGCCGGAACTGAAGATTTTGCGGAAGTCGTTGGCGTCGTTTGCTCCGACAGTTGAGGAGCTGAGCGAGCAGGGGTTGTCCAAGCGTGAGGCGCGGGAATTTCTGGCCAAGCTTGCGAAGATGCGGGGGTTGTAGCTTACTCTGGGTCGCTTACGGCAGGGACTCCAGCGCGAGGCCGTCGGATTCGATCATCAGCGCTGTCAGGCCGTCCTTGCTGCCGACCTCGTGCAGTTCACTTTCCTGCCAGAAAGCGGCGAAGCCGGGTTTGAGCGGCTGGCGGGAGCCATCGGGACCGGCTGCCCAGCCGACACCTTCAACGACAACAAAAAGCTGGTTGGTGGCGGCCTCGTGCTCGCCGATACGACCGCCCGGTTCCAGCTGGATTACGGCGGTCTGGGAGAGGTGCTCCATAGAGAGCAGTCGCCCGATTATCAGGCCGCGGCTTTCGTAGTTGGCGGTTTCTTCACCGCCGAGTGATGACAGCAAAAAGATTCTCATTTTTGTTCCTACGCTTCCTCTATCAATCGGTCGTACAGGTAGGGTTCAAAGCCGCCGGCACCCTGGCCGGACAGAACGTGTTTGACCCAGGCATTTCGCTCAAAGTACATCAAGTGTAAATCCCAGACGCAGGCCTTGGCTGTTTCAATGTCGGCTGGTTTGAGATCCTCGGGATTGTCGTTGGGCGAGGTATAGACATGATGGTGCAGTTCGTTGTCATCGGCCCACCAGTCGATAAAGACGAAGTTCGAGGTGGCGCCGTCGTGAATTCCGATATAACCGATGCCGTAGGTGTGGTCGTCGACAGCTACATCCGAAAGGAGGTCGTCGGCGGTCTTGCGGGCGGCGGCGATCAGGTTGACGTTTGGATTACTCTTTTTCGTGGTGATGCCGTACGCTTTCATTTTCCAGTCGCCGATGTCCCATAGATCCAGGAATCGGAAGTAGCGGCGTTCATACATTTGATTGATAGCCATACAGAATCCTCGGTGAAAAAGTATATGTAACGCAGTCGGTGCGCAGGCGACTCAGAACTTGGCCCAGCGGGGGACTCGCGGGAAGGGGAGGACGTCGCGGATATTCTGCATCCCGGTGATGTACATGATGGCCCGTTCGAACCCGAGACCGAAGCCGGCGTGGGGCATGGTACCGTACTTGCGGATGTCAAAATACCAGGAGTAATTTTCCCACTCGGTGAGGCCCTTAATTTCCATGTGTTTTTTGAGGACGTCGAGTCGTTCCTCACGCTGGGAGCCGCCGATTATTTCGCCCACTCGCGGTACCAGAACATCCATAGCGCGGACGGTTTTCCAGTCGTCGTTGACACGCATGTAAAAGGCTTTGATTTTCAGGGGGTAGTCATAGACAATGACCGGTTTTTTGAAAATGTGTTCGGTCAGGTACCGCTCGTGTTCGGTCTGGAGGTCAACGCCCCACTCGACCGGGAATTCGAAACTCTTGCCGGATTTTTCCAGCAGCTCGACCGCTTTGGTGTAGGTGACGCGTTCGAATTCGCTGTTGACCACGCCTTCGAGCGTTTCTATCAGTTTTTTGTCCTTGTCGATAAACTGGTTGAAGAACTGCATATCACCGGGGCAGTCCTCGAGGGCGAATTTGAAGAGGTATTTGAGGAAGTCCTCGGCCAGGTCCATGTCGTCCTCGAGTTCGGCCCAGGCCATTTCAGGCTCGATCATCCAGAATTCGGAGGCGTGGCGGGCGGTGTTGGAGTTTTCGGCGCGGAAGGTCGGGCCGAAGGTATAGATGTCGCCGAGGGCGGTGGCCAGGAGTTCGCCCTCGAGCTGGCCGGAGACGGTCAGGTAGGTTTCACGGGCAAAGAAGTCCTCGGACCAGTCGATCTTGCCGTCGGCTTTTGGCGGGTTGTCGACCGGGAGGGTGGTTACGCGGAAGAGTTCGCCGGCGCCTTCGCAGTCCGAGCCGGTGATAATCGGCGTATGGATGTAGTAGAACCCGCGGTCCTGGTAGTACTTGTGGACGGCGTAGGCGAGGCGGGAACGAATCCGGTTGACAGCGCCGAAGGTGTTGCCGCGCGGTCGCAGGTGGGCAATTTCGCGCAGGAACTCGAAGCTGTGGCGTTTTTTTTGGAGCGGGTAGGATGAATCAGCCTCGCCGATCAGGTCGAGTTCCTCGATAGCCAGCTCGAACTTCTGGCCTTTGGCTGGTGATTCGATCAGTTTTCCGCGCATCCGCACCGAGGCACCCGAAGCAATTTTTTCCAGTTCCGGGAATTTGTCCTGTTCGGAGACGACCCCCTGGAGATTTTCGCGGCAGGACCCGTCGTTGACCTCGATAAAGGACACGCCTTTACTATGGCGGGCGGTGCGGACCAGTCCGAGGATAGTGACAACGGTGTCGACCGGGACTTTTTCGTCGACTACAATCTGCCTGATTTTGGTGCGAACTTTGTAATCCATGAACGTCTCGCTCTAGAAAGTGGACAGTCTCGGTTAGCGGTTCAGGCGTACAATAAACAGTCAAAGGGCGATTTTGGCAAGGGGTAAGCATCCGGGATTTGTCGGGCGAATTAAACAGAAAACTAACGAAGCATTTGAAACCTTTGGTGATTCCGGGCAGTACAATCTAATGAGAGCTGAGAGAGAGTGAACATTCGCGATTAGAGAGTTCCCAACTCGTACATAGATGCCCGGTTTCTTTGTGAGATCGGGCTTTTTTTGTGTCCGGCGTGCAGCGACAGTCGGCAGCAGACGAGAAAAAGACCGGTCGTTGTATGCGGCCGGTCTTTTTGTTCTCTATGGGCAATACTCAGCAGGACGGTGGAGGCGGGCCGCCGCGGAAGAGGAAATCGACCAGGTAGGTCAGGTCCGCGACATTGGCGCCGCCGTCGGCGTTGACATCGCTGTGGGCCTCACAATCGGCCGGGGGGCCGCCACGGAAGAGGAAATCGACCAGAGCGGTCAGGTCGGCCACGTTGACACCGCTATCGGAGTTGAAGTCACCGCGGGTGGTGCAACAGCCGGTACTTTGCCAGAAACCCTGGGGGAGCCGGTAGGAGGCTGACGATGCGGTGGCGGCAGCGGTCTGGCCGACAGTGGCGGTCAGGCTGTAGCCGGCCGAGCCTGATTGACTTCCGGCGCCGCCGACTACTTTCGAGTCGATCTTCTCGCCGGCAGCGAACGATGTGGTCCCAGCCAGGAGCAGTCCGACAGCCAGCGCCGTGAGCAGCCTCGGGATTGATTTCTGTGTAGTCATAGAATCATTTTCCTTTGCTGCAGTTTAGCGGTGGTTGGCTGCGGCGTCGGTTGGCTGCGCATTTTCGTTGCTTGTGGCTGCCTCGCGGGCGCGTTGCAGTTCGAGTTCTGCTTCGAGGGCAGCGATGCGGGCCTCTTTCGCTTTCACTTCGAGTTCGCGTAGGTCAACTTCGTACGCGGTGCGGGAAGTGCCGGTCTGCGGGTCGGTGCAGGTGATCGGCGTGGCGCTGTCGAATCCGGACGCAGAAGTCACGAGGCTCCTGGCAGTTCCGTATGAAGTCGGGTAGTAGGTGGCCTGAATTTGAACCTGGTAGAGATTATGATTGGCAGCAGGGTCGTTTGCGTTCCAAGCGTCGCCCTCCATTCGGAAAGTGTAAGTCCCGGCGGGGACATTGTAGGCCTTTTTCAAATTTGCAGATCGATAGACTTGGCTGGTGGAAGAATAGGCGATATCGCCCATCCAGATAAACTCGCCAGCTTCTCCGATAGCGCCTCCCGAAGTTGTGTCAATTTGAATGTAGATAAAGTTTTCACCGGTGGTGCCGGACAACTGTACGTGGCAAACGGCCTCCACGAGAATATAGCCGGTCGCAGGAGTGGTTATTTCGATGGTAATAATATCCTCTGGTATCATGCTTCCGTCTTCATCGAACACTAGAAACGGACGCTCCGAGTTAAAGGCAAACCCCGGTTCGTTCAACATTTCATCCGAATGAACGCTGCTGGGGGGCATGATTGCGGCGTTGTCACCGGTCTGGTCCGCACTAAGGCGAATATCGAGTTCAGCGGCGTCACCATATAGTGACAACTGCCCGGCGCCATTGCCGCCGTTGGCGGTCAGATGAGCGCCAAAGTTGTTAGCGGGATTCTCATCAAAAAGGCGGACTTCTCCCCATGCGTTGCCGTACATGGCTATCTGCAGGAGGCCGTCATTTCCAAACGTTTCGATCGTCGGATTGCCGGGATCGACTTTGACAGTTTGATGACCCCAGATCTCGGACCAGCCCTGTATAGAACCGGCACCGAGGGCGAAAGGCGAGGCCTCCAGATAGGTGCGGGGACTAAGGATTTCAGCGCCAATCTGTATTTCCAACCAGAGGGAGTCGTTGAGCGCAAAATCCTGCTGATCGATTGGATTTGCATCGGAGCCAATCTGAGTCGAGAATATGCCGCCGGTAGTTGTGACATTCACGCCGGCTTCACTCCAGATTGTGGCGCCGCCAACTTCGGAATTAAAGATTGTCAGGTCAATAAGGTGGTTGCCGTCGGGCACCGGATCGCCGGCGGCATCGGTCAGTTTACCCTGGAAATTCATCGAACGGGGCGAGGCGGCCTGGGAATTGACAGCCAGGCCAAGGGTGAAAGCGAAAAGAGTCGTGAGGAAAAGGCGCATAGTGATACCTCGTGGGTTTAAGTTTGAGATTTATTCTCTGCGTGCGTTGGGCGTGGTACTGATTATATAGCCTCCAGTAGTGTCACAAGTCTTTCGAGTCGGAGAGGTTACCTGAGGGAACATGCCACCCGATGAGACGACTTTGTAGGTAGTTTTTCTGCAATGCAGACCTGCGGAACTTGAGAACGGGGAGACAGTCGGCATGACCGGGGCCGTTACTCATCGGAGTAAAATAAAGGGATAATGTAGGTCAATTTACTCCGTTAATAATTCAGTATAGCCCTGATCACGCGAGAATGTCAAGGCAAAGGTGAAAGTACAATCGAAATTGTGGAGGAAGGGAGGCTTCGGGCGGGGTTTCCTGATCCTGTTCCCGGCAAAAAAATGAGGGTGGAAGGGATCGAACCTTCGACACCCTGCTTAAAAGGCAGGTGCTCTACCACTGAGCTACACCCCCATCTACATGGGATAGCCGGATACGGAATCCGGCCACGAGCAGTATAATACGGTCTGATGGTCGCATGTCAACGGCTTTTTGTCGGGCAGTGCGGGCCATCGATCACAATAGCAAACGGTATTCTGCTGCGGTAGTTCCCCGCACAAAGCGGACGAGATCAGATTATCTCGATATTACAAATAAACAAATCTTGACCGGTATTGCAGGACTGACAATGAAGAAATAGATGTCCGATGAATACCGATTTGCACTCAGCGGCTGACGATTTTGAGCAGTTCCACCTCGAATTCCAGGGTCGAGCCGGGCGGGATGACGGAGCTGAAACCGCGATCGCCATACGCAAGATCGGGTGGGATAATCAGTCGACGGGTGCCGCCTTCCTGCATGCCGCGAACACCTTCCTCCCAGCCGCGGATAACCTGTCCGGCGCCGAGTTTGAACTGGAGCGGTTCTGAGCCTACCGACGAGTCGAATAATTGTCCGCGGGCGCCGTTGACTATCAGCCAGCCGGTGTAGTGGACCTGGACGATATCGCCGGACTGGGCCTGGCGGCCGAATCCGGGGGCGGTGTCGGCGTAGCGAAGGCCGGTGTCGGTGTCGTACCATCGCACGGCGCCCTCGGAGGGACCGCCGCAGGAGAGGGCGACGGATCCGATCAGGGCGATCAGCAGGGCACATGAGGTCAGTGTTTTCATGGCCCGCTTACCCTACGGCAATGGTTTCGTCGCGTCGGGCACCGGTGGAGACGATAGCGATACTGACGTTCAGCGAATCCGCGACGAAATTGAGATAGGTCCTGGCGTTTTCCGGCAGTTCCTCAAAGGTCGTGATGCCGGTTGACGGCGCCTGCCAGCCGGGGAGGGACTTGTAGATCGGTCTGACGTGCTGGAGCAGCGAAAGGTCCAGTGGGACTTCGTCGAGCGTGTCGCCATTGAGCTGGTAGCCGGTGCACACTTTGATTTCTTCCATTTCGTCGAGCACGTCGAGTTTCGTCACAGCTATGGACTGGACGCCGTTGATGCGGACGGCGTGGCGGAGCTGGACCAGGTCGAGCCAGCCGCAGCGGCGGGGTCGGCCGGTAGTAGCGCCGAATTCGTCGCCGCGTCGGCGGAGTTCATCGCAGGTATCGTCGATCAACTCGGTTGGGAACGGCCCGGCTCCGACGCGGGTGGTGTAAGCTTTGATGACGCCGGTGACCTCGTCGATCATATGCGGGCCGATGCCGAGTCCGGTCAGGGCGCCGCCGACGGTGGTGTTCGAGGAGGTGGCAAATGGATAGGTGCCGAGGTCGACATCGAGCATGGTTCCCTGCGCGCCTTCGTACAGAATTGACTTGCCGGCCTGTTTGGCGCGTTGCAAGGCGAGGGAGACATCGGTGACGAGCGGGCGGAGGATGACGGCGAGTTCGATGAGTTCATCGAAGGTGCGTTTGAGATCGGCGCGTTCGTCGTCGGAACCTTCGAGGAATTCGCGTTTAATTTTCATCTGGTAGTCGAGGCGCTTTTTGAGGCGTTCGGGGTTGAACAGGTCAATTACGCGAATGCCGTTACGGGCGACTTTGTCAATGTAGGCCGGGCCGATGCCGCGCATGGTGGTGCCGATGGGGGCGGTTCCCCGGGCGTTTTCCTGGATAGCGTCGATCAGTTTGTGGTACGGCAGGACGAGGTTGGCGGCGGGTGAGATCCATAGGCGGCCGCTGTAGCTGATGTTCTGGGAGGTGAGGAAATCGAGTTCTTCTTTGAAACCGAATGGATCGAGCACGACGCCGTTGCCGATAAAGCATTCTTTGCCGGGGTGGATAATTCCCGAGGGGATCAGGTGAAGAACGTATTTGCGGTCGTCAACGACGATAGTGTGTCCGGCGTTTGCGCCGCCCTGGAAACGGGCGATAACGTCGGCGTCGGCGGCGAGGAGATCGACAATTTTGCCTTTGCCCTCGTCGCCCCATTGACAGCCTACTACGATACGGTTTTTAGCCATGTCCTATGCCTTTGTCTGTTCCTTATGGTCGTTTACCAGAGAATTTACGGCTCCGAGAAGGTCGCTGCGACCGGTTCCGGTCACGGCGGAGAACGCGATTGCCGGGGCGCCAAGGGCCTTTTCGACCTGGGCGACTTTGCGGTTGGTTTTGTCTCGTGTGAGTTTGTCGGTTTTTGTTACGGCAATCAGGGTCGGGATCTTTCGTGCGGCAAGCCATTCGAGGAGTTGGAAGTCTTCCTCGGTGGGATCGCGTCGGCAGTCCAGCAGGAGGACGAGTCCGATAAGTTTTTCGGATTCGCTGAGGTATTCTTCGATCATCTCGCCCCACTGGGTCCGGAGCTGCTTGGATACTTTGGCGTAGCCGTAGCCGGGCAGATCGACAAAGTAGTAGCGATCATTGATACTGAAGAAATTCAGGGCGCGGGTCTTGCCGGGGGAGGATGACACCTTGGCCATCTTTTTGATGCCGACCAGTTTGTTCAACAGAGATGATTTGCCAACATTGGACCGTCCGGCAAACGCGATATGAGGCCGGGAATCGGACGGCACCTGGTCGAGGTTATAGAATGACCCTATGAATTTGCAGGAAGTTATTTTGGTCGGGCCGGTCACTCGTCCTCTCCCAGTCGGAGGGTTCTCGTTGTTAGCGCGGCGCCTCGCGGTTGATGCGATAGCTTTTTCGGGTCCGCGCTCGTGTTACAGGGCTTTCGGTCATTGTCAGGCGAATGACGTCGCGAATGGTTTTCGCGTAATGTATCTTCAGGCCCTTGCGGAGATCGGGCGGAAGTTCTTTGACGTCTTTGCGGTTCTTATCGGGCACGACGACTTCCATGATGCGGAGCCGCTTGGCGGCAAGCAGCTTTTCATTCAGGCCGCCGACCGGGAGAACGTCGCCGGTGAGAGTGACCTCGCCGGTCATGGCGATATCGGTTCGAACCGGGACTTCGGTCAGCGATGACAAAATCGCCATGAGGAGGGTTATACCGGCCGAGGGACCGTCTTTGGGTACCGCGCCTTCGGGCAGGTGCACGTGGAGGTCGGCGTTTTCGAAGAAGTCTTCCTTGAGGTTGAACATGGCGGCGTGGTTCCGGATATAGGACAGGGCGGTCGTGGCCGACTCGCGCATGACGTCGCCGAGCGAGCCGGTCATGGTCAGTTTGGCCTTACCGGCCATGGGGACAACTTCGACCGGCAGAACCTCGCCGCCGTTTTCGGTCCAGGCCAGGCCGACCGAATAGCCGACAGTCGGTTCGTCTTTGATATTGGTACCGATATATTTCGGGGCGCCAAGGAGCTTGTGGATCTTGTTGCGGGTGATGGTCAGCTTGCGCATCCTTTTGCCCTCGGCGACTTCGACGGCTGCTTTCCGAAGCAGTGATGCTATCTGGCGTTCGAGTTCGCGGACGCCGGCTTCGCGAGTGTACGAGCGGATGATTTCGAACATCGCTTCGTCCTTGAAATCCACCACGACTTTTTTCAGGCCAATCTGTTCAACCAGCTTGGGCAGGAGAAATTCTCGGGCGATAGCAGCCTTTTCGAAATCAAGGTAGCCGGGGAGGCGGATGATCTCCATGCGATCCCGCAGGGCGGGCGGGATGGTGCTGATGTTGTTGGCCGTTGTTAAAAACAGGATATTTGACAGGTCGCACTCGACCTCGAGGTAGTTGTCCGAAAAAGTGTTGTTCTGCTCCGGGTCGAGGACCTCAAGCAGGGCAGCGGCCGGATCGCCTCGGAAGTCGGCGCCGATTTTGTCGACCTCATCCAGCAAAAAGACCGGGTTGGAGGATTCGGCTCGACGAAGGCCCTGGATGATACGTCCGGGCATAGCGCCGATGTAGGTCCGGCGGTGGCCGCGGATTTCGGATTCATCGTGCACGCCGCCGAGCGACATGCGCACGAATTTCCGGTCAAGGGCGCGAGCGATAGAGCGTCCGACCGAGGTTTTTCCGACACCGGGCGGGCCGACCAGGCAAAGGATGGGGCCACGAACTTTGCCGGCGAGGCGAATCACGGCGAGGTGTTCGAGGATGCGCTGTTTGGGTTTGTCCAGGCCGTAGTGGTCACCGTCGAGGATAGATTTTACCTGTTTGAAATCGGTGCGGTCATCGGTGGTGTCGTCCCACGGTAAAGCCAGCAGCCATTCGATATAGTTGCGCACGACGCCGGCTTCGGCGGAATACGGGTGCATCTTGGAGAGTTTACGGATCTCTTCCTCGGCCTTGTCGGCAACTTCATCGGGGTAGTCACGGCTTTCCAGCTGATTGTAGAGATCGTCGACCTCGGCGCCGGGTTCATCGAATTGCCCAAGCTCCTCTTTGATGGCTTTGAGTTGCTGCTGGAGATAGAACTCCCGCTGAGAGCGAGACATCGATTCGCGCACGTCGCCGTCGATTTTCTGCTCGACCTTGAGAATTTCCAGCTCCTCGCGGAGGATGCGGGCAAGGATCATAAAGCGGTGTTTGATATCGCGCGTTTCGAGCACTTCCTGTTTGGTCTCTTTGCGGGTCAGGATGTGGGCGGCGATCGTATCGGCCTGTTGTTCGTACTGCTCTATGGAGGCGAGTGAAACGAGGACTTCGTCCGGTACGCGGCGGTTGAGGTGCACATACTCGGCGAACAGCTCGGAGACGGTGCGCGAGAGGGCTTCGATTTCGGTGTCCTGGACCGAGTCGACCGGCGGGCGGACATCAACCCGCGCCTGCAGGAAGTCGTCGTTCGGGATGAACTGGGTGACCTCGGCCCGGACGAGCCCTTCGACGAGGACTTTGAATGTCCCGTTGGGCATTTTCATGACCTGGAGAATGCGGGCGATCAACCCGACTTCGTAGAGGTCTCCCGGGACTGGGGTATCGACGCCGGCCAGTTTCTGGGCGAGGAGTACGACCTGACGGTTGCCGTCCATGGCCTCGCGGAGTGCTTTGACGGTCATTTCCCGGCCGACTAAAAGGGGGTAGATCATGTGCGGGAAAACGACTACATCGCGCAGCGGGATCACGTTCTGACGGGCGTTTACATCTATGACTTCCGAGTTATGTACAATCTTATATTTCGACATCAGTTGACCTCCGGTGTGAAAAGTCCACACGCAAACCCCTTAAGATAGGCGAAAATGAGTCGGGTTCAAAGACCTTTTTCAGTTGTACGGGTGGGAAGTGATTTTGGTTCGGGGGCGTGGATCGAAAGTTAAAGCGTTGTTGTGTAGTCGATTACAGCCTTCACCGGGGGACGGTGGTGATAACCAGCCAGAAAATGATCAACAGGGCGGCCAGAAGCGAAAGCATGAGATACTGGCGCGGCGTGGACGGTTTGACATCGAAGAATTCCTTCACGGGCCGGGATTTCTCGAAACTGATGATCTCGGTAGTGGAAATTTGCAGTTCGGCGGCGTGGCGAAAACGGTCTTCGGGCTTTTTGGCCAGCAGTTTTTCCAGCAGCAGGATAATTTCACCGGGTGTCTTTGTGTCCGGGACGAGGGATTCGATATCGGGGTCTTTTTCGAGGATAGCGTCCTCGATCCATCGGCAGTCGGTGCCGGGGAACGCCGGCGAGCCGGAGATAACCTCATACAGGACAGCGCCTAAGGAGAACAGGTCAGCCAGCGGAGTAATTTCCTCGCCGGTGATCTGTTCGGGCGCGCGGTAGCGCATGATTTCGGCCGAGACGGTGAAATCGTGCTGGTCGCGTTCAATCGGGAGGGTGGAGAAGCCGAAATCGAGCACCCGGACCGAGCCATCCTCGCGGATCATGATATTGGCCGGGGTGAGGTTGCCGTGAAGGATGTGGCGGGAGTGGGCGTGGTTCAGGGCGCCGGCTATTTTCACAGCCAAATCCAGCAGCTTCTCTTTGCTAAAGGGGCCCTCGAGCAGAATTTCTCGCAGGGTTCGACCCTCTATCAGTTCCATCGCCACGATATAGAGGTCATCGGCTTTGTGCACGCCGTAGAGGGAGCAGATGTGGGGGTGGTCAGTGTCGGCCAGGGCGCGCAGGGTGCCGAGCACCTGGGCGCGGTAGGCGGTGTGCTGCATCAGGTCGGGGTTGAGGATTTTCAGCGCAACGAACCGTTCGAGGACGGTATCCCAGGTTTTGTAGACGTCGCCGGTGAGCCCGTCGCCGATTTTTTCGGCCGGGACATAGTGGAGGATTTGTTTCGGGACAGACTGCTCCATAGTCTGTATATCGGCTCGGGAGGGTGAGAACTTCAGAAGGGAGTTGGGGGTGGGATCGGTTGCTTAATTGCTGACAATCTGTATATTGTTTCTATCGCGCTATCGCGCTATCGCGCTTGAGCTAAGAATCTGAATCAGAATACTGGAGCATACGTGAAGCCTTTGGGCTGGCTGTTTGCATTTGCGGGCACGTGCCTATTCATCGCCCTGTCATCATTCTTTCCGGAATGTCGTTTTTGGGGCTTCGGCGTCTGGGCGCGAATGGGGAGCTCGGGAATACTGGTTTCGGTGGGTACCGCGGGTCTGGTGACCATTGCAGCATATGCAGTTTACCGGTGGACAACTCATTTAGACAGATCGATCCGGACTTTTGCAGCAATCGGTGTCGTTCTCTTTGCGACAGCCTATCTCTTCCGCCCCCAGACATTCTACCTCGGCGACGGGTACACCCTGCTGGCTCTGCTCGAAGAAGGCAATCCGCTCATCGAAAAAATGCGGCAGTTGGGCGAGTCGATGGCTCATCTGTGGCTGTGGGAGGCGATCGATGGAGAGACGCAGCAGGACGGGGTGCTGGTCTATCGGATTATTTCATATACGGCGGGGGTACTCTTTGTGGCGGTTGCGGCGTGGCTTTCACGGAAACTTTATGAGGATCGAGGGAGGGCGTTTTTGCTGTTCGTGGGGTTGGTATCGTCGGGCTATATGCTCCTGTATTTCGGCTATGTGGAGAACTACTCGATCTTTGGCCTGTCGGTGCTCATCTATTGTTTAGTCGGATTGCTGGTCTGGCAGGGACGAGTGAATCACTGGCTGATGGTTCTGCTGCAGGCGGTTACAGTGTTGTTTCATATTTTTGGTGTGACCTTCATTCCGGCGACCCTGTATATCATATATCGTCGTAGTGCACTCCACCAGTGGGTTCGCAATGTGCCGACCTGGATACAGGCGACGGGGATCCTGGCCACTGGAATTCTTGTGATAGTAGCTTTTGTGCGTGTTTGGTCGCGCGACCTCTTTTTTCAGATTTCACTGGTGCCGCTTGTTGAAGGCCCGCTGACGCAGGAAGGCTACACGCTGTTTTCGGGTTCGCATCTGATTGACTACCTGAATCTGCTTTTCATTCTTTTGCCCGGCATTTTGGTCCTGGCGGGCGTAATCGTACGACATCGACTGTGGCGGTTGCTGGCTGAGCCGGAATACCGATGGCTGGGGCTGGCTGCGGCTGGAGCCTTGGGCGCGGCCTTTATTTTTGATCCGAAACTTGGCATGCCGAGGGATTGGGATTTGTTTGCCTTTGCGGGAATACCCCTGGCAGTTCTGCTGTATCGCGCGGTGCTGTCTCGTCTCGGCAGGGGCAAGGGAGTTGTGACGGCGGTTATGCTGTGTGTGTTCCTCGGATTCACCGTGCTCTTTGCACGGGTGTATTCGACCCACGATCCGGAAATTGCCATCGCACGGTTCCGCGATTACCTGTATCTGGACAAGGTCAAAAACCGTAACGCCTGGATCCTGCTGACAAACTATTATGAACGGGCCGGGGACAGCACGACGGCGGAGGCGGCATACGCTGAGTGGAAAGGCAATTTCCCGGAGGAGGAGCTTATTGCTAAGGCTAATGAGATGTTTTATGAGGAGCAGGATGTTCCGGCTGCAAAGGCGCTTCTTGATTCGATCCTGAGGATCAATCCGACCTATCCGGATGCGTATGCGTTTCTCGGGATGATATATCTACAGGAGCAGCGGTTCGACAGTGCTCTTGCGACGCTTAAGTTGGCCGATGCACTGAGCCCGAACCGGCCGAACAACCTGAACAATATTGCTCACGCCTATTACGGGCAGGGGAAGATGAACGAGGCAGAAGATTATCTGCTGGAGGCGGCGCGACTTGACAGCACCGGATATGCCTCGCAGTACAATCTGGCTCGCTTCTATCAGGAGCAGGGAAAAGCACAGGAGTACTTTCACTATTTGCAGGAGGCGGGGAATCATCCGGAGGCCCCGGATCAGATCAAGAAAGAACTGGTGGTGGAGTATCTTCGTCGGCAGCAGTTTCAGGATGCCGTTGACATAGTCAATGCTGACTCGAGTCTTCAGCAGGATTCAGCGTTTGTATCGCAGGTGCAGAGTATGCTTCCGCGGCGTTGAGACGCTGCGTCAGCCGAACAAGCCGGTTTCGCGGTACCAGAGCATCAGCACCAGCAGGAGGATAAACACGGCGATAACCTGCAGGGCGAAAAGGCCGAACCGTTTGCCGAACGGGCGTTCGGAGTTGAGGATATACTTGACATCCGGGCCGGTGAAAAAGCCGAACCCGACAAACAGCCGGATCAGGACAACCCCGAGACTTATACCGAGCAGAACGAGAAGCCTTACTATCGTCAGTTCCATGGCAAATTAGGTTTCTTCCATCGGTTAAAGGGGCCGAATCAGTGCCCGGGCCGGGGCGCCGTCGCTGTCGACAACTTTCAGCGGCAGGCAGACCAGTTCATACCGACCGGGCGAAACGTCCTTTAAGAAGAGTCCTTCGATCACCCAGATTTCCGCCTCAAGCAGGACCCGATGGACTTCAGGACCGTTCTTTTCGTAGCCGCCGACCGAGAGGTAGTCGATACCGACGGTGCGAATGCTCTTTTCTGCAAGTAACTTACCTGCATCAGTACCGACATACACGGCGTCGTTCATGAACGGCTGATTGGGCCAGTCACGTTCGGAGTTCTTTGTTTTGAACAAAATTCTTTGTCCCGGCTGGAGGTCATGATTGCTCAGTTCATCGGCGGTGATAACCTCGGGGTTGTTGATTTCAATGACCCGGGCCTCGCCGATGGTGGCTTCCGGCGGTATGGTCTCCAGCCCGCGGGCGCCGTCGATGAAATGCAGTGGGGCATCCATATGAGTACCGCTGTGAGTGCCGAGGCTCATCGATGACAGGTTGCAGTGGTAATCATCCAAACATTTATCACGGGTGATTTTGACCGGCTGGTTGTTGGGCCAGGAAACAAGATCGTTGTGGAGGGTGACGGAGATGTCAATCCAGTCAGGGGTCGTGTTGTTGGTCATTGGTTATCGCAGGTCCTGTTTTGTTGGTTCTCCTGTACTCAATCGGTAACGCAAAGAGGCGGGAAAAGCAAGCGGAGAAACTGATCGCGGTCCTGCGATAGTGCGGCAAAAAAGCCCCGCCGGATGGCGGGGCTTTCGGTTACTGAGTCGTTATCGGAAGACGAGTCAATCAGTACACATCGAAGCTATTGACGATATTGGTTTCCACGGTCGAGCGCGAGCTGCTAAGCTGGGCCTCATTGGGATCGATCAGGCCGGTTTGGTCCTGGAACCAGAGGTGGTGGTCGAAGCGGAAATCCGCACTGTACGAGCCGGGTTCATCGACAACGAGCGGCTGGGCGAATACGTGGCTCTGTTCTTCATCGAGCTCAGTGGTGAACAGGAACGTCTGGCTTGGGTCGCCGTTGAGGTAACCCTCGATACGCAGGCCGACACCCTGCATGTCGTCGTTGACGATCGAGCCGGGTGGTTGAATCGCCGGGAGTGAACTTTGGGTTCTTGCCTCGGTTATCGGCTGGATGGGCAGGGGATATTAACTGAAGAGACAAGATTGGTCCGTATTACTACGGGTGTGCAAGGATTGCACAGAAAAAGGCCGCCGGAAGTGCCGGCGGCCATGTATTGATCGATGCGTCGGTGTCACCCACCGGGGGTGGGTGACCTGCAAAAGCGTTACTTTTCGTCCATGAACGGGTAGCGGTAGTCAGTCGGCGGTACAAAGTTCTCTTTGACCGTTCTCGGCGAGACCCACCGCATCATGTTCTGGATAGCACCGGCTTTGTCATTGGTGCCGGAGGCACGGCCGCCGCCAAACGGCTGCTGGCCGACAACGGCGCCGGTCGGTTTGTCGTTGATGTAGAAGTTTCCGGCGGCGTGACGCAGGGTCCGTTCGGCCAGCGCGATGGCTTTGCGATCCCGGGCGAAAATAGCGCCGGTCAGGGCATACGGCGAGGTTTCGTCGCACAGGTGCAATGTGTTGGCGAAATCGTCGTCTTTGTAGACGTAGATAGTCAGCACCGGGCCGAAGATTTCCTCGCGCATCAGCTTGAACTTGGCATCCTTGGCGACGACCACGGTCGGTTCGATGAACCAGCCCTTGGAGTCGTCGTAGTTGCCGCCGGCGATAATCTCGCACTCGTCGGAGCCTTTGGCGTAGTCGACGTATTCAACTATCGACTTGTAGGCGGATTCGTCGATGACGGCGGCGACGAAATTGGTGAAGTCCTCCGGGTCACCCATCTTAATGCTCTTAAGATCGCGCAGGAGCTTCTCTTTCATCTCCGGCCAGAGTGATTCCGGCAGGTAGCAGCGGCTGACGGCCGAGCATTTTTGACCCTGGTATTCAAATGCGCCCCGGGTCATGGCGGTCACGACAGCGTCGACATCACAGGACGGGTGGGCGACGATGAAGTCTTTGCCGCCGGTTTCACCCACCAGGCGCGGGTAGGTGTTGTAGATACCGAGATTGTCCGAAACGCCTTTCCAGAGGGACTGGAAAGTGGGGGTAGAGCCGGTGAAGTGGATACCGGCGAGGTGCGGATCGTTCAGGACGATCTTACTGACATCGCGACCGCGTGCGAACAGGAGGTTGATCACGCCGGCCGGGAGTCCCGCCTCCATGAGGATCTTCATGATCCAGTGCGACGTATAGGCAGCGGGCGAGGCCGGCTTCCAGATGGAGACACCGCCGACAACAGCCGGGGCGACCGGGAGATTGCCGTTGATGGAAATGAAGTTGAACGGCGTGATAGCGTAAACAAAGCCTTCCAGCGGACGGTGATCGACGCGATCCCAGATGCCCGTGGCGCTACGGGGCTGAAAAGTGTCATAGATTTGTTGCGCGCATTCACAGTTGAAGCGGTAGAAGTCGATCAGTTCGACGACAGCGTCGATTTCCGACTGATGAGCCGTCTTCGAATGGGTCAACATCGCGGCGGCGTTCATGATGTAGCGGTATTTGGTGGAAATGAGATCGGCGGCTTTAAGGAAAATAGCCGACCGTTGTTCCCAGGGCATGTGCTGCCATGTCTTCTGCGCCTCGACACACGACTCGACCGACATTTTGACCTGCTTTTCGGACCCTCGGTGATACTGGCCGAGCGCCAGATCGTGATTGTGCGGCGCCGTAATAGGGCATGTATCGCCGGTTTTGATCTCTTCGCCGTCGATGATCAGCGGGATATCGAGTGGATTTTCTTTAAGCCACTTGATGGTTTCCTTGAGCTTCTTGCGTTCCGGTGTTCCGGGAGCGTAATCCAACACCGGTTCGTTTTTGATTTCGGGGATGTGGTACATCAGTATCCTCCGTAAAGTCTATGTATGTCCGTTACAGTCCTCTATTATCTGTCTACCGTCTCCGTGCTGCGGAGTTCGGACGTGCATGATAATCGAAAAGCGTTTGGCGGGCAAGAGGGGCTGGTTCGATTTTTCACAAAGACAGTAAGCGGTAATAGATACAGGGATTAACCGCGATGTGCCGCATTTCTGTACCGAGGGAAAGTCGGATCGATTAGTGTAAGTTTCACCTGACAAAATGTACGTTGTAGCGTACATTAGGGTGTAATGGAAACAAGCCTCAAAAACCACATCCGGCAGCACCGGGCGCGGCTGGAACTGACCCAGAAGCAGCTGGCGCAGGCGGTCGATGTCCGGCGACAGACGATTATCGCGATTGAGAAAGGCCGCTACGCGCCATCGGCAGTGCTGGCGTTCAAGATCGCGAAGGTACTGGGGATGCGGGCGGATGAGCTTTTTGAGTTGGTGGAGGCTCGTGATGAAGAATGAGATGGAACTCCTGTCGATGGATGAGCGTCAGCGGCAAAGCTGGCTGCAGGCCAACAGGTTAACACTTATCCTGGTCGGTTTGGTGTGGCTCGGGATGATTTTATGGGAGATGGGACAGGGGCACCCCCCGTGGTTTTTGATTGTGATGCTGCCGGTGTTTGCGCTGGTCCGGCTGGGGGCGTATCAGTGGTTTCAGCGGCGCGGGTAGTCTGCTCGCCCGATACTTGTCTTTCATTGTCCATTAATCGCTTGTCGGCGGTGAACTTCCTCGCCGATTTTCCGACCAATTAAATAAATAGTACGGATCCAGGTCGAGTGCAGCCTGCCCTTGACCTTCTTTTGATGCACGGACCGCTGCGCAGGAGATATACAATTTTATGCCTTCTATTGCCGAGACGCTATTGGAATTGCAGCTGATCACGGAGGATGATCTTGCCGAGGCAAGGGATCGTCGCGATACGGTGGGAGGGCGAGTCGAGGAGCATCTGTATCGACTGGGGGCGTTAACGGAAGTACAGTACTGCCGGGCGCTGGAGAGACACTTTGGGCGTCCGGCGGTGGTCCTCAACGGACTGACGCCTGACCCGGAAACGTTAGCGCGGATCCCGGCACTGGTGGCGACCACCTCGACAGTACTGCCGGTCGGCTGGGAGGACGATAGTCGCAAGCTGACGGTGGCGTGTGTCGATCCCTCCGATGTCACTCTGCTGGAGAGGCTGTCCTCTGCGGTGGACGCCGACGAAATCGAATTGGTCGGGGCGGTGCCGACGGTACTTCGGTGCCGCGTTCTCGATTGCTATCGCGTGATCGCATCGGTTGCGCCGGAGCCGGCAAAAGAAGATCGTGCGGAAAATGCACGGATATCGGCGGCTCGAGAGAATGGCAACGTGCTCATCCTTGGTTCTATAAATACAGCCAACCAGCTGCTGGCCTCGGTGTTTTCGACCGAGGGGCACCGGGTGGTGATCGTGGACAGCATGCAGGAGGCGTTGCGGGAGATTGATGAGGAACTGCCTGATGCAGTGATCATTCGAGGACATCGCAACGAGGAGCACGATGCCCTGGTGGATCGGTTGCGGGTAGCGGCGCCATCGTGCAAGATTCGTTTCATTCGGACTCTTTCTGAACTGGCTTTTTCGGAACCGACTGCTTCGGGTGCGGCGCAACTGCTTTCGACCAACCTCAGTCTATGTGTAGCGCTTCTGGGCTGTGATGATGAAGGCGACAATTCGGCCGATGCCGGTCGACGGGGAAGTTATGTGGACGCCATCTGCAGGCGGCTGGGGCTTTCGGTAGGGGACCGGCTGCTGGTGGTCAACGCCGCCTGGCTGCATGAACTGGCCCGGCTGTATCTGGGTGAGACGGATACCGACGAGTTTATCGAGGCACTCAATAATCTGGGTCAGACGGCCGGGCATGCTGCGGACTGGCCGCCGGAGATACCGGCGATTTTGCGCAGCCGCGACCGATCACTGGAGGGGCTGTATCCCGACCGGCTGCCGCTGAGTATCCTTGGCGGGAACATTCTCCGGATAGTCGAGGATTACCTCGGGCGTCCCGATGCACGGGAGCCGATGACGCTGGCGAGGTACGAGACGCTCAAGCAGGAATTTCGCGGTAATGGCCGCAATCGATATCTGAGCCGGGTCACCGATGCTTTCATGTCGTTGCTGCTTCGAGAAGTCACCCTAGACAATGACCCCACGCAGTCGCTCGCCTTAGTTTACAACGAGCGGGGCGAGGATTACCTCATGCTGGGGCCGTGCCTGGAAAATCTCGGTTTCCGCACCAGCAGCGCGGAGGATGTCGATGACTTTGTTCGCAGGTATGAGAACGAATGGCCGGAGTTTCTCATTGTGCTTGCGCCGGGGGGTGTAGAGGCAACCGAGGAGCTTTTAAAGGATCTCACGGACGCTGGAGTGATGGTGCGCAGTATTCCTACGTTCGTTTTGGCGCCGGGCGAGGTTGTCGGGCGGCTGTCGTTTCTTTTGAAGGAAGGGGTGGAGGATGTACTGTCGATCGATGCCGATCTGGATCCGCTGCTGGTGAAGATCAATCGCATTCGGTCGCGCAACGAGGACGAGTATCGCCGTCGACTCAACGATCTCCAGCAGATCGGGACGCATGGTACGCTGGAGGATATGAACGTGATAGATATTCTGCAGGCGATGGGTCGAACGGAGAAGACTATCTGCATCAGCATAACGGCTATGAGCGAACACCTGATTGTGTACCTGGACCAGGGCAATCTGGTGTACGCCGAGGTTGGCGAGATAAAAGGACCCGAAGCGGTCTATTACGCCGTTGGCTGGAAAAATGGTATTTGGAGTGTGGACCCGGTTCGGCGTGAGGAACTGCCTTCGTCGAACATCGACCGAACGATAGATTCAATTCTCATCGAAGGGTGTCAGCGGCTGGATGAAGGGCACCGTGGCGATACAGAGGCCAATCTTGATGCTCTGGATGAGATGCTTTCTGATGAAGCACAGTGATCAGCGACCGCTGCACGGATGCTGATTTCGCCGGGTTCGGACTGCCGGACCGGCTCCCCGGGGAGAATGCCTCAGATCCAGAAGTATCAATAAAAAGCGACCCCAACGGGAGTCGAACCCGTGTTTACGCCGTGAAAGGGCGTCGTCCTAGGCCACTAGACGATGGGGTCGTCATAATTTTCTCGCCCTGCGAGACTATGCCTCGCAAGAGCCCCTATATATACGGAATTTGTTCCGCCTGTCAAGCTCATTCGACCGGCCTGCCAACGCTCAATGGACCGGACCGAGCAGCGAGTACAGCCACGCAGAACAGGCAGCGGGTGTCCGCTCTTTTTCCTACACAACAGGCTGGATAAGCTGTCGGTTTCCATAAGAAGACAGTCAGTCTCACCAGGTAGTAAGATACGATGATTTATCGAATCATCTCTCGCTGATCGCCGGGGGAATGGAGTCGGCGGGATGGTGAATGTCCGCGTGTATCGGCCGTCCGATCGTAAATCCGTAGGCAGGCGGTAGTGAAGCCGATGGCGCTGTTGTACATTGACCCCGGCAGAGCCAGGCCCCATATTCTGCTTATGCACGGTGACACCAACAAACTTGTCGCAGCCGGGCTTTTTGCCGTCCTGCTGATTGTGCTGGTAAATGTCTCGTGGTGGGTGTTCTACTCGCGGACCGAGGTACTGCTCGATCAGCAGCTGGGCCGTCGGCTGGAGTCGATCGCGGCCTCGACGGCTGCCCTGCTTGATCCGGGTGTTGTCGAGGGGCTCGTGCAGGATAATTTCGAGGCGTATTTTATTACGGCGGATTTGCTGGAGGACATACGGTCGACGGCCGCCTATTCGGAAATCTTCATCATCGACCAGAATCTGGAGTATTTGGTCACGACCGCTATTGTTGAGGACAGTACGTATCTGCTGGCGCGGATTCATACCCCACAGATCGACAGTCTCTTTTTCGGCCTCGATAGGGGGCCGATAGCGTCGCCATCGTATCAGACCGGCGATATTTTCCTGAAGGCGGCCTTTGCCCCGCTGTTCGACAGCTCCGGGGTAGTGACTGCGGTCTTAGGCGTGGAGGCGGATGTCGACTATGCGGACGCACTAACTGATCTTCGGACAAACCTGTATTATTCGATTGGAATGTCCGGTGCCGTCGGGTTGATCCTGGCGCTGATATTTATACTGGTGCAGCGGCGGCTCAATCGGGTTCAGCGGCAGCTATTTCTCAACCAGACGCAGTCGTACATGGGCCGAATGGTGGCTGTTGTTTCCCATGAGATCAAGAATCCACTGTCCATTATCCGGGCCTCGGCGGAGAGGCTCCGAAAGAAGCACGAATCGGCTGAAAGCAGTTTCATTGTAGAGGAGGTGGACCGGCTCAATGAGATAGTCAGCGGCTATCTCGATTTTGCCTCCGGAGGAGAGATTGGTTTTGTGGGGCGCGAGCAGCAGGAGAAGATCAACGTGGGGCGTCTGGTGGAGGGATTGCGTATACACTTTGGTGAGAAGTATCTCGATACCGACTTTCAGTGGATTCACAATAAAATTCCGGTCGATCTCGAGATAGTCGGATATCGTCGGTCACTGCGTCAGGTCCTGCTTAATTTATTGATTAACGGCGCTGATGCCTGTAGGGAGGCGGAACGACCGATTCGGGTGGGGATAGAAGTATCAGTAGGCAATCACCGGGTTGATCTTTCTGTTGTCGACGGCGGCCCGGGCATCCCCCGGAAAGATCTGGATCGAATATTCGAACCGTTCTACACGACTCGTCAGACCGGTTCTGGTCTGGGCCTGTATCTGAGCCAGAAAATTGTTGAGGAGATGGGCGGCACTCTGCTGATTTCATCCGGAGACGGAAGGGGTACAAAAGTAACAGTCAGGCTTCCGAAGAAGAGCGAGAAGACATAATGGCCAACATACTTGTTGTCGATGACGAACCGAAAATGACTTCTTTGATTTGCGGAACGCTCGAGGATGCCGGGCACCGGGTTTCCACAAGCACGCGGCCGGCCGAGGCGTTGCGGCTGATTGAGAAGCATTCATTTGATATTGTGATAACAGATCTGTCCATGCCGGAAATCAGCGGTATGGAGGTTATGGAAAAAGCACTGGATCAGGGGGGGACCGAGGTGATCATGATTACCGCTTTCGGGTCGGTCGAGTCGGCTGTCACCGCGATGAAGAAGGGGGCGGCGGACTACCTGATTAAACCATTCTCCCTGGACGAGCTGGAGCTTCTTGTCGGTCGACTGGTGGAAAGCGCGCGGGCCAGAGCGCTGTCTGAGCACTACCACCAGGAGGACCGGGACCGCGGCGGCGGCAATAATTTCGTCGGCGCGGCACCATCGATCGAGCAGGTGCGCGAGATGGTGCAAAAGGTCGCGCCGACCGACACTACAGTTTTGATCACCGGACGGTCCGGGACAGGGAAAGAGGTCGTGGCGCGGATGATACATGAACAGTCGCCGCGCAGGGATCGGCCGTTTATCGCGGTCAACTGCGCGGCCCTGACCGAGACTCTACTGGAGTCCGAGCTGTTCGGTCATGAAAAGGGTGCATTTACCGGGGCTGTTGAGCGCAAGCGGGGACGATTTGAACTGGCCGAAGGGGGGACGATCTTTCTCGATGAGATTGGCGAAATGTCAGCGGGGCTTCAATCCAAGCTGCTGCGGGTACTTGAGGAACGGCAGTTGGTGCGAGTCGGTGGGGTGGACTCGATTGATATCGATGTTCGAGTTGTAGCCGCCACAAATAGAGACTTGAAAGCGGAAATCACCAGCGGGCGGTTTCGCGAAGATCTGTTTTTCCGGCTGAATGTGTTTCCGATACGGATGCCTGATCTCGGTGAGCGGCGAGATGACATTGTCCCTCTGGCGGAGCATTTTCTGGCTCAGAGGGGGTATGCCCACGGTGAGTTGGCGCCGGAGGTTCGGCGCCTGCTGACGTCCTACGATTGGCCGGGTAATGTGAGGGAGTTGCGAAACGCCATTGAACGAGCGTTGATTTTGGCCGACGGCGAGCCACTTACCGAAGAGGACTTTGCACTGGAGATTGACGATGTACCGCTTTCCGACGAGAGCGAGTCCGGCGAGGGACTTGAAGATGCAGAAAAGCAGCTGATTTTGGAGGCATTGGAAAAGAGCGGCGGGAACAAGACGGAGGCCGCGCGCATGCTCAAAATCAGCCGCCGCCGGTTGTACAGCAGGATGAAAGTTCACGGCATAAGTCCGTAGTGCGCCTGTGGGTTCGGCAAGGTGTACCGGGAGGTACAAATGCAGGTGGTCGTCGGTTCGCCGAAATGTTAAAAGTTGTTGATTTGTAGAGAGATAGGCTGCAGCTTACGATCCGGCACGGGGTTTGATGTTTACCTCGGTGAACTATAACCGGAGGACTGTGAAATGAAGCGACTGCTCACTAACATTCTCATTGTAAGCGGGATGATGGTCATGGCTGCCGCTGCGTTGGCGCAGAGTGGTCAGGTACGAGAGCGGTTGATGGATGAATTGCAGCGCACCGATGAAATCCTGATTCGGGCGCGCGAGGCGGTCATCAGCACGAGCTCATCAAAGGCTAAACTCGCCTACGATCAGGCAGTCGCTCTTCAGGACAAGGCAAAGGAACGGTTTCGGGCCGGACCGGGAGGGGATAATTATCAGATTGCTGCCCGACTGACCGTTGATGCCCGTCAACGGGCGCAGGAGGCGGTTTCGGTCGCTCGAACGGTCTCGCAGAATGAATCGGCATTGCTGAGATTGCTGGAGCGCACAGATGAATTGATGCAGCTGGTTCAGGATGCCCTTGGCGCCAGCGACGATCGGGCGGTGGCCGGCATGTATCAGTCGGCCCGGGATCAACTGGATCGGGCTTGGTCCTTTTATCGGGAACAGCAGTATCGGGCCTCGCTGAAGCTCGCCAAGCAGGTCGAGCGAGCCGCCCGCAAAATGCTGGAAGCGACCAATCGGGACCGTCATGCCGAGGCCAACTATGATCGTCGACTTGAAGAGGTACGACGATTCATGGAAGAGGTGCGTGAACATCTTAGTGACTGCAACTCTGATGCTGCCAGCCAGCTGGCCGAGCAGGCCCGCCGAGCCTTCAGTTTGGCCGAGCGTATGGCCGGAGAAGACAATCACCAGGCGGCTTTGCGCGCCCTGCAAAACAGCCGTGAGATGGCCGGTGAGGCCCGAGCGGCATGTGTCGGCGAGGATAATCTGGGACATCGAATCGACAGGCTGAGTGACCGTGTCGATCGGATATACGAACTGGTACCGCTGGATAATGATGCCGCACGCACAATGCTGGCCCAGGCGAGACAGCAAATTGCGATGGCCCGTGACTTTCTTGCGACCGACCGACTGGATGCAGCCCGGGCTGCAGCCAAGGCGGCCCAGCTTATGCTCAGTGAATTGCAGCGACAAATTGAATCAGGTGGCAATCGTTAGATTCCTCGGCGGGGTATATAAGCTTGTCAGGCCGGACACTGATAACACTCATAGTTTGCGCGACTATAGCCGGCGGTTTTGGGCAGAAGTCCAGAGCTGCCGGCTTTTCTGTGAAGGCAGGGCTGGGGTATGAATTTCTTTCGCAGCAGTATTTTCTCGACTCTGCCGCCCTGGAGGGGCCGGATTCCACGCTGGCAGCCTGGTCGTTGAAGTCGACTTACTTAGACGACGTGAAGGGTCGGCTCGATCTGCGCTGGTTCCCGGACGATGGTGAAAACCTTGAACTTGCAGCATCGCTGGAACAGACGGCTGATTTTATGCGGTTGAAATCAAGCGGCAACTGGCGATATCGACCGGGCAAAAACCGCATTGATGTGGACGGCAATTTAGAATGGCGGGAGCGATTCAGCGCTACCGCTGATTTCGGCGATTCATACTTGTTCGGCTATGGCCGCGCCAAGGCGGCTATTCCCTTCAGCAACACAGTTTACGGTTACACTCAGCTCCGGCTGGAAGGCGTCGATTTCAAAGATCAGCCGGCCGGCAGCTTTGATTATTGGCGGATCGGGGGCAGGGTTGGCCTGGAAAAGTCATTTGAAGATTTTTCTCTCGCCGATATCGGCCTGCTCTTTGGCGGACGACGCATACCGGATTCCAGTCTGATGGAGTACGTCACGTACGGTGCGCAGGTGAGCACCTTCGCTTTTCTTCCGACCGGCGACCTTGACCTGATGGCTCGAACCGAGTTCAAAGACTACAATCGGCCCGGTGACGAGGACGATCACTGGCGCCACGAACTATACGGGCAGAATCGGCTCCGCCTGTCTGAACGCTGGTTGATGCGGCAGGAATTTGATCTGGAGGCGATGTTGTTTTCCGCCAACGATGAGATAAACTCGGACTACCTGAAACTCGGCGGGGCGGTGTTAGCCGGTATTGAGGCCGGCGGGCTCGCCGTGACCGCCGGCCCGGACCTTCAGTGGCTGACCAACAGCAATGGCAGTGAGACGGTGGATTTTGTCGGCGAAGAATATCTCGAGACGGGGGCGAGAATCGATATCGATTATATCGGTGCGGATGGTATTTTCCTGTCGGCGGAGACAGTTTTTGGTCGCCATAAAATGAAATCCGAAACGGAACTGCTCACCAATTTCTGGTATGAGCGGCTGTTTTTGATGGGCGATATCCGGATAATTTCGGTTCTGAATCTGAGTCTGCTGTTTTCTGCTGAGTGGGAGTGGCATGAAATCGAGCAGAATAACGCCCAATTATATCTTCTTTCGACTGCTCTGACTTACGCCTTTTAGGACTTCTTTTGGGGGCTGCCTTGTGAATATCTTCACAGTCAATGCTTCCCAGGCGCTCCTTTGGGCTTGAGGCGGACGTTATTTTTTGTCGGAAGCCGATACTTGAATTGCAGTGCCGGAGTTTGGTTTTCTATGGCCACTAATGTGATTAGTTTCACAAGGAGTTCTGTCCTGGCTTTAGTTTGTAATTGTCTGGAGCCGGCATCGATATGGCTTCCGGGATCGGCATCCTTGTGAACTTAATCACATTATAGTTGACAGGTGCCGGTTACTGAAAGCCGTTGAGGGTCGATTTGATCGGCTAAACTGACCGGCCCATACCAGGCAGGGGATTGGCTTCTGGCAGCCGCTCCACGCGGCCGAATTGCGGGTTAGACTAGAGTTTGGGAGAGTTGAGGGATTCGTCTTGTTTTCGGCTGTTTTATTACTACGGGTGCTCGTATATTGGTTATTTGTGAAAAAAGTCTTGACATTTAGGGATTATTTGGTAGATTGGAGG
>CAZTBP010000014.1:0-106291 GCA_964612145.1 uncultured Ignavibacteriales bacterium | reverse complement strand
ATCACCGTGCTGCCGTTGTCGCTACAGGCTCCCCGATATTCCCGGATGAACCAAATTAAAGCCCGTTTTTCCGGCCATGTACGGCCCGGCAACACCATAGAGCAGACAGGACGCATTGAGTGAAGCGCCCGGCTCGAAGTTGAATTCAGCTGTGAATTGCGGTGGGGTATAGGTGAAGTTCTTGGTGCCTTCGCTGATAGTATAAAATGCATCCTCTGCCCACCCGAAACCATAGCGGAGTTCTTGAGTGTACGTAATATTGGTTTCCACAGTTACCGTCAGGTCACCCTTGATATGAGCCTCTACGGTAAGAGTAGGCACCAGCCAAACCACGCCACCGACCGGAATTGCCCCCAGGCGAAATTCTGCCAGATCCAATTCCACTTCCTCGTTGAATTGCCATTGCATGGTTGCGATAAGATCAAGATTGGCATTTTGATTGGTTTTAATACCGGTCTCGAATTTCTTTAAGGAAAACCACTTTATTTTTATTTTCGCAAACAAATCCGCCGTAAAAGCATAATTTCCAGCAAGCCGTATCTGGTCGTCTGTCGTACCCGGATCATTATCCAAATCATACAGAACGCAGTTCAGTGAAACGTCAAATGTCTTGCCGTACCTGTCTCGCGGGAATGTTGCCCCATTGTAGAGCTTCACGGACTTCACATCGGCCGGGCTCAAGGAATACGTTTCGTCGATATCCATTTCTTCGAATGCTTCCATCATCGTCGCCGGCCCTGTTTCGACGACAACTGACCCGCCCTGATTTGTCTTCGCTGTCACTTTCCGTAGAAATCCGTTCGGTGCGTCCACATCATCCTGACCGATCAGGATGTCACCGACCGCAATCTGCTGTGCGTAATATGACGATTCGTCCATGGTGACTACACCGGCAGCGGTGTCATATCCTTGAATTACAGCCGAACTATCCGGTGGAATGACGGTGGTAGTGCTGGGCGTCGAGATAAGGCAAGCCAAATCCGAACCACCCCGGAATATATAGTCGACCAGGTAAGTCAGGTCCGCAACGTTAGGTATGGCGCTGCCATCACCATTAACATCGGCAGTATACATTTGCGGTGGCGGTGGACCACCCCGAAACAAGTAGTCGACCAGATAGGTCAGATCCGATACATCCGGCCCGTTTCCGTCATTGTTGATGTCACCGCACACGCCGGCGTATGCCGGCGATATTCCGGCTCCGAGAGCGAAAAGAACGGCTAACACGATCAGCTTTGAAATGTGGGCTTTCACGATGAGACTCCTCTTGACCTGCGTATTAACTGATTTGTAATAGTATAGGCAAGAATGTCGTTTTTCGCAACCCTCGAATTTCCATTTAAGTTTAGACAGGATGCCCCCAGCTCGCTGCGGATCCCCACATAAAAAATCCCCCTGCCAAAATCCTCACCAAACCCCACCTACCTCCGTCCCCAACTCCGCATAAAACTGTGTCAATTTTGACACACCCATCGCAATTTCGATAGCACTTTACACCAGCCTCCGACTTCACAACCCCAACAACTGTGTCAATTTTGACACACCTACCCGCAAAAATCCCAGCACTTTGCTGCTGATCCCGCCCCCGCGCCCTTGGGTGAACCACAACCTCAACTGAGGAGCGTCCCAATGCCGCCAAACCAGACCACGCTACTCACCTATTGCGCAGGATACGTATGTGCGTGCCGCCCAAAAAGACGAAACAAACCCAAACTGGCCGTCATGCTGCCCCCGCCAGCAAGCCATGGTGAGCCTCACGCAAGTCATGGTGAGCGGAGTCGAACCATGACCGCCATGCCCAAACAAACCCAACTGCAACTCGTGGTGATCCACATGAGAGTCATAGGGGAGCAGAATCGAACCATGACTACCCAACAAAGCCAAACGAAAGCCCCTACCCCCCAAACTCCCGACACACGTCCTCCACCACCCCGCACACATAGTCCACATCGGACAGCCGCAGCGTCGGAAACAACGGCAGCGTCACCGCCCGCTGCCACGCATACGCCGCGTTCGGAAAGAACCGCCCCGCAATCCCGAACGCCTCACGGTACCAGCTCAACTCGAACATCGGCTTGTAATGCACCCCGCACTCGACCCCGCGACGGCCCATCTCCCGAATGAACCGATCCCGGTCGATTGTCAGCGCCTCCAGCCGCAGCTTGATCATAAACAAATGCCACCCGTGACCGCACCCCTTCCGCACCCCCGGCAGATCGACGAACTCACTCAACCCCTTCAGGTTACGCATATACCGCCCCACCCGCTGCGCCCGCGCCTGCTGGTTCGCCCCAAACCGCTTCATCTCCCCCAGCCCGATCGCGGCGTGAAGCTCGGACATATTCGCCTTGTACCCGAACTCGACCACATCGTACTCCCACTGGTTCCCCCGCCTCCGCTCATACGTCGAGCTGTCCAGCCCGTGCCGCGAGATCAGCCGCACCCGCTCCGCCAGCACCTCGTGCGGCGTGACCAGCATCCCGCCCTCGCCGCAGGTAAGGTTCTTGGTCGAGTAAAACGAATACACCGCCGCATCGCACCACTGCGCCACCGACTTGCGCTTGTACATCGCCCCGATCGCGTGCGCCGCATCCGACACCAGCAGCAGCCCCTTCGCCTCGCAGATCTCATTGAGCCGCTGATACTCCGCCGGGTGTCCCGCTACATCGACCGGCACCACCGCCGCCGTATGCTTGGTATGCTTGCGGAGGACCTCGTCCGGATCGATGTTGAACGTCGCCGGATCGATATCCGCAAACACCGGCTGTCCGCCCGCCTGAAGGATCGCCTCGACCGTCGCGACAAACGTGTACGGCGTCGTGATCACCTCCCGCCCCAGCAGCCCGCCAAACCCGGCCAGCGCCAAATGCAGCGCCTGCGTCCCGCTGGCCAGCCCGACCGTGTGCTCGACCCCGGTCAGCTCCGCCACCGCTTTCTCAAACGCCCGCACCTTCTTGCCCGCCGTCAGCCAACCCGATTCCAGCGTGCGGTTCGCTTCGCGCCGCGCCGCCGCCGAGAGCTTCAGGTCAAACAACGGTATCTTCTTAGTTCTTTTTGCCCTGCTCATATATCAACCTGTCATAGAGTTCAGCCATCGCATCCAGCGACCGATCCCACGTATAGTTATTTTTCACAAAGGTCCGTCCCCCCTCACCCAGCCGCCGCCGCAGTTGCCCGTCCCGGCACAGCTTCACAACCGCATCGGCCAGAGCGCCTGCCTCGCGCGGCGGCACCAGCAGACCCGTCTCGCCCCGTCGCACCACTTCCGGCACACCGCCGACCCACGACGCCACCACCGGCCGTCCGCAAGCCGAGGCCTCCAGCACCGCCACCCCAAACGACTCCGACGGCATCACCGACGGCATCACCATTATATGGTGCTTCTGCAGGAAATCATACATCTGTTCGTTCGGCACCATTCCCACCCACTCGACAATATCATCCAATCCCAGGTCGGTCGCCATCCATGCCAACTCCGCCGTCATCTCCCCCTCGCCGGCCATCGACAACCGCACATCGGGAACCGCCTCTCGCACTTTCAACATCGCCTTGAGCAACACATGCGGGCCATACTTCGGACGATGACTCTTGATATAGCACAGCCTCACCGGCGGCGGGGCTGGTTCGGGTGACACCTGCCTGGGGACTTTGACCCCAAAAGGAATCACTGTCACGCGCCGCCGGAGCTCCGGTAGCAGTTCCCCTACCGCATGTCGCAGAAACTGGCTCGTAGCCGTGATATGTGTCGCGCGTTTGAGAACCGCACGCACCAGCGGTTCCCCGAATCGTCGTTTCGGAAAATCGACAACATCTGCCCCCCACACGGACAAGATGCACGGTTTAATCCGCGCCCGCGCCATCCACAGTCCGAAACCTGTCGCATAGTGCGCATGCACCAGATCCGGCTTAAATGCTTTCGCTTCTTCTACCGCACGCGACGACTGCGTTACGTACGACCAGCGACCGGCCCGCTCCAGCACCACCGTCTCGCATGATGTCAGTTTCGGCCCGCCCAGCGACACCAGCTTGATTTCGTACCCCCGCTCAGTCAACCCTGCAACCCAGCGCTGGATATGTACCGACTGGCTCCATCCGAATACTACTATTCGCCTGCCGGCCATTTACACCTCCCCCTTGGGCTGCTCGGCCCGCTTCTGGCGCCATCTTATCAACGACAGGAACTCTTTTCGAAGTCCGATCATGACGCCGAATATAACATACAGTGCCCCAATCACCATACCCGAAATAGCCAGCCGTATAATCGCCAGATTCCGCGAATGCTCCAGCCACCAGTCAGGCGCGACTGTGCGAAGGTACCCTACCACAACCGCCGCGGCAATTCCGGCCAGCAGCACCCGAAGCAGCGTCAACAGGAACCCGGCCGCACCGGGGATACTCGCCCTTCGAAGAACCGTCATCATCAAAATTCCGGCGAACCCTATATGCGCCAGTGAGGTCGCGGCAGAAATCCCACCATAACCGTAGAGATCGGCCAGCACCCATGTCCCAAGCGCCTTTACCGCAAATACAAACACTGCTCCCCAAAAGACCGACCGCACCCAGCCGCCCGAATAACACGCCCGGATCGACGTTGAAACCACAAACAGTGCAACCACCGACGGCAGAAACGGCCGAATAACTGTCGTCGTGACCTGCGTCGACTCCGGATCAAATGCGCCGCGTTGGAATACGAGATAGATAATCTCATGGGCGTTGACAAAGAGCACCCCCGCGATCGGCACCGCCAGCATTAATGCTGCCGTGATAGTCCGCCGATACAGCGTCGCGAATCTCTCGCGGTTCTCGGCATCGGACCGCATCGCAAACATCGGGAACACGACCGCCCCGATCCCGAAGCCGATAATCGAATCCGGCAGCTGTACCAGCACCTGACTGTAATTCAGCGCTGACACAATCCCCGCTCCGAAATCCAGCGCGAACTTGCGGTCGATCAGGAAATACGAGCGGTTGATCGCCTCGATTACAATCAGCACTCCTGCAGTCGTAATCAGATACTTTGTCTCCGGTGTAATCATCCGAAGGTGGAACCGCCCAAACGGCTCAATTCCCATAACCCGCAGCCCGAGGTAAATATTCTGCACCAGCAGTCCGCCGATCCAGCCCAGCGCCACCGCCCCCACTCCAAACTCATCCGAAAAGAGCAGGATCGCGCCAATCGCAAAAAGATTGTAGATGATGAATCCCGCCGCCGGATAGGTATAAATCTTTTTGACATTAAGGTAGGCGCGCGAAAATGACTCCCCCACTCCCAGCAGCACTGCCACTGCCGTCACCCGGCTGTAAAAAACCATCAGGGCGAAATCATCGGCAACATGGTTCTCCGCCCAGAACCGCAGCACATACGGCGACAACAACACAATACCGGCTAAAATTACTACTGCCGCCACAATCCCCGTGTTCAGCAGCGGCCAGAAATCCCGATTCCGAGGGGAGCCTTCCTGTTCGGCCAGGGCTGTCTTCCGACTGATATAGGGAACAAAAAGGTAGTACCCCGCGTAGTTAAAGATCCCGTACGCCAACGCACAGAACATGATAGCAACCAGGTACAGGTCATACTCGGCACTGGTCCCGAACCGATCGGCGATCACGACCTCCCGAAAAAACCCCAGCAGCCGCGACACCAGCAACACCCCGGCGACTCCTGTCACCGAACGCACGACACTCCCGCCGCTCATCACACCGGCTCCTTTCCGCGACCGAGCTTACCGCTCGATTGAATTCGGGCACAATGATCAGGGGAACGTGACATACCACTCCCTGCAGTTACCGGCTTGAAGCCACCGGACCTTACGCGACGATCTTCTTCAGGGTGTCAATGACTTCCTGCTGCTCGGCCTCGGTCATCTCCGGATATATCGGAATAGAGAGCACCTCTTCGGCCGCTTTACGTGAAACCGGGAACTCCTCGGAATCATACCCGAGGTCCCTGAAACACTCCTGTAAGTGAAACGGCACCGGATAGTATATCTCACACCCGATTCCGGCTTCTTTCAGTTTCGCCATCACCTCGTCACGATTCGGAACTGCAATTGTATATTGATTGAAAATATGATAGGTCGCGTAGTCTTTTACAACCGGTGTGCGAATCGCATCGATACCGGACAGGGCCTCATTATAAATTGCTGCGTGCGCGATCCGTTTATCCGACCACGCTTTCAGATGCGGCAGTTTCACCAGCAATGCCGCCGCTTGGATCGTTGCCAGCCGCGAGTTGTAGCCAACGAGCCTGTGATAGTACTTCGGTTTTGCGCCATGGACTCGAAGGATCCGGGCAAGGTCGCTTCGCTCGGCGTCATTTGTCGTCACGATCCCCCCGTCGCCAATCGCACCAAGATTCTTCGACGGGTAGAACGAGAAGCACCCGAACTCACCAAACGATCCCGATTTACGCTGCTTGTACTCCGCTCCGATCGCCTGCGCCGCGTCTTCAACGACCGCAATGTTATGCCGCTGGGCTATTTCCATGATCGGATCCATGTCGGCCACCTGCCCGAACAGATGCACCGGCATGATAGCCTTTGTTTTCTCGGTAATCGCGGACTCGATCAGGTTCGGATCAATATTGTACGTGTCCGGCTCAATATCCACCAGCACCGGTCGTGCGCCCAAACGCACCACCGTTCCGGCGGTGGCAAAAAACGAAAAGTCGGTCGTGATAACCTCGTCACCACGTTTTACCCCGGCGGCCCGAAGCGCCACCAACAAAGCATCGGTGCCGGAAGCCACACCGATCCCGTAACTCACCCCGCTGAGTCTCGCTATCTTCGTCTCCAGTTCCTCAACTTCCGGGCCGAGGATGAACTTGCCGTGTTCAAGAACTCCCAGCACAGCCTCGTCCATCTCTTTTTTCAGCGCAGCGTATTGTCTGTTCACATCAAGCAGCGGTACCGCCATCGTTTTCTCCTCAGTCGTCTTTCCAGCCCTGGTTTTTCAGGAGCTGCTCCTCGGGTACATCACGGAAGACCTTGGCCGGAACGCCAACCACGATCTTGCCCGCCGGCACATCCGAGGTCACCAGCGCCCCGGCCGCCACGAGCGCATCGGCGCCGATTTCTTTGCCGGGAAGGATCGTTGCGTTAACACCCACCCGTCCCCCCTTGCGAATTACGACTCCCTTGAAATGCTTGAATCGTTCCTCGGTCCGCCCGATGAAATTATCGTTCGAGGTCTTGGCACCCGGCGCCACAAACACCCGATCCTCGAGTTCCGAGTAGGCCGTTATGTACACATTTGTTTCCAGTTTCACGAATTTACCGATCTTGCAGAAGTTCTCAATCGCCACCCCGCGCCCGACGATAGTCTTCTTGCCGATCGACACGTTCTCACGCACGGTTGACAGATCGGCAATCAACACCTTTTCTCCCACTTCCGCCCCGCGATACACCACGACTCCGGTGCCTATAATACCCCCCTCGCCGATTTTACACGGCGGCAATTCGTCATCCCTGGTTACGGCCGAGTTAGCCGCCCGCATCGGGCGCTTTCCCAGGACCGTGTTGTCATCGACCCGAACGTTGCCACCAACCGTCGTTCCGTCGTGCATCACCACATGATGCCCGATCACGCATCCCGGGCCAATCGTGACACCGTCGCCGATCACACAGTACTCACCCAGCTTCACCGAGGGATCTATCTTCGCACTGTTGCTTATAACCGAGCTTGACATGTTTTTCGCTCCTCCGAAATATCCGCATCCGCCGCCGAATCGGCGACGGTTATTCATTGATCAGGATTATTCCTCACGGCCAATCTTTACACCCGGCAACCAGCCGAACCACGCTGCCAGGAACATGCGCACTCGACGGTAATTCTCCGGGCTGGTTGTCCGCATCCGCGACACGTAGTCGACAACCGCTGCCAGCAAAATCGCCACGATAATTGACAGGACAAATGTAGAAATCACAATCAATCGACGCCGCGGCCGGCTCTTTACCTCCGGCGGCTTCGCCCGGTCCAGCACCGAAATAGTCGGCGTCTTCTCCTGCTCCTGGTACTTGACCTCTTCAAGTTGTTCGAGGAGCATCCGATGGATCGACTCCGAAACCTTTACGCGGCTGTATAACATCTCATACTGCCCGCGAAGGGTCGGAATTTCCGAGACCGGCAGTGAAAAGTAGGAATTATCCGGGTTCTCCGACTCCAACTGCCGCAACTGTTCACGAATCAACTCACGCTTCTGCTTGAGCTGCCGAAGCTGACGGTTCTCGGTGCCGAGCGTCTGCTCAAGCATCTTGATATCTATCTCCAGTGCCGCCAAATCAGATTTCAACTGCGCTGCCTGGTCAATCGCCAGGCGAGTCTGCTCATCGAAGTCGATAGTCTTGTGCTGCATCTGGAATTCGCGAAACGTCGCCCGGGCTGAATCCAACTCCGCCTGCGCCTGATCCAGTCGTTCCTGCACGAACTGGCGGTTCTGGCGCACCCGTTCGGTCACGATCTCACGGTTGATACTGTCGAGCACCTGCACGAACGCATTTGCCATCGCCGCTGCCCGCTCGGGATCTTTGTCCTCCACGGCAACCTCAAGCAACCCCTCCTCCGTTACCTGAAAGCTGGATCGCTCCATCAACAGATCATACGTCTCGACAAAATTGTCCTGTTCGTACAGCGTTCGCAAATCAAACCGATCGATAATTTCATCCGCAATCGTCCGACTTTTAAGCATCCGGGCATACACATCCGATGGTGTCACCATCACCGGAAGATTCAATCCGCGCGTCACTGACACAACTTCCGCCAGCCGCCCGGCTCCCGGCGACGGCAATGTGACATCTTTTGGCGGCAGGAGAAGCGCCCGCGCTTCATACCATTTCGGCAGCACCAGCGTGACTACGACCGACATCACCGTTGCCAGCAGTACGAACGCCACTATCAACGTGCGACGGCGCGCCAGAAGCTCAAGGAAGAGCCAGAAATTATTTGTAGATTCGCGCTCGGTCAATTCAGATCCTCCCGCCGGAGGACCCGAATTTCGTCACCGTCATGAACATCAGCCCCCGGCGACTGCGTAGCCGTTAATCCGGACACACGGCTGAACACTTCGACGACATCCTGCTTGGCCGTCGGCAGGAACCCGCCGGCCATATTTATGTAATCCTGCGCCGAACGCCCCGGGTCGAACGGATACGGCCCCGGGTTGCGAACCTCACCCGTGACCCGCACAAACCCGACCTCGACCGGTACAAAGACTGAATCCGCCGCTTTTAGTGTAAACTTAAGGAAAGAACCGTCTTCTGCAAAAAAGGATGAAATAGGATACCGGATCTCTTCACGCCGGCCGTCGATATCGGCGGTAGCCTTCCGAAAAACCGTCACGCCCCGGCGCGCCGCGTCCGCACGGAACCCTCCTGCGGCATCAATCAGCGCGGCCAGACTCATCTCGCCGCGAACCGTATACCGACCCGGCTTCTCTACCGCACCAAATAATATAGCCGATCCATTCCGCTCAGCCGTATCCTGCATCGGAACCAACACGATATCCCCGGCCTGCGGTGTAATCTCACCGGCCGCATGCTGATCCGCTTCCCGAATAACCGTAATGGCAGTCACATCTGCCGATTCGCGCAGTCCACCAGCCAATGCAATCAGATCGTCAACAGACTCATCCCCTGCCAGTTCAATCTCCCGGGGTTCCTGCACTTCCCCAACCACATTTACCAGATCATTCGATTTCGCGGGTATTCGCACTGTGAATCCGGCATACAGCGACGGGTTCGCCTCCTCGTCGCCAAGATACAACGCGCGATCCAGATCGACCGGCACTGACTGTGGTCCGCCCGTAAACTGTATCCGGCGATGCGAACCGTTCGGCAAAACCCCTCCGGCCGAATCGATGACCTCCGAGACTCGCTGCGACGTGTAAGCGAGATACAGACCCGGCGACCGAACGGCTCCGGTCACACGAATCCCTACTTTCAGCGGCTCCACGACCGCGATATCAATCGTCTCGACATTGTAGAGACGGCCGAGAACATCGCCCAGCATAGTGCGCGCTTGACTAAGTGTCTTGCCGGAAAGGTCTATTAGACCAATTGTCGAATGAACCACCCTGGCTTCCGGATCAAGCGTGAGCATTATCGAGGCCACCTGCGCATCGATAAACGTCACCCGCAACTGATCCCCCGGACGCAGCAGATACTGATCCGGGTTGATCGGCCGATCAAAAAACCGATAGGCGCTGGTAAGCGATGTATCGATCTGGGCCGATACGCCGGCGCTGACTATCAGCGCCAGGAACGCCAGAATAACGACCCGTGCAGGTGCTCTCAATTGCTTATCTCCAAACAACTTATTCGCGGGAATCAGGCCCCGCATATCATATCCGGCAAGAATAGCCAACAGGCCCAGTATTGTCAACTGCTATCACCGGCTCTGTCTATCACCGGCTCTGTCACCGGCTCCGGTGCCTCCCCCGCCAAACAGCCTGCCCCGAAAAACGACCAGTCCCGCCAGCGTCAAGAGTGACACCGCCAGCGACAGATAGAAATTCGGCGTCCGATACCGCAACACCACCGTATCGGTCCCTCCCGTGTACTGAAAGGAAATCAGCCGCCGCTCCGGACGGAGTTCCCGTCCGTCCTCGGCATACCAGCCACGCTCGTATCCCATGCCGATCACTATCCGTCCGCCGGTCTTTCCACCCTCAATCACGTAAGTAATTTTGTTCGGTGTATAAAGCCGCTTCTTGATCTCGGCTGAGCCGCTCAGCACAAACTCCTGTTCGACCCGCTCGCCCGGTCCCACCAACGCTCGACTCGGTTCGTAAGCCGAGAGCCACGGTGTGATCAACGCTCCCCTATTGGCCAGAAAATTCTCGTATGCTTTGGGCTTGGTATCGATCACATGCCGGAAAACCGGCGACCGAATCACATGCTTGGGCGGAAAACGCGAGGCCTCGCTCAAAATTGGCCAGACAAGAATCAGGTTCGTCCCGACAATCACCAACGCCACAAATGCCGTCACGCCGAACGCTCCCCGCTCGTGCCAGGCCTCCCTCAGCTTCCCGTATAACAAATCCAGCCCCAGCCCGCCTAATACCGCGCACGACAGAATTACAAAATGAAACGCCCGGCCCGTAGCCCGTAATGACTCAAACCCGGGGAGCTGTGTCAAGATCGCCCATGGCGACCAGCTCGCGAAATTCCCCATTCCCAGCAAAAAGAAAAACACCAGCGGCACCAGCAAGTACCAGTACTTCCGAAACCGCCGCACCAGCAAGTATACGCCGGCAGCCGCCAACAGCGGCGAAATATACGCCCCGTACTCGTGCCAGGCCCAGAACTGCTCCGGGAAATTCTCCACGAACAACGAATGCGAAAATCCAAAAAAGATGTTGTCCAGCGCCGTCAGCGGGATCGATTCCTCCGGATTCCCCTCCCAATCTTTCCGCACCAGATAGACAATCATCGGGATCACTTTCACCGCCGATACCAAAAGCGCCAGTACCGTCGCCGTTGCGAACTGCTTAATTTCCTGCAACGTCCGTTGGTCAATTGCCCTCACCAAAAGCAACAGGCCGGTGAACAGCATCGTATACAAAAACGGCACCGCCGCCCCGTTGCCCAAAATCATCAGCGCCAGCGACACCACCGCCCCGATCAGGTACCTTCGCTCCCGAACACTTTCCAGCACAAAATGAACAAACCAGGGCAGGAATGCATAATGTGTAAACGGCATGTGTCCCTCGGCGTAATGCAGGGCCAGGTGCACCGACCCGAAATACGCCACCGCCGCCACCACTGCGATCCAGCGCGACATCCCCAATGTCCGAAAAAGCCGCTGCGAACCCCAGAACCCGAGGAAGTAACAGATCAACACTTGCAGTTTCAAACCAACCACCGCGCCAAACACCAGGTATAACAGAAAAAACGGCGTCAAGACCGCTACTTCCGGGTGATGAAACAGGATATTCCCGCCGCCCATGTATGGATTCCAGAACGGGAACTGACCATAATGCACAATCTCCCCGACCGGAATAGCCGCAATAGCCGTGAACAAATCCCAGTCGCGCACGCCCCACCACCGGAGCTTCAACAGAAGCGGCATCGCGTAATACAGCGCCAACACGGCACTGCTTATAACAACGATAAGATTTGGCTTTCGTAAACGCATCTTCGATGGTAACTTAACTCGGTTTCGACAGTGGTGGCAACTTAATGAATTTCTCCTGTTTGAAAAGCAAAAGTTTCCTCGTCCCAACCGGCATGCTGGCGGTCTACCTGCTGCTGGCTCTTACCGCCCTCTCCTCCGGCGAACGGGAATACAACCCGCTCTGGCGTACACTTATACAATGGGACGGCCAGCACTACCTGAGTATCGCCCGCGACGGTTACGAAAGATTCCCCTGCCCCGAGGACCCCACCCTGATCTGCGGCAATGTCGGCTGGTTCCCCGGCCTGCCGCTTCTGGCCGGTTTCGCCGACATTTTCCTTGGCACTATCGGCCTGGATATGACCTGGATCATTCTGATTGTGAGCTGGATCTGTTTCTGGCTGGCCCTGCTGGTCCTTTACAAACTGGTCGAACTGCGATTTGGCGCCAGCGAGGCCGCGATGACTACGGTCGCCCTGCTGGTTTTCCCGGCCTCATTTTATTTCCTGACCGCTTTCCCGTACGCCCTGTATCTGCTTCTGGCGGCCTCTGTCTTTCTTCTACTCGAGCAAAAACACTACTGGTGGTGTGCCCTGCCCGCCGGACTGCTGGCGATCACTTATCCCTCCGGCATTACCATTACCCTGCCGCTGCTCTGGATCCTCCTGCGGCACTGGCGCGACCATTCCGCATCCCAGCGCGCCGCCCTATTCACTTCCGGCGCCGCCGTAGGCCTCGCTCTCTGTCTGTACTTCCTCTACAATGCCATCGTCTTCGATGACTTCTTCCTCTATGTCCACTTCCAGCAGAAACCCTACTACGCTCACGAAACCGCTTTCCCCCTGATCCCCATGTTCGAATCATTCACCGCCCTGCCGCTGAATCATCCGATCCCGCTCATGCTCCTGTTTGTCATCGGCTCGCTCATACTCTTCTATGTCAAACGGGTTCCCGTCGCGTGGCAGATATTCATGTTCGCAGTCCTGCTGTTCACTCCCACCGCCGGTACCACAACCAGCTACTACCGCCATATTGTCGTGGCTTTCCCGCTCTATGTCATGATCGCGGTCGTCTTTACCTCGACCGTCCGACGCTGGCTGGCCCCGGCTTATGTCATCGGCGGGCTGGTCCTGATGTGGGTTGTCTATCTCCGCCTGTACAAACTGGGTGGATTGATGTAGCCGTGCCGATCACTGCATCTTCATTCGAAATTCGTATGTAACCGTCTCGCAGTGGTAGATCCCGATGAGTGCCCGAAATTCGTAGCCGTTTTCGTCCGGACCGAGGCAGAGGCTGTCCGTACCGTGCACTGCCCGAAATAGCCCCGTTATTGAATCACGAGCGCAAAATCAAATATCAACGTATCGGTCCGGGGCGTGCCGTTCGTCTGCGTGTTGTACTCGACAGTATCTATCGCAAACAGGCTGTCATTGCGAAAAACAGCGCTAAATTCCCCGCGCACAATTCGAATGGTGTCGCAGGTCGGCGGTATCCGGTTGAATCCGGTCGGTGTCAGGGTAAACGTCGGAAACCCGAACGAGCTGATCCTCCCCCGTGTGTCACAGAGGTTGCTGTTGTTGACTACGTGGTCGAGATTGTATAATGCCCCCTCGATAGTCAATATCACTTCGTCGGTGAATTCGTCGGTCACCGGATACGCCTCCAGAATTCGGGTAACGTGCAAATCCCCGGTCCACACCTCGATCTCACCGGCAGACGCCGCCGGCTCATCCTTGCACCCGCCCCAGGCCGCCAAAAGTCCCAACAATATGATTATGATAAGTCTTTTCATCGCCCTTTGCTCTTATAGAAGTTAATGAGCGCTATGCCTCTTAGACGTTTGCGCCCTCCCGTTTGTGCAATTCACGGATCGCAAATCACGGCTGACCTTGCTTCGGAGGACCCAGTACGGACCTTAGCCTATTCCAATATATGTTGCGTGAGTCCTTTCGAAACGAAAAAACGAAAGGCCCGAGTCGGGTGACTAGGTAATCCGTTTCCAACCACTTGGCCGCCTGACGTGCTGAGCCCCATATTTGAACTATCAGGTCCGGTTCAAGCTGTCCAATAGAATACTCGTAATCCCACTTCATATGGCCTGGAAGAAATTCATCATACTCGGCGGCAGGTGGTCTTTTCGCAACTTCACCATGGGCTATTTTCGCGTTTGTTTTTCCGAGAAGGTCCACTACCGGGCGCTCAGTAAAGTACGGAATTATACCAGCCCACGTGACGGCTATTGTAGCGGTGTTCATCGTGAAGTCCTCAACCAACCTGGCCCGGAGTACCATGTTCTTATTGTCAGTCCAATGAAACGGCTTATCCAGCAGAAGCCATTCCTTGAGCGCACTCGGTCCATGAATCGTGTTGAATAGCACCAGGCAGAGAAGCGCTACTCCAACGTATGGCACAAGCAACTTGGTATTTCCCAAAACCTCCTTCTCTGCGGCCCGGGACATTTTCTCAACCATACTAGCCAGGCCGATACTAAACGCCACAAAGAATGCGGGCATAGCAACGCAAATGAAACGATTAGCTCCACCCCACCATTCCCACGCGTCGCCTCCTACATATACACTGTATAGAACCTGAACAGTTACAATAGACAGCAACAATGAAATCTCCCGACCTCGTTTAATCAGCAATGACAGAAAAGGAGCAAAGAACGGAACCCAGAGCATATTGTTTAGAAAACTAACGAATACTTCCAGACCTCGTTCTATCCTCAGACCGATCGGGTATCCGGTCATTTTCAGATAGTATGTATTCGGAAGTAATTCACCATAGTACCCGTACCGCAATCCTATCAGTAGCGCTAAAGCCCCCCCCCCAAGCGATTCCAGTAATCAGTATATTCTTTCGTCGCTCTTGCAGTTTAAGTAGCAGATAGACCCCGATAAGCACTCCAAATATGGCAGTGTCCATGCGAATCAAAATAGCCAGTGCCAGCAGCACAAATACCGGTGTTACCCGGCCACCGCTCCGAACAAGCCGCACTGCGAGATATGTCACATGAGTATAGAGCAAGGCAAGTACACTCACCTCCATACCCTGCAGAGACCAAGTATTGAGCGGCAAATAGAACGCTGTCAGAACTACGGCCGTAAGGGCAATTATCGGTCTATCTGCAGCGAGTTCTTCCGAAAGTCTGCGTACAGAAAAGAGGGTGAGCACAAGAAAAGCAAGACCCGCGATTTGAACCAGCAGGGACATCTTTATCATAGGCACCGGCAATACATGCAGCAAGCTCATGAACGCAACCCAGGCGGGATTAGTGAATCCTTCCACCGGCTCACCCCTCACATTGAATACTGGGCCGTGACCTTCGGCAATGTTTTCAGCATATCGCATCGAGATCATGGCATCGTCCTGAAGTGTAAAATACCTTGTGCCGTCTACGACAAAGCTGGTTGACCAGATGTATATGGCGGCATAGATAATGTATATTCCGAGAATGACATAGAACGCATTCCCGCATTTACCGCGACTGGTGTCTTTCATAGAATTTCCCTACTCCCGTCCGACAGAAAGTTAACCGCGTAACGTCACGAGCTCAGTTACCCGTACCTCCCTCCCCTACCTCGCCTCCGACAGGTCATGCTCCTCTACATCCGCATCCGCCCCCTTCTCACGATCGATCTTCTGGCGCACCGCCGCGGCAACAAAGTCACGGAACAACGGATGCGGCCGGGTCGGTCGCGACTTCAACTCCGGATGGAACTGCGACGCGACAAACCACGGATGCTCCGGCACCTCAACAATCTCCACCAACCGACCATCGGGTGATACACCCGACATGCGAAGACCCTTCGTCTCCAGCATCTCCCGGTAAGCGTTGTTCAATTCGTATCGATGACGGTGCCGTTCGGAAACCTGTGACTCGCCGTAGGCCTTGTGCGCCACCGACCCCTCCGCCAGCATACACGGATACGCTCCCAACCGCATCGTACCGCCCAGCTCCGTCACACCCTCCTGGTCAGCCATCAAGTGAATCACCGGATGTTTCAAGTCACGATAGAATTCAAAACTGTGCGCCTCGGGAAGCTGACAGACATTGCGGGCAAATTCGATTACCGCGCACTGCATTCCGAGACAGATCCCTAAAAACGGAATCTTGTGCTCCCGCACATACTTGATTGCCTCGATCTTCCCTTCCACCCCGCGTTCGCCAAATCCACCGGGAATCAACAGCCCGTCGCAGTCATGCAGGAATTTCCCTGCCCCGTTGTGCTTGATCTCTTCCGAGCTGACCCAGATCAGCTTCACCTCGGCGTTGTTATGCACGCCCGCGTGCACAAACGATTCGATAATCGACTTGTAGGCATCCTTCAACGCCACATACTTGCCGCAAATCGCGATCTTGAGCTGATGTTTCGGGTAGTGAATTTTCTTGACCATCGCCTCCCATTCCTCGAGATCCGGGTCCGGCGTCCCGAAACGGAAGTGATCACAGATATTGGCATCGAGGTCCTGCGCCCGGTACTTCAGCGGCACCTCGTAAATGGTCGACACATCCTGCGCCACCACCACGTTGCGGGTCGCTACCGAACAGAACAGGCTGATCTTCTGCCGCAGCCCGTCATCAATCGGCCGCGCCGAACGACACAGCAGGATGTTCGGCTGAATACCGATCGCTCTCAACTCACGAACCGAATGCTGGGTCGGTTTGGTCTTAAACTCACCGGCGGTCGCGATGTACGGCACCAGCGTGACGTGCACATACAGCACGTTCTCCAGCCCCTGCTCCAGCCCCATCTGGCGGATAGCTTCCATAAACGGCAGCGACTCGATATCACCGACCGTCCCGCCGATCTCGGCGACCACCACGTCCGGCTTGTCCTCCATCCGTTCCAGGCGACGGATACGATTCTTAATCTCCTCGGTCACATGCGGAATCACCTGTACCGTTGCACCAAGATAGTCTCCCCGACGCTCACGCGTGATGATCGTGTTGTACACCTGGCCCGTCGTGACATTGTTATCCTTGGTCAGCGATCGGTCCAGGAACCGCTCGTAATGGCCCAGATCGAGATCCGTCTCGGAGCCGTCGTCGAGCACGAACACTTCACCATGCTGGTACGGGTTCATCGTTCCCGGATCGACATTCAGGTATGGGTCGAGCTTCATGTTGTACACTTTCAACCCGCGCTTCTGCAGCAGCAGCCCGATCGATGCCGCCGCAATCCCTTTGCCGAGCGCCGATACCACGCCTCCGGTTACGAAGATATATTTTGTTTTTTCCGCCATGTCGCTTCTGTATCCTCCGTCCACGCTGTCTATTTATAAACGCTGTCCAGTTTCTTCAAATCATCCGGCGTATCGACCGAAACCGTTTTCGAACGCGTCTCAAAAACCGCAATCTCCCCACAGTTCTCGATAATCCGCAACTGTTCCAGTGACTCCGCTTTCTCGGCCTCGCCGCGCGGCCACTTGCCGAACTGGGTCAACGCCTTGCGCCGAAAGAAGTATACTCCAATATGACCGTAGTAGGTATGCTGCGCCGTACGCTTTGTCCCGCCGGCCCCCCGCAAAAACGGTATCGGGAACCGCGAGAACCATAACGCCCGGTCGTCTTTTTTCGCCTTTACCAATTTAACAAGGTTGGGATCGAACAGTTCATCATCATCGGCCAGCCGGTAGGCCAGCGTCGCATAGTCCATACTCCGCTTGCGTCGCATGGTCGTGATCACCCGGTCCAAAACGGCGCCGCTGAGCCCGAAATTATCGGCCTGCACATTCACGATCAGCTTGCCGCCGGTCTTTTTGACTGCCTCGATCACCCGATCGGTACCGGTCGTGTGACGGCCCTTCGTCTTGATCGCCTCGCCGCCAAACGACTTGACCGCAGCAACAATCTCATCACTGTCCGTGGCGACGACGACCCTGTCGATCCGCCGCGCTTTCCGCACCTCGTTCCACACATAAAAAAGAAGCGGCTTCCGATTATAGGGATAGATCACCTTTCGAGGAAACCGCGTGGAGTCGAGTCGAGCCGGTATAACCGCAACAATGTCTGCCATTATCCTATCACCTTTGGTACGAGGAAAAACTCACCATCCGTACGCGGCGCGTTGGCCAAAGCCTGTCCCTGCGCCAGCGACGGCCGGAATTTATCATCCCTGATCCTGTTTTTCGCTGATTTGGCAATCGGAGTGGGCACGACACCAGCGGTGTCAACATCGGTGATTTGCTCAAAGAATGCAAGAACAGAGGTCAATTCGACCGTCAGACTCTCGATTTCTTCCGAGGAAAGCTGCAACCCAGCCAACCGGCTCAAATAGACGATCTGCTCTTGTGAAAGCGGCATGAGTGAACATACGGCAACGGCACATGGGTGTCAAGTTTTTAGCCGATCCGAAACGTCCCCTCTACTCCCCCTGCACCCCGTACACCTCCTCCAGCTTCTTCCGATACTCCTCCAGTGGCGGTAAGTCCATCTCCGCCCTGCGTTTATCGACATTCACTGAATCGTGAATCGGCAGCGCCACAAACCCGCTGTCGGTTAAATCAAACTGCGTCCCATACACCTGCTCCCCCCGCGTCGCCAGCAGCACCCGGTCGGTCAACAACGCCACCGCCTCGCGCCGTAAATCACCCCGCTCGGCCGCCCGTCGAATGTACGGCAACGCCTCAAACTGCATGTCCGGATCATGATCGGCGTGCTGCACCAAAAGAAACGCCGCCGCCAGCGCCGAATCCCCCACCTTCGCCGCTGTCGGGAACCCGTACTGATCGATTATTTCTCGAAGCCGTACCGAATGCAGACTGTCCATCTCCCGCACCCGAGCCGCCAACACTGTGTCCTGCATGCCGGTCGCAATAAAGAGCTCACGAACTCGCTGGTCCCGATCACGCATCTCAAGCAGTTCCGCCCGGACTTCCTGCGTCGACATTTCGTCACCACCACAGCCGGCCAGCAGCCAAACCAGAATCCCAATTACTAAACCACTTCTCAACCAACGGATTCTCATCTATTCGCCTTCCTTTTAATATCAACATCGTTGCCCCGAACTTCATTTACAATAAACAACTTACGCCGCTCCCTGTCCAGCCCGTCTGCTTCTCTCGCGAAAAGTACTGCTTCCTGCCCCTAAAGTCGACAACTGTGGTGCCGATACCATAAACAAACGATTCAAATTGAAACAGGTGATAGTAAAAATGAACCAAATCGAATCACGCTCCGAACCGGCGTCAATCACCACGATCAACCGTTTCGAATCGAATCGACTCTCCGAAATCGATCAGTTTGACGCCGAAGTTGTCAAGGCCGCCTCACTGCTGCTTGGAATTGAGCTTCGAAGCTGGCTGAGCAACCGCGACCGCGACCATATCGACAACCTCGCCCCCAACAACGCGATCGCCTTTCTCGTCCACGGCCGGACCTATCTTCACCCGAAGGAAATCGAACTCTTCCCGATGGACCTGATCGAGGCCGCCATCAACCAGGGCGGCGACGCCATCTTCTCCCATCGCTGGGAATCGGCCCGGACCGACGGCCCCACTGCCTCACGCGTGTATACCGGCATGATCGGCTATCTCGACGGTGAGCCGCTGGTGCTCGGTATGTTCGGCCCCGATGACCCCGTCGACCGGACGCTACTGGAAAGTCGCTTCGAACACGTTATCTCCGTGTTCCGCGCCGCCCGGCCCTCAGCCGAAAGCGTGATCGAATCCCTGACGCCCTCAACCAACGGCACCGCCCGCCTGCTGGTAAATCGAGCCTCCGGCCGCGTTGTCCATGTCGACAACGCAATCTGTGAATATCTTGATCGTGAGCCGGACAGTTTTGTGTCACGCGAATACAGCATGCTCGATCACCACATCCGCCGCCTGGTCGGCACACACCGCATGAAAATGGAAAATCTCTGCGGTGGCTGCCTGAATTTGACCTGCATTTCATTTACTCCCATGCCCCGAAAGAATCCTAACGGCGCCGGTACCGATGCCGCCATTCTCAACGCCATGCGCAGCGAAATGGCCGCGATCACCAGCGCCGCCGAATATATCGAATCCCAGGCCGACAACCTCGATTCCACCGACATTACCGACCTCGCCGCCCGCATCGCCGATACCGGTCACCAGATCAACCGACGGCTCGCCCGACGGCAACTGCTTAACAACTTCGAAAACCTCTCCGCCGAAAACACCAACGCTCTTTACGATCTCGAACGGGCCGTCGACCGGTTCAACTCCGACAACCACGGCGGGATAACTTTCACTGTCGATTCCGATAGTGCCGTCATCGATGTCAACGCGCCGCGCGAGGCTTTCCGGCTGCTTTTTGAATCAGTGTTGGAGACCCATCGCTTGGCGCCGGGCAATATCGGTCAAACCACCGTTCGCGCGGCCGCCGCACCGGAGCCCTGCTCCACCCGTATTACCTTCAAGACCGTACTCCCGGGCACCATGCGCTTAGCCGACCTCGAGCGCGTCTGGCGCCGCGACACCGAACAAGTCGCCGAAAAGCTCGGCGCAAACGTTGACCGTAAACTGCTTTTGGAATCAAATACCATCCTCACCCACGTGACCATTCCGACTGCGAAGGAGACCCAGGAATGATAACGACCCGTCCACAGACCGCACGTATCCTCCTACTCGATACATCTCAGACCGAACGCCGCTCACTTTCACTGGCGTTTGCCGACGGCCCTTACGTATTTACGGAAACCAACTCCCTCGAGTCCGCCCTCACGGCACTGCATGAGGATGATATACATCTGTTTCTGGTCAATTATACCGAGAACCTTCCCAAACCCGACGAGATCGTCCGCCACGCGAGGTTCGAGGCCCCCGCCGTCGAAATCGTCGTTGTCATGCCCGGCGCCCGTCCGGAGACCATCGCAGAAATCATCGATACCGGCGCGTTCGACTGCCTGCCCGAGATGCCGCCGACACAAACTCTCATGGCCCGCGCCCGCAAAGCGCTCGAACACCGGGAACTCAAAATGCGCCTGACCGGCGTGCGCGAACAGGTCGCCATGAACTACGGTTTTGACAATCTTGTCGGGATATCCAGGAGTATGGCCGACCTCAAAGACACTCTCGCCCGGCTCGCCCCAACCGACATCCCGATTCTCATCACCGGCGACGCCGGCACCGGCAGGGACCTCTGCGCCCACGTCCTGCACCACCATTCCGAACATCGCAATTTTCCCCTGCTTACGGTCGACTGCAAGACCCCCGAACCGGTCCTGTCGCTGGAATTGTTCGGCGGTGAAAACAGTAACCGTCCCGGACTGCTTGCGCAGGCCAATAACGGCAGCATTTTGCTGAAAAATGTCGATCAGATGCCCGCCGAGACCCAGGAAAAGTTCTACGCTTTCATGAAGACGTATACCCTACCCGGTACCGACACTCGCCTGAGCGTTCGTATCCTCGCGACCACGACCGTAACAGCGGATGATTTGCGAAAACTCGATACCTTCCGCAAAGACCTCGCCGAGAAAATCAGTGTCATAGCCATCAGCCTCCCGACACTGGCCGAACGAACCGAAGATATCGAAATGCTCATTGAATACTTCCTGCGTAAAATCGCCGCCGAGACCGGCCGCACTCGCCTGACTATTTCCCGCCCCGCCGCCGATCGTCTGATTCGCTACTCCTGGCCAGGCAACGTGCGCGAACTCGAAAATACCCTGCGCCGCGCCGCCGCCCTGACATCCGACAAAGAATTGGACACCGACGATATCGTTTTCGTCTCTGGTGAAAACACCACGACCGGCGTAACCGGCCCAATCGAAACTACAGCTAAAATCGGCAACTTCCGACTGGCCGACAACCAGCGCGAACTGATTGAAAAAGCGCTGATCGAAAACGATTGGAACTACACCCAAACTGCCCAGGAACTAGGCATCGGTCGGACCACCCTGTGGCGCAAAGTGAAAAAGTACAACCTCAAACCGGAAACAACCTCGGCCTGAGTGCGTACAACAAGTGTACTATGGCTTCAAACCACAACAACCGCAAACGCGCCTATCTGAACCAGCCGAACAAACTGCCTGAAATCCCGCTTGATTTTCGGTACCTCGCCGGCCAGGGCGCCGATCTGACCGAAATGTTCTCCGCGCTCACCCGGGAGCTGCGGAAGAAATATGCCATCCACAAAGGCGTCCTCGTTCTGCGCAACGAGAACAACCACCGGCTGGCGGCGGTCACGACCTGGAACAACGGCGCCGTGCGCGACGGCCTCACCGTCAACCTCCCGCCGGAATCCTCATTGTTTGAAAAAGTTGCCGAGCACGGCTCGGTCTATACCGAGGACTTCTGCGATGCCTTCTCCGGAAATTTCTTCGAGCGCAAACTCCTGCTGGAAAACGAATCCCGCTCGTTTGTAGTCCAGCCGCTGAAAATCGACGGTGAAGTAGTAGGGCTAATCGGCTACAGCTCGGAAGAACCGACTGCCTTTGCGATGTTCGAGGAGGGCGCCGGCGAAAAAGTCGCCGCCGATTTAGCTGAAATCATCCTCGATTTCAGAGATAATACCTGAACACTAATTATTCCCCGACCTGATCCGACCTATCGCCCGTTCGTGCTCAGCATTGGTGCGCGAGAAATAATGTCCCCCCGTGTTGTCTGCCACAAAAAAGAAATAATCGCTTTCGGCCGGCTTAAGCGCCGCCTTGATTGAGGCCAGCCCCGGCGAATTAATCGGCGTCGGCGGCAAGCCCTTTCTCAGGTATGTATTGTACGGCGTATCTATCCGAAGATCCTTCCGATACAACGGCCGCTCCAGCCCACCCAGCCCGTAAATCACGGTCGGGTCCGCATCCAGCCGCCAGTTCTTCCGCAGCCGGTTGGTATACACCGACGCCACCATCTCCCGCTCGTCCTCGACCGAGGTCTCCGCCTCGATAATCGACGCCAGAATCACGATTTCCCGTTTTGTCAACCCTAAGATGATCTCATCCGGCCACACACCGGCCGTCAGCCGCTCGAACTGCCCAACCATAATTTTCGCAACGTCTCTCTCAGATATCCCCCACTGAAAATGATACGTCTCCGGAAACAGGTACCCTTCCAAATACGGCTTCCCAATTTCCGCCAAGAAGATCGAATCCTCATTAAGCGCCACAAACGTCGCCGAATCCAAATCCAGCTTCTTCGCTACAATGGCCGCAACGTCCCAAATCGCTGAGCCTTCCGGCACTGTCACCTTGATTCTCAGGAAATTTCCCTGTGCAAGTTTATCCAGTACCGATGATGCCGAATTAATCCCCGTGAAATTATACCGCCCCGGAATTAACCGTTTGTCCAGCCCTCGCAGCCGCGCCCCGATCTTCAGCGCCAGTTTCGACCGTACAACACCCTCATCCGCCAGTTTATCCGCCACACCGGAAAACCCGTCACCGTAGTTGACATCGACGGTAACCACCCGGTCGCCAAGATCTGTCCCCTGATGATAGAACCACAGCGCACCCCCGATCCCGAACAACACCAGCACCACCAGTCCCCCGAGTATCAGCCGCCCTTTACCCCGCATGCGAAGAACCCCCAACGGGATCCGCAGTATCCATACCACCAATCCGACCGATAACAAAAAGACACTGACAACTACGTACCACGGATACTCCCACCATCGAATCTTTGGCTTATGCTCTCGGGTGTTCATCCAGATATCGCTGCAGGATTATGACTGCCGCCAGCCGGTCTATCCGCCGCTTGTCCTTGCCAACCCGCTGGCCGTGGGCGTGAATAATCCCCCCGGCCTCTACCGAGGAATACCGCTCGTCGGTCCTGTGAATCGGTCCCGTGTAAACCTCTGTCAACTTGTTAATGAACCGGTCGATCTCCTCACACTTTTTGCTTTTGTTGCCTGATTCATAAAGCGGATACCCGAACACAAGCCCGTCCGGCGCATACTCCTCGATCACCCTCCCCAACTGCTCCAATGCATCCTGAACGGATTTTACTTCAAGTGTCATGAGGGACATGGCAATCAGGCCGGTCGGATCGCTTTTTGCCACCCCGATTCGTCGATTGCCGTAATCGATGCCTAGAAATGTCCGGTTGGTCGCTCCCGCCACCGTCAACTCTCAGGTTTTCCGCTCTTTACGTTTAGCCGCCGGAAACAGGACGTTGTTTAGAATCAGCCGATATCCCGGCGAATTCTTGTGCAGCGAAAGCTCCGTCGGCGGATCATGCACCATGTGACGGTAATCCTCCGGGTCATGCCCGGCCAAAAACGTGAATGTCCCGCGCCCGAAATTCCCGTGAATGTACCGCACTTCATCAAAATTGTCCGGCTGACCAAGAATCGTCACAAAGTCCTTCAACAGCGACTTCCGAAATCCCGTCGTCTGACCCATAAACCCGGCCACCGTCGCCACATGGTTCTGCGACAGCATCGTCGGCACCGGATCGAGCTTGGCGGCAAAATCAAACAAATAGAAAAAATCCTCGGTCGGCGTCAAAAATCGCACCTGCCGATCCGGATAGGTATCGATATTGGAGTGACGGTACAGCATCGGATCAATTGTAATCGTGAAATTCTCAAACGCAAACGTCTTGGAAAAATCCAGCTTCTGCTGTGCGTTGGGATCCACCGGATCACCATCGAACTCACTCGGCACGATATCAACATCTTGCGCCGCCAGCGCAATATCAATTGTCTCCGGCGCCGAACACATCGAGAACAAGAACCCTCCCCGACGCACGTAATCCTGTATCGTCAACGCCACATCCAGCTTCATATCCGATACCTTCGAATACCCCAGCCGCTGCGCCATCTCTTCGTTCGTCTTCACATCCGCCTGGTACCACAAGGCGTTCCGAAACGCCCCGTAAAATTTTCCATACTGCCCGGTGAAATCCTCATGGTGGCAGTGCAGCCAGTCATACTCCTCCAGCCCGCCCGACAGCAACTCTTCATCCCAGACCATCTCGTAGTTGATCTCGGCATAGGTCAACGCCAGCGTCACGGCATCATCCCACGGCTGGGCCGAGGGTGGCGAATAAACTGCAATCGACGGCGCCTTCTGCAATTCGACCCGCTCCATATTTTCAACTTCGATCTGACGATAAATATCGGCTACCTGCCCCTCGGTCACCTGCTTGGCCGAGACGCCCATCAGCAGCGCCCGGTTGGCGTTCTCCTGTGTGTAGGGGATCAAAAACGATCCGCCACGGTAGTTCAGCAGCCACTCACCCCGTCCGCCGTCTTCAAGTGTCTGAAAAACAACGCCGTACGCCTTCAGGTGGTCGGTTTGGGTATCATCCATCGGAATAAGCAGCTGCGCTGCCATTGAAACCGATGGTACCAGGGCAAAAGCGAGTAAAATGATCAGTGTTTTCTTCATAACGTCCGAATAGTAACGATTTACGGGTTTTAATCAACTAAACTTTGTACCCCGCCCTTGATGTTCCGTTTCGATTGATTTTTGGAGCAAGTACGTAGCGCAGGCACCCAAAGGTGCGTGAGACGTCATACTGAGCGACGCACATAGGTAACGGTTTCGTCACGAGTAGCCGACAAACTCGCTTGACGCCCTCTCGCAAGCGCGCCGGCATAAAACCGCCCTCCCTTCGCATGAAATTACTACCGCAAAAGTCCTATATGAGACCAAATCGTCCAAAATACCTGTTGACAGACTTTGTGAAATTTGTAACTTAATACACCAGCAATATCGAGTGGGATTTTTTGCCTCGTAAGGCGTATTACTCGCCGGCGCCCATTGCCGGCAGCGGGTTTCCGATGACGACCAGCTCGCCGCATACTCACGGTTTGGCCGCTGAACCGCATCCACTTACCGATACATATTATCGGGAGAGCAGGCGCCGCCATGTCTATCGCCTTTTGTTAACCTACATCCTGCCAATCGTCCTGCTGACCCTTTATTTCCTCTATCAATATCGAACCATCGTCCAGCAGGGCGGCCGACTCCATCTCCAGGCTATCGCGGAAAATCAGGCCAACACGCTCGATTTGTTCCTTTCAGAGCGGCTGGTCAACCTGTCCAACGTCATAAACGACCCTCGTTTCGAGCTGCCCCCGGGAAACGAATCGATGGATTCCTATTTGGCCAAGCTCCGCCTCAACAGTGAGACCTTCGTCGATCTGGGTTTTTTCAACGCCGACGGAATCCAGACCGCCTATGCCGGCCCCTTCCAGTCACTGGAACAACGCAACTATAGCTCCGAATCATGGTGGCGGGCCCTCCAGCAGCCGCGAACCAACTTCATAATAACCAACATTTATCTCGGATTCCGGCAACAACCGCATTTCACGATCGCGACCAAGCGGGATTTCAACGGACGAAACGGCGTCCTGCGCGCCACTCTCGAGCCTAGGAAAATCTATGAATATATGACATCGCTCAAAGGCGCCGGCGAGGTCTTCACTTCCATCATCAATGACGAGGGTCTTTACCAGGTCGTAACCCCCGAGATCGGCACCCCGCTTTCTCAGTCTCACTTCATCCCGCCTCGCGACGTCGAGTTGGGCGTGGGTGACGTCCCCATGAGAGGCGAGTCCGTCCCGTGTGGCTACGCCTGGCTGAAGAATGCCGAGTGGGCCGTGATCGTGCTCCCGCAGAACGCCAACTTTGCCGGCTTTTCTGGTCACTTTCTGTTTACCTTCTTTAGTGTGTCCGCTTTGGCAGCACTGCTCATCCTGATCATCATTTTCAACCGCGCGACCAAGCTCGTTGAATTGCAGAGAGAAGCCGATCGCACGCGCGCCCAGCTTGCCCACGCCGCAAAACTGGCCTCAGTCGGTGAACTGGCGGCCGGCATCGCCCACGAAATAAACAACCCACTGGCTGTGATCAACGAGCAGGCGGGACTGGTGAAAGACCTGATGGACCCCTCCTTCGGCACCCCCACTGCGCCGGAAGAACTCACCGGTCACCTCGATAGTATCCAATCCGCCGTCTTTCGCTGTCGGGACATCACACGAAAACTGCTCGGCTTCGTACGCCAAACCGATCTCGACCTGAAATACCAGAACGCCAACGACTTGATCGATGATGTCGTCGACGGCCTGTTGGGACGTGAGATTGTCGTATCCAACATCGAGGTGGTCAAAGACTACGACCCCACCCTGACGCCGCTTTTGACCGACGCCAATCAGCTCGAACAGGTGATTCTCAATATCATCAACAATGGCGTTGACGCTCTTGAAGGACAGCCCGGACGAATCAGCATCGCCACCTGGAAAGAAGACAACCATATCAAAATTGCCATACGCGACACCGGCAAGGGCATGACTGAGGACCAACTGGAGAATATTTTTGTCCCGTTTTATACGACGAAAGATGTCGGCAAGGGAACCGGACTGGGCCTTTCTGTCAGCTACGGAATTATCAAGAGCCTGGGCGGAACCATCGAGGTAGAAAGCCGGCCCGGCAAAGGTACCACCTTCACAATCACGCTTCCTATTCGAACGGCAGGCGAGAAATGAAAAAGCTTACCGTCAGTGACTTAATGATTCCACTGGATCAATACACCGTTGTAGGGCACGATGCGACCCTCACCGAAGTCATTACCAGGATGCGTGCAGCCCAGGAACGATTCGGCCGCGACCGGCTGCCTGCCAGAGCTGTACTCGTCCAGGACACGCACGGCTCGATAATCGGACAGATCGGTCACCTCGACGTCCTCGAGGCGCTTGAGCCGAAGTACAAGCTCCTTGGTGAAATCGATATGCTCTCGCGCGGCGGGATCAGTCAGGACCTCTCGTCTTCGCTGATGGACAACTATCAAGTTCTCAGCGACGATATCGATGAAATCTGCGCATTCGCAGCCGATCGAGCGGCCGGTGAAGTCATGCAGCCGATCGGCAACAACATCGATGCAACCGCCGGACTCACCGAAGCGATCCATCAGGTCGTCCTGACCCATGCCTTGCGGTTTATCGTCCTGGATCGCGGTAAACCTGCAGGCGTGCTGCGACAGACCGACCTTTTCGAGACAGTCGCGGCCCTGATGATCCGTAAGAAGATGAAATTATAGCGCGGAATCACACCGCTCGGAGACGTGCCATGGATATGAAGAAAGTTAAAGACATTATGGTACCGCTCGATGACTACGCCGTCGTGCCTCAGGAAGCAACGCTCCTTGATGCTGTTCTGGCTCTCGATCGGGCCCAGGAAAGACTTCCCGCGGGCCGCGATCCGCACCGTGCCGTGCTCGTCGTTGATGAAGGCGGTCACGTTATTGGCAAAGTCGGTCAGTGGTCCTTCCTCAAATCGCTCGAGCCCAAGTACAAGCTGCTTGGCGACGACGTCAACAAACTGGCCGTCGCCGGCGTCAGCGACGAGTTTCTCGCATCCACGATGGAGCACTTCCGCTTCTTCCAGGACAGCCTGAACGATCTTTGCTTCAGCGCCTATCGGCGACCCGTCACCGAAGTCATGCGACCGGTCGCCGAGTATATCGAGGCGTCCGCCGGTCTTTGTGACGCTATTCACCTGCTCGTGCTCCGCCAGACCCTCTCCGTAATCGTAAGGGATAACGACAAAATTGTCGGGCTGCTTCGGCTCTCCGACCTCTACCATGAGATTGCACGACAGATGAAGCAACATGCCGCCGGGGACCGTTCCACCCAACAGGAGACATAGCAATGCCGAAAGTACTACTTGTCGACGATGAGGATAAGTTCCGGGAGTCCCTCTCCCATCGGCTCTCCCTGCGCGAGTTGGAAGCTCTTGATGTCAGCAGCGGCGAGGACGCTATCAAGCTCATCCGCAGCAATCACGACATCGACGTTATGGTACTCGACCTCCGCATGCCCGGTATGAACGGCGATCAGGTGCTCCGTGAGGTGCGTGAGTTCCGCCCGGAACTACAGGTCATTATACTAACCGGCCATGGCTCCCTTCAGTCCGCCATGGATATTGGCAAACTCGAGGCCTACGCTTACTGTGAAAAACCATGTGAGATCGACGAGTTGGTCAGGCTTATTGAAGCCGCCCGCCAGGACAAAATCCACGCCCATGCCCGACACGAAATCCCGGTCGTGGAAAAAGGCTCCCTGTTCAAATGGCTCAAGGGCTCACACAACACACGTCCCGGTATTATCCTCCTCGGAGCCCTTCTGTTTCTGGGCCTGTACCTGATGCCGACCCCTGATCGGTTGCTCACACTCCTCTCCTTTGAAAAGACAGGTCAGATTACCGACGCCAATGCCGGCTATGCCAGCTTCCGCAAAATGAACGACGGGGAGAACATCAGCGAATACTACAGCCGTTACAGCGGACTGGGACAAAAAGTGACCGACGAACAGGGCAAGACTCGCACCGTGCCGATGACGCCTGAAAAAGCAGCCAGCAAGGCCAAAGTCATGCTCGGCGTGCTGCTTGTAGCGGCTCTGTTCTGGGCCACCGGCGCTGTACCGATCGGGGTGACCGCCCTGCTGGTCGGCGTCATCATGTACTTCTTCGGCATTCTGACTCCGGACGGTATCGCCAAAGCCTACGCCAAGGACGCTGTCATCTTTATCTTCGGCGTTCTCGCCATGGCAACCGCCATCAGCCGCACCGGCCTTGACCGCCGCATCGGCCTGCTTCTGCTGGGCCCGGCCAAAAACGTCCCCCTGCTCCTGTTTGTTTTCCTCCCGTTGCTCGGAATCACGTGCTCCTTCATCTCCGAGCACGCCCTCGTTGCTTTCATTATGCCGCTTTTCATGATGGTCTACGTTTCCAGTATTCGATCAAGCGGCTTACGGAAAGATAAGAACCTCGTCACCATGTTCGTTCTCTCGGTCTGTTTTGCCGCCAACTGCGGCGGTCCGGGTTCACCTGCAGCGGGCGGACGCAATGCCGTCATGCTCGGAATCCTTACCGACTACGGACAGGCCCCCACATTTGGTGAATGGGTCCAGTACGGCCTGCCGTTCGTACCGATTATGGGACTCGTCATAGGTCTCTATTTCTACCTGACTCTCGGACGTAAATTGGCCATTAAGGAACTCAACGTCTCCAGTCTCGTCAGAGAGGCCTCAGACAAGATTGGCCCTATGAACCAGCGGGAATACATCACCGCCGCCGTCCTCGCCGGCGTCGTAATCCTCTGGATAACCGCCTCTGACACGCTGGGCATGGGAGGCCCAATCATTCTCGGCCTCGTGGCGCTGAACGTGTTCCGCGTGATGCGGTGGCGCGACATGGCCTCCATTCCCTGGGATGTCGTCGCCCTCTACGCCAGCGCATCGGCCATGGGGACCGGCCTCGCCGTCACCGGCGCCGCGTTGTTCCTCGCCGACGGTTTCATCAGCGTGCTGCCCGACTTCATGAGCACCGGCGAAGGCTTGGCCATTGCAGCATCTATTTTCACCGGCATTGCTACCAACTTCATGAGCGACGGCGCCGCGGTTTCCGCCATTGGTCCCATCACCGTGCCCATGGCCACTATCGCCGCCACTCACCCCTGGATGGTCGGCTTTGCCACCGCCTTCGCCTCGTCGTTCGCCCACATGCTTATTATAGGGACCCCCAACAACGCCATCGCCTACACTATGGCCAAGGACCCCGTCACTGGGGAGCAACTCGTTACCCTCGGAGACTTCCTGAAGCACGGTTCGGTAATGGTCCTGCTTTCTTTCGCCGTGCTTTGGATCTGGGCCTTTTTCGGCTACTGGAAAATCATCGGTTTCTGATAGAGAAAGGACTTTCGGCCATGGAACAGAAAATAAGGTTATTGATAGTCGACGACGAATTGCAGTTCCTGGATTCGATCGCCCAACGACTCGAAATGCGCGGCTTCGACGTCACCAAGGCGGCCAACGGCCAGCAGGCCCTCGACGCCGCCAACGAGGCCAAGTTCGACCTCGCCCTGCTCGATCTCAAAATGCCGGGCATCGACGGCAAGCAGGTACTCGAACGGCTAAAAAAAGAACACAAATTCCTTGAAGTTATCATTCTCACCGGCCACGGGTCTATCGACTCCGCCGTCGAATGCACCCGACTGGGCGCGTTGGACTACCTGCCCAAGCCGTACGAGCTCGATAACCTGCTTGACGTCCTCAAGCGTGCTTACAAAATCCGTCTGGAAAAGAAGTTCCAGCACGACCAGGAACGGCTCGATCGAATCACGAAGATGGCCACCGGCTCCAGCCCTCTGGCCATTCTGCGTGAACTGAGCAAACTCGACGACGAAGAAAAGTAGCCTCGAGGACGAGTAGCTCACGCACCCAAGAGTGCGTGAGTATAGCAAGTCACCCACCTACGGTGGGTGACTCTGACTTGCTGTGAGACACGAACGTTGGCCGCCAGTCCTGCTGGCTACTTCTCAATCTGAAGCGCCGCCAAAAACGCCTCCTGTGGGATCTCCACCTTACCAAACTGCTTCATCTTCCGCTTCCCCTCCTTCTGGCGCTCCAGCAGCTTCCGCTTCCGCGTAATATCGCCGCCGTAACACTTCGCTGTCACATTCTTCCGCAGCGGCTTCACCGTTGCCCGGCTGATAATCCGGCTCCCGATCGAGGCCTGGATCACCACCTCGTACATCTGGCGCGGTATCAGCTCCCGAAGTTTATCATTTAGATCGCGCCCCCAGTAAAACGCCTTCTCCCGGTGCGTTATCACCGAGAGCGCATCGACCGGCTCCCCGTTCACCAGTATATCCAGCTTTACCAGATCCGAGCGCTTGTAATACGGCAGCCCGTAATCAAACGAGGCATACCCCCGGCTCACCGACTTGAGCTTGTCGTAGAAATCGAAGATAATCTCCGAGAGCGGGAACGCATACGACAGACTCGCCCGTGTTGCCGACATATACTCGGTTGTCTTGTATTCACCCCGACGGTCCATCGCGAGCTTCATGATCGACCCGACATACTCGCTCGGCACGATGACCTGCGCATCGACATACGGTTCCTCGATATGATCGACCTCACCCGGCTTGGGCATCTCCGACGGATTGTCGACCACCACTATCTCACCATCGGTGAGATGCACCTGGTACTCAACGTTCGGTACCGTGTTGATAATCGTCTGGCCGTACTCGCGCGAGAGCCGCTCGGTCACGATCTCCATATGCAGCAGGCCCAGGAATCCCACCCGGAACCCGAACCCGAGCGCTGTCGAGGACTCCGGCGTGAACCGCAGCGACGAGTCATTGAGCTGAAGCCGCTCCAGCGCCTCGCGCAATTGCGTGAAATCCTCGGCCACCGCCGGATACAAGCCCGAAAACACCATCGGCTTGACATCGACAAACCCCGGCAGCGGTTCTTTGGCCGGGTTGTCTGCCTTGGTAATCGTGTCGCCGATCTTGGTATCGGCAACCTCTTTGATCGAGGCAAACAAATACCCGACATCCCCCGCCCCGAGCGACTCGGTCGGAAGCGTTCCCAGCCGAAGATACCCGATCTCGTCGGCGTCGTACTGCTTGCCGGTCGAGAAAAACTTGATCTCGTCGCCGGTGTTGAGCGTTCCATTGACTATCCGCACCAGCGGCATGGCGCCGCGGTACTTGTCGAACACCGAATCGAACACCATCGCCTGAAGCGGCGCCTCCGGATCACCTTTGGGCGCCGGCACCATTGCCACAATCGCTTCCAGCACGTCCTCGATTCCCTGCCCGGTCTTGGCCGAAACTTTCAGCACCTCCTCCGGCTTGCAGCCCAGCAGTTCGACCAGCTCCTCGGCGACCTCATCGGCCCGGGCGTTCGGCAGGTCAATCTTGTTGATCACCGGGACAATCTCGAGATTGTTGTCAAGCGCGAGATAGAGGTTGGACACGGTCTGTGCCTCGATCCCCTGCGAGGCATCGACCACCAGCACCGCCCCCTCGCACGCCTGAAGCGACCGTGAGACCTCGTAGGTGAAATCGACATGCCCCGGCGTGTCGATCAAGTTAAGGTGATAGATGTCTCCATCGGATGCCTTATAGGCCAGCCGGATCGCGTGGGCCTTGATCGTAATCCCGCGCTCCCGCTCCAGATCCATCGAGTCGAGCACCTGCTCGCGCATCTGCCGCTCGGTGATCGTTTTGGTCTGCCCGAGCAGGCGGTCGGCCAGAGTCGACTTGCCGTGATCGATATGGGCGATTATCGAAAAGTTTCGTATTTTTGTCAGGTCATGCATCTTGTGCGTCTTTGGGCCACGTTGACGGTTTCTGCATCTCTAAGTCAGGTCATGCATTGTCGGGAGTTTCCATTCCGTCTGTAAACACCGGTGCGGCGGCTTTCGTTCCATCTGTCGAACTTCAATGGAACGTAGTAGCGGAACCCTTCAGCGGTTCCGCCACTCACCACCGGCGAACGCGGAAGATAGCGTCAGCGTCGAGGAAAGTCAAATTATTGTGGTGAGAGTAAGTAGGTCACCCACGGCTTTGCGTGGATGACTCTGTGACTAACTGGCTGGATACCCCAAAAAATACTCTACAAACCTCTCTTCCGTCATCATCTTGCTATACCCCGACATCACCGCCTTGACCGTCCCGGCCCCGTCAACCAGCACAACTGTCGGAAAGGCCCGAATGCCCAAATTCTCAAGCGTCATAAATGGCGCATCGTACACCGCAAACTGAGCATGATCGTCGTACACGTCCGGACTCTCACTGAGAACCACAACCTCCAGCTCGCCCGAGTTGACCGACTCCCAGGTCACCATGTCCTTGGCGATCATCAGGCACGGCTCACAGGTCCCCGACAGGAACGCGTAAACCCGGTTCCCGGTCGCATCCCCGTGCGGAATCGTTGTCGTGTCGCCGTCGATCGTCACGACCTGCATCGGCGCAAACTGATCGCCAATCTCGATGTTCGACCGGTTCGGCAGTCCCTCACTCATCCGGTGGGCATCGCCGCCGCCGGACAGTTTCTCCGTCAGCCCGGTATTCACCGAGATTTAAAATTCTGCGAACACCCCCCCCCGCAATCACCACAAATAACCCCACGCCCTTCACGATTGTCGATCCTATCGAACTTTTACTGTCAGCCATAGGTCCTCCCGAAGAAGCGACGTGCCGCTTCCGCCGCGCCGTCGTTTAAGGTAGATATACGAATAATCGGCCGTGCCCGGATCATCTCCCGGAGACTATCCCGACAAGTAACCGGCCAGTTTATCGCGAAAATCTGATTTTTTGATATCCGTTTCAAGAATCCCGTTAAAGGCAATCGAAATCGCCGTTGTCTCCTCCGACACCACGACCACCACCGCATCGGATACTTCCGACACCCCAATCGCCGCTTTATGCCGCATTCCGTACAACTTGCGGTACCGCTGATTGGTTGTCAAAGGCAGCGAGGCCGCCGCCGCTATAATGTACTCACCGGAAATTATCACCGCGCCGTCGTGAAGCGGCGTGTACGGCGTAAACATCGTCACCAGCAATTCGGACGACAGATCGGCGTTGATCATCTTGCCCGACTCGGCGAAATTCCGAAGCCCCGTCCGCCGCTCGATCACGATCAGTCCGCCGTAGCGAAGTTCCGCCAGCCGCTGCGCCGCCCGGGAGACCTCTTCCAGCGACTTCTTGCGTTCGAGCTGCACAAATCGGCGAAACATCCTTCGCTGTCCTAACTGCGCGAGCACCCCGCGCAGCTCCGGCTGGAACACCACGACCAGAACAATCAGACCAAATGTCGCCAGATTCGAAAACAGCCACGATAACGCCTCAAGCTGGAACCAGTACGAGACAAACGCCACTCCGAAGACTAAGAACAGCCCCACAATAATCTGCGCCGAGCGTGTCCCTTTCATCAGCTTGAGCGCCTCGTAGATAATAAACGAGACTATCAAAACGTCGATCAGGTCCTTGATGCCAAACCGGAGGAACTCCCACGAAAACATCGTCATACACTCCCCCTCACTCCCTGCAGTACTTTCAGCGCCTCGACCGTCTGGTCGACATCGTGCACTCGCACTATATCGGCGCCGCCTGCGACCGCCATCACGATTGCCGCAATCGATCCGCCCAGCCTGTCGGCGGCCTCTTTCCCGGTCGGATGCAGCATCTCGATAAACCGCTTGCGCGAGGCCCCGATCATCACCGGCTGCCCCAGCGCCTTGAAGCGCGCCACCGAATGCAGAATATCGAGGTTGTCCGGGAGCCGTTTCCCGAACCCGATCCCCGGATCGATGATTATATTCGGTTTCGCAATTCCCTGCTCCTGTGCGAACTCCAACCGCTCTTCAAAAAACGCCAAAATCTCCGCCACACAGTCTTCATACTGCGGATTCTTCTGCATATCCCGCGGCGTGCCCTGCATGTGCATCAGCACCACCGGGACTTTCCGCTCGGCTATCAACGACGCCATCCCCTCATCGAACCGCAGCGCCGAGATGTCGTTTACGATATCCGCCCCGGCATCGAGCGCCGCCTGCGCCGTTTCGGCTTTGTAAGTGTCGATAGAAATCGGGATATCCGTGGCTTTGCGAATCCCCTCAATCACCGGCAGCACCCGCCGCATTTCATCGGCGGCCCCGACCGGCTTGGCGCCCGGCCGCGAGGATTCCCCGCCGACATCGATAATATCCGCCCCTTCGCTTTCCATTTCCAGCGCATGCCCGACCGCTTCGGATCGCGACACAAACCGGCCGCCGTCGGAGAACGAGTCCGGCGTGACATTGAGCGTGCCCATCACTAGCGGCCGCGACAGCGGCAGCTGACGGCCGTTGGCCAGCCGAATGACGGCTTTGCTCTCTTCGCCTCTGGTGAGCGTCTGTTTTGTCGGTATTTCTCTGGTCATGGTCTTTCCTGATCGCCTACTGCTATATAAGGCAAGCGGTTGACTAAAAGCAAGGGGGAAAAACGGGGATGTCAGGTGTAGATAGCAATCAGAAGAAACGGCCCCGCGATTGATCGCAGGACCGCCGGTTATTCACGGGATTCTAAGAAGGAATTAGCGCACGAGAAGCATCTTTCTGGACGCAGAAAACTCCTCTGAACTGACTCGCAGGAAGTACACCCCCGATGCCGCCTCCGTCCCACCATCGTTTCGCCCGTTCCACTCCAGCACGTGCTCTCCTGCCACCAGTGGACCATCTAATATGTTGGAAACTCGCTGCCCAAGCGAATTGTATACGGTCACTGTAACATGACTGGCACTCGGGAGTGAGAGTACTACGGAAGTCGAGGGATTAAACGGGTTAGGATAGGTCTCCGACAAATACAGCGTCTTCGGGAGAGTCGGATCGGCTTCGTCTGCAACACCTTTTGTAATGTTGCTAAGGCAGGCGTTCGCAGAGCCGGTTGTGACTCCCATCTGCTGAAATTTCGACGAATCACCCTCCGCATCAAACGCCACAAGCTGGATGAGATAGTCTGTATTGAAGGAGTTGGGACATATTTCAAGACCGGTGGTGTCCATGGAGTACCAGGTGAGATCCCACGGGCCATGTTGACGGAGAACCCGATACTCTTGAATGGGAACGAGCTGGTTTTCCGGCTCATCCCACCGGACAATGATCTTGTTGGTCAGGCACGAATCGGTCGGTCTTATTGGATCGTCAGGATCAGTGGGATCATCGCCGAGCCCGGTTAGTTTTCCGGTGCCGCTCGACCCTTCACATGATCCGGGTGACTTGTAGACATACGCGTTAAAGTTCGCCGGCCACCTGGGCTGTGTTTTCAAGGTGACTTCGTCAGAGTATGCATCAGGTTGAGTGATGTGATGCGCCTTGACCCTGTACGTGTAGGTTTCGCTACCTGTGTATGTGGTGTCCCAATACTCAACCCACGGCCCTTCTTGCGGCCCGAGGCTGTCCACTGTCTCCCAGACCATTGTGCTTGCCGGCCGCCGCTCGATGACGTAGCCCATTTCTCGAGAATTTGGATCTGAAAAGTATATTTCTACAACCTGCTTAAATTGGTCATAGTGCATGCCTGCACTTACAAAATCAGGTGCTTCCAGTGCAGCCGTGCTGAACTCAAACTCGACTGGTGTCCCCACAGAACCTTCCGGAATCCACGTTCTAAACTTGGCAACACACGGTGTACAATTTATATTCGACAGGTCTATCGTTTTGTGTGGCATTCCTACCGACGACGGAAACCACTTGTACCAATACGGGTGAGCTACAAGCACACTGTCGCCAGTTCCTGCCGTATCGATCTGCCACAACTGCAAGTCCAGAACACAGGCACTATTTGCGATTTCAAATGACAACGTATCGTTTGAATATCCTACGTCATAGACATAAGGATCCGTGTTCTGGTCCAGCCAATATGACGGAACCAGATGGGGGTCGCCGTCATGCACGACGTAGTAATAGGGGTCTGTGGGCGAACAAGCTTGACCTTGGTAATTGTGATAATCCCAAAAAATCCAAGAACCGGAAACATCCACTACTCTATTCTTCTCAGTTACCTGGATGTTGCGCACGGTATTTCCAGATGCACTGAATATTCTCACACGGTCACCTACGTCCACATCCGGTATGATGCCCCAGAGGTCGGTGTTCATGTCAAGAGGATCCACAAGCCCATCAGCATCAGAGTCTACCCAACCAATGTGATGTAGAGTAGCGCTACACAGGGAAATCGGTAACAACAACCGATCCATTATGCAGGATTGCTGTGCCGAAGTACATAGGGTGCAATTCTCATTGTTGTATGCCAAGAAACCCCACGGGTGGGTACAGGCATCTGCATATCCGCCTCCGCACTGAGGCGCACCCTCGTACTCATCTGCCCCTCCTAAAATATGTAATGTTTCGTGGAGGATAACGGAGAAACTGGCCTCGGTCCACCCGTCTCTTAAGAAGTATGTCGAAATAGCAAGAGGTCCCCTGAATCGGTCAAATAAAGACGGCGCATAGTACGGTGTGAAATATCCCAGTGCCGAATCGGGGAAAAAACGGGTATTTTGGTTTTTTACTATGCAATACATAATACCCCAGTCAGTCCGGTACAACTTCCTCAGTCGATTCGCATTACCAAACAAACCATCCCACCCATCAGCTTGTCCCAGGTGACTTAGTACGTCATTGACCCACCCGAATGTGTATTCTACATTCGGGAACGAATACGATGGCCGCTTATAGTATATGGGCTCCTCTGTTACTGGCACAGACCGATGGATTTCATAAATCCACGACAGCGGTATCCCTCGATCAGCGCCCAGTTCGGATAAGTTATCGTAGGCTATCACAGCCTGTGCAATTGCCGTATCAACCTCGTGCTCCAGCCAATTTTCATCATCCCCGATTGACTCGGGAATTACAAGGCAAACAGCGTTAGAGCCTATAGCGAACTCGGCAGGAAACATGTCCGTTCGCGACGTCTGTGGCTCCATCGCCTGTTCAAACAAGGCTCCAGAGTCAATCTCCACGGCGCCGCAAAATCGTTGATTGCTAAACCACGACGTGGTATCGAGAGTTTTTGCCCAAGGTAGCAACTCTTTGAGTCGCCAGCTAATAAACCCAATGCCATTCTCCTCACTGTCCGGGCCGACTTCGAACGTGCTGCCTGAGTGTCTGCCCACAATCAGAAGAGGGCTTAGATGTTCGTATTGGAGAACCGACATCTCACAAATATACTCTCCGTTGAGAAAATCGTGTACAATAAAACCGCCGTAGGATTCGATCAGGGCCCTGTTTGCAGGGCTGAATCCTTGATCATTAGTCAGTTTTACATAACAGTTAGACGCCAAGACAGGCGAACTAACGGTGCACAAGAACACCACAACTTGGATACACTTTCTCATAGTCCCTCCCGAGGTTCATGTTTTAAGTTGTTCGTTAAGAAGTCGCTAAGCGTCTATTCGCTGGTAAGAAAGAAATCAGCTCTGTAGTCATACTTTCCCTCCCGCAATGGTACCACGAGTGTGTCCGGCTGGTACCCCTCCTTCTCTCCAATTAAAAGTGTGTCAGTCATCAATATAGGATGGATTACATAGGCCCCGTCCGCATCGCTCTGGACCTCTGGCCCGGAAATTGAATCCCTCATTATCCATACCTTCGCGCCAACTAAGGCAGTGCCGCTTTCACTATCAAGTACGGTGCCTGTGATAACGGGCTGGGGAATCGGTCGATGCTCTCCGTCGCACCCTACACAAAACAGCGCAACAATAAGAATGGTTGTAACAACACAGACCCTCGCCGCGCATGACCTGATTTTCAAATGATCAATTCCCATTCTTCATCTCCTGCAAGCCTATTCGGGCAGCAACCCAAAGAAATAACTGCTCTGTGCTCGTGCACTCCACTGTCAGTGTATATTTCCGCATGCACTTTTCTCCCGTTACCAATTACTTATTAAATAGACGTGGTAATCTCAGTTATGTCAAGTCTTTTTTGTCTTCCCCCTACAAAAAAACGACGGGCCCTCACAGAACCCGCCGTCTCAAACTAAGTCTTAACGCTTCCCTTACTCCGCCGGAGCCTCCTCCGCAGCACCCATCAGCATACCAATCGAGCGCTCATCAAACAGCACCAGCAGCGTCCCCATGATAAAGAAATCATCCACATTAAAATGCGCACTGGCCGACACCGCATACGTCTTCTGGCCCGACTTTGCCGCTGCGGAACTCTGAAGTTGCGAAACGTAATCATCGACCGTCCCCCGACGGCAATCCGGCAGGCCGATATCGAAACTGTCGGCAAATACTCCCGACCAGGCCCCAATCAAACTGTGCAGCACGATATTCCCGACCTCGCTCATCGCTTCATCCCGAAGTTCCTCGACATCCCCCGCGCCGCCCATCTGCTCCATCAACCGGTGCGTGATCATGTTCGCCGAGAACCGTGTCATGATCAGTGTCGCGTCGCCGCACAGGATACCTTTGAATCCGCAGGTCACCGTAACCAGATTTTCGTTCGCAAATGTCTGAAGCGACCCGCCGACATCATCGGTCGAACAGACCGATACTTCCGGTACATCGAGCGAGACCCGCGTTCCGACCAGTTCACTGACCACCGAGCCCGCGCGCCCCACGCCGATATTCAGCATTTCCGTCAGGAAATCCTTACGGGCTTCGTCCATCTTCACTCGCCGGCCCCGCCTTCCTGACCGAGGCACCGGTCGATAATCTTCTTCAGTTCATCCGGCTTGAACGGCTTGTTCAAAAACGCCGCCGCGCCCAGCTCTTCACACTGCTTGCGGGCATCCGCCTGGATATTGGCCGTAATGACAATCACCGGGATATCATGCTCCCCGGCATTGAGGCTGCCCAGAAACGTGATACCGTCCATCTCGGGCATATTCAGGTCAACCGTGATGCAGTCCGGGTGTTCTTCACCGGCCGCTTTCAGCCCCTCAAATCCGTTTCCCGCCTCAACCGTCTCGTGACCGAGATCGACCAGGGCCCGCGTAATCCACTTACGCTGGAATCCGGAGTCATCGATTACCAGTACTTTTGCCACGTCTCTCTCCAGTGTTCGGCCTCGGCCTGTCAGGCATCCCCCGATCCGTCGGCCCCTCAATAAAAAACACCCGTGATTCCGACCATCCCTGCGGTCAAGGCGCTATCTGTATTCTGAATTTTGCAACGTCATGAAGCCGCCCCTTTTGGTCGGCCCCTTGTTCTGCTTAATCGGCTCTTGCGCCCCTGTTCGTTAGAGAAACCTGCAGGCCACTGGAAAAAGTACCGGGGTCTAAGTCCGAGCGTGTTTCAAGATGGAACTGTGCGTACCTCAGCGAGTCATAGGCGAGCGGAGTCGAACCATGACTTCGAAGGACTCTCCACTTCTCCCCCAGAAAAACCCACGCGGAGGTCGAGCGGTGTCTCACCTCACGGTCTGTGCCGTATCCCGCTTCAGCGAAAAACCCAAACCCTCAATGACGAGCGGTCCACGGGCAGTCGAGCTGTCGACCCACTTTGTCACGTACCCTTGCTTGCGGCAAAACAGCCGGAAATCACCACCCCCAAGAAGTGTGACATAATATGCACCGCTTGAATCGGTCAGAGCGAGGTTTGCGGTACCGATAGTATCATTAAGGGTGACAACAGCCCCATCAGGGGCTGATCGCTTATGGAATCAGTAACTGTACCGGCAATATTGGATTCCACATCGACAACTTTGTCGTCATCACAGCCAAACACGATCACCAGTACCAAAGGACATATTACAGCCAAAACCTGTCGGACCGAAATCGAATAAGTGATCAGTTTATATTTCCGCATGCATTCTCTCCCGCTATCAATTCCTGACTAAATAGACGTCGCAATCTCGGTTCTGTAAAGTCCTTTTCTTCGTGCTGCCCACAAAAAAACGGGCCCTCACAGACCCGCCGTTCCAAATCCTATACAAAAAAGCTCCCCTAATCCGCCTTCTCCATCAAACTCAACGCCTCGTTGCGCGTCGCCAACCGACGCATCATCCCCCGCACCGCCGAGGTCACCACCTTGCTGCCGGGCTTTTTGATCCCCCGCATCGTCAAACACAGATGCTCCGCCTGAACCACAATCAGGATCCCTTTCGGCGCAATCGCTGTCTGCATGGCGTCGGCGATATCGGTCGTCATCCGCTCCTGCACCTGCAGCCGCCGGGCAAGGATCTCCACCACCCGAACAATGTTGGAAAATCCGGCTACCTTGTCGTTCTGCGGAATATAGGCGATATGGACCTTGCCGAAAAACGGCAGCATATGGTGCTCGCACAACGAATAAAACGAGATGTCCTTAATGATGATCATCTCGTCCTTATTCGAGGTCGTGTATTTGGATAGTTCCTGCGATGGATCCTCGGTATAGCCGGCCAGCACCTCCTCGAGATACTCGGCTATCCGCTCCGGTGTCCGGAGAAGCCCCTCGCGCTTGAGATCCTCCCCCACCCCTTCCAGAATCAGCCGAACCCCCTTCTCTATCTTCTTCCGATTGATCGCCACGCTTAACTCTCGGGCGTCGGCGCCGGCGCCTCGACTTCCTGCTCGGAGCTCGGGCCGCGGCCGATAATCTCATCGACCTCCCGGCTGTCAACCGCCTCCTTCTCAAGCAGTCGCTCGGCCAGTTTATGCAGCTTGTCGACATGCTCGGTCAGGATATCCTTGGCCGTCTGTTCGGCCGTCTCGATGAAACTGCGAACTTCGGTGTCAATAAGCTCTGCGGTTGCCTCGGAGTAGTCTTTCTGCTGGGCCATCTCGCGACCGAGAAAAATGTGTTCATCCGACCGACCAAACGTCACCGGCCCCAGCTTATCCGACATGCCCCAGTTGCAGACCATCTTTCGCGCCAGCTTTGTCGAGCGTTCGAGATCGTTCCCGGCGCCGGTATCAAGCTGGTTGAATACAATCAGCTCGGCCACCCGGCCGCCCATCAGGACCGCCAGGGTCGCCTCGAGATACTCGCGGGAATGGGTATGCCGCTCATCTACCGGCAGCGACTGGGTCACTCCCAGCGCCATACCGCGCGGTACAATCGTTACTTTATGAATCGGGTCCGCCTTCGGCAGAAATTTCGCCACGAGCGTATGTCCCGCCTCGTGATAGGCAATGACCTTCTTCTCTTCATCGGAGATTACCAGCGACCGGCGGGCCGAACCCATGAGGACCTTATCCTTAGCCTCATCGAAATCATCCATCGAAACCGATTCACGTTCCCGCCGCGAGGCCAGCAGCGCCGCCTCGTTCACGACATTGGCCAGGTCCGCACCGGACATACCCGGCGTACCACGGGCCAGCACCTCGAAATCAACATCTTCGGCCAGCTTGATCTTGCGGGCGTGTACCCGAAGGATCCCTTCACGGCCCTTCACATCCGGATTCGGCACCACAATCTGGCGATCGAAACGTCCCGGACGCAGCAGCGCCGGATCGAGCACATCCGGGCGGTTCGTGGCGGCGATTAGAATCACGCCCTCGTTCGATTCAAACCCGTCCATCTCGACCAACAGTTGGTTCAGTGTCTGCTCGCGCTCGTCATGTCCGCCGCCGAGACCGGCGCCCCGATGACGCCCGACCGCGTCGATCTCATCGATGAAAATGATGCACGGCGCGTTCTTCTTGCCCTGCTCGAACAGGTCACGAACCCGGCTGGCGCCGACACCAACAAACATTTCAACAAAGTCAGACCCGGACATACTGAAGAACGGCACGCCCGCCTCACCGGCGATTGCCCGCGCCAGCAGCGTTTTACCGGTTCCCGGCGGCCCCAGCAACAGCGCTCCTTTCGGAATCTTGCCGCCCAGCCGCTGGAATTTGCCCGGCTCTTTCAAAAAGTCGATAATCTCCCCCAGCTCCTCCTTGGCCTCCGCCGCGCCGGCAACATCCTTAAACGTTACTTTCGGCCGCTCATCAGTCAGCAGCTTGGCCTTGCTCTTGCCGAACGAGAACAATCCGCGCGGACCGCCGCCGGCACCGCCACCCTGCATCTGGCGAATAAAAAACAGCCAGACCAGAACAATGATGATCCATGGCGCCGCCGCCAGCAGGTACTGCAAGAACGCACTGTCGGTCTCGGCCACAATTCTCACACCCTGTTCCTGAAGGCGTGACACCAGATCGTAGTTGTAATCCGGGAAGGGAATCCGCGTCTTGAATTTGGTTACCGTCTGCCCCTGCTGGACCGACTCAAACTGCTTCGGTTCCCGAAGTGCGCCCTCTATCTCCCGTTCCTTAAACGATACCTCGGCAACGTTTTCGTTGTCGATCTCACCGACGAACTCAGAATAGGTAATTTCCGCCCGCTCGTCACTAAACGCATTCATGTAGGAATAGGCCACTATGACCGCAAGCGCGAGCGCGATCCAGAACATGACGGTGCGGCCGGTGCCTTTGAAGCCCGGCTGCTGGTCTTTATTATTGTTGCCCTGCTTCTTCCCCGATCCGCGCGGGGGAAGCATTCCTTTTTTCTTATGTTCAGACACCTGTTCTCCAGTCTAGTAAGCTGTCAATCGTCCGATCGTTATACGCCCTGATGCCAAAAAGATTCGATCCATCCACGTTATCGGCACCTGATCACTATTCGTCCAACATTTTGCCGATAAACGGCAAGTTGCGGTAGCGCTGCGTATTGTCCAGACCGAACCCGATCACGAACTCATTGCCCAGCGAAAACCCGACATACTTGATATTCAACTTCTGGCGATGACTCGCCGGCTTGTCTATAAGGGTAACAACCTCCACCGATGCCGGTTCCACGGGCCCGAGCAGTTCCATCAGGCTCATTACCGTCCGGCCCGAATCGACCACGCCCTCAACCAGCAGTATATCGCGCCCCGCGAGCGACTTGGTGAAATGCGGATCGAGTGTTATATCCTCGTTCCGCCGCGACCCCTTCGAATATGACTCGGCAGCGATAAACTCAACCTCCAGCGGTAGTTTGATCGTCCGTATAAGATCCGCCAGGAACACGACGCAACCCTTGAGCACCCCGATCAACACCGGCACCCGCCCGGCATAGTCATGCGTAATCTGATGCCCCAGTTCAACGATACGCCGCGCTATCTGGTCCTGCGGCAAAAGCAACTCAAACGGTTTCGGCCGGACCTCTTTGGAGTGTGATGCATTCAATTGAAAGAACCTCTTTTGTCGACTCGTCTATCTTAACCCGTTCCGAAATCTCAAATCCAGTCAGCCAGATGATTCCCCGGCGATCACACACCAACGGGATCTCATCCCGGAGCACTGCCGGTACTTTTCGATTCGTCAGGTAGTCCCCGACCTTCTTGGTCCCTTGTAATCCTAACGGCTGGAACCGGTCGCCGCGACGGATCTCTCGCACAACCAGCGGCAACGCCACCTTGCTCCGATCGACCAGAACTTCATTCGATCGACGGTCCCCGATTGGATCACTAGGAGGCGCCCCAACCGAGGTCCTAATCAACAACGCCGGCGACGGCAGTTGCACCTCACCGCCCGGCTCAAGATCAATCTCGTACGATGGCGACTCAATCCGATGAACCACCATACGCTCGCCGATCCGCGTCGCCTGCCGGCCACCCGGCAGCGTAAGGCCGGTACCGCCGTTTATACACAGTTGGTCCAGCCGGTCTACCACCGCTTTGTCGGGGCCATCCGGCTTTTGCCAAGCTTCTGCCAGACAATGCCTTAACAGCCGCCGACGAATCCATCTATCATATGCTATATATAATGTCAAATCAAGTTCTAATTTCCCGCCCGGCGTCCAGCGCACCGTTCGCTCGATCGCCTCAAGAACGACGCCCCCAAGATAGCGCTCCTCCTCCGCCAGCGTGTCCGCCATTTCCGCCAGTAATCGCGATACGTTTGGATTGACCCGCTCCCGAAGCAGCGGCAGAACTTCGTTGCGGAGGAAATTGCGGGTGAACCGACCATCCTCATTTGACCTGTCTTCGCAGTAGGTCTGGCCGCGCTCCGCCAGCCAGGTCACTATCTCCTGGCGGCTCACGTCGATCAACGGCCGAATGATCCTGCCCCGACGCACCGGCATCCCGGCCAAACCGGTCCGCCCGGACCCGCGAATCATCCGAAAGAGCACTGTCTCCGCCTGGTCATCCAGGTGATGGCCGACCGCAATTTTCTCGCAGCCCCGTTGATCTGCGACCGTCTCGAATACCTCGTATCGCACTTCTCGAGCTGTCTCTTCAAGCCCCTTCCCCCGCTCCTTTGCCAGCGACGGTACCTCTTTCCGAACCAGGGTGAAGTCGACACCGAATTTCCGGCAAAGCTCCCGGCAAAACAACTCCTCGACCTCCGCCGCTGCCGGCCGGATTCCGTGGTTGACATACACCGCCATCAGCCGCAGTGAGTAATCCTCACGCAGTTCGACCAGCACTTCCAGCAGTGCCACCGAATCCGGCCCGCCGGACAGCCCGATCAGCACCGTATCACCGGTTTCCAGCAACTCGTGCCGCTTGATTGTCTCTCGAAGTCGATCCATCATGGCGACTGCAAGATACACGATTCCCGATGTATATGAAGTCATTTCTCCGATTCCAATCATCCCTTGACAACCTTACACGTGACCGCCCTTATTACTCCAAAATTACCATTGAAAGGTTACTATGCAGATGCTCGGGGTCCATCCGGGCCGACGCATCATATTCCATTTTCGATAACCCACACTGCTGACCGTAGCACCTGATTTTTGGTTGACCGCTGCCTCCCACCGGCGTACCGATAGCCTGCATGACTGCCTCAACCGAAACTCCCGGACGACTCCGGCGCTTTGTGAGCTATCATCTGCCCGTGATCGTTTATGCCGCCGGAATCATTGTCCTTTCCTCCATTCGGGATCTGCGACCGCCGGCCATCCATGCTCCCGGAATTGACAAGATCGCTCACTTCTTCGAGTACGCCATCTTTGCCGCCCTCACCTTCAGATCCTTCTACCACCTCGGAAAACACCCGAACTTGAGGCGTACTCTGCTGTTGAGTGCACTTTTTGTGTCATTCTTTGCACTTCTGGATGAGTTATACCAGTATTTCATCCCCGGAAGACACTCCGACTGGCGCGACTTCCTCACCGATCTCGCCGGCGCATTCCTGGTCCTTGCCCTGTTCGGGATTTTCCGAAAAAGGAAACGGCGCAGAAGTTATTAGAAAATGTGTCGAAACTATACAGATGTTGCTATAAACGGGGAATTACCTTGACTTTCGAGGTCACCCTGATATATTTCTCATGGTTGGTAAGCGGGTTGCAATGTGACCCGATTATGCGGAAAGATATTCCCCACTTTTTGGTCTAACAACACTGGCATTAAGCCATATCGGTCAACAGTAACTACATAGTACTTTTCTGGTCAAGCGGCGTCGGTCTGTGATACGCACCGTAACGGACAGAACCATCAGACCCAAATCGACCTGGAGGGAACAAACATAGGACGAACGTACTCGATATTGCGATGGACCGGGGAACCTGTGACAAAGACCTCGGTTATTAGTCACAGCACCCGCACCATGGACGAGTCGCGGAGCTCCTGCCACCGCACCACTACACTTCGAAATAATTGCCAACAACGCCTCGCCGGACAATTCCGGTCCGGGCGAATACATCAGATATGTACAAATACTCTAAACAAATGTACTAAGCGAAGGGAGACGAATTTATGAAATTGAGGACTATACTGACCCTCGCGGTCATCCTCACTCTGAGCACCGGCTCGGCCATGGCTCAGTCCGACCCGTTCGGAAACATGGATACCGTTATCATGGTACCGGCCGTGGTGCCTGAAGCCGGAGTTTCCGATCAGCTCCAACTCGACCTCTATGTTTACAATGATGAAGAACTCCTCGGCGCAACCGCCGGCTTCACCTGGGACAATTCCAAGCTCCAGATGGACAGTGCCGTCGCTTCAACCCTCGTGGATGAAGGCTTTGATCTCGGTAACTTCTTCTATGAAGACAGTGACCTTTCCACAACCAATGCCAACCAGCACTTCCTCTTTGGCGGCGCCACGCTGTTCAGCACGTTCGATGCCGACGCCACCGGCCGCCGGCTCTGGGCCAGCTACTATTTCACGGCCTCCGGGTGGACCTCCACCGATGCCGCCACCATCGACACACTGACCTTCAACAACGGTTCCGAATGGCTCTTCTCTACCAGCGGCGGCGAAGTTCGCCCTTACTGGGCCGGCGCTGTTACCATCGGTACCCAAGTGCAGCCCTCCAATCTGGTTGTCGATCCAACGGCTCTCGCCTTCAGCGCCATCCAGTTCGGCGCCAACCCTGACAACCAGAACATCACGATTTCATCGGACAATGAGCCGTTGACCTTCGAGACGGTCGAGGATATCCCGTGGCTGACTCTCAGCCCGACCACCGGCACGACCGAACAGATCGTCGTCGCTTCGGTTGATATTTCCGGCCTGACCCCCGGTCTGTACGAGGACACCATTACCGTGACCTCCGCCGGTGCCGACAATTCGCCGGTCTCGATCCCGGTCACCCTGAATATCGCCGAACCGCCGCTCGTTCTTGAAACCGCGCCCGACACACTGTCGTTCACGGCTGAAGAAGACGGCGCCAACCCGGCCATTCAGAACTTCTTTGTCGACGAAGAATTCGACCGGACAATCAGTTACTCGGTAACCGAAAACTCTCCCTGGATCACCACCGACAAGACCGACGGCAACACGCCCGATACAGTTGGTGTTCAGGTTGATATTACCGGTGTAGCCGCGGGCGACTATCTCGACTCGATTATCGTGTCGTCGCTCGATGCCGCCAACGAAGAGCAGGTTGTTTACGTGGCTCTTTCTGTCACTCCGAGTCAGCGCGAACTCGCCGTCACTCCGGATACGCTCTTCTTCAATGTTGAGGAAGACGGCCCGATTTCCGACGGCCAGTGGTTCTACGTCAGCGAAGTCGGCGGTGACGCTATCGGCTTTGAAGTCACCGGCACGAACGCTTTCGTGAATGTCGATGACTCCCTCGGAACCACCCCCGACAGTGTCGCTGTCACGGTGAACCCGAGCAGTCTGGCTCCGGGATCGTACTCCTATACGCTGCAGGTTGAGTCTGCCGAGGCAGCCAATTCACCGCAGCCGGTAGTCGTAGCGGTCGATGTCGCTCCGCGCGTACGCCAGCTTGTGGCCACACCGGATGCCCTCAATTTCACGGCGACTGAAGGCGGCGCCAACCCGGCTGACCAGACGTTCGACGTAGAAGAGGCGCTGGGAGACGCCACCCTCTACCTCGTCGGCCCCACCCCGGCATGGATATCGATTGCGCCGGGCGGTGGTACAACTCCGAATACTGAGACAGTTTCTATCGATATAACCGGCGTCACAGCCGGCACCTATGTTGACACGATCGCCGTTATCGGCGATGAAGAGCTGCTGCCGGTCAACGGCGACAGCGTCATCATCACTTTGACCGTCAACCCGGCCGCCAATCAGGCGCCGATCCTCGACTCCATCGCCGATCAGTCGACCGACGAAGGCGTCCAGTTGATCTTCGGCATTACGGCCACCGACCCGGACGGAACCACGCCGATCCTGTCGGCCACCGACCTGCCGACGGGCGCACTCTTCGTCGATAATGGCGATGGCTCCGGAACTTTCGACTGGACCCCGACATTCGATCAGGCCGGCGTCTACGACGTGTGGTTCTTTGCGTCCGACGGCACTTTGAGCGACTCACAACTGGTCGCCATTACCGTCAACAATATCAACCGCACCCCCTCCTTCGTAATGGCGCCGCGCGATACGACTATCGACGAGTGCGGATCTATCTACTATGTCCTTAGCGCATCGGATCCCGATGGCGACCCACTGATGGCCAACGTAATGCCGCTGGCGCCAAATATGTTCTTTGAAGACAGCACTGAACTCAATCACTGGAATTTCACATTCCGTCCGGACACGACTCAGGCCGGCACCTACCCGCTGACCGCATGGGTCACCGACGGCATGGATACCGCGATCGTGGCTTTCACCATCCTGGTCGAGGAATGTGTTATTCCGCCGGAATGTGTCGACATGATCCTGTCCGACACCGCTTTCACGTGGTTCGATACTGTCGGTACCCCGGACAACCCGAACGCCACACTCAACATCACCAGCTCCGGCGACCCGTTCTGTTTCAGCATAAGCGAAACCCTGCCGGAACCGCCGGCGACCTTCTTTGTCAGCGACACAACGGACTGCACGCCGGCTGATGTCATGCTCTCGTACGACAAGAGCGGTCTTGGCGCCGGGACGTATACTGCCATCTTCGCGGTCCTCGGTGATTCCACCGTCTGCGACCCGAACCCACAGTTCTTTACCGTTACTCTCGAACTGATTGACACGACGACTGCCCCGATCGATACCCTGATGGTTGAAACCGTCGTCGGTACCCCGGGATCGCAGGTCGAAGTACCGATCACGTTTATAAACCATTGTGACTTCTACGGAGTAAACGCCACTTTGGGCTGGATGTCCAACATGATCACGGTTGACTCCGTAAGCTTTGCCGGCGGAGACTTGTCCGATTTCGACATTCAGTTCGCCAGCATTGACAACGATTCCAACACCGTTGTTATCACGGCCACCGAAGACGGCGCCGGAACCCCGGTTCCCCCTGGTCTCGGCCTTGCCGCCACTATGCACGTCACAATTTCGGCCAGCGCGGACTCCGGCGACTTTTACGCCATTGACCTCGGACCGTCGCTGATCGAAAACCCGACCTTCCTGATCGATTGCGGCACAGGCGTCCAGCAGACCCTGCCGGACTTCGTCCCGGGCGGCGTGATTGTCGAGGATATCGCCCAGTTCACCTGTGGCTATGTTGTCGACACCGCCGGCAACCCGATCGAAGGCGCCACTGTCGAATTGTGGCCCGACTTCCCGGGTGTCGGTCCCGACATGACGACAATGTCTGATAGCACCGGATACTTCCAGTTCAACGATGTCTTCGCCTCGCCGTACGACATCTGGGCCTATAAGGAAGGCTACTATCCGGGTCTGGTCGAACAGGTCAACTTTGGCGAAACCGGCATCATGGTTACTTTGACCCCGGTTCCGTCGATTACTCCGACAAATGAGTTCGTCTTCTTCTACTGTGGCACCAACACCTGGTTTGGTGAAGTCCTTCCGGTTGGCTCGGTTGTCGAAGCCTACGATCCGGACGGTGTCCACTGTGGAACCTGGTTTGTCGAGGAAGCCGGCAGCTACGGCTTTATGCCGGTCTACCGTGACGATCAGTTCACGCCGAATATTGATGAAGGCGCCGATCCGGGCGACCTCATCCGCTTCCATGTAAATGGCATCGAAGCCCTGGCGTTCGGCAATAACACCTGGACTCAGGATCGCGACCAGTGGGAAGTATGCCTTGAAGCGGGCGAATTCACCAAGTCCTGCGATCTGATGGCCGGCTGGAACCTCGTGAGTTGGTCGGTCGATACCGAATCCGATGATATCGAGACCGTCCTCGCCCCCATCGCCGACCACGTCGAAGTCGTCATGGGCTTCGAGCAGGGCGGCCTCGCCTGGGATCCGGCCCTCCCGCAGTTCTCGACGCTCTGGATGGTCGACCACTTCTCAGGCTACTGGATCAAGGTTGACTCCGCGGTGACCCTTGAGATCGCCGGCGCGGCCGTGGCCTCGGCCACCCCCATCCCGCTCGACGCCGGGTGGAACCTCGTTTCTTATCTGCCGGAGATCACCCTGGCTACCGAAGTCGCCCTGTCCTCGATCGAGAACGACCTCATCGTGGCGCTCGGCTACGACGGCGGCGGTCTGACCTACCTGCCGGGTGATACCCTGCATAACACCCTGACCGACATGGCCCCGTGTAACGGCTACTGGGTCAAGGTCGACAACGCCGGCACACTCACTTACCCTGGTCCCGGACCTGCGGTCGCCCCGCAGAACCCGCGCCCGCTCGGTGCTCCGGTCGCCAAGACCGCCCCGGGTGTCACCCCGACCCGCAGCTGGATGAACCTCTACGCCCATAACCTCACGGTTGACGGCGAGCAGGTAACCGCCGGCACGACGGTCGAAGCGTACACCATGGACGGTACCAAGATCGGCTCCTTCAGCCTCAAGCAGAACGGCCTGTTTGGCTTCATGCCGGTCTATGCCGACGATCCGTCCACCAGTGATGCCGAAGGCGTCCAACTCGGCGAATCCTTCACCCTCTCGGTGAATGGCGTCGCCACCGAAGAAACCTTCGAATTCACCGGCCACGGTGACAAGCTGGAGATCACCGGCCTCACGGCCAAGGGCGGCGGTGAAACGCTCCCGGGTACCTTCAGCCTGTCGCAGAACTACCCGAACCCGTTCAACCCGACCACGACCATCGAATTCAGCCTGCCGGCCGCAGGCAAAGCCACCATCGAGATATTCAACGTTCTCGGTAAGCGCGTCGCCACTGTCTTCGACGGCCCCGCCGAGGCGGGAGCTAACCGCATCGAGTGGAACGCCACCGATCACAACGACCAGAAAGTCGCGTCGGGTATTTACTTCTACCGTCTCACTGCCGATAATTATAATGAGACGAAGAAGATGATCCTGCTCAAGTAGGTGCAAACCTGCTGACTGAAATACAAACCACGGCAGGCCGGCTGCGTTCAAGCGCAGCCGGCCTGACCGGCAAAAGGTAATATGGTGAAACACAGCATATTCAGGCTGATCCCGTTGTTGCTCATGCTCGCCGTCGTGAATGTCATCGCCGACCCTATCCCCACCGACGAGTGGGTCAGCTTCGTCGGCGATGTCTTCATCAATGGTGAACCGGCCCCGGTCGGTACCGTCATCGATGCCTACGATCCCGACGGCGTCAACTGCGGCCGCGATACGGTCGCCTTCGAAGGCATATTCGGCTTTATGCCGGTCTACCGCGACGATGACACTTCCCCGGACGTTGACGAAGGCGCTGAACCCGGCGATACAATCACTTTTTATATCCTCGGTCAGCCCGCCACTGTTGACAGCGGCACTGTTACCTGGTCCAGCAACGGCTCAATTGACACGGTCTACCTCTCGCTCAACGCAACCGTCGGACTCCAACTCGTCGATCCCCCCACGACCCAGACCGGATCACCGCTTGACACGGTCCGCTTTCAGGTAGGAATCCTGAATATCGGTACTCTCGACGACTTCTACGGCATTACCGTAACCCAGTCGAAATCTCCGGAATGGGAAATCATCTATCCGGCCGGAGAAATCTATAACATGCCGGATTCAACCGCCTACGTCTGGTTCGACGTTGTCATCCCGGACTTCCCGGGTGATCCGCCTGTCGACAGCCTGGATTACATGGTATACTCCAAGATTGACACGACCGCCACTGTCAGCGGCCAGGTTGAACTCAATGCCCAGGTAGTCGATGTTGAGGAAGATGCCGGTGAAACGCTACCCGGCAGTTTCGCCCTCCACCAGAACTACCCCAACCCGTTCAACCCGACCACGACCATCGCTTTTGATCTGCCGGCAAAATCCACTGTTCGTTTCGAAGTTTACAACACAATCGGACAGCGGGTGCACGAGCTCAATCTGGGCAGCCTTTCCTCCGGCAGCCACCGAGTAGATTTCGATGCCTCCGACCTCGGCAGCGGCGTCTACTTCTACCGGCTGGTGACCGAGTACGCCACCGAAACGAAGAAAATGGTCCTGGTCCGCTAAGGTCGTCATTAGCGATCAACTTTTTGAAAACCCCGGTTGACACCGGGGTTTTTTCTTGTTTTCGTATGAAATTAACGCCTGATTGAAGCCCAACAGTGGTAAAGCGCAGGCTTCTCCCGAGAGAGAGCGGGACAACCGTACTGACACCGAACAAGGATTTCATATAGTGCCGTTGGTTCTCAAAGCAGCCGGAAAAACCGATGTCGGCCTCGTCCGATCAGGAAACGAAGATTTCCTCTACCTTGACGACAAGAACCAGTTGTATGTCGTCTGCGACGGCATGGGCGGCCATCAGGCCGGTGAAGTCGCCTCGATGTCGGCGGTCGAAACCATCCAAATAACCCATGACAAGCTCAGCCGGGACCTCCTGGACGATGCCCGACTGGCCCCGGAACGGACCCTTCCCGCATCAGTCGACCTGCTCCTGCGCTCAATCCGACTGGCCAACCGTGAAGTCCACAACAAGGCCTCAAGCGATACCGGTATGTCCGGCATGGGCACCACCATCGTCGCGCTGACATTCGAGCATGATCTGGTCGGCGTCGCCCACGTCGGTGACTCCCGCGCCTACCGGCTCGACGAAAAAGAACTCGTCCCGCTCACCGAGGACCACTCCTGGGTCTCCGAAATGCAGCAGACCCACAACATCTCGCAGGAAGAAGCCGAATCACTCGTCGGCAAAAACGTAATTACCCGCGCCCTCGGGGTCCGTGAAAACGTCCAGGTCGACTGCAGTGTCCGCCGGGTCAAACCCGGCCAGACCTTTATCCTCTGCTCCGACGGCCTCTGCGGCTTTGCCGATGACAACGAGATATTCGACATCGCCCGCCGTAACCGCGACGATCTCGAGAAGATTGTCGACAACCTCATTCAGTTCGCCAACGACCGCGGCGGCAATGATAACGTCACCGTCATCGCCATAAAAGTCGAAGACGCCGAACCAACCGAGATCCCCGAAGTCGAGACCTTTACACTCGACAACGAATCACCCGAACTGCTGGCTGTCGAGGACGAGTGGCTAAAGACCGTCCACGAGCACCGGCAGGAGGATCCGCCGCCCAAACGGGTCGGCGCAAAAAAAAAAGTAAAAGGTCCAAATAAGGTTCTTCTGACCCTGATTTTCCTCGCCTTCGCCCTTATCGCCTGGGCCATTATCTATTTCTATGGCTGATTCCAAAACTCCGACACAACCGGGTATGTCATTCCGCCCCGGTGGATGCGCATCCTGCTTCTTGTTCATTAGGAAAAGCCCTGTCGACCTCGACGCAGCCCACGCAGTGCAAAGTACGGGGTTCGCAATCCGTCACCCTGAACCGGACGAAGGATGACCAGCACAAAAAACCGGCCGCCCGGAACGAGCGACCGGCTTCTACTAACCTCCCTTTGCAAAGATCATTCTAACTCAACACGACGCCGGCGCCGGGCCGCCGTTAAACAGGAAATCAACAAGGTACGTAAGGTCCGCCACATTGATCGTACCGTCCCCGTTTACATCACCGTGTTGGTTGCACGTCGGTGCCGATCCGCCACTGAAGAGATAGTCGACCAGCGCGGTCAGGTCGGACACGTTAACCGCACCGCTATTGTCAAAGTCACCCCGTGCGACACAGCACGTCGCATCCGCTCCGTCGCAATCCTGGTCGATCCCGTCATCCGGGATATCCGTTGCCCCGGGGTAGACACTGTTGTTGCCGTCATTACAATCTCCAGCACACACAGACCAGCCGTCCGAATCATTGTCGGCTTCGTTGGCTGGCGTGTTGCCGTCACAGTCGTTGTCCTTACCGTCGCACAACTCCGGAGCCCCGGGATAGACATCCGGATCAGTATCATTGCAGTCACCATCGCACAGCGTTACCCCGTCAGCATCGCCATCTGACTCGGATGGTGAAAGACTGCCGTCACAATCATTGTCTAGTCCGTCGCAAATTTCGGGCGCGCCTGGATACGTGTTCGGATCGCTTTCGTCACAATCACCGGCACACAACGACCACCCGTCGCCGTCGGTATCCTGCTCGTTCGACGGGAGACTACCGTCACAGTCGTTATCAATCCCGTCACACAGTTCCGGTGCGCCCGGATAGGTGCTCGGGTCGCTATCATTGCAGTCACCGGCACACGTCGACCAGCCGTCACCGTCGACGTCCTGCTCGTTGGTCGGAAGACCGCCATCGCAGTCATTGTCCAGCCCGTCGCACAGCTCCGATGCTCCCGGATACGTATTCGGATCGGTATCATCACAATCACTGTTATCGCTCACATAACCCGCCAAACAGCCGTTCTCAAACCACTGCCCATTGGAAACGTGCCCGAATCCGTCGCCATCGTTGTCGACATAGCAGAAATCCGCCGCTATCGTCGTCACACTCCCTGGTGCACCCTGGCTGCCGGGTGAGCCCGACTGTCCTGGATCTGAAGATCCGGAACTGATCTCAGACCGCCCGCCATCGCCTCCAAACGGGTTAGTGCCACCGCCAGGTGCTCCCGGTTCTTCACTTGCAAATCCTGAGTTTCCGTGTTGCGTGTTGCGAGGGCCGCCGGGAGAACCCGCCGATGACGAGCCTCCCCCATTCGCCGTCAGTGAACCAAGCGAGCCGGTCAACGTGCCGTACACGGCACGGACGGTGCCGCCGTTGCCGCCGCGACCGCCTGCGCCTGCGCCGCCCCCGCCACCGGCCATATCATAGTCAAAGAAAATGTCACTATAGTAGTGGTTGTAGATTCCGGTCTGACCGTTGCTTCCGGGAGTCCCGGCAAAACCATCAGCCGATATGGAGCCGTTGTTTGTCCAGTAGCGCGCGTAGATCCTCACCACGCCGCCACCTTTCCCCCCGTTACCACCGTCGCCGCCGTCGCCGCCACGGGCATCATCATTGTACGATGGATCCCAGGCACCGCCACCACCGCCACCGCCGGAACCGCCCTGTCCACCAGCTCCGGCTCCGCTCACCGCTCCCGAACCCCCACCGTTGCCGGGTTGGCCGGAGGTCGGCGGCACATGCGGTGAGAAACCAAAACCACCGTTGCCTCCCGACCCGCCCGAACCCCCGACACCGCCGGAAAAACTATCCTGAATAGTTCCGTCGTTGATGAACTGATTGCTCACCCGAACGATATACCCGTGCGTCTCCAGTACCGCCCCCGGGTCAACCGTCAGGTCGGTATAGTTCATATCCTGCGTCAGATGCACGGTCCCGACAATGGTCGCCGCGCCATCGGACCCGTCCCCGAACAACTGCGCTCGCGGCTGCTCCACCGCAAAAGCTGCAACAGCCAGCAAAGCGCTCAAGAAAACCACCTTGCCGTCCCAAAGTGCACTCAAACGATGTGCCCCTCGAAAGAAAGTGAACATATGCGTTACTCCTGTGAATTGTGAATCAGGTGCAGTCGGATTGTCGACGTTTGGTCGACGCAAAAAGAAATGATGGCTGGATAGGTCCCGGATGTCGGTGGACACTCTTCCCTGCGCCATTTCATAGATTAAATATATCCACTTTGTCGAGTATGTCAACCCCTAAGTTGCGCTTATACTGGACTCGCGCGAGTCGTTGACAGCCGTCAGGCCCGGCTCGGTGATCGCGACACCGCCCCGGTACGACGACCTTGGCTGCTTGAGATTTATCCCGCGCCGCCACCCGCAGAACGAATCCGGATACGGCCCGCCCAAAAACGCCTTGACTTTAGCGGTGTATAATGTTAATAATTCGACCGCAACAGGCAGACAGAAGATTGCAATGCGCCCATAGCTCAATTGGATAGAGCGTCTGACTACGGATCAGAAGGTTGGGGGTTCGACTCCTCCTGGGCGTACTTTTTTTGTGACCGAAACCCGCAACCATGACCTTCTTATGGCCGGGTCTTCACTGATCTCCCCGCTCCCCCGATCTCACCCCCGCACACCAACAACCGCCCCGAACCGCCCTTCAACCGCCTGAGCCTCCGACGTACCCGCTCCCACATGCGAATAAAACTGATCGCTATGACACACCGTACACAACCCGCTGTCAAAGATATTCCCTTCCGGCACTCCCGCCTCCAGCAGCTCCAGCCGAATGAACCCCGGCAAATCAAAATACCCCGACATATACAGCGGATTCCCCTCCCCGTACGCTGCAAACATATCCTCTTTGATATTCTGCCATGTCATTGACCGCGACGTATCATAATGACACTTCCGGATACACGGAAATATCGTCGCCTCAACCGTCGCCGGTTCACAGCCGAACTCATCTGTCATCACCTCCACCATCGCCCGCGGCAACTGGTTGACCACCCCCAGCAGACCCACATGAGCATTGCCGCACACGCCCGTCACCGGATCGTAGAACCCCACCGCGGCGCAATCGGCCGTGATAATCAGCGAATAGACTTCCGGTACATTAAACACGACGCCATCGACATAATTCCGGTCCTTCGGCATCCTGTCATATACCTCCGGCGTCAAATCCGGCGGATCAACCGTTTCATCCGGCGACGGTTCATAATACCCGCGCTCATCCAGCCGGCTCAGAAAGGAATCGTCCTTAAGCACCGCTACCCTGTTCGTGTGCCCCAGCGGAATCGAAAACATCCGTGATTCCTCAATCTTCAACTCGTGCGCCATCTGTTGTCGACGTATGTCCGCCTCTTCGTGCTCCCCGCTCCGATACGACAAATTCCCCAGCGCCCGCGTGGTATACCCTTGCACGAGGTTTTTATGCCGCCTCCACGCATCAATCGATATGACATACTGTTCACTCATTACCTGCGAACCTCGTCCAATCCGTCCGCCCGGTCAACCATTATTGGCTGGATTTACTTGAATAAACCGCATTCTGTACGGTATACTTAATAGAATGCGAGGTCGATTATGGTATGCCTCGCCCGGAAAACAAGCGAGGTGACCTATGTCCGGAGCAGCCGCAGGAGTCGCAGCCGCAGCCGCCGCAAAAAAGCGGCGAATGATGCAGGAAGAGGAGGAATCGTTGACTACCTATAATTCCGATGATCTCGACGGGTGGGAATTTAAAATCGTGCGCTCGGCAACCGGCGCCTTCAAAAAACGCGATGTTGTCGAAAAACTCTGTCAGGAGGAGGCCCGGGCCGGCTGGGAAATGGTCGAGAAATTCGACAACAGCCGCATCCGTTTCAAGCGCCGCACCGACCGTCGTGCACAGGACAGTCATCTTGAATTCGACCCCTACCGCATCTCCTATGGCATGGGGGAAGGCAAGATCGTGGTCCTGATTCTCGGACTGGTCTTTGGTGTGCTCGCAGCGGTCCTGGTGACCCTCGCCGCCCTCGGCGTATTAGATTGAATTTGCCTGCCAGTTGCGAACCTACACGATCCGAAGTTGAAGGAGCTACTCCGAGAGACGCTGCCTTAACTCTCCCACTTTCAATCGATGTCGCTGCGTAACGGCAAGAGAGTCTGCGCGAGCAAGATATCGCCGGGCCAGCCTATTCTCCCCGAGATAATAGTGCCCCATCGCCAGCCCGAAATTCGCCTCGAAGTTCGATGAATCGAGATAGAGTGTGTGTCCATAGAACATCATCGCATCATCCAGGTTGCGATTGGCCAGATGATAATTGCCCAGGTTGACGAGAATCAGTGGATCGTCGCTTTCCAAGTCATGCGCACGCTGAAGTGCCCGACCGCCGGCTGACATCTCTCCCGCTTGAAGATAGATTACACCGGCTTCCATCTGGGCACGAGCATCGTCGGGAAATAGGGAGCGTATACGATCAGCTACATTCAACAACTGCTGTTTGCTGCCCCACCGCTGAATGTAATCCCGCAGGAGCAGGTAGTTGTTCAGTTCGGTCGTGTCTGACTCTATAAGAGTGCCAATGATCCCCCGTGCACCCGACTGGTTCCCGCTTCGAATGTACTCCTGAACTAATTTCGTACCGATATACGCGGAGTCCTCTGCATTGCGAGGCGGGGCATTCCATGCAAGCCCGGCGAATCTAACCGCCTCCTTTTGTAAGGTGGGGTAATTTGATGCATGATTATACAGGAGCGCGTATTCCTGAAAGGAATTACGGTCATCGGCCTGGGCTACCAGTTCACCGAATCGGGCCACAGCCTTTGCTTCAGAACTGTTTATGCCTATAAACGCAGCTATCACCGCCAGTGCAACAATGTCGACAGAAAGGATTCCGAACGGGACTCCCGCTTTTCGTCGGGATTGAACCAAAATCACTGCACCGGCCACCAGTACAAAAGCCGGCAAAGCAAACAGGTCCCAATCTCGTGCCGGCCCAAGCATCGGATTGAAAAAAAGCAAAAAGAAGGCAGCGGGCATGAGAATCCAAAGCGCAAAAATTTCCCGTGAATTTGCTTCGCCTCCCGTCTTCTCTCCCGATCCAACCATAAGCGGCAAGAGCCCTATGAACGGGAGCGCAGATAGAAGCAGCCAGTTCAGAACGCCCAGCCCGTGATCAGCACTCAGGACGGCACTCTGCCCGTTACCTATGGCTACCAAGGGGAGCAAATTCCGATCAACTATGTCAACCCCCAAAACACCAAGCAGGTATGCCCCTGTGGTTCCCGCTGCAAGCAGGATCGGCAACCCAACCTTCAAACGCTGTATCTTTCGGGGGTCAGATAGTTGTACACGCAGCAAGACAAGAACTACAGCAGGAGCAAACATCACCCCAAGAGAAAGGTGCGTTGCGGCCCCAAGACAATAGAGTGCCACGAATGTCCAGCGACTGGAATCGCCAACGGTAGCACGCAATCCCACCAGAACCAGGAACGGTAACAATGCGGCTGCAATTGAGTAGCTTTCGACGTATCCAAAAAACAGGACGACCACTCCGGTCGAGAAGTGAGTCACAATCAGCAGGAGCATCTTCGACTTGGAGACATATCGTGCAAGCTGCACGACACCGATAACAAATGCAACGCCACTAAGAACACTCACGAATCGATACACAAGCGTTGCCTTAATACCCGCCGGCATAAAGATATGCTGATAGAGTAACCCGTGGATAAGAAAATCCAGAAATTCAGTCGGATGCCATAATCTGCCGTCGGTCACCTCGTTTGCCCGAAGTGAGCCGTCGCCCAGCAGGGGAATTGCTGAATGGAAGTATAGACCGAGCGCAAAAACGAAAAACGCAAGGAATGCCGTGAAAAGACGAGTATGAAGTCTATTGTCGGCGAGATGTACTGAAACTGAGGTAAGACGGTGACGCACCCCCCCCCCGCAAGTCTAGTGCCAATAAACCGACTGCCAGCAGTACCACGAAAAATGTGACAATGTCAGGGAAAAAGCCTAAGAGATTTGCCCCCCAAAGCTCTTTGACCCCGCCAAGACTGGCAGCGGCCACTGTTAAGATTAGAATAATCGCACCCGACGTAATCCGTGTGTTCACTGTTCCTCCCGGGTAGCTCCCGTTTTGACCAATGAGTCGGTAACAAATGTCTTCTACGTGTTTAAGATAACTCTTCTACGTGCAGTGGCAACACGAAAGTTCGCCTTAGATTACTTCCGTGTTTTCCTTGCCACAGAGATTCCTGTTCCCTATCATTTCCGAAAATGAACCAATTGAGGCTGACATGAGCGGTATCGTCTTTCTGCGCACTCAAAAACTCGAAGAACTATCCGACTTTTACACCAACCAAATCGGAGCTGACCTCTGGCTCGACCAGGGCGGCTGCCGGCTCTTCCGCCACGGCAACTTCATCTTCGGCTTCTGCAACCGCGACAACCCCCAGACCGACCTCATGCTCACTTTCTTCTACAACTCCCGGGCCGAGGTCGACCACATGTATACAAAGCTGAAATCCATTGCCGTAAACGAACCGGCCTGCAACGAGAAATTCCGTATCTACCAGTTCTTTGCCAAAGATACTGAGGGACGCGACCTCGAGTTTCAATACTTCGAACACCCGGTGGCCGAATTCCGCACCGGCGAGGAACTGCTTCGCACCCGACGAAGCGTGCGTGAATTCGCCGATGACGACGTCCCGGCCGCCCTCATCGAGCGCATCGTTGACAGTTGCCGCTTCGCCCCCACCGCCTACAATTACCAGCCCAACTATTATAAGATTATTCGTGACAAGAAACTGATTGCAAAACTTGGCGAAAGCCGCGACTCCGCCTCAGCCCCAATCTCCCGCGCGCCGGTCGCTGTCGCCGTTGTCGTCGACACGAAAGTGTCCATCCGACCCGACCAGGACGGCGCCATTGCCGCCTATCATTTCCTGCTGGCTGCTTGGCACCACGGCCTCGGGACCTGCTGGATCGGCGGGATGGATACCGACGATATAAAAAGCTTGATCGACATCCCGCCGAATCACCACATCGCCACCATTACCCCACTCGGGTGGCCAACCGATCCGATCCCAGCACCTCCCGAGCGCAAAGATCAAAACTGGTTCGTACGGACCTGAAGCACCACCCGAGGATCTTCGACCTCTGCTTTTTTAAATCGATCTAAGTTGAGCGCCACGCTCGCATGGATTGGATACTCCACCGCTCCCTCCGGCCCCAGCTTCGGATCCTCATCGATCGCCTCATTGGTCAATAGAAAGATGGCCAGTGCGCCGGCAAAAAACAGCACCGCTATCACCAGTCCAACGCCCAGCCACTTCTGTGTCGATTTCTTTATAGTCCAGCCTCCTTTCACACCTGCCCGGTCAGACATAATCAGTCACTATCTTCCCCTATCAAATAACACTACAGAGACGAAATTGGTCCACCCTATTTTAGCCCCGGCGGCTGGCAAAAAAAACGCGCCCGGCAAAAACCGGGCGCGCTGAATTCATAAACGAGCTGAATAGTTAGCTGTCGATATCCACCAGCTCCAGATCAAACGTCAGTTTCTGGCCCGCCAACGGGTGGTTGGCGTCCAGCGTGACCTTATCATCTTCCATCTTGGTGATCTGCACATTGACCATGCTGCCGTCCGGCTGCTTCACCTGCAAACGCTCACCAACCTTGGGCTCAATATTCTCGGGGAACTGGTCCTTGCCCACATCCACCACAAGATCCTCGCGGCGCTCACCGTACGCTTCTTCGGGAGCCAGTGTGACCGTCTTGCTCTGACCGGGCTCCATGCCCATCAGGCTTTTCTCAAACCCGGGGATCAGTTCACCGGCTCCGACATTCACTTTGAGCGGATCACGTTCGCGGGAGCTGTCAAAAACTGTCCCGTCTTCCAACTTACCGGTATAGTGTACCTTGACGGCGTCGCCTTCTTTCACCTGACTCATTACATCCTCCAACCTTGTCTGGCTTAGATTTTTTCAATCCGGCCAAACCCCTGAGATCCCGTCACGCTGTGACACTGCACCGAAACCGTCAGCAGCCGAGCCAAATCTTCTCATTTCAACTGCTATTTTGCTGCCGCCTCAGGGCGACAAAAAACGCGAGCCTGCTACAATTCGCATCCAGAATCGAGCAAACCTCGCTTTTCGTTCTTAACACTACTTATTACTTAATGTTCGGCAAAATGCAAGCGATCATTCAGTAATAACCGCGAAATTCTCCACTCATCGGTCTTTTTCCGCGCGAAGCCAGTAACACTTCGGCAGTTTCGTGTCCTCACCAATATGATCCCACAGCGTCGAGATATCATGCGGATACTCCTGTAACTCCCGCAACCGCATGCCGTGCGACACGATCGCATTGACAATATCCGACATCGTTTGCGTATACGAGTAGCTCGGCGACGAGTCATACCGCGTCTTCCCGATATAATCAATCCCCCCTTCCTCAACCCACGGCTCCTTGCGGAAGTATGAAAACGTCGGCATCAGCTTATTCTGTTCATCGTACTCCGGATCATCCGGCGTCGCAAAACAGTACATAAACGGGTGCTGCTCATAAATCGCCAACTGTCCGCCCGGTTTGAGAAGACGTGCGACAACGGCGAAATACTTATCAAGATCCGGCATCCAGATCAGCGCCCCGATAGTAATGTACACGAAATCAAACCGCCCGTCCCACTCACTCTCAATCTCGTACACATCCGTGCGAATAAATTGACAATTTGCCCTGGCGATCTCAGCCAGCGTCTTCGCCTCCTCGATGACCTCATCGGAAATATCGAACCCCACCCCCACATTCGCCCCCAGCCGCACCAGCGAAATCGTCTCTCGTCCGTTATTGCATCCCAGCTGCGCCACGACCCTGCCCTCCAGACCGATCTCCTCCAGCTTCCCCCGTTCCAACTCATCGAGATACAAAAAACCCGGATCCGCAAACTTCTCTGCAAGATTGATTTTCCGGTTTTTCTGGTGGACCTTTGTCGCCTGGTTCCACGCCGCCCGGTTCGCCTCGGTTATTTTCTTGTGGTCTTCCATGGCATGATTGTACAAAAAACTGCGCTAAAAGACCACTGCCATCCCGGTCGTCATTAAAGGTGCGTGCACCCGGTACAGGTCTTCCTGTTGGAAGTCAACGGTACCTGCCAATTCTGATGCCCGCGTTGCAGAAGCCGCCATGGTTCGATTCCGCTTACCATGACTGGCCATAGTCACTCTGGGCGGAGTCGAAGGGTGCCCCACCCCCATTTCCCCCTTGCATCTGCCTCCCCCATTCCCCATACTCCTACCATCACAACCGCAATACCCGAGGTAACGCTTGGAATACGTTGAACGCTTCTGGGAAATCGCCGTCGACCTCGCCTGGGGCCTCCCCCTGATTATCCTCCTGATCGGCTCCGGCATCTACTTCACCATCGCCGGACGATTCCTCCCCTTCCGCGCCGTCGGCCACGCTATCGCAATCTTGCGCGGCAAATACGACGATCCCGATGACCCCGGCGAAATCTCCCACTTCCAGGCCCTCTCCTCCGCCCTCTCGGCCACCATAGGCATGGGCAACCTCTCCGGCGTCGCTGTCGCCCTCACCCTCGGCGGCCCCGGCGCGATTTTCTGGATGTGGATCGCCGGCCTCGTCGGCATGTCCACCAAGTTCTTCACCTGCACCCTGGCCACCATGTACCGCAAACCCGACTCGCGCGGTATCGACCAGGGCGGCCCCATGTATTACCTCGAGGTCGGCCTCGGCAAAGCCTTCAAACCACTCGGCATAATGTTTTCGATCTTCGGCATGATCGGCTGCCTCGCGCTGTTCCAGATCAACCAGTTTGCCGGCCTGCTCGAGGAACACAGCAGCATCGACTCGCTCTGGACCGGCATCGTCTGCATGATCATCGTAGGTGTCGTCATCCTCGGCGGTGTCAAACGTGTCGGCCAGGTCACCAGCAAAGTTGTCCCGGCCATGTTCATCATCTACGTCCTCGGCGCCATGTACATCATCCTCTCCAACGTCTCCCTCGTCGACGACGTCCTCATCAGCATCATCAAAGGTGCCTTCGGCGGCGAAGCCATCATCGGCGGCGGTGCCGGTGTCGCTGTCCGCGAGGTCCTCGTCCAGGGCGTCAAACGCGCCGCTTTCTCCAATGAAGCCGGCGTCGGGACTGCCCCTATGGCCCACGGCGCCGCTAAAACCAAAGAACCGGTCCGCGAAGGCCTCATCGCCATGCTGGGCCCCTTCCTCGACACCAACCTCGTCTGCACCATGACCGCCCTGATCATTATCATCGCCGGCGTCGATCTGACCCCCGGCACCGATGGCGTCGTGATCACGACCGCCGCCTTCACCAAGGGCCTCCCTGGTACCTTCGGACGGTGGATCCTCACGACCATCATCGCTCTATTCTCCGTGTCAACGATGATCTCCTATTCGTATTACAGCATCAAGTGCGCGAAATATCTTTTCGGCGACCGAATCGGCGGCCAGTGGGTCTGGATCTATCTGCTGAGTTTGCCAGCGGCGGCTGTGTGGAGTCAGGGCATGGTCCTCAATATCATCGATACCTGTTTCGCCCTGATGGCCATCCCGACCCTCGTCGGCGCCCTGCTTCTCTCCCCCAAAGTCCTCGCCGCCGTTAAAGACTACTATAAACGTATGGATCTGTAGTCCGAGTCGCCGCGCTGCCCCGGGTCAATGTCCGCCCGTTCCAGCAAAGTAGGGCGGAACCCTTCAGCGGTTCCGCCATGTCTTTCCCGTAGGTCACCCACGGCTCCGCGTGGGTGACGGGTCATCCTGACCGGAATTGAACCATGACTACCGAATAATCGCCAACTTCCCCATCTGCGTCCGCCCCCCCGGCACCTCCACCACCCAATAATACAACCCCGTCTCAACCTTCTGAAAGTTCCGGTTGATCAAATCCCACTGCTTCCGACGATGCGTCGGATCGGATGATGTACTAGTGTGATCCATCGTCCGCACTCTGTCCCCATCGATCGTGTAAATGCTGATCGTGCACACCGGTGGAAGATTCGCAAACCAGATCGCCCGCACCCGCTCATCCCACCGATCATCCTGATTCCGTCCCTCATACCCGTCGGCTCGATAGTTGGCGTCAACTCTGTACGGATTCGGATACACATACACCTGCTCACTGCCTGATATCGGCGCGTCATGTTCGGTGAGAGGATACGCCGGCCTGACTCCATCGGTCCGCTTGGTTTCTAATGGATTCACCCCCTGTGCCGGCGAGCCGTAATCAAACGCCGTCACATTCACCCAGTACTCAACTGTCGGCAGCAGATTCTCAATCGTCATCTCGTACTCATAGAACTTCAGATAGCCATCTTCCGTGTACATCTCATCCGTAATCGAATCAGCCGGCAGTTTCCTCGGGTCCGGCACATTCGGGAATCGCTTCTTGATCGGTGTATTCACCCCAAACTCCGAGGCATTATACTCATGCTTTTTGAACCAGAATACCGAATCATTCGGGAACTGTGGATGACGGTATGGGCTCAACTGCGTAAACCCTAACGGCTCAAACGTACTGTCCTCGCACGGCGTCATTCCCTGCCCGTACAAACACCGCAATTCGTCTTTGCTGTATGGCTCCCCTTCCAACTGCCAGGTCGGCTGCTCTAAGGTCAGGTCGAGATAGTATTTATCGTAATCCTCAAGATCATACGACCCGACCAACTGCAGCGAACTCTCCCGCTCATCCCGGCCCAGATACACCCGATACCCTTCAAAGTCCGGCTTCTGCAAAAAGATATCTTTCTCGGTTTCGGTCACCTGGCCGTTGAACCGGACATGCACGCCGTTCAGTGTGGGCGTCAGCCAGAACGAGGGGGCCGGTGGCGGCAATGCGCCGCGATAGTCCGGGATTCCGTCGCCCTTGTACCACTGCGTATCGGCCCTATTCACCACCCATTCGCCGTTGACTAAAGCCGAGTCCCGCACACACACCCGAAATTCCCCTTTGTACCCATCCCCGTCGGTGTCAATCCCGGGGTTGTCATATATGTGTCGAGCGAAATGCACATTTTTGATCAAATCCGAGAAGTCAAGGTTGTTGCGATAGGCTTGCGGCGATTGAGGAAGATTCGCATAGTTATTTGGGTCGGAGTGGAGGTTCTCTCCACCAACAAGAGCCAGCGCGACGTTCCACACCGCCCCCGGCGCCAGGTCCAACCCGCCAGTCGATAAGATGAAATCAATCGGTGCTGCCGCTGTTATTGATTCTACCGCTTCTCGATTGGAATAGTACTTCCAAACCGGATCCCACGCTGTAATGACCGGCGTAATGATTTGATCGTGGTCTTTCTCACCATTGGACATAACCCAATACAATTCCTTGTCTCCAATTGGAGTATCTTGGGCCCGGAATGTGCGATAATCACCCTTATGTTGAGGCTGAAGGAAAGGCGTCCACCAGTTCCAACTTAAGCCATAGCCAGAAGGCTTTGTTTCCAGAAAGCAAAATCCAGCCACCTCGCGTACCGAGGCTTTGTAGATACCGTCTGCCGGGTCAGTTACGGGTTTATCCTCGTATACTCCTTCTATCGGGTCTCCATCGTTATCCGCTAGCCAGGCTACCTGTATCGTGTCTTCATACTGACACGGCTCTATAACGTTCTGTGTGCTGATCCATCCCACAACGTCATCGAATAGTTGCCACGTGTCATATCCGCAGGCTGGCATTCCGTGAACACCGAACCAGAATCCTTTGATTGTGTTTTCACCAATATTGCGTACCCTGAAGTCGAAAATGATGAAGTCTTTGGCGTACTCATAGGTCCAGGCATATGAACGCTGAGTGATTCTTACTGGCAGTGGTTTGTGAGGGCGATGTGTCCAATAGTCAGTTGAAAATCCTGTGAGAGTATCTGAGTAAACAGTGATTATATCCTGATCTGATATGGTTTCGTCGTGGGGTGCCGTGAGACGCATTATAGGTTCATCGGGTGCCATTTCACGTGAAACGCCGGAACCAGTGTGTTTAACTGGAAACGAGGCCAGCGTATCGCTCCCGACGACACCTCCCGCGCAGAAAACGGTCTGATTAAAATCTATCCAGGTCTTCTTGGAGCCCTTCGGATATTCCGAACCGACACCGAGTAGTTCTCCTAATAAGCAGTCATATCGCGGTGGTCCGAAATCCCACCTGGAGTTTCCGTCACCGATCAGACCATAGGCCGTGATCCCGAGTCGCCAATTGTTAATGGTGTGCTCAGCGGTGCAAGTATCGAATTCCGAGACAAGGTTCCCAACTGATCCTATCGTTTGACGGCCCGTTGTACGCCAACCATTAATCTGTCCTGAAGTAGTTACAGGGATGCACAAGACGGTCAGCAATATACTGAGTTTTGTCGCAATATGATGTCTTGCCATTTCGATTCGTCGCATCCGATCTTGTCGTTTATATACTCTACATATAACCTATGTGCACCTCAAAGTAGGCCCCGCATTTTAGTATCCTCTGGTACGCGACATTAGCCCTTGTCTTGTCAGATCCGAAGGCACGATAATCCAAATCCTCCATCCCTTAGACGCAGTGAGACGAAAACCCAGAGCCATTCGCAATTGGTTAGCTAATATAGGACTACTTTGCCCAGAGATCCCACAACCAGATCACTGGGGTTGAGGACATTCGAAGACACATTCACAAGGGTTCCATGAAGTACCTTCAGGATCCTTGCCAGTGCAACTACAATCCCATTCCTGATTACCTAAGTACACCCAGTATCCTCGCTCATTGCCATCGTAACAGCATTGACCTTCCGTTCTCTGGATGTTCCGACACCACAGCGGGGGATCTGCATAAGCCCTTGAAAAGAATCCCGCGACAAACGATAGACTTAGAAGGAACATAATGCCACTTGAAAACACAAGTCTTTTCATAACCACTGCCTCCAATCTCTTATATCTGGTTATTGACTCCAAAATGTCCATATGATTGAATGACTCTGGGCGAGTATGTGTTCCATACACCTCATTCTTCGTTAGCCTCAATCGAAAGCCTGTTGTACCAAGGTTACTTCATTGACTAAAAACATAGTTATGAGCCCTTAACGGTAGCATTCTAAACAAGATTCACCGAAAAGGGTACGCTACTTTTTTATCAATTTCCACACCTTTTGAAATTAACTCAAACAAGATCACGAAAGAACACGAGTTAGAGTCTATTCGTCATGACTCTCTCAAACATCTCTTCGTCAATTAGACCCGGAATAATAGAGATGACCAGCAATTCTTCGTCGACCACAAGATTGAATGGGTAAGCGAAGATGCTCAGATTCTGTTGATAAAGACCTCCGCGATCAAACAAGAAAGTGCTATAAGCAGAATGCATGTACTGAGGATTCGGAAACTCTTCTGGTGTGAATTCAGAGATTAGGACAATGTCCTTTCCTGTCTGATCTAAACTGACGTTATTTCTTAGGTCGTTGATCTGTTTTGTGCAGAATTGACAACTTGGAACGACGAAGCTTAGTAGTGTCGTCCCTCTGACAACCGAGGACAAAGCCACAGAGTCACCCGTTGCAGTCTCAAAGATATTATCGGGCAGTGGTTTGCCGACCTGAATAACTGAATCCATCATCTTCAACATTTCTGCTGTTTTTTGTTTGCGACTCTCTTCTAGTCGTTTGCTATTTAAGTAATCAGCAACAACAGTGCCCCCCAAATAGCCTCCAATGAGGGTTGCACACCCAATGAGGAGAATGCAAACAGGGACAGACAACCACCTCGGCAATCTAGATTTTCTTGTCTCAATGTGCATTTTGGCCCTATCCAACTTCTGTACTAGAACTCTCCATCTGTCACCCGCGACTTGTTTTCCAGGGTGGCCCGCCCTTCGGGCGGGTTTCCGTGAATCCGTGACGTGGAACGGAGACCTCCACAAATACCCTGCAGTCCCCATCGTGATGCCGTCTTCAATCTCTCGCCTCCCTCAAAATCGCTTCACACCTCAATATCGCCCCGCGCACCCACCATCGCAACCCAAAATCTCCCCGCCTCCCCTTATACTGACGACTCACTTCGCCATTTGTTTAGTAGCCCGCGCACCCACGGTGCGTGGGTCTTCTCTTCATAATCCTCGAGTAGGGCAAAACCCTTGCGGTTTTGCCCCCGCATGTCATCCGCCTTGGGCGGATGACAAAGTTCTTGCTGATCAATCCCCCCGCGGCCTTAACGTAGTCCATCCACCCATGGTGCGTGGGTCTCCGGTGTATCCGCACGTCCGCCCCTACAAAATCTAAACCAAACCCCACCAGCCTCCGTCCCCAACCCCCCGTTAATCTGTGTCAATTTGGACACACCCGCCCGCGTGTGGTCGAGGTGCCGTCAGACGACCCCGTCTGACGGCTGCATTTTCCGCAGCACTTCGCCTCAGATCCCGCTCCTGCCCCCTTGGGTGAACCACAACCTCAACCAGGGAGTGTCCCGATGCCGGCAAACAAAGCAGACCATGCCCCTCACCTATTGCGTAGAATACGTATGCGAGTGATACCAAAAGTACCAAACAAACCCATTCGCAGGTCTTGAGTAGGTCAAAACCCCTGCGGTTTTGACCCCGCATGTCATCCGCCTTAGGCGGATGACAAAGTCACCTCGAACGGAGTCGAGGGGTGCCTGGAATCGAACCATGACCACCAACTTGTTCGCCGTAACCAAACAAACCCATATTACCTGTTCAATAACATAAACTTAACTCAACAACCCGCGAGTTCTGCGCCTACCCTGCCAGAACCCGGCAAATATTGCCCCAAAGGAAAATTATTCCGGCTTTTTGTTGATTTTTCTACAGTCCGGCCTGTTATTGCCGATCAACAATAGGGGCAGATGACCCGCCAAAGCGGGCGTCCCATGAAGCCTTGCACCACTTAAAGCCTTGGAGGCCATATGGTTACCATGGAGGGTGCAAGCGGGGTCGGACACTGCAAGCGTGTCCACATAAAAAGTACTTACGCAATCCTGCTTTTGGGGCTCTTTCTCAGCGTCTTCTCGCCTTTCCCGTCAATCAACGCTCAGATTTTGACCGGCAACGAGTCCGTGAAGCTGCTCTGGATCGCCACCGGCGACGATGGCAACCTCGGTCGCGCCAACCGCTACGAGGTCCGCGTCGCACTCCAGCCAATCGATTCGACGAACTGGGTCGACGCCGTGGACATCCCCAACACACCCAAACCGGCCGCACCGGGGACCACCGACTCGGTCATTATCGACGGCATCGAACCGGGCGTCACCTACTACGCCGCCGTTCGAATTGCCGACGAAGTACCCAACTGGTCCCGCCTTTCGGCCAGTGTTGAGATCTTCGTTCCCGACACGACCACAACCGACACCACGACTGTTGCAACGCCGGACTTCGCCGCCGACATCACCCACGGCGCCACACCCCTGTCGGTGGGTTTTACCAACCTCACACCCGAAACTCCTCTCGGCTGGCGTTGGGACTTCGGCGACGGCGCCACGTCAACCGCGACCAGCCCGTCGCACACCTACGACACACCGGGCACTTACACCGTGAGCCTCACCGCGTTCTGGTCGGCCGACACGACCACAACAACGAAGGTTGACTATATCGCAGCGGTGCCTGTGCCCCAGTTCTCAGCGACGCCGACCTATGGCATCGCGCCGCTTGCTGTCGATTTCACCAATCTGACCAGCGAGACTCCCCTCGGCTGGCGATGGGACTTCGGGGACGGCACCACGTCAACCGCGACCAACCCGTCGCACACCTACGACACACCCGGCACCTACACCGTGACCCTCACCGCGTTCTGGTCGTCCGACACCACGAGCCTCACCCTGTCCGATCTCATTCTGGTCGAGGATCTCTCCAGCAATACTTCGGAGGTACTCGTTCCTCAATCTGAACTAACCAACCAGGGCTCTGTCATCGGCACCTACGCCGATCTCGCCCAACTCGATGGTTCCATGCAGCAGTTAACTGAAACCGAATCCGGCGGCAAACCTGAGCTCCGTCACTCCGAGCTCGACCACACCTGGACCCTGGACGTACCATCCTCGCAGACACTCTCGTTCCACGTCTGGGCCGGCCGGGCCGACAACTCGGACAACGACGATTTCCTGTTCGAGTATTCGGCCAACGGTGAACCGTTCCGCTCTTTGGTCGCCGTGACCGCTCCGACCCTGACTCACTACGAGGCCTTCATGCCGACGGATGTATCCGGCTCGGTAACGATCCGTGTAGTAGACACTGACCGCTCCCAGGGCAACCGCTCTCTTGATGCCGTCCGGATCGATCAACTGTACATCGAGAGTGGCGGCAGCTCAGTTTCGCCTGACACCGTTTACGTTGCCTGGATCCAGACCGGTCAATCCAGTGAGCCATCATTGAAATTCCACGCCCAGGCCATTGTCTGCGTGGAAAGCAGCGCCGGCTTCCCCGCCAGTGGCGTCGATGTCTACGGGCACTTCGAAGGCATCGTCAACGGCAAGTCGGTTGAGGTCACGGCCAGCAACGGTGAGGCCGAATTCCTCAGCGAGAAGACCCGGAGTCTCGAAGGTAACTGGACTTTCTACGTTGACAGTCTTGGAGCCAACGGCAGGATATATTCATCCGGCCTGAATCTCACCAGCAACGCCTCCGGTCGCTTCGATCCAGATTTGTTGCCCTCCTCCACGGAGCTGTACACGAATTACCCGAACCCCTTCAACCCGACAACTACGATAGAATTCTGGCTGCCGCAGCCGGGAGAGGTCAGATTATCCATCTACAATGTTCTGGGACAGGAAATCGAAGTACTCTTTGATAACGAGTCTCTGCCCACCGGCACCCATACGGTCCAGTGGGATGGTAACCGGTTTGCATCGGGCGTGTATTTCTATCGCCTGGAATCAGCCGATGCTGTAGAAACCCGAAAAATGATGCTTTTGAAGTAGAAATGTAAAGGGACTACTCGCCGCCGGCGGCCGCACCCGGAGGGGTGCGGTCGTCGTCACGTCGAATCTCCCGAATCCGACCGTTGCGCCGCCGCCGATCATACGATCCGATCTCCGTATCCTCACTGCGCTCCCGATCAACTACTGTCCGCGGCAACTCCTCATCCACCTTGACACCATCTCGCTTGACTATCCTCGCCGGTACACCGGCTACGGTACTGTTGCTGGGAACGTCGCCCATCACGATGAAGCTGTTGGCGCCGATCTTCACGTTGTCCCCTACATTAATCGGCCCCAGCAAAATCGCACCCGTCCCTACGAAAACGTTATCTCCAAGCGTCGGATGCCGCTTCCCCTGGTGCTTGCCCGTTCCCCCCAGCGTCACATTGTGAAACAGCACGCAGTTGTGCCCGATTTCCGTCGTTTCGCCGATCACTACCCCCATCCCGTGATCCACAAAGAACCCCGGTCCGATCGAGGCACCCGGATGGATCTCCAGCCCTGTCAAAAATCGATTGAGCTGCGACAGCACCCGTGGGATAAACGGAATCCGCAATCGGTAGAGCAGATGGATGAAACGGTGAATAGTTATCGCATGAAACCCCGGATACAGCAGGAATTCAATATTCCGGCAGGCAGGGTCGTTGCGGAAACACGCTCTGATATCCTCAATAGTTGCTTTCATGTACTGCCCGGAAAGATCCTGTTCGTTTATACGTCATCCTTGTCAAACAGCGGCGTAGAAAGGTAGCGTTCGCCGTGGTCACAAACGACACTAACTATCGTTTTGCCGGTGCCGATCTTCTTCGCTACATCCACTGCAATCTTCGTAATCGCCCCCGATGAAATCCCGACCAGCAGCCCCTCATGGGAGGCCATCTTCTTCGCCATCGCAAACGCCGCTTCGTTGGTCACCGTGATGACCTCATCAACGACATCCGGGTCGTAGTTGTCCGGCACAAACCCCGCGCCGATCCCCTGGATCTTGTGCGGTCCGGGCTCCCCGCCGGAAAGAACCGGCGAATCGGTCGGCTCAATCGCTATCACCCTGCATCCATAGTGCTCCTTCAATACCCGTCCAGCCCCTGCGATCGTACCCCCGGTTCCTACGCCGGCAATGAAAACGTCCAGCTTAGTCTCACCTAGATCATCGATAATCTCACGTGCCGTCGTCCTCGCGTGAATCTCCGGATTGGCCGGGTTGCTGAACTGGCTCGCCATCCAGCAGTTCCCTTCCGCGAGCAGCTCCTCGCCCCTGGCAATAGCCCCTTTCATACCCTTGTCACCCGGGGTGAGCACAATCTCGGCGCCAAACTGCTTTATAACCGCCCGACGTTCCACCGACATTGTGTCCGGCATCGTCAGCACACACCGGTATCCCTTGGCCGCCGCCACCATTGCCAGCGCAATCCCGGTGTTCCCCGAGGTCGGCTCTACAATCGTCATCCCCGGCTTAAGCGCCCCGCTCTTCTCGGCCTCAGCAACCATCGCCACGCCGATACGATCCTTCACCGAGGAGCATGGATTGAAACTCTCTAATTTCACGTACAAGTCTGCCGAACCGTCTTCTGTCAACCTGTTGATTCGGACTATCGGGGTGCGCCCGACTGCGTCGGCAATATTTTCGAACTTCATAGATGTCTCCTGTCTAGAGTATATCGAACGATCTCGCCGGTTCTTTGAGTCTATCCATGTCCGCCCCCATTTCTGCGCGTAACGGACATGGATCAATAGAGTACTATATATTACTATTCAGTACGCTTTTTAAAGCCACCTGTTTGACTGTAAACAAGACCCACCCCGGTACCATCAAAATACATCAGCACTCCCGATTATACCATAAGTTTCTCCCGCAACAGATCAAAAACCGTTACACAGCATCGGGTTAACGGGAAAACACACGGCCCTTGACTGAAGTCAAAACGATATCTTGACTTGCTCCGTTTTTTACGTATGCTTTGGATCAAAATCGTGCGCTAATGGTAAAACGAGCGATGGCCGAAAAGTAAACACAATTGGCCTTGTATAGAATGCGTAGTCACTGTATAATGCGCTCGACAAACTCTCAAGGAGGTTTTTGACATGAAGGCAAAAGTAGACAAGAACCTGTGCAGCGGCGACGGAATCTGCGAAGAATTGTGCCCAGCCGTCTTCAAAATGAACGACGAAGATCAGGCTGACGTTATCGTCGATGTCGTACCGCCGGAAGAAGAAGATGCCTGCCGTGAAGCTGCCGAAAGCTGCCCGGAAGAGTGCATCATTATTGAAGAATAAAGTCCGGTAGTCAGCCGAGGCGGACCTAGCACATATCAGAGGCAGGATCATACGATTCTGCCTTTTTTTGTACCCTTCTCGCTCCCACTCCCGTACATTCTCACAAAGACAAAAAAAATCTACCGACATTTACATGATGAACATTCTCATACTCGGCGGCACTCGCTTCATGGGCGCTGTTACCGTCAGGCAACTGATCGACGACAGTCATCAGGTCACTGTCTTCCATCGAGGCCACACCGACAACAACACTCCAGACGCTGTCCGTCACATCCACGGTGACCGAGACCGCCTGACCGACTTCGCCGAGGAGTTCGCCACCCTCGCCCCGGACGTCATTATAGATATGACCGCCCGAACCAAACACCACGCCCGGGATCTCCTTGCGGTCATGCCCGACACCGTCCGCCGACTCGTCATGATCAGCAGCGCCGATGTCTACCGTTCTTTTGGATTGCTGCTGCGTACCGAATCCGGCGACTCCATCGACGGCCCCCTCGCTGAAAACGCCCCCCTGCGTGAGAACTTCTATCCCTACCGCAACGTTGTTAACCCCGGCGACGACCTCTACGACTACGACAAAATCCTGATTGAGCAAGCCGTACTTAACAACGATCAGACGCCGGTAACCATAATCCGCCCGCCCATGGTCCACGGTCCCAACGATCCCCAGCACCGGCTCTACAGCTATCTCAAACGGATGCAGGACAACCGCCCGGCTATAATACTCGATATGGAGCGACTAAACTGGCAGTCAACCCGGGGCTACCGTGATGATCTCGCCCATGCCATCTATCTCGCCGCCCGTGATCACCGCGACAGCAACTACACGTACAACGTCGCCTATCCCACAGGGTTGACCGAACGGGAATGGATCAAGCGGATTGCAGCCGAAATGAAGTGGGACGGCGCCATCATCGGCCTCCCCAATCACGAGCTGCCCGACTACCTCCAGACCCCCTATGACTGGAGCCGTCACCTAGTAATGGACTCCACCGCCATTCGCTCCGACCTCGGCTTCACCGAACCGGTTGACTTCGATGACGCCCTCCGCCGCACCGTCAAATGGGAACTGGCCAATCCTCCCAGGTCAACACCCGACAAATTCGACTACGAGGCGGAGGATGCCGCAATAAACCTCAACTGATCGAAGCCGGGTATCCCCCGTGCTTTAAGGTAATCGTATCCATCTGGAAAAGTTGGATCGAATCGAGTTGCGACCAGCATCGCTATCTACACGGAATGACGGAGCTGGCTGTCACTGTGTTTGACGATCAGTGTTTTGCGTCGACACGGATTCGCCGGAGCGACGGTACCGGTCGAGACACGCCACTGACACTGCGACTATGGCACACCGCGCGTCTGCATGTTTGAATTGTCAAGTATAAGCCTCAAACGGTCCCGACGTCTCCACTTTAACCCTGTGTCCCTCAATCTCTTCAGGTATCTCAGCCGTTCGCCCCCAATCATCCCTGCTCACAAAGACCTTGATACATGGTTCACCGTCACACAATCCTTCCCCGACCCCATGCACGCCCGGAATGGCCATGAGTCCTGCCGCATGCTCTTTCAAGACTTCTTTGATCGGTTTTCTTGTCATAGCCCTTCCTGCCATCATTAAGAAACACGAGCCCCTGATTAAAAGAGGCCCGTGTTCGATTCAAAATAAACCCTCATCAGCCGCTTGCAAAAAAACTACTAGTAATTGACCGTCGCTTCATTCGAACACGGTGATCCGCCCACCTCGCATACCTGATAAGTGAACGAACCGCCGCCCACCTGGCCACTATTGTCGGTGTAGAATCCATCGTTGGCGGTCGTCGCGATTAACGCGCCGTCTCGATAAATCTCCACATCGGTGCCGGTCGCACCCGACCACTCGAGATCGGCATGCTTACGGCCGCGGACCTTGTATCCTGTCGCGGTCAACGTAATGTCACCCGTAGAGCCGCTGGAGACAGTAACATCTTGCGACGTCTGATCAGTAGCACCGTCATCATCAGTCACCGTCAACGTCACTGTATAGGTTCCGTCGCTGCCGTAGGTGTGCGACGGATTCTGGGCGGTCGACGTGCTGCCGTCACCAAAGTTCCAAGCCCAACTGGCAATACTGCCATCGGAATCGGTACTCTGATCCGTAAAGTCAGCCGTCAGATCAGTCGTGGTATAGGTAAAGTCAGCCGTCGGCGGACTGTTGGTCGTGCTGCTTGACACTGTGACATCCTGCGACGTCTGGTCGGTCGCACCGTCATCATCGGTAACCGTCAGCGTAACCGTATAGGTACCGTCGCTGCCATAGGTGTGCGACGGATTCTGGGCAGTCGACGTGCCGCCATCACCAAAGTTCCATGCCCAACTGGCAATACTGCCGTCGGAATCAGTACTCTGGTCAGTAAAGTCAGCCGTCAGATCAGTCGTCGTATACGTGAAGTCAGCTGTCGGCGGGCTATTGGTGCTGCCGCTGCCGCTGCCGTCGTCAATCGTCACGTTAAAGCGATTGAGGACATATCCGATCGGGTTGGCTAGCGTCCGGTCCGAACTGCCGGCAAACAACAAACCGACCGGGTTCTTGTTATTGTCATCGGTTACAATCAGAGAACCCGAATCACCGCCGTCACTGAAAGCCCCGGGAGTAATGCCTATCTGATCAACAAACGTAGCTGAGCTGGTACAGAAGATGAATCCTTCATAACACACAGTAACGGTGACGTTTAACTCTGCAACTTCGCCCTGCGTCCAACCCGTGGTGCGTCCGTATTTCTGCACCTTCTGACCAATAAAGGCATCTACAATCGACGAACTCGGCGCACCATAGCCGTCACCGGATGGCGTCGCGTAACCAACATTTGACGTCGTGGTCACGGCAATGGCAGCATCGATATAATTGTTGCTCCCGTCAAACTTGATTGGCTCATAGTCGTACAGCGTGCCAATCGCATCTTCGGGATCCTGCCCGCCATCAGCAGGACCCGGCTGAAGTTCATTATCGCCTATCGAAGCATTATTTGAATTCGCATAAATATGGTTATTGCTCAACGCATAAACGTTGCCGGATCCATCCTTTACACGACAACCAATCGTCCCCGCAGTGATATCCGGATGACCCGTCGACACACCAATCGGAACCGGTCGGCTGAATCTTGAGGTGGGATCAGCATACACAACAAATTTGCCGGTGACTTTAACTCTTACCGGAATGTTCTCGATGAATTCGGGCAGAGCACTGAGGGCCTTGGTTCTCTTTTCCAATGCTGAAATAGCAAACTGGCCCTGCTGTGGTATCGGCGATGCCGCATACACAACAACCGCCAATTCTCCATCCTCATTGAGGCCCGTTCCCGTCCCAACGACATCGGGATGGCTGTACAAGACTTCGGTTGACCGATCCTGAATATCCATGACCGCCTGAACAGCCGGATTAGACATACTCAGAACGGCCGACTGTGCGACACCATCGGGTACATTCGTCAGGCGACTCTGGTCATCACAACCGATCCAGAGCGCTACAGAGGCTACCAGCAAAAGAGCCAAAAATCCAACGGAGGCTACTCGTAACTGTGAACGACGCTTCTTCATGCTTTTCTCCTGATTTGTGAGGTTGAAAGTCCAGCGACTAAACTACACATTTTTCCACTCTAAAGAAAAACGCTGAGGGTTTATCTTGTATAATTTTGATATAGCATTGACATTGACTTCGGATCGGCACCGCCTGCTATGCGATTGCATGAAATGAAAATGGCTGACAAAAAATGGAGAAACAGCCGGCAACGGTTTCACTTAAAATAATAAATTCGCCGAACATGTCAACATTAAACAACGGCAGTAAAACCGATCGCCACACCGAAGACCTTGATTACCTATTAACATACACCAGCACCGACTGAACTTCTTCGCGCTTGACACGGGCACCAGACCCGCAAAGGCTACTTAATCTCAAACGACGCCCGCACTGTCACCGTGATGTCCTTCTCCCGCGACGACGTATTATACACCCCGTAACCGCTCACATCCGTCGAATACGGCTCCCGAATCTGAAACACTCCCGCCCGCAGCGATTTTACTTCGCCCAGCGACCGCCCCGACGTGCTCACGATTTCAATCGCACGCTCCCGCGCGTCTTCGGTCGCTCTCGCCAGCAAACTCTTCTTGAGACTGTCTATAGCCGAACTAAAATACTCCAGATTGGAATTCTGTATACTCACACCGGCATCAACCAGCGTAATCGGGTTAAGCGCCAGCTCCTCGACTGCTTCCAGCCTGTCCGTAATCAGCGTGACCGACTGATTGAGATTGTACCCAACCGGCTTTCCCTGGTCGTAATTTTGAAAGGAATTTATCGGCTGGACCGAAATATCCTCCTCGTCAAATCCGCCCGCAACCAGCGCTGAACGGAGCTTGCCCAGTATACTATCCATCACCCGGTATCCCCCGGCGAGATCATCCAATCCGGTTGACTGAGAAATTGTAATCCGCCATTTAACGAAATCTGACTCGAACCGCTCGGTCGCTGCTCCGACCACCTCGACCGTCTCGGCCACTACCCTCGAGTTGTAGTGATATCGACCGAACACAATTGCCGACACGATCAATCCCAGGGCCAGTACAAACGCATGCGAAAACTTCATTTTAATATTCCCAACAATTGAATTTTACTCCTGGGAGGTTTATATAGAATCTCAGGTCCCAGGAAAAGCGAAAAAACACCGCGAGGAGGTTTTGTCACGGGGCATCACCTACCACGCCGGATTACCGAGCACATAGGTCTGAAATAGTCGAGCTGGAACCGAGTGCATAAACTCGATAATGTGAGCGGCCGTATAGAGCTGGGGAACGAAAAGGTTGAAAATTATCAGGGGGACAATCCATCGGCGAACCTGGTACTGCTCATGCTGAAATAGGTATGCCAGCGACACCGGCATTACCATGAACGCCAGGGTGATCATTCGCGAGGAATCAAACGCTATTGCAAGCTGTGCGTAAACGCACAAGAATAAGAGCACTATCCCGAGCAGCTGTCGACGATCTCCCTCGCACCACATAGCGACTCCCGCCGCAACCGGAACTATCCACAACACCTTAAACACACTGAATACGCCAATCCAGGATTCCGGATACGACCGCTTGAACCAGTGCAATGGATCGTCAAGAATCGGACCCAGATAGTACATCGTCGTAAACGGAACCTCCCCAAACTGACTCATCCACTGCCGATACACGTAGAACAGGCCGAACACAATCACGTATCCAATGACAGCTCTACCCACCCAGCGAAACTTACTCCTCGCCAGGCTCAGTTGCAGGAACGTAAACCAGGGCAGAAGAAACACGATCGACTCACGGTTGAGCAGCCCCAGAAACAGGCACGAAAAAAATACCAACAGATTCCGCCTGAACCACCACATGAGAAACACGATCACATACGTGACAGAATCTGTGTATCCACCGTAGTAAATCGTCGTCAGCGTCGGCAGTGTCAGGGCAAGTACGAGACTAACCACCAGCGAATCCTCGGACTGAAAGCCACGGCGTCGAAAATACACGTATACCAGGATCAATAGAGCGGTCGCGGCAAGAAGATTGGTAACGACAATCAACTCTCCCCGCAATCCCAGTACCCAGCTGATCAGTGGCGTAAGGACCCGGAATGCCACGTAATTGCCCTCGATGAACGTAAACGGATCCTCGGCCATCCGCGAATACAAAGCGCCCAGCGCCACCGTCTTTACAGCGGGCCGGACATAGAGTCCGGCCAGTATCATGGCAAACAGTGAAGTAACAACTGCTGCCGGAACTTGCCCGATTTTAGACTCGATTTGTTCTGTCCAGCGAGAAAGTCGATCGTACACAGCCTGCTTTTCCTTACTGACCGACGAATGTTTCTATAGGAGTTTACTCAACGAATGATATTGAACTCGGTGAAACAAGCAGAAAAAAACCCCAAGCCGACCGACGCCTTGAGGGGAAAATCTAAATGCCGAAGGGGGGATTCGAAAATCACCATTTTCGCAACTCTTTTACCTATCGCAATTTACGCCATAAGCTACTGCGATCCAAGGGATTAAGTTTTGTGAGGTTTTGTATCCAATTGTACGTAATTCTGAGGTTTCTGGCCACAAATGGTCACAAAATGGTCACAAACCAGTTGCCAAATGCCCAGGGTTTTGCAACTAGTTTGGCAAGCTCTAACGAACAACCTTGTTCGGCTCTATCGCAAAGCAGCAGCCTATCCGGGTAGCTCTCTGTCCAAGCGCTCCAGCAACTCTACAACGCTTTCATCCGATTCCTCCGACTCTAAGATTCTCGCAGCCTCTCGCGGATACTGCTGAACTCTATGCCATATTTTGCACCGTTGTCCTGAAGAATCCGTTACCGTGTCATCGATAAAGTTGCCGAGCTCGTCGTCGCTGAGTTCAAAGAAGTAATTGAAAAAACGTTCTGAGTCAGGCAAAAGTGTATGTTGCACCAATTCAGGAAAAATGGACTCGTAAAGATTCACCATTTGCCTTCGCAGACTAGGTCCACACATGCAGGTTGCTGCTGCGTAACAACTTAAGAAGCCCAGTGACTTTTCCTTTGCGACACCCTCCTCAATGTACTTTCTACACACATTGAGGGCTAACTCTGTCCCCTGAGTATCATGAAGCATCAAGCAGTACCAAACCAAGGCAAAATCCTTCCCATACCAAGAAACGAGCGGGTAATCCGTCGGAAAGTGTGGCCCAAAAAACGGGCTTCTCCAAGACTCGTCCGTCAGAGGCTCATGCCTTTTAAGTCTTTTCCCACGGGAAGTTGACTTTGAAAACGGGCTACAACCGTACCTAACTTCTTGGGATTGTGGCCAAAACCAATCTCCGTACCCAAACGACCAATCGCTCTCACCGACGGTATCGATCGTATTCAAACTTCGCTCCAAGAGGCCCAACACACACTTTCGAAACTCGGCAACGTGATCGGAACAGGAGAAATCCATGTATGGAATAAATAATGCAGAGAACTTCGCTGCAAAACCAGAGAATCGCTCAGATAGATACGTGATCTGATCAGGCGTAGCACTATACTCCCGAGCGACCTTCATGCAGACGGTGTCGCAAACAGCGCTCTTTATCTCATGAGGTTCAGGTATCTCGAAAAAATACTCGTCCTCGTCCAGCAACGTCGTCTCACAAACCCTTTGATCGAAATCGTCATGATCTTCTGCAGCATTAATGTAGCTGACAATTTCAGAAAGCAATTTTGAACAGAGTTGATCTATAGCACCGTCGATTGGCTCAGGGATCACAAACGACGTAGCAGATCGAGCCAAGTAGAGAAGTCGAAAATGATGCTCCGTAGGGCCACGTTTCGGTAAGGGTTCGGAGAGTGCACGCTTAACGTACTTGCTACCTGATCCGTGGTAAATCCTGAAGAATTGAGATTGCTCAAGCGGTTCCGCCCAGTTGTCCAATACATGCGTAAAAAGTGTCTTGAAAAGAGGGCCCTCCGGCCAGAGCACTGCTGCCTGCTTCAGAAGTCTCGAGATAATTTCCCATGGGACTTCTATCAGTTCGTCCGGATAGTCTGCGTCATAACCAGCCTCCCATGTCTCCAATAGATACTGACGACCTGCCTCATAATGCTGCCGAAGAATTGCTGATGTTCTCTGGGACTTTCTGAATTCAGCAACTACACTGGCTGCCTCGCGTTCACTTATAGAAGACTGATCTAAATATGCTAAGACTTCTTCAGAAATGTCCAAACGAGAGTCTTCAGCTTCCATTACCATATCCTCAAAGAACGCCTCAAAATGGATGTCTCGACGATTGGTCTCTGGCAATCGACGTTCAACAAACTCGCTAACATCCTGCAAACACAAATCAAAACAATCATCAAAAACACCTTGAATCGTCTGCCTCGGTAAAGTCCTGACGAATCGCAGGCTCGGCCCCAAATTCTTGAGAAAGAGACAGAGGACAATTCGACCACTCTTGCCACTCGAAATAATGCCTGAAAAGACCTCATTGATAAGCTTGCAAATTCTCATTGCTGATTCATGGTCAAATCTATTTGCTCTCGAACATGTCGCGCAAAGAAGGCGCAGGTATTCGTTAGACACGAAACTCAGCTTGGAAAGTGACTCGCCAGTGGGGTCACCCGAGACTGGCCCGAGGCGATCGACTTCATGTAGAACAACTTGGTGAACTTTCTGAAGCAAGTCATAGAAATCTGTAGTGCTATTGTGCATTGAAACATCATACAGCCGGTCCCAGAGTTTGTATTCACACAGAGACTCTATCAGAGCCGATTCATCCTTGTCCAGGAGACTCTGTTCAAGTTCTGACGTAATCACGACCGGCAATTCATCGGGCATACTGGGTAGAACATGTGCGTCGATCATGAAGCGAGCGGCTTTCGGCTTGGAATACAGAAAGCTCGTTAATTCGTATTCGTTTTGGTTGTAGGCTAAGCCCCGGAGAGTTAGAGCCGTCAATCTAGTTCTTAGACGAAGCACCGCCACATCACTCGGACTCGTGTTGTCACTCTGTTGACATTGGACAAATTGGGCCGGGTGAACCAATTGGCTCCGTGCCACAATACACGCAGAGACAAATTGCGCATCGGCATAGAAGTTGTTTAGCAAGCTGATGTCGTCTGCCTCATTGCCCCACCGCACGAAATTCTCCATTAAGAAGCGAGAATCAGTTCTAGTCTGGTAGTAACGTAAAATACCAGAGGATACGTCCGGAATCAGATCAGTAATTCGCGACTGAGAAAGGAGAAAATTCTTCAAGCTGTTGTGAACAAAGGAATAGTTATCCTCTCCCGCATCATCAGATTTCACCAGCAAATGTTCGAAGTTTTCAATGACCAAGTTGACCTTACTAACATGAAGCCCAAGTATAGATGCGATTGACGAGCGACTCAATGGGGCACCATACCAGCTGAGTAACGTAAGTACGGTGAGCCCGAGCGTCACAAACGATTCATCACTCTCAAAGTCGCGACGGAGTCGGTCCAAAAGCGATATGTAGTAGTCTTCAACGTTTGACGGCATTCTGTCAATGCTAAGCACATCTCCACCATCACGCTCAAATTCCTTAATGAGATAGTGCTGCATGAGAAACTGCCCGGCCGCCTTGGTGACGATCTTCTTGACAGCTACCTCCCTAACCTCATCTGAAATGGGCATGCGGGACAGCTCGATCTCTGTACTCAGACGGATGTCACTCGTATTGGACTCATCGCCATATACAATTTGCAATTGCGGTTTAAGTCGATTCGAAAGGAAGTTTATCGGCTGTGAAAACAGGGCGAATCGAATCCCGGCGGCCATCAATCTTTCTACCGCGTCCCAAACAGATTTCTGGGAGTCGGGTTGAAGCTCGTCAAAACCATCGAGAATAAAAACTAAACGATCATGCTTGTTCCGGAAGTCGTACGTTTTCAATTCGTATTCAAAACCTGTAATCAGGGAATCCAGGTCACCAGTCTCCAGGTAGTCAGCTTTAAATCCAAGCCTATGACAAGCAGCGGCGATCATTGATCGAAATATAGTGTGCTCATTGGCCAGGGACTTGTCCTGTTTGTTGATTAGATAGATACTTTGAGTGACCTGACTATCCGCTAATTCAACCAACTCTCTGTAAAATTGCGCAGCGAGAGTTGACTTGCCGCTACCCATTGGGCCGACAATCCAGAAATCGCGGCTGTTCCCATCCGTAGCCCAGTCAATGAGCTTCCGCAAATACTCCCTGCGGCCGACAAAGCGTTGTGTCAGTTGGTCAATGATATTTGAGAAGTCCCGAATATACCGCGTCGAGTCGGTTATCTCTTCGCTGCTTTCGGAGCTTCGAAACTCTTCTAAACGTAAGTAGCCAGTCAATACGGAGAACGCCTTCCCGTGTTTGCGTTGGACGGTAACGTCTCCAACCTTAAAGTAATCAAACATCGGGCTGTACTTAACAGAATGCGGCGTGAGATTGCTGAAGAAGAAAGAAGCTTCAAACTGCCCACGATCGTCCTGAAGGAATATTGCGTATTGATAGTCGCAGGGCTCCGAACCGATTTCCTGAATAGAGGCCATTCGAAATGTGTTAGCACCTGCTTGAATAACCGGGTGACTATTTGCTATCAGTTCATACTTGCTTAAAGAAGCGTCTGCATACCCTAAGAGTTCTGTCAACACCCTTATACCATGGTCCAGTGTGCCAGCAGGAATGGCTCCCACGTTGTAATGAGAGAGCTTATTTCGTTGAATTCTTATGTGCTCATAGTCGTCAATTCTGAGACGGCTTGCCGATAGCAGACCTTGGCCGGGTTCAACGAGAGTCAGTTCATCACTAGCCTTTATCAATGATTCGAGCGCATGCAAGGTCGGGCCGAGTGTGTCGCTCTGATACAAATCAATAAGATTTAACCCTTTATTTAGAAACTCGCGGTTGTTGCGCGACTTCACCTCGAGTATAGACCAGATGACCGGATATAAGACCAGCTTGGAGAGGGTATTTTCAATCAGAATGCCTATTTCACGAGCTTTGTGCCTATCGTCGGCCCCGCTGTCAACGATATCGGATAGTCGTTCCCTGAGAGCGTCTATAACCGATGTAAATCTCATTCCTGCCTCTGATCATTACCAACCGTTCAGATTGGCTTGAAAAGCTTATCCAATCTTGACACGGTTAGGTCACTTCGCCAAATTTCAATCAACTCAATACCATTCCGGCGACAGATTTCGCGTTTCTCGTCAACCTTTTTGAGGTACTTTTCGTCCATGCGACCCTCGAAGTATTCAACGAAAAACTTTCTGTCTTCAGCGAACACGACCCAGTCTACTTCTTTATTCCGGCGCTTACAATTGTACTTCGCATCAAACGGGTAATCAGTCAGCCTCTGACCATCTGCACCGGTGTCACCTTCCTTGACATGGCAGACGCCCTTACGAATTAGATATTCCTCGATAAACAACTCCGGGCCGGATAAGCACCTGTGTCCGTCAGCAGAAATCATGAATCTCTCGGCTAACCTGATATGAGAGTATTCTCGATATACCTTATCCAGCTGTTCAAGATCAATGCCTTTTATATCTGCGCTACCCTGATTGAAGAATATCCAGTTGGTTTCAGCCGGAAATAACGGATCAGTGTTGGTACCGCTGGGTGCGTCGGTGTCTCTATTTAGCTTTGCAATATCATGCTGAAGATCACAGTGGTATTTTGCACGATCATGTCTCGCTGACTCCCCGTATCTTTCTGCGTGCTTAAACAGAGACACTTGAGCCGACTTATGACAGTATGTCGGATAGCCAATTTCGGCAAACGCTCCCTCAGTCGCAACGCACCATTCCCCGATAGTACCAAATGCCGGCAGTTGTTCGCGAGAATTATACAGGGCGAATAACAAATGAATGCGGTCTGTCTTGATGAGTCTCATTTGTCTTCTCATCGTGGAAATCAGTATGAATAGCGAACGTGGCCAGCAAGACTATGACAAGCTTCTTTCTAAGTTAACACGGTCTGTGTCGAGGACTTTACCAATCCCGCCCAATCACTGAGAGTATCTGAAGCCTCATCTGACACCCTGCACACTCACTGGTCTCTTGCAAGCGAGAGCTTGACCGATCAACGCCGCCACGGAACGTACCATAAACATATACAATTCCACAAATTACGGGAGCACACAGTTCTCTCAGGTTTCCGAATCCTCGATCTCAATATCAAGACCCAGTTGACTTGCTGCTTCCTTGAGCATCTTTACAACAGGATCTTCCAGAGACTGACTCGACGCTTGATTCGCAGAAAATTCTAAATCGATTCCGAGTTCAACTTTCTTCCATGACTTTGAGACCAGTGGCTGGATGAAGCAGCGAAAAATATCGGACCAGCTTTCGACGGGGACTTTTCCATGAACTCGGACTCGGGCAACCACTCGACCATCACTTACTACCGATTCCTCTTCATCTTTGCTTCCACCCATGGGATGTGAGGCCTTACCTTTAGTTGGCCCCGTAGCCGCAGGAGTTTCCTCTGAATGTCCCTCTTCATCAAATCGGGGAATGATCCATAGGCCTTCTTCATTAGGATCTAAATCAACTGACCGCCCGCAATATTTCTCCATCAATTTATCGGGTGCTGAGCCTTTACCTATTCCGATATGACCCTCTCGACAAGCTTGTTGAAGTCCCAAAAGAATGGCGCTCTTTGTGGCCAAAATAGGTTTATCCGTCATCCTCAGGAATGAATCAATAGCATCTTTGACTCGAATTGGATTGTCCTTCGAAATCAATCCGTTTTCTTCAAGCGTCACAGGTCCGACCCTACGAAGAATCCACTCTTCGTCTTCTATCAGCGCTTTCCAAACAAATGACAGGTGTTCCTGTATATTTTTGCCTCCGTCGGTTAGAACGACTGACTCCACCTCGTTCTGATGCACACGAAGTGGCACAGTATAAGCGGATGAAAGGGCTGAAGCCACAGCTTTTTCCGAAGCTGCTATACGCTCTTTCAGGTCTTGTTTCTGAGAATCGTCTAACTGGTCAAGGTAATCCTCTCGAACTCTACTTAGCGACTCCAATTCTCGCACGGCGGAGCGCAGCTTCGACAATCCTCTTGATGTACCCGCCAGAAAGACCAACGTGTTTCTGAACGTGCGGTCTTTTGAACCACACCTTCGGCTTATTTCCATTACTCGTGATAGGACGGCATCCTTGTCTCCGCCGTTGTCCTGCCAGGCAAGCGATGGTCGGAGAATCACGAGAGTTAATGACTTTTGCTCAGCGAGTTCAGTCCCGGGATCGACGACAACTCTCCATGTTGCTTCACCAAAACCACTATTGAAGTCCTCCTTGAGCATATCAACAATTCGATCCTCAAACGAGTCAGAGGAAAAATGCTGCCGATATTGCACGACCAACTTGTTCAGCGTTGGTTTTGCACCAAACCAGTACCTCTTTCCCAAGCTCCCAGCAGATGCGGTATGCATGTAGAAGCATCGGTTCTCTAGTTCTGACAATGCACCGTCCGTGAATGCCCAGTTCAGGCCGATGCGAGAACACGCGAGTTTCAGGTCCTTGCTGCTGAATCCTGAGCGATGAGCCTGCCCACCGAAAGAGCCAAGCAGTGTTGCGGCTGCAAGTCCCCCAGCGATATATTCGCGCTCGTAATCCTCACCGCGTTCCTCATCGAGCATCCCCGCATTTGAGCGTGGACCTACGACATCAGCAGCGGCCACAGTCTGAAAGGCTTGTCCCCAAAGACGAGTAAGGGCAGCCTGCCAGGGATCCAACGACCAACGAATGTGACAAGGCTGAATTAGATGCTGCGTCTGAGTATTGCCACTACGTCTGTTCCACCGATCGCCGACGATGCTGGCTAGGAGGCGAAGAACTCCTCGTGTACGTTGGAAGTCGGGATGACTCCCCCAGCGTTTATAGAGAGTATCAATAAGTGATGGATGAAAGGGATAAGACCTCTCCAAGAGCTCGCGATAATCAGCTTTACCAGCTTCTGACGGAAGCTCGCCGCTGTGAGACGCGTAAAACTGTCCGTACGCGTTGGCTATGTCGTGCGCATAGTCCGGGTTTTCTTCCGTACCGATAGACTCGAACAACCTCGCTCTGACTACTTCGTATATCTCCTCGTCGGCAACAGGCTTAATGTCCGCACCGAGTCTTTGAAATCTCTTTTCGAGTGTCGTGAAAGCCTCTTGCCCCTTTTCACTCTGTGCCACCTCAAGCTTGCTGGCGGGCAGAGTGGCGATTACCGCTGAGCCAGGCACTTGGGAAACAGCCTCCGTCAACTGCTGTATGAATGAAATCGTCTGATCTGCAAGAGTTGTCTCGCCTACAGGCACGGCAGCTGCCCCAACACAATAGTCTGCCAATTCATCTATCAAAATCAGGCAGGGGGAGTAATCTCTCAGAATTTCTACAAAAAGGCCCTGCGGGACTCGGAGCTTTTCGTCATTCTCTTTGATTCGAGCGTAGCCCTCTTCACCGCCGATCTGGAATGCTATTTCTCCCCAAAGAGTTCGAGTTCGAATCCGAGCGCTTGCTTTCCGACCTTGTGTAACATCACAGGTGGCATTAGTGAAGACGGCGACTCGATCTACTGGTTCATTTAGAGAGACGCCAAGGGATGTCATCAGCGGCTCAGTAACGGATGACTTCTGAATCTTATCCCAGTGCTTGGCCAGATGCCAAAGGGCAACAAGCGTGTGGGTTTTACCGCCACCGAAAGCAGTCTGAAGGCTGATTATTCGGTCACCAGCTTGAGAATCACCGGCAAGTGCTCCCGCAACTTTCTTTAGCACAGCTGCCAGTCCGGCCGTTATATATGTCTTCTCGAAAAACTCCTCAGGATTCAAATACACATCCGGAGCCTTGCCCGCACATACGGCCCAGATATTCGCGGCGAACACGTCTTCTGTCATTCGCCCTTTTCGTATATCTTCGTGGGGCGTAGCTATTGCATACCAAGGTTGTAATTGCTTTGTTGTCATATTTAACCGTCCAAAAACGTCCTCAAGTAATCTAATATATCCTGTTCACGAGCTTTCAAAAATGCATCATAGTCGTTTCGAGCCATCGCTTCCTGTGCCTCTGGACCGATTAAATGACTTCTCAAAATACTCTCTCGGTGATCATCAGGGATTACGTCTTTCAGATATTCACTTGGTGCCTTCCGGCTGATTGTCCGATTCGTATCCGATGAAATCAACGTACGATTTAAGATGGTGTTTACATCAGAACCATCTAAGTCATGTTCTTTCTTCAGGTATGCCCTGGGAAATATGTGGTGATCGTCCAATTCCTGAAACGAAATTCCATCATTATTCCTAAAGTCTTTTGCCCCGTTGAGGGCTATCAGATTCATTACGCCGCGATACACAGAGTTCTTCCGGGCTACTTCCCTTAAAGAGTATTCTGTGTTGTTGAGTAGTAACTGATTGATCTCACGAAAGACCTCCGGTAGTTTGTCCTTTTCACTCATTCGCCTTAGAACAGCCAGGTAGTCGCTATAAGTAGTCGAGTCTACAGCGCCCGCATATCGCTCCAGGAAGGCCGAGCCCCAATACCACTTCCGTAAGTCCGCATAAAATTCATGACCGAGCCTCTTCTCTTTTCCGTATGCCAGCAAGGCTGCGAGAACCGGCACCATTGTCGAATACGGCTGCCAAGCAGGCGAGACAACACCAAATCCATCCTTCGAAATTGACGTTACACGTTTGAGGGCTAGTTCAAAGAAGTCAACAGCTTTTTTCCAGTCAGATTCAAAACCTTCAGGTTCCATATTGATCAGCGACTTTCCGCGAACCTCTGAACCGCGAATCAGAGCAATCGTCCTCAGCAACAAAACTCCGTATCCATCCGGCTTTCCCTCAGAAAATTCATTCAGCTTCGGACACGCCGCAATTGCCCTGTCCCACAACTTGTGCAGATCAATGTCATGCTTATAGAGGCGCGCAGTCATAAGGTCAAACACCGAAAGACTCACTCCCGTGCTGTTCAGCTTTTCAAATACCGCGCATATCTCACCAATCTTCCGCTTATCGTCATCCGCTACTTCAGGAATCTCTATGTAGGGCACAGGAAATGACTCAAATAACTCCCTGGCCTTATCCCAAATTGGCTTAACCTTCTCCAGATAGAAATCAAAGTACATCTCCTTATCGCGCTCAATCAGCCATCGTTCGTAAGCTGCCTGCCACTTTGACCACGTCCGCACATCCGTCATGGGAATCACCAGTTCATTGAATTGATATTCCCGTTCCAGCTTTTCTCCACAGTACGCCGTACGTTCACTGAACACAAGATCGTCCGACAGCTCACCATTCGTGGTCTCCAGAAGCTTACTGAGATTCAGGAAAAAGCGGTACGGGTACTTTGTCCCCTTAAGGGGCAAGTCAGGGGCCGCAAAAACATAGTGGAGAGAGGTGATTCTCTGCTGACCGTCGAGTATTAGCCAAATTGGCTGCCTGTCTTTTGCTTTCTCACTCGTCGCGATGTGTTTTAGACCGAATGGACTGTGTTCCCGACTGACGCGCAATAGGAGTAACGATCCAATGAAGTATCCCTTAAATATGGAAAGCAATAGGTCAGTAATGTCGTCTCTACTCCAGACAAAGTTGCGCTGAAACTGCGGGAGAGCCAATTCTCCTTCAACGGCACCATCTACGAACTTTAGAAGCTCTCTCTTATCAGGTCTGATCTCCAAGACCGCCTCCCGGTATTATTGATTGAATAGATCACCAAGTTTTCCGACCTTCGATACCGCCTTTGCCTCCCGGCGCATTGTATCTCGCTCACGCAGCAATGCGCTTACGAGCTTCCAATCGTCTGTGTCGCGCGGCAAAACTTCCCACAATGCCTGAGCCAGCTTCCATATCGGACCGTCAGCGAGCAAGCCGCGCTCATCCAGGTAACTGATGAGTTCCTTACGTTTCTCTTGCTTCCAGAGCAGCATTGCCCGATGAAGAGCATCAATAAGCAGCGGCTGTTGGTCCATGCCTAAGTTGCGCTGCTTAGCGCGGTCAGACAAAAGAGCCAGACGACATTTGGAACCTTCTACGACGAAGATATGATGCTGTCGCGCAACTTCGATGGCATCGTCTTCATCTCCACCCACCATAATGACCAAGCGGGCGTCGTCCCAGGCCTGTTCCGATATTCCATAAAGATTGGTCCAGACGTAGTAAAGAGTCGAGATATTATCACCCCTGAAGTCACCTGCTATGGCATCGCGCGCGGCGACACGGGCCATCTCCAGGAGCTCCGGAACACCGACCAGCGTTCCGTCTGCTCGCTCAACCCTATCGTATCTTCCGAAAACCCCGACTGCCGGTCCGTAGCATGCTACTATTAGATCAGCTCCTCGAAAACCGTAGCTCCAGAAACGAGAGATTGATTCGGCAACCTCCTCCCGTACCTCGCTGCGAACTTTCTTGAAGCTGCTAGCTGACCCTGCAACTCTTGGACGGCAAACAACAGTCACCGAAGAAGCCAGGGCGGACATGCTGCCCTTCAGAGCAGTCGTGAGTTCAGTATCTATTGGCCACGTTGCATCCACCGTAAGCCCAGCATCGAAGATTGCATTAATAAGGGCTGTCCATGCTTTCGTTGACTGATGCGCAAACATCACCGTAACAACGCCACCCGGTTTGAGGACACGCTTGCATTCTGCCAGAGATTCTGCAAGTTTGGTTCGAAAGTGAGTCTCGGCCCTTTCTTCGCTCCCTTCATGGCGGTGTTTGAGAGCCGTAGCCTCATCAGATTTAGGCGTTAGCGGAGTTCCAAATGCGTCCGGGACACCTTCGCCGAGTGTTCGTTTCAGCCACACGTAGAAGTAGTCCGACAAATCGGCATACGCTATTGCATCGAAATATGGCGGATCTGTTACGACATGGTTAACGGATTTGTCGTCAATTGCGAGTCTCGCCCCATCACCTCTGTGTACTCGACTTGGTAAAGAAGGTATCGATTCATGTAATATCACACGCTTTATCCAGTCAATACCCCCCAGGGCCCCACCTGTCGAATCTGAGAATGGATTGGCTTCGGGGTAATCCCAGGTCATAGGAATAGCCTGCCGTCCAAATGGATGCTCCAAAGTTTCACGGGACGTATGCCATACACCAACATTCGACATTCTCTGCGCAATTCTGCTAATCCATAGTCCCAAATAGACCGAAACCGCCTCCGCGTAATCAGAGTCATTCTCGGCTTTGATATTCGCCATGGCCTGTTTGGCAAGCCCCACGAAAGTCTGCATAGCAACAAGTTGACGTTTATTGAAGAGCAATCCCCATGCATTCATACCATACAACCAAGTCTTTACATTCCATTGGTTGTCAGGAATCAACTCACTGGGACAATCGACTTCAGTCTCCTCAGCCTTTAAGAAGGCATCTTCGTCCGAGGCGCGCGACTTACGGTACTCTTTGCCAGTGTCAGAATTGACAATCACTGCCACCAAACGGTTTCCCATTTGTCCGGCAATTCCTGCTTCCCGAAGCTGGGCGACAGGCGTTACCTCTTCACAAAACGGACAAAGCACATTTCCTCGACTCTGCATTGTGCCATCAGTATCCTCGATCTCATCACCAACCCAGACTTTCCTCCGACCCTGTTTCTCCAAGCGACGCGACAAGACATTGAACTTAACGGACTTGCCACGCTTGTTAACTCCCATCTTGAGAGCCACCTTCTTGTTTGGCTTGTTACACAACAACAGACTGCGTAAAAGAGGAATTTCCCCTCGACAGGACGGGTTGGAGCAGGGAGCTGTTCTCGCCCAGATGTATCCTACAATCTCTTCGTCTTTCTTACTGGGTACATAGAGATGACCTATCTGTTTGTTAGCCTCATTGAGTATCCAGTGCGCCCAAATCTCAAGATCGTGCGCTAACACATTCTTGACCTTGGACTCTTCACCAGTTGATCGCCCGCTAGCGTCAATAGACTTGGGCCGTCTTCCGGGTTTCCCGAATTTCTGTGGGAACTCACATGTTGCTCGCAGTATTAGATATGCGACAGGATTATAGTCATTAGCGATAGGCTGACATCCCAGACGGCCGGCCTCAAGCGGTATGCTGCCGCCCCCTGCGAACGGATCGAGTACCACTGCGTCTTCGTCACCGTTTGATAGGCGGATAAATTCACGCGCCAATTCGAGTATTTTGTTTCCCCGCTTATCGCTTGGATCGGAAGTTTCCCATTTGACCAGACATCGATCATCAAGCATGTCTTTTTTGGACGGAGCCGTTGCGACTTCCCCCTTTTCAAACTTGATCATGTCGGCTGACCACTTCGCAACGAACATAATGAGCCGATTCCGGAGCGTGTCCTCCATCCCGTCATACGGCTTGTAAGGATCTGCATCGAAGTGCAGCTCCTTCTTTTTTTTCCGCTGTTGCAGTACGCCCGACACTTTCTCCTTGAGATGTTTCTTGACGGAATCTCTAAACTTCTCAGGACACCGAGGATCATCTGGATCAGGTACCAATGACGCAAATACTACTGCTCGAGATGCGGGCAGAGGTCGTCGCGCCCACCAAAGGTGAAGTGTTGATATGTGACCGTGTCGAAGGGACTTATCTCGAACGCTCTCTACCGAAATTTCTCTGATTGGCAGGGCTACTTCAATCAATCGCGGACAAATGTCGCTATTGCTGGTGCTCAAGACTGTACCTCCGTTGCATCAAAGTCAGTAGTTTCGGCCTGCGCTTGCCAGTCCGACTCATCGACAAGATATTGTACTTGGCGATATTGCGCAACCGGGTGGAGCTTGGGAATGGGGTCTTGAATCAATTGCAGTTTTGGTTTCTGCCCCTTGCAAAAAGTTACAATGTAAAGCCAGGCGCGCTGGCCCAATTGCTCCAACTTGTCCAGTTCCGGGCCAGTGAGCATCACCGGGCCGGACTGTGCCCGACCCTTGGCCTCGATATACCTCTTTTCTCCACCGGAAGATTCGGAACGAATATCGTAGTGCTCACCGTCATTATGTACGTCATATGGTATCCATCCTCGGCTTCTCTCGTACGCCATAACTACTTTCATCGCAATTGCTTCAACCTCGTCGTCTCGCCGCATAGCAACGCCTTTTCCGGGGCTGTCGGGGTCTGTTTCGAGAGTAGCAACTGGATCGGGGATCACTGTCGCCTGAGTCAGAACTTCAGGCAGATTGGCCGTCAACACCATCATCTCGTCAAGTTCTGCCAGACGCTCGACTTTCCGTTGTTTTAGGTCGTCGATTCTCTTCTGCACCGCTTCACGCTCAGTCTCATTTTCGTCGCCGAATAACATATTACGCTGAAGGGCGTTAAGATCTTCCTGCAGTTCCATTATGAGTTCAGTAAATGCTGTGGTCAGGTATTCACGCCTCAGTTCAACTTCGTTCTTCCGGTCCTTCCTGACCTGAGCGAGTTGCTTCTCCGTTACCTCATCATAGGCCCACGCCTGGATCTCATCTCGTGATATCTCCGGCAAATCTGGCATTTCTGAAGATTCTGTTGGAGCCACACAGGTCAACAGATAAGCAGGCGACACTTTTCGAGTACCCATGTGATCGGCTACCACTGCGTTTAGCTGCTCATGGGCCAGTGGTTGAGTCACACTAACTCGACCATCTTCAATCGTCGATTTAACCAGCCAAAGTCGCATAGGTTTAGCAATATTAGGATCGATCAAAATTGTACCCTGTGCAAATGCCTCCCGTCCCTCTTTGATAGCCCAGTGGATAATAGCTTCAAACAACGGGTGTCCAGGGCCCATAAGTTTGGTCCGCTCCGGGACGGGCTGTTTCGACGCTATACTCAACAGGCTCTTATCGAACACAAACGGTGTTTCATATTTCTCGGGCAAGGATTTTCGAAGTTCTCCGGAAAGCTCTCTTAACTCTGACGGCACGGAGCCCAAATAGTACACTGGGTAATTGCCGTCTTCTCGTATGGACCCACTTAAGGCTCTCCAAGCCCGCTCAAAGAACCGCTGGATAAACAGTGGCTGTAGACGACGCTCATCAGATGCATCTCTTAGCTCTCGGGCAGCTCGCAAATCGAGCTTAGAAGCAAGTGACGATTTTTTTTGCAGTGCGATGAGGTCTTCCGCCCGCTGTTGTGAGGCGGTCTGGACTTTTCGCTGAGCCTCAATGGTTGCTTCGTCCCCATTTTCCGTGTCAATTGCTCGCTGAATAAGCTCAACCAACGGTACATCCTCCAAGAGGTCGTCGATAACGTCGTAAACTCGATCAGTACCCATTTGCTCCCGCATAACGTCCAGCTTTTCCAGTACCGTCTTTATGACAGATCCCTCGCGTGTGTTCTGAGCAACTAGATTATAGACGTGTACGTCGTGCGCTTGCCCATACCGATGAATCCGACCCATTCGCTGCTCCAAACGATTCGGATTCCATGGTATATCCCAGTTAATAAGATACCTGCAGAATTGCAGATTTATACCCTCGCCGGCAGCATCAGTGGCAACCATAATCTTCGCACGGCGCTGAAAATCTCTCTGCTGTTGCTTTCTGGTATCCACATCCATCTGTCCATGAATATTGGCTACGGTATATCCTCGATCCTCCAGCCTTTCCGTCAAACTCACAAGCGTGTCGCGATGCTCCGTAAAGATCACGAGCTTCTCCTCTTCATCACGAATGACGTCGGAGGAATCCAGAACCTTCAGCAACTCGCGGAATTTAGCTTCTTGATGGCGGCTGAGTTCGCGCGCCAGATTCAACAGGTTTTGTACTTCATCGCGCTCCTTTTCCACTTGCTCTGGATTGTTCGTAAGAACCTGGCGGAAGATCCGATCATCAATGAGCTGCCGGTCAGCCTCAGTCAGCTCTTCGTATTCGGCGATTCCTCTTGGATCGTCTGGCTGCGCTCCGGCTGCTAACAGCCTCTTCTTGACGATTTGTGGTCGATTTGGATCATTCAGGATCTCCAAAACTTCATTGAGCGCTGTACGACGTTTCTCAAGTGTTCTCGTAATTGCATAGATACTCGAGGCAAGCCGGCGCTGCATTACCATCAGAGTAAGTTCTACATTCCGATTTTTCTTTTCCTTTGCCTGTTTTCTCTGCGAACGAACATAGCGAGTAACACGGTCGTATAGCTCTTTTTCCTCGGGGGTGAGATCATAGCCTACGGTTTCCGCGAACCGACGCTTGAAAAGCTCTGAGTTATCCCAATCCACCATTTCTTCCTTGAGCCTGCGAAGGAAAAATCTGTTGCGCGCACGAGAGATTGGCTGTTCTCCCTCAAAATCTTCTTCGCCCCCCGATTGAGCACGTACTCTCTCCATCACATGTTTGTCTTTCTGGAAGAGATCTCGGTCGAGCAATAGGAGTAGCCGGCGAAATGTATCTTTTCTTCCCCTATGAGGTGTAGCCGTCAAAAAAAGAAGATGGTCGGTACGATTGGCGAGGAGCTTAATTGCCTTGTAGCGACCACTCTCATCAAGCTTTCTACCATACTCGTACGCGGAGAGTTTATGAGCCTCATCTACCACTATAAAATCCCATTGAGTCTCCCCGGCTTCGTTCAAGCAGCTCTCATTTCGGGCAAGAAAATCAATAGACGTGACAAAGAGTCCATCATCATATCGGGCAAATTGGCCAGGATCGGCTTCAAAAGAGTGTCGATTGACCAATCTGGCATGAAGCCCAAACTTCTCTTGAAGTTCCTCTTCGGCCCATTGCTTCGTCAGTCCACCTGGAGTCACAATCAAAATCTTCATGCGGCCGTGCCTAAAGAGTAGTTCCTTTAGGAGTAATCCAGCCATGATGGTCTTCCCTGCCCCAGTATCGTCAGCGAGCAGAAATCGAATTCGAGGAAGGGGGAGCAGATATCTATACACGGCCTCCACTTGATGCGGGAGAGGGTCAACTATAGATGAATTTACAGCAAAGAGCGGATCAAATTGATGGGCAATTCTGATTCTGTGCGCCTCGGCGGCCAGCAAGAACGTCTCGGGCAAGCCCTGAAATGTGAATGATGCTCCGCGTACCTTCTGAAACTGGTGGAGTTCCTCTTGAGTCACCGGGCGTCTGATTTCACGCCCGCTTTCAACCGTGATCCCCACAACTAGAAATCGCTGGCCAAAAGGCCGAACTTCTCGGATTTCAACTAATTCAGTCTGATCGAGACCCCTGACTATATCCCCGGCAGCGATCTGCAAGGTGTCCAAAACAATCCTCCCTCAAAGTTGAATTGCTAGCTATGGAATGCTATGCGCCCCTAATATTGAAAATAGTACGGCCAATCGCAAGACCAAATGCTTGGTCGACCAGTGCCAATAGGAGATTCTACCAATAGTTCGAACGAAACATCGACTAATCAGCCTACACAAGGGCGCGATGTACGCCCGAGCTAACACAATGTATGGTATACTTGACATTTTGACACATAATAAATTATCTTGTACCAAGGCACGGGGCGAATTACAGAAATTCCGATGCTGGCGCTCAACATCCGGGATAAAATTGTAATAATCCGCATCCTTTCCAGCATTCAGAATGATTCAAGTTGCTGTTTTATAACATCTTAGAACAAAACTTTATCGACGATGAGATTTTATTTGCCTTAATTAACTAAATTTACTTAATTCTGTTCGTGAGCTTTCGGGTCAATGGTAAGAAGGGAGTGAAGCGAGGTGGAGAAGAGTTTTGGCGACCTCATAATCGAGGGTCGAAGACGCAAGGAATGGAAGGTGAAGGACTTTATTGAAGCTATAGGAAGAACCGGAGTAAAAGCTCCGACGCCGGCATTCATCACTCGGGTCGAAGTTCACGGTGAAATACCAGGGCCCGAGTTAATATGTGCTATGGCTGAGGTTCTTGGGTACGATCCGGAGATGATGCTGGACAAGGCACGTGACAGAAAACTCCGCGTTTTTGATGAAAATCTCGAAGAAAAGTACAAAAAGGCAGCCGGCGAATACCGAACCGCAAGGAGAAGAACAGACTAATGCTTAGAGGTTCTTGGGTGCAGGGAAGCACCGAGGTGGAGATAAAGAAGATCACCAACGAGTTGGCTCTGAGATATTGCAGCGAAATGGGCTGGACACGGATTGAGGACGTATTCTTTGACTTGAAGAGCCTTTACGAGAGTGTACTGTATCCGGAGTTTGAGATTAAAATCGAGCTCCAAGCAGATTTAGGTGAGAAGAACGGAGAAAAGGTCTTGGGAAAGACAATCCCAAAAAACCAAGTCATACTGATAGACCGAATCATCTCCCCTCCGATTCGAGATCCTCGTTTCACATTTACTTGGGGCCACGAGTTTGGTCACGGCGTTTTGCATCGTACCGCTCCCCAGCTATTTCGATGTACGCAGTTGGAGATATTTGAGCAGCCCCACATTCGTCAGAAGGAAATTCAGGCCAATCAGTTCGCCGCGAACCTCCTCATGCCAGACGCCTTAGTGTTGCTCAAGTTTTACCAATACTACGGGAAAGGGGTCCGCCTTAGGTACACCGGACCCGCTAAATACAATCTGACAGCCAACGAGCGAACACGGAGTTTCCAGGTCTATACGCTGACGGACTTCTGTATCAGTGTGGCGGAACCTTTGACGAAGTTTTTCGCGAATGTCTCGAAAACGGCAATGGGGCTAAAACTGCTCAAACTAAAACGTATCGAGAATCTAACGAATGAGAAATTCCTCCAACGGCGACGTGACTTGAAAGGAGCGCTGGTCAACGTATTCCAGCAATTACAATAGTGTTTTTTTGCAAAAGGAGTTAACTGAATTCAGTTAATTTGGTACACCAATGAGCAACAATGACAAGAAAACAGAAAAACTAAACCGGCTCATCGACGAAACATTGAGTTCCGTTCTCCGCAAGGGATTCCATGGAATGGTGAGCTTTAACATTCTGATCCAGGATGGGGCGATCCAGGAGATTCAAAAGGTCGAAAGCAGTAAGCATCGCTATTAGTTCATGGCGCGTATCTGAAGAGCTCATAAAAGTATCAAGAGGAGCCCGCCCTTCACACGAGGGTGGGCTGTCTCGTTTTTGAGGGTGCTGCCGAGCTTGCTTTGGATTGCGTACGCACAGGAGTCTAAGGAACAAGGAGGATCTCAAGGATGAAAGACAAAGCCAGAGGCAGCGCATTCATATCCCGCTGGTTCGATGGAGAGTACCTGGCCTATATAGAGGATCGCAAAATATACAAGCGGCTGATTCGTCGAAAAAACTGTCGGCCGCACGGCCTGTACTGGCTCCCTGATGGCACTGTCGCGTGGGATATCATTGTCACTGCTGACACTATCCAACACGTGCGTGACATCCTCAAAAAGTCCAGCAGGAAACCGCGCACCAAAATGCAGGCACGGACGTCAAAATCCGCTACAAAACGCGGATTGGGAGACAACAAGTTACAAGGGTCACGCTCCGCACTGAACGAAAGTAAATCGGATTGAGGGGTTAGACATGTATTCGACCGTCATGAAGCTTAGAAGGCGATTTTCAGACTGTTATAATAACGCTGACCCCCACGTTGCCAATCTGGTTATCGTCGCGGCTCATATTCTGCGACAACGTGTGAACAGTCGGGCATACCTCCTGAGCTGCGAAAACACGTTGCACGCGATCAGGTTATCCTCTATTCAGCGGCTTTCTTTGATGGCACAAAAGCCTATTGATTTCGATAAGTTTGGGGGATTTCTATGGCGCAGGTAGGGCGAGGGGTCTTTTGGAAAAAGACAACCACCGAAGAGTGTCTGCGGTGGGATATGATGCGGATCGCAAAGGCCATGGACTTGAGTGTTTTTGGCACCGGCTGGAGTCGCTGGGAGCAAAACGGGAGAGTCACCGACAGCATCCGTTTCACGGTATTTGGCGGCTCGCACATCCGCCCCCAATACACAATCACCTATCATCCCAACGGTACAAAAGAAGATGTCGAGTACAACATCCTCCTCGACAAAACACCGTGCTATTTCGGCCGACACCGCTGGTGGTTTAGGTGTCCGTCGTGTGATCGTCGCTGCCGGATTGTCTATCTCCCCCCTGGGCAGAAATATTTCGCTTGTCGGATCTGCCATAACCTAACCTATACCAGCCAGCAAGAAAGCCGTAGTGGGTTGATCGGCGCTCTTAAATTCATGCAACAACTTCCCAAATGGCAGCGGAAACTCAGGCGAGCCCGGTCGCAGGCCAAGCGAGATCGTCTGTTGACGAAGATCCAGCGGCTGGAGCTAACCGCGAGCTTTCAGATGGCAAAAGACCGCAAGAGGTGGAAGTGGTGACCCACCGTAAGACGAAAAAACCAAAAGAGGAAGACCCCTATGTCGAAGCAGAAAGGCCCAGAATCCCGAAGGGAAAATACGAGGCATTCTGCTATGCAACTGAGACGGGAGTGCGCTGGGCTGGTCGGCGTGATTTGTACGTGAAGTTTCGGATATTTGGCGGTGACTACGACGGGACCGAAATCTTCATGGTGTGCCCTTTTCCCCAAGGCAAGATTCGCCAGACGCGCAAGTTCGTTGATCAATGGAAACTCGCCACGGGCCGAGCGACATTAGGCAAGAGGCGATTGGGTGCAAATGTCTTTCCAAACAAGTTGTATCGAGTTCTCGTTCGTGACACCGAACGCAGATTCCCAGACGGAACTATGATGCCCAGCCACTTACAATATTCAGTCGTAGATACAATTGTTGAGAGGCTGACAGGGGGGGAATATGATTGAAAGCCAAAGTTATCATCTTTCAGTCAGCACTCGGGGCGATCGATCCGGCAAATCTCATTCACTCTTTACCAATTACCAGCTACCTATCACCTTCCACCAACTACCAGTTTCCCCATCCGATAACTGCTTGAGCGAAAAACGACTAAATGACTTTGGCGGCGCTAAAATCGAAATACTTCTAAATCTGGGTGGCAGTGTCCACTCGTGGACGCTGTCGGTTGTTGATCAGCCTATCTTTCAACCAGTTGCGGGGGCCGGGCATTGCGTTCCGGCTCTCGCTTCAACCCAATATCGTTGGCCAGGCGTATCTTGCAATCACAAATCGCGGAAGAAGTCGTGAGCAATGGATAAGCTCCTGAAAGCATGCGAAGCTGCCGAGCTCCTCAATGTCGCTGAGTCCACAATCTACCAGTGGACCAGCCAAGGTTTTATTCCGCATGTCAAAATCCGCAACCTGGTCCGGTTCAAAGCCAAGGATCTGGAAGAATGGGTGTCAAGGCTCTCAACCAACGGACGCACCAGCTGCCGAATTGATATCGACAAACTCCTCTCCTGATCTTCTCCCTTCATTATACATTATTTCCCGTATCCACGTCGATATTTCGCTTGTGATCGGGCCGGTTTCTACTTATATTGTCGATACAAGCACAACAAGAGGAAATTTCAGATGAACGAAGAAGTCTCCCCTATTTCTCAATCGGTCCCTCCAGTCCGAGTAAACCTTCAATCTCTGGTCGCTCGATTCGCCGCGTCGCTCGACTGCTCGGAGAAAACCCGGGCCCATTACGAGCACGGCGTCACTCGCTTTCTCACGTGGCTGAACTCGTCGGGTATAACCATGCCCGACCGTGACACAGTAGTCTCATACAAACGCCATCTGGCCGACAGCGGATTGAGCGCCAACTCCGTCTCAGCTTACATCGTTGCGGTTCGGAAATTTTTCGAATGGACTGAATCGGTTCGCCTTTACCCTAATATCGCCCGCAACGTCAAAGGTGCCCGACGTACCCGTGGACATCGCCGTGACGCTCTCACCATAAGCCAGGTCCGTGATCTACTGGCTGCAATCGACACCTCTACTCCAGTCGGTAAACGCGACTATGCCCTAATCAACTTGCTTGTCTGCACCGGCATCCGCACTATCGAGGCAATCCGATCCGATGTCGGCGACATCCGCACTGAAGGCGGGCAGATCGTTCTCTGGGTTCACGGCAAGGGTCGTGACGCCAAAGACGAGTTCGTTCTGCTGACCGATCACGTCTACAGGCCGATCCTCGCCTATTTGAGCTCAAGAAGTGCAGTTGCCGACAATCTTCCCCTATTCGCCTCGGACAGCAACCGCAACAAAGGCGGACGCTTGACTACTCGGACCATTCGCGGTATCGTGAAGCAACATTTGCGTAGCATCGGGCTGGACAGTGTCCGACTGACGAGTCATTCTCTGCGCCACACAACAGTGACGCTTGCACTCCAGGCCGGAGCTTCCATTCAGGAAGCGCGGGCCATGGCACGGCACTCGTCGATCAATACGACGATGATCTACGCACACAACCTGAACCGCATCGAAAACGGAGCCGAGCTTCGGGTCGATGCTCTCTTGTACGGAAACGAATAGATGCCGGTCACGATTGGAAGTCTCAAGCTGTTTACGGTCGAGGAAGTCGCCGAGACCCTCGATGTCCGGGCCGAGACCATTCGCGACTATCTTCGGCGGGGCAAGCTCGTCGGCAACCGGATCGGCGTCAAGTGGTATGTCTCGGAAGACACCCTCCGGGCCTTTTTTGAGCGGCCTGGGCGTAAGCCGAGGAAGCGTTAATTGCCGTTAAGAACGGATAGCGGAAATAGGAATTGCGCCGTTTCTGACGGTCCTAAGCTCGACATATAGACAAGCAAAACTCAGGTTTGTGCGGTCGCCACGGATGGTTAGGTCCCACTAACCAACTCTTGTTGTGCCCGTGAGCGGCCGCACAATCTCAATATTCGGAAGTATGGCAAAGAAGAGAAAAAGCGATCAGGCCGAACCAGTCGAGATCGCCGGCATGAAGCTTTACACGGTCAAGGTACTGGCCAAGAAATTCGGCCTGTCTGAAACCGCTATCCGTCGCCACTTGACCAAAGGCCGGATCAAAGGTACGAAAATCGGCCACGTCTGGTACGTCTCTGAATCTCAACTCCGCTCGATGTTCGAGGAATAGCCGCTCAACACGGGTCCAACAGCCACAAGAAAAGCCCCGACCACGCAAGGCCGGGGCTTCGTTGTTTGGACGTGCGCCACCTTCAAGCCAACATCACGCCTGATTCGATTTCCTGCAGCGCCATTCGCAGATTATTCCGACACCGTCTCATGAGCTTCACGTATTCCTCTGACGGCTTACCATCGAGGCCCTCAGCCTGGGCAATCGCTCGGGCACGATCGGCGAACGCCTGGCAGAGATTGCGCGACGCCAACCGCAGCGAAATGCATCGCGATGCAAACGGGCTGGAGTCGAGCTTCTCTTCAAAAAGGTCATTGCCTTCATTCGTCGTGGTGAATATCACAACGACATTCTCGGGCAAGTCTTCCAGCACACCCAACAGAAGCTCGATGACCGGTTTACTCAAGCCGTGTGCCTCATTCACAATAAGCGCTTGCCCTGACTTGGCCGACATCGGCATATAGCGCCATGCGTCCCGAATCTCTTTGATCCGCGACATCGTCAGGTCTCGCGCAATGGTCTCGATGATATACAGGTCATCCGCCCCTTGCCGGGCGATGATTCGTGCAATGGTCGTCTTCCCCGTGCCGGATCCACCCGACAGCCAAAATGCCCGACCGCCCCAGTTCCGGGAAGTAGCGGCCCGAATCCGAGCCACTGTCTTTTCTTGTCCGATCACGTCGTCAAGTCTCTTCGGTCTGTATTTTTCATCCAGTCTCATGGCATCCCCCTTTACGCTGCGGTCCTGGCCGCCTGGTCGTTCGCGATTCGTTCGGCGGTGTCAAGAATCAGCGAAACCGCCTTGCAGGCCCGTTCCAGCACTCGATTGATAGCCGTCACCGGATGGATCTTCGCCTTTTCCGAATAGCCTTTGATGTACTGCCAGCAACCGCCACGATCGGAATCGCTCGGCATGCCGATTATCTCCAGCAAGACTGCCCCGCCGAGCTCGGCAATGACTTCCTGGTCCAAGTGCTGACCGCCTTTGATCCCGTGCAGACGATCATCGGCCGCATGAACCAGCTCATGCGCCCAGGTCGCCAGATTCTTTACGCCGACCGCGATTCCTTTGCCACTCTTGTAATAGCCGAGATATCGCGCGCTTTCGCCATTGAATGCGCCGACAGCGAGCCCCCACGATTCGGCCACGTCGCGCAACGGCAGATCACGCAGCCAGGCAGTCAAATGTGGATTCTGGTCTGGCAATTCTTCCCCGTGCGTTTGGTCATAGCCGAAGACCGGCACGGAGACAAACCCGATCAGCACTGATTCCTCTTCGCCCGTCTTTTCGTCTCGCTTGCGGATCATTTTGGGGGCGAGAATGCCAAACGCCCTTTCACCCTTTTTGACTGATCGGTTGACAGCATTCCACTGCCTGATTCCCCGTGCATCGTGATAGCCGTGCAGGGCGACCAGCAATTGATTGCTCCATGACCATGCTGCGCACGGTCGGTCTTCCTTTTTGTGAATGAATACTTGAGCCAGGGCTTGCGGAACGTCGCCCTGCTCGAATGCGGCCACGATATCGTCGGCCACTCGGTGAGCTTTGCCATAGAACTTCATGGTTAGGTCCCTTTGTTTGATGGTTGTTGTGGGTCTATTGGTCTCTTGTTGTGCCATTAATATACATTATTTCGTGTATTTGTCAAGCGTAAAATTACGTTTGTTGGCAAAATTCAGCCCCGACCTCGATCTAAACCCTGACGATGACCCAAGCTTAGACTATGACCTGTCTTCAAGAGTGGAATAAATGACTGAGTGTGTAAACTACCTGGCAGGAACTGCCTGTTGAGCGGCTAATTGAGCGCTATTCTGAGCATTCCACGAGCATGTTCGAGACTTCCCAGGCGCGGCTCAAACGCACGACCCGCGACTGGCACGACACCACAATCACGGGTCCCATGCTCCAGGAATGCCGAAGGGGGCACGGGGGAGAAAAAACCGGAGTCCCATGTACCGTATACCGGACCCTACCAAACGCACGAAAGCTGAAATGCACACGTTCCAGATCACAGGTCCCGTATTTCCAAAAGACTGATCGTATACTGGATATCTACTTCGTGCCGATGGCCGTTTTACCCCTTAAGGTGGACGTAGATTGACCAGACTAAGCCCGTCAAGTTGTGCAAGCAGATTCAATTTAAAAGGCTGGCGGGCCCTCATCTGAAGACCGCCAACGGTGAAGAAGAACACTGATCGCCCAATTGTCAACTGCCTGCAGGAATCCATGCCGCAGATTGTCGGTCTGTCCTGTCTGGGAGATAAGTGTGTCTCGAAGGGGATGGTGGCTCTCGATCAAGAAGTTGTTGCGCATCTCGAGTCGCTCCAGATACCGCTGTTCGGGAACTCGCGCAAACTTTCCTGCTAACCCGCTATTGCACTCCCTGCAAGCCAGCACGAGATTCCAGACACCGTCCAGATTTGTCCTTGGACTCGCTTTCTTGAGTACATGGGGGAAAAGGTGGTCAACATGCCCAAGCTTGCTACTGCCCTGCTCGACCGATATGTCCGTGAAACAGTAAAACACTTCCCTTTCTGGTATCCATTCAGTGCGCCTCGGCATGACGTAATTGCCTGTCGCCGTAGCGACGGATTGTAGAGAAGCCCCTTCGGTGCGTCATAATACACCTCAAGTGCTGATCTCGATACACCCAGTTCCCAAGCTGTTTCAACTAATCGCCACCTTGAATCAACGTCGTCAGCAAGGTTGTTAAACTGAAAGGAATCTCTCAAAGCTAACAGGTCATCAGTGATGGTAATACCCTTTGTTGTACTGTCCCTCCGATCTTCAAAGAATCGGATCTCGGTCTCACCTTGATTCACAACATGAAAAGCATCAATGACGTTATTAAATCCGATCCTAATCGTGGCTTCCCTCAATTCAGACTCGTCAATCTGCCCATTATTGAAATTACGACAAGCGTCCAGGAATTTGCTGGATCGGAAAGTTCCCTGTGTTTCACATGTTTTCAAGTGGTCAGCAATACTGGTGGCAAACGGGAGAGCAAGTTCATCTAATGTGACAAAGGTCTTCTCGGAGTTTGACAATCTCAAGAGAGCCTGGGCAAGTGCAAATTTGTAGCTGGCAACATTTCGACCGAAAAGAATTATGGATCGCCAGTAGGATTCACGAGACGGGAATTTCGTGTAGAATTTCGACATTCTGAATCAACCGGATGGCTAATCTGGCTAATCGGACCAGTATTTTGCTTTACTCGGAAAGATGAGACGCACACCACCGCGCGGATCGGGGATGTCTCCCTCATATCGTGGAATTACATGTATGTGCAAGTGAAAGATCGTTTGTCCGGCAGCTGCGCCATCATTTATCCCAATGTTAAACCCAGCGGCAGTATGCTGATCCAGTATCAGGTCTCTGACGGCCGGAATCAACTCGATCACTGCCTGTCTCTCAGGATCAGTCAGGTCGAAGAAAGAGGCCGTATGCCGTCTGGGCACAATCAGTGCGTGGCCCGGGCCCCTCTGTGCCAATAATAGTGAGACACGGAATGAGAGTAGCCGTGAGGGTGGGA
>CAZTBP010000013.1:0-109299 GCA_964612145.1 uncultured Ignavibacteriales bacterium | reverse complement strand
AGGATGACCGATGGGATGAACGGGTGCGGGCGATCTGGTTTGCGAATCTGCCGCCAGTGTGTACCATCTCGATCTTTACCCTCGATGGAGATCGGGTGCGGACGATGGATCATCGGTCAACGGAGAGTGATCCGACGCATCGTCGGAAGCAGTGGGATTTGATTAACCGGAATTTTCAGAAGGTTGAGACGGGGTTGTATTATTGGGTGGTGGAGGTGCCGGGAGGTAAGACGCAGATGGGGAAGTTGGTGATAATAAGGTAAGAGTGCCAGGAGTGACTTTGTCATCCGCCTGAGGCGGATGACATGCGGGGGCAAAACCGCAAGGGTTTTGCCCTACTCCGGGATTCCTGCTTTCGCCGAAATGACAAATTGGGAGTTAGTTGTCACCCACCGTGGGTGGGTGACCTACGAGAACCAACCCACGCACCCGAGGGTGCGCAGGCAACGGGTCAGATGTGATCAGGACTGGCCGGGGACGTTGGCGGGGTCGAAGTCGGCGACGTTCTGGCCGAACATCCAGTGGTGGCCCTCGGGGTCGGTGACGCTGAAGGTGCGGTCGCCCCAAAACTGGTCGGCCGGTTCTTTGGTGATGGTACCGCCGGCGTCTTTGACGCGCTGGTGGAAGTCATCGACGTTGTCAACGTACACGAACATGGTGACACTGGTGCCGCCGAGTTTGCCGGGGGCGCCGTCGGGGTGCTTGCCGAGCATGATGACTTCGTCGTTGTGTTTGAGTTCGGCGTGGGAGATGTCGCCGGAATCATCGGGGATGGTCATGCTGGTTTTGAAGCCGAAGGCTTTTTCGTAGAATTCGATAGCGGCCTTGGCATCGTTGACAAAGATGTAGGGGGTGATCCAGGTCATGTCTTTTGGTTTGGGGGGTCGGTCGGCCATGGTTTGGTCTCCTGTTGGATGTTGAGTAGTATTCCGTAACGAATCATTTTCACATGGTATGATCCCATCGCGAGCGGTGGGGCACCCTGTGTTAATTTGTACTGAATGTGTCTATGTTACGGGAATATCGCATGGAAAGTTGCGGGGGGCAATCACATTTTTCTTTGGGGGGAGTTGGTTTGTGGCACGAGGTCAGTCTTCGACGGCGGTCACCCTTCGACTGGGCCCAGGGTGACTGAAGGGGGGCAGGTTGACTCAGAGAGGGGCAGGCGCGGTTGATCGTACGCGGGGTTGAGTTTTTAGTTCTATCGTCTTTCGCTCCCACGCACCGTGGGTGCGGGGGCTACGTCAGGACCGCGGGGGTTTTGACGAAGACAGATGGCGGGACCGCTGAAGGGTTCCGCCCTGCGTTGAGCACAGGAGTTCCCCACCATGAATGGCAGGCCACCCGTCGTTGCCAGCGACCATAACATTTTCATGCTTCGAGTTCGGTCACCATGACCATTCTTCGCTCACGATGACCGTGTCACTCACGCGGAGCCGTGGGTGACCTACAGTTCTATGGTGGGGAGGATGTGGTTGGGGTCGAATTTGGATTTGATTTTGCGGGAGTAGACGGCGTCGGTTTCGGTGTTGGATTCGACGAGGTCGTCGAGGAGCGGCTTTCGGGTGACTTCCTTTTGGGACATGCCGGCGAACTCGTTGGCGCCGGCGGCGGGCATGACGCGGAAGGAGGCAGTGACGATGAGGCCCAGCAGGCCCCAGGAGCCGTGGAAGAGTTTCACGATGTCGTAGCCGGAGACGGATTTGAAGGCGAGCGAGCCGGGGGTGATGATGTCGCCCTCGGGAGTGACGATTTCGGCCTGGATGAGGTACTTCTTGATGGGGACATCGTGGCCGTGAAGGTACCCGGTGAGGCCGACGGCAACGGCGCCGCCGCAGGAGCCGACGTAGGGGAGGTCGGCGTGGGGGAGGTAGAGGGCCTGCGACTCGATCCGCCGGTTGATTTCGCGCAGGGGGTAGCCGCCGCCGACGGTGACGTAGAAGTTTTCTTTGGAGATTTCGCAGCACTGGTTGAGGCGGTCGGTGCGGATAGTGACGAGGTTTGAAAACGGTTCGCCGATGGGGTCGATGTTGTTGCCGAAGCCGGTGATGTAGAGGTGCTGGTTGTGTTTGTTGGCGAGTTTGACCAGGCGGGCGGCCTCGTCGGCGGATTCGGGGTGGAAGGTGGGGATGGCTTTTTGCCAGGTGAGGCGGTCGGAGTCGAATTCCTCCCCGATGGTTCTGACGAATTTTTCACGATCAGTCATGCGGAGAAGATAGGCGATTTTTGCGGGCTGTCAACGAGAAGTGGAGGGATTTGTGGTTGGGGTGCGGGTGCTTTTCGGGTGCGCTCACGCTTCGACTCCGCTTAGGGGGACTTTGTCATCAGCCCGAGGCGGATGACCTACCAGAGGGAGATGGCGGAACCGCTGAAGGGTACTGCCCTACTGGACTGGGTCGAAGATGGCGTTGAGTAAAATTCACGCACGGGGGTGCGTGGGCTACGTCTGCAGCTCTGACGGGTTATTTTGATTTGAAGAGGCTGGGCTGGTGGTTGGCCCAGCTTTCGGGTTCGATTTTGTGTTCCCACTTGTAGCGGCAGGTGCCGTCCTTGCAGGTGTTGGGGCGTTTTTTGCCGAGGTAGTCAAACGGTTTGCCGCAGACTTTACATTCGGTGGTTTTCCAGTCGAGTTTGGGGAGGGTAAGTTTGGGTCGGTCGGTACTCATGGTGTCTTTGCTTTCTGCGTGGGCAGGGTCCGCGAGGGATCCTGCCGTGATTTATTCGGCTCGGGATAGATCCCGAGTCGGTTACGGTTTTTTCGGGCCCGGGGTGTTGTCGGGCGGGGGCGCACCGGGGATATTGAAGGGGAGCTGCATCCCGTGTGCTTTTTCGTCCATGTATTTCTTCGTGGCTTTCACGATGACGCCGGAGAGGGCGATAAGCGCGATGAGGTTGGGGACGGCCATGAGGCCGTTGGCGGTGTCGGCGTAGCCCCAGACGGCCTGGAGGTCAAGTCGGGCGCCGAGGAGGGTGAAGAGCACGAAGAGCCATTTGTAGGCGATTTTCGGTTTTTTGCCAAAGATGTATTCGAAGCCTTTCTCGCCGTAGTAGGACCAGGCGATAACGGTCGAGAAGGCGAACAGGACGATGCCGATCACGACCATCCACTCGCCGTAGACGGGGAGAGCGTGGTCGAAAGCGTGCATGGTCAGGGCAGCGCCGTTGAGGCCGGAGGCCCATTGTCCGCTGGTGATGATGACCAGGGCGGTCATGGTGCAAATTACGATGGTATCGATAAAGGGTCCGAGCATGGCGACGAGGCCTTCGCGGACCGGTTCTTTCACTTTGGCGGTGGAGTGGGCCATGGCGGCGGAGCCCTGGCCGGCTTCGTTGGAGAAGAGGCCTCGGCGGAGTCCCCAGGTGATGGTCATCCAGAGGGTGGCTCCGGTGGCCGAGCCGCCGACGGCCGCGATCGGGTTAAAGGCGTGGTAGAAGATCAGTTTGAAGGCGGGGATTATCTGGTCCCAGGCGAGGATAATGACGACCAGCGCTGAGAGGACGTAGACGACCGACATAAAGGGCACGAGCACGGAGGCAACGTGGCCTATGCGTCGGATGCCGCCGATGATGACGACAGCGACGAGGGCGGCGAGGATGATGCCGATGGTCCAGCGCCAAGTTGAGACGGGGCCTTCCTGCACGATGGTGAGGGCGGCGATGTTGATTTCCTCGTTACCGATGCCGAAGCGGTAGGTCTGGCCGTCGGTGGGGAGGTCGTTCGGTGCGGTGCCCATGAGATAGAATTCTTTGGAGCCATCGGGGCCTTCGACGGCCTCGAGGCGGTAGTTGCTGACTTCTTTGGAGAGCCGGGCAAAATTCGTTTCATCGCCGAGCTGGGCGGCACGGAAAGCGACGTTGAAATCCTCGATGACAGCCACGATTTCGGGTGAGTTGATGTCGCCGAGGGCGATAGTGGCCTCGGGTTCGACTTTGAACGCGCGGACGACGGACTGGGCGAGGGTGTTGGACTGGGCCATGTTGCCGGAGCCAAAGGCGGCGATGGCGGTGCAGAAGGCGAACATGTAGGCCAGTGGTTTGAAATAGCGGTGCATGCCGAGTTCGATGAAGTACATCGGGCCGCCTCGGATGTTGCCGTCGGGTTCGACTTTGCGGTACTTAATGGCGAGGGTGCACTCGGTGTATTTGATGGCCATGCCGAAGAAGGCGGTTACCCACATCCAGAAGATGGCGCCGGGGCCGCCGTAGTAGATGGCGATAGCAACGCCGGCGATGTTCCCGATGCCGATGGTCGCCGAGAGGGCGGCGGAGAGGGCCTGGAAGTGGGTCAGTTCGCCGCTGTGTGAGGGATCGTCGTATTTGCCACTGACAACTGCAATGCCGTGGGAGAATCCGCGGACCTGGATGAAGAGCATGCGGACGGTGAGAATGACGCCGGTACCGACGAGCAGACTGGCCATGGGCCAGCCCCAGACGAACGCGGATATCTGATCGAGGAGGTAGTTGATTTGTTCCATGTTGGCTGACAGATAATAATCGGGGCGGGGTATGGCAATAAAAAAATGGGCTATGAATTATCGGTTATCGCCTGACACGGGATGTCGGTCAAGAGGTTGTGGGTGTTAAAACTTGCCTTGAGGTCGGGCGGAATATAGTATCACGCACAGTAAACAGTGAGAACCGTGATTTCAAAGGGTAATGCAGTATGTCTGATTTTCAGTATATCGGGGCGCGGCAGATTCTCGACAGCCGGGGTAATCCGACGGTTGAGGTGGATGTGATTCTGGCCGATGGGACGCTGGGTCGGGCGGCGGTCCCCTCGGGTGCTTCGACCGGGGCGCATGAGGCAGTGGAACTTCGGGACGGTGATAAGAGCGTGTATATGGGCAAGGGAGTAACCAAGGCGGTGGCGAATGTGAACGAGAAGATCGCGCCGGCGCTGCTGAAGGATGAAATCGATCCGTTTGACCAGGTGGCGTTGGATAACTACCTGATCGGGCTGGATGGGACGGAGAACAAAGGGAAATTGGGGGCGAACGCGATCCTGGGTGTGTCGCTGGCGACGGCGAAGGCGGCGGCGGAGTCGCGGGGTCGTTTCCTGTATGAATATATTGGCGGGTGCAACTGCAAGATTTTGCCGGTGCCGATGATGAACATTCTTAACGGGGGGAGTCATGCGGACAACAATGTTGATTTGCAGGAGTTTATGGTAATGCCGGTAGGGGCGAAGAGTTTTTCTCAGGCGCTCCAGATGGGCTCGGAGATATTTCATAACCTGAAGAAGGTACTGAGCAGCAAGGGGTACAACACTGCGGTTGGTGACGAGGGCGGGTTTGCGCCGGACTTGAAGTCAAATGAAGAGGCGCTGGAAGTGATTATGGAGGCAGTCAAGAAGGCGGGGTATAAGGCCGGCTCGGAGATTCGGATCGCACTGGATCCGGCCTCGACCGAGTTCTACGATGCGAAGTCGAAGAGGTACAATCTGGAGGCGGAAGGGAAGAAGCTGACGTCGTCGCAGATGATTGACTTCTACGAGGACCTGTGCAAGAACTACCCGATTATCTCGATTGAGGACGGTTTGGCCGAGGATGACTGGGAGGGGTGGAAAGAGATGACCGAGCGGCTGGGTGACAAGATTCAGCTGGTCGGGGACGATTTGTTTGTGACGAATATCAAGCGGCTGAAGCGGGGGATCGACGAGGGGATTACCAATTCGATCTTGATAAAGCTAAACCAGATCGGGACATTGACCGAGACACTAGATGCGATCGAGATGGCGCAGAAGGCGGGGTTTACTGCGGTCGTTTCTCACCGTTCGGGGGAGACCGAGGATACAACGATCTCGGATGTGGTCGTGGCTGCGGGGGCGGGTCAAATCAAGACTGGGTCGTTGTGTCGTTCGGACCGGGTGGCGAAGTACAACCAGCTTTTGCGTATTGAGGAGCAGGTCGGTCGGTGTGCCGAATATCCCGGGTTGAGGGCGTTTTACAATTTGAATATCAAGAAGTGACATTTCGGTAGGAGTCATTGTTCGGATCGAGGGCAGCGATCCGGTGATGACGCAAGAGGTGTCGAAAAGTGGGTGGCCCACCGCCGTAGTGGCAAACGACACAGCCATTGCGATCAACCCTGCCCTGAGTGGTGGCCACCCATTATTTTTATCGGCAGGTGAGTGCCGGAGCATCACACAAACTCCCTGACAGTCTTTGTCTCGCGTTGTCGGTTTCGTGCAATATCCGTTCGTTTTTCTCTTCATTAAGCAATGTGTCGATCGGGCCGACAAAGTGAATACCATGAAAAATAGGCAAATTACATCTTTTTTCTCGGTTTGCATTATGTTCTGTTTTGGTTCGGGAGTTGGCGGGCAGGAATTGTCAACCCTGAACGGGGTTGTATTGCGGCCGCCGGCACAGAATAGGGCAGCCCCGACGGTAGCGCGTTATCGCAGCCGTCAGTTGTCGAAGAGTGAGGGGCCGGAAGTAAATTGTCAGTGCAATCCGGGTCTGTTTTCGGTGGTGTGGTTGACGGCGGACAGTTTGCCGCCGGTCGAGCCGCCTGACACGGTGCCGAAGATAGCGCAGAAGGAGAAGCGATTCGAGCCCTCGGTTCTGGCTGTTTCAGTGGGGACGGAGGTGAGTTTTCCGAATCTCGATCCTTTCTATCACAATGTCTTTTCCTATTCCAAGCCGGCCCGTTTCGACCTTGGGCGGTATCCGCAGGGGGAGACCAAGACAGTAGTGTTTGAGCACCCGGGGATCGTGAAGATCTTCTGTGAGATTCATTTTTCTATGCGGGCGTATGTGCATGTGCTTGAAACACCGTATTTCGCGACCTCGGATGAGAATGGTGGATTCGCCATCGATAATATTAAGCCGGGTGAATATACGTTGCGGGTCTGGCAGGAGAACCTTCCAGCGCTCGAGCGGTCGGTAAGGATTGCCGGGGACAGTGTTTTTGTCGAGATCGAGTGAGGCTATGCGGGTTTCTCTTACCAAGCGATATGTGCTGTTTGTCGCCGGGGTGACGGTTGTTCTGCTGGCGGTGTCTTACGGAGTTACGTTCTCGGTGGTGCGCGGTGGTTTGACGGAGCAATTCCGTAATCGGCTGGACCGGAGCCGTACGGTGGTGCAGCAGTACGAGCAGGCGGATTTGCTTAATCGGGGGAAAGAAATTCAGACGATCGTATCATCGCCGCGATTCGTGGCGGCGCTGGCGACCGGTGACAGTGCGACAATTGGTGCCGAGGCGCCCGCCTACCAGGCGCTTACCGGAGCGGACCTGTTTTTGGCCGGGGATCAGGATGGTCAGGTTTTGTTCCGGGGCGGACGTAGTGTTGCTGCGGGTACTGATGAACTCCGGGCGCTGCTGCTTCGGGGGCTGGAGGAATCGCTCACGCCGCAGTTCGTCGTGGACTCAGGGTCGGTGCTGCTGGTCTTGAGTGCACCGGTGGTAACGGCGGATGGTTACCTGATCGGGTTGGTGGCTGTCGGGCACGAGATTGGGGCATACGTCCCGGAGGAGCTGAAGCAGCTTACCGGTTTTGATGTTGTAATCTCGCACCGGGGTGAAGTTGTCGGGGCAACGGAGGCGCCTTTGGTGGGGCATGTCCTTGCCGATCCTCAGGGGACCATGAAGTTGTTCCGGGCCAAGATGCGGGCGGATGAAATCGAGCTGGACGGTGAGACAGTGTTGTATGAGTCGGTGCCGTTTCATTCGGGACAGGCTACGTTTGTGGCCTCGGTGGATGACCACATATCACCTATTATGGCTGAAATTACGAGTTTACTGGTGATTGTGGCTGTGCTCGGCGGCCTGCTGGCGATGGCGGCGATTTACATTTTCACGCAGCGTCGGATAGGAAGACCGGTGAACCTGTTGGTCAATGCTGCGCAGCGGATAGCCAAGGAGGACTTTGCTTTTGCGATAGAGTCAGTTTCGCAGGATGAGCTGGGGTATCTGGCGCGTGAGTTTGAGCGAACGCGGGCCGGGCTGCTGATTCACCGGGAAGAGTTGGAGAAGGAGCATGAGGGCCGGGTGAAGGCGCAGCGGATGGCGGCGATAGGTCGTTTGACGGCGGGAATTGTGCACGATATCAAAAATCCGATGGCGGTGATTCGCAGCAGCGCCGATTTGATGCAGCACTTTTACAGAAATGACGAAAAGCTCGCGCGACGTTGCGCGGAGATACAGGAGCAGGTGGATCGGGTCAATGCGCTGACGATGGAACTGCTTGAATATTCGCGGGGGAACACGAAGCTTGATTTGTTGGAGGTGCCCATAACGGAGTATATCGACGAGGTTCGGGATGCGCATAGCGATGTGTTTGTGCGGGCCGATATCGATCTTGAAGTTGACGGCGGTGAGGCGGTAGTTGTCCGGGTGGATCCGATGCGGTTTCGCCGGGTTCTGGATAATCTGTTGAACAACGCCCGGGAGGCGCTCGGGGCCGGGATGGCGGTGCGGATCTCGTGGGTGGTGAGCGGCTTGGATGTGACCGTCTATGTAGCCGATACGGGGCCGGGTATTCCGGAGAATATCCGGGCGACAATTTTCGATCCGTTTGTTACGCAGGGCAAGCAGACCGGTACCGGGCTTGGTCTGGCCATTACGCGGCGGATTGTGGAGGATCATGGCGGGAGCATCACGGTTGAATCAGAACCGGGGCGGGGAAGTACATTTTCGATAACGTTGCGGGGTGCGGTAGTTGCGGGGGGGCAGCCCGAGCAGGTTACGAGTAAGGAAGAATTGGTATGAGAGTAGTCATTTTAGAGGCGGCAATGGTGTTACTTGCACTAATAGTGCCGGGGCCGGTGTCCGGGCAGGTCCAGGTGGGTGGTTTGGTTGACTTTGTGGGTAAGAACGCAAGCGAGCCGGATGTTACGAATGAGACGTTTGCCGGGGCCTCGACGCTTCATTCATTGCGGGCGCGGCTGTTTTTCGATGCGCCGCTGGACGGCCGGCACGCTGCGTTTGTGCAGCTTTTTTTCGATGATTACAAGATCAATGTCTATGGGGCGTATGTGCGGTTGAATGAGGTGGCCGGCAGGTACGTGAATTTGCATGTCGGGATGATTCCGAACACGATCGGGAATTTCGGGCCTCGGACGTACAGCAATATCAATCCGCTGGTGGGTACGCCGCTATTGTGGGTGCATCATTCGAGTTATCAGCCGGGTACGACCTTTTCGCGGACGGCCGATGAATTGATCGGGCGGCGGGACGATCGAAGCAACCAGAAAGGTCTGCCGATGTTATATGATCACTGCTGGAATACGGGAGTGGAGGCGTATGGGTCAATCGGGTCGTTTGATTATTCGTTGGGAGTGCTGAGTGGGTCAGTTACGAAACCGACGATTCAGCAGAACAAGGATATTCCGCAGTTGACTGGCAAGGTGAGCTGGTTTTTTGGGCCGGAACTGACGGTGGGGGTCAACGGGTTTGCGGGGCCGTATCTATATGATGGAATGATTACCGGTACGTTACCGGAGGGGAAAGAGGCTGAGGACTACATGAATCTGGGCGGGGGAATCGATGCGGCGTTTGTGAAGGGGTATCTGGAGGTTTATTCAGAGTTGTTTTATTCCGTATGGGAGCATCCGTATCTGGATGATCTGACGGCGTCGTCGGGGTATCTGGAGGCGACGTATACGGTTTTTCCGGGGTGGTACGCTTCGGGGCGGTTCGGATTTTTTGAGCCGGGCAAGCTGACAAACGGGGCGGGCCAACCGGTGCACTGGGACTATCCGGTCAAGCGGTACGAGTTTGGTGTGGGGTATAAACCGACGCGTCGGATAACGGCGAAGTTAGTGGCGCAGTTCAATAGGTTTGATTTCACGGACGAGTTCGATACGGAGCATTATCTGGTACAGTTGGGTGTTATGCTGTAGTGGGGATGATGTATCGAAGGCAGGGCCTCTCATCGGGTTGCCGTTTTAGCGGTCAGTGCGGTTGAAGACGGTATCGGGTGTGGCGTCTGTTCGAACTAGCGGGCGGTGCGGGTGGAGGCGGCGGCGGTTACCAGCAGGCCGAGGCCGATGCCGCCGATGAGGCAGCCGGTGAAGGCAAGGGCGGATTTTTCAAGGAAGAAAAAGCCGACGCCGAGGCCTAACATCAGTCCGCCGCCGACGGCCCAGGTGCTTTTGTCGGCATGTTTGGATGCGTTATTCATTCCAGGCTCCTTCTTTGTCGGTTTCCTTAGTGCCTTTGTCACAATAGAACAAACAGACGGCGGGAACAACGGATTTTTGCCCTGACCTGGGAGGGCAGGAAATTTGGGGTGGTGGGGTCTTTTGAGCCGGATTTCCGACGGGGAGTCGGCTCGTTGGGTGTCGGGAAAAAAATCACAAAAAAATGGTGAAAATTGGCGGAAACCTCTTGACAGGAAACGTGTTTAAGGTATATTCATAGCTCTGTTAGCACTCACTCTAAATGAGTGCTAACAATAGATAACGCGAAGTATCTGAAAAAGTTAGCCGGATTCAGGAGTGAATTTTGGCGGTTTTTGGATAAAGAAGCAACAGCAACAATAAACTGAATGTACGAAAGCAGACGTACAGGAGGGAAATCGACGATGCATATCAAACCGTTAGCCGACCGGGTCGTAGTGAAGCCGGTTGAAGAGGCTGAGACTGTCAAGGGCGGGATCATCATTCCGGATACCGCCAAGGAAAAGCCGATGCAGGGTGAAGTTGTCGAGGTCGGCCCAGGCCGTACCAGTGAAGAAGGCAAGAAGACCCCGATGGAAGTCAAGAAGGGTGACAAGGTGCTGTACGGGAAGTACTCCGGTACCGAGGTCTCGATCTCGGGCGAGGATTACCTGATTATGCGTGAGGCCGACATTTTCGGCGTCATTCAGGACAGCTAAAACCAACCGACACTCGAACGAAGGGATTTATCAGATATGGCAAAGCAGATTGATTTTGATGTAGAGGCTCGCTCTAAGCTCAAAATGGGCGTGGATAAGCTGGCCAATGCGGTGAAGGTAACGTTGGGTCCCAAGGGGCGCAATGTTGTGATCGAGAAGAAGTTCGGCGCGCCGACGGTGACCAAAGACGGTGTTACGGTGGCGAAGGAAATCGAGCTGGAAGATCATTTTGAGAATATCGGCGCCCAGATGGTCAAGGAAGTGGCGTCGAAGACCTCCGATGACGCCGGTGACGGTACGACCACGGCGACGTTGATTGCTCAGGCGATTTATCGTGAGGGCCTGAAGAATGTGACCGCCGGTCACAATCCGATGGCTATCAAGCGTGGTATCGACAAGGCGGTACTCGCGGTTTCCGAGGAGATCAAGGGTATGTCCAAGCCGGTGTCCGGCAAGGAAGAGATTGCCCAGGTGGGTACGATTTCGGCCAACGGTGACCGTCAGATCGGCGAGCTGATTTCCGAGGCGATGGAGAAAGTCGGTAAGGACGGGGTGATCACGGTTGAAGAGAGCAAGTCGGCGGCCACCAATATGGATGTGGTCGAGGGCATGCAGTTTGATCGTGGTTATGTCTCACCTTATTTCGTGACCGATCCGGACAATATGGAGACGGTTCTTGAAGATCCGATGATCCTGATTCACGACAAGAAGATTTCTTCGATGAAGGATCTTCTGCCGGTGCTCGAAAAGGTTGCCCAGTCGGGCCGTCCGCTGATGATTATCTCCGAGGATATCGAGGGCGAAGCGCTGGCGACGCTGGTTGTTAACAAGCTTCGCGGCACGCTCAAAGTGGCTGCGGCCAAGGCCCCCGGCTTTGGTGACCGTCGGAAAGCGATGCTGGAAGATATCGCGATTCTGACCGGTGGTAAGGTTATCAGCGAAGACGCCGGTTTCAAGCTCGAAAATGCGGTCATGTCCGATCTCGGTTCGGCGAAAAAGATCACGCTGGACAAGGACAACACGACGATCGTTGAGGGATCGGGTGAAAAAGAGGGTATCAAGGCCCGTATCAGCCAGATCCGCAAGCAGATCGACGACACGACCAGCGACTACGATCGGGAGAAGCTGCAGGAACGCCTGGCCAAGCTGGCCGGTGGTGTGGCGGTGATCAATGTCGGCGCCGCGACCGAGACTGAGATGAAAGAGAAGAAGGCTCGTGTTGAGGATGCCCTGCACGCGACCCGCGCTGCGGTCGAGGAAGGTATTGTCCCGGGCGGCGGTGTGGCGTTGCTGCGCTGCATGGAAACGCTGGACAAGGTGAAAGCTGATCCGGATGAAATGGTCGGGGTGATGATCGTTCGCCGGGCGCTTGAAGAGCCGATTCGCCAGATCTCGTTCAACGCCGGCGTGGAAGCCTCGGTCGTTGTGAACAAGGTCCTGACGGAGAAAGCGGCTTTCGGCTACAATGCCGCGACCGATACGTATGAGGACCTGCTCAAGGCCGGTGTCATTGACCCGACCAAGGTTACCCGTACTGCTCTGGAGAACGCCGCGTCGATCGCCGGCCTGTTGCTGACCACGGAAGCCGTGGTGGCGGACAAGCCGGAGGAGAACAAAGGCGGCGGTGGCGCTCCTGATATGAGCGGCATGGGCGGCATGGGAGGCGGCATGGGGGGAATGTACTAAGCCAAGCCCCTCCTCATGTGATGCATATACAAAGGCCCGGTCATGTGACCGGGCCTTTTTTTGATGTATCCAGCCTTGAGATTCACTTAATCAGGAGCATTTTTCGGCTGAGAGTGTGCTCAGGGGTTTGGAGTTTGTAGAGGTAGATACCGGAAGCCTGTCCGGATGCATCCCAGGCGATTTCGACGTCACCGTGATCGTTGCCTTTGAACGTTCTCACGGTTTGGCCGAGGATGTTATGAATGGTGAGTTTCCAGTCGGTATTCCGTGGCAGGGAGAATTCTATTACTGTCCTCGGGTTGAAGGGGTTTGGGTAGTTTTGGTGCAGATAGGCAGTCTGCGGCAGCAGTGACTCCTGCTCTGCTACATCTGTAAGGACTCCGTTGTAGAGGTCTAACAGACTGAACCTGTCCGCCACAAGCAGGTGATCGTTGATAGCAGCCAGTGCATCTGCTCCACCGATGACTCCAGGAGTGTTGTACCACTGAAGTTCTACGGGGTTTGCCGGATCGGAGAAGTCAATTACCCGGACGCCATCCCAGCCCTCGCCAACAAAGGCATATTGATTAAGGCCAAGGATGGAGTAGGGAAGTGCGGGGTTAAAGCGACCCAGGTAGGTCGGGAGAGCAACTGAGTCAGCCAGTTGGTAGAGAGAAACGCCGCTGCCGGTAGAGGCATAGAGCCTGTATCCGGAAATGGACAGGGAATTGACCACGGTTGCAGACGGTAGATTTCCCAGAGAGACCGGCTGGCTCGGGTCGGAGATGTCCCATGTCGAGGCACCGGCATCGGAGTTAGCAACTATTAGAAGACGGTTAAGGATTGCTAGATGTATTGCGCGATCGCCGGTCGGTATAGTGGCGATTGGGCTGTCAGTCGTATCGCGAAGGTCAAATACTCTGGTTCCGTATATGTAGGCGGCTACGTAGGCATACTGTCCATCGACAATGACATCCATTCCGGGTGCTGCCGACGAGAAGACCCGCAGCCGCGTAAGATTGGACGGATCGGTAATGTTGACGAATTCCAGTCCAGCCCAGGTAGCAAGCAGCAGGAGTGTGTCGTTGACGGCTACTGCTGCCTCGGCCCAGCCGGCGGTTTCGTAGCTGCTGATGAACTGCATGGTGGCGTCGGCACTCAATCGAAGGATCTGGAGACCGTCGCCAACGCCGGTGTGATTGGTACAGAAGATGAGGCTGTCGAGGATGGCAAGCCCGGTCACGGCCGGGGGCACCGGAATAAGGCCGGTTAATATAGGGGCAGTCGGGTTTGCGATGTTGAATACCTGGAGATCGCCCGGTGCCGCGGCGGCTGATTTGAACTGTGGCTCAGGACCGTGATCGACAAAAACGACGGTGGTGTCAGTAATGGCGATTTTTCCGGCATAGCCGGGGACGGAGTGATATCCCATCTGTACGGGCAGCGAGGGGTCGGTAATATTCATAACCCGCAGCGAGTCGCTGGAGCAAACGATGGCAAGAGAGTCCTGCAGAGCGACATCGGAAACGTATCCGGGAAAGACGGTGTGGGAGATGGTGTCAATATTGGCTGGGTTGCTGATATTGTAGATCGAGAATGCCGACTGGCTGGCGGGCGTTCTGGAGTCGAGGTTTGCCACAAAGAGCAGCGAGTCTTTGGCAATGAGGTCGGTCGCGTAGTACTCGCCGATGAATTCATCGAGGATAACGGGATTGGCGGTGTCTGAAATGTCGACAGACCATAAGTAACCACCGGCTACGAAGGCAATGCTATCAACAATGCAGATATTCTCGGGCCCCAGCGTGAAATCGAGCCTCGATACTTCGCGAATTGACGTGGGCGAAGAGATATCCAGAATGCCATCCCCAAGCCGTCATCTATATCGGCAAATACGACATAGGCGAGGTCTCCGGTGCAGGCTACATCTCTGGCCTGTCGGGGGAGTTGATAGGTCCAATCCGGATTGTAGTCGCTGGTGGTCGGGTGCGTAACATCGATGACGTATACCAGGCCGTCGAGTGTTGTAACTACCGCCCGGTTTCCTGAAACGGCGATGGCCAGGGTCGATCCGCCGGGGAGATAAATGTCATTCAGGATAACCGGATTAGCGGGATCGGATATATCAAGAATCCTCAACCCGTTCACCATTGTGCAGTATGCCCGTGAACCGTCGATCTCCACGGTCGTATATCCGCTCCATAGGTAGCTGGCGCGGTACTCCAACGGGAGTTCCGGTTAAATTTGACGGGCTTCGATTGTAGCTCCAACCCACACTATTAGTGCAAGCGTAATGCAGAATGTCGTTGCGAAGCGGTGCATTATAAACCTCCCATACATTTTATTTGATGGTTGCGCCTTTGAAGATTGACGTTCAACCACCTACCTATGCTGAATCAATGTATGCTGAGGGTGTTCCCATATACCCTAAGGTGCGCGTACTGCGATTATGCAAGCTCGTTTTCTCAATTGCAAGAAGGAAATGTCGTAATTTCACATTTTTGTATCACGCACTCCATTTCGGGTTTTGCGGTAGGCTAAAGGCGTAGTACCTTTGATTCATGAATCAGACGTACCAGTGTGCCTGTTGCGGGGAGGAGAACGAGACGTTCGTGGATCCGTCGGGGGGCGAGGTGCAGGAGTATGTGGAGGACTGCCGGGTGTGTTGCCGTCCGATGGTGATCAAGGTGCGTTGGAATGCGGTGAGTGAGGGGTGGGATATTGAGGTGTATCAAGAGGATATGGGGTGAGATTGATCCGTCCGCGCGTCCTCGAAACGACGGAGTGGGATATATGTTGCGGGTGGTGTTGTGAGGCGGGGGTCGTCTGACAGCACAGGAAGATGAGATTGCTTTATCGTCCCGCCGAAGGCGGGACTTCTCAGAGACGACGGAATGTAAGGTCTTGTGATGGCAGGCAGTCGGGCTTGTGGGGAAGGGGATTTGTGGCTATGTTTGATCCATGCTGATGTCTCATTCGCAAAGGAATGCGGGCCTGATATTTGTCGGGGCGATCGCGGTCCGGCTGGTATTTCACGCGGTGACCGGGTTTGCTGCTGATGACGCCTTTATTACGTTTCGGTATGCCGAGAATATCGCGTTTGGGCGCGGGTTTGTGTACAACACGGGCAGTCCGGTGCTGGGGACCTCAAGTCCGTTATTTACGCTTGTTTTGAGTTTTTTCGCGCTGGTGAAAATCGGCGTCGTTCATGGGGCGCTGCTGGTGTCGCTGGCGGCCTCGGGGGTGACGGCGGCGCTGGTGTACCGGTTCGCCGAGCGGTTGCGGTTTGGCAACCTGTGGGTAGTGCCGGTGCTGTTGTATGTGCTGTGGCCGCGGCTGCTTCCGGCCGAGACAAGCGGGATGGAGACGGCGTTTTTCACGATGCTGGTGATGACGGCGCTCTATTATCGGCTGGCGCTGAAGCCGTATTATGCGCTGGCGGCGGCGACGCTGTCGGCGGTGACACGTCCGGAGGGTGGTTTCTTACTGTTGCTGATAATGATCGATGCAATTTATCGATATCGGTATTTGTGGCGGCGGTTTGTGGCAATCCCGGCGGCGATTGTGATTCCGTGGGTGGCGTTCGCGACATGGTATTTTGGTTCACCGGTGCCGCACTCGATCACGGCCAAGTTAGCGTTGTACGGGGCGGCCGGGGCCGGAACGCCGCTGGAGCGCGTGAGTTATCTGCTGGGGCTGGGTCAGCCGTACGGGTGGCTGCTGGTGGTGATGGTTCTGATCGGGGCGAGGTGGCTGCGGAAGACGCAGGCGTTTGGGGGGCTGGAGTTGATCTGGCTGGCGGGAATGGTGGGGCTTTACACTTTCAGTACGACGAAGATGTTTTTCTGGTATCCGGCGCCGTTGTATCCGTTGCTGCTGTTGTTTGCCTCGGCGGCGGTGGCGGCGGTTTTCTATCGGTTCAATGCTGTCGATGAACGCCGGAACAATCTGGTACCGGTGATTTCTCTGGTTGTGATTGTGGGGCTGGGGGCCGTTGATATCGGCAATGTACGCAGGTGGAGGGATCAGCAGGAGCGGATTGACAACACGCACCGGGCGATCGCCTGGCATATTCGGACGCGGTCGCAGGAGTGGGAGGAGATTGCGGCGGAGGATATCGGGTATATCGGGTATTATTCGCAGCGGCGGATTCTGGATCGGGACGGGCTGGTGTCGCCGGAGGCGGTGCCGTACAATCGGGCAGGGGAGTACGGGCAGCTAATATATGACTATCAGCCGGAGTGGGTAGTGACGGCAAGCAACAGTCCGATCAGCGGGTTTGTGAGTGATTCGACTTTTCTGGCGCGGTATGAGCTGAGCAAGGGGTTTAAGTTTGCGCCGGGAGTGGTGTACGAGGTTTTTGAGCGGGCGGACCGGGAGACGGAAAGCCGGTAAATTCGCTTTACAGCCGAAAAAGGGGGATTTAGGTTGGAACGAGGGTGGTTTTTCCGGTGTTAGGCATTGCAATCACAGCGCGTTAACCGGTCGGCTTGCAGGGCCGATACTAAGCGTAGAAACGGTATTAGAATCTGAAAGGAAAGCTATCAGATGCGCTTTTTGATAACCGGCGGGGCGGGGTTTATCGGGTCTAACATTGCCGAGGCGCTGATTGCCAATGGCGATGGCGTCCGGATTCTGGATAATTTCTCATCGGGGCGGCATGAGAATGTCGCGGGGATAGTCGACAAGGCGGAGATTATCGAAGGGGATATTTGCGATTACTGGACAGTGGTCGAGGCGGTCAAGGACATTGATTATGTGCTGCACCAGGCGGCGTTGCCGTCGGTGCCGAGATCGATCAAGAATCCGCTGACGTCGAATCAGGTGAATATCAACGGCACGTTAAATGTGCTGGAGGCCGCAAAGAATGCCGGCGTGAAGAAGTTCGTGATGGCGTCGTCGTCATCGGTCTACGGTGAGTCCGAGGAATTGCCGAAGCACGAAGGTATGCGGCCGAGTCCGCTGTCGCCGTATGCGATTACGAAGTTGACGTGCGAGTATTATTGCCAGGTGTACTGGCAGTTGTACCAGTTCCCGACGGTTGCGCTTCGGTACTTCAATATATTCGGGCCGAAGCAGGACCCGAGCAGCCAGTATTCGGCGGTGATTCCGAAATTTATCTCGGCGCTGCTGGACGGCAAGCCGCCGACGGTTTTTGGGGACGGTGAGCAATCTCGCGATTTCACGTATATTGATAACTGTGTGCAGGCAAATATTCTTGCGGCGACGAATGACAAGATTGTCGGGGATTATTTCAATGTCGCGTGCAACGGACAGTTTACGCTGAATGAGCTATTGGATAAACTCCGGGGGATTATCGGGTCGGATGTCCAGGCGAATTATGCCGATGTCCGGCCGGGGGATATCAAGCATTCGTATGCCTCGGTGGACAAATTTGGTGAGTATGGGTATGATCCGAAAGTCGGGTTTGAGGAGGGGTTGAAGCAGACGGTTGAGTTTTTTCGGGGGATCCATGAGCAATCAGCGGCTGTGAAGTAGGATGCTGTCGAGGTTGATATGAGGAAAGGCCGTCCGGTTTGGGCGGCCTTTCTTTCGAGGATGATTGGAGGAGCGCCAAAAGACTAAGCGGTTAAAAAGGGTTGTTCTGGCTGTTTTAATACTTCTTCCCTGGGTCTTTATTGGTTCCGATTAGTACTTGAGCCGCAACGCCCAGACTCTGCATGGATTCCTATCGGAACGTTGTCAGCAATTGGAATTGGGAATGACGTGAGATCAAGTTGTCCGAATTATGGGGCAACCTGAATCTGTGAAATCTCATGAGTCCACAGAACGATGGAGATATCCGTGGAACCCCATGTGGTTTACGGGGTTTAGCTGTGCGTTTGATACGGCGACAGGGCTGGTTGTCGCCGTAATATGTGGCGATGGTTATAGACTAAACCGCCAGGCGCAGTAGTGGTCCTCGCCGGCCTCGGGGTCGGGCGGGCAGCAGATGCATTCGGTTTTTATGCGCGGGTCGATAGTCTCGGCGAATTTCGAATATTCCACCAGGCCGACCGATTTGCAGGGGAAGTGGGGCAGGCCTTTGCGTGCGCGGGCGGACTGGACCCGGCAGTCGGTCATGACGAATTCGAAGGAGGTCGGGGTTTCGTTGCGGATTTCCTGTTCGTTGATAAAGGCGTAAAGGCGGTAGCCGAGGGCTTCCTTGAGGCCGTCGAGTCCGGAGCCTTCGGCGATGTTGTGCCGTTTCATGATCCGTTTGGCCTCTATGACGGTGAAGGTCTCCCAGGCCTCGGTGTCAAAGCGGATAGCTTCGTTGATGCCGTGGTGTTTTTCGACGACCTGGAACCAGAGGCCGTCGTGGGCCAGCCAGTTTTTGGCGAAGTCTTCGAGCATGCCGCGCATGGTTTCGGGGGAGAGTTCGGTTTTGGTAGTCATGGTTTTGTTCCTCGTCGCTGAGGGTCGATTTCGGTTTTTGTTGCGGTGCCGGGACGGCGGTGCAGGGGTCGGTGCAGCGGGTGTCAGTTACGGTCAGTAAACTTCTTGGCAAATATCGGTTTTGGGCCTATCTTATCGGGGTACTGATCCGCTTATCCCGGGACGCAGTTCAAAGTTAAACATACAACTGCATATTCCCTTTTGCGAGTAAAAAAACGTATACTGAATTGACGGTCGATTGACCGGGTATATTGGCCGATACATCGAGAGAGAGACGCGAGCAGGTCGGGGCGAATTTTTGGGCCGGTCCGCTTTTTCGGGAAATATTTGCCGTTAATTATTGTTGTAAAGAGCGGATGGTCGGTGCGTCAGTACTCAAACAGCAATGTGGTCTTACATGCCTGAGGGTCCAACATTATGAAGCTATCCAGTCTTTTTCTTCCTCTAGTTACAATAATAGCACTTTTCGCGGGGGCCGGTTCGGTTCGGTCGGGCGAATTATCCCCCGGGTTGGAACAGCAGCTGGCCGGGAAGTCGGCCTCGGAGCGTGTTCCGGTGTGGATTATGCTGCCGCCGGTGATCGATAATCCGCGGGCGTTTCGGGCGGAGCTGAGAGCGACTCATGATACGCGGGCGGGGCGGTATCGGGCGGCGCTGGGCCGTTTTCAGGAGGAGCATCCGAAGCGGCAGGAGGCATTGGTACGGCAGTTACAGGTGATGTCGGCCAGGGGTGAGGCGGCGAAGATACGGCCGCACTGGATAGTGAATATGGTGGAGGCGGAAGTCAACGCGGGTCAGTTGCGGGCGCTGGCGGCCCGGCCGGATATCGATATGATTTATACGGTGCCGGAGTTGAAGCTGGTCGATCCGATTCAGCAGTTGTCGCCGGCGGCGCCGGTACTGGATACGTTGACGGACAATATTACGTTTGTGCGGGCGGATGAGGCCTGGGCGATGGGATACACGGGGGCGGATCGGCTGATCTGTTCGTTTGATACCGGGGTGGAAGGTGATCACCCGGCGCTGATCGAGAACTGGAAAGGTCACGATGGTGATTCGGCGGCGGCGTGGTTTGATCCGCTGGACGGTGAGTCATTTCCGCATCTGTTTTTTGACAGTCACGGGACGCATGTGATGGGAATTATGGTCGGCCGCGACAATTCCACGGGTGACACTGTTGGGGTGGCGCCGGGGGCGAGATGGATTTCGGCGGGCGTGGTCGATATACCGGGGGCGCCGATCATTTTTGCGTTTGAGTGGGCGGCTAATCCGGATGGTGATCCGAATACAATTGCAGATGTGCCGGATGTGATAAATCACAGCTGGGGGATTCCTGATGCGGGTTGCGTTGATGTGTTTTATTCCGTGATTGATAATGTAGAAGCGTTGGGGATCGTAAATATTTTCGCCGCAGGGAACGAGGGGACGGCGTTATCCTCGATTCGCAATCCGGCCAACCGGGCGAATGATTCGCTGGACTGTTTCGCGGTGGGGAACTTGAATCATCGGACTAATCCGCCGGCAATCGCCGGGAGCTCCTCGCGGGGACCGTCGGATTGCAACGGGGCGATCAAGCCGAATGTGGCAGCGCCGGGGAATGCGATCTGGTCGTCGATCGGGGCGGGGAACTATGGGTACCTTGGCGGCACGTCGATGGCGGCGCCGCATGTATCGGGGCTGGTGGCGCTGCTGCGGGAGAAGAACCCGAACGCAACCGTAGATGAGATCAAGGATGCGATCCTCAACAGTGCGCCGGATTTCGGCTACTCGCTGCCGGATAACACTTACGGCTGGGGCATCGTTGATTTTGTTGCGGCGCTGAACCGGCTTTCGAACACTAATCTATTGCCGAATGTTCGGGTCTACGATCTGGACCGTCCGACTATAACGCCGGGTGCGACGGTGACCGGGGAGGTGGTTTTGCAGAATGTGGGGGCATCGGTCAGCGGGGTTACGGGGACTATCACCGGCAGCCATCCGTCGCTGACGGTTATAGACGGGTCGGTTTCGTTCGGGACGGTGGGGAGCAATGACACGGTGCGGTCAAGTGATGACCTTACAGTTGTTGTGTCGGATACGGTCAGTGAGGGGAGTGTGCTGGGGATAGATTTTGAAATCAACGGGAGCGGCTACAGCAAGCAGACCAAGTTGTTTTTTGTGGTGGACCCGATACAGGGGCGGTCGCTTTACACGCATGATGCGAACAACATTTCATTTACGATAACGAATTACGGGAGTTTTGGTTTGGGGCCGGGGAGTCTGTATCCGGCGAACGGTACGGGGTTTCGTTTTAACGAAAGTTTGAATGAGATATGGGAGGCGGGCTTGATGATTGGAACGGCGTTTGGTGTGTCGGACGGTGCGCGCAGTGCGAGTGGTGAGCCGGATGGAGATTTTGCGGTCGCGCCGGGCGGGAACTTTCAGATTTCGGCGCCGGGGGATGTTGCGGCGCAGCAGACGGTGTCGTTGATGACGGACAGTCTGGCCGAAGCCCCGTTGGGGCTGCAGGTTATGCAGAGATCGTATGGTTTCACCGAGAGTGGTTACGAGGATTTTGTTATTTTGCAGTATATAATTACGAATGTTGACAACCTGACGCTTCCGGATTTCCATGTCGGGCTGTATTTCGACTGGGATATCATTTCGTATGGTTCCAATGCCGGGGGTTGGAACAGCGTGGATAGTATCGGTTGGATAGCGTACAATGACGGCGGCAGTTTGAGCGATTATCGCGGGGTGAAGCTGCTTGATAAGCCGGCGACGACATCGTTCACGGCGTTTGCGGAGGCCTTCACGTATTATCCGCCGAACGGTGACGGGTTTACGGAATCAGAGAAGTTCGCTGCGTTGTCGTCGGGGTTTTCGACAGCGACAACGTACGTGAATTCGTCTCTTGACTTGATGTCGGTGGTGTCGGCCGGGCCGTTTACGCTTAATCCGGGCGAGGTTAACACGGTGTCATTTGCGGTTGTGGCGGGGGTGACGGAGGCTGAGATGATCGAGGCGGCGGATAGTGCGTCGCGTCGGTTTGACGGTGTGGTTCAATACTGCTGTGAGGGGATTCGCGGGAATGTCAACTGGGATGACGGGGAGGTCATCAATGTGTCGGATCTGACGGTGCTGATAGATATATTGTTCCGTGGGGAGTATATTTTCTGCAACGGTGAGACGAATATCGACGGGAACTCGGCGGGGGTTAATGTATCGGATTTGACTTACCTGATAGATTTCTTATTCCGGGGTGGTCCCGAGCCGGCGTCGTGTTTTTAGTTTTCGTCGCGGCGTTGAATTGCCATAGCGGGCAGCCCGGTGGTAGTGACGATAGTGGCGGCTTCCCGGGGGTAGCGACAGAAGATCAGTAGTTTGTTGCGGGGGATTTTGTGGAGGTTGAGGTCACCGAGGAATCGGTATTCGTTTTCCTGTCTCCAGTCGGTTTTAGTTCCAATTGATTGCCATCGCCAGCGGTTCTCGTTGTCAGGCGGTGGTTCTTTTTCCGGGTCGTAATAGTTTACTTCTCTGATACCCAGATTCAGGGCGGTTTTGATTTCAATGCCAATGCCGTAGGGTTCGAATGACATTTCGCCGTAGCGGGCACGCCAGCGCATCAGGGGGATGGCGCGGTCAGGCGTGAGAGAGGAAAAGGCAACGCAGCGGCGATCGTGGGGCATGTGGCGGGTAGAGCCGATGAGGCGGCCGGTGGCGAGGATGTGTTGCAGGGTATCCATAGCGGAGCGGGGGTAGCGATGGCAGCGGATGAGGGCGCGGTAGAAATCCAGCAGGCGCTCATCGGGCCAGGGGTGGTTGGTGGTGCGGGTCCAGTGGATCAGGCAGGTGTGGGGGAGTTCGCAGAGGCCGGGGTTGAGACGGTCGGTCGGGATTGTGTATTTGAGTGGTTTCTCGCGGGGTGTGTATTTGGTCTGGAAAAGATCCATGACGGTTTTGTCGGTCTCGGATGTGAGGCGGGACATGATGCCGTCGGGTCGGATGGAGACGGGGATAAGAAGTTCGGCGTGCTCGATGACGAGTTGGTCACGGCGGGAGAGAAAGGTGCGTTTGGGTTCGTCGGGTGCGTTGGGGAGAACGGGGATGAAGGTTGTTTCGGGAGGAAGGTCCAGCTGGGAGCGGAGGTAGTTTTGCTGGGGCTCGAAGTCCTCGGGATCGTGCAGGGGGAGGATGATGGTTTGGGGGATGTGGAGGTTACGGGCTTCGGCGCAGACGAGTTCCCAGGTCGGCATACCGACTGAGGTCACGAGGTACAGCCCTTTGGAGCGAATCCAGCGAAGCGCCCGGCAGGAGTTTTCGACCCAGGGTGTCGTGCGGCAGGGGCGACGGGGCTGACGTGACAGCAGGATCGCCGCATTGCGTATGCTCATGTTGTATTATAGCGCAACCGGGCGGGGAGCGAAATCACATTTTCAGCGGAGTTTGAGCAGGCGGGTGGTTAGGGCGGTCAGGCCGAAGATGATGCCGCCGACGACGGCCATGAAGCCGGCGATGGAGGCATCGAATATAGCGGCGCCGTAGAAACCGGCCACGGCGCAAATGGCGGCGACGACCACGGCGAGAAGGAGCATGTGGGTGAGTCGGTGGGTGAGGAGATAGGCGGTGGCGCCGGGGATGATGAGCATGGCGACGACGAGAATGGCGCCGACGGATTCAAAGGCAGCGACGACAGTCAGGGAGACCATGGTTATCAGGAGGTAGTGCCAGAACCGTTCGTTGATGCCGACGGCTTTGGCGAGGGCGGGATCAAAGGAGCAAATCTTGAGCTGCTTATAAAACATCAGAATGAAGATAACATTTGCCAGCAGAATGCCGCCGAGGATCCAGATCGGGCGGGGACCGTAGCTGACGTCGTTGTAGATGATGGTGTCCCAGGGGGCGTAGGCGATTTCACCGTAGAGGACGCATTCCTGGTCGAGGTCGATCTGGCCGGTATAAACTGACACGAGGATTACGCCAACTGCAAAAAGGAAAGTGAAGACGATGGCAAGGGCGGCATCGCGGTAGATCCGTCCGGTGCGGCCGAGGACTTCGGTGAGATAGGCGGTCAGGAGTCCCATCGCTCCGGCGCCGATGAGCATGGGGATGACGTTGCGGCTGCCGGTGACGAGGAAGGCGAGGACGAGTCCGGGGAGGACGGCATGCGAGATGGCGTCACCGAGCATGGCATTCTGGCGGAGGACTAAAAAGGAGCCGATCAGGCCGCATGCGGTGGCGGCGAGGATGCCGGTTATGATGACCCAGAGGTCGGCACTCATGGTCGGGTCTCCTTGTCGTGGTAGGGAATTTCCTGGCGGTGCGGATCGTATTCGGGGCGGTCGAGGATTTCCTCGAGTCGTTCTTCCATTTCCGGGGTCATTATGTGTTCCATGTCCTCGGCATCGCGGTGGAGATGGTCCTCGGGCAGTTCGAGGTAGCGGCTGAGGTAGACTTCCCAGAGTCGGTGGCGGCGGGTGATCCGGGCGCCTTCAGCTGCGCCGTCGCCGGTGAGGCGGTACATATCGCCGCCTTTTTCGAGCTGGCCGCGTCGGCTGAGATCGCGCAGGGCGCGGTCGAGTTCGCGTTCGGCGAAGGACCACATGTTTTTTATCTCGTTGACGGGGTAGAAGGTTGACCAGTCTTTGTTATTTTGGCCGGCTTTGAAGAGGACTTTGAGGAGGTGGTCCTCGGTCATCTGGCGGCGGTTGTGGAAGTGGCGTCGGATCCGGCTGATAACGCCGCGTTTGGGGGCGATGAGGATCGAAACGCCGAATATGGCGGAGATGGCGACGACCATCCAGGGGCCGGTGGGCAGGCGGGGTGCGGTGAATGATACCCAGGCGCCGAGGATTCCGGCGAGGACGCCAAAGAGTGATGCGAGGACCATCATGCGGCCGAGGTGGTCGGTCCATTGGCGGGCGGCGGCGGCGGGTGTCACGAGCATGGCGGCCATAAGGACAACGCCGACGGCCTGGAGGCCGATGGTTACGGCAGCGACGATCATGGTGGTCAGGGCGAAGCGTAGCCAGCCGACTTTCATGCCCATTGAGTGGGCGAAATCGGGATCGAAGGTGACGAGTTTGAAGCGGTTGTAGCCGATGGCCATGAGCAGGAGAAGAATCGTGCCGATGACAGCGAGAGAGGTGATGTCGCTGGTGGTCATGGCGGCGGCCTGGCCGAAGAGAAATTTGTCGAGGCCGGCCTGTGAGCCGGAACCGGACTTCTGGATATGGGTCAGGATGACGATGCCGAGGCCAAAAAAGACGGTGAGGACGATGCCGAGGGCGGCGTCGAGTTTGATCTTTGTATAGCGTACGATGCCGTTAATGGCCAGGGCGCCGAGCCAGCCGGTGGCGGCGGCGCCAAGGAGAAGCAAGAGGAAGTCTTTGCTGCCGGTGAGCAGAAAGGCGAGACCGACGCCGGGGAGGGCGGCATGGGCGATGGTGTCTCCGAGCAGGGAGCGCTGCTGGAGAAAGGCAAAGGAGCCGAGGCCCCCGGCGGCTCCGCCGAGCAGGATGGCGCCGGTGAGGACCCACCGCACGTTGGCGTCGGCGAGGGTAAAGAAGCGCAGTGTCAGGTCCCAGAATTCCATAGGTGTTTAGCGGCGGCCGATTTTTTCGGCGGCTTCGCTGAGCAGGTTCAGTTTTCCGCCGTAGGTCAGGCGAAGGTTTTCATTGGTGAAGACTTCTTCGGTCGGTCCAAAGCGAACGAGGCGCATGTTCAGAAGCATGGTCCAGTCAAAGTATTCGGCGACACTCTGCAGGTCGTGGTGAACCACAAGCACGGTCTTGTTCTGTTTCTTGAGGTCCTTCAGCAGGACTATGATGGCTTTTTCGGTGGAGGCGTCGACGCCGGCAAAGGGTTCGTCCATCAGGTAGATGGAGGCATCCTGCGTGAGAGCACGGGCAAGGAAGACGCGCTGCTGTTGTCCGCCGGAGAGCTGGCTTATCTGGCGGTGGGCGTATTCGGCCATGCCGACTTTATTGAGGCTTTCCATGGCGATTTCACGGTCCTTGCGAGTGGGACGGCCCAGCAGCGAGAGGCGGCCATAGCGGCCCATGGTGACGACATCGAGGGCGTCGGTGGGGAAGTCCCAGTCAACGGATTCACGCTGGGGGACGTAGCCGATTAGGCGGCGCCGGCGTTGCAGCGGTTCGCCGTAGATCTTGACGTAACCGGACATCAGCGGCAGCAGGCCCATGATGGCTTTGATCAGGGTGGATTTGCCGGCGCCATTGGGACCGACGAGGCCGACGAGTTGTCCCTCCGGAAGAGAGCAGTCGATATTCCAGAGGACCGGTTTCTTCTGGTAAGCCACAGTGAGGTCATGGATTTCGATTGGAGGTGCTTTGTCCTGCGGTGCGTGGCGGCTCATTTCAGCGCATCCGTTATGGTGTTAACGTTGTGCCGGACCATGCCGAGATAGGTTCCTTCAGGAGTGCCCTCGGCCCCCATGGCATCGGAGAAGAGTTCGCCGCCGATAACAATCGCGTGGCCTTTGGCCCGACAGCCTTCGACAACGGAGTTTATAGCTTTGCGGGGAACCGAGGATTCGACAAAGACGGCTTTGATCTTGCGGTCGACGAGCATGTTGACCATTTCGGTGACGTCGTAGAGGCCGGCCTCGGTAACGGTGGAGATGCCCTGGAGGCCGCGGACCTCGATATTGTAGGCACGGCCGAAGTAGCCGAAAGCGTCGTGAGCGGTGACGAGGATTCGTCCGGATGCAGGGATGCTGTCGATTTTGGTGCGGACCCAGGAGTCGAGTTCGCGGAGTTGGGCTATATACGATTCGGTATTGGCCCGGTAGACGGGGGCGTTGTCGGGGTCGGTTTCGGCCAGGGTTTCGCCGACAGCTTGCACGGCATACGTCCACAATTGGATATCAAACCAGACATGCGGGTCGGGGTGGCCCTCGTAGTCGGAGGGGTAGACCAGCAGTGATTCCGGGACAGCTTCTCCGACGGCAACGGTGGTTTTGGTGCGGGACATCTTGCCGAGGATGTCGGCCATCTTGGCCTCGAGATTAAGGCCGTTGTAAAAAACGATGTCGGCGCGGTCGAGCAGATCGAGGTCACCTTTGGAGGTTTTGTACAGGTGCGGATCGACGCCGGGACCCATCAGCGAGGTGAGGGTGATGTTGTCGCCGCCGATGTTTTCGGCGGCATCGCGGATCATGCCGGTGGTTGCGACGACAATGAGCTTGCCGTCGGAGGCCGTTTCCTTCTGCCCGCATCCGGTAAGGGTGAGGGCGAAGAGAGTGAGGGCAATCGGGAGCCATTTCATGGGTTATCTAGATCCTCCATCCTTCGATTTTGTTGGTCGGGAGATTGCGGAAGTCCTCTTTTCCGCCGGAGACGAGTTTCAGGAACTGTCGCAGCGGTTCTCGTTCCGAGTCGGTGAGGGTGTCTATATGATTAAGAAACTCGTGCAGGCGCTGGGCGGTGGCCGGTGAGAGGCCGTGTTCGATCTGTCCGGCATCGATCTCCGCCTGTGTTTCGGGCAGGCCGAGAATCTCGGTCAGGAAACGGACGGTGTCGGTGTGGCGGTGGAGGATTTCGCGGGCGATCGTGCGGCCTTTTTCGGTCAGGGAAACTGAGCGGCGCTGACGGTGGGCGACGAAACCGAGTTCGGTGAGTTTGCCGACGGTGCGTGAGACAGTGGGCAGTCGGGTGCCGAATTCGGCGGCGATGTCGGAGATGCGGGTATTCCCCCGGCCGTTTTCCTTTTCGAGGCGGTGGATTATTTCGATGTAGTCCTGCTGGGTTGCGGTTATCATAAGCTATTGCCTGTCAGTAGGTTACCATTGAAATTACCCATGGGTAATTATCTTGCGCTGTATAACAGTACGCTATGACGGTTGGTTCCGTTTGCAGGTTGATTTTGCAAGGGAGGGTGGTGATTCCTTTTTTCCTTGCCGGTGGCGGGAAAATGCTCAATTATGAGGGCATGAGGGCATTGTTAGTCAGTCTGTGTTGTCTTGGACTATTGGCAACTGCTGCGGCAGAGCAGTTGACGGTTGAACGGGGAAACGATCTTCAGTCCGTTATCAATTACGCCAAAGACGGTGATACGCTGGTGCTGGGGACCAAGACGTTTCCGGCTCGACCGACCGAGTTCACCGATCCGCTGTGTGGGAACTGTCTCGATCCGCAGACCGAGGTTGCGGCGAGCTACGGTTTTATCATTGAGGGAAAGTCGCTGATCTTGATTGGTCGTGACCGGACCGAGACACGGCTGGAGACGAATGCGGGTTACGGGCTTTATATCGTGGATTGCCCGAATGTGGAGATTCACAATTTGACTATAACGGGGGGCAAGCGTGATCCTGACGGCAACGCGACCGATGCCGGGATTGTGGTGCGGAATTCACGGGTGCAGGTGACCGGTGTTGATGTTCGTGATAATGATCACCGGCTGGATACGGTTGTTGTCGGGGTCGGCGGGATTTTCGGGCGTGAGGGGGCGGACCTGATCATCACAGACTGTAATATCATCAACAATGGCTGGGATGGGGTGGCGCTGTATCGGGGGGCAAGGGCGACAGTGACCGACTGCCAGATACGCGATGGGCGCGGTGTGGGGATCGGCGTTACCTGGGATGCCTCGTGTACGGCATACCGAAACGAGATAATCGGGTACTGGAAAGGGATCGGGGCGTTTGGAACATCGTGGGTGATTGCGCGGAATAATCTGGTGCACGAGAATCTCGGTTGGGGGATGATCGCCACCGGGAGGTCGTATATGGATATGACCAACAATGTTGTGTATCGCAACGGCAACTGCGGGATTGCGCCGTGGTCGAGTGAGGCGAGGGGGAGGATTGCGAATAACATTATCAGCGAGAACGGGTGGCGGGAGAAATGGGTCTGTCCGTGCGTGGGCGTTTGGAATTACGGGGACTGGGCGAAGTGGGAGTATCGGTTTAATATCGTTTATGCCAACGAGTCGGGCAATTATGAGGGGATCTGGGACCAGACCGGGTTTAATGGAAATGTTGAGGCGGACCCGCTGTTTGTGGGGGATGGGGATTTTCATCTGAGGTCGGAGTCGCCGGGGCTAAACGGCGGGGATACGCTGATTTACAACCTTGACGGGACGGTGTCGCATACGGGGCTGTACGGGGGGCCGCAGGCGCGAGAAAGCGCTGTTCTGCGGCCGGTTAGCGAAGAGTAGCCGCGCCGTAATGGAGCTTTCTTAACCAGTTTTCCAGCATTAATTCGATAATATTCCCGCCGGAAATTCCGATCTACTCCACAGAGCCTGTTAACGCACAATTCTAATCCGAGGAGAAAAGTTATGCGCAAATTTGGGTATCTGGCAGTTTTGCTGACTCCGGTTTTGTTGCTGGCGGTCATGGCCGGCTGTGACAGCAGCGGCAGTTCGAATAACGATCTGGTTCCGGGAGATACCACTGATGCTGAGTATCAGTTTGTCAGTGGAATATTGGGAGATGGACTTTCAGAGACGATGAACGCCTCGATTAGCTTGACGTTTGACTTCTGGGATTCGATTCCCGGGGCCACGATGGCCGGTAAGGGCAGTCATCAGCGTCTGGCGACCCAGACGGACGATGTGGTGGTCAGCGAGTACAGCTATAGTTATGGCGGCGGCTGGCATGTCTTTTCGTTCACCGGCTATGTCGCTGATTTTGCGGATACGATCGATATCAATGGTGTCGACTCGGTGCAGTTCCTGGTTCTTGGTACTCCGATGCAAGTACCCGATTCGACGGTTGATGAGCTGCGTATCAGGCTTTCGTTTGACATGGCTGACCGTGCCGGTGAAATATCGGTGGCGGTAAACCAGTCTCTGGATATCGACGGCATTACGCCGAGTATGCTGACGCCGGTGACAGTGAGTGGTTCGCTGACGGAGTCTCTGCTGGCGACGTTTGCGGATACGGCATCATCGTGCTCGCTGGATATGAGTACCACGGTCAATGTCAATAATGTTCAGGCGGTCCTGAGCGGTGACAACTGCCCGACCTCGGGAACGCTCAGTGCGGTGGCGGCGCTGGAAATGTCGTGTACCGGTTCGGATGATCTGGCGCTTGATGTTGACGGTACGTGGAATCTCACGGCGGAGTTCGATGGAAATCTCCAGCACCTGACGTATTCGGATGGCACGACGTACTGGGAAGTGACCGAGGAGTGTAACGCTCCAGCGGCGACGCCGTTTGCGCACTGGTTTCCCCGCGACTAGCACCACCCGGTTACATCGATAAAGAGTGAAGGCCCCGGCGACGGGGCCTTTTTTTGTCCGCACGCGACGATAAAAGGTAGTTAACCCCATGTTTATTGTTGCCGACTGAGTCCATGAAGGTTAGGGTGAGAGAGTAGTTTTGTAACTTTGAACCGATTTTCTAAGGGAGAGTCTATTGATGAAATCATGGAAAGCATTACTGGTATTGGGTGTTCTGGTCTGCTTCCTGGTCTGTGTAACAGGATGTGACGATGACAACGATGATGGGTCCGGTCCCGTGACCGGGGAACTGGATGATCCGGCATTCGAGGGCATCATGATGATGACCGATAACGCCGCTGAAATGAATTTAAATGTACTGGCGACCGGTATGGAATTGATTCGTCACTTGAATCCGTTAAAGGCCCCACAGCAGGGCATGGGGCGGTGGGTGAATGTCTCCAGCTATGACCATGCGTACAATGCTGCGAGCGGGTGGCACGAGTTTACCGTGACGGCGATGGTCTATGAGAGCCTGGAAGAGACCAAGCAGATCGTCGCTGACTCGATGCGGGTGGTCGGAACCGATTCGATCCGGATGGCCGATTCCACCGGTGCGTTTTTGGCAGTGCCGCCGAATGAGGGTGACCCGGTTGCAATAGAATTGCGCTCGATTTTTGAGATCATTGATTTCGACGGGCCGGTAATTTACGATACCGCTGCCTTCGTTATGACGGGTCCGTTTGTCGAGAATGAGTTCTCTCTCAGTGGACCGTCATTTGGCGAATTCACTGAAGCGGCTGATACTCAGGATGAATGTGATATGAATGGCACGTTCTCGATGAGCTTCACCAACCTCGTACTGTCGTATGACATTCTCTGGGGTCTCACCGACGACTGTCCGAGCCAGGGAAGTATGTCGATGGGGATGATTTTCTCGTACGATTGTCCGGATGGCGTTGCTCCCGACAGTATGGCACTAAACGGTCCGCTGTCAGCTTCGTATACGTTCGGCGACGGCATGATGACCGTGACAGCAACCTACAATAACACGACCTGGTCGTATACGGACTGGTGCGGTCCGGACCCGACTGCGCTGTCCACGGAGGATTCGCTTTTCGTGCAGGAGGTATTTTCGAGCGTGCTCGATGTCTACCGAGTGGACCTGCCGATTAGTGAGGGGCTTTTGGCGGAATGGTTTTCCAACTCCAAGGCGGCTTCATCCGAAGTAGATTCCATTCGCATTAACAACTTCTCCGGCCATACCTATGCCGGCGGCTGGCACTCGTTTGATTTTAATGTCACTCTTTTCATGGATGGAGATTCCATCGACATTTTGGGTGTGGACTCTATAACAATTTATGAAAACGGGGTGATTGTGATGCAGCCAGCGGACATGGACAGTCTTAGCGGGCTGGATATTCGGATGCATGGTGAGTTTTCGACATCTGGCGGAGACCAGGGGCAGTTGCACCATCAGCTAGACTTTCGGGCGGTCGATGAGGGTGGCGTGAAGATGGCTCATGCGTATGGATCGATAGATGATAGCGTCTATATCGGTTTCGAACTCAGCGGAGGAGAACCGTGTAGAGTGGAAGTTATCAATTCACAGGCCGTGAATTTCATCTATGAACCCGGCAATCCGGCGTGTCCAACCTCTGGAACGACAACGATTACCGGTTCGCTTGATATCGGCTGTCTGGGAATGAGCGAGCCCTACTACAATGCCAATGGTGACTGGACAGTCACGGCGGTTGCCAACGACGGCGACGGCACATTGACAATCCAGTTTAACAACGGTCATGCCATCTGGTCGGTCACCGGCCCGTGCGGAGTTGTCCCGATACAGTGATTGCAGGCGTTTACCACGTCATATGGGAGGCCGACCTGTGGCCCGAGGGTGTGGTGACATGACCATGATGATAGAGCGGGCGCCCCAGGGTCGCCCGCTTTTTTTACGGTTTGGTTGAAGGGGGGTTGACGCAGGAGAGGTGATGTACGATCTTTGGGGCGCTGCCGGGACGGTTGGTTGGGATTACGGCGTAAGGAGAAGTTCCGGTGGTGTCGGATAGTTGTTGCTCTTTGCCGGAGGAGTGGCTGAGTGGTCGAAAGCGGCGGTCTTGAAAACCGTTGTACCGCAAGGTACCGTGGGTTCGAATCCTACCTCCTCCGCTTATTTTGTGTCCGGGGGGTTCGCGGTCAGGGGATTTTTGGATTATAGAGTACTTCATCAGTAACGCCTCATTTTTTGGCAGCTGACTCTTACCAACTCGCTAACATTGATGCATCTCGATGGATTAGAGCGCGGTGACAGGGGAGTGCGCGGGTCCAGCCACGGAGTCTGATGAGGAGGGGGCGGTACCGGTCGCGTATGCCGTTGACAGTGTCGGGGATATAGGGTGGGGTATCAGGAGAGCCGGGCGCGGTCGTGTGCGGTGATGTTTTCGTGGAAGATTTTGTAATCAACGCCGCCTTGCTCTTGACGTTGAAGCGGGTTATCCTATCACCTGACCCGGCTGAATTTCGAGCAGGTGGCTAATGGATAACGACGAACATATCGACAACGACAAGCTCTCCCGGTTCCGTCCGACCCCGGGCTCACATCGAGGCCACGAATCCTCGTCGCGGCGCATCTACAAGAGGGCCTCCGGCAAGACGACGCGGTTTTTCCAGCGTATAGCGATGACCGAGCACTTGTTTATGATTGTGCTCGCGCTGATTATCGGGACGTTAGGCGGCCTGGGTGCGGTCGGGGTGCGGGCGCTGATCCGGGAGATCTCGGCGGTGTTCTTTGCTGGTGAGGGGACGCTGCTTGAAAATATGGCCGCCACGCCGTGGTACTTGAAGCTGGTGATTCCGGCTTTGGGCGGGTTGATTGTCGGGCCGATTATTTACTTTTTTGCGCCGGAGGCCAAAGGGACCGGAGTGCCGGAAGTGATGCAGTCGGTGCTGGTCAAAGGGGGGCGGATTCGGCCGAGGGTGGCGTTTCTGAAGACGATTGTCTCGACGATCACGATAGGGACCGGCGGTTCGGTCGGGCGAGAGGGGCCGATTGTGCAGATCGGGGCAAGTATCGGGTCGCTGGTGGGGCAGTTTTTCCAGATATCGTCGAAGCGGATGAAGACGCTGGTCGGGTGCGGGGCGGCGGCCGGAATTGCGGCGGCGTTTAATGCGCCGGTGGCGGGGGCGCTGTTTGCGGTGGAGATTATCCTGATGGATTACGCTGTGGCGCAGTTCTCGCCGATCGTTATTTCATCGGTGATGGCGACGGTCATTTCGCACGCGTTCGAGGGGGATTTTCCGGCGATCATGGTAATCGGGGATCCTTCGCTGCAGAGTTTCTGGGAGGTCGATTTCTACCTGGTGCTGGGGGTGCTGAGCGGGGTCGTGTCGTACCTGTTTATCAAGTCGGTTTACTCGATCAATGATGTGTGGGAAAAAAGAATCAGGATGCCGGAATGGTTGAAGGCGACATTCGGCGGGTTGACGATCGGTGTGATTGCGCTGTTTTTTCCGCAGATTATGGGGGTCGGGTACGATTCGGTCAATATGGCGCTGAATGAGGGGACTATTCCGTACCTGGGTCTGGGGGCCGGGTTTGTCGGGGAGTTGCTGGCGGATCAGACGTTCTGGGTGATGGCGCTGCTGTTGGTGTTTGTCAAGATTGTGGCGACCTCGATGACGCTCGGATCAGGCGGATCGGGGGGTATTTTTGCGCCATCGTTGTTTATCGGGGCGATGTTGGGGGCGTTTTTCGGGTACTTCGTGAATCTGTATTTCCCGGATATCTCGGCCACGCCGGGAACCTATGCGCTGATCGGGATGGGCGGATTGGTGGCCGGGACGACACGGGCGCCGATCACGGCTATCATTACGATTTTTGAGCTGACCAAAGAGACCTCGATCATTCTGCCGTTGATGCTGGTGTGTATTATCGGGACGATTGTATCATCGAAGTTCTCGCGGGAGTCGATTTATACGCTGAAGCTGCTGGCGCGCAATATCAATGTGCGGAACCGGGCCGAGGTAAACGTGATGAAGAACCTGTTTGTAAAGGATCTTTACTCGCGGGATTTCGTGAGCATTCCGGAGAACAAGCCGTTTGATGATATTGTGACGACGCTTATTTCACGGGAGCTGCCGTATATTTCGGTGCATGATATCAAGACGGGGCATTTCAAGGGGATTATCACGATTCACGATATTAAAGACGTGGTGTTCGAGAAGGATACACTGCGCTGGGTGATTGTGGCGGGGGATATTGCGGACACGAAGATTCAACTGGTCGATCTGGATGAAAACGCGAGCACGGTTCTCAAGAAGATGAAGCGGACCGGGTATGACTGCCTGCCGGTGGTTGATGTCGAGGATGAGCACAAGCAGATCGGGTTGATCTGGCTGCAGGATATTGTCGAAGCGTACGACGAGGAGATGGAGCATATCGATATTACGTCGGGGCTGGCGGACCGGATTGCGATGTCGAATCTTGAAAATGACATTCGGTTTTTGGAAGGGTATGTGATCAGCGAGGTGCCGGCGCCGTCGGCGTTTGTCGGCAAGTCGCTTCGGGATCTGGCGATTCGCAGCCGGTACGGAGTAGATGTGTTGTCGATTAAGGATTTGAGTAAGTCCAGCCGGGTGATCGAGGCGATTCCGCAGGCGGATTACATTATTCATCCAACGGATATCCTGGTGGTGGCGGGGAAGGCGGATAATATTGCGGGGCTGAAGAATTTGGAATGAGGGGGCAACTTATTTCAGCAAAATAGAAAGAGCGGCGATAGAGGGTATGAGGGAGATGTTGCCGGCCCGTATGTAGATTTCAATGAAAAGGAATCATGATTCGTTTCCGGAAGGTGCGGTTCCTCAGTTCTTGGCAGATTCGGCTAAAGCGGTCCGTCTGGGACCGATACTGCGCCCGGATTTTCGGCTGGACTTTTGGCCTCACCAACGTATCTTCTGCGCTGGAATAATCGGCCGGAAACCGGTTGTGCAGCGTCGTGTTATAATAATCAATGATAGAGGTTTTCGGCCAGCAACCACCCAATCGAGAGGACAGATGGCGAAAAAGAAATACAACCCGATGGAATGGATCGAAGTCCGCAACTCCGGTATTCAGGGCAAGGGCGTGTTTGCCCTTAAGAAGATCCCCAAAGGCAAACGAATTATAGAGTATGTCGGGGAGCGGATATCGCAGGAGGAAGTGGACCGTCGGTACGACGACGACTCGATGGATCGGCATCATACGTTTTTGTTCGAGATTGACGACGACGTGACAATCGATGCCGCCGTCAACGGGAATGAAGCCAAATACATCAACCACTGCTGCGACCCGAACTGCGAGGCGATCGACGAGGACGGGCGCATTTTTATTTTTGCCAGGCGGACGATCAAACCGGGGGAGGAGCTGGCCTACGACTACCAGTACGATCTCGATGAGCCGCTGACCCAGGCGCTGATCAACAAGTACCCCTGTCACTGCGGGGCGAAGAAGTGTCGCGGGACGATTTTGAAGGATAGCCGTCCGAAGAAAAAAAAGAAAGTCGCCGTGAAAAAGAAGGCTGGTGCGAAGAAGAAGGCTGGTGCGAAGAAAAAGTCGGCCGGCACAAAGGGGAAAAAGAAGTAGCGGTGATGCGCTGCGGGTGAGATGTCGGACGAGGTGGTCATAATCGAGTACAAGCCGAAGTATCGGGAGCGGTTTCGGGAGCTCAACTACGAATGGCTGGAGAGGTATTTCACGGTGGAGCCGTATGACCGGATCGTCCTGTCAGATCCTGAGCGGGAGGTGATCAAGCGGGGCGGGGCGATTTTGTTCGCGCTGATTGGCAAAGAGGTGGTGGGGACCTGCGCGCTGCTCAAGCACACAGACCGCAAGTATGAGCTGGCGAAGATGGGGGTGACGGAGAAGCATCAGGGGCGCTGTATCGGGCGGAAGTTAGTCGAGGCCTCGATCAAGAAGGCGCGGGAGCTCGGGGCGAAGGAACTGGTGCTGGCGACCAGTCCGAAACTCGAGGCGGCCAACCATTTGTATCGTGGGATGGGGTTTGCTGAGGCGGCTCCGGAAGAGATCGGGCCGCTGCCGTACCAGCGTCATTCGATTGTGATGGCGATGGATTTGTCTGACGAGCGATAAATCCGGTCAATTTTTCAACATCCAGACAGGCACTATCGACCACTCTGTGCGTTTAAGGGGTGGAGGTAGAAAAATGAATTCTATATGGACCAAAACAGGCTATATCGGAGTCGCGGCAGTGCTGCTGGCGGTCTCGATTCTGGCCGTGTCGATGATGCGCCAAGACATGGCCCAGGCGGCCGACAATACCGAAACGGAACAAGTTCAACAGGAGAATAGTGAAATGGCAACAGCGATATTCGGTGCGGGATGTTTCTGGGGAGTGGAAGCGGCCTTCCGCCAGGTAGAAGGGGTGAAGGCGACGGCGGTCGGATATGCCGGCGGTAACATCGACAAGCCGACCTATGAAGAGGTATGCCGCGACAAGACCGGGCATGCCGAGGTTGTCAAAGTTGAGTATGATCCGTCGGAAGTGAGCTACGATGAGTTGCTGAAAGTGTTCTGGACGAATCACGATCCGACACAGGTGAACCGTCAGGGACCGGATGTGGGATACCAGTATCGCTCGGTGATTTTCTTCACGACGCCGGAGCAGGAAGCAGCGGCAAAGAACTCGCTGGAGAAGCTTGACCAAAGCGGCGAGTACGGCAAGCCGATAGCGACGAGTATTGAGGCGGCGCCGACATTCTGGAAGGCGGAGGAGTATCATCAGCAGTATCTCGAGAAGCGTGGTTTGTCGACGTGCAAGATCAAGTAGGTCACGCACCCGACGGTGCATGACACCAGAAAAGACCTCGCAGGAGCAATTTCAGGCCTGTCGCGTTTATGCGGCGGGCCTTTTTTGTGGGGGGAGTGGGAGTGGGGGCCGGCTTATTAATTATTGACAAAGTCAATCGACATTATCTTATTAATGGTGAAAGCCCGATTATTTCCGCCGTAGTTTACAATCGTCATCGATTTTCCTCCGGCTCCTTCGACGGCTCAGGGTTTATGCTACTGCCGAGTTAATACGCCAATAACCATTTTGTGAAGAGCAAGCGGTTCGGTACACCGAACAGTGAACGCACGTTTTAGTCACGGAGGCCTATGTATGAGTAGGGTTCAGTTTCGAATGATGCCGGGGCTGGTCTGTCTGCTGGCATTTCTGGTTGGTTCGGCTGTTATGGCGGTGATAATACCGCAATCAGTGGATCAGTTGACGGCCAATTCCACGGACATTGTGCGCGGCACGGTGGTGTCGCAGGAGTCAGCGTGGAATGGTGATCGCACGTTTATCTCGACTACCGTCACGATTGAGATTGCTGACATTTACAAAGGGGGGTTGAACACGACCACGGAAGTAACGGTCTCGACGCCCGGAGGTACGGTGGGTGACACCAATATCTGGGTGGAGCACGCGCCGACATTTTCTACCGGTCAGGAGGTAATCGTATTTCTGGACCAGAGTGACGGCACCTATCGGGTGACATCGTGGGAAATGGGAAAGTATTCAGTTGAGAATGATCAGGTCCTGGAAAAGAGCCAGCCGGTGAGTGTCTTTGTTGAGTCGATCCGCGAAGCGGTTCGACAGGAAGAGTAGGAGGGGGTTATGCGAAAGACATTACAGTTACTTTCGATGGCGATGGTTCTTCTTTTGGCGCAGTCTGCGACGGCGTTTGATTATCGGGGCAAGGCATGGTGCTGTGAGCGGATTCAGTTCTGTATCAATCCGGCCGAGCCGGATAGTCTTTGTACGGCTGCCGGTCCCGGCAATACATTTGTTGATGCTGTTGTGGCGGCGGCTGCCAGTTGGAATAGTCAGTCCACGGCATTTGAGTTGGTCTACTCCGGCAACACCAGCGCAACGCCCTGCACGCCGGATGCGCAGGGCATCTGCTCGACGCTGGTTGACGGCCAGAACACTGTTGGTGTGGCGAAGAACTGCCAGATGCCGGCTGGTGTGCTGGCAGCTGCGACGATCGTGTCGGTTAACCAGCCGGGACAGGAGTGCTGTATTATTGAGGCGGATATTTGCGTTTCGAACACTGACCTCTGGCATGAGGACAACGACACGCTTTCCTGCGGGGCTGGCTGCTACGACATGGAGAGTGTGCTTTTGCATGAATTCGGCCACTGGGTGTCGTTGGGGCACGAGGATGACACGACTGTCATTTTACCGTCGCCGGTTATGAAGTCGACATTAAGTCCGTGCGAATTCCGTCGGACACTACAGCCGGATGATGTGGAGGGTCTGAATTATGTTTACGATGCTTTTGGCGTGATCGATGCGCCGGAGCGTTGTGACACGGTGCATGCGCATCCGCCGTATCCGTCGTCGAACAAGGTGGCGTTCCAGGGGGCGTGTCCGAACCAGCCGTGCGGCTGTGTGTCGGGTCAGCCGTGGTGTGACAGTACGACAGCGGATCCGTGCCTGGTGGTGTGTCCCAGCGATGATATTGTGTTCAAGGTTAATATTCTCGATCAATGTGGGGATCCGGTGTGTGATTCGAATGCCTGGCTGGATCTGAGTCGGTGCGATCCATTAGCGGACCCGTGTCCGAGTGAGCCGGCCTGGCCGATCATATTTCCGGATTCGTGTCATCCGGCCACGGGTGATCATTTCTTCTCGGTGGCGGCGGGCTCGTTGCCGTGCGAGACGCCGTGTACGTCGGATCTGTTTGTCGACGGGCAGTTCTGTAGGGTTATTCCGACGTACTTCCTGGATCAGAACCTGAATTTCTGTGTGGATTCGCTGGACTGGACCCCGGGGCCGTGTGCGGATTACAATTGTGACGGAACAACAGATATTGCTGATCAGGCGTTTCAGGCAAGTCACCTGACCCACTGCTGTGCGGGGCCGTGCAACGGGAACGGTCCGTTTTGCGACAGTGTGACGGTGTCCACGACATGTATGAACATCTGTCCTGAAGGTGACGTGACGTGGGTGGCGACGTTGAAGGACAGTTGCGGTAACCCGGTATGTGATACGCTGGGGACGTGGCTGGACTTCAGCCTGTGTTCGGATGCGGTGCCGTGCCCGAATAAGCATCCAAACTGGCCGATGGTATTCCCGACAGCGTGCGATCCGGCGACCGGCGAGCATTTCTTTGAGATTCATGCCGGCAATTCGTGTTCGTCGTGCACGCCGGAGTTGTATATAACAGATTTTGCGGGCGTGGTAACAACGTGTATTACGCTGGAGGCAAAGTTCTATGATACCGACGGCAATTTGTGTGTTGAGGCGGCTGACTGGCAGGCGCCGCAGTCGTGTGCTGATTATGATTGCGACGGTGTGATAGGGCTTGCCGATTCACTTAACTGGGATGGTCACCTCACACACTGCTGTGCCGGAGTTGGGCAGCCTGATACGTGCGAGTTTTACAAAGCGCAGTATCGAGACTACGCGCCGCAGGGAATGCCGGATTTCGACCAGAAGCAGAACCCGGTTTGGATCGACCTGAACGGTAATTTCAGTTGGGACGGTCCGACGGCAGTGGCGAATTGTCTCTGGTGGTTTGACTCGCGGTATGAGTTAAACCCGGTTGATCCGCGGCCGTTTGGGGTGGCGGTGCCGAATGACAATTATCGACTAGTGACGGGGTACGGGTTGTGGGACGATCATGACACACTCAATGTGCCGCCGCTGATAACCGAATTGGCCAGTCGCATGAGCACGGATGTTTTGGGCGTTGGTCCGGGGACGCCGATAGACAGTGTGGTGGCCGGTACTCGTGACTATATCAATGCTCGCGGTTATAGTCGGGACTATATTGATACGCTGGTGTCATGGCCGCTTTATCCCACGCTCCGAGATTCTATTGTCGAGAGCTGCAACGTGATCATGCTTCTTGGCTTTTATACCGAACTCGATGACGGCACCTGCTGTCGGCTCGGGGGGCACTATGTGACGGCGGCCGGAGTATGCACGACGCAGGCGAAGATCTGCATCTCGGATCCGTATCTCGACCAGCTTGAGGGCGAGCCACCGGCGGGCAGTGCGCATGGTCCCACGGTGCACAATGATGCCGATAATATCAGCGGTCCCCACGGGCAGATACAGCATGATCCGCTGCCGTTGAATAGAGGGAGTATCCCGTGTCTCAATCAGGGCGGGCCGATTGAATTTGCCCCAAGTTATCCGGTTGCCGGTGTCTTGTCGAATTTCGGCAACGGCCTTAACGGTGGTGATCCGAATTGTACACCGGTCGATACATTCACGGTAGTGGAGTATGCCTATATCGTGTGCCCGTGCTGCGAGGTGCGCGGTGACGCCAACCGCGATGGTTCGGTGAATGTTTCCGACCTGACGTATATGGTTGACTTCCTTTTCCGGGGCGGTCCGCCGCCGGTTTGTCCGGAGGAGGGCGATGTGAACGGTGACGGTGCGACCAATGTGAGCGACCTCACGTACCTGGTGGACCATCTGTTTAACGGAGGTCCGCCGCCGCCGCCCTGTCGGTAGTTATTCCACGTATTTTTCAGATGAAGGCCTGTCGCGTTTATGCGGCGGGCCTTTTTTAATCGATGGAGTTCTGAATTTAGAAAAGGGCCTGGATAAAGGGCAGGAAGGGTTATTTTTAGGTAAGAGCAGGACGGAAGAGGAGTTATCTTGTTGCCGGTTCAGAAGCCAGGCGATGCCAGACGTGGGAGGTTACAGTGGAAAAGATAATCGCACCAGCGGGCAGTGTTGTCATACTTGGTGTGTCATGGTTGGCGGCCCGGCCGGTCGTGACCGAAATCGACCGTTTGCTTCGGTCGGGCTATATCGAAGTGGAAACGCAGGGGAATTATGTTTATGCTGCAGTTTCGGACGGGCTGGAGGTTTTTGACATTTCAAACCCGCAGTCGCCGCAGTCGCCGGCGGTGATCGGTATTCCCGGTGACTGGACACGCGGAATCGCTCCCAACGGCAGGCGGCTTCACGTGCTCACTAATGTCGACGGTACTTCAATACTGTATATCGTAAATATTACCGGTCCCGGCGCCCGCAGATAGTGAATGCTATTGAGGCTGGCGCCGATGTCGGCGGGTGTCGCAGATCTGAATGGGGATGGCGGGGTGAACGTGTCGGATTTGACGGTCCTTATCGACTATCTGTTCCGGTGTGGGGCGGCGCCGAGTTGTTTGTGATTTGATTGGTGTAAGCGCAGGTTTCGTGAATCCTCATTTACAATGAGAAAAGTGCTGGCGGTCCGGCTGAGTTTGTGTTATTTTTCACAAGCTTTGATGGCGATTTGCCGATAATATGATACAGAAGCGGTTGTGATTTAGCCAGTAACGAGAAACCGGAAAGATATGCAAGAGATCAGAAATGTTGACGATGCTGTCAACTCATCGATAATTAAGCCCGGCAGTGTGATTTACACGGCCGGTAATGCCGCGACGCCGCAGGTGCTGCTTGGGCAGCTTGGTGACGATTTGTCGATCAAGGATGTCGACCTGTACAGTGTGCTGCTGCTGGGGGACCGGATTGAAAGTCTGGTGTCTGAGGAGCGGTGCCGGACGCTTACGCACCGGGTGATTTTCAATTCACGGCTGACCCAGGAACCTATCAACAAGGGTTGGGGGAAGTATCATCCAATTCATCTTGGGGAGATTCCCCGGCAGTTGCTGGATTTTATCCGTCCGAATGTGGTATTTATCTCGGTCGCGGGGCCGGATAACGGCGGATATTACAGTTTAGGGACGACGGTTGAAGGGTTGCTGGCGGCGATTCGATCAGTCAGGCGCCAGGGTGGGGTGGTGATTGCCGAGAAAAACAACAAGATGCCGTTTGTGATGGGCACGACGATTCCGGAAGATTATATCGATTACATTATTGAGTCGGATTATGATCTTCCGCACAGTCCGGTCCGTCAGCCGGATGACCGGGCGCGGCGGATCGGGGAAATTATTGCGGCGAAGTATATTCATGACGGTTCCGGGTCGGAGCCAGGCAGTACGCTGCAATATGGTATCGGGGAGGTTCCGGAGGCGGTGACCGACGCGATCATCAAGAAGGGGGTGAAGGATCTGGCGATTCACACGGAATTGCTGGCCGGGGCGATGATCAAGCTCATTCGGAAGGGGGTGATCAGTAATCGCTGGAAGCCGAGGATCAATTTCGCGGTTTCGTCGATATTCCTGGCTGAAGATGCCGAGCAGTATGACTGGCTGCATTACAATAGTGCGGTGCAGAGCCGTCCGAGCGACTACACGAACAACGTGTTCCAAATTGCCGATCAGCCTCGGATGGTGACTATCAACAGTGCTATCGGTGTAGATTTGCACGGGAATATCTGGGCTGATTCGCTCGATGCGCGGAAGATTTACAGTGGTGTTGGTGGGCAGGCCGACTTTATTCGCGGGGCGCAGTACTCCGAGGGCGGGGTGGCTATAATCGCCCTGAAGTCATCGACCAGCGACGGTATCTCCAAGATTTGCGATCTCTGTCCGGCGGGTATTACCACGACGGCGATTCCGGCCGATCAGGTGATACTGGTCACCGAATACGGTGCGCTGGACCCGAGGGGGTTGAGTCTGGGAGAGCGGGCGGTGGGGATAGCTCAGCTGGCGGCTCCGGCAGAGCGGGATAAGCTGATGCAGGTAGTTCACGAGAATCCGGCGTTTCATAATCCTGATGCCGCGCTGCACAGGGGTGTGCCGGGTTTCACGCCATATGAGAAGGCGATCAGGGATTTGTAGATTGGGGTGATCGGATGTTTAGGGCCGGCGGCTGGAGAGGCTGTCGGCTTTTTTATGGCATGTAGTCGTGGATGAACTTTCGGGCGAAGAAGACGCCTGCGGCGGACCCGATCAGGCCGATAATGTAGGCTGCAACAATGTGAAAGAGGTCGCCGATCATCCATCCGCTCCATCCGCCGATGGAGGCGGCGACGAGTACAATTAGTCCGCTCACGATAAATCCTTCGGGTTATATATTTCCTATGGATGACATCGGCTGTCGAGCGGGTGAACTTGAGAAATTCCGTCGGGGCGACGGTGGTCAAATATAGACAATTTTGACCTGTGACTGTCGGTTGTCGGGGGAATGGAGCAGGCGGATATGTTTATCGGGGCAGCCGAGGTGTTGTCAACTGTGCTTCTATGCAATTTCGCAATAAATTTGACTTGACAGTCTAGAACCGAGCAAGTAGTTTAATAGAGTAAGTTCACCACGATACCTTCTACGCATCATCATTGCTTTCTCCCCTTCGAGCGCAGCTGAATCGCGGCGGATGCAGGCCCGTCGCGGGGTAATACATTAGTCGGTGTTATTCGAAGAAGTAAAACCATAAAATCTAATTAGTCGAAAGGTGAAGTATGGCCAAACGATTTAGTATTGGGTTGACTGTCGTGTGCCTGGCTGCTGCGGGGTGGTTTGTCGCTCCGATTTTGGCAGACTGGGTGCCCGGAGATGGTCACAAAATGCATTTCCCCCAGCTTCCTGATGAGGCTGGGTGGGATGTGAATGCCACTCAGCCGCTGATTTTAGCCGATGACTGGCAGTGCAGTGAGACGGGCTGGGTGAAGGATATACACTTCTGGGGATCCTGGAAACATGGGGTCGAAGGGCAGATCCAGTCGTTTGTCTTGAGTATTCATGAGGATATCCCGGCTGAGCAGAGTCCGACCGGGTACAGTATGCCCGGAGCGACCCTGTGGGAGCAGGAGATCACTGAGTTTGCAGCGGTTCCAATCGATCCGCCGTCGATGGAGGGCTGGTATGATCCGTTGACCGGAGAAGTGATTTTCGACGATCACCAGGCGTATTTCCAGTACAATGTCTTTTTGCCTGAGGAACTGTGGTTCTGGCAGGAGGCCGGGACGATTTACTGGCTGAACATCTCGGCGATTTTGGTGGACCCGGTCAACACGCAGTGGGGCTGGAAATCGACGCTGGATCACTGGAATGACGATGCGGTGTGGGCTGAGTGGGGCGCTCTGAGCTGGGTCGACCTCTGGGAGCCGGAGATGCCGCTGCACAACGAGTTCTATGTCGCTTTTGATCCGTCGGGAACTTTCCTCGGGGGCGGCGGAACCAATCCGTATGGCCAGGGCTGGTACGAGTATCCGTCGGGCTGGTGGAGTATCTGGTTCTATGATCATCCGTATGATCCAGAGCGGAAGAAAGAGTTCCATCTTGAGTTCGACGTATTCAAACTGGATCCACTTGCGCCCAATTTCGTTGAGGTTGCGATTAACTGGTCGACCGACGCCTGGTCGCTGGAGGGCAATGTCGACCCGCCTTTGCCTGGGGTGGATGAAGCGGCTTTTATCGGACGGCATATTGTACTGTCGGGGGAGGAAATCGAGGGGCACTACGTCTTTGACTTCGAACTTCCAGACTACAATCCGGAGTGGATCTCCGTTGATGTCCGCGGGTTCAATTTCGAGATACCACAGGGTGGGCCCAACTTCATCGACCACACTTGTATGGGGTCGCTTGATTTGTCGTTTGTGATTACGGGTGATCCAGGCGAGCTGGGCGACACCTGTGACTTCTACAAGCTGCCGTATCCGGATTACTCGCCGCAGGGGATGCCTGACTTTGATATGAAGCAGGACGCTGCCTGGGTGAATCCGCAGACGTTGGCCTGGTCGTGGGACGGTCCGTGTGCGCTGGCGAATTGTATCTGGTGGTTTGATTCCAAGTTTGAGCCGAATCCGGTTGATCCACGGCCGTTCCAGCCGAGTGCGGCATCGCCGCCGCCAAACGACGGTTATCGTTTGTTGTCGGCGTATGCCGGTCTGGGGACGTACGACGATCATGATACGCTGAACGTGCCGCCGTTCGTGACGGACCTGGCGCTGACTTATTTGAATACGGACAGTCCTCACTGGGGTACGTTGATTAGTAATATGCAGCTGGGTTTCAGGAATTATCTTAGCACGGTTGGGCTAAGCGGGCACTTTCAGGACACGCTGGTAAGCGGACCGACGTATGAGTACATTCGGGATCAGGTTTTCGAGAGCCAGGATGTTATCCTGTTGATCAGTTTCTTCGAGGATGCCGGGGCTGATCCGGTAAGCTGGATCGGCAGTCACTATGTAACGGTGGCCGGGGTGTGTACCGACCCGCAACTGCGTCAGATTTGTGTTTCGGATCCGTGGCTTGATGCGCTCGAGGGTGAGCCGCCGGCGGGAACGGCGCACGGCCCGACGCTGCACAACGATGCGAACAACATTTCCGGTCCGCATGGTCAGATCCAGCACGATCCGTATCAGTGCCAGGTGATGACGCTGCCGGGTATGACCGGTCCGGTGGAGGTGATCAATTACCCGTACAATGCGAATATCCTCGGCAATTTCCTCGGGATGAACCGGGGTACCGACTACGCGCCGTGGGGCGGCGGAGTTGTATACCCGGTGATCGAGGCGGCCCTGGTGATATGCCCGGACACGGCTGATAAGGTTGAATGTGAGCCGCAGGGCGGAACTAATCCTACGCATCCGCCGACGTACTGGTATGATGTGACGCCGGGCGGTGGTACGGGACGGTGTGATTTCCACGTTCGCACGCATGACAGTATTGCCGGCAATTATAGTAACTGGGTTGAGCCGGTCGGCTGGACACATGCGGTCCATAAGGTTGGCACGGACTGGTATGTCTCGTGGTGGGATCCGACCTGCACGAACGCTATTTTCAGTCCATTCCGGTTCCAGTTTGATAATGCGAGTCCGGATGTCTGGGATCGCTGGGTGACGACGAATAGTGGTACCAGTGATCCGACTAACGGCATGGTCGATTCGGCCGAAGCTCACAGCAGTGAAACGAACGGGTATGGGTATTTGGTGCATGTGCCACGGGCCTCCTGCTGTGTACTGCGGGGAGACGCTAATCATGACGGGACACTTAACGTCTCTGATCTTACAAATCTGGTCGATTACCTCTTCCGAGGCGGTCCGACACCACCGTGTCTGCCGGAAGCGGACGTCAACGGTGATGGGACGGTCAATGTCTCAGATCTGACGGCGCTGGTCGACTATCTCTTCAGGGGTGGTCCGCCGCCGGTACCGTGTCCGTAAGGAGCTATCGTGATTTAATAGAGAAAGGCCTGTTCGCAGTCGCGAGCGGGCCTTTCCTATGGCGAGGCGCTACGATCTTACCAGCCGAGGGTGTCCGGGCCACCTTTGAACGGTCCGACAATGTCCGAGGTGATCCAGCCGCCGTAGAAATCGCCGTCCTGGGCCCGGACCTGTTCGCTGTCGACATAACAGGCATCCATGCAGCTCGGATAAAAGGCGATAGAGTCGCGCAGTAAAGCGAAGCGTTCGCTGGGCGACGGGTATGACCAGGCGGCCCGCTCGGCGACGGAGTTGCCGACGCGAACATTGAAGTAGCGAGCCTTGCCTTTCCATTCGCACCAGGAGGTTCCGGGAACGGCTTCCAGGACATTGGACGCGATATCCTGTGGGGGAATGTAATAGACGGGCGGGTGGCTGGTCTCGAGTACTCGTTTGGCCCGATTGGTCCGGGCGATGGTGACGCCGTTGAATATGATCCTAATGTTCCTGCCGGTGTCTTCGAGGGCTGGGGGACGGGGGTAATCCCACACTGATTCCTGTCCCGAGCCGGGTTCGATTTTTTTCCGTTTCATCTGGCACGGCCTCCTTTGGCAATCGGAACAGGAATTTGCGTCGGGAAGTTCACGCCTGAAAAGAGAAGGGCCCCTCGGGTAGTCTCGAGGGGCCCGCCAAGCGCACGTTGTAGGAAACGCGTGTGCTAATTTGAGTGAGCCTGCAGCGGTTCGATTTCGTATCCCGGAGGAGCGTCCTCGTGAGTCCGCTCGTCGTCGTGGCAGTTGGAGCAGTCGGGTGTTTCGGTGAAAGCGAGGTTTGTATGGCAATACTCGCAGTCGAACTCGACGTGGTATTCATCGAGCTGGAATCCGGTCACGGCGTGATTGAAGTTGTCGGGATTCCAGCCGGCGTGGCAGGAGGCGCAGTTGCCGTCGATATGCCCGATCTTTTTCCCGGTCGGGTGGCAGCCTCTGCAGGGGAGGTCTTGGTGGTACTCGGTTTTGGTCCAGGCTGAGGCAGAGTGGGTGAAGCCGGGACGTTGCTTGGTGTCATGACATTTGGCGCAGTTGTCGGTTTCGTGGCAGCCGTCGCACATGGCGTGGATTTCTTCCTGCGTTTTGGACGTACGCGATTCTCTCTGCAGGTCGTGGCAGTAGCTGCAATTCTCCTGCTTATGGCAGTTGGCGCAGGTTAAATCAAAGAGGTGGATATGTTCTTCATGGTAGAAGGTGACGATCGGGGCCTGTTCGTAGGGAGTGCGGTAGACCTTTTTGGTCGGTTCCTGGATGACCGGGTGCGGCACGCCTATGATGTCGGTGGTGTCGTAGTCCTGGGCGGAGGCAGACGCTAAGTCGGCGGGGAGGTGGCAGACGACGCACTTGGTGTCATGGCTCCATTCCCGGTGGCAGGAGAGGCACTGGCGGTGATAGGCTCCTTTGAGGCTTGGCTGCCGAAGATTGGTTGAGTTGGTCTCACTGTCGTGGCACTCGGCGCACGGCGGGATTTGTCCCGGCGGACTGTAGTGGTGACAGGTGGCGCAGTCGGAGCCCATTTCGGCCATCTCGGCGTGGAGTTTATGGTTAAACGACACCGGCTTGTACTGTTCGGCCAACTTGTCAAGCAGCAGTCTATCCGGGGCCTCGGTGAGTCCGTGGCTGGCGGTCTGCCGCGTCATGGAATGGGTCGGGCAGGCTTTCAGGCAGGGGTCTTCGGGTGTTGGTTCTTGGCAGTCGTGGCATTGGGAGCAGTCCAGGTGGGTGGCTTCCTGGATCGCGTCTTGGGTGCTTGAGCCGGATATCGGGCCAATCATGCTCAACGCGAGTGTCAAACCGAACGTGAATATGTATGCTGTGTATTTCATCTTATTTGGTCCCAGTGTAGGTCGGCTTTCCGATGGGTTTAGTTCTGACCGGGTGTTTGGACTCGTCTGTCGGGACCGAGATGATCGGGAAGGTCATGACGATCCAGCGGTAGACGAGGATCAGGCCGGCACCGAGGCCGAGGGTGACGGCGATCTCGAAAATCGATGGGAAGTAGCCGCCGTTGGGATAGAGTGGTTCATAACCGATCAGGAAGACGTTGATCCGGTTGAGGATCACTCCAAAGACGACCAGCGAGGCGCCGGTGAAGAGCCACTTGATTGATTTGCGCCGGGTCGGGCTGGCGAGGATGACGACCGGCAGGAGAACACCGGCTATCATTTCGATGTGCCAGAAGATTGATTCGGTCGAGAACGCCCAGACGTACGGCCAGGCATCGCGCAGGGTGATATCGCCGATCTTGATGGCAAAATAGATTCCGAGGATGACCGGCGTATAGCGGGCGATAGATGAGAGGATGCCGGTTTCGGGTTTGAGCTTGAATGATTTCGAGGCGAGAATCGACTCAAATATGACCATCGGGAATCCAACGGCGATCGCCGAGAGCAAGAACAGCAGGGGCGAGATGGGGGTGTACCAGAGCGGGTGGAGTTTGGTCGGGGCGATAACCATCAGGGTACCCAGCGAGGACTGGTGGAGGCATGAGAGTACTACGCCGGCGATGATAAAAATGGAGATGAACCGGCCGAGGAACTGATGCGCAGTGTGGAGCCATGACTCAATAACACGGTTGAGGAATGAAAGGCCCTTGGGCAGGTTGACGTGGCCCTTGAATTTCTCGACGATAATGGGGAGGAATTCGATGTAGAGGACGCTGAGGTAGATCATCACGCACAGGCCGACTTCGAACAGAACCGAGTTGCCCTGCCACATCGACGGCATGATGGGGTGCCAGACATTGTAGTAGCGGCCGAGGTCGGCCAGCAGGCCGATCACGACGAAGGTGTAGCCGAGCATGGCGGTGAGCAGCGCCGGGCGGGTGATGACGTGGTAGCGTTCTTTATGGAAGATATCAGCCAGGGCTGCGGTTGTGAACCCGCCGGCGGCTAAAGCTACGCCGGAGGCGACATCAATAGCGATCCAGATCCCCCAGGGGTACTGATCGTTGAGGTTGGTGGCAGCGCCCAGGCCGACAATCAGCCGGTAGATATAGGCGGCGACACCCAGGAGCATGACGCCGAAGATAATTTTGGTCCCGGTGGTGAAGAACTTGGTGCGAATCGGGACGGGGATTTCGTGGACATGGGTGCTGCTCATGATTCTACCTCCTCGCCCTCGGGTTTGTCACGCAGAGAGTGCATGATCAGGCCCAGCAGGCCGTAGAGGGCCAGCGGTGGTACAAAGGACTTGAAAATGCCGTGCTGGATTTTCTCGGTCCGTTCCGGAATCGGTTCCACCGGCAGTTTGGGCAGTTCGGTATTGGCGAAGTCGATCGGGGCGAGGTACATCCAGGCGGTCCCGCCGATTTCATGTTCGCCGTAGATATGGTCCACGTAGCGGTCGGGGAAAGTCTTGATCCGGGCGCGGGCGGCGGCAATCAGGCGCTCACGCTGCCCGAATATCATCGCTTCGTTGGGGCAGATGCTCACGCAGGCCGGGGTCTGGCCCTCGGCGAGCCGGTCGGCGCAGAATGTGCATTTGCGGATCTGCGGATCCAGTGCGTTGTGATACTGGTAGGCTGGGATCTGGAAGGGGCAGGCGATCATGCAGTAACGACAGCCGATGCATTTCCAGGCGTCGTAGACAACCGGTCCGTTTTCGGTTTTTGTGAGCGCCCCTACGATACAGGCTGAGACGCAGGCCGGTTGATTACAGTGCATGCACTGGACTTTCATGGTCCAGGACTTGTCGGGGTGGTCCGGACTGCTGAAGCGGTTGACGACAGTATAGGCGTCTTCGTGGGGGCGGCGATGCTGGTTGAGGACTGATTTATCTTCAAAAGAGGATTCCGACCCGGCGTTCAGTTTGTTCTGCCGGCTACAGGCGGCTTCGCATTTCCGGCAGCCAATGCAGTTGACAGTATCGACCAGCACCGCGTAGCTTTCGCGGCAGTCGAACGGCTCTTCGGAACTGCCGGCAGCGTTGCTTCCGGTCAGCAGGGCGGTAGAGCCGGCTGCGGCGAGTCCGAGGAAGTTTCGTCTGGTCAGAGCCATGTTTTTATCCTCAGTTAACGTTTCCTACATTTACTAATACGGCATTTTATGTGAAAAAATTCACATAAACTACGAAAAAATATCAATTGTGGATTAAATTTACCATCAATAGGCTGAATTGTCAAGGCAAATCGGATGAATTTAGTGATAAAAAGCACAAGCAGGTCTGTGCCGCGATTGTTTGTGACTATGGAAGTTGTTTATGTTTAACCTATTACGTAATCACAAACATTGTCACATGTCTATGTTTGTGATTAAGTATCGGGCTTGATAGTGTTCTTAGTGTTGGTCGAATCGGGGTACCGACGGACCGGGTTTTGATACTCAATGGTGTCCAAGAACACTGATTTTGTCGCCTAAAACGTCCTCAATATAGAACATCTGCACTGCCAGAATCACAATTACTGCAGTGGGGGTGGCCAGGAAAACGCCGAGAGCTCCAAACACGGCGCCCATAAGAATTTGGAAGGAGATAAGGAGGGCGGGGGGGATCGACACGGCCCGTTTCTGGATAAGGGGGGTAACGATATAGCTTTCCACCGTTTGGACGATGGCGAAGATGATTAAGACATAGAGGATGAGAATTGGATCTTCGCCGAGAGCAACCAGGATCGCCGGGATGGTAGACACCATGGGACCGATGAACGGGACAAAGCTGAGCACGGCAGCGATGAGGCCGAGGGTAATGGCCAGCGGTACGCCGGCCAGCCAGAGGCCGATTGAAGTGAGGATTCCAACTACGATCATGGAGGCAACTCGACCGATCAGCCAGCGCTGGAGGACTTCGTTGATAGTGTGGAGCACCTCGCCGACTCTGTCCCGATGCTTTTTGGGGATCAGTTTCAGGGAGTTTTCGAAGTAGTGACGCGGGCTCGCAGCCAGGTAAAACCCAATAAAGAGGATGATCAGGAGGTTGAGGATGGCGCCGACGAAGCTGGAAAAGGCCTCGGGGGCGCTGAAGAGTTGTTTTTCACCAAACGGGAGGATGTCTTTGGTTCCGGGCATGTTTTCGACCAGGACCCGGCCGAATTCATGTTTCTTCAAGGTGAGTTTGAGTTGCTCGACGGCCTCGGGGATTCGCTGGTTCATTTGGTCGACCTGGTCGGCGATACCGGGGCCGAGGAGCCAGCCCAGTCCGACGAGCAGCCCAAGAACGATGGGTACGATTATTGCCAGTCCGATGCCGTGACTGATATGCAAGCGACTGGCGAGGCGTTGTGAAAACGCGTTGAGCAGGACACCAAACAGCACACCGGCGAAGATTACCAACAGTGTTTCGACGACATTCTTCAAGAAAAAGAGGGCTACAATGACGAGTAAGGCCGCCAACGCCATCGTTACCGTGCGGCGGCGGAAGGCATTAGCGTCATTACTGCTAGTGTTTCGTGGCATACCTGGTTCGGGCGGAGGAGACAGGGAAGGCCTCATCCGTCTTGCTTTGGAACTACTCTATCGGCTTGAGGGGAGGCCGGCAATTGGGTGGAAAGACGGGCTGCCGACAGTGTTCCTTTGTTAGTGGTATAACGCCTTTTGCCGCTGATCGTTCACGAGCAGTTGTACCGGGAGATTTCACAGCCGGCTGTGGTCTAGAAGACAGCCACCAACTCAAGCGCAGTAGTGTGCCGACTATCTTTGGGGTCGCTACCGGCCTGAGGGTAGACCGGCTCATCCGCGGTCTCGATTTGCCATTCGAATCGCAACTCGAGCGATTCGAACAGGTTGACCGAGGGGGCGACGGCAATAGCCCAAAAAGAAGTAGCGTTGCCGGTCAACAAGCCATGTTCATCGTCAAGATAGTCAAAGCGGGCAGCGAGGCTGACGCTTTCTGAGAGGGCGGTTTCTGCGGAGAGCATAGTTCCGCGCCATTCGGCATCCTCGCCGTCGAGTCCGGCGGCTTGGGTCTCCTTGCCGTAGTTTATCTCTGCGCCGAACCACCAGCCGGGCGCCGGTACGATCACCAGGTCACCGTCGATAACGAGCCGTTTGAAGCTGTTGATGTCGTCTTGTTCGGGGCCGTAGAGGGCCGCGATGTTACCGGAGGCAAAGGTAGTGGCGATAAAGGAGAGTCGTCCGCCGAAGGACTTATCGCTGTTGTTATCGGTATTGCGGTCCCAGCCATTGGCCGCGACAGCGGACAGCAGGACATGGGGGGACAGCGTTGCGGTTATCATCAGGCCGGTCAGATTGTCGGGTGTAGCGGCGCCGGAAAGAGCCGAGCGGCTGAAGAAGGCTCGATCGGCGGCGTCGATTGATTCCAGGCCCATCGGGGCGTTGAAGCGGCCGAAGGTGAAATCCCAGACGATGGATTCGCCGGTAACAAACGAGGCATACGCCTGTTCGATCCGGACGTCGTAGTCGGTCAGGTTGCCGGGTCCGTAATCGAGGTCGACCCGGGCCGAGGCGTTGTCTGAGAGCTGTGCGGCGATGTCGAGTTCGACGGTACTTGCTTCGAAGCTGTTCACATTCGTATTCCAGTCCCCGTAGTGGACAGCATCGATAAAGCCGCTCAGGGATATCCGGTCAGACCAGTCGACGACGTCGTCGGCTTCGGGTTTGGATTCAAACATTTTCACGAGAACGCTGATACTGTCGATCATCTCCTGAAGTGTATTGTCGGTTGGCTCGGTATCGGGAGATGGTGGTGATACGGCATCGGCCGGGCGATCGGAGATCCGGGCAAGTCCACGCTGTTCGGCCTTGGCGCGGGCGATATAGCCGGCAATCTCCTGGTTGTCCGGGTCGAAGGTGGCGGCTGTTTCCCAGGCCGCAATGGCCGCGGCCAGGTCCTCGCTACCATATGCTGTGACTCCAATGAACTTATATGTTTCCGCAAGTTTTTCCTGAACGTCTTTATAGTGTGGGTCCGAGTCATAGACTCGGAGGTAGAGGGCGCGGGCGCTGTCAAGCTCGCCGGCCTCCAACATTTGTCCGGCGCCGGTGTAGAGTTCATGCAGAGTGTCATCGGCGAGTGCGGACGGGGGATTCAGTAATGCGAGAATGATCAGGATCCCCAGTGACAAAGCGATTGTGCGGTGCATAATATCTCCCAGAACATGGTGCCCGGCACACGGGCGTGTATATATACGAAATACTCCGGTCGGGGCTGCAGGCTGCCAGTTTTCATTCGTGCCTACTCGATCAGGCAGCTATCCGGACAATGAAGAATCTTCACCTTTTAGTCAAGATTGAAAAGTGTGTCAGTTAAGATAAGGGGGTGACTGTTCTTAGCAAAGAGTTGTGCGGTTGCCATCGAAAAAACATTGCTAAATATATCCGCTTTATTTAAATTGTAAATAGTCTTATCGGTCTACTTGCCGACAATAGTAACGGTGGTAAAAGCCTGGGTCGGTTTCAGTGGGGAGTATTCGGCGTCAGGCACACGGAGGTTTCAGATGCGTCGCTTGATACCAATCGCTTTGTGGCTGATTGTCACTCAGGCGAGCGGAAGTTTCGCCCAGGCGCCGACAACAATCAACGATATGTTCCTGCCCGGTTCACAGCCGAACCAATCCGGAACACTTGAAAAACCCGATCGCTGTGAAAACTGTCATGGCGGCTACGATCAGCCGGTCGAGCCGGGCTTTAACTGGCGCGGCAGCATGATGTCCCAGGCGGCGCGCGATCCGCTGTTTTTCGCCTGTATGACGATTGCCGAACAGGATGCGCCGGGATCGGGCGATCTGTGTATTCGGTGCCATTCACCGAAGGGTTGGCTGGAAGGGCGTTCGGAGCCGACGGACGGTTCGGCGTTAACGGCAGACGATCGCGAATCGATTTTGTGCGATTTCTGTCACCGTGCTGTGAAGCCGGCTCATGTCGGTGAGAACCCGTATCCGGATGACTCGATTTATACAGCGACGACATACAATTTTGATCAGACTTACCTGGCGACATTGACAGCGATACCGGAGGGGGAGTCCAACGGCGGCTATGTAGTTGATTCCGATGCTAATCCCAAACGCGGGCCGTATGCGGAGACAGTGGCTCGCCACGCTTTTCTCTATTCGCCGTTTCACAGTGAATCGGATCTCTGCGGTACTTGTCATGACGTGAGCAATCCGGTGTTCAGCAAGGATGCCAATGGGAAGTACGTTCCGAATACGTTTGATGCGCCGCATCCGGATTCGGCCAATCCGTATGCGATGTTCCCGATTGAGCGGACGTTTTCGGAGTGGAAGGTATCGGCGTACAACACACTCGAAGGCGTGTACGCACCACAGTTCGGGGGCAATCTCGATACCGTTCGCAGCTGCCAGGACTGTCACATGCGTGATACCACCGGTCACGGTTGCGATAAGAACGATGCGCCATTGCGTGACGATCTGGCGATTCATGACATGACCGGCGGCAATACGTTCATACCGAGAATTGTAGACGACGTTTTTCCCGGCGAGACACCAACCGATGCGCTTGATTCGGGGATCGTCCGGGCTCGGCGGATGCTTCAGTTGGCCACGTCGCTCGATGTCAGTGTGACGCCGGATGGTTCGCAGCACCGATGCAGTGTTAAAGTGACCAACGAGACCGGCCACAAGTTGCCGTCGGGTTACCCCGAAGGCCGTCGGATCTGGATAAACGTGCGGGCGTATGGTTCCGGGGGGACGCTGCTGTACGAGTCGGGGGCGTACGATACTTCGACGGCGGTTCTCACGCGCGATGCCGATGTAAAGATTTACGAGATTAAGCCGGGGTTGTCCAACACGCTCGCGCCGGTGGTCGGTTTTTCGGCCGGGCCGGGGTTCCATTTTGTGTTGAACGATACGATCTTCAGTGACAACCGTATTCCCCCGCGAGGATTCACCAATGCCGCGTTTGATAGCATCCAGTCGCCGCCGGTGGACTATACCTATGCCGATGGCCAGTATTGGGACTATACCGAGTATTTGCTTCCGGGAGCGACTGCCGAGGTTGAAGTGACGATCTATTACCAGACAACAACGAAAGAATATGTTGAATTTCTCCGCGATGAGAACGTGACCGATCACTGGGGACAGACGCTGTATGATCTCTGGGCGGCCAACGGCAAATCAACGCCGGAAATGATGAACAGCCAGACAGTCACGGTAACGCCGATAGCGGGAAATTCGGCGCCGATCATTGATCCGATCGGTCCGAAAACAGTCGACGAGGGCAGCCTGTTGAATTTCACGGTCAGTGCGACGGATCCTGATGGGACGACGCCGACGCTACGGGCCGATTCGCTGCCGAACGGAGCGACGTTTGCTGATAACGGTGATGGGACCGGGACGTTTGACTGGACGCCGGCGTTCGAGCAATCGGGTGAGTACAGTGTGTATTTTATCGCCGAGGATGATTCATTGGCGGCGGATACGGAAATAGTGGCGATCACGGTAAACAACGTGAATCGGGCACCGGTACTTGATCCGATAGGGGCGCAGAACGCCGTAGTCGACAATAATCTGAATCTTACGATAACGGGCTCCGATCCGGATGGTAATGTTCCGCAACTTCTGGTCGATTCGTTACCGGCGGGTGCTACGTTTGCCGATAATGGCGATGGGACGGCCGATTTTAACTGGACGCCGCAGTCCGGTGATGTCGGCGATCATAATGTGCTGTTCAGTGCCTTTGACGGTTCGCTGGCCGATAGTGAGCTGGTGACTATTAGTGTGTCCGAGGGCAATGTAGCGCCGGTGCTCGACCCGATTGGGGATCAGACAGCGGCAGCCGGACAACTGCTGACGTTTGAGATTGCTGCCCACGACCAGAACGGCGACATTGTCATGTTCTGGACGGAGAATCTACCGTCCGGTGCGACGCTGACCGAGAACGGCTGGGATGCCGGGTTGCTGCGGTACACGGCCACGGTTGAGTGGACGCCGACTGAAAGCGATACGGGCACGCACAGCGGAATTCAGTTCGTGGCGGATGACGGCAGTTTGATCGATGAAGAAATTATCTCGATCACAGTGGAATCAGCGTTTATCTGCGGTGATATGGATGGGAATGGTGAGGGGCCAAATGTGTCCGATCTCACGTATCTGGTCGACTTCCTGTTCCGTGGGGGACCGTCACCGGATCAGACAGCAGGTGATGTGAATGGTGATGGCGGCATTAATGTTTCGGACCTGACGTATTTTGTGGACTTCCTCTTCCGGGGTGGTCTGCCGTTGAATTGTCAGACTACGCCGGCCACTGTGCGGTAATTCGCCGGTGCGAGAAAGACCGGGCCGTCCGTGGAAGCGGGCGGCCCTTTTTTATCGGAGCGAATCAATCCAGGTGGTGAACTGGTTTTTGAACGCGGGAACGCCGCCGCTGGCCGGATGGCGGACCTTGGGAACGTCGTACCCCATGAAACTCAGAAGGCCGTGGGCTTTGTTGCCGACGGCGACGATGTGTTCGATCTGCATGATTTTAAGCAGCCGGGCCAGCATCGGTTCGCCGGCACGAACTTCGGGTTCACGAGGTGTGCGATTGGACAGCATGCCCTTGCGAGGATCGAACGGGTGCCAGGGGCAGCCGTTCCAGATGACGACCTCGTAGGTGTCTATATTCATTTCAGCCAGATGGCCCCAGACGATGGTTGCGGTTGGCTCGGAGAATCCGTTGAGTTTGATTGCCGGTTTACTGGTGCGTCGGGGTTTGAACGAGGTGAAGACACGTTCGGGATGGAGGTGCTTGTGGCTCATGTGGCCGAGGAGGATCCGTTCGGAGGTCATGGGGATGCCGGAGAAGTGGCCACCCTGGTAGCCGGGAGCCTCGCCGACGAGCAGGTATTTCGCGCGGCCGATTCGTTCGCTCAGGTAGGCTCCGTATTGGCGACGGCGGATGGCGGGACCATCGGCTCCGATTTCATTGACGGGATCGATTTCCCACCAGGGATTGAAGATGTCGTCGGATGGGGGAGAGTTCTTGAGGGAGCGGAAGATCTCCTGTATTCGGGGGTCGATTTTACTCATTGTGCAGCCAGCGGTTGAGGGGCTGCTCGTAGTCGATGATAAACATGGTCAGTCCGCGGTTGAGAGCTGCGGGGAGTTCCTCGGGCTCGATGTGATAGGTGACGTAGCGTTCGTTGAGGCCGGTTTCGACCAGCCAGTTGGCAAGACCCTCGCTGACGGTGTTGTAGCGGGAAGCGATTAAGTCCGGGCGGAAGCGGGTCGGCAAAACGGTATAGAGCCAGGGTGCGCCGGGGTCGATTCCCTCCAGGACGGTTACGATCTGGGGGTAGTTGTATTCGAGCCAGCAGATAAACCAGACGTGGGCGGAGGCGACCATGGTTCGGTTTGTAATTCCGGCGCTGTCGATGAAGCGGGCGATATCGGCGGCCAGCGGGATTTTGCCGTCGTGACCGTGGCGTTTCATGTCGAAGTAGAAGACAAATTTGTTGGAGTATCGCTCGATGACGTCGGTGAGAGCCGGGACAGTCTGGTCGGTGGCGGTGTCGGCGTGCAGAAGGGGGAGGGTGCGGAGCTGTGCGAGGGTCATTTCAGAGGCGATTCCGGCGTAGTTGAACATGCGTTTCATGTCGTAATCGTGAAGCACGACGAAGGCACTGTCATGAGTGTACTGGATATCTATTTCCAGCCCGGGGAAACCAATGCTGTCGGCGGCGTGGATGGCGCCGAGGGAGTTCTCGGGGTACTGCGTGGTGACGCCTCGGTGGGAAAGCAGCAGTGGCCGCGGAGCATCGGCAAGTGGGGCGGGCAGCGGCGGTTTGTTTGACCAGCCGCCGCCGATAATGCCGAGGAAGGCAAAGATCACCAGCAGGGCGATGCCGAGCCAGACGAGTAGCGATGATACTCGTCGCCAGACGGACGGGTGCTTGTTTATTGTACCAGGGAAGAGGTTCACGCTCTGGTCAGGAGGGCTTTGGCGGCGGCCAGACCGGAGAGGGCCGCACCCTCGATTTTGGAACCATCGAAGCCGTCGCCGGCAAACACTAGCGGCGCCGGGACATCGATCATGAGAAACGCTTTCTGGTGGGCGACGACTGGCTGGCTGTAGTGCCAGCGGTGAACCTGGACGGTTTCGGGTCGACCCGGCAGATACTCGCGGACGGAGTCGATGACCCGTTCGATGATATTTTGGTTTTCGCTTTTGAGATGTTCGCGACTGAATTGAGGGGAGGTGTGGATCGTGACAGTGTGAATGTGCGGCGAGATACCTTTGGCGTTGTTGTCGGCGATCCAGGTAACGGGACCTTGTTCGAGGCGAACGGCGCCGGGCTCGGGAAGGTTGACCGGTTCGTTGAAGACGGCCATGACAGCAATGCAGGGGTCGTACCGGATATTTTTGAGTTGGCCCATGATGTCCTCGGGGAGGTAGGCCTCGCCGGCTTCGAGTAATGCCAGCGCCTGGGGAATTGGGACGGTCACGATCAAGGCTTCGGCCTCGATTTCTTCGTCGGAGGCCGAACGGAGGATCCAACGCTCGTCGCCCGGTACGATGGCTTCGATTCGGGTTTGTAGCCGCAGGTCGAGCGGGATAGCGAGGTATTTGGGCACGGTTGTCATGCCGTCGGAGCCAACGTAGCGTGAATGGCCGTCGGCTTTGTATTCGCTCCCGGCGATCGGGAATCCTTTGCTCCACTCGTGGATGAGGCCGTTGTCGAGCCAGTCGGTTACCATTGCCTCGAAGGCGTCGTTGCGCACGGTGAAAAACTGGGCGCCGTGGTCGATTCGGGCGCCGTCGATGCGTCGGGTGGCCATGCGGCCGCCCACTCCGCGTGCTTTGTCGATAACAACGACATCGATACCGGCTGATTCGAGAGTGCGGGCCGCAATGAGGCCGGAGATGCCGGCGCCGATGACGACACAGGAACTGAAGGGAAATTTACCACTCATAATAACACTGTATGGTACATTTGGGGTCAAACACAAATACAAATTTCAGTGTTGTGCGGCTCGACCAATCGCAGACAGACTTAGTCCAGAATTGGACTGGAATGAGAAACTCTCGGTTGGTCGGTATGTTACAGCAGTAGCAAGTTATTAACCTCACATACACACTTGGAAGGTGCAGAGTTTATGAATATGTCGAAAACAACCGTCATTTATGGGCTTATCCTGGTTGCGCTGGGGATTGTTGGCTTTTTTGCTACCGGTGCGGCGAGTGTAACGGCGCTGATACCGAGTTTTTTTGGAATTATCATTTTTGGTCTGGGGCTGTGGGCGCGCAGTGAGAAACGTCGGGCGCTGGCAATGCACCTTGCGGCCGGGCTGGCGTTGGTCGGCTTTATTGCAACCGTATCCGGGTTCTCCAAGCTCGCGGCCATGCTTGGCGGCGGTGAAGTGGCTCGTCCGGCGGCGGCGATTTCGCAGTCGATCATGGCTTTACTTTCCGGCGCATATTTAGGAGCAGCGATTACGTCGTTTGTGAAGGCGCGTAAGCAGCGAAAGCTGAGTGAGGGGACGCCGTCGGCGGAGCAGTCGAGTTAAGGGAGCGAGGAGGATATCATGGCCGATTTGAAAAAGCTGAAGAGTATATCCGAGAGTGACCGAAAGATGATAGCTGACGCCGAGGTCATGTTCGGGCCGGAGCCCGAGGAGACGGGGTTTGTCAAGAACATGTTTTGGGGGCGGCTGCGTGAAGAGATAGTCTTTCCGTATCCTGAAGAAACGGCAGAGGAGCGGAAGCAGTGTGATGAACTGCTGGAGAAGCTTGATCAGTACCTGACCGAGGAGCACCCGGCGGTTCAGATCGATGAAGAGCAGGAGACGCCGCGCCGGGTGATTGACAGGCTGTTCGAGATAGGTGTGCTGGGGATGACGATACCAAAGGAGTACGGCGGTCTGGGGCTGGGGGTAACGTCGTATAACAGGGTGCTGGAGCGGATTGGCAAGACGTGTGCCTCGACGGCGGTGATTGTTTCGGCGCATCAGTCGATTGGTTGCAAGGCGGTGATGCTGTTTGGATCGGAGGAGCAGAAGAAGCGCTGGCTGCCGAAGATGGCGACCGAGTCGTTATCGGCGTTTTGTCTTTCAGAGCCGAATGTTGGCTGTGATGCAGGCGGGCAGGAGACGCGGTGCGAGCTGTCCGAGGACGGTTCTTATTACATCCTCAATGGCGAGAAGAAGTGGTCGACTTCGGGGGCGCTTTCGGCGTTGTTTACGGTGATGGCGAAGCAGGCGATTACGGATCCAAAGACCGGCAAGACCAAGGACCGTGTCACGGCGCTGGTTTGCACGCCGGATATGGAAGGGGTCGATATTTTCGAAAAGAACCGTTCCAAGTGCGGTATTCGAGGGACCTGGCAGGCGCGGATCCGCCTGAAAGATGTCAAGGTGCCCAAAGAGAACCTTCTGCACAAGGAGGGGAAGGGGCTGAATGTGGCCCTGACCTGCCTGAACTACGGCCGCTGCACGCTTTCGGCCGGGATGCTGGGTTCGGCGCGCAAGTGTGCTGACCAGGCGACGAAGTGGGCGCAGACGCGCTACCAGTTCGGGCGGCCGCTGGCTGCGTTTGATCTGGTACAGGAGCGGATCGCGCGAATGGCGGCGTTGACGTACGCGATGGATGCGGTGCTGTATATGACGACCGGGATACTGGACCGCCAGGATAAGGATATAATGCTCGAGACGGCGATCTGTAAAATATTCAACTCCGAGATGGGCTGGACCGTGGTCAACGATGCGATTCAGATCATGGGTGGTGAGGGGTACATGACCGAGAACGAGGTCGAGCGCGCGATGCGGGACAGCCGGATTAACACGATTGTCGAGGGGGCTAACGAGGTCATGCACACGTTTGTGTTCGGCTACGGCGGCAAGCAGCTGGCCGAGCAGATGGTGTCGGTGCAGGAGGCGCTGTTGTGGAACAGTGAGCAGGGGTTCGGCGGAAATATCGGCCGGATGCTCAAGAACGGGTTGAACCCGAAGGTTCTTTCGGTGGCGGTACCGCTGGGGCTGGAGTTGTTTTTCGGGCGGAAAGGTTCCGCTCCGACCATCGGCAAGATCCATGAGTCGTTGCGCGAGCAGGCTGACCGGCTGGGTGAGTTGGTGCGGGAGCACAGCCACCAGTTCAAGCTGGTGAGCAAGCGGCACATGGAGCGGGTGCTGGAGAAGCAGACGATCCAGCAGCGGATCAGTGAAAATACGATGTGGCTGCATGTGTCGGTGTGCACGCTGGCGAAGCTGGACATGCAGATTCGCGACGGTGAGTCCGGGCCCAAATTTGAGCGCGATAAGGCGGCGGCACTGCATTTTCTTGACATGGCAGAGGTGGCGGTCAAGGAGAACATCGCGCGGCTGACGCAGCATGCGGACCAGAGCATGCGGACCGCGGCGACGGCGGCACTGGCGTACAGTGACACGCTGCCGAATGAAAAGTTTGTGATTCCGGAGGCGTCGCCGATTGCAAAGGGAACGGGGCGTGAGATCGACCAGCGTGCGATTAAGCAGTTTCCGGGGAAGATGAGTCTTCGGCAGGAGGTGGAGGGGAAGGCGGAGGCGAAGTAGCGAGATGAGAGACGTGTCACCTTTCGACTTCGCCCAACGTGACTTTCTCAAGGTCACAGGAATATTGATCTGCTAAGAAACATGCTACGTATTATGGGTGTGTGGGCTACGTCAGGACCGCAGGGGTCTCGATCGGCTCGAAAAATATCCACGCTGTCAGGGTTGGGGGGCGGGTGGTTGGCTGGAAGGGTGTTGAGGAGGGCCGGCTGGCGGTTCTTGAGGCGGGGCGTGGAACGTGTTCTGGACTCGTTGGGATAGTTTCGTGTACGGGATCCAGATCAAAGCATAGATAGCTGCCCGCGACACAAATTTGAGACTTTCCGGCGTGATCCCGACGTGAATTACAAATTCCAAGGCCAGGACAAGGTTGGCGATTAAGCCGGCAATGAACAGCTCCCGGAAATGCCGGGACTTTGTGAACAGGTGGTAGAGCACGATGGCGATGTATCCGAAATAGAGCCACGACACAAGAGCATCGAGCACCATTTCCGGGTTCCCGGTAAGCAAAATGGCCTGTTTGAGATATGAGAGTCCGGTCAGGCAGAGGCCGATCGCCACGACAATGAGCCATCCGCCGATGCCTCGGAGTTCATCGTCCGGGGGTGCGGTTAGTTCTCGCGGCGGCGTAATAGGTTTTTGGCGTATCGTCCGGAGGGCCTGGTACGGGATCAAGAATGAAAGGCCGCAGGTTGGACAGTGGTACCGGCCGCTGATGAATTCCGGATTGTCCAGTACGATAGCTTCGTTGCAGCCGACACAGTTCATGTTTTTATCAAAGTCTGCGAACCGTTCGCGGCGGAGGTCGGTGATTGAGGACCTGGTTATTCTGCGTTCCGAGGCGACAGTCCACAGCGCCGCCTGGGCGTCGTCGCGGTAGTCAGTCAGTTTAAAGGCGAGGGTCTCGATCAGATCGGGGTCGTTGACATCTTTTAAGAATTCGTAGTGGTCCTCATGCATGGCCGGCCCCTCGTCGCGCAGGGTGGTTGGTCAGCTCTGCGTGTCTCCGGTGTGATTGGTGTTTGTAGCCGAAATATACGACATGGGTGGGGAAAGTCAATGGCGGTGGAGGTGGCGGAAGGTCTGATAAGTGGTTGTGGGGGGCGGAGTAGGGGCGAAAATGCAGAAATAGAAAAAATCTCCTATTTTGAACCACAATCTCGGATTTTTTTATTATATTGACGGTTAGTTATGTTGACCTCCGCCTGAAAGACATAAGGAAAGACTATCATGAAAGCTCAGCGTGCGCCGCAGCCTGCCTCGAAAGTTTCGGCTCTCACCAAACCGTCGACTTTTCCCGCTTTTTTTCAACTATCTATTCTTACCGGATTGTTTCTAATAGTCCTCGCCGGTACGTTGGTTAAAGCCGATGCGCTTGACGCGACCGGTCCGGAGCATGACCAGTGCTATACGCAGGTCTTCTGGGATATGGAGAATCCGCAGTTGAAGGAGAGCGGGTTGGCGTGCAACTTACTGGGAGATTGCGATATCGCCGGTGTGCGTGACTGGTGGATTCCGGATTCAAGCGATGCGATGACGATTCTCAAGATCTATTTCCACGTGATGCGAGCGGATGACGGCAGTAATCCGGCTGTAACCGAGCAGAATGTTGCGGACGCGGTGGAGGATATCAACGGGCATTACCTTCCGTTGCGGATCCAATTTGAATACGAGATGCGGTTCGTGAATTCGTCGCAGTTCCGGTACCTGACGTCGAATGCCGAGTTTGACCAGATGAAGAATGCCTATGCCATTGCGCCGGACTCGCAGTTGAATGTGTGGGTGGCGTCGGTGAATGTCGATGGTTCGGTGTTTTCGTTCGGGACGTTTCCGTGGAGTGCTGACGCGCTGGGTAAGACGGGCGGAATTGTCATGAATAACACGCAGTTTCCACCGTTCAATGATCGGACGCTGACGCATGAGATTGGTCATAATCTGGGGTTGTGGCATACGCATCACGGGGTTGACGAGGTGACGCCGTGCGGGCCGTGCTACGAGTATGCCCGGACGCCGGCTGATGACCGTGGGGATTTCTGTTCGGATACGGATCCGACGCCGACTAACTATGGCTGCGGTGCGCCGGACGGGGTCGACCAGTGTTCGTTTGAAACGTGGGGGCCGACGAATCCGGAGAACCATATGGGATACGGAGGTTGCCGGGATCAGTTTTCGATGCAGCAGTGGGGGCGGATGCATTGCTGGATGAACGAAGTGCTCACGAGCTGGCAGCTCAATGTGAAGATAGCGGCGGACACGGTTTTGGGTCCGGTGCCGCTGGAAGTGAATTTTGCCGCATCGACACCGAAGTCGGCGACCAGTTGGGAATGGGATTTTGGCGACGGTGGTAGTGCAACGGTGCAGAACCCGACGTACACGTATACGGAGGGTGGGTTGTATGATGTGGCGGTGACGATTCAGACGCCGGACGGACCGTACTCGACGGTAGCGGGTGATTATATCGCGGCGTATGCGGATACGGTTGATATCGAGGAAGCGGCGGCGACGCCGGGGAAGCAGGTACGGGTTGATGTGTATGCAAATAATCGGCTGCCGCTGCGGAGTATGATCATTCCGTTTTCGTATGGGGGGACGTTCGATATGATGCTGGATTCAGGATCGGTCGCGGGACTTCGGACGGAGTATGTCGATATTTTCCAGAAGATCGTGTCGGATAATGTCAACAGGCGGGCGGCATACAGTATTGTAACCTCGGCGGATGGTTCTCAGCCTCTTTTGGCGCCGGATACCGGGGCGGTGATGAGTTTGTTTTTTACGGTGTCGTATAATGCGACCGAGGGGCCGAACCCGATTGAGATAACCAGTGTGGCCGGCTACTCGCCGTCGTTTACGGCCCAGGCCGGGGTGTATGAGCCTGTGCTGGTGGGTGGTTCGGTTGATTTCTGCCGGGTCGGGGATTTTGATGATGACGGTGACGGACCGGATATTGCGGATTTGGCGTATCTGGTAGACTACCTGTTCCGTGGCGGCGCGGCGCCGGCGGTGTCGGAAAATTCCGATTTGAATGGTTCCGGAGGTGCGCCGAATGTTGCAGATTTGACGTATCTTGTGGATTACTTGTTTAATAGTGGCCCGCCGCCGGTGTGTTAGGGAAGAGAGGGGAGCGGTGACACTTGTCACGCTTCGGCTGCGTTCAGGGTGACTCTGTCAGGCTTCACAGGGGGGGTTGAGTTGCGAAGATATGTTTACGCATTGTGGGTGCGCGACCTGCCGGCAGAACCGCTTCGGGTTTCGCTCACTTTTTTGTACATCGCGGGGATACAGGGCTACTTCAACAACAGCATCTTCTTTGAATCAGAGGACTCGTTGTCCGTTATGAGGCGGTAGAGGTATAGACCGCTGGCGACGACGGATCCGTCGGAGGCGGTACCGTCCCATTCAACGCGGTGGGTTCCGGCCGAATGTCGGCCAAGATCTATGGTGCGGACGAGTTGACCCAGAGAGTTGTAGATATCAAGCCGGGCGGCTGAGGTTCGGGGGAGGTCAAAGACAATGGTGGTTTCGAGGTTGAACGGGTTGGGATGGTTCTGGTGGAGCGTAAAGGCGTTCGGGAGAATCGGGTCGGAATCCTCGACATCGGTCGGGAGGCAGCCAACCGGGGCGGCACCTATAGTAGAGCCGTCGGAGGCGTTGCCCTCGGCCGGCGAGCCGGACTGGAGGCGGAAGTCGTTAGATGCGGTATCGCAGAACATGGGGTCGCCGATGTAGTTGTTCGGCATCTGGATGATAGAGACCGGGCAGCCGGGGAAATCCAGGCCGGAGTCGGAGACGATGCAGTAGTCGAGGTCGGGGTTGCTTTCGCTGCCGGGGAAGGAGTCGTTGCAGGTGAGGGTCATTCCGCTGTTATCGGCGAAGATGGTGTTGGTGGAGACGGGCGATGAGGAGTTGAGTTCAAAGACGCCGTCGTTGCCGAAGAAGGTGCAGTGGTCGACCGCTGCAGCGGACTTCCACATGTAGATAGCGGGGGCGCCTGAGTTGCGGGTAAAGAAGGTGCCGGTAAGGGTGAAATGGGCGTTTTCGCGCTGGGAGAACATGGCGGCACCCCAGGTGGCCTGATTTTGCAGGAAGACGCAGTTCTCGATGTCGATGCCGGTGTAGTTGGCCAGGGCGCCGCCGCGGTCGGCAATGTTGAAGTCAAATCGTGTGGCGGAGATGCGGCTGGTCGAATCGAGGCCATAGATGGCGCCGCCGGTGTTGACGGCGACATTGGAGTTGAACCGGCAATTGGTGATTTCGGCCACGCAACTGTCGAGGTAGAGTACGGCGCCGTTGTCGGCACGGTTATTCTCAAAATGGCAGTTATCTATACTGAGGCGCCAGGTGGTCGCTTCGAGGACACCGCCGTTGACGCCGTCGCCGTTTTGAATAGTGAGGTCTTCGAGGCTGAATACTACGTTGCGGCTGGTTCCAAGTGCGCCGGAGCCGAGGATGAAGCCCTTGTGGTCGGCGGTACCGGCGAGGTCGATGATGGTGAATTCGGGGCCGTTTTCGGAGCGGATGGTCAGGTTGGTGTCGGGAATGATAACGTCGTGGTTGCCGGTGCCGGAGTAGATGCCGTCGGCAATGAGAACTGTATCGTCGCCGTCACAGGCGTCGACCGCTGCCTGAATGTTCGGCTGGTCGGCCGGTACCCGTATGGTGGCTCCGTCCACGAGGGTCGGTGTGACGATCGCAAGAGCCAGTAATGCTTTGACGGACAGATACTTGTTCATTCCAAACCTGTGTCTCCGGACATCCCCACGCAGAATCCAGACGAGTTAACACTCACCAAGTAAAATATACGACCAGATTCCGAGTATCCAACCATTCGTTAGGCTGCTGTAAATTCTGCGTTTCAAAATAGCTTGCCAAATCTTCACAAGGCCGTTGGGGTTCAAACGCGGAGAGAAGTTTCTTAGGTGACGTCGTCGGCACTTCGCTATCTATATAGTTTATCGGTTGATAAATGGTAAATCTTCTGATCGAAGTGAACGCCTGACGAATATCCGATACTCAGCCTTTGACCCGGCGCTTGAACAACCGGTGGAGACGTACTAAAGTTCCCGCCGGGGTCTTTTAGAGGCAGGCGGTTAAGGTGTGGCCCCGAGGGGCAAATACGCCTTGACATACGTCTTGACAGACTTTGACATCCACATTAGATTATTAGTAGATCCGCCAGTTCAGAGAAGCCTGAGGGTACGTTTCCATTCTGATTCAACAAATCTGAACCGGTACAAAATCTCTGAATAGATTCGGTAACCGGGAGGCCAATATCCGGTGATTTGCCGTGGAAAGAGTCCTATCTTTTGCGCCCGCACACGCGACGCTCTTTTTACGGGTTATCCTGTTTTTAAATTTCTAACATTCTAATCTCCTCACACGCGATCAGGGAGGTGGCTCTATGAGGAAGACTCTCTTGCCGGCAGCACTGCTGATGGGTGCGTTATTGCTGGCTGCAACCGTCAACGCCCAAGATCCCGACGATCCGGGGAATACCGACACGTTGATTCTCGTCACAACGCTTTGTCCCGATGCCTCGACCGGCCAGGCGAAGGTCGAGGTGGAATTGTGGATGTACCACGACGAGAATATCAGCGGCGGATCGGCCGGGTTTACGTGGGACAACCCGAACCTTCAGATGGACAGTGCGGTTGGTACGCAACTGTTGATCGACGGGTTTGAGATCGGGCCGTTTTTCTACGAGAACAATGACCTGGCGACGACAAATGCGAACCAGCGATTTTTGGTTGGTGGTTCACAATTGATGGGCGACGGGGTTGACTCCAATCTAACTGCTCGACAACACTGGGCAACTTACTACTTCACACTTTCAAGCTGGGATTCTGATGATCTGATCATCATCGACACGGCGACATATTCCAACGGCACCGAATACGTTATGAACTCGAACTCGCCAACGGGCCAGATCGTGTTTCAGCCGATCTGGGACGGCACCGAATACATCGGTGACCAGTGTCAGTTTTGTCTCGACCCGGACGGCGACGGGTTTGGGGATCCGACGGTACCGGGCCAGAACTGCCCGCCTGACAACTGCCCGACCGTGTTCAATCCGGACCAGGCCGATAGCGATGGCGACGGATTTGGTGATGCCTGCGATAATTGTCCGACGGTTGCCAATCCGGACCAGCTTGATTCAGACGGTGACGGAGTGGGTGACCTCTGCGACAACTGTCCGACAATTCCGAATTCCGACCAGGCCGATGCTGATGGTGACGGGATTGGAGATCTATGTGACAACTGTCCGACAGTGTTTAACCCGGACCAGCTGGATTCCGACGGCGACGGGATTGGCGACGCCTGTGACAACTGTCCGACAACACCGAATACCGATCAGCTCGATACTGATAACGACGGCGTCGGGGATGTGTGCGATAACTGTCTGACGACGCCGAATTCGGATCAGGCGGATGTCGATGGTGACGGGCTCGGTGACGCCTGTGACAATTGCCCGACGGTTGCCAATCCGGATCAGGTAGATGCTGACGGTGACGGTGTGGGAGATCTGTGTGATAACTGTCCGACCACGCCGAACCCGGATCAGAACGATGCCGACAACGACGGTATCGGTGATGTCTGTGACAACTGTCCGGGAGTGTTCAATCCGAATCAGTTGGATACGGATGGCGATGGTATAGGGGATCTCTGCGACAACTGTCCCGATGTCGCTAATCCGGATCAGCTTGACAGCGACGGAGACGGCATCGGTGATCTGTGTGACCAGTGTCCGAATGATCCCGAGAATGATATAGATGGCGACGGAGTCTGTGGTGATGTCGATAACTGTCCGGATACGCCGAACGCTGACCAATCGGATGTCGATGGTGACGGCGTTGGTGATGTCTGTGACAACTGTCCTGACGATGCCAACAGCGATCAGTCTGATGTCGATGCTGACTCGGTCGGTGATCTTTGTGATAACTGTCCAAGTGATCCGAATCCGGATCAGCTTGACGGTGACGCTGACGGTATTGGTGACGACTGCGATAACTGTCCGACGGACGCCAATGTCGATCAGTCCGATGTAGACAGCGACGGTATCGGGGATGTCTGTGATAACTGTCCGACCGATGCGAATACGGATCAGGCGGATGGTGACGCTGACGGTGTGGGCGACATCTGTGACAACTGCCCGGCCGATGCCAATCCGGACCAGCTGGATGGGGACGGCGATAGTGTTGGTGATGTGTGCGACAACTGCCCGAATGAGCCAAACAGTGATCAGCTTGACGCTGACGGCGACGGGGTTGGGGATGTTTGCGACAATTGTCCGACAGTGGCTAATGCCGATCAGGCGGATGGTGACAGTGACGGGATTGGCGATTTGTGTGACAACTGTCCGACCGTGTCCAATCCGCTTCAGGAAGACGCTGACGCTGACGGAATCGGTGATCTATGTGACCAGTGCCCGGATGATCCGGATAATGACATAGATGGTGACGGCGTCTGTGGTGATGTCGACAACTGCCCCACTACGTCGAATGCCGACCAGTCGGATGTGGACGGCGACGGAATCGGTGATGTCTGTGATAACTGTCCGGACGAAGCCAACACGGATCAACTGGATGCGGACGATGATGGGAAAGGTGATATCTGCGACAATTGTCCGAGCACGCCGAATACGGATCAGGCGGATGTCGATGGTGACGGTGTCGGCGATGCGTGCGACAATTGTCCGACGGTGGCCAACCAGTTCCAGTCCGATTTCGATGACGACGGCTGGGGCGACCAATGCGACAACTGTGCGTCGGATCCGAACTCCGATCAGAGCGACGTTGACGCGGATAATATCGGCGATGTCTGCGATAACTGTCCGGATACGGCGAACACGGATCAGTCCGACATAGACGGGGACGGGACCGGTGATGCCTGTGACAATTGTCCGGATAATGCCAATGCGGATCAGGCTGACCAGGATTTCGATACGGTAGGTGATGTCTGCGATAACTGTCCGGAAGAGTGGAACCGCAACCAGGCGGATGTCGATGCTGACGGTATCGGAGATGTTTGTGACAACTGTCCGGATGACGCGAACACCGATCAGGCTGACGCTGATGGTGATGGTATCGGTGATGTCTGCGATCAGTGTCCCAATGATCCCGATAATGACATCGATGGTGACGGGGTTTGTGGCGACGTAGACAACTGCCCGACTACATTCAACGACACGCAAGCCGATGCTGACGGTGACAACGTTGGTGACGTTTGCGACAACTGTCTGAATACAGCGAATACAGACCAAACCAATTCCGATAACGATGAATTCGGCGATGCCTGTGATAATTGTCCGATGGTCAATAACCCGGATCAGCTAGACGTTGATGCCGACGGTGTCGGGGATCTGTGTGACAACTGTCCGTTGGATGCCAACGCCGATCAGGTAGAGAGTGAGCTGCCGGAAAATGGTGGTCCGGACGGTATCGGCGATGTATGCGACAACTGTCCGGAGGTGTACAACCCGGGTCAGGAGGACACTGATGGGGATGGTTTGGGCGATGCCTGCGACGGCTGCTGTGAAGGAATTCGCGGCAATGTCAACGGTGATGTGGAAGACAAGGTTCAGGTGGATGACCTGACGTACATGGTCGATTATCTTTTCCGCCAGGGCCCCGATCTGCCATGTGCTGAGGAAGGTGATGTTAATGCCAGTGGACCTCCGGTCGATGTGGCTGACCTGACATACCTGGTTGATTACCTCTTTAGACAGGGGCCGGCTCCGATTGATTGCCCGTGGTAATGCGCTGGATGTAGCTTGACTGAGAAACGCCCCCGTTTCGCGCGGGGGCGTTTTTTTGTTTGAGACGTTGCGAAGCGGACTGGTTTTACCTATTTTCCGAACCAATCCGGCGTTGAAGCGTTGCTATGCGTTCGATGACAACTGAAAGAAAGAGTTGGAAAGGAATAAGTAGTTATGATGAGATTGGTTGCGTTGTTTGCAATGATTGCACTGCTGACCACGGCCTGTTCGTCCGGTGATCAGGAAGCAGGTCAGAGTGATGCGGGGCAGGCGGGTGAAGCCACGGTGGAGAAAACCTCGGCACCGGCTATTGATCCGGCCGACTATGACTTGAGCGGCCAGCCGGTCACATTGGCCGGGATTACGTTTACGCCCCCGGGAGACTGGACAGACACGGGACCGTCGGGGATGCGGAAAGCATCGTATTATTTCGGCCCGGCTGAGGGTGATACGGATTCAGGGACGGTAACGGTTTTCTACTTTGGTCCGACCGGCGGTGGTTCGATCGATGCGAATATCGACCGCTGGGTGAGCCAGATGGTGCAGGCGGACGGCAGCGATCCGAAGGCATCGGCGGAGCGGTATAACATGGAAACCGCCGGGATGCCGGTGCATGTGGTGACGGCTGATGGTGCCTATACCGGGTCGATGGGCGGCGGCGGTATGGGCGGCGCGACGGATGCCTCCGAGGGGTATCATTTGATTGGCGCTGTTGTGGAGGGTCCGGAGGGGAACGTCTTTTTCAAGCTGACGGGTCCGAAGCGGACGGCCGAGGCGATGGGAGATGAGTTTCTGGCAATGATCAAGGCTATTGAAAAAGCGTAAGGCACACGAATACAGAGAATTCTGCGGGCCGGCGTCTGGATTCAGGCGCCGGCTTTTTGCCGGTTGTAGTCTATCTCGGATGATGCCTGGTCTGGCCGGCGGCGGGGGTAATGCGGCCGTAGTTTTTCGCTTGTAAGTGACTGTCCCGTTTTATATTCTTCGATGTTATGGCGAAACCGGCCGGAGGGCCATGCGTATTGCTCTGAAGGAATGAAGGTGAAGGAAAACGACGACGCCCAGTTAATCGAACAGGCTCTGGCCGGCAATCAGCAGGCGTACCGTAGTCTCACCGAGCGTCACAAGGGAGCCGTTTTCCATGTCGTGTTCAAGATAGTCCGCGACAGGGAGACGGCCAATGACCTTGTGCAGGAGACTTTCATGAAGGCTTTCTCGTCGCTGGCGTCGTACCGTTCGGAGTACCGGTTTTCCACGTGGTTGTATAAAATCGCGGCTAACTGTTCCATCGACCACTTGCGTAAGAAGCGGATCCAGGTTTTGTCGCTGGAGGGGCAGTTTAACGACGATTCCGAGTCTCGTACCATTGATGTTCCCGACTATTCCTATCATCCGGAGCGTGATCTGGTCCGGAAAGAGCAGCGTTTCAGCATTGAGGAGGCGATTGATTCTCTTCCGAAGAAGTACCGGGAGGTTATTGTCTATCGTCACAAGGATGATAAATCATACGAAGAAATAGCCGATCTACTGGATATACCGATTGGTACCGTAAAAGCCCGGATATTCCGGGCGCGGGAGCTTCTGAAGAAGAAGCTTAAATCATCATTCTGATCAGGATGGTAAAGGAGTGTCTCCGTATGACTCGGCTATTTGGCACGATTTCGGCCCTGTTGATTGTCCTTGTCCTGCTGACAGCAGGGCGTGAGGTCGCGGCCGATGAATTCTCGTTTGATTACCAGAAAATTATCGATCTAAAGCAGCAGGTAACGCTTGATATGCGGCTGGTCCGGGGTACGGTCAGGATTGATGGGGGCGAGGATCACCGGATCATTATCAATGCGGTCAAGCGGGTACGGGCGAGTAACTACAACGAGGCGCAGGAAGTGGCCGATCATATCGAGATCAAGGTGGGGGAATCAGGGGAACGGGTGGAGATTCAAACGAATTACCTCAGGATGATCAACCGGGGGCGCTCGTTCTGGCAGAAGCTGCTGGGATCGGGGTCGGATTCTTACGGCCAGGTGGAGTATACGATCACGGTACCGATTCAGACGACTGTAAAAATTTCCAGCCTTAGTTCGGAGATTTACGTATCCTCGATTGAGGGCGGACTGGATATAGAGAATGAAACCGGAACGGCCAAGGCGGAGTATATTTTTGGTCCGGTTACGGTGAGTCAGCCGCACGGTGATGTTGACCTTCAATGGATTGAGGGTGACATTCGGGTGAAGGCGACGACCGGGACGATAGTGGTCAACCAGATTGTGGGGGCGCTTGACATTGCTACCCACACCGGCGAGGTTCATATCCGGACAGAGCTTGACAGTCCGCGTGACTTTTTTGTCGAGACGACCAGTGGAGAGATAACGTTTGCGATACCGCCGGCAGCTTCCGGGGAGCTGGATGTGGAAACGGCCAGCGGCGGTATCAAGACGGATATCCCGATTATCATCAAATCGGTCACGCGGACTCAGCTGGTTGGGGCATTTGGTGACGGCGGACCGAGGATAAAGTTGACGACCTCCTCGGGCGACGTGACCGTAGCCCAGTTTTAAACATCTCTCTTACCGGCGCTCAACATAGGATGTCTTATGAGTTATGCCGTTCGCACAGGCCGTTATTGGCTCATCACTTTATTGCCGGCAGTTGTGCTGCTTTGTTCGCTGGTTGTGGCGCAAACGGTTGAGTCGGAGAGTGATCTTTTTGCGGACGAGCCGGGTCGTGTCAATACGACGATCATCATTCCCGATACTGCCGATTTCGATCTTCTTTACACTAAAATAGTGCTCGATGAGCGGGGCGTTATCGCCATTGATACGGCAGGGTACGAGTGGCGTTACGATTTTGAGAGCAATGTATTCGTTGAGTTGCTGGATTATCCTGAAGGGCCGGGCCGGACCGAGCCCCGGACCGGATCGGACGAAACACCGGTAGAGCAGCGGGCCACGGTGGAGCGGAAGATTCGCGGGATCGAGGGGACGGTGCTCATTGGCGCCGATGAGTATGTAGATGGGGATGTGGTGGCGTATAACCGGGTGACGGTACGGGGCTGGGTCAAGGGGGACGTGACGTCGTACAACAATCGGGTGTTGGTTACCGCATCGGGGCGGGTCGATGGGGACGTCACGGCGCCGGAGATAGTTGTGCGGGACGGGGGCGAGGTTCTTGGCCGGATGAATGAGACGGACGAGCCGATAGGTATTGACCAGATCCGTCAGACGGTCTCAGTCGACGCCATTGTCGCGATGGTCGTGGTTGCGATTCTTCTTATTTTCTTTGGCTTTTTAGCTGCGGTTGTGATGCCGCAACAGTTGGAGTCTATTGCTGACTGTCAGTCAGAGCACAAGGTAAAGTGTTATTTGGTGGGGTTGTTGTTCTTGCTGCTGCTGCCGGTGGTTATTGTCCTGCTGACGATTACGATTTTAGGATTGATTTTGGTGCCGTTTGTTCCGCTGGTGTATCTGGCGGCGATCACGCTGGGGTGCATCACGTTTTCATCGCTTCTTGGCGGGTACGTTCTGCGGAAGCTGTTCAAGTCACGTATAGGAATCTTTGTACATATTCTAACGGGTGTGTTTCTGCTGGATTCGCTTTGGATTATAACCATCCTGCTGTTTGGCAGCGGGACGGGTGTGCTTTACGGGTTTGGAATAGCGTTTTTGGTCCTTTCTATTTGTGTGACATCGTTCCCGGTGTGTACCGGCGTTGGTGCGGCCTTGTTGACCCGGTTCGGGTTCCATCCGTACCGTCCCCTTGCGGATCGACGAGTCACGCGCGAGGAGCCGCCGGCTCCGGCCCCACCGCCGCTGCAACAGCCGCCACCGATTGTTACACCCGGTCCGGTGCCGCCTCCTCCGGCCCCGCCGGATCCATCGGATCTCCGTCGGCCGCAGTCCGATGAAGATAACCGGCAACAATAGCCGGATCCTTCCGTATACTCACTCCAGAGACAGGTAACCATGTGTAATTAAAGTGGGAGGCAGAGATGCGTCTAGCCGTTAAGTTATTCACGTTAATTGCGATTCCGGGTTTTTTGCTGGGAGCGGTTCCGGTCCTGGCGGAAGTTGAGCAGTCGGAGGTAAAAGTCGATGCGGACGGAGCCGAACGGATCGTGCTGGACCTTGAATTCGGCGCTGGAGAGATCTGGATCAATTCGAGCGATCAGGCCGAGGCTGCGATATTCGATATTACTTATGATACGCGGTCGATTGAGTATCACGTTGACTATGAGGTCCGAAACGGGACCGGCTGGATTGAGGCCAAAAGCAATATGCTTGAGGATACGAATCTGGACACGGAGGCGAACGAGTGGCGGATCGATTTGTCGACGCGGTATCCGTTGGCCATTGAGATAAAGATTGGCGCTTGTGACGCCGAGTTTGATCTTGGGGGGTTGATGCTGGAAAAACTTGATCTGGAAGTGGGGGCGGCCTCGGCGGCCATAGAATTTTCACGGCGCAACGAAACGCGTCTTCGGGAGATACGGATCGAGGCCGGAGCGGCCTCGCTGGATATGCGTGATGTTGGCAACGCCAATTTTGACTTGTTCGAGTTTGAAGGCGGGGCCGGATCTTTTGATCTGGATTTCCGGGGCGAATACCGAGGAAAGTCGGAGATTGTGCTCGAAGTTGGTTTTGGTTCGGTGGATATCGTCTTGCCCGATGATGTGCCGGTTCGTATTGTGGCCGAAGAAGCCGGTTTTCTGTCCTCGGTTGAGGTGCACGGCCGGGATTTGCGGTATCGTGACGACAGCTGGGAGTCCGACGATTACGAATCTGCCGAGACCCGTATACTCGTTCGATTGGATGTTGGCGTGGGTTCGACCGATATCAATTTCAAATAACCCCATCCACTTCTCCAGACACGCGCTGACGTGTTGAAGGCGGCTTCGGCCGCCTTTTTCTTTGCGCAGGTGGCGGTTGGTGTAAAAACTTGTGCCGGCTTGCGGGCCGGTCTATACTGGCGACGATCTCCCCGGCGGCCGGGTCGAACAAAGTGGGGTCCGGCGTGTTATAAGGGTCACGATATGGCAATATAATAAGGAGAATGCATGTATAGATGGCAGATACCGGGTGTCCTGCTGGCTCTTTTGATGGCAGTCAGCGTTCTTGCCGCTCCCCCGACTGCAGAGATTCAACAGCAGATATTTGAAGCTCGCGACAAAGTCCTGCCGGCGCTGGTGCATATCCAGCCGGTAATTAAGAACTATAACACCGGAGAGCTCGAGAAGCAGGCTGTGATCGGCTCGGGCGTGATTTTTCACGCGGACGGTTATGTGGTTACGAATTATCATGTAGCTGGAAAGGCGGAGCGGATTATCTGTACGCTTAATGATAAGGAACAGGTCAGTGCTGAATTTGTCGGTGGTGATCCGATGACGGACCTGTCGGTGATCAAGCTGGATTTATCGGAATACGACAAGCCGTTGAACGTGGCGGAGTTTGGGGATTCCGATTCGATCCAGGTCGGGCAGTATGTGCTGGCGATGGGGTCACCGCTTTCGCTGTCACGATCGGTATCGGCGGGCGTGATTTCGACGCGGGATCGGTATTTCGATGCCGACGTGCGGTTGCCGTCGGGCGAGAGGACAGGGAAGTACAACCTGTGGCTCCAGACCGATGCGGCGATCAATCCGGGTAATTCCGGGGGGCCGCTGGTTGATCTAAACGGGCGGGTTGTTGGTATCAACTCGCGGGCGACGCTGTTTGCGAACAATATCGGTTTTGCGATTCCAGTCAATGTGGTCAAGGAAGTGACGGCGGCGATACTGGATCACGGCGGGGTGGATCGATCCTGGCTGGGTATCCATGCCCAGGCGTTGCAGGAGTTGGAGAACTTTTTCGATGCGGACACCGGGGAAGGGGTGCTGGTGGCATCGATTGATCCGGGCTCGCCGGCTGAAGGGCGCTTTTTGAAAGCGGGTGATATCATTCTCGCAGTCAATGGTGAACCGGTGTCGGCGCGGTTTATCGAGGAGCTGCCGGCTTTTTATAACGAGATTGCCGAGATCCCGCCGGGAACGGACGTTGAACTGGCGGTTCGTCGAAACGGCCAGAAGTTCCCTGTGACGGTGACGACGAAGCGGCTGGGTGAATTGCAGGGTGAGGATTTTGAGGCTAAAGAGTGGGGCTTTGCCGTCAAAGCGATTACCCGTCAGATGCAGATTGAAAACACGCTTGAGGATACAGTGGGCGTAATAGTAACGGGCGTGAAGCGAACGGGGCCGGCCGGTTCGGGCGGACTGCGTTCTCGCGACGTTATTGAGGAGGTCAATCAGACCGTGGTGAGCAGTCTTCCGGATTTTGCGGCCATCTATCGTGATCTTGTGGCCGGGGAGGCGGAGAAGGTTTTGCTGACGGTCAACCGTACCGGGTCCACGCGGTTTGTTTTGCTGAAGGTTGAGAAGGACCAGGAGGAGGCATCGTTCCATGAGTGATCATAGGATTATCATAACAACTGTTTTGGCGGTCGTGCTTTTGGTCCTGGCGGCAGTGGCGCCATCGGCAAAGGCGCAGAATTTTGATTTCGCCCGGCTTCAGGACAAGGTGGAGGAGTTCTCGGTGATAATAGAAATGGATCTCGAGGTATCGTTCGGGATTCATACGAACGAGGAATCCGAGCGGTATCTGGGAACGATCGTGGCCGATAGCGGGCTGGTGATTTTTGATGCGACATCGATTGGGGCGGCTGGGGATTTTCCGAGTTTCAGTGGGTTTTCGGTAAAGACGGTGCCAACCAATATCAAAGTGACTACGATGGATGGGGAGACATATGACGCGGAGTATCTCGGATATGACCGGTATACGAATATCGGGTTTTTGAACGTCAAGGCCGAGGATAAGTTGTTTCCGTACGTTCAGTTCCGGAGGGGGCAGACGTTCCAGGTGGGGCAGTGGCTTGGATTGTACATGCTCCTGCCGGACTTTGTGAGTCCGCCGATCGCGGCTGATGTCGGGATGGTGTCGACGCTGGTTGAGGAGCCCGAGGAGTTTGCGCTGACGGTCGGGTTCAATTCACTCCAGATGATCTCGGTGTTGTTTAACGAGAAGCTGGAGGCGGTAGGGGTTCTGGGTGCGCTGATGGATCCGGGTTCCGGGTCGGCTGATGCATCGGGAATGCTGGAGTCATTCGGGCAGTTTGGCATTCCGATGCTGGGCGTGATTTCAGCCGAGCGGCTGGAAAAGCTGATTGCCGATCCGCCGCTCGAGGGTGAAATTGACCGGGGCTGGCTGGGGATCACGCTGCAGGCGTTGACGACCGATATGGCGGAGTTCTGGGGGCTTGACGTTCCGGGCGGGATAATCGTGAACGACGTCGTGAAGGACTCGCCGGCCGATCAGGCGGGGCTGGAGGTGGAGGACATCATATACGTGATCAACGGTCAGCCGGTGGAGGTGGACAAGGAAGAGAAACTGCCGGTCTTCCAGCGGCTGATTTCTGAGTTGGGTCCGGGGGCCTCGGTTGAGATGGGAGTCCTGCGACGGGGGGGCGAGACAGTGGATACGTTGCAGGTACTGGTAACACTGGGAGAGGCGCCGATCGCGGCTGCTGATGCCGAGGAGTATGAGGTTAAGGAGTTTGAGTTCAAGGTCCGCAACATGGTGTTTTCCGACTATATGATCACCAATCAGGATCCGGATGAGTTCAAAGGGGCGGTGGTATCCGAGATCGAGATGGGTGGTCTGGCTGATGTCAGCGGCCTGCGGATCGGGGATATTATTCAGCGAATTGGCAATACCGGTGTTGAATCGGTGCTTGATGTCGAGCTGGCTATGGAGGCTGTGATGGAGGCCAAGCCGCGTGAGGTGATTCTGTTTGTCTGGCGGGCGGGCAAGACGATGTTTGTCAATTTGCAGACGGACTGGGAATGATCGACTGACGGACGTGAGATTTTTTTGGGCCGGCCTTGCATGAGGCCGGCCTTTTTTTGTATGTTGGAGAGCTGACGTTTGCAGGTTCGCAACCCGATGCATACTTTCTGTGATACTTCAGATGCAGTATTTGGTAGAAAGAGTGCTGCGTAAAGGTTCTACAGTAGTATAAAACCATACAGTTTAAGTGATTAGGAGAGGCTCCGGGATTTCGGGGCCGGCTCGGCGACGTATTGAAAGGCTGGCATGCCGCTTGCAAAAACAGGGGTTGGACAGCCCCGCAGACTCACGCGGCGCACCAGAGGAAAGAAAACGAGACGTGGTATAGGGTTGAAAGGAACGCACCTATGAAACAGATTTCGATAATGGTTTTTGCACTGATAGCGTTAAGCAGTCTGGCCCTGGCGCAGTCGCCCCAGCAGAACTGGTCGGCGACAATCCAGGTTGACACGGTTCTGGCCGCCCCGGGCACTGAGGTGGGTGTGCCGATCCGCCTGCTGGACAACACGGCGGATATTTCGGCGCTGCAGATTCCGCTGTGGATAGAGCCGAATCCGGATATTAAGGTTGACTCCGTTCAGGTAAATGACAGTTTTATCACGAACGATTTCTACTGGGCGGTTTTGCCGGCGACGGATATCGAAGATACGCTCCAGATTTCGATCCTGCCGTATTTCAGCGGCGGGAGCCTTCCGGCGCTCAGCTCGCCGAACGGCGTTATTGCGACTATTTGGTTTACGGTTGGCGGAGCAGTTGATCCGGGACTGAATGAAATTGATTCGATTGCGCTGGATACGGTTATCAGCGGGATTGGCCCGGATTTCCGGTGGGTAAACGCGTCTGATCCTCTAGGCCAGTCACTTTTCCCGGATGTCGTGAAGGGCGGGGTGAACGTTGATATGACGCTGGATATCAATGACGGTGATGATTCGCCGTTGCCGGGTGAATTCAGCCTGGCTCAAAATTATCCGAATCCGTTTAACCCGATGACTACTATCGAGTTTTCGCTGCCTCACGCTGGCCAAATTGAGCTGGTGGTGTTTAATATTTTGGGGCAGGAAGTTCAGACCCTCGTGGATCGGAGGCTTAGTGCCGGAGTGCACCGGATAGAGTTTGATGCGGGCGACAAGCCGAGCGGGATATATTTCTACCGGTTGGTCCATGCCGAGGGGGTTGAAACGAGGAAAATGACCCTGATCAAATAAGAAATCCGGCGAAACTGCCGATTATTACAGGGATGGCGAGATTCTCCGCCATCCCTGTTTTTTTGTTTAAGCTGGGCGAAATATGACTGAAGCAGTTAAAGATCAGAAGAAAGCCGGAGCGACGCCAAAGGTCGTCAAGATCGGACCGTATCTCCTGACGGGAAAAATCGGGCAGGGAGGAATTGCGGTCATTTACAAAGGGCGGCAGGAGTCGCTGGACCGTGATGTTGCGATCAAGATTCTTTCGCCCAAGCTTTCCAATGATCCTGATATCGTGCGCCGGTTCGAGCGGGAGTCGATGGTCGTGGCGCGGCTAAATCACCCGAATATTGTTCATATTATTGATAAAGGGCAGGCCGGCGGTCGGTACTACTTTGTTATGGATTTTATCGACGGCACCTCGCTTCGGGAGGTCATAGATTCGGACAAGATTCAGCTGCACACCAAGATCGAGATGGTCGTGCAGGTATGCAAGGCGCTGGACTACGCGCACAAGAATGGCGTGATTCACCGGGACATTAAGCCGGCGAACATCCTGATTGATCGTCAGGCCAATGCGCTGGTGGCTGACTTTGGTATCGCGCAGATCGTGGGGACGCCCGAAGCGGAGATGACGGCCTCGGACGTGGTGATGGGGACGTTGTCGTATATGTCGCCGGAGCAGAAAGTTAGTTCAGCCAATGTCGACCAGACGACCGACATTTATGCGGTGGGGGTGATTCTCTACGAAATCCTGTGCGGAAAGAAGCCGCTGGGCCGATTCAAGTTGCCGTCGGAGCTTAACTCCGAGCTGGGTACGGCGTATGACAATATCGTGTCGAAGTGCCTGGCGCAGGATCGCAGTGATCGTTACCAGACAGCAGTGGAGTTGAAAGATGCGCTGCTGGAGGCGATAGGCGGTGGGAGTGTCCGGACGGATCCGGAGGCGTTGAAGGTATCGGGGACGGAGTCGTTTTTGGGCAAGTGCCGTTATCTTGATACTATTCGGGAAACGCGGTATGGGTCGACGATCCTGGTTGAAAACCGGGTGACCAAGCGGTTATATGTCATCAAGAAACATCACAAGGGTGAGGCGGGACGAAAAGAGGCGAAGCTTCTATCGACGCTCAAGCAGCAGAATATTGTCGATATATATGGCGCCGGCGGGGATCGTCGTTCGACGGTGATAATCGCAGAGTACGCGCAGGGCGGGTCACTTGCGGATCGGATGGTTCGGCGGTATGACTGGGAGAAGGCGTTTAAGATCATTTTGCAGGTTGCCGGCGGGGTCGATTTTGCGCACAAGAACAATATCGTGCACGGGAATTTGAGGCCGTCGAATATCCTGTTCGACGCCGAGGATGTGGTGAAGCTGACCGACTTCGCGCTGCCGGTTCACTACGATGGTCCCAAGAAGCGGAACTGGTACAGCCCGCCGGAACGCAAGGTGTCGCGGCAGGGGGATATCTACGGGATGGGCGTGGTTCTTCACCAGCTGTTGACGGGCCGTTTGCCGCAGTATGATTCGGGTGATAACCTGGTGCTGGAAGATGTTCGGCGGGAGCTTCCGGAAGAGGTCTGCCAGATGCTGTCGCGTCTGCTGGCAATCCGGGTAACGCGTCGATACGCGAGTGCCGAAGAGTTCCTGCTGGACTGGGAGGATTTCGAGCGGCGGCGTGAAGAGGACGCCCGGCGCAGGACCGAGTCGACGCCGGCGGCGCCCCGGAAGACCAAGCAGGCGCCGGTGTGGTTGTATGTTGCGGTTGCGGCCGGAGTACTGATTACGATTATTATCACGCTCGGGATCTCGGGCGTGTTCGGGTAAGACCTTTTCTTCTCATTGGAAGTCTTGCTAAACGGTTGCTCACGCGAGTCACACCGGATATACTGTTTCATCTAAAAGGACGAATAATCGCTTGCAGTACAGGAGCGGATCTTCGCAATGAATGAGTCGAACGGTCGCTGGCTATCCGGATTTGTAACGTACTGGGTGCTTGTGCTGGGCCTGGTGGCAGCTGGGTTTGCGCCAGGAAAGTACTGGTGGGGGTTGTCGAATTACGCCTTTGTTGATTCGGTATGGATGTATGTCCTGTTGGCGGTGACGGTCGTAACTGGGGTGCTGGTGTGGATAGGTCGAGGGCCAACAGTTGATGCGTTGAGTCGGACATCGACGGCAGGGTTGGTAGTGGTGCACGGGCTGGTGATGGCGGGACTGTTTTATTGCTTTCGGGCAGAGGCGCATTTTTTGGGAGATGGCTACACGGTTCTGAGTTCGCTGGCGAGCGAGACGCCTATTATCAAGTCGCGTGAAATCGGGGAGTCTTTGTCTCACGTGTGGGCGAGGGATCTTTTGGGCGGGCCGACCGAGGCGGCGGCGCTGGCGAGTTTTCGAGTGCTGTCGATTGTATCCGGAATTGTGTATATCGCGGCCGTATGGTGGGGATCGGTTCGGTTGTTTGAGGATCGGGGGCGTCAGGTGGGGGCGGTGCTGCTGTTGAGCAGTATGGGCTGGGTGATGCTGTATTTCGGGTATGTTGAGTATTACTCTCTGTTTGTGACATCGCTGGCGATTCTGGGACTGGTGGGGGCGGTGGCGGCGAGCGGGAAAATCTCGCGCTGGTGGATTGTGATACCGGCTGTCGCGGCGCCGTTGCTGCATGTGCTGGGAGTTGTCTTTTTGCCGGCGGTCGTGTATCTGCTGATTGCGCGGTCGAAACTCGGGCGACTATCAGGACGGTTATCACTGTCGGTCAGAGTCGGACTCGCGGTCGTGGGTTTGGCTGGGGCGGTGGGGATTCTCTGGTACTGGTATTCGCAGTCGGTGTTTCTTCGGCTGGCGCTGGTGCCGTTGGCGGGGAGTCGGTTTGTTGTCGATGGCTACACGATGTTTTCGTTGCGGCATATTGCCGACGTGATCAATCTGGTGGTCATGCTGGTACCGGGCGGGTTGGTGTTGATGGTTACGGTTCTTTTTGGCGGGACGCGGGAGGTATGGAAAGACTTCGGGGCGCGTTTTCTTCTGGTGTTATCGGTATGCGGACTGGCGGCGGCATTTCTGTTTGATGCGCGCATAGGAATGCCGCGTGACTGGGATCTTTTTTCGTTTGCATCGGTAGGGCCAGGGCTGCTGGCGGTTTATGTTGCGCTGCGGTGGCGGTCACGGCGTGTGGCCGGCGGCGTAATCGTGCTGGCGGTTGCAATCAACCTGTTCTTCATTGCGCCCAGGGTAGTGTTGATCAATTCCGAGGAACGGCAGTTTGCGCAGTTGGAACAGTATGTTGCCTGGGATCCGGCGCGCGGGTCAAACACCCTGGCGCTGGTGTCGGCATATCATGAAAAGCACTCCGATCCGGCCATTCGGCAACAGGAGATATTTGAGTGGTCGAATGTTCATCGGGAGCATGACCTGACCCGTCTCGGTCTGGATATGCTCCGGCAGGGACGGATGCGGGAGGCCAAGGCGACCTTTGAGCGGGTGCTTGATATCAATCCGTTATTTGGTTCGGCGTATTCCAATATAGGAAATATCTACCTGCAGCAGGGACAATTGGACAGCGCCCGGTGGTATCTTACAGTTGCGCAGGGTGTAAATCCGTACAGTCCGGCTGTTATGAACAATCTCGCGTGGCTGCGGTTGGCGGAGGGGGATATTGACGGGGCTGAAGAGATGCTTCGAAAAGCAATATCGATTGATCCGACGGAGTGGCAGTTCTGGGCCGGGCTGGCCGAGACCGCGTCGCGGCGCAACGATTCGTCGGCGCGGATGGCGGCGCTTCGTGAGGGAGCTTCCAAGTCGGAACCGCCTGTGCCGGTGCTGGTGGAGCTGGCGCGGCACTCTTTCGGGGCAGGGGACCGGGTCTCGGGTGAGCAGTATCTTCAACGGGCGGTTGGGCGGGGTTATCCGCAGGCGGCGGCTGACAGTCTTCGTCAGGCGGCTCGAAACTAGTCCATACAGCGTATTGCCCCGGAACAGAATGGTGTACCGGCACGTTGTCAGATGTACCGGCGGTCAAAATCGCTTGTGCGATCTTCCACAGATCGTTAGTATACATGGACAATGGTATACATCTCTTGCCAAGCATCTCCAAAAAATATAACAGGTCCAGCCGCTGTTGCAGGATTGGTGAAGTATCCAACTGATAACTGCAGCCGGACCAATCGAATGAACTACCACCGATGGTCGGAAGACCTGATATGAAGGGGACGACACGATGAATGACTATCATGAACCGCCCGAGCAACTGAGCCAGAAGGACCGTGACTACGTGCGCGCGCTGAACAGCCTGAAAGAGGAGATCGAGGCTGTGGACTGGTACCAGCAGCGAATCGCCGTGACACAGGATGAGCAGCTCAAAGCGATTCTCGAACACAATCGTGATGAAGAGATCGAGCATGCCTGTATGACGCTGGAGTGGTTGCGTCGTAATATGCCTGGGTGGGATAATGAATTGAAAGAGAATCTGTTCAAGGAGGGTAAAATCGGACATGAGGATCATGGCGATGACGATGAAGGAGTGTCCGATCTGGGGATAGGCGGGCAGAAGAAGTAAGGCCGCCAATTCCGTTTGGTGTTAATACAAGACTGTCAGGAGGTCACTCCATGGATATACTGAAACAGAAGCTGGCGCCGATCGGCGCCGAAGCATGGGACGAGATCAATGAGGTGGCGACACAGATTCTTTCGGCGAGTCTTTCGGCGCGGAAGTTTGTCGATGTCGATGGTCCCAAGGGCTGGGATTTTTCGGCAGTGCCGCTGGGGCGGCTGGATGTTGCCAAGGGCAAGTCGAAGAGCGATGTGGATTACGGTATTCGGACCGTGCAGCCGCTGGTCGAGGCGCGGGTGTTGTTTGATCTCGATGTCTGGGAACTGGATAATGCCGCCCGGGGAGCCGAGGATATCGATCTTGGGCCGCTGGAGGAAGCGGCACGGAAGATAGCCTTGTTTGAGGAGAAGGCGATTTACCAGGGGCTGGCGGACGGCAACATCACCGGCCTGAAAGACAGTGCGGACCACAAGCCGATCAAGGTATCTGGTGACGCGAACAAGCTGCTCAATGCCGTATCTGACGGGATCACCGAGTTTATGAAAGCGGGTGTCGAGGGACCGTATCGCTTGATAGCCGGGAGCAAGTTGTGGCGTGATGTTGCGGCCCACAACGGCGGCTATCCGCTGACGCGGCACCTGGAGCGCCTGCTTGACAGTTCGATCATTTTGAATCCATCGCTGGAAGAATCGATGCTGGTATCGGTGAGGGGCGGAGACATGAAGCTGACGTTGGGGGTTGACATGTCGATCGGGTTCAATTCTGCCGATGCGGACAAGGTCCGGCTGTATTTTACTGAATCATTCACGTTCCAGGTTCTCGACGGTCTGGCGATCATACCGATTCAGACCGGGAAATAGTGCTTCGGTTGAGGACTTTCGATAGGCATAGCGGTTTTCCGGTTTACCGGCAGGCCTTTTTTTGTGCTGCACATTATACAGGTTCATTGACCCTCATCGTCCAAATGGTTGCCCCGTCAGCGACGCAGAGACATTTCCCGCGTGGTCGTTATTCCGGTCATATATGGATACCTAGCGTATCTTATATAGAAGGCATGCCGTATGATGCAAACTCTTGAAGGGCCCTTTTGTCGGGGAGAGTGAGGGGGGCGGCTGGTATGCTACTTGGGACCAAAAGACTCGTCTTCGTTCGGGAAGTCACCCGAGCGGACATCTTCAATATATCGTTTGACGGCGTCGGAGACAATGCTTTTCAGGTCGGCATATTCGCGGAGGAATTTTGGTTTGAAGCCTTCCTCGTGGAGGCCGAGCATGTCGTTGATGACGAGTACCTGGCCGTCGCAGTGCGGGCCGGCGCCGATGCCTATGGTTGCGGCGGTTTGCAATGATTCAGTGATTTCTTTGGCGGTGTCGGCTTGGACCAGTTCGAGTACTATCGCGAAGCAGCCGGCCTGTTCGAGGGCCTGGGCGGATTCAATGAGGTATTGTCGGCCGCGTTCCTGGCGTCCCTGGACTTTCGGCCCGCCGAAGCGATGGATCGATTGCGGGGTGAGGCCGATGTGGCCCATGACGGGGATGCCGAGCTGGATCAGGCGGGCGACCAGCGGAGCGATTTCAAGGCCGCCTTCGACTTTGACGGCCTCAGCGCCGCCTTCCTTGAGGAATCGTCCGGCGTTCTTGATGGCGGTTTCCTCGGAGGGCTGGAAGGACATAAATGGCATGTCGCCGATGACCAGCGCGGTTTGAGTGCCGCGAACGACAGCGGCGGTGTGAGCAATCATGAGGTCCATGGTGATCGGAATAGTGGAGTCGTAGCCGTGGATGACGTTGGAGACGGAGTCACCGACAAGGACAGCGTCGATACCGGCGGCGTCAAGCAGCGAGGCGGTGAAAGCGTCGTAGGCGGTCAGGACGGTGATTTTCTCGCCTTTGGCTTTCTTGTTTATGAAGGTGCGGATGGTGTTCTTTTTGTTCTGCGAGACTTTTGACATAGTATTCGATTCAGATACGAGAGATTTCGCCTGAAGGGGAGTAATATTTTTTGCCGGAGATCGGTTTGCGCAGCTGGTCGATGAGATCGTCGAAATGTTCCGGGTTGTTGACGAAGTCGATGTTGTCGGTTTTTACGACCAGCAGCGGTGTTTCGATATAGTTAAAAAAGAAATAGTCGTAGGCTTTGTTGAGGACCTCAATGTATTCGACGTCGATAGATTTTTCGAAGGAGTAGTTGCGGATCTTGATGCGTTGGAGGAGTTTCGGCGTCGAGGCCTGGAGGTACATAACGAGGTCCGGTTTGGGAACATCGCGTGCAAGGACCGGTGCGATTTTGTTGTACAGGGCCAGTTCACGGTCGGAGAGATTAATAGAAGCGAAGATGGAGTCTTTGGCGAAAAGGTAATCGGAAACGATGCGTTTTGAGAAGAGGTCGTGGGTGATGAGTTGCTGCTGCTGCTGGAAGCGGGACATGAGGAAAAACATCTGGCATGAGAACGCGTAGCGCTTACGGTTCTTGTAGAAATCGACAAGGAAGGGGTTGTTGAACACCTCCTCGTAGATGATGTCGGCTTCGAGGCGGTCGGCGAGCATAGTGGCAAAGGATGTTTTGCCGACGCCGATGACGCCTTCGACGGCGATATAGTTGGGCTCAGATATTTCTCGGGACATGGTCTTTGTACAGCACTACGGTTTCACGGTCCTTGTCGGTCAGGAATTCGCTCACGGGTCGTTTGGTGACCGGGTGCTCGATCTCGGGATCGATGTGGAGCAGCGGTACCATGGCGAACGGTCGGTTGAGCAGTTCGCGGTGGGGGATTGACAGCCGGTCGGTTTCGATGATCTCGTCGCCGAAGAGGAGGATATCGAGGTCGATCGGGCGGGGCTGCATTTTGCCTTTACCGACGCGGCCGAGGACTTTTTCGATGGACTCCAGTTCGCTGAGCAATTCATTGGGTCGGTAGGTATATTCGCCGCGGATGACCTGGTTGAAAAACGGAGGGCTGTCCGTGTCCATGCCTTTGGCCTCGGAGGCGTAGATGCCGGAAGTGGCGGTGATGTCCAGGCCGGGAATGAGTTCGAGTTTACCGAGGGCGAAAGCGAGGTTTCGTTCGCGGTCGCCGAGGTTGGCTCCGAGGAGAATGTAAACGGTGGTTCTATCGTCGTTCATAGTGGTCCTTGTCAGTCGCGGTTTTCGTTATCGATGAGTTTGGAGACATCGGCCTGATAGCGGGTTATCTCAACTTCGATAAATTTGATGTGGCCGGCTATCGGGGGCGTCATTTTCCGCACCTTCAAAGTTACCCGATAAACGGGAAAGGTGTCAAGGACTTTGATGGCGAGGTCGGTGGCCAGGCGTTCAAGGAGGGCAAAGGAGCGGCCCTCGACGATGTCCTTGACGACGTTGTAGACAGCTTCGTAGTCGACGGTATCTGAGAGGTCGTCGGAATGTCCGGCGTCGGCGAAGTCGACCTCGACTTCGCAGTCAACCTCGTAGAGGCGGCCGGTTTCGCGTTCGGCTTCGGAGACGCCGTGATAACCGTAGAACGACATGCCGCCGATTCGGATAACGTCTTTCATCGTTCTTTGACCAGTTTGAAGAGACGTGGTTTCTTTCGGACGCGCTCGAGCGCTTTAGTATATGTATCAGGGGCGGCGGTCAGGCTGAAGCGCAGGAATCCTTCGCCGCTTTCACCAAAGGCGACGCCGGGAATGGCCATGATGCGCCCGCTGCGGAACATTTGTCCGGCAGCGAAGGCGGAGCCTCGGCGTCGTTCGATGCGGCCCCAGACGAAGGGAACGGTGTCGTAGCCGGTAGGTTCGAGTTCGAGCAGGTCGAGCAGTTTGACCGCTTCGGCCCGGGAGGAGGCGATGTGGGTGCGGGCACCTTTCAGGTTCTCGTTGGGGAAGCGCTGGACGGCGCTGATGGCGCGACGGGTTAGGTATTCGTTGACGGTCATCGGGGTCAATCGGGCGGCCTGTTTAAGGCCGTTGATGATGTCCCGGTTGCCGACGACAAAGCCGATGGGGAGCCGGGGCAAGCCAAAGAGGTAAGAAAAGCTGCCGACTTCGACACCGATTTTCTTGCCGCCGGTGGCGGCGAGCAGGGAGACCGGTTTGCGGCCAGAGACGGTCATATAGGCGGCGTCGTTGACGACGATAATGTTGTCCCGGCCGGCCTGGAAGGCGAGGCTGGTCATGTCTTTTTCACCCAGTTCGGCACCGGTGGGGTTGTGGGGCGAATTGAGGAACAGGATCTTGGCGACGCGGCCGAGGCGGGTGTTGACACGTTCGAAGTCGGGCATCCAGCCGTCTTTGCCGGTCACGCTGTAGGCCACCGGTTCGGCCCCGCAGGCGACAGTGACGCGCCGATAGAGGGGGATACCGACTTCGGGGACAAACACGATGTCACCGTGATCAACAAAAGCCAGAGCAAGGCTGTACAGCAGGTTGGTGGTGCTGTGGCCGATGAATATTTCTTTTTCCGGGAGGAGTTTGACATGCAGGTGCTGGTGGTACCAGTTGGCCAGTTCCTCTTTGAGTGCGGCGATCGACTCACTCGATGCGGGAGCCAGATCGGTGGGTTTGAGCGAGTGGCTGGCCTCAAACGGCACGGGCCAGTCAAAGCCGGCGAGATCGAGGACTTCCATTTTGCGGATAAGAGACCGGCGGCGGTGTTCGGGAAGGAATTTGGTCGGTTCGGGCGGCAGCTGGTAGAGCCGGTCGGCTTTTTCTATGATAACTTTCTTGGAGGCCATGGTTAGTCCTCCGCCTGTGGTTCGTTGCCGGTGCGGGCCTGACGCAGGTTTTCGCGCATTTGGCTCAGGCGCGTGAAATCGTTGCCCGGGATTCGTGCCGTTTGGCCGAGCTGGTTGGTGAGGGTGAGGATCCGGGCGTAGTGTTCGACGGTTTCGTGGCGATGGAAGGCCTGATCGAGGTCGCGGCCGATGGTCAGCAGGCCATGGTTACGCAGGAGGAAGGCGTCGCAATCGCCGAGAAACGGGTCGATTGAGGCCGGGACGGCTTTGGTGCCGGGCGGGGCGTAGTCGGTCAGGGGGATGCGGCCGACGAAGACCACGACCTCCGGGAGAACGTCTTCGGGCAATTCGATGCCGGCGGCGGCAAAGGCGGTGGCGTGGGTGGCGTGGGAGTGTACGCAGGCGTTGATTTCGGGTCGTTTGGCATAGACGTGGCGGTGCATGGCGCCTTCGGTCGAGGCCCGGTGGTTGCCTGCTAAGTGTTTGCCGTCTATGTCGATAATGACCATATCGTCTGGCCGAAGGCGGCCTTTTGGGAGGCCCGACGGACTCATGACAATGCGTCCGTCGGTAAGTCGCACGGACAGGTTGCCGTCGGTACCGGCCACCATGCCTCGCTGGTAGAGGAGGCGGCCAATTTCGACGAGCGCCCGGCTTGCCTGTTCGGGTGAGTTCATGGTGGAGAAAAGGTAGGAGCTTTTTGCTCTGATGTCAATAACTTAGCCCGCGGCCTGCGTACCGTCTGGTAACGGTGGTGGTTTGGCCGCTGGAGTCTGCGGCGGATGGTCAGGGAGACCTGGCGGCCCGGAATTCTATGTCGGATAGGCAAATAGCCGGAACTTTCTTGAATCAAATCCAACGTTCAGACGTTATAACAGTGGGAAGGAAAAACGGGAAGGGAGAAAAACTTATTTTGAACCTTGACACCGTACACCAGGTTTCGTATACTACAAGGCTCTGTGAGTAGAGAAAGGTTTGGCATTGACTAGGAACTCTCGTTCCCCAGAAAAGACCAAAAATCGGGGGCTAACACCGTATGCGATCGCGTTTGGCGCGGTTCTGTGCGTGGCTGTCGGCGTTTTCATATCAGCCGGACTTGATGTTTCCCCCGGCACGACTGCGGCACAGTCGTCGCCGGATCGGGCGGTAGACCGGGCGTATTTCATGCAGTACCCGCTGGTTGAGCGGGATGGTGAGATGGAGTCGCCGTTTGTTGCGGTGGTTGAGAAGGTAACCAATGCGGTTGTTAATATCTCAGCACGGTCGCGCGAGGATGATTTGCCGTGGTGGCATCAGCGGTCCGGTACCGCGACTTCATCGGGCAGCGGTTTCTTTTTCCGTGAGGACGGTTATATCCTGACAAATAACCACGTGGTTGACGGCGCGCTGGAGATGACGGTGCGTACGGCCAACGGATTTGAATATGAAGCGCGGCTGGTCGGGGCGGATCCCGAGACTGATCTGGCGGTGTTGAAGGTTGATCCGGAGCACGACGTTACGGTGATTCCGTTTGGTGATTCGGATAATCTCAAGGTAGGGAACTGGTCGATTGCCATTGGCAACCCGTTTCCGCAGCAGGGGCTTGATCGGACGGTAACGGTGGGCGTTATCAGTGCGGTAGGGCGGAGCCAGTTAAATTTTGGCCGGGAGACGCCCGGCTATCAGTATTATATCCAGACGGATGCCTCGATCAATCCCGGTAATTCCGGTGGGCCGCTGTTGAATCTGCGCGGCGAGGTGATCGGTGTGAATTCGGCGATATCGTCGCCGACGGGGGCCTCGGTGGGGATTGGTTTTGCGATCCCGATCAACCTGGCACGGGCGATTGTACCGGATCTTATCGAACTGGGCAAGCCGCAGCGCGGCTGGCTCGGTGTCTGGTTGAACAACGTGACCGAACGGGAAGCCAAGCGCCAGGGGCTGGATGCGGTGCGCGGCGTCATGATCGATTCGGTGTTTTTGAACTCGCCGGCGGAGAAGGCCGGTATCAAGCGTGGTGATGTGATTTTGACGTTCAACGGCGTGGCTGTTGACAATGCCAGTCAGCTTTCGGTGCTGGTTTCAACGGTTCGTCGGGGCAAGCAGGTACCGGTTCTCCTCAGCCGGAATGGGGAGCAGATGATGATTAACGTCAGAATTGGTGACAAAGATAGTTTTCTTGCGTCGGTGGAGCAGCCCGGGGTAACCGATGGCTCCGGCGATGATTTTGATGTTTACCGCTGGATGGGGATGGAACTGTTGACATTTACGCCGGAGATTGCGGCGGCGGTGTCGAGTGAGCATGTGCCGGGTATTTATGTCCGGCGGGTGTTTCCCGGTTCGGCGGCGGACAATTCTTCGATCTCCCGGGGAACGGTGATTCTCCAGATCGACGATAACACCGTGAAGAGTCTCGAAGAGGTTGAGCGGGCGACGGCCCGGCTCAGCCGCGACCGGCGCGTGCCCTTGATTGTACAGGAGCCGGACGGGACGATTGCGCGGAAAGTTCTGCGACCCTGAGAAGTATATGAGAGTAGTGTACATGTTGACGTTAACTAACTGCCGTGTCGGAATCGGCGCGGATGGTTTACAACTAACTTCTATAGGAAGGAGATAGTCGTAAACAGTGGCTAAACAATCCCTGAAATATCGCGACGAGGATCGATCGCTCGATCTGTATCTCCGCGAGATTGGGGAGACTCCGTTGATCAGCGCCGACGAAGAGGTGCGCCTGGCCAGGAAAATCAAGCAGGGTGATAAACGAGCCCTGGAAAAACTCACCAAGGCCAATTTGCGCTTCGTGGTTTCGGTAGCAAAGCAGTATCAGAATCAGGGTCTGTCCCTGGCCGATCTTATTAATGAGGGCAATATAGGCCTGATCAAAGCGGCCAAGCGTTTTGACGAGACCCGTGGATTCAAGTTCATTTCGTACGCTGTCTGGTGGATTCGACAGGCGATTTTGCAGGCGTTGGCGGAACAGTCGCGTATTGTTCGGCTGCCGCTCAATCGTGTCGGAACGCTGCACAAGATCGGTAAGATCTCATCCCGGCTGGAGCAGGGCCTCGGCCGTGAACCGTCACCGGAAGAGATCGCGAAGGAACTGGAACTGACGGAGAATGAGGTCTCCGATACGCTGAAGATATCCAACTCGCATTTGTCGTTGGATGCTCCGTTCAGTGTATCTGAGGATAATTCTCTGATCGATGTCCTCGAGGACGAGTTCCAGCCGTCGCCCGATGAGCAGTTGCTTCGGGAATCCCTGCGTGTCGAAATCGAGAAGGCGCTGGATACACTGACCCCGCGCGAGGCGGAGGTGATTAACCTGTACTTTGGTCTGAACCATGAAAAGGCGCTCACATTGGAAGAGATCGGCGCCCGGTTTTCGCTGACCCGTGAGCGGGTACGGCAGATCAAGGAAAAGGCTATTCGCCGGCTCCGTCACGCGTCACGCAGCCGGTCCCTGCGTGCATATCTTAATTAGACACAAGTGAATCGATAGTGAAGGCCGCTCCGTTTTGGGGCGGCTTTTTTTGTGGTGAAGTTGGCGTCTTGCAATACGGCTGTTACGGTTGAGTGGGATGGTAGTCTGTTAGCTGGATCACTGGTATTGGCAGTCACTTGTTTCCAGCGTCGGACTCAAGCAAATTCTTCATTTCATCAAAGTAATCGTCGGCTGTCAACCGATGAAGGTGGTACATCATGCTTGCATGCAGTGCGTGGTAGCTGTCGTTGGCAACGTGTTTGTGGCCGAGACAGTAGTAAGAGTTCATGCCGGGGCGCCGGAACTCGGGGAGATAGTGTTTCAGTGTCGTTAAGGAGGCCTCCCAGACAAATAGTGCCGTGGAGTCCCGGGTTACACGGTAGTAGTCGTACACGCCGTAAAGTCCTGCGATGTACCCGTTGAGGGTCATCCCCGGCTCAGTGTTGTGGGGAAATTCTTCCAGCCAGTAGTAACCGAGAGAGTCGAGGCGCGCCACCCAGTGCTCGGGATGTGTCTTGCGGAGGCGGGTCAGGGATCGAAAGACTTCGTGGGCGGTATTGAGGTAGTGGGGGTTGTCAGTGAATTCATAGAGTCGGATCATCACACTCAACATTTCGCCCTGGGCCATGCCGGAGCTGAAGGGTTCGGTCAGTTTCATATCTGCTCGGTTGTGAAGGAGATAGTCGTATTGAAATTCGACAAAGCGCGCAGAGTCATCGGTGACGAAAGAGAGGTCGACAAGCTTTGCCGCGTATTTCTCCGCGCGTTCGAGAAAATGTTTTTCGTTGGTCTTTAGATAGGCACCCATGAAGTGGAAACAGCGGTGGCACAATTCGACTGGTGAATAAACGGTCTCGCCTCGGTAGACGGTCATCTCGATGCTGTCTTTATCGAGCGGATCCTGGTATTGCCGGGCGAGCTCGATGCTGATATTGGTGTTTGGCAGGGAGCCGCCCCAGAGATTGACGAAGCCCTGGGACTCGCGATTGGCGGCGGCGAGGGTTGACTTCCACACCAGATCGGAAGATTGGGATTTGTCCTGGCAACCGGCGAGGGCAAGCATGATGAGGACGATAACGACCGTTGGCGTGGTGAAGTCATTCATGCTGATCAATATAAAGGGGTCAGGGCATCTGTCACGTAATTTTGAAACGGAAGTGCGCAATGCTGTGAACCGCGCACGAGGGTTGTCTTACTGAACGTACTTGCTGGAGGATGGTTTCTGCAGTCGCGGCGTTGTTCGAACAATCCGATAGATCACAAAAAGTAAGAAGCAAATTCCCAGACCTATGTTTACTCCAAGATGTGCCTGGAAGAACGCCGGCCAGGTACGTCCTTCGAGTTGGGGAAAGACGAATCGCGCAATTTGGATGCCAAGCCAGGCCGATGCTCCCATTGCCGCAAGTCCAGCCGCTAGAAGCCAAGACCGGGGCTTTTTATGGAATCGCGTATAATATTCAAGCAGGTAAAGTGATAGTGGGAGGGCAAAGAAGACTGGTGGGAAGAATAATCGGGTTTCTCGGGCCAACCCCATGGTTAGGGCCGTCAATACTGTGAGCGGCGTGATGAAGGCAGCTCCAATGAGGATCAAACGCGGGATATTCAGACGCAGGAGGGTTTGACCGAGCCGAACACCAGCCACTGGCGCGGACAACCACAATATCCCCATCCCGGCGACGAAAGAGAATGCGGTATTCTTTGCCCAATCGGGTTTGAGGAAGTTTTTGCTGAAATTCATCCAGCGCGCCTGATCAGGTGGCTCCATTGCGAAAATGATGAATACGAAATATATGACCAGCGGGCTAAGTGCCGCAATAATCTTCGTGGCTCGGCTGCCCGGCGACTGGCAGACAGCAAGTACCAGAATGGGATAAAACAATATAATAGGGTCTCGTGCGAGGATTCCCACACCGAAGACGAGGCTCGCTATGATAAGGCGGGCCCGAAAAGCAAGCGTAAACGTCAGCATTATGGCGCCATACATCCAGAAGTCGTCCCATGTGTAAATGGGCATATGAAAGGCGGCGAGTATCGGATAAGCAGTAAGCATAACCAGAACACCGAGGTAGCTGCTGGACCGCCGAAGGCCCGCGTGGCGAAGGAAGACGAAACATAACGGACCGAGAACAATGAATAGTGAATACTGGATAATGGCGAATGCCGTCACGAGCCTGAGACCAAATTGCTCATGTCCGATCTGCATCAAAGTAGTAGTGAAAACTCGAGTTGCAAAGGGATGATAGGTTTGGTGAAACTCGAGATTATTTTCCCATACGGCATCGGATCGGATAAGATAGGCCCCGTCGTATTGGTTGACGAAGTACGAAACCGCCGCTAAAACGACTGAAAGCAGCAGCACGGCCGCCAGATCGCGACGTGAGATAGCTGGTCGAGCGGGGGCTCGGTTTTTTGGGGAGTCATGTGAGGTAAGTGCTTCGAGAAAAGCTGACATGCGCACGCTCCATGAGCAACTATAGCAACTGAGATAGGCCCCGTCCCATTGCTCAATGCCCGGTTTGCTGAATGATACGTAACACTCTTCGCCTCAGGAGAGGCACAATTTCGGTCGACTTATGAAAGTTAACATAGCGCCCGACGCTGGACAATTCAATACATTTTCTAAAGGGTTTACGACTTTTTGACCGGAAGATTGTTGACACCTGCCAATCGGCAAGCCTATCATTTCCCAAGCTAATGGCAAAATTAACAATCAGGATACTGCAAGCAGCCCCTGGACGGGACAAGCCACTTTGTACGGAGGCGGTCTGATGGACAGGATGCACAGCACGCGCTGGTTTACTCCGAAGAACTGGATTGCCGCTGTTGCTTTGGTCTTGTTCGGGGGGATGGCTGTTTATCTGTGGCAGTACAGTTCAACCCCAAAGCCGTTTTCAGAAACGCTACTGGTTCGGGACCTGATCTGGCTGGACATGTGGGGGTTGTTGTTTGTCTTGACTACGGTGGTGGTTTGGCTTGCGGGAGTTTCCTGGCGGATCAAGTCGGCGGTTCTTGTCGCGGTAGTGTCGGTGTACGGGTATGTCGTCATCTGCCTGCTGCTTGACGGAACGGCGTTTAGTTTGAATGGATACTGGGGGGACCAGAAGTTCCGGATCGCGATGATTGAGAAGTTTGCCACTTGGTGGGTTCCGAAGGATTTTTACTACAAGGACCTCTCACCGTTTTACCCGCCGGTGTTGTATTATGTCCTTTCATTGTTCGCGCGGCTTGATGACGCTGCGTCATTTGCTATGATGAAGTTTGCGGCGCAGGCGATTCACTTTGTCAGCCCGTTCTTTGTCTGGTTTTTGTGGCGTCGCATAGTGAGTGATCGTCAGGCGGCCGTGATTACGGTCGTGAGTTTCGTTTACCTGCTAGGGGGGAGAGCCTTTGCACTGTCTGTCCCGCACGCGATGCTCGGGAATATTTTTTTCGTTCCCTGGTGGCTCTATTATATAGAGCAGGTGAAACATCCAGCGCCGACCCGGTCGTTTTTTGTGCGGGGTGGCCTCATCGGTGGCCTGATTTTTATGACCTATTTCTACGGTTTTTTCATTGGCGGATTCTTGCTACTGCTTCGCGTTGTCTTTTTTAGCCGTCTCATTCGTCCATATGTCCGCGACTCATTTCGACTATGGCCGGCAATAGGTGTCATGTTGGCGGCGGCGGTTGTTAGCAGTCTTTACTGGGGTCCATTGATGGCGGACATCGCGAAATACGGGGTCGACAAAGGGACGGGGTGGCACCATATTGATTCCGTGGGGGTCAATTTCAGTTTTATGACTCTCACCGTTTCCGGTCTTCTGTTCCTGGGCGGGCTGCTTTATGCTTTGCGGAGAGTCCATTCCTCCGTAAACCGGGCTCTGGTAACACTGGTTAGCGGGATAGTCTGTTACTATCTGCTCGGGACTTTTCTCGGTGCCCTGGACCGTCCGATCAATCTCATCAAGGCCGCAGAGTTTCTTGCATTTGTGACCGGTCCCGTGATCGCATTGGCACTGGTTGCATTCAGTCGGGCCGCGCACGGGCGACCACGGGTGCAGCGAGTGTTCGCAGCCTTGGGTATTGTGTTGCTGTTGTCACTTGTCTACCAGGCGAATGTCGTTGGGAAGTCGGGAGGGATTGCGGAAGCGAGGAAAAGTCAACCGGCAAACTGGGGTTTTGGTGAAGAACGGATGGTGCCGCGTCGAGGTACGGTATTTCTGAGTGCCTGGGAAGAGTTGCCGTCATTTTATCCGGTTTATCTTTTTGTGGCGCCTAATCATCACTACAGTCATCCGGCGGCTCGGTATACCGGCCGCTATCGGTTGCTTTCGCTGGTGCAGCATATAGACGATCCGTATCTCTTGAATCTTACACTGACAAGCAACACTTTCGATGGTGTTGATTTTGTCCACCTGCGCAGTCGCGAGAGTGTGCTGTATTTGACGATGGTCCTGGATAACTATCCCAATCGGTACACGCTGCAAGAAATTCAGTTCAGCCCGGAGGTGTTCGAAGACGAGAGGTTTTTCCGACGACAGGAGGTGGATGGATTCTTTTCTGTTGTGGACTCACCGACGACTGCCGGGCAAGGGCAATGGAGGTTCAAAGGCACCAGCCGTGACAGTCTGCTTTTCCTTGCTCGGTGGCGGGTGATACGTCAATGGCTCAACGTGTCTGCTCAGGAGGAATCCGATCGGTATTTGGGTGTCGACTGGACAAAATGGCGTGATTTCCCGATGGACTCTATCGCCTATGATCTGGATGGGCGATTTGATCTGATGAATACACTAGTGGTTGACAGAAAAGACAGTCTCCATTTATTTCTGACATTGCATGCGCGAGTGGAGCCAACCAGTAGTTACCGCATCTTCCTGCATGCTTTTGGTGATGGGGATAGTTTCGACAACCATGACTTCTTGCCACTGCCGCGTTTCAATAACTGGCAGAAGGAAGATGTTCGCATGGTACATACGGTAATACCGAACCGGCCGGAGTATACGACATTACGCTTTGGCTTGTTTTATGAGGGGAAGCGGTTTGGCGATGGAGTCCGTTTATCGTTGAATCAAGGTGGCCGGTAGATCTGTTGTTCCGGCCTTGAAAATTGCTGTTGCGTTACGAGCCAGAGCGTATATATTGGCGACTACCGAGGCGGTTCACCGGCCTCGGCGGCCCGAGGGAAGGGCGTGATTGGCAGCAATTGCGGTGTTTCCCCGGAGTCGTTATGAATGCCGAAGTGGTGAAACAGGTAGACGCGCTGCGTTCAGGGCGCAGTATCCGTAAGGATGTGGGGGTTCGAATCCCCCCTTCGGCATTTAGATTTTCCCCTCCGATTCAACTTCCCACTTGACAACGACTTAAGTCTTTCGTTCCTTCTTGGAAAACAGGGCTGTGACCAACTTGTGACCAAGGGGAGACGTCGATATGGGCGAAATCTATAAGCGCGGCAAAGTCTGGTATCTTGATATTCGGGTCGATGGGCGCAGGGTGCGCCGACGAATCGGGCCGGTGAAGAAAGTGGCCGAGCTGGCTCTCAAGGAAGCCGAGGTCAAGATTGCCAAAGAAGAGCATGGTTTTGGCCAGGCCAAGATGCCGCTGACCGACTTTCTTGATTCCTACCTTGAGTACAGCCAGGCTACTCACCGTAAGACGACGACAGACCGTTATCGGGCGGTGATTGATCATTTCCGGGAGTTCCTCCAGTCCTCGCCGAAGGTCAGATATGTTTCCGATGTCTCGACCGAGGTCATCGACAAGTACAAGGTGTTTCGGAAGAACGCCAACGGCGGTAGTCCTGCCGTCGAGGAAGATGCCAATGGGGGTAGGTCGCCCAAGGTGGCCAAGTCGCGTACAGTGAATTTTGAGCTCGATACGCTTCGGCTAATTTTCAACCTGGCGATCAAGTGGGGATACATTCGAGAGAATCCGACCAAGGGTGTGGCGAAGCTGAAGGTAGATGAAAATCAGACGCCTCGATTTCTGTCCGTCAATGAATGCAGGAGGTTCCTTGACGTCTGCCCGCCGAATCTCTACCCGATCTACTATACATTTCTTCATACAGGCATGCGGAAAGCGGAGCTTGAGAATCTCACCTGGGCCGATATCGATCTTGAGCGGCGACAGATCAGTATCCGTCGGAAGAAGGACTGGCGGCCGAAGACGGGGGAGAGGGACATCCCGATCAGCGATGGCCTCCTGAAGCTCCTTACCGACTTGCATCGGAAGCGAGACGGCCGTTCGAAGAACGATTATGTCTTTCCGGTGAAGTCGTCAGGGAAGAACATGCACAACTATCTCCGGATGGAGCTCATTAAAATCGCCAAGAAGGCCGAGATCGGGGAGTTCACGAAAGTCCATACGCTTCGCCACACGTTCGCGAGCCACTTGGTAATGCAGGGCGTCGATCTCCCAACGGTTCAGAAGCTGATGGGCCACTCGGATATAGAAACGACCATGATCTACGCCCACCTCGGCCCGGATCACCTGGCGAATGCGGTGGAGAAACTGCCGTTTGAAGAAGGGGGTGGAGAAGTTTAGAATTCACAAATTGGTGTCTATATATATGGGTGTTGGTACCTTTATGGACCTTAAATGCTGCTTAGGAATATTGCACAAACGAGAGTGTAAATAACATCAGATCAAGACGGTCAGGATAGCCAATAGGACTACCGCACATCCAGTAACTACGTATGCTATTCCTAGTGGCCTTGCAAAGATTTGTTTAATCCAGGCGTCGATAAGTGAATTCGTGCGGCTCTTCAACTCCTCGGGGAACCGGTCAACGAGCGCTGACAGCGCAGCGTCAGATTCTATACTTGCGGACATTTGGTTGATCAGGTCGGTGAAGCATTTGCGGACAGCCAATTGGGGGAGAACAGTGATTCGCTCGACCATTCGCCTGACAACACCGCCGGTGGCTCGATCTTTTTTAACGTGCTGATCTGACAACTCCTGTTCCTGTTGACAGGTCATGACCAGTTCCTTCAGCTCGACTTGTAGATTCGACTGCTTCTGGGGTGAACGCAGCCTTCCAATTGTCTCCCGTGATAGTCTATCGCACGCGTCGTTTACCCAATGACTCTTGACCAGTGATTGTCGACAGACGCCACGTAAGCCCCGGAAGAAGCCGATAAATCCACCAAGAAGAAGTCCTACCACGATCCAAGCAAGCATTAGAATGAAACTCCCGACTCCATCGGAGTGTTTGGTCACGGACTGAATTACAAAAAACATCGTGCCTCCCACTATCATCCCGAAAATACCAAAGAAAGCAATGCCACGAATCCCCCCCGCAACAAGAGATCCGACTGCTTTGGTAGCATGAATTCTTAAAATGGCCAAATCCATATCAAACTCCTTCGTCCGTCCCCGGTGCTACGACGCGGACCCATCAATCCGGAGATGTTCTATATTTAAGCCAACTCTTACTTGATTACGCCCTTGCCGTCACAACGGGGACACTTCTTAGTACCCTTACAGGTGGAGCAAACAGTCGTAAATCCACCACCCCTACCATTACATTTGGGGCACTTTCCGGAGTAATGACATACGGGACATTCTTTTTCAGCCATAATTTTCTCTCCCTAAAATTCAATAGTCACTTATTATATTTCGACTACTTCCTCACCCCCGAAGGAGCGCATAACTTCTAACAACATTTTGAAGTCATGACAGGCATTCTTGATGACTTCCTCGTTATTGAGCAGCGTGCTTACGTCGTTTACCTCGTAAGTTCTTCCACGCACCAAGTCGCCGATTCTGAGAGCCGGTACATCTACTCCATCTTGCTGTCTGTACGTCAACGGATGCTCTTCAACATTGTATTTCTCAAGGAGTCCTCTCTCTTCATCCGATAGGTCAACCTGACACGACAGAGTAAATTTCATTCCTTTGTGCCCTCCAAAGAGCCCTTTCTGCTCGGCTTGAGCCCGTTTGATAATTAACTTCACGAGTTTACCTCCGAATCAAATACGACAATTCTGCTCAACAAAATTCGATTCCTCTCATAGTTTCAGCCGTCAATTCGAATATCTACCCACTTTACGAGCTGTGAGAGCGGCATTACCATCAACTTAGTACCTTCAATTGATCTTCCATCAACACGCCACGTTCCTACGCTTGCCTGTAGCCACTCAGCCTCGGTCAAAGAACTCGTTGGAGAGTTTCCCATGGCTTCAGTAGTCTGCTTCCGTGCTGACTTCCCAGTGTAGTGTTCTTCCAGTGCTGACATTATAAACTCTGAGTCTATAGCGTCAAAACCAAGGCCAAAGAGAGAATCGTCTTCCTGGATGACTTTGTCTGGAAAAAGATCATTGATCAGGGCCAGAAGACGGTCGGTGATTTCAGCTATACGATCTGCGTCGCCAGAAGGTACTGCTCCTGCGATATCATACCAAAATGACAATGCCCACATTGATAGGCAGTGTGTTTCCCACAGAAGCGTGTCGACTGTATGGAGGAAGCCGCCATCGGGGTATCGTCGATATCGGTCCTTATAGTACTTCTTGTCTGAATTCACAATGAACTTCCAATGCACTAAAATACCCGAATCCTCGTCCTTGGACCTCTGAATGACCGAATTAGCTAATACATTTCTTAGACCAGCTGTATTTTCGATACTCTCACTTGCCCTGAGAAACTTCTCGGTAGTCTCAACCGCACTATTCAAGTGGAGACTGATCGGCCAACCAACGAGACAAAAAAGGTCCGCTCCAACAACGAATTCACTGAAATCCCCGGGACGAAAGTATCCATTTGAAAACATCTTCATACCGGCCGCATCTACTACCCCTCGAGCGTCCTGCAGAATAGCACTCAACTGCGACCATGACCGAACTTGGTCCTTAATTACTGGCTCCATGGGAGATATCCAATTATAGCTGACTCTTCACCAATACTATTGAATGCCACAGATCGTAAGTATCACTTACTTTGCAAGGGCAAGGTAACAGTACCAACATCTACTACGAGGGGACCATCGTCCTCATCCGAATCATCTCCCGGTGCATAATCGATGAAGATATTGACCACCTGAGATATGTATCCGTCTTTTGAGAATATAACATCGAAATCAGTGTCTTTGAGAACCTGACCCGATAGGGTGAATGTACCGTCTGATGCTGAAATGGCGCTTACGTGTCCATTACTGATAAGTATCCCGCCATGACCATTGCTAGGAGCACCTTCCAATCTAGCCACTCCAACTACCTCTGTGTCTGAAGACAAGATACTCGCACAGCCTTGAAAACTCGCCATCAGAGCCAATACCAATAATAGAGCTATGTGTTTCATTACTGATACCTACTTTTTTAGAATTTAAGGCCAACCTTCAAAATCATGTCGCCGTTGTGGCTACGATCTGCATAGAAGATCAGCCTGTCCGGAATTTCTTGAGCCATGATCTCTACCCCCCTTTTTGTTTCCTTCCGGTACTCGTTACCAACGAACCAACCAGTAATTATATTGCCCACATATGCGCCAAGCGCTGTGTACAACTCAATATTCTTGATAGTTTTATACCGGTCGTCATTGTCGCGCGTCAAGAATGGATCGTCTTTGCTTTCATCTACCACCCAGCAAATTGCAGCCGTGTAGAATAACGCCGCTGCGATGCCGTGAGAAGCCGAAGCAACGTTGTCCTTAGCTTCCGGACCATAGACCGCCAATGCTAGGCCGGGTAGTAACGCACTCAAGAGGGCGGAATTCATTGGAGCCAGATGCGACTGCGTGAATTTCACCTTCAGGTATTCTGACTCTCGTTCTTCGATCGTCACACTCTTAGAGAAGGACTTGTGCCCTGACCGGTCAATTCGGAGACTGTGTGTACCGTAGGGAACTTCAAATGATATCGGATCAGAAGTTATCTCGCCCTTAAATTCGCCGTCGACGTACACCCTCGACCCGGCGGTTTCCGATTCGACTATGAGCATTCCGGGCAATTTTTCACCGAGCAGTTTTCGAAGATCGTCATCTTTTTCCAGAGTTCTCTCAATAGTGAAAATTTGTCGTCCGCCCGAACTTACATCGAAAAACTCAAAGATTACCTTGATTGACTCGTTTGGATTCGGTAGCCAACGACATGAGGCCACCATTTGGACCCCCAGTCTCTTCCACGTGTCAGCGTTATTTTTGATATTCGCGGCTCGAGCCGACAGATCAAGTGCTGCCATATTGGATGCGATAACTTGAGGCTGAACAATGCTAAAAGAAGTTCTTCCGGATGTAGCACATTCACTAAACTTTGCGAGAAGAACATTACTTATGCGGCCCTCCAAGGAGGTAGATTTGCCCGACGCACTGTAGCAGTCCAGGAGAGCAACCCTCCCTTTAGCCCCTTCTGTCTGCAAGCGACTGCAGGCTTCAGTTACCATTTCCGTGATGACATCATCGACGGTATATTCGTTCTGACTTTCATAAGGAACTGGTGCTCGTAGCGTTTTAGGACCACCGCATCCAGCGTATGAAAGAACCAGACAGAACAGGGCGAAGACCCGTAAGTACTTCATGAGACCATGCCTCCAGATGTATGTGTATCTACTCAGTCGACGTTTCTTTGTGGCAAGCACATAGACTTTATCTGTCATGTGCGACGTTACGCAAAGGGACATGTTCTCCGTCTGAGAAGAGGTCCTATCTAATGCCCTGCGTACTGACATTTGGTGTCTATTTGCACCTGCGTTAACACTCCAGTCAAAAACTGTGAACGTTTAGTCACTGTTGACGAATCAAATTGCACCCCTAATCTCGTAAATTTCAACGTCCTGCGCGAAGACGTGCTTTGAATCCGGAGCGAATAGGCTGGCAGTCTTTGGTACCCTTCTCTTGACGATTATACTTAGTCCGAAAAAGCCAAAATTGTCAGCAAATCCGTTCGGCCGGTCATTGATTGTCAAGAAAAGCTCGCCCTCTCTATCAGCTTGCGCACGATACTTCTGTCCAATGCAGAACCACTTGCCTGCCTGACCGATTCTACCGATGACGGCACCGCATGGCGATTGTGGAATTAAAAACTCCGTCCCATTATTTCGACTCAACGCGATGGCTGACGAACCGGCCGGCCCAACCGGGTCTTCGCCCTCACTCCAAACCACAGTCGTCTTATCGCTAACATCAATAATGATACTGTCACCCTGGTTGACGACTATTCCGGTCCCTTGAATCCCCTCGGACGAGTATAGCTCGAATGCACTGCTGTCTGCATTGAATACATATGTAACCGACTTCGGCTGAGTACGTGTCGCTGGGGGCTTAGGCTCCTGTGTCTTTGGCGGCACCGATGTTGTCGGTGGTTTTGTTGTCTTCACCGTGTTCGTGGGAGGCGAAGTGGTTTGTGACCTTCGTGTCTGAGTCGGTTGTGACTGGCCCGAGGATGACTGTGGCACAGGCTTGGTCTGCGCCGGTCGATTTTGCGTATTTCGCTCTTGCCGCGGAGCTTGCTGCTGGACTGGAGGTTTAGGTGCTGGCTGTACAAATCCCATGTTACTGGTTCTCCTGGGAACACGTTTAACTGCGTATGACGTTGAATATACGCCGAGGCAGAGGACAATGGGCAAAATCCAGACATATGACGGCTTCAGTTTCAGCTTTGCGAAGATTACTGGACTCCAGTGCCAAAGGAGAAAAGTCGGTAGGAGCACTAATAGTAGAGCAGCATTCCAGAAATACAAGAATAGAATTGCTACCAGGCTCCATGCGTGCCTCTTCACGGGCAAATTCGCATTTTTGATAGAGATAATCGCTGCGATCGCAGGAATCAGCAATCCCCACCAATTCAGCGGTACCCAGGTGACTTTGAGAAGAACGTAGAGCAATCCAAGCGTTCCAGCGATACTGGTGGCTATGTTAGCCTTCTCGACCGGGGTCAAGTTGTCTAAACCGAAGGTCGTTCCTGAACCGGATGTTGACGACCCCGCTCCGGCACCCGATTGCTGCCTCTGTCCGGCGCCAGGCTGCGGTGGCGCTTTCGGTTGTGGCTGAGTTTTTGGAGGTGGCTTCCCAAATTCTCTTCTCCCCCCAGACCCAGGGCTTTCAATGGTACCGCCTGCGTTCTTAACAAGGACTTTTATTGTCTTTAAAGCAACTTCATGGGACACGCCTAAGTCTCGTGCCGACTGGATTATTATAGACAGTTCCTCTTGCGATATTTTTCCGTCCAGGCCGAGTGCCCATTGAACCTTCGTCTCAATCACATATCCAACGTAAGCTATCAAGTACTCCCTGTATTTCTTATCGTCCTCGAAAATAAGACGCGCCTCCCGCGCAAGTCCCTGCAAGTACTCAGCTTGCTTACTAGGATTATTACCTAATCGAATCTTCATTTTCCCAATAATTTCCAAATTGGTAAGTCTAGCATCCAACTTTGGAACCAGCTTGCTAATACCAGCGAGTTTGGCACCATTTAGCTCAGCAAAATAGTCCGTGAACTTACTGCGGGATGGCGTGCTAAATTCTCTTCCCCCATCCGACCGAGGATCTTCAATGATGCCATGCGCATCCTCGACAAGATCTTTTATTGTTTTTATAGTCTTTTCATCTGACTCACCTAACTCACGTGCTGCTTGAACTATTATCGATAGCTCCTTTTGCGAAACTTCCCCGTCAAGAAGTGCCTCTTTAACCTTTGTCTCAATCACATAACTAATATACGCTTTAAAGTAATCCGCGTATTTCTTATTATCCTCGAAAATGGGTCGAGCTTCTCGAGCAAGCCCCTGCAGATACTCAGCCTGTTTACTGGGATTATTGCCTAGTCGAATTTTGATCTTCTCTATAATCTCCAAGTTTGTCTGTCTAGCATCTAACCGCAGAATCAGCTTGCCAACACCCTGCAGTTTCGCCTCGTTGAGCTCCGCAAAATAGTCTATGAACTTACCCATAGCGATCGTTTCCCTTATCTAGTCTAAACTCGCAAGCCCATCTGAAATTTGTCGATAAATGCTCTCTAATTGTATACTAGCCTCTGCAAAGTAATAATCCTCTGGAGTAGATGCCAAATCCTGCAGAAATTTGACGTTAACATCGGAACCGATGCCAATTGTAATAAATCTAACCCCCCGCTCTTTAATCTCCTCGGCGAGAGATAGAATGCGCTCAGTGGAACCGTTAGGATGGCCGTCTGTCGCGACAATGAATAAAAAACTCTGTCCCAAGAAGGATGACCATTTGCTACTAGCCAGCTCAAGAGTCTCATATAGCGGTGTGCTTCCACCACAAACAAGCTCGCCAATAGATGACCTGACCCGGTCCAATTCGGATGTTTGATCACTAACCACACTTATGGTATTGCCAAATTCCGCGAGCCCAACCATAATCTGGTTGCCATCAAGGTTACTCAGAAAGGACTCCAGCGCAATTTTGGCATCCTTCAGCTTTGTGCCAGACATGCTACCAGAGGTATCGATTAGCAAGCCAACATTGGAAGTTGAGGGTTCACAGTTTTCCTCAATTCCCAGTCCTTCGGTTAACTCCCCATAAGATATCTCGAGGCTCTCATCGGACGAAGAATTCTCTTCGTCGTCTTGCAACCCAGCCTCTTTATTTCCAACCCGCAGAGCGGCACGAATCTGAAACAACTCTTCAAGTTCCTTCTCAATTTGATCGCGATGCGAGATAACAGGGCTATTGAGTTTATTCTGCAGCTTGCGAATCAGTTCGGTCATGCGATTTTCGATCTGCTTTTCTGTGGCCGATGACGGAAGACCGATTCGTCGAAGATACTCACGCGACATATAGGTCTGCCTTACACTATTTGATTTTTAGTTTTTCAATATCCCCCTGAACGGCTGCAATGTCTGCAGCTGTAGTCCGTCCTGACCCCTTTACTTCACCCTTGATTTCAAGGCCGGTGGTTAGCTCCCGGGCAGTAACCTGAATGATGGCCTCTCTCGTATAAGTCATGGTTACTTCGATTTTGGGTACACCTTTCGGTTTAGGCGGAAGTCCCTCGATATGGAGCGCACCCAGCTGTTCGCAAAGATCGGGGTCTAACTCTTCACCCTCGAGAACTATAATCTCCACTGATGTCTGGTTATCTTCAGGGGTCGTGAAGTTTCGCGTACGGGAGGCCGGAATCGAAGTGTCCTTCGGAAGGATTATCGAGTTCACATGTGCTCCCCCTTCTTTTGCTTTGACGCCGAACGAGTGTGCGGTAACATCTCTTACTTCGAGCCCCGACACCTCTTCTCCAGTTTCTTTACGGATGGTTTGACCTACCTCAGAAGCCCCGACAATTGCCGCGCCTTCGGCAACGATTTCGTCCGGATTGACTCCACCTTCAGCTGTCTTGCCCGAAGCCTCTTCTACCATCTTCTTGACTGCCGGTATTCTCACAGACCCCCCAACAAGCAATACGCGGTCTATATCGCCCCAGGTCATACTCGCATCGCTTAGTGCCTGGTCCATATAGCCCTTAGTTTCTTCGATGTAATTTGCGATAAGAGACTCAAACGTTTGCCTATTCAGGTTGAGATCAAGTACTTGCCCTTCTGCCGAAAGGTTTATATCTGTTTCTGTATCTGCTGACAAGTCAAATTTGGCTTGTTCAGCCTTATCCAGAAAGTCCTGTAAAACGCCTAGACTCTCGCCCCCCTTGGTTGGGTCAACTTGGTGTGTGGCAATGAACTGCTCCTTCATATGCTCAACAATCGCTTGATCGAAATCGGCTCCCCCGAGAGACTTGTTCCCACCGGATGTGATAACCTGGATTTTTGAACCGGTTACTTTCATAATCGTCACATCGAATGTCCCCCCACCCAGATCGTAGACGAGGATTGTCTGTTCGCTTTCGGCTTGATCGAGCCCATAGGCCAAAGCTGCTGCGGTTGGCTCGTTTATTATCCGCAGGACGTCTAACCCGGCCATTTCGCCCGCGGCTTTTGTTCGATTCCTCTCCAAATCGCCAAAATATGCAGGTACTGTTATAACAGCTTGTTTGATTTCTTCACCGAGGGCCTTTTCTGCATCCTGTTTCAGTTTCCGAAGCACTATAGCGGACAGCTCTTCAGGAGAGTATTCTTTGCCATCAGGTCCGATGAACCGCCAATGTTCTTTGAGTATATACCTCTTCATAAGCATGGCGACATTATTTGCCTGAGCAACCCGTGCTCGCTTCGCCCGTACACCAACGACTCGCTCCTCGCCCCGAAATAGCACTACGGAAGGAGTAGTGTTGTGCCCTTCAGAGTTAGTAATCACTTTGGGCCGACCATATTCATTCAGAACCGCCATACAACAGTTTGTTGTGCCCAAATCGATTCCAAGCACTTTACTCATCCGACACATCTCCGTTCTCAGGTTTGCACTCGCCGACCAGTACCAATGCTGGTCTAAGCAATCGCCCATGGCACAAAAAGGCCTTTCTTAAGACCTCAACTGTCTTCATATGTAACGCCGGGTCGTTTACCCGCTTTTTGTCTGCCGCCTCGCTGAAAGATTCATCAAATGGCCTGTGCAACACATCGAGCTCCTCAACACCATTTCGTTTCAGGATCTGAGATAACTCGCTCCGAATGCTGTTTAACCGAACACTAAGCGCCTCGTTATCAGCGACAGGTTCTGCTATCTCACCGCACATCAATTCAACGCGATCATAAAGTCGGATCATGTCGAGGAGTACGGGCCGGATTCTGTCGCGAAATACCGTATCTCGTTCTAATGAATCCACCTTAGCAAACAAGCTCTTTATCAAGTCTCCTTGCTTACTGGATTGCTCCATATTTGCCGCGACTGCGGCTACTGAAGTTTGGTTCTTCTCGGTAAGGCAGTACAGCTTCTCCAGCAGATCGAGAACTTCGCTACTTCTGTTACGCTCAACGGAATTATCCTTATTTTGGTTTGACGGCATGTTATCAACATGGCCTTCGGGATGGGGATTGTCCTCGTGCTTCTTTTCTTTGTTATTGGACTTCAGATCGACTGTTCTATCCTTTACCATACGTTTTCTCCACAAGATAGAGTCAAATTAACTTTTTCAAGAACTGCAGAAACGAAGCTCCCGACGCAACAAAGCTCGATTTGTACTTTACCCAAGCTTCAAATATGACCTTAAAAAAGTACGCCACGACTTTAATCGGAGCGAGGACTAAAAAACGAATAAGGGCAATTGCCGCATGAGCCTTAAAGATTTGATACGCCTTGTCGCCCAATAACAAGTGCAACAGGAACATGCCCATAAGGGGGATACCCGCGAACACGATTAGAAAAGCAACGAAGGTCCCTTCACCATTCACTCAATGTATCTCCGGCAATGTCTCCTACCTCAATACCAAGGCAGAAATTGTCCCGAATATCAAAAGTTTGGCTACCCTGCGAGTGCACTTTGATTGAGCCAGCACACAAGACAAGCCTTTTCCTGAGGCATAATATCGCCTTTCCCGTCGCTGATAGCAAGTGATTTTTCAGTTGTTATGCAGGTAGTTGGTAGTTGGCGAACTGGCACAGTCGTTTTACTAACAACTTGCACTCTAAAGTCTTAGATTGTTGACCAAACGTCAAAGTTTGCATTTCCGCCTGGACCGTCGGGACAAGTTCTCGACAATCGATTCTACTGAGTATTCGCGGCACTCACCAGAGGTAGATCAGGTTCCACATCGGCTTCGAAGTCCCTCTGGTCTCCACGTTCAGGCAAAGGACGGCCCCGCTGGTTGGGCTTGAGCACACGGGAGGGGGACCAGCGGGGCCTTGAGGACTTGCAATATCGGGCAGAATCGGGCGGCTGTCAAGGAATCCAGCCAAGGAATCTGACCGTTGACAAATCTGTCGATTCTGTTATCTTGGAGCAGTTCCGACCAATCTAAACATGCGGGGAGAGTTTATGCGTCTTGTTATCTGCCTTCTGACGTGGGGCATTTTCGTTTCATTTACTACTGCTGCCACTATTCATGTTCCAGCCGACCAGCCGACGATACAAGCTGCCATTGATGCGGCGATGGATGGAGATACGGTGCTGGTTGCACCCGGTACATATTTCGAAAACATCCACTTCCGGGGTAAGGGAATCGTGTTGTCCAGTGAGTTCGTACACTCCGGAGATTTGGCTCACATTGATAGCTCGATTATAGATGGCAGCAATCCACAGCACAATGACTCGGGTACCGTAGTTACATTCAATGCGGGCGAAGATAGCACGTCGGTACTACTCGGCTTTACTATTCGCAACGGGACGGGAACAAAGCACCCAAATAGCCCGGGCGCCTGGAATGTGTCAATAGAAATGAGACAAATTGTTTCATAATCAGGCCGCCTGGTG
>CAZTBP010000012.1:0-137507 GCA_964612145.1 uncultured Ignavibacteriales bacterium | reverse complement strand
AGGATGACCGATGGGATGAACGGGTGCGGGCGATCTGGTTTGCGAATCTGCCGCCGGTGTGCACGATCAGTATTTATACGATCGATGGGGATAGAGTCAGGACGATGGATCATCGGTCTGCAGAGTCCGACCCGACGCATCGACGGAAGCAGTGGGATTTGATCAACCGGAACTTCCAGAAGGTTGAGACGGGGTTGTATTATTGGGTGGTGGAGGTGCCGGGGGGCCAGACGCAGATGGGGAAGCTGGTGATAATTCGGTAGGGGTATCCGGAGTGACGTTGTCATCCGCCTGAGGCGGATGACATGCGGGGGCAAAACCGCAAGGGTTTTGCCCTACTCAAGACAAAAGACTGGGCCCCTGCTTTCGCGGGGGTGACAAAGAAGGCGGGGTGACATTTGTGGGGTGTTTTTGTTCAGGCATGGTTCGATTGCGGTCAGGGTGACTGAATTTGGGTCGCTGAATACCACAACTACGCAAGACTCCCTCTCCCCTACCGCTTCAAACGCAGCGTCAAATACACCCAGGGGCGGATCATCGACCACCAGCCGACAAACGGACGGATCTTGCTGTAATCGCGGCCCTCGGGCGGATAGATCATTGAAACGGGGACCTCGACGACACGCCAGCCGCGCTTGATCGCCTTGTAATGCAGATAGTACTCCATCTCGTAGCGGCCGAGCCAGTCCTGATCGATATCGATCTGGGGATCATCAACCACAACGACACGATAGGCGCGAAAGCCGCAGGTGACATCGGTTTGTGATCGACCGAGGAGTATCGAGGCGACAAGCGTAAAGGCCTTGATTGCATAGTGTCGAAACGGCGGCAGGTTGGGGCTCTCCCCTCCCTCGAGGTAGCGCGAGCCCTGTACGTAGTCGGCCCGGTCGACCTTGATCGGCGCGAGCAGACGCGGGATTTCTTCGGGAAGCATCTTGCCGTTGCCGGCCATGACCACGATGACATCGTAGTCGTGCTCGCGGCAGTAGCCGAGAGCGGTACGGATCCCTGCCCCGACTCCGAGGTTGCTTTCGTGACGGACAACTGTGTGTCCCTGCTGTTTGAGGTAGTCGCCGGTGCCGTCGGTGGAGCCATCGTCGATAAAGAGAAGATCGTAGTCGCGCTGTTCCGGGAACGCCGCCACCAGCCGCTTGAGCTTCTCGCCCTCGTTGAACGTGAGGACCGTGGTTAGAATGCGGAGTTGTTGGGGAGTGTTGGCCATGACAAAGGGGCGCTATCCGGAGGTGGAGTTGTCGTCGCAGACGAGCGTGTCGCCGATCAGGTGATACGACCGGCCACATTTACAGGTAGAGCGAGTCTGCATGTCGCCCTGTTTGTTGAGGGTGATCTCGAGGCGACGGGCACATTTGCAAACGTAGCCGACCATGCGGGCCGGGTTGCCGAGCCAGAGCGAGAAGTCGGGGACGTTCTTGGTGACAACAGCACCCGCGCCGATAAAGGCCCAGCGGCCGATATCGTGTCCGGCGACGATCACGGCTCCGGCCCCGATCGTCGCGCCCTGGCTGATGGTAATGCGGTCGATCTCGTGGTGCACTTTGCTGCGCGGGAAAACGTCGTTGGTGAAGACAGCGTGGGGGCCGATGAAGACATCGTCCTCGATGGTCATGCCGTCCCAGAGCGAGACACCGTTTTTGACTGTGACGCGGTCGCCGATTGTCACGCCGCTCTCGATATAGCAGTGGTCGCAGATGTTGCAGTCGGCGCCGATTACGGAACCCTGCATGACATTGCAGAAGGCCCAGATGCGGGTACCGTCGCCGATTCGGTCGGTGGCGACAATGGCTTTTTCGTGCACGGAGTAATTCTTCTCGCCCATACTAGCCAATCTTCACGAGCTGGCCGCCGGAGCGGATCGATTTGTTGGCGGCCTCGAGGATCTCCACCACCCGCAGGCCGGCAGGACCATCGGTCAGCGGCGGACGGTCCTCGTTGACGGCGGCATAGAATTCGGCGGTGACTTTTTTGAGCGCCTCGGTAAGATCAATCTTGGGCGCGAGCATGTCACCGGTGCGGTACTCGACAAGGATGTTGTAGATCTGTTCCTTGTCGTGGACAATGTCGACGCCCCGGTCATAGATCTTGACTTTTTCCGATGGTTCGGTGTCATCGTAGACGATCATCTTCTTTGAGCCGGAGAGCAGGGTCCGTCGGACTTTCACCGGGGCCAGCCAGTTGACATGGATGTGGCCGAGCAGGTTGTTGTCGTAGTAGGCGGAGATATAGGCGATGTTTTCGACATCGTTGTCGAAGTGTGCAACGCCGGTAGCGGCGACTGCCTGCGGGGGGCGGTTCAGGAGGTAATCCATAATGGAGACATCGTGCGGCGCGAGATCCCAGATGACGTTGACATCGTGCTGGAACAGGCCGAGATTGACGCGGACGGAGTCGAAGTAGTACAGGTCGCCGAGTTCGCCGGCATCGATGCAGCGTTTGATAGTCTGGAGCGCCCCGGTATAGAGGAAGGTGTGGTCGACCATAATCTGCAGTTTGCGCGAGGCGGCTTCATCGATAAGCCGTTGTCCCTGTTCGACAGTAGCGGTGAACGGTTTTTCGATAAAGAGGTGCTTGTCGTTGGTGAGGGCCTCCATGCCGAGCGAGAAGTGGGTGGACACGGGCGTGACGATTACGATGGCGTCGTTGTCGGTGGAGGTGAACAGGTCGTTGGGCTCGGTGGTAAACTGTTTGATTGCGGGGTACTGGCGACGGATGATGTCGAGCCGTTCGGTGCGGGTATCAGACACGCCGGTTACTTCGACGTCGTCCATCGCGGCAAAATTGCGAATCAGGTTGGGACCCCAGTAGCCACAGCCAATAACACCGACTTTCATGAGACGTAAAGCTCCTCTCTCAGTAGACCCGGACGCTGCCGTCGGGCTTGAAATGCATGAGGAAAATGTTGTAGCGGCCGGTTTGTTTTCCGGCAAGCGGCGACAGGTCCTCACCCGCGGCAGGGTTGTTTCGTGTTCGCGGAATATAATAGGAAACGGTCGAATCGGACAGGTATTTCACCGGGTAACGAATGCGGGGATCATCCTCGTGAACAAACCGCTCGATCGATGAGAACCGCCAGCCGGGGATATAGTGTTTATCGTCGCTGTCGGCCGGCACCTTGCCCCAGAGGTTGATGGCGTAGTCGTTATCGGTGGATATCCAGACATCCAAGAAGCCGATCCGGTCCAGCTGGTTCTCGATGGCGGTAGCATCAAGCGGGACGGCGGCGTATTGGCGGAAGCGGGTGGTTGGCATCGGAATAAACTGGCTGTAGAAGCGGTAGGTCGGTTTCGGATAGAAGCCCTGGGATACAGGCGGCTCACCAAGGGTGAAATTTTGCGTCCTCTCCCCCAGGCCGAGTATAAACTTCGGTTTGGATGGGGTGTTTTCGGCGGCGTTGATGTCTACCATCAAAGCGAGCAGGTCGTTTTCTGCAACCGGGTGCAGATTGGAGATGTAGAGGCGGATTCCGGCTTTGGTCTGCGGGTTGGATAGAGGGCATTTGAACTCGGCCCAGTCGTTCCGGGAGAGAGTATTGGAGGCGCCGACGATGGTGATGATCAGGGCCGTAGCCAGAGGGATCACGAGGCGGGCCTTACCAAAACGGAATAGTGGTTTCACCAGCAGGATCAGGCCGTATAGGAAGAGGGCGGCTTTGAGAAGCACGATGAGGATTACGACGAAACGTGATAACCCCGCGCCGGTGATCGCGTTGAACCAGCCGGGGTCGATCAGCCATGCGGCGAGCAGCAGGGCCAGGGCGGCGAAGATGCCGGTCAGACGTTCGCGTTGCTGCCAGGATTCGCTGAGGAGTATGATACCGTAAGCGGCGCCGAGCATGACCATGGTCATGGCCTGGAAATTGTATCGTGAGATAGAGTGGAAAATCAGGTGAATGCCGGTATAGTAACCGATAATGAGCAAAGGCCAGGTGGCGCTTTTGAGATTGTGACGGAGTAATAGCAGCAGACCGAGCAGGCCGGCGACGACGACGACCAGGTGGATGAACTCGTTGCCCTCGGCGGGAAGGATGAAGTCTTTGCGGAAATCGTTGTAGGGGCGGGTCCAGAGCCGGTCGAATTTCTTGACCATGAGACCGGCGTAGCCGACCGGGTCATCGGCGATGTTTTGGAGATAGGGACGATCCCAGAAGCCGGGTTCGACCTTGTCGAGATCGTAGCCCTCGTAGAGCATGGAGCTGGACTGACGGATGTTGGCCCCGGCGTATTCCGGGTCGCGCAGGGTCAACTCGCCGTAGTGGGAGGATGCGATAGCAGTCCAGCCGATAAAGACAACCGCAACGGGCGTCAGGTAAAAGAGGCTTCGGTTGACAAACAGGGAGGTCCGCCAGTTGCCCCATGTATATGCGGCCCAACCGATCATAAAAGGTACCACGAGAAGCATGGCGGTCGGCTTATTCAGGACAAGTCCGCCGGTGCAGAGGCCTGCGAAAATCAAGGGGCGGATCCGGTTTGATTCAGATCCGCGCAGCAAGAGATAAAGTGTCAGCAGGATCAGCAGGCTGGTCGGGGTCTCCAGCAGGAGCATGGTCGAGGTCATGATAAACGGGAAATAGGCAGCGTAAAGGGCACCGGCGAGAATTGCTGCGCGGCGGCCGATCAGGCGCAGGGCGATAAAAATCAGCAGCAGATTGGCCAGGACATCAAAGCCGATCCCGATGATTCGTATGATAGTGAAGTCGGCGATTGGCGAGACAAACATAACGATAGCGAGAATCATCGGGTAAAGCGGTCCGCTGAAGTAGATCTCCTCGCGGGCGAGACTGAGCGAGTGCGGCGTGTACATCAGCCATTCAATCTCCTCCCCGTCGAGGTATTTGTCGTAGTAGTGCTTGAATTGATAGCGATCCTCTCGCTCGTCCCGGGGTAGTTCCTGGACGCCGGAGTCATCGACGTAGGAAATCAGGGCCAGCCCGGCGGCGGCGTAGCGTCGGGCGTCCCACATCACCGGGAGCACATCGCCAAAGATGAGAAAGCCGAGGCGCAGAAGAATAGATGCGGTGATGATTATGAAAACGGCAGTGCGGAACTTTGAGTCATGCATTGTGTCGCAGTCTCGTCAGTTTCCCGGTCGGCGATTAGGATGCCGCCTGGGGCGGTACCCCGGTCAGTTCGCTTTCAGTGGCTTCTTCCTCAAGCTTCTTCAGCGAGAGATGCTCTTTCTTGAGGAAGTAGAAGCCCAGAAGGGTGACAACGATATACTGGGCGGCGTGGAGGACGATTGCACAGGCGGTGGCAGCTTCTTTGCCTATTTCATACGGCTGCAGCGCGAGAACAACACCGGCGTGAAATACTCCAACAAAACCGGGTGTAGACGGGATTAGAATAGAAAGGGACACAAGCACCAGGACGTAGTACGCTGCATTGAGCGGCAGATCCATTCCCATTGCCTTGAAGACGAAAATATTGGAGAGACCCATCAATAGCCAGATCATCATGGTCTGAAAACCTACCCAGAGGACGCTCTTGACACTGGTGAGGAATTCGAGTCCGCGGGAGAACTTGAGAACGAGGCCGGCAAGTTTCTCACGCCATCGTCGTGGGACAAAAAACAGATAACGGGCAAGCAGTGCACCGGCTTGTGACGGTTTTAGCGCGAGGGTTACCATAAAGAGGATTCCAAGCAGGGCGATACCAATGGCAACATACAGGCCCTGCTCCATGGCCGGGTTCATCTCGATGTGCGAAAAATAGAGCACGCCGCCGAATATCAGCAGCAGGGCAACGAGGTCAAAGACCATTCGTTCGACGAAGATCGTCGCCAGCGAGGCGGATTTGGTAACTTTTTTGTCCTGATTAGAGAGCGAGTAGGCCCGCACGAACTCACCGAGCCGTAGCGGCAGCACATTGTTGGCCATGAATCCGACACAGGTCGCGGCCAGCAATTTATGGAACGGAACTATTTTGATCGGCTGGACCATCGCCCGCCATCGATAAGCGCGCTGGTACATGGTTAGAATGATGAACAACACGTTTGGAATCAGCCACCAGTAGTTGGCGGTCTTGAGTTTTTTGCCCAGCTGGACGAAGTCTATGCGCTGGAGAAGGACGTAGATGAGGATTGCGGAAATCGCTATCCCGACCAGAACGTACAGTGTCTTTTTTGCCTTGAGCGTCATTGGAGCTCCCCTGCGACCTGCTTAATGAGCTGATCAAATTCCGTAGCGGCGTTGTCCCAGTTGAATTTTGCGGCCCAGTCCAGTGCGCCTGTTTCCAGACGGCGGCGCAACGATTTGTCGGTCAGGATACGGATCAACCGATCTGCCAGGGCCGGGATGTCTCCATAGGGGTACAGCAGGCCGGTCTTATTGTCAATGACAGAATCGCGCAGGCCGGGGCTGTCGGCAGCGACGACAGTGGTGCCGACGGCATTGGCCTCGATATTGGTGAGTCCCCAGCCTTCTTTGAGCGAGGGTAACGCGGCGACATGCGCTTTGTGCATCCGCTCGACTTTGTTCTCAACGCTGACATAGCCGGGGAACTCGACATCGTTTTGCAGTCCGAGTTTATTTACCAGCGCTTTGAGCGACTCGATGTGGTCACCGCTGCCGACAATCATGAGGCGGACATCCGGCACGTGTTTTTTGATCTGCGGCATGGCGAGAATGATATGCTGGATAGACTTGTATTTCTTGATGCGCCCGAGATACAGAATGGTCGGTCGGTCATATTTCTTAACCGAGGGATCGTGGGCATAGGTCTCTCGGTCGATGCCGCAATGGATCACGGAGATGTCCTGGCGCGGTATCCCCCGTGCGACGAGATCATCGGCGGTTGATTCAGAGATTACGTTGAACGGCAGTCCCCGGTAAACCGATACAACCGGCCGTTCGGCCAGGAAGATGTAACTGGCTAGCAGGAAATTGATTTCCTGAAAGACGGTCGTCGCAAAAAGATGCGGGATGACTACGAGGGTTTTGAGCTTGAGATACAGCGGCGTGTATAGCGGGATCTTGTTTATGTCTTCGATCAAGAGATCAAACGAATTGTCGCGGGCTATCTTTCGCAGGTGTTTTGGCGCGATCAGGTTAAAATTGTAGCGATTTCCCCGCCGGATGATCCTTATCCCCTCAATCGTCTCTTCCGGTTTGCCCTCGGGATAGTTTGAGCAGAACAGCGTTACCTGGTGACCGTAGTGTACGAGTCGGCGCAGGAGTTCTTCGAGGTGAACTTCGGCCCCGCCTGCGTATGGATTGCTCAGGTCATTCCAGTTCACGGCAAGGATGTTCACTGGCCGGCTCCCTGAGCATCCAGGTCCTCGATCGTCATTCCCGATTCCAGCTGGCGCAGTGCGCCGGCCATCTGGCGGTCATCGGGGTTAAGTTCAATCCACAGACGCAGGGCGTTTTTGATTCCTTCCATATTGCGCCTGGCATACTGGATTCGCATCAGTTCATCGAGCGCCGTGCGATAGCCGGGATTGGTGCGGATCAGGTTTTCCAGCGCCTGTATACCGAGAGTGGTGTCACCCTGACTCATATAGGCCCGCCCCAGCAGTACCTTCATCCACTTCTTGTTGCCCTCGTCCGATGATTCGATTAGCTCCGCCAGTTTTTCAACTTTGCCCCGTTCACTGTACAGGCTGGCGAGGAAGTCGGGGAGGTCGCCGGCGTATGGCACTTTGCGCCATGCCTCGGCCACCAGTCGCTCGGCGGTCTCGTAATCTCCGGCTCGCCGGATTGTATCAGCGACCATCAGGAAAGCATTGCCGTAGTTTCGGGTAAGGCGCTCGGTGGCCTCGTCTTTGTAAACATCGGGATCGTTGACGCCGCGAGCCCGGAACAGATTTTCAAAGAAATTCAGCGAGTAATCGACATCGACATTGATTCCACCGTGCGGTTCCTGCACCTCGAATAACATGCCGTGCATGGTAAGCCGGTCATCAAGCGGCTGACCACGGTAACGCCGGGCGCCGCCGCCAACCGTAACCGAGAAATAAACAGGTCGCTCACCATAGTACCGGTCGATCAGGGCATCGACCACAGCATCCTGGAGTCGGTAGTAGCCTCCCCCCTGTATCCGCTGGGGCCGCAACTGCATGATTTGTTCATCGGTCCACGGCAGTTCCAGTCCCAAACTCGAGCGAACCTGTTTGATATACCAGTGGGTGTTGGCCAGTGAGAGGTTGACAACTTTGACATCCGTGCGGAAACCGTAGACTTCCTGCAAGCACCACAGCGGGAAAGTATCGTTGTCGCCGTGGGTGAACAGTATCGAGTTTTCCTCGGCCGACATCAGCAGGTTCTGCCCGTAGTCGTACGGGATGTAGTTTCCGGAACGGTCAGCGATATGGTAATTGCCGGCACCGGCAATAACGGGAGAGAGGAAAACGAGGCTGACAAGCGCGGTTATAGCTTTTCCGGCACCGCCGAGTCTGGCGACAGCGTCGCGGACGGCACTGACAAGGAAGGTCAGGCCAATTCCTATCGCCAGCCCGAAGATCATGAAGGCCGGAGTGAAGAAATAGTCACGATCCCGGACCTCGAGATGACTTGGGCCGGTGAGAATTTGTTGTCGGGTGCCGTCGGAGAAGTTCATATACAGAATCAGGCCGACCGAAGCCAGCAGTAACAAGAGAGATAGAACGACACCTCCTTTCGGTCGTCTTCGCACCACCTCCCAGGCACCGAATAACCCTACGAGGATGAACAGGACGCTGTATTGACCTTTTAGTCCGTACTGTTCATGGAAGAATCCCCAGAAGCCCATGCGTCGATGGTTCCCGAACTGGTTTTCCCATTCGGCGCGGCGCTTGAACATGCGTTCGAACATGGAAGTCTGGCCGTACTGTTTACGGTCGAGAAAGTCGATGGTGGCCGAGACGGTGGTCGGATCGTTTTCGTTGATGGCCGGGTTCTCGCGGGCCCGAATCGGAATGAAGAGGTTGACGGAGAATCCCATTATGGCGGCAAGGAGGACCAGCAGGGCGTTGCGCCAGTTGGGCAGCCAGTTGGCCAGTCCAAGGAGAGTGATGATCAGAGTGGCTACAGCCAGGGCATAGAAGAACGGTACGACACCGATTATAACCGTTGAGGCGGCGGCCAGCACGATGAGGATATCCCAGCGCAGGTGTTGGCGGATAATCCAGCCGAAAACTCCGGCGAGGACAACCGTTCCAAGCAGGAATGCTTTGTACGCGCTCTCGGGCAGATCTCTCATGTCAAAGCCGATCATCAGCAAGAGGACAAGCACAGTCGCGGCAATAACAAACGCCCCCGGGGCCAGCAGGTGGCGGGCGGCGTTTTCCTCATTGCGGAACTGCCGGTATCGATTCAGCAGCAAAACAGCGCCGAGATTAGTGGCAATGAAAGCGATCGCGCCTAATATCTCGAACGGCGACTTCAGTCCATCGGCGCCGGTGAACCGTGCCAGCAGGTCGCCAAACAGCGGCGCCAGCGACAGGACAAAACCGAGGGCGATGAACATCTGGTAGCGAGGAACCCGCTCATAGGAGAACATGTAGAGGAAATAGAACAGGGCTACAATAGCTATGGGAACGTAAAAAGCTACCTCCCCCGGCGGCGACGAGAGAGCGAAAATCAAGTAGAGTTCGAGCGCGAAAAAGATCGCTACGGCAAACCAGACCCAGTTGGGAGCATCCTTGCGAAGGACAAAAAACAGGCCGGCAATAGGGACCGCCATATAGACGACCATGTGAACGCCGATGCCGAGGACGCCAATGAAGACAGCCAGCATCATGATTTTCTGACCGAAAGTAGTCTCGGCGTGCTGATGGTAGACCAGGCCGAGCCAAATGATGGCAAACATCATCATCATGGCCATGCCGTAGACTTCAGCCTCGACTGAATTGTTCCAGTTTGTCAGCGAGAACGCGGCAAACAGTGCACCCGAAGCGGCGCCGGCATAAATAATCGCGCGGTTGAACAGGGAACCTTGATCGGCAAACCAGCCGCGCAGCAGTCGCACCACGATCAGATAGCCGAACATGGCGGCAAATGCCGAGCAGACTCCGGAGAGGAGATTGATGCGGACAGCGATATCTTCGGCTATGGGTAAGAGGCTGAAAATTCGACCCACGAGAATATACAGTGCCGAGCCGGGTGGGTGCGGCACACCAAGAATCCCGGCGGCGGCTATGAACTCGCCGCAGTCCCAGAAGGAGAGGGTCGGGGCCTTGGTCATGCCGTAGATGGTCATGGCTATCAGCCAGACGATCCCGGCTATAATTGCGTTGGAACGGTCAAACCGAATGTTGCTCAAACTGCTGTTTCTATCCATGTAAACGTCACCGACAAGCCAGTGGGTTTCCCGGCGGTTGGCGGACTAAGTTGTTGGCATTCAAAACGCTTGAATATAACGGTTTTTTATTCGCTGTCCAGCATGTTTCTGAACAGGTTTTTGGCCCGCCGGTGCGCGCGGCGGGCTGGTATATTTACGGCGATCAGGACTTGGAGGCCGAATCGGCTTCCTTCACGAAACTGTCGAGGATGCCGTTGACAAAGCGCGACGATTCCCGGGTGGAGAATTTCTTAGCCAGCTCAATCGCCTCATTGAGCACCACCTTCACCGGTACATCCGGGAATTCATCCAGTTCGACCAGCGCGGTCCGGAGAATGACCCGGTCGATAGCGGCAATCCGGCGAATGTCCCAGTTGACCGCCAGACGCGAGATGTGGGCATCGGCCCAGTCGCCCCGGCGCATAGTCGAAGCGAACAACTGGCGGGCGAACTGGGCGTGGCGGTCCGGCAGGGGAACTTCCTCAAGTAAATCGGCAAGTGCCTGTTCCGGCTTTGCGCTGCCGTATTCACCGGCATAGAGCGCCTGCAGCACCATTTCACGGGCCTGACGGCGTGGAGAATCAGTCATACTCAGCCAATCGCCTTGTACAGGTTGACCATCTCGACCGCGGCCTCGGCGGCGTGCCAGCCCTTATTGCCGGCCTTGGTGCCGGAGCGCTCGATAGCCTGTTCGAGCGTGTCGGCCGTGACGACGCCGTAAATGACCGGGATGCCGGAGTCCATCGCGAGCTTGGCAATACCCTTGGCGGATTCGGAGGCGATGTAGTCGAAATGCGGAGTGTCGCCGCGTACGACTGCTCCGAGACAGATGATCGCATCGAATTTCTGCGAGTTCACCATGCGGGCGGCCACATGGGGGATCTCAAAACCACCCGGGCAGTAGGCGACGGTGAAATCGGACTCGTCGCCGCCGTGACGTTTGAGGCAGTCCAAGGCGCCATCAAGCAGCTTGTCGGTGAAGAAGTTGTTGAAGCGGCTGACGATGATTCCGAATTTGAATCCGGCCGCTTCGAGCTTGCCTTCAAAGGTCTTGTACGCCATTGCTTATGCTCCAACTTTCTTGAGTTTGAGAATATGACCCATTTTGTCGCGCTTGGTCTCCAGGTAGCGCCGGTTATGCTCCCCCGGCTCCACCTCCAGGGCTACACGGTCAACGATTTCAAGCCCATGACCTTTAAGCCCAATTACTTTGCGCGGGTTATTGGTCAGCAGGCGGATAGACGACAACCCGAGATCAACCAGTATCTGGGCGCCGATACCATAATCGCGCAGGTCGGCCTGGAATCCAAGGTCCTCGTTCGCCTGTACCGTGTCGCGGCCCTGTTCCTGCAGTTTGTAGGCCCGGATTTTATTGGCGAAGCCGATCCCTCGGCCTTCCTGAGTCATGTAGAGGATGACGCCGGTAGCCTCGCGCTGGACCTGTCGCATGGCGGCATGCAGCTGCTGGCCGCAATCGCATCGGCAGGAACCGAAGATATCACCGGTTACACAGCTTGAGTGCACTCGAACGAGGACGTTTTCCTTCCCCGCCGGTTCTCCTCTGACCAGCGCGACATGGTAGTGATCGTCGATTTCCGACTTGTACAGGTGTAGCCGGAAATCTCCGAATTCGGTCGGGAAATGTACTGATTCGACATGAAACACATGTTTCTCGGTGCGGCGGCGATAGGCAATCAGGTCACGCACCGTGATAAATTTCAGGCCGTGCTTTTTGGCGAATTCGGTCAGACCGGGAACGCGCATCATGGTGCCGTCATCCGCCATAATCTCACAGAGCATGCCGACCGGATTCAACCCGGCCAACCGGGCGAGGTCAACCGAGGTCTCGGTGTGACCGGCGCGTTTGAGCACGCCGCCGTCAACTGCCATGATCGGAAAGATATGGCCGGGGCGGGCGAGATCCTCGGGCACAGCATTGGGATCGGCCAGGGTCTGCACGGTGATAGCGCGATCGGCGGCCGAGATGCCGGTGGTGGTGTTTTTGACGGCGTCGACGGATACGGTAAACCGGGTGCCGTGCAAGGCCGTGTTGTTGTCAACCATCGGGTGAAGCTGAAGCTGGTCGATGCGCTCTTGGGGAAGACATACACAGACCAATCCGCGTCCGTGCTTGGCGAAGAAGTTTACCCATTCGGGTGTGACTTTTTCGGCGGCCATGATCAGGTCGCCTTCGTTTTCGCGGTCCTCGTCATCGGCGACGATCACGCACTTGCCGGCTCGGATATCCTCGATGGCCTCTTCTACGGTATTGAAGGGATGTTCATCAGTCATGGTTACCATCCGCTTTCTCGTAATATATCGGTAGTTAAAGTTTTACTGGAATCGGAACGATTTATCTTCAAAATGTACTTGCCTATAAGATCGAACTCCAAATTCACCTGTTGTCCCGGCCGGAAATCCCCAATGGTGGTCTGGGCCACACTATGCGGGATAAGGTTAACACTGAACCAGCCGGATCGTTCGCTATTGATAGTTAGTGAAATGCCGTTAATCGCTATGGAGCCTTTCTCGATTACAAGGGGATCGTATTGCTTGTCAAACGAGACGGCGATTTCGAGTGATTCGCCGATCATGCGGGCGGATTCGACAGTTCCGGTGCAGTCGATATGACCTGTTACGAAATGGCCGCCGAGCCGCGCTCCGACCTGAAGAGCTCGTTCGAGATTCAGTTTGTCTCCCCGCCTGTAGTTGATGAGGATGGTACGAGCGGCCGTTTCCTGTGAGGCTTCGACGATGAATGTCCCGTGCCCTTTTTCGGTCACGGTCAGGCAGGCGCCGTCGCAGTCAACCGAATCGCCGATTTGGAGTTGGTCGTCGGCGAGGCGTGATTCAACCGTCATCACCCGGTAGTTGCCGCGCGTGTGGAGATCCGTGATGGTCCCAACATCTTCAATCAGACCGGTAAACACGTTATTTGCTCCATTTCGGGTAGCCGATCAGGATTACATCTTTGCCACTGGAGATCATTTTGGTCTTCTCCAGCGTGATAGCATCGGCAATCTTCTTAATCTTCATGTCGCCGATGGCGTTTACGCCTTCGCCCAGCATTTTCGGGGCGATGACAGCGACGTATTTGTCAACCAGTCCGGCCCTGAGAAAGGACGTTGCCACCCGGTTGCCGCCTTCGACAAGCAGTGATTGCAGACCGAACTGCCCGGCCTGCTTGACAACGTCGTTGACATCGAGCCTGCCGGTCCGGTCACGCTTGACATTCCACATGATGAGACCTTTGCCGCGCGGCGACCGTGAGAACTTCTCAACGTTCTTTCCGGTCGTGGCGACGATGGTTTTGAAGTCCTTGTTGTTGTCAATCAGTCCGCATTTTCGTGGAAAGTGCATCGAGCCGGAGAGAATGATCCGGTACGGATTGGGGCCTTTCACTCGGCGCACGGTCAGGGCGGGATCATCGCGCAGGACCGTCCGTCCACCGACCACGATACCGTCGACCTCAGCGCGAAGACGGTGAGCCATCTTCAAGGACTCGGGGCCGGACACCCACTTTGAGTCACTGGTCGAAGTGGCAATACGGCCATCGATAGTCTGAGCTGTCTTGAGGATTATGAAAGGCCGCCCCAGCGTGTGGAAGCCGAAGAATATTTCGTTCTGGCGTTGAACTTCCTGACGCAGAACGCCGGAGGTAACTTCGATTCCCGCTCGACGGAGTTTGCGAGCCCCTTTGCCCTTCACCCGTGGATCAGGGTCGGCCGAGCCGAAAACGACCCGTTTGATACCGGCTTTGATTAAGGCGTCGGTGCATGGTCCGGTACGGCCGGTGTGGCAGCATGGTTCGAGGGTAACGTACATGGTTGCGCCGGCGACAGATTCTTTGGCGGTGCGCAGGGCGGCGATTTCGGCGTGGTCGGCCCCGGCTTGCCTGTGGTAGCCCTCGCCAATGATTCGGTTTTTCTTGACGATCACCGCCCCGACCATGGGATTGGGCGAGGTCTTGAACCGGCCTTTTTCGGCCAACTCAATGGCTCGTTGCATGTATCTCTTGTCGGCCTCGTTGGCCATAAAAAATCCCCGAGTGTATACTTCGGGGTTGGCGAGATGCGGGTCATACCGAATGTACGACCGCGTCGCGCGGCATATAGTAATGCCTGTCTTCTCTCATCCGGACTGTACCGTCGGCATCTGAGTTTCACAGATTCAGTCCCGCTTTCGCGGGAGTCGCGGGCTTTCACCGCCGGTCGAGGAATTTCGCCTCACCCCGAAGACTGGTTACCGGTCAATATAGTTATACAAACGGAAAAAGCAACGGATTTGTGCTGTTATTGTGAAATTTTTCACGCGGCTGTAATCTCATCCACAAGGGACTTAATGTCTTTGATCCGGAACGGCTTGGGAAGTACGGCCAATATGCCCTTGTGGGCGATTTCGTTTTGATCCAGCTGTGTGCCCCAGCCCGTGATCATTGCAATGGGCATCTGCGGGTGTTGTTCATGGGCCGTACCGGCCAGTTCCAGTCCAGACATCCCGGGCATACCCAGGTCGGTAATCATCAGGTCAAAACAGTCGGTCTCCAGCACCTCCAACGCCTGGTAACCGTCGGAGCAGCCGACCGCTTTGTGGCCACTGACGCTGAGCATGTCGCTGAGGACATCACGAATCTGTTCGTCGTCATCGACCACAAGAATTCGGAGATTCTCCTGTCGTCTTGTCGAACGGGTCGTGATATCGGTTGCTTCGCTTTCGGTCAGGCGGCGATTCAGCGTGACCACGAAGCTGGTGCCGGTTTCGGGCGAACTGTCAAAGGTGACTTTGCCGGAGTGTCGCGATACGATGCCATGGACAATTGCCAGGCCGAGGCCCCTCCCCCGCTCATTTTTGGTCGTAAAAAACGGATAAAACACTTTCTTGGCGTTGGCCGGGGAAATTCCCTGACCGTTGTCCTGAACAGTTAATCGAACTTTTCGCTCGTCGCCTTCAAGCACGACGTTGACGGTACTGGCGGGCGGCGCGTGTTCCACGGCGTTCTCGATAAGTTTGAGAACCATCGTAATCAGATCATCATCCGAACCGTCGACAGCCGCCTCATCAACCAGGCACTTCAGCGACACATGGACATCTTTCTCGCGTGCAGGGCCGACCCAGGGTGCCCCGGGGTCGTCGACAGCGGTGTGCACGATCTCGACGAAGTCCAGCGGTTCCAGGTTCTTGGTCCGACCGGAAGTTGTAAATTCCTGAATTCGACGGACTGTCTCGGCGCCGTCGGTGACGAGGGTCTCTATCTTCTCAAGTTCTTCCGCAGTCCTCGGGTCGTCCTTGAGGCGTATTTTCATAAGCTGCACACGCCCGATGATCCCGCCGAAGATGTTGTTGAAGTCGTGCGCGACACCGGAAGTCATATCTGTCAGGGCGGCCATGGCTTCAGCGTTGGCCAGCCGATCGGAGGAGTGCTCCAGAAGCCGGTTGGCTTTTTTCAGTCGTTTAACCAGCAGCGCATTCCGGAGGACCGTCTGTGCAAAGACGGCAAACACGGAAAGCAACTCACGGTCGTTTTGGGACAGGCCGCGCTCACTGGTCAGGCCGACACACAGAATGAGATTCAGATTGTCACTGGGCGCTATCGGCAGTGACACGAGGTCTACAATATTCGATCCCTCGGGCAACGATAAGTCACGACAACGGAACTTATGTGTGTCATTCATACCTGCTTCGCTGACTTGAACCTGTGTCATCGGCTCGACCCGGGACCGGACATGTTCGATAAGTTCGTCGGTCGGTTCCTTGCCGCCGAGGTGTTCACGATAGGTTAGGGTACCGGTTTCGTGATTGCGTGACAGCAGCAAGAAATAGGCGTCGGGAACGATCTGCGTGGCCCGGCCAACGATCTGCGTTACTAATTGAGAGAATTTGGTCTCGCCCAGCGGGACGTCAAACAACGGGAGCAATTCTGACAGCCGTGTCGAGTAATTCTCAACTGTCATCAACTGATCGGCGATGGCCAGCGACGACATCAGGATTTGCCCAACAAGGCTGAGTAGAACTTCCGCTTCGCGGGAAACAGCATCCGGAGTTTCAAACCAGTACGCGGCAATGACCGCAATTGCACCATCGGACTCAACTACCGGGTAGAGGAACCGTGATGCAAATCCATTGGATTGGGCAAATTCGTCTGGTACTCCGCCGGGCAGCAGTTCCGTGGCCCGATCAAGTGCTGTGCGCACGCCGAGGCGGTCAATGTCGGGGCTCTTCCACTGATTCTCGAAGGTATCAATGGCACGAATGCTCAGATGGGAACCGTACTGATAGGCAACCGGAATAAAGTTTTCGTTTTTGGCCGAGCAATAGAGAACCGCGGTGAAATCTGATCCAAGTATACGTGCCGCCAGCAAGGATTCCGCATCCACCTGGCCGATGATGCCGGCGAGTTTATGTCCCATGCGGACATGGAAGTATTTGCGGATGAGGTTTTGCGACGTCTGCATCAGGTGCTCTCCGAATCATGCCGGAGTTTTGGCGATGAGTGCTTTTCTGACGGCGGCGTGATCGTCCCCGCCGGCACGAGCCAGGCTCGCTGCACCGCTTTCTCTTCACATCCACAGACCCAGCGGTAGGCGCCCATGGCAAGTTCTGTCTGGCCGATGACCGGTTCGGAAGACGGCTCCAGCCCCGCAACTGACCGCAGGATATCGGTGAGCAGCGCGTGCTCGATCATGGCGGTCGGGCATTCGATTTGGATGGCTGGCTGACCATTGACGGCGACAACCTGGACTGTTATCTGTCCGGAGCAAATCGCTTCGTCCATGACAGCCATTATGGCCGGGTAAAGGTAATCGTAGGCATCCGAGAGGCGTATGGTGCGGGCCGCTGTCTCGGAGGCGCGAACATCGATGGTGACGGCTATATGCTTGGTGTCCTGCACTCGATGGACATGCCCGGCAAATACGGTCGGGAGGTTCGCGACGAGTCGAGACAGCCGTATTTGTTCCTGATGTCCCTCAGTCGAGTTCATCAGCAGCTGTCGGACTTCTTCGAGCGATTTCACCGCTCGCTCGATGGCTTCGATATGCTCCGTTGACGATCGCCGTTGCAATTCCGCCGAAGAGTCGTGAAGTTCCGCCGCGGCCCGGCTGAGTTCGGCGTCGCCGAGAACGTAGCTCAGTGACTCGAACACCGTGTGGAAGTAGCCGTCGGCAAGCCTGGCGGCTGTCGTTAGTCGTTCGGCGATTCGTCGGCTCCTGGAGACGCCGACCGGGTTGGTTTCCCGGCTGGTTTCCATTTGCGCAATGTAACGATACAGCCAAAGGAGGCCCGCGGTTGTTTCCAGTACCCGTTCGTGTCGCTTCAGCACCGAGAAGTCATCGGGGGAACCGAAAGCGACAAAGGCGTCGGAGTTATCTGCCTTGTCGGCAGCAAAGCAATACTCGGATTTGACGTTGTCGAGATAGTACCGTTTCGCCTCGTCTTCCGTCAACAGATCCGGCGCCGCGACATCGGTCACGAGGAATCGTCCACCTCGCGCGTTGTCGGCAACGACCCGCGCCAGATTATGAGGCAGTTCTTTGCGAACGGTTGGTTCGGCGTGCGCGCGATTGACGATAGTCGAAGCATGCCCGTCGGGATCGACAAAGATCAGCCGTGACAGGCTGATACGTTTCGAGAGAATCTTGAAAACGGTTGAGAGGACATGGTCGAACGGCATGTGCTTGGCGGCGGCCTCTTTGATGACCGAAGAGAGACTCAGGACGACATCGACCGTTCCGAAATTATCCTCGTGCAGACGGGCGACGAATCTGGTAATGGCTATAAGATACCGACCGATCTGATTGCCAATCTCACCTGGAATCGGCATGGCAAGCAGTTCTCCCCCACGGTCGGTTCGGAGCCCGGTTGAAAGGAACAGGAACTTCGGCGGATCGGCCAGGAAGGTGGGATGCTCCGGCAGGAAACCGGCCGGGACGAAATTGTTTTTCCGTTCGATAGCGCTCAGCCACTTCGAAGTCGTCTCATTGGTGAGCGTACCCGACAAAATGTCCCACATGGCAATATTCCCAACGGCGGTGCGGAGTCGATATATGCCGTCGGTCAGGTCGTATACGGCAGCGAGACCATCGGGGACCTGCTTCGTCAACAGGTCGAGGAGACGTCGGATAAACTGGTCCGATGTAGCAGCCGGCGTGAAAAGTTTGGTGACTTCATCGCGAGTGAAAGCAGCCGTGTCCTGGAGCTGCTCGAGAGCTTCCCTGGTGAGCGAGTTGGTCAGCTTAGTTATCGAGTCTTTGTCAATATCGCCAGACTCTGCGGAGGTAACCAGAACCGCGGAGATAGTCTCTCCGACTGCAATAGGAAAAATCCTGATGTCGTCCTCTGTTGTCAGGGCCGGAAGCAATCGTGCCGCCGGTTCCGTTTCGCTGGTGCGTATGGCTTGATGGCTCAGTTTAGTGAGAATTTGGTATGGCAGGTAAAGCCAGGTCGAGTCCGGGAGCGGGGCCTCCCCCGCAACATGCCGAAACATCTGTGGTACACCACCGGCCAGATACAGGCTGGTATCCGGCGGGATCGGCCAGTTGGCAGCCGGTTGCTCCGGAGAAGCAAAGAGATGTTCACGGCGAACGGTCATAGAAGTTGTTTATACCTGATTCTCAAGGTCAATGTGCATTGGTACGGTCTGCCTCCCCGGTGAGGCATGATTCGATCCGTCGGGCCGATTTGTCAATAATGCCCATGAGGTGGTCTTTCTGTTCGGTCTGATCGCTTCGACCGCGCAGTAAATCGAGAGAGCCATATATCCCTGTCAACGAGGAACGGATGCGGCTCCGAAAGTCCCGATCTTTTTGTGCTTCGGCATCACGGAAACTCAGGGCGCCCCAGGGGGAGTCGTGCAGGCGAATGGCCAGTGATAAAACGGCGGCAACAGACTGTACGAATTCGATATCGTCGGCGGTGAAACTCCTGCGGAGTGACGTGCGACGGTCGGCGAGCGTTATCACGCCGTAGACCTCATCACCGATACGGATTGGAATCATGGCGGCGTCCTGGAGATCCGCCTGGTAGACTTGTTGTGCTTCGGGAGTCGAAAGCCGTTCGGTGTTGTCGGTTATGAACGTCTTGCCCGTTTGACGGATTCGCTGATGAATCGGCATGATTGTTCGCACGAGGTAGCCATCGGCGGGCACGGCGTGCTGGACAGGGTGCACCGATACAAGGGCGCGGGAACGAATGAAGGAACCATCCTCTTCGAACGTAGCGATCCGCACGGCTGCGACGCTGGTTTCGCGACGCACTACCCGTGCCGCTTCGGCGAACAGTACTCCGGAGCTGCCGCCGTATTCTGCGCAGGCGGTAGTCAGTCGCTGGAGAATACGTCCTCGGCGGCTGATGACTTCCATTTCATCGCGGGCGCGGTCCCGATGGACAACGCCGGTAATAGCGCGCTGGAGGCCGATCGCGGCCTCGATATGACGGGCATGGTAGCGCTGTGACACAGTGGCCAGCAGGAGACGGCCGATCAATTGTCCCTGATCGACAACGGGTATTGCCAGCACGGACCGAAAGCCGGTACTGCGCAGCATGTTGGCGGTAAGCGGATCCAGGGAACTCTCGAAATCCTCGATAATCACTGGCGGGGCCGGGTTGTCGGATTTGGCATTGGGCATAGAGAGGCTGTCTCTGTCCAGACCTTTTTCGACGAGGACCTTGCCGTTCGCGCCTACCGTGGCACGCTGAATACCGGAACGGTAAGCAACAGTCAAAGCCGCAAGGTCGGTCGGAATGATTTCTTTTATGATCGCTGCGATGTCACCAAAGGAATCAGCAAGAGCGAGATTGGAACTGGCGGCGGCGATTTGATCAGTGAGGTCTTCGCCCTGTCGGCGGGCATCGGCTTGATCGGCCATAAGGCTGGATTTGATAAAGCGACCGATAATGTCACGTACCAACTTGAGCAGCATGATGTCATCATTGGTTAGCGGATCGGTGTGTTTGGTCCAGAGGGCGAATACAGCCGCCGGGAATTCTCCTACGGTAACCGGAATGAGTATCGGAGCGGTGAGCGCCTTTGACGGCGGATCGACAAAAATGCCTTCCGGCGAGGAAGCGTTCTTCCCACCCAGGCAGCGGGCCGTCGCGGAGTACAGGGAACTCTGAAGGTCCTCCTCGGCGGCAACCGCATGGAGGAGTCGCATGTCGGTGGTGTCGCGACGGGCGACGAAGATTACACCGGCACTCAGGTCGAATTGTTCGGCCATGTGATCAAGAGTCTTCTCAAGTACAACTGTGAGGCGCGATTCGACATCGACGAGCTGTTCGACGCGCCGGATTAGATCCAGTTTGCGTACCCGACTGCGGTTGTATTCTCGCAGATTGCGACTGATAGGGAGCCATTGTGACACGCCTCCAGCCAGAAGAACCACGCCCGTGATGACCATGATCGCTGTGACCAGATCAAGGAACGTAGCCTCCGAGATAAAAGGCACGGATGCGGTCAGACCGGTGGCGGTGGCGAGCCGCAGGATTGCGGCGAGTGCCAGCGTGCTCAGCCCGGCTGTGATTTTGAGGACACTGTCGGGATGTTGCGCCTGCATCGGTTTACGATGGCTCCCGATAAGTACTAGCGAGGCGAGAAAAAAGAGAGTTGCACCCAATTCTGCTGCCGGCACTCCCTACCTCCTTGTTTCGACCTAACTTATTATCCTTTTCTACATTATCGGCAGGAGCGGCTGTTGTTTAAGGCTGGTCAGGGGGCGGGAATTCAGTTTGACGGGGGATGGCAGGGGAATTTCAGCGCCGCAATCGGCGGAGCCCACAGCTATTGCCGTAAGCTATTGACGTTACATCTTTTAAGTGAATATCAGCCGAGAAAGAAACGGGGATTCACGACGCGATGATAATTTTTGAAATGCACTTTGGCGACTTTCTTCAGCGTATCCGGTCCATGGATTTTGACCAACTCACGCCCGGCTTCGTCGACATGGGCGGCGGCGCCCTTGGGCAAGTCGACGGCAAACTTCTCCCCCAGTTCCTTGAGAGCGCGCAGAAACGCGGCCCGCGCGAGAATGGAGGCGGCAGCCACCTGCGGTACTTCCTCACCGCGGAACTGCTGTTTCAGCTTGATACCCTGCCCCCGATGGGCCAGGGCCTCTGAGACCAATTCCGGTTTGCCGAACTGATCGATTACGGCCAGGTCGGCTTTGTCTTGCTCCAGCACGCGGTCAATGGCTCGAGCGTGGGCGGCAGCCAGCAGGCGATTGAGGTTCTTAAACTTCTCGTAGGAAGTGTTGTAGATGTCAGGCATGACCACCTCGACGGCATGGGCATACCGTTCGCGGAGGATCTCGTCGATACCGAGGAGCTTTTTGTCAGCGACTTTCTTGCCGTCGCGCACCCCGAGGGCCTCGAGATCCTTGAGAACGGAGTCTGAAGCGAGAAATGCAGCCACCACGAGGGGACCAAAGAAGTCCCCCTTGCCTGATTCATCGACACCGATTACGACCTGTACGTCGGGGATTTTCAGTTCGAACGCTCCAGGTACTCGCCGCTGCGGGTGTCTACCTTGACCCGGTCACCTTCTTTAATAAACGGCGGGACCTTGACCTCCAGACCGGTAGACAAAGTCGCCGGCTTGGTGACATTGCTGACGGTATCGCCACGGGCGGCCGGTTCGGTGTAGGTGACTTCGAGGACGACCGAGGCCGGCAGATCAACCGAGATCGGGCGACCGTCCAGAAAGAGCACCTTGTATTCATCGTTCTCGATCAGGTACCACTTGGCATCGCCGAGGCCCTCGGCCGCTATGGTGATCTGCTCGAACGTCTCAGAGTCCATGAATGTGTACTCGCCGGTGTTTTCGTAGAGATACTGCATTTTGCGTTCTGCGGTATCCGGCGGTTTAAAACTGTCGCTGGTGCCGAAGACTTTTTCGATCACAGCGCCGGTAAGCATATGTTTGAGCTTGGTGCGGATGTTCGCTTTTCCGCGACCCATCTTGAAGTGCTGATAATCAATGACGTAATACGGTTCGTCGTCTACCAGAATTCGCAAACCTTTGCGAAAGTCCGAAGGTGAATACATGTAATCCTCCTGAAATAATCGGCCTCAAATATAACAAAATTTGACCGAATCAAAAGGGTTTTCTGCGGCTGATTGGTCTCGGTTCAAACGCCGGCGTGAATACTGAACTGGATTTTCACTGGAAGGAGTATAGTAAACGTGCTGCCGCGACCGGGTCGAGAATTAACCAACAATTGACCATTATGCAGGTCGACAATCTTGCGAACCAGCGGCAGACCGAGCCCGTTGCCGGAAGGGCGCGACGAGTAGAACGGTGTGAATATCTTCTCGGCGGCATCGGGCTGGATTCCGCAGCCCTGATCACTCACGGCAATGGTGATTGACTCATCCTGCCGCGAAGCACTCAACTGAACCGTCCCGGCATTCCCGTTATAGGCATTGGCTGCGTTCTCCATCAGATTGGTCAGGGCCTGCTTCAGCAGGAGCGAATCTGCGGTCAGGCTGCACTCACAGGCCTCGGTAAGCTCGAAATTGACGTGCTTCAGATCCTCTCGTACGCGGAAAGATTCGACTATTTCGCCAAGGAAGGGATTCAATCCAATCGGCTCCGGGTTCAATTTAAGCGGCCTGGCAAATTCCAGGAAACGATGCACGAGGACAGCTGCTTCTTCGGTCTCATGTGCCAACTCGACAAGACTGTCGTCCTCTACCCCGCGTTTTGCCATACGTTTTTTGAGAAGGGTGAGATATCCGCTTATGGCGCCCATGGAGTTGCGAAGTTGATGGGCCAGGCCCCCGGCCATTTCGCCAAGAGCGGAGAGTCGCTGTCCGGTTTCGACCTGCGCCCGCAGCTCATTTATCTCGGTAAGGTCATTGATCAACAGCGAGGCGCCGATGTCAGCGCCGGAGGCATCGATAACCACCGAAGTCGCCAACCCCAGCGTGCGAGTCTTGTCAGATGTGAGCGTGACTTCGGTATATGGTCCGGGGTTTCTAAACCGCAGGACATGGCGCAGTGCGGCAGCGATTGGAGATATCGGTTCAAATACCTGCCTGTAGGATCGGCCGACCATCTCGGGCTCTGTCAACCCCAGCAACCGCGCGGCAGCGGGATTGATACTCTTGATAACGCCGTTGCTATCAACCGTCACAACGCCCATGATCATCGATTCAAGCAGGTCGCGATTAAACTGCTCCAGCGAGTCGGCCCGATGCGTGATCTGTTCGTTGACTTTGAGTAACTGACGTTCTTTCTCCCGCAGTTCATCGATGATTCGCCGGTACTCATCGACCACCGCTTCGACCTCGTCATCCGGCTCTTCCTCGAATCGTCCGGCCTCCTCTGCTTCCCGGCGAATCTTTCGAAAGGGAAGGAAGATCAGGCGTGACAACAGCAGATAAACGACGCCGGTAATCAGGAGTGCGACTATGGTCATGGTGATAGCGAGACGGTAGATATCGTCTAAATGAGCCAGTTCCGGCTCCACCGATGTTAATACAAGAAGGCCTGTGCCGCCGGTGCCGCTAAACTCGTGAAGGAACACGTACTGACTGCCTTTCAGACGCGACAATTCATCTATTTCACGGTCAAGTACTTTGGCGGCGAGTTCGGGCACTCGATCAGGCGGCAGGGACATTGCTTCGGCAGCGAACCACGCACGACGGTCCTCGATGGCGCTCAAGGGATCCTCGGTTTTGGCGACCCATATATCGTAAAGCCCAAATTGCCGAAGCAGTTCGGCCTTGTGGCTGCCGGTGAGCTGCATTGTGGAATTGCCTGCGATCACGATTTCTGTTTGGCGCGCCGCCCTGAGCATGCGCCCGGCCACGACATCCCGCTGCCCGGAGCGGAGATTGAAGATCAGGAAGTTCGAGGTGAAATTCAGAAACAGCAACAGGAAAATAACAGCCATCAGGCCGAGGTGAACTTCCGATTGGAATTTGCGTTTGGGGGCTTTCATCGTAGTTCTCGCCCGCTCACCACTGCTCGCCTGATAGGACTCAGGGCAGGCCGACCACGTGGGTGAGATAGTAAGAGATTATCTGTTCACCGTATAGCGCGCTGACAACAGCGGCCAGGGCAAGAAATGGTCCGAACGGGACCATGCGGCTTTCGCGCATTTTAGGCGAGAGCGCCATTATTGCTAACGAGACGATCAGGCCGATAACAGCAGAGAAGAGAAATACGAGCAGTACCTTTTTCCAGCCAAGAAAGGCGCCGAGCATGGCAGCCATTTTGATATCGCCGCCCCCCATCGACTCTTTCTTGAAAAGCCAGTCGCCGATCAGGGCGATGATGTACAGCGAGCCGCCGCCAATCAGCATACCGATCAGGGCCGGAACGATTCCGATACCGCCGGGCAGAAACGACGCCGCGAGAAAGAGCAGTATCCCCGGCAGGGTGATCGAGTCCGGAATGATCTGGTGATCGATATCGATGAAAAATATGACCAGCAGGATCGATACAAAGGCCGCCCAGACAAAAAAGCCGGGGGTCAGCCCGAGATAGTGCCAGAAATACATCCAGGCCAGGCCGTTGATCAGTTCAACCAGCGGATAACGCCAGGGGATTTTCTCTTTGCAGAAGCCGCACTTGCCCCGGAGAAAGATGAAGCTGAGCACGGGGATGTTGTGATACCAGCGGAGCCGTGAGCCGCAATCCGGGCAGAGCGACCGTCCGCCGGCAAACCCGATTTCGCGAGGCAGGCGGTAGATGACGACGTTCAGGAATGACCCGATGGCCACGCCGAACAGTCCAACAAATATAAGGCTGAGGAATTCCATATACCGATATTATCGGCCGATTAGAATCTATCTCAACTCTCCCAGGCTGTTCATAATTAGCGCACAAACGACGGGACCGGCGGTTTCCGTGCGCAAAATCCGCTGCCCGAGCCCGACGGGCCGGAAACCGGCGGCAACAGCAGCCTCGATTTCTTCCCGGGAGAAACCGGACTCGGGACCAATCAGAACGCTGACTCGACGGATAGCCGGTGTAAACTTGATATGGTCAAGGGGGTTGGCATCGCGAGCCGGATGAAACAGCAGATTGCACGCTTCCGGATCGGTTTCGTTGAGAAATTTCATAAAGGGGGTAGGAGTTGAGATATCCGGACGGTATGAACGGCGGCATTGCTTGATGGCTGACATAGCGACTTTCTCCAAACGGGTGACTTTCGACGCGGCCCGCCTGGGATCCTCGACTTTTACCTTAGACTTTTCACAGAGCAACGGGACGAACCGCTTCACGCCCAGTTCTGTACCTTTTTCAACGACCCTATCGAACTTGAAGCCGGTCGAAAGACCCGCGGCGAGGGTCAGGTTGACAATCGGTTCACCGTAATTGCGAAAAGTTGAGATCACGTTGACTTCGGCGGTTTTGTTTTTCGGGCTGACTTTGGTCAACTCGCCCCGGTACGCCATGCCCAGTCCGTCGACAACAACCACCGTCTCGCCTTTCTTCATGCGCATGACATTCAGGGCGTGATGCGCCTCGGGTGCGGGCAGTTCGATTACTGTCTCGGAGCACTTGTTCGGTGGAGCATAGAATACGGGCGAGGTCATGTGTTCTCTTTCCTGGCAATGGTTATCGTTCGCCATTCATTGTCTTCGATAGTCTCAACATCGGAGATACCAATTTCGTTCAGGGCATCGTATACCTCGTCGATATCCTGTTCCAGCAGCCCGGAGAGAATGAGCAGACCCGGTGTGGCGGTCAATTCCCACAGGCGGGGAATCATCTTGAGAATCGTGCTCTTGATGATATTCACGCAGATGATGTCGTAGGGATCGTCGGCGGCGGCTTTTTCGATTGATCCAAAGACGATCTCGTGATTAGTCCTGACGTCGTTGATCTCAAAATTTTCCGAGGCGTTGTCGACTGCACTGATGTCGTTGTCGATCGCCTTGATAAACGACGCGCCGAGTTTATCGGCTAGAATTGAAAGAATTCCTGACCCGCAGCCGAAGTCCAGAAAACGCATGTCCGGCTGAAGATGGTCACGAAGAACCAGCATGCAAGTCCGGGTGGTCTCGTGAGTACCGGTGCCAAACGCCATCTTTGGTTCGATTACGATGTCGTATTTGGCCCGGCTTGGTGACTCGGTCCAGGGGGGGCGCACTACGATGTCACTGCCGATAACAACGGGCGCGACTGATCGACGGTATTCGTCCTCCCAGATGACGTTTTTTATTTCCGTGAAAGATATGCGTGATTCGGTACTTGATTCATCACCGAGCAGCAGATTCAAATATTGCTTCACCAACTCCGCGTGGGATTCGTAATTTTCGGGAGAACTATAAAAAAGAACCGCGACTTCTCCGCCGCGGTCCTCCTCGTCTTCAAGGACAAGTCCGGTGCAGATGCGGTCGGTGATGAAGTCGCAGGTGGCATCAAAGTGCTCCCTGGGCACCCGCACCCGAATCTGATAGAGCACTTCGGTTTTGCCGTTATTCACTTGTGTCCATCTCCGCCGGGGTTACACGCCGAGTGTTTCGCGAAGCTTATCGAAGAAGGAGCGTCCGCCCTTGGGAGCTTTGAACGAATCCGACTCTGATAACTGGAGCAGCAACTCCTTGTCACGGCTATTGAGCCTGGTCGGGACCCAGACATGAATCCGAACCAGTTGGTCACCGCAACCGTTGCGATGCAGGTGCGGGATACCCTTGCCCCGGAGCTTGAGTACTTTGCCGGGCTGGGTCCCGGCCGGAATTTTCAGTTCCGCTTCGCCGTCAAGGGTCGGAACCATGACTTCGCCGCCCAGGGCGGCGGTTGTAAATGAAATCGGGAGTTCCATGACGATGTTATCGCCGTGCCGTTCGAATGTCTCGTGGTCCTTCTCGACGAAGATGGCAACAAGGTCGCCGGGCTGGCCGCCGGAGGGAGCAGCGTTGCCCATACCTTCGACCGACATGTAGTTACCCTCGGCAACACCCGGGGGGATTTTGATTTTGACCGTGCTTTCACCGCGAACGCGTCCCTCTCCCCCGCAGGTGCGGCAGGGATCGGCTATGATCTCGCCGGCACCGCGACACATGCTGCAGGTAGTGACCTGCTGGACAGTACCGAGGAAGGTGCGGGTGACGGTCCGGACCTGGCCCTGCCCTTTGCATTGCGGGCAGGTTTTCTTGGAGGAGCCTTCGGCCACTCCGGAGCCATCACATTTTTCGCACGTAACCAGGCGCTTGACCTTTACGCCTTTTTCCGCACCGGTTGCGATTTCTTCGAGCGTGAGTTTAACTCGCACCCGGAGATCCTCGCCCCGGTTTCGGCGCTGTCGTCCGGCGCCGCCCATGCCGAAGAGATCGTCGAAAATCCCGCCTCCGCCGCCGGCTGCACCGCCACCGAACTCACGCATGAAGGCGCGCAGGGCGTCGCTCACGTCGAAGCCGGCAAAGCCGCCGCCGAAACCACCGCCGCCGAATCCGGCGCCCTGGTTTATGCCGGCGTGACCGAACTGATCGTAGGCCTGGCGCTTTTGCGGATCCTTGAGGACTTCGTAGGCCTCGGTGGCTTCTTTAAAGCGGTTCTCGGCCTCGGTGTCGCCGGGATTGCGATCGGGGTGATATTTCAGGGCTTTCTTGCGATAGGCCGACTTGATTTGGTCGTCGGACGCACCCCGGTCTATCTCGAGAATCTCGTAGTAGTCACGTTTGGTTGTCATTCGTCCTGTCGATTATTTCTTGTCGTCATCGACTACTTCGTAGTCAGCGTCGACCGTGCTGTCGTCATCAGAATCGGGCTTGCTTTCACTGTCGGCCTGGCCGCCCGGCTGGGCACCGGCCGTCTGCTGCTGGTCCGCCTGGGCCTGGGCATACATCTGCTCAGCCAGTTTGTGTGAGGCCTGCATGAGTTCTTCTTTGGCCGTGTTGATAGTCTCGGTCGATTCCCCAGAGATAGCTTCTTTAAGCTTGGCGATGCCCTCCTCGATCTTCTTCTTCTCCTCCTCGGAGACTTTATCTCCGTGCTCTTTGAGCGTCTTTTCGGTGGTGTAGACAAGCTGGTCGGCCTCGTTGCGGGCCTTGATCAACTCCTCGCGCTGCTTGTCTTCCTCGGAGTACTTCTCGGCATCTTCCACCATGCGATCGATTTCCTCTTCGGACAGGCCGGAAGAGACCTCGATCCGTATCGACTGCTCCTTGCCGGTGGCTTTGTCTTTTGCGGAGACATGGACAATGCCGTTGGCATCGATATCGAAAGTAACTTCAATCTGCGGCATGCCGCGTGGTGCCGGCGGTATGCCGACAAGATCGAACTTGCCGAGGGTGCGGTTGTCGACCGCCATCTTGCGTTCGCCCTGGAGGACATGGATGGAGACCGCCGTCTGGTTATCCTCGGCTGTCGAGAAGACTTGTGATTTGCGGGTCGGGATAGTCGTGTTGCGTTCGATGAGGGTGGTCATTACGCCGCCAAGCGTTTCGATACCGAGCGAGAGCGGAGTGACGTCAAGCAGGACGATATCTTTGTCGGCCATGTCACCGCCTAAGATGCCGCCCTGAATGGCCGCACCCAGCGCGACAACTTCGTCGGGATTGACACCCTTATGCGGCTCGCGCCCGAAGATCTCCTTGACGGTCTCGACGATTTTAGGCATGCGAGTCATGCCGCCGACCAGGACGACCTCGTTGATATCGCCCATCGAGAGTTTGGCGTCCTGGATAGCTTTCTTGCACGGGCCGATCGTACGCTGGACTAGCGCCTCGGTTAGCTGCTCGAATTTTGACCGCGAGAGCATGAGGTCGAGATGCTTGGGGCCGGACTGGTCGGCGGTCACGAACGGCAGGTTGATATTTGTCTGCATGGTCGAGGAAAGCTCGATCTTGGCCTTCTCGGCCGCTTCTTTGAGCCGCTGGAGCGCCATGCGGTCCTTGCGCAAGTCTATGCCCTGTTCCTTTTTGAATTCGTCGGCCATCCAGTCGATTACAACCTGGTCGAAATCGTCGCCGCCCAAGTGCGTGTCGCCGTTGGTCGCACGGACCTCAAACACTCCATCGCCGATCTCAAGGATGGACACATCGAATGTACCGCCACCGAGATCGTACACAGCGATTTTCTGGTTCTTGTTCTTCTGCAGGCCATACGCCAGCGAGGCCGCAGTCGGCTCGTTGATGATGCGCAGGACCTCAAGTCCGGCAATCTTGCCGGCATCCTTGGTCGCCTGGCGCTGAGCATCGTTGAAGTAGGCTGGCACCGTAATCACGGCCTGGGTGACTTCGTGACCCAGATAGTTTTCAGCTGCCGCCTTCAGAGAACGGAGGACCAGAGCCGAAATTTCCGGCGGTGTGTAGGTTTTGCCGCCGACTTCCACGAGTACCTGGTCATTGTCGTTGGAGGTGATTTGATACGGGACGATCTTCTCTTCGGACTGCACCTCGCTGGTCCGGCGTCCCATGAACCGTTTGATCGAAAAGACGGTGTTCTGCGGATTGGTAACCGCCTGCCGTTTGGCGGCGGCGCCAACGAGACGTTCGCCATCCTTGGTGAATGCGACAACCGACGGCGTCGTGCGGTTGCCCTCCTGGTTAGGAATGACCGACGGTTCCTGGCCTTCGAGGACCGCGACACACGAGTTGGTGGTGCCGAGGTCAATACCTATAACTTTTCCCATTCCTCCGTTCTCCTTGCTTCCTGTGTATAAACGTATTGATATTCTCTACAGTTACGCCTGCTCGTCGTTATTCGGCGCGCCGGTGCTTACGCCGACTTTAGCATGGCGCAGCACCCGGTCACCGCGCTTGTAGCCTTTGGTCATCTCTACCGCAATCACCCCCTCACCGTATTCATCCGAGGCAACCTGCATGAGTGCTTCATGCAGATTCGGGTCAAACGGTTTACCGACCGATTCAATCGGTTCCACCTCGTACTTGTTCAGGATATTCTGCATCTGATTGAAAATGAGTTCCGTGCCTTTGCGGAACGACTCGAAGTCGGTTTTATCATCGGCGTGCTCAAGCGCCCGCTGGAGGTTGTCAATGATATCGAGCAGGTCTGTGAGCACGCGATCACCGGCTGCCTTTACTGTTTCTTGGTACTGTCGGGCCTGGCGCTTGCGATAATTATCAAACTCCGCAACCGTTCGCAGCAAGCGGTCATCGAGCTCCTCTATCTGCTTTTTGAGCCGTTCCTCCTGAGAAAGCTCGTCATCGGGTTTGGACTCGACGGCTTCAGTCGGTTGGTCTTCCTGTGCCTGTTCGGCCCGGTCGGTGTCCGCCGAGGCAGACTCCTCTTCCACATCGTTTAGTTCAACTTCGATATCTTTTTTGCGTCCCATAGCTACGCGTCCTCTTTCTTTTCCAATCCCCCGAGAACTTCGCCGATCGCCCGGGCGGTGTAATCTACAATCGAAACGAGTTTACCGTACTCCATACGGGTCGGCCCGATAATGCCAATAGTCCCTGAGATGTTCCCGACTTTGTAGCGGGAGGTTACCAGGGAGCAGTCAAGGATCTCATCGAACTTGTTTTCCTTGCCTATCGTCACCAGCAGTCCGCTGTCCTCGGCAGCCGAGAGGAATTCTTTAAGCGTGGTGCTGTCCTCCATCAGCCGGATAATCCGGGTGATATGATCAAGCTGCGAGAATTCCGGTTGCGAGAGAAGATTATCGGCGCCGGAAAGGTGGATATCGCCGGTGAAACCATCCGTCCAGATACGGTCCTTGGAGTCAATAATGAGTTTGATCAGGCGGCCGTCGCCGGTGACATCGATCATGCGCTTGGCTATCTCGCTTCGGACTTCACCGAGGGTCAGGCCGTGGAGCCGCTCGTTGAGCACCTGCTCGACCTCGCGCAACTGGTCATTGGAAATGCGCGTCTGGACCTCGATTATCACGCTGCGGGCGAGACCGGATTCCACGATCACGACCGCCATAATCCGGTCCTCGGACAACGGAATCAGCTCGACCCGGTGGAGAATCCCCCGGTCAAACTTCGGGGCGATCGTCACGCCCAGCTGGTGCGTGATATCGCTGAGAACCTTGCAGGTCTGTCCGAGGATTTCGTTGACCCCGCGCCCCTCCTTGAGGATGGATTTCTTGATTCGCTCCTTGACCGACTCGCTGAGAGTCTCCGGTCGCAGGAGGTAATCGACATAGACGCGGTAGCCGAGATCAGTGGGGACACGGCCGGCCGAAGTGTGCGGCTGGCGCACCAGGCCGAGTTCTTCGAGATCCTGCAGGGTGTTCCTGATGGTGGCCGAGGAAACGCCCATATTGAACTTATTGGCGATAACCCGGGATCCGACCGGATCAGCGGATTCGATATAGTATTGAATGAGGTTTGAGAGGACCTCTTTTTCTCTATCTGATAAGTTTTCAAATGCCATAATGACTTAACTTCTTGAGAGTCAATCGGTACTGCCGTTTTGGCAGCCGGACTGTCAGACTGCTAACAAAGGTACACTGTATTATAACACGAGTCAAGCCTAAATGATTCATATAGATGCGGATATTTCTCGAGTAGTGCCGGATAGTAAAAAATCCCCTAAAAAAACGAACGGCCGGATGATCAGTCCGGCCGCCCCGCTCGATTTATGAAAAGACCCCTTGGGGCTCGATTTCCTCAGTCCTTATCGTCGTCTTTCTTCTTGTCTTCTTTTTTGTCTGACTTTTTGTCATCGGACTTCTTCTTCTCATCCGACTTTTTATCGTCCGTTTTCTTCTCGTCAGCCGACTTCTTATCCGACTTTGAAGAGACCGTTGCCGCCTTGTTCTTCAGGTTTTCGCACCGATCATCGATGCCGTTGCTGTTCTTGTCAACGAAGGTGTCGTACTTGCGGTTTTTGTCGGCTTTCTTTTTGTCGGGCTCTTTCTTGTCGTTCGCTCTTTTCTTTTTGTCCGAGTCTTTGGCCTTGTCGTCCTTCTTTTTGTCGCTGTCTTTCTCGGACTTCTTTTTATCATCGTCCTTCTTTTCCTCGGTCTTCTTGTCCTTTTCCTTCTTTTCAACGGCAAGGACTGTTCCCGAGACGCTGAAGGCGAACAGTGCGCAGAATATGTATGTCAACCATCGTGTCATAGTGTCATCTACCTCCTTCCGGGGGCAGGTGATCGTGGGGCGGTGATGCAGACCGCCCCACGGTCGTTATTTCTTAGCGGCCTTTGCCTTTTGACTTGCCGCCGGACTTGGAGCTTTTACTCGAACCCGAGGACGGGCTTTTAGAACCGCCGCTGGATTTCGAGCCTCCCGAGCTTTTCACTCGGCCGGACGATCCGGAGCTCTTGGATCTGGTCGACGGTTTCACCGATCCGCTGCTGCCTTTGCTTCGGCTGGGCGGAGTCGCCTTGTAGGACTTGGCCCGGTTGGAACCGGACTTCTTCTGGTAGTAGTCCGATGAGGACTTACTGCGTCCGTAGTCATTGCTGGACCGTCCAACTTTGCCGGAGCGCGAGTTGCCGGTATTGGCATCGTAAGCCGACTTGCCGCCGGAATATGCATCGCGCGCTTTCGCGCCACGATAACCGGGGTTGTAGCCGCTCGTGTTGCTTTTCTTGACGTCATACGACTTGCTGCCGAAAGCCGCGCGGTCGGTCTTCCGCTCGGGCACCAGACCGGCGGTTTCGATACCGCGCTCGGTCTTGACCAGTTTGGTCGTGCCGCGAACATGCTTCTTGGGAGCAATGGTGACCTTTTCACGAACCGTGTTGCCGCCGGAACCCCGCATCACGACTTCCTTCTGCTTCACGCTTCCGGAACTAGTTATGGCATTCTTCTTGGCCGTATAGTTCGGGTAGCCGTTGGTAACAGGATTGCGGTATCCGGCTGTGCGAACTTCACGATACTTTGATTTCACACCAGGTTGCGTCGTCACCACATTGTGGTCGAGCACCACCGTGTGGTACCGGGAGACATGAATATCGTTTTCCCAGCAGTAGCCGTAGCGATCGTATATCGTAACGGTGTGCCAGCCGACATAGACGCGCGGCAGGTACAGCGGAGTGGCGCCCCAATAGACCCCGTTGACATACACGGACGCACCAAACGGGTAGTCAATGTAGGCGTTGCCGTAAACTGTCCACGGGTGATAGGTCGGGTAGTAGACCGGACGGTAGTAATACTGTTCCCATTCGTTGACATAAATGGCGGTGCGGTCATAGGCAAAGCGCTGGCCACCGTAGCGAACAAAGAACCGTTCGTTGAGGTAGTCCATGAACGCCAGCCGATCGTCATCGTTGGCGACCAGGCCCGACACCGGGTACCAGTCGGGGATTGGGAACGGCTCACGCGAGGCGATTATCTGGATGTTCTCGACACCCTCCGGACCGGCTACGACAAAGTCAAAGTCGTCACGGGCGCCCGGGAGGTGATGGGTCGCGCCGCCCTGCACGAAGTTATTTTCGTTGGGGCCGGCCGGGAACAACAAGCTCACCCGTCCGCGCGTGTCGATACTGTAGATTGCGACAAAAGCGTCACGGTTGCTCCGGAAGTTAAAGACGATCCGGTCACCCTCGTAGTACTCCCCGTCGGAGTGGTTCGGCCAGATCTCGACACCGAGATAGCGGTCAATCCTTGCCCGGTCAGTGTAGTACTCCTCGGAGTCATAGCCGGAGTCATCTCGATCCACCCTCATTATGCTTTGATCTTGTGACATCGTCGCCGGCGCCAGCATCAGCAGCGCCAGGAGCGTCACACCGAGTATTGTCAGTCTATTGCGTAACATGGTAGCACCTTGCCTTTCAGTTTACATGCCAGTGCTGTGTGTATTTATCTTAGCCGAGCGGGTAAGCGCGGCTGAGTCGTCTTTGGTCGGGCGCTGCGGGATAAGTTCCGGATTGCCGTCCTGCTGCTGGTAGGCCCACTGGAACGTCACGCTGTTAGCGTCGATATCAAGCACGTACATCTTCATGAAATGGTTCTCGTCGTTCCAGAGGACGTACGTATGGCCCTCTATGATTTCAGCGTAGCCAAGCTCCGAATACCCTTCGACCGGAGCCCAGCCGATGACATCCCAGTCGTCGGTGAAGCCCATGTCCTGGATATCGTTCAAGTCGAGACTGGCGATGCTCGTATCACCGGCATTCAGGTAGAAGATGCCGTCAAAACGGTCAACCCAGACATCGCACAACGGGCTGCCGGCCGGTACCCGGACTTCGGACGAGAAGTCAAAGCCGGACGTGTTTTCAAACACGGCGACATCGGTCAACTCAACCACGCCTTCGGGCCTCGGAGTATCGAAAATATCTTCAGCCGACAAGTCGGATTCCTGCCCGGCGTGATCGACCGATGAAATGGCGTACCAATAGGTAGTAGCATTGGCCGCGTCTTCATCGGATGTGAAATAGTATATCAGGTCGAGATCAGGATTATCTTCGGCCAGGACGGAGAAGCGGAATTCGTACTGCGACGGCGCCAGGGTATCGGGGGACTGGGCGCGGTAGATATTGAATGAGGCAATATCGCGCTCATACGGGCCGGCCCACCACAACTCCACGCTGCCGTCACCAGTAATGGAAAAGACGCCCTGAGGCGGCTGCGGACGGGGGTCGAAGTTGGCATCGTTATCATCATCACATCCACCAACAACAGCAAGCCCCACAATCAGCAATCCGAATAAAAAGATGTTTTTCATTGTCATATTCTCCGTTCTAACCACAGGTTGGTCTTTCCTCCGGGCTATTAGTAATCAAAAGCCATGCCAGTTTCGACAAGTCGCTGTCCTTGCGTGACTTAACACTAATCAAGCAAACGATCAGATCAACTCGACGCACAATTATTGTGCATGTCCCCTGGGTCGATGCACAGAATATGTGGGAGAGCAATCGGCCGGAATCAACCCTGTTTCAGGCCGTATTCCTTGATTTTGGCGCGGAGTGTATTGCGGTGAATGCCGAGTTTTTCGGCGCAGGCGGTCATATTCCAGTCAAGTTGGTCAAGGCAACTCTGGATATGCTCTTTTTCGACTTCGGCCAGAGGACGAATCGGACTGGAATCGGTCTTGACTGCGGCATTGCTAAGGCCGGACAGGTCTTCTTTGGTAACGTGATCGTTGCGACTGAGGACAACGGCCCGTTCGAGAATATTTTCGAGTTCGCGGACATTACCGGGCCAGGCATAACCGGCGAGAATCCGGGCAGCTTCGGGATCGATACCTTTGATATCGCGACCAAGCTTCTGGCTGAACCGCTTCACAAATTTCTCGGCCAACAGTAGAACATCGCCGGGCCGTTCCCGCAATGGCGGGACATGGATGGAGATGACATTCAGTCGGTAGAAGAGATCCTCCCGGAATCCTCCCCCGGCAACCATTTCTTCGAGATTACGGTTGGTGGCGGCGATGATGCGAATGTCAAGCGGGATTTCTTTAACCGAACCGAGCCGCTGGATAGTTTTTTCCTCCAGCACGCGAAGCAGCTTGACCTGCATTGAAAGCGGCATCTCCCCTATTTCGTCGAGGAACAGCGTGCCGCCGTCGGCCAGTTCGAACCGTCCCTGTTTTGCTTTGTCAGCTCCGGTGAAAGCGCCTTTTTCGTGGCCAAAGAGTTCGGACTCAAGCAGGGTTTCCGGAAAGGCCGCGCAATTGATCGCCACCAGTCGCTCCTCGGCCCGGTCCGACAGGGCGTGAATGGCGCGCGCGACCAGTTCCTTGCCGGTACCGGAGTCTCCCGTAATAAGAACGGTAGCGTCTTTTGGGGCCACCAGCGAGATCATCTCTTTAACTCTCTTGATTGAGTCGGCCTCGCCAATAATCTCAGTCGACGGAAAGACCTCGGCCAGACGTTCGGCAAGCGCCTCGCGATCGACAATCAAACGGTTTTGTTCGGCGGCTTTTCGGAGCTTTATGAGGAGTTCATCGAGATCTTCGACCGGCTTTGTGATGTAGTCGTAAGCGCCGGCCTTCATTGCCTCAACGGCGGTTTCTACCGAGCCAAATGCAGTGAGAACTATGACCTGAATGAAGGGGTTTATCTCGCGCAATTTGCCGAGCAGTTCTATCCCGGTCATGCCAGGCATTTTCATGTCAACCAGGGCGACCGGTGCGAAGACCGTATGGTAGTTCTCGTGCGCCTGCGTGCCGTTTTCGAAGGTGTGCACTTCGAATCCCTGCTTATCGAGATAGCCCTTTAGCAGGTCTCGCTGGGCTGCTTCGTCGTCGACTATTAGTAATCGTGTCGCGCTCATGGTTCTGATGATACACAGATACCGTACAAACGAAAACAAAAAAAGCCCGCCGCAACGGGCGGGCTTTGGGATAATCCAGAGAAACCGTTATTCGCCGGAGCCGACAATAAGTTTCACGCCCAAGTTGATCGTGAACGTACCGAGGTTTTCGCGAAAGGCGTGGTCCTCGCCCTGGTATTCGCCCCACGAATTTTCGGTCATGGCATAGTGGTAGCCGGCTTCAAGAAATATACCGGAAAAGTCGGCGGTGTAGTAAAACAGGCCGGCGGTGGCGCCGAAGGCCAGGACCGGGCTGTACGAAAGCTCACGGAATTTGAATTCGGAGCCGTTTTTGTCAAACACTTTAGTCGAGAATTTCGGATTTTCAACGCCGACATGGCCCTTGATAAACGGCACCCAGAAGGATTCGCCTTCAAAGCTGTATTTGACATACAGGTTGGGGTTATACAGCCGGTGGGCGTGATCCTGAGTCAGGTCGCCCTCGATACCAAATTCAGTGTATCGGAAGTTGAGACCGACATTGAGGTGATAATTGACGTAGTAGCCGATGTCGATCGCCAGGTCATAGCCGGTTTCGGCGCCGCGATTGACGGTCTCCGGCGAGGTGAATCCGGTCTGCCAGTCGGTAATTCCACCTGTGGGCACCGCTAATCCACCGTAAACAGAGATTTCAAGAATGTCGCGCCCGACGAACTCTTCCTGAGCGGAAGCGTCGGCTGCGAACATCGTGCAGGCAGCAAGAGCGACCGTTAAAGCAATTTTCCTCATTACACGTATCCCCGATATTATCAAAAATCAATCTTTCACAAATATAGACGTTGCAATCATTGTAAGACGTTTAATACTAATCGTCAGCGCAACAGGGGGAAATAAACAATCGGCGTTTTGCTTTGTCAACAGATTATCTGACAACAACTCACGGTAATCCACCGGCATTAAGTCCCCTTAAACGAGCAAACGGCCACTACCATCGGCAGGGCACCAGTTCTCCGCCGCGAAAGAGCGCATCGATAATGATAGTCAGGTCGCTGACATTGGTATCACTGTCGCAGTTCATATCCAGCACGGCCAGGTTTAGCGGTGCCGGACCGCCCCGGAACATGAGATCGATGACAAAAGTCAGATCAGATACGTTGAATTCCCCATCGCCGTTGCCGTCGCCAAAAACGTAGCTGTCGACGACGGTGACTTTTGTCAGAATCGAATTTCGAGAGCGCTGGTTGTCAGTATCCAGCGTGTTGACCCGAAACCAGTAATCACTGTTGGCTCGCTGGCCAGTCTGGTAATTACCGGCGACTAAACCGGATGAGACCGTGTCTGCCACCGCGTAAAAATCCACATTTTGGATGTCATCGATAAACAGGCCCTGGCCGCGGCCATAGCTGTCGGTAAAGTAGGCCAGGCGAATCGTCACCATCTCGCCTGCCCACGGCGATAGGTCAAACGCGGCGGGAACCCAGCCCGACGACGTTCCGGTGATACCGTTGCCGAGGTTGTAACCGTACCAGTCTGTGTTTGTCGTCAGCGGGCCGGAAAGGTTTGTGTAGGTGAGTCCGCCATCAGTCGAGACCTGCGCATAGAAGAAATCCTTCTGGTTGTCAAGATCGTACCACAAATAACATCTCAGGCTGTCGCCGGGTTGAACTTCAGATGGCGTGGCGGCAACCAGCCAGTGATGAGTGCGGTCTTCATGGATGATTCCCCAGGAGTATTCGCCGCTATGACTATGAAGCTTGCTTCGATACATCCGTTCGTATTCCCAGTAGCCGTTGTCAGCCTCAACCGAGTCAATGACCGTTTCTTTGTCAGCCAGTTCTACAAGCTGAAAACTTTGCAATTCGTTGGCGGTATCTCTGTGCTCCCAGAGAAGCGAAACCACACCCGAGTCGGCTGTCGTACCTACCCACTCGGGCGGCTGCGGCGGAGCGATGCCGTACGGGTTATCCGCTATCTTTGCCAGGAACAGGTTCGGATAGATGTTCTCCTCGACCAGTGTGGGTATGCGCGACGGATCAGGCCAGAATCCATCGGAGGGACTGCCGATCTCCGACGTAACCGAGATAATGCGCGGCTTGGAGATGGTATCACCCCAGGCCCAGTCGTCGGCATCCCCGTTTGTTGGATACAGGCGCCAGCTGACGCCGGGCGCATAGTTGTTGTACTGGCTCATCGAGTCACCGACCAGCGTGTAAAACTCCTCCCGGTCGGTATAGAAGCGGTCATAACCCCAGGGCCAGATATACAGATTTGAGTAGGTGTGAATGTTGTGGATAATCGTGAAGTTACGTGAGTTCACAAAATCGCGAACCCCCGCTGTTTCCGGTTCCGAAAACGGTCCGGTTCCACGATAGGTATCGCTGCCGGGCCAGGCGGAGGAGCCGATATTGTCATAGCCCCATTTGAAGCCGTAGTTCCGGTTTAAGTCCGTACCGACAGACTGATCGGTATTTTCCGAGAGGTTCTTTCGCCACATGCCGCCGCCGGACGGTTCTATCCACAGGTTCCAGTTGTAGCCATCGGGGTTCTGCACTGGAATGAAATACAGTTCCCGGTGGTCTATCAAATCAGTGATCTCGGGGTCGGTGCCGTAGTTGTCAAGCAGGTGCTTCATGAATCCCAGCACTGCCGCACCGCCGGCCGGTTCCCGGGCGTGAATGAGCGAGATATACAGCACTTCCGGCTCGTCTTCATCGACCGTGGGATTATCCGATATCTTCAGGCACCAGAGTTTCGCTCCCCACAGGGTAGTAGCCAGAGAAAACTTGGGGGCGACGATATTCGTGTTGGTCGAGTAGAGTGAGTCTATGAACAGGACAATCTCATCGTAGGTCCGAAACCCGCCCATGGTCTGACGGGCGTTGTACCGGCTGCGGTAGAATTCGGCCAGGTCGGCATGTACGATCTCAAACGTAACGCCGGTTTCCTCTATGAGAGTCAGCTGCGGTCGCGGGACAATCAACTCCATGCCCTTTTCGTCATACCCGACGATTTCACAACCGAGCTGCGCGATGGCATAGTGCTGGTCGCCGGTCATTTTCGTGATGCGAATCTGGCTGTAGGTCGGGGTCTCAAAGTCCAGATCAATGGGAATGTCGGCGTTTGCGGAGAAGACAATAATCAAACCGGCGAACAAAAACATGGAAAATGGCTTCATGAGCGGTGGACTTCCTTCACATTCTCACATCGTTAGTGGTGCAGTCGTTTGCAGTTGCCGTGCGACCGCGCTGAGTACAGCGTAAGATATAGCTTTCTGGGAACTTGGCAACCGTGAATCGGACCGGCGGATAAATCTGCGCCGGGAAAAAACCGCTTGAAATCAGCGGTTGATCTGGTATAATTGTCGCTTTAGCACAAACGCGTCTGAGAACTGAAGGGATGCTATGAAAGTGTTGGTCGTAGGCTCCGGCGGGCGGGAACACGCGCTCGTGTGGAAGCTGAGCAAGTCCAAGAAAGTCAAAAAGATTTTTTGTGCCCCGGGCAATGCCGGTATCGGCCAGATAGCCAAGTGTATCAATATCAAAGCCAGCGATATTCGAGGTCTCCTTGAGTTTGCCCAGCGCAACAAAATCGGCCTGACAGTGGTCGGGCCGGAGGCGCCGCTGGCTGACGGGATCGTGGACGAATTCCAGAAGAAGCGCCTCAAAATTTTCGGCCCCGACCGCAAAGCGGCCCAGATCGAAGCCAGTAAGGCCTTTGCGAAAGAGTTGATGCGAAAGTATCACATTCCGACTGCCGCTTTCCGAATCTTCTCCACCGCTGCCGAGGCAATTGGTTTTTGCAAGTCGGTGGAATTTCCGGTGGTGATAAAAGCCGACGGCCTCGCGGCCGGCAAAGGCGTCTATGTGGTGCATGACCTCAAGCAAGCGACCAAAGCGATTGAGCAGATCATGGTTGACCGGACTTACGGCAAGGCCGGGGAGAAAGTCGTGGTCGAATCATGCTTGCGGGGCCAGGAGGTTTCGGTTATGTGCTTTGTCGACGGCAAGAGTTTCGTACCGATGCTCTCCAGCCAGGACCACAAGCAGTTGTACGAAGGCGACAAGGGGCCGAACACCGGCGGTATGGGGGCGTACTGTCCAACAACACTGGTGGATAAGGACCTGATGGAGCAAATTCAGGATTACGTTATAGTCCCGACTATCAAGGGCCTTCAGAAGGAAGGGATCACGTATCGAGGCATATTGTACGCCGGGTTGATGATAACTGAGACCGGTCCAAAAGTACTCGAATTCAACTGCCGCTTTGGTGATCCGGAAACGCAGGTAGTGTTGCCGTTGATGAAAAATGATCTTTTCGACGTTTTGATGGCCACGATAAACAGCAAACTGTCGTCTGTTAATCGATTGGATTGGAAGCCGGATTCGGCAGCCTGTGTGGTGATGGCCTCGAAGGGGTACCCGGGCAATTACGGCAAGGGCAAGACGATCGGCGGGCTGCAGAAAGTTAATGACAACCAGACCGAGGTATTTCACGCCGGGACCGACGGTAAGGGCAACCAGATTGTGACCGCCGGCGGGCGTGTTCTCGGCGTCGTCAGCACTGACAAATCGCTTAAACAGGCACTGACCCGTGCGTATAAGTCAGTGAACAAGATTCGATTCGACGGCGCCTATTATCGTCGTGATATCGGAAGCCGCGTACTTAAATCAGCAAAAAGGAATTAGCAGATGCCTAAAGTACTTATAATAACCGGGTCGAAGTCGGACATGGAATACGCTGAGAAATGCCGTGAACAGCTCGAAGTATTCGGATTAGAATCCGAAATCGAGGTTTCGTCAGCTCATCGCCACCCGGAACGGACCGGACAAATTACGGCCCAGGCGGAAGAAAACGGGTTTGAAGTTGTAATAGCTATGGCTGGTCTGGCGGCGGCGCTACCTGGTGTAGCTGCGGCCCACTCCAACCTGCCGGTGATCGGCGTGCCGCTTCCCGCAGCCTTAAACGGGATGGACTCGCTGCTTTCGATCGTCCAGATGCCGCCGGGTATCCCGGTTGCCACAGTGGCCATCGGCAGCCCCGGGGCCAAAAATGCGGCAGTTTTGGCCGCTCGAATTCTGGCCCTGAAACACCCGGAAGTGAAAGCGGCCCTTGAGAAACACCGGGCATCGCTGTAAATCGATTGAACTTCGGACAGCATATAGCAGTAGAAGACAATGATAGAAAACGAAGGGAGAAATATGGAAATGAATAACCGACTGGTCCAGTTCAGTCTTCTGGCTCTGTTAGTGGCCTTTGGCGGCATGACGGCGTTGGCCCCGGCTATTGCGGCCGATGAAGTTAAGGCCAAAGAAGCGTACAATGCCGGCATTAAAGCCATGAAGGCAGGCGACGTTGACGAAGCCGTCATGAACTACAAGATGGCTATCCAGGAAGACCCGAATTATGTCGAGCCGGCCATGAACCTTGGCGCACTGCAGTTCGAGCAGAAGAACTTCCAGGAAGCCTTGGCGGCATTTAAGACTGCCACCGAACGGGCGCCGGAAAACGGTGAAGCCTGGGCGAACCTCGGCCGCGTTCACTATGTCCTCAAGCAGTTTGTAGAGTCTGAGGCGGCGTTCACGAAGGCGACCGAACTGGTTACCGACAACGCTGACTACTACGTTGAACTCGGCAAGGTCTACGACAAGCGGAAGATGGCTGACAAATCGATCGCCGCGTTTGCCAAAGCGCATGAACTCGGCGGCGGCGACCACCTTTCCTGGTATTACCTGGCGGAGGCGTACAAGGATAAAGGTCAGACCAACGACGCCATCGCGGCGTACCAGAAGTCTATCGAGTTGAAGGATGACTTCTACTATTCGCATTCGAAACTGGGTTCGATTTATCTCGCCCAGGAGAAATTCGGACAGGCTGCGAACCAGTTCCGCAAAGCGCAGCAGATTGACCCCAATGCCTACAGGGCATCTTACAACTATGCCATTGCCGTGCAGTCCCAGGACCCGGAGAATTATGATCAGGCGCTCGAGGTCTGGGAGGCATTTGTTTCTCAGCACAAGAATAATCCGCGGGCCAAGAGTCTTGTGGCCGGCGCGCGCGAGACCGTAAAAGCACTGAAGGAGGCCCAGGAAACGGCCGGTCTTCAGTAGCACAGGACGGAGAAGCTGTTTTCGATTGCGTCATGCCCGGTCCGCCTTGCGGACCGGGCTTTCTTTTTGCCTGCTGAGGGCGCATAAAAAAAGCCGGCTCGCCGATTCCCCGGCAAGCCGCCTACCCCAGTCTACAGAGAGACTTTCCAATTGCTATAGAAATCTTTAGTTGTCGAACTCCACGTAGGCAAATTCATCCCAGTCGATCAGGATTTCATCGCCCCCTTCGGCAAACACGAAGATCCCTTTGTTGTCACCGTCGACATCGTTCGATCCGCGCAGGCGGAACTCACGCCCATCGAGCAGTGTCACGATCGAGCTGCGATGCGAACGCTTCTCCAGTTTGGATATCTGCCCCAGTTCAATATCGAAATCGATATCCCGAAATTCGCCGTCCAGGATTTCCCAGGTGTATTCTTCGTCGTTGTCCCAGCGAATCCGCCCCTGATAGCGCTCACCGTTTTCGGTGTAGACCGTACCTCGCAGTTCTTTGCCGCCGTCGAAATTATCGTATCGAACGTCTCCGGGAGCTTTAGTGAACTCGAGACGATCAAACTCGTCCCAGTCGACTACGACCTGGCCAAACGCCGGATCAGCGATGATGATACCCCGGTTGTCATCGTCAACGTCGTTGCTGCCTCGCAGTGTGATCTCTTCCCCGTTGCGGAAAATGACAATGGCGCCGCTGGATGAATACCGCTCGATCGCTGCAATCTTGTCGAAACGTATCTTGCGGGATCGGCCGTTTTCGTCGCCGTCGAGTATGTCGCGCCCCAGAGCCTCGTCGACATCCCAGCCGACAAACCCGGTGAAGCTGTCACCTCGGCGCGTCGTGAGTGTACCGTACAAACGTTCGCCGTAATTCGACACGAGGTCGCCATCGGTAGATTCGAACTCGATAAACTCGATATCGTCCCAGAGAAGCTGGACTTCTCCTTCGTCGATATCCTCGACGATAAACTCCCTCATATTGGAGCCGAGGTCGGTAGACGAGTTCTCGAGTTCAATACGATGTCCGGATTTAAGCGTGATTTCGGCGCGGTCGTCATCGAGCACATCGATCCGCTTGATATGGCCGAAACGAATCCCGCACTGGGCGCTGCTGTAGTCCCAGATCGAGGCCGATTTGCCGATTGTAATACCGAATATTTCTATTGAGGTTTCGCGCCGGCGCTCGCGGTCGCGATCTTCGAAATTCTTTTCATCAAGTTTCTTGGTGCCGTCGAGTAGATCGGTCCAGCTGGCTTCGTTTTTGTCCCAGCGGATCAGGCCCTCGTAGACGTCACCGTCGTAGGTGTGCACCTTACCGTAAATACGGTGGTCATTTTGCGCCTGCACGGCAAGGGCCAAAAGCAGGATGCCCGCAATCACGGCGAGGATTAATCGGAATTTCATGTATCTCCTCCATTAAAGTGCAAGATGTTTACTGTTTCGTCTACTCCGGTGTACGAGACTGACCGGAAAAGGTTTAGCCGGGCATAAATTTTTTGTGAGGAGATTATTTGAGAAGAAGCATTTTTGCGACCAGGGAGACATCCTCGGCCTGGAGCCGGTAGAAGTACACGCCGGACGGTGCCTCTTCGCCCCGGTCGGACAGGCCGTTCCACCCGACCAAGTGACTGCCGGCCGGGAACGAGCGTTCGGCCAGCACGGCCACTTCACGTCCGAGAACATTGTATACAGCCAGTTTGACGTGCGCTTTGTTCGGCAGTTCAAAGCCGATCGTCGTTTCGAGATTAAACGGGTTGGGGAAATTCTGGCGCAGAATGAAATTTTCCGGCAACAGATCCTCCGGCTCGTTGATTTCGGTGGCCTGATCGATCAAAATACTCCCGGGACGGATAACGGGTGTCATCTCGCTGCCCTCGAAGGTCACCGTTAGCGGGTAAAGTGTATCGGCATGGAGGGTGTCGATTTCGGACAGACCGGCATTGGAACCGGCGGTGAAAGTCATCTCGGCCAGCAGATACTGCCCCGCAGCCATGAATGTGTCAGGTGGCGTGCGACTAATTTCGAACAGCACTATCCCCTGCGACGGTTCCACCCGATATGAGCGGTTCATGTGCAGCGGGAGATTCGGTCCCAATTTCACGGCGTTGATCGTCACCAGCGTAGGATCATATAGCAGAGGCAGCACCAGACGAGTGAGTTGGTTGTCGAGATTCGCCGCAATCGCAATCACACCCTGTGAATCGGGGAGGAGAACGAGCGATGAAATACTGATGGTGTCGATATAGATCGGCTCATACGTGATCGAGAGAGTCGCGCCGGCCCGAATGTTGAATGCCGCACTGTCGGTAAAAGTCAGGATAGTGCTGTTGACACCCTCGGTGAGATTATCGTTGGCCGTGAGCTGCACCGGGGTGCTGTTACCGCCCGCGTTTCGGTTGACATCGAGCCACGACGGCCAGTCATCGAGAGTCCACTGGAGATCGCCGCCGCCCAGATTCAGCAGTGTGAGGGCGGTATCAAGTTCCTGAGGCGTGCTTATAGTCACCGATATGTCTCTCGGCGCGACATCGATAACAGGAAGGTCATCACGGACGTCGAACACCACCCACAGCGTATCCGGTGAGTTGGTTGCCACGCCCGCCTCGATTGCCACCGGCACCGTGTACTCCCCGACCGGAAGATTTAACGGCGAGACCGATATTTCCAACGTTGCAGGGGCGCTGCCGACAGTATCGGAAAGGGACAGCCAGTTGACTGTGTCAGTGGCGGTCCAGTCCAGCAGGCCGAGGCCGGTGTTGGTAATCGTAACCGAATTTGCCAGCGATGTGTCATAGCCGGCTGGAGCGGTGAACCGGATTGTATCGCGCGAAACCGACAGGACCGCCGATTGCACTTTTAGCTCCACCGGAATCACAATGGTCGAGTCGGTTACCATCGGATCGATAATCCGCACGGCACCGAAGTAGGTTCCCTGCGGCAGGGTGTCGGTCGCGATCGACACCGCAATCGAATCCGGGGTAATCGCCCTGAACGGGTTGACAGTTATCCAGGGGCTGAAAGACCGGGCCTCGAATTCGATAGAATTGTAGCCGCCGTGGTCGACCAAAATATGTTGCGGATCGGGAAGCGGACCACCCTGTCTCATTTCAAATTCGAGGATCTCGGGAATAGCTACCATCAGCGGTTCGTTGTACTTGGTGACGGAGGCATAAATATCATACTGGCCGTTGCGACGGTCTACCCAGGTGACATACCGGTTGCGTCCGTCGAGCGTCACGTCCGGTTTGGTTTGGGTACTGTCGATTTCGGCGTTCGCGTAGAAATTCATCTCCCGCACTTCACCGTCAGCATCGATCATCTGGCCGATGATGTCCCAGCTGGTTCCAACTGAATCGGCCCATATCACCGCGACATTCCCCATTCGATCAGCCGAGATAACCGGGAATCGCTGCGGACGGTTCGTACCGTCGGTGTTCATACGAATGTTGCCGGTCAGCGGCGTGTAGTTCGTATCGAATCGGGCTGAGTAGATGTCGGGATTGTCCGGGTAGTTGCCGTTGCGATAGTCCATCCAGACTACGGTGAACCGACCGGCGCCGTCGGTGGCAACATCGGGGAAAACCTGTCGTTTGGAGCCGATATCCGTATTGATTTTGAAGTTACTGCCGATGGGCGTTCCCGAAGAATCGAATCGCTGAACAAAGATATCGTCGTTGCCCAGGCGGTTGTCGTACCAAGCGACAACAAACCAACCGAGCGCTGAGCTTGACACACGCGGCGCATGCTGTTCATTGCCCGCGCCATCGTCGTTGATCAGAAAATTGTCTCCGATGGGATTGCCGTCGGAGTCGAGCATCTGTCCCCAGATATCCCAATCATTATTTCGGTTGTCGGCCCACACGACAATCCCTTTTCCCCACGCTGAGAGCGAGAGATCAGGAGCGTCTTTAAAACTGGAATCGGTTACGAGATTGAAGTTAGTATCGATTGGCGCCAGTCCGGTGTCAAGCGGCTGGCAATATATGCCGGGGCTGTTGGGGTAGGAATACTCGCGGTAGTCCAGCCAAGCGGTCAGGTAGCGGCCGCTGAAGTCGCCGGCCAGCGCGGGATCGGCCTGGTGGGCGAGATTGTTGTCGTCGTTGATCCGAAAATTGCGGCCGACAGCGGTACCGGCGGAGTCAAAACGCTGGATAAATATATCGCTGTTGCTATTGCGCTTGTCGCGCCAGACGACAACAAAAGAGCCGTCGGGGGCGACGGCTATTCTTGGCTCTCCCTGTTCGGCGATTCCGGGATCATCGTTGACCCTGAAATCGGTCAGGTCCTGAGCGTAAAGTCCGCTGGTCAAGGGAAAAGTGAATAACAGGAAAATGAGGCAGATGTAACTTGCCCCGTGATGGCCGGCCGCCGTGAGCGTGGCCGAAGCTGGCGTGTGGCAGCTGGTCGACATCCGTGTCGTCCGCACATGAGGTGGTCGAGAATTCGACCGGGGCAGGCGGGCTATCCTGCCGGCCCGCCCAGCAGTATGTTCCAGGTACTACTTGTTCTTCTTCTTATGACGGTTGGCGCGACGCCGCTTTTTACGCTTGTGCGTCTTGATTTTCAACCGTTTTCGCTTCTTACCGCTGGGCATTGATCCTCCGTTGTGCAGTAATGTTAGATTTCCAGTTTCGTGATCATGTTCTTGAACTCATTGGACGGCTTGAAGACGGGCACTTTACGATCCGGGACCGGCACCACCTCTCCGGTACGGGGGTTGCGAGCCTTGCGGGCCTTGCGCAACTTGACCTTAAAGGTGCCGAAACCACGGATTTCGATGTTATGTCCGGTTTCAAGCGACTTTTTCACGGTGTCGAGAAATGAGTCGACGACAACCGCGACGTCCGTACGAGTTAAACCCGTCTTCTCGGCAACTCGTTCCACTAAATCAGCTTTAGTCACAACATCCTCCCTCGACGATATGACTCGATATTAAGATTCAATCGTTCTTATCTTCTCTCGATACACCCGGATTTTTCGGCCTTTTGAAGATAACCCTTTGGGGCACGAAAAGATACATCCAGTAGAGAGAACACACTCAGGCCGGAATTGTCAACAACTTTTCGGCTTTTTTTGGGAAAAAATCGCCGTAACTGCCTGTTAGCGGTACAAATACAGCAATTCCGGGCCGACCAGCCGGCTGTTTACGCTGGACTCCACTGTTTCAAACAGGTTTCCCATCAGGTCGAAAAGACTGACTTCCCTGCGCTTATATGGCCGAACGACACGAGGTTCGCCATCGATATTGGCCAGTTCAGCAGCCAGCCCCACGGCATCGACCAGTCCGCCCAGGGTGTCCACCAGTCCCAGATTCTGGGCCTGAAGGCCGGTATAAATCGAACCGTCGGCCAGCGGGTAGACTTCTTCGCGCTCCATGCCACGACCTTCAGCCACTACCCCAACGAATTGCTCGTAGGAGTCCATGACGACCGAGCGAAGCATGAGCTCCTCTTTTTTGGTCATATCGCGTGAATAGGTGCCAACCGCTTTGAGTTCACCGGATTTGATCGTTTCGGTGCCGATTCCCCATCGGTCGAGCAGATCGCCCGCGGTATGGAACGACATAATCACGCCGATTGAGCCGGTCAGGGTCCCGGCGTTGGCCATTATTCGATCCGCCGCACAGGAGATATAGTAGCCTCCGGAGGCGGACACCGAGGCCATCGCGGCCACTACCGGTTTCACATCACGGGCGCGGCTTATAGCGTCGTGAATTTCCTGGGAAATCGCGACTCCCCCGCCGGGCGAATTGACATGCACTACGATGGCCCTGATGTTGTCGTTTTCCGTCCAGTCATCGAGCTGCCGTATGATCGGGCGGCCCATCTCTTCGTCGATAGTGCCGAAGACCTCGATCACTCCGATACGCCCGCCCAGACCGGCGAAACTAAGCTCACCGGACTGAGACATGACGCCAATGAACACCAGCCCGAACATCGCCAGACCGCCGAATACGACGACTGCGATAATCACCCCGATAACAATATCCCGCTTTTTGGCCATGCCTATTGTCCTTAGTTCGTGTAAATTTTTAACCGGTCGCCAACTCGCAACCGGTCCGGATTCGAAATGTTGTTGGAGCTGATGATTGAGTTGACGCTGGTCCGGTACTTCCGTGCAATCAGACTGAGTGACTCACCTCGACTGACCCGGTGAACAACGTATTGCGGATCGCCATCACCGCCACTGCCGTCAATCAGCAACTCCTGGCCGGGGTAGATCCGGCTGGAGCGACCGAGCCCGTTCATGGCGCGGATCTTCGAAGTCGTAGTGCCGAAACGACGGGCGATATCCCACAGGGTGTCGCCGGCGCGAACTTTATACTTGTCGCTCTTGCCGCTCCCGGAAGTGCCGGCATAGGCCGGGCCGCCGGTGTTTTTCGTCTTGAAATACTTTGCGTTTGACGGGATTTTCAGCTTCTGCCCGACATAAATCCGTGAGCCGCGTTCGATATAGTTGATGCGGCGCAGGGCATCCACACTGGTGCCAAAGGCGCGAGAGATATCCCACATGGTGTCGCCTGAACGGACAATATAGACACCGTTCTTGGCCCCGTAACTGCGGTTGGAACGACCGCCGGGGGCGCCGTCGAGCGGTACCGGCACGATGATGGTCTTGCCGGCGTAAATTGTCGAGCGGCGACTCAGGTTGTTGGCGGCCAGGATCGAATACTGCGAGACGCCATAGCGCGCCGCGATAGTGCTGACTGTTTCGCCTCGACGGATCTGGTGACGCACCCAACTGGTCTCCTTTGGTGAATCGAGGCCATCATAGGCCGCCAGCAGTTTTGGCTTGGTTCCAACGGGGATCTTCAGCTTGTAGCTTTTCGCATTCGGCGGAGTGTAACGGCGCAGCAATTCCGGGTTGAGATCCTTGAGTTCACCGAGACTGCACCCGACAACATCGGCTACCTGCGACAGGTCAAGGCACTTGTCGATGTCCATTTCGTCCCAGACGATCGGATCCTCGAATTCGATATCGGTAAAGCCGTATTTCTCCGGCTCTTTGGCTATGATAGTGGCGGCCATGATCAGCGGGACATAGTCCATTGTCTGTCGGCGCAAGTGAAGTTTCCAGAAGTCGCGGGTGCCCTGCTTCTTGATCGTCCGGCTGACCCGTCCCGGACCGCCGTTATAGGCGGCCATAGCCAGTTCCCAGGAACCGAACTTCTCATACAGGTACTTGAGGAACTGACAGGCGGCATGCGTTGACTTGATCGGATCGCGACGCTCATCCATCCACCAGTTGCGGTTCAAATTGTAGAGACGGCCGGTTGACGCGATAAACTGCCAGAGACCGGAAGCCCGCGCCCATGAGTACGCCCGCGGGTTGTAGCCGGATTCGACCATTGAGAGGTAAACCAGGTCGCGCGGAAGCTCATACTGATCGATAATATCGACCATCATCTTCTCGTAGCGCTTGGAGCGGCGAAGGAACTTCTTGAATGCCTCGCGGGCGACCGTCTGATAGTAGACGATTGATTTCTCCACCCGATCATTCATGTAGATCGGGATATCGTACGTGACTTTGTCTTTTTCATTGGAGTACACGACGAGCGTGTCGTCGTCCAGATTCTGCGCCAGGTCGCCAAACCGCTCGATCAGCACTGCGGCGGAGACGTCTTCCTGAAGGTTCCCCAACGACAACAATGTCACGCGGTAATCGGCAATGAGATCATCGAGAAGGATGCTATATGCAGCCGCCTCGGGCGTCTCAAGCGAGTCGCTTTCAATGTCAAGTGCGGCGAGGTTCTTCAGGGCGTTCTCAAAATAGTACTGCGCCTCCTCCCAACTCCCTTCGCGGTTGGCGATCACACCCATGGCGTGGTATTCCTCGGCCAAATCAAGCTGACGCCAGATTTCGTCGTCGACTGCTGAGGCGGAATCGACATTGGTCATATGGTAGTGCCTGTTGATGCCGGAGGAGTTCTCGTTTAAACGCTCCCGACCGCGAAACAAAGCGGACTCGGACTTATCGGTTTTTTCCGGAGGCGTCTTGCCGGGATCGACCGCATTAGTTCGAGCCGGCTCCGGCGCATCGGAATCGGACCTGCCTTCGTCGACAGCCGCCGATGAGACATCGGTCGAGTCACTGTCCGTCCCGGTATCGGGGCTGGCGTAGGTTTGTGGTGAGGCCATACCGGCCTGACCGCCGCAACCTGAGAGCAGGGCGGCGGCAACTAGTCCTATAGTCATCAGGAGGGCGGCCGCTATTGAGCCGCTGCCGTTACGCAATGATGTCATTTACATTCTCACAAGTATGCAGTTTTTGTCTGTTATCGGCTCTGGTCGTCAACTCCTTAAGTCAATGACAGCCCACAACCTGTATACTGACGAGCAAGGTATTTGGTCAAACGCAATTTGTCAATCTGAAGATTTTTCCGGGTCGACCGGTCATTGCGCTGTGCAAATCCTGCACATCGAGTCACTCAGGCCAATAGACGGATGTCCGGACTTTTCCTAAAAACGGCCCAGTGCGCCGAAAAGTTCAACTAAAACCCTGTCTCCGTTTTCAGCAAAAATCGCGCCGGTTTGATGGCGAAACCACGTCATCTGGCGTTTGGCATAGCGCCGGTGGGTCTGCTTGAGCAGGGCCACGGCCTCATCGAGGGTCAACCTGCCGTCGAGATGACCCAGCATTTCGTTGTAGCCGATGACGTTGGCTCTCCGGATCGCTTCCTCTTTACCCTGTTCTACCAAGCCCCTGACTTCTTCCAAAAGGCCGTCGGCCATCATCCGGTCAACCCGCTGGTTTATACGCTCGTACAGCTCCCCCCGGGGCGGTGCCAGGCAGAAGTATACAAACGGATATTCCGCCTTCCGATAGCGCCCGGTGGCGGCTAATTCAGAACGGGAACGACCGGTCAGCTCGAATATTTCCAACGCCCGAATAACCCGAACACGGTTGTTGGGGTGAGTTTTGCCGGCCTCAATCGGGTCAACCGAGGCCAGCCGGTCGTGCATCGCCTCGGGTCCCAGTTCATCCATCTCCGCCTCGAGTCGGCGGCGGATGTTCAAGTCTTCTTCGTCGATCTCGACAATTCCCTCCGTTAACGCCCGAAGATATAACCCGGTGCCCCCGACGACGACCGGAACGCTCTGTCGGCTCAGGATGTCTTCAATCGCGGCGTTGGCATCGTCGATAAAGCGAAAGGCCGAATACCGTTCTCCCGGTTCGATTATGTCGATAAGGTGCATGGGGACCGCGGCCTGTTCACGGCGAGTCGGTTTGGCGGTTCCGATATTCAGGTCGCGGATAATCTGGCGCGAATCGGCCGAGACAACCTCGATCGGGAATCGGTTGGCAGCCTCGACTGCCACCCCGGTCTTGCCGGCGCCGGTCGGACCGCAGATAATCGGTATGGGCGGGAGATCAGGCACGGCCGAATTGCTTGTCGAGTTCCTGACGGGTCATGCGGATAAACGTCGGCCGTCCGTGCGGACAGGAGTATTTGTTCTCGCACTTCAGAAGCGCCTGGAGTAGATGGATCGCTTCCTGGTCAGTCAGCCGGTCACCCGACATCACCGCCGAGCGGCAGGCGATCGTTTCGGCCATCGCCTTTGTAAGATCCTGACCGGCTTTGCGAAGCGATGAGAGATCGTCGATGATTTTAAGGAAGACCTTCTCCGGCGACTTGTGCTTCCGGCCAAGAACCAGCGGCATGGCTTCGATATTGACCATCCGGCCGCCAAACGGCGTGACCGTGAAGCCTGATTTGTTAAAAATGTCGGTAGACTCTTCAAACACGGCCAATTGCTCCGGCGACAGTTCCACCTGGGCCGGAAACAGCAACGTCTGCCCGTGGATCGACTCGTTTTCGATCTTGCGCAGCGTTTCCTCGTACAGCACGCGCTCGTGGGCGGTGTGCTGATCCACCACGTATAACTCCTCCCCTACTTCCAGCAGCAGGTAGAGGTTGGCAAAACGGCCGATCAGGCGGAATCCCGATGATGGTCCCTGATGAGGGTCGGGCTGCGATACCGCGCTATCATCGAGCACTTCACCGGTTTCGCGGTTGACCCTGATTTCGCCGCCCGAAACCGGAGGTTCACTCACGGGTGCATTGTCGGTGTCCCGTCCCCAATAGAGATTCTCCAACGAACGAGAAGTGAGTTCTTCCCCATGGTGCACGCCCGGAATGAAGGTCTGCGAGTCATTCTGCCGTGTCGGCTCAGGGCGAAAAATTCCTGCCGGGTGGCTGCCGGGCGCTGATTCGGGGCCTCGGCGGGCCTGAAAAACTGGGATGATACCGTCCTGGCGGAGGGTCTCCTTGATGATGCGATAGACGGCGTCGTGTACCTCGCGTTCGTGCGACAGGCGGACTTCAGTTTTTGTAGGATGGACGTTTACATCCACCTCGCGCGGGTTAACCTCAATCAGCAGGGCGCCGACCGGGAACATGCCACGCGGGATCAACTCTCCGTATCCGGCGACAAACGCGTGGCTGATGGTCGGCGACTGAATGAACCGGTTGTTGATAAACAGGAATTGTCCATAGCGGTTGTTCTGCAGATTGTCGGGCAGACCGATACAACCGCTCAGCCTCACGGGGCCGAGCTCTCCGTCGACCTTGACGAATTTCTTGTTCGGTCCCAGCAGTGATTGCGTGCGCTCGACGAGTGTTTGTCCCGCCGGCAGCGCAAAGATGCTGCGGCCGCCGGAGGAGTACGAAAAGGCAATGTCACAGCGGCCCAGTGCCAGTGCCATCGAGGTCCGGGAAACATGGCGGGCCTCGGTTGATTCAGCCTTGAGAAATTTCCGGCGGGCAGGGGTATTGAAAAAGAGGTTCTCAACGTCGACAGTCGTTCCCGGCGGCGCGGCAATCGGTTTGCGCGACTGAAGGACGCCTCCCTCGATCACGATCTCCGTGCCGCCGGCAACATCGACCGGCCGGGTCACCATTCGCAGTCGCGAGACGGACGCGACCGAGGGCAACGCCTCTCCGCGAAAACCATACGAGTGCAACTCGTTGAGATCGTCGAAGCCGGATATCTTTGAGGTCGCATGGCGGGAAAAAGCAATCTCGACCTGCTCCTCGGGGATACCACATCCGTTGTCGACAATCTTGATCAGCTTCGCTCCGGATTTCTCGATGATTACATCAATCCGGTCTGCGCCGGCATCGACGGCATTTTCAACCAGTTCCTTGACCACGGCGGCAGGGCGCTCGATGACCTCACCGGCGGCAATCTTATTGACCACTCGCTCCGGCAGTGGGCGGATCCATCGACGGGGCTGCTTTTCGGTCTGGTTTGGCCGGTTCATTCGAGGTCCTCTTTGAGTTCGCGAAGAAAGTTCAGCGCTTCTATCGGTGTCATGTTGTCGGGATCGATCTTCTTGATCTTTTCTTCGGTTGCCGACGGTTTCGGGTCGAATAATGACGGCTGCACGCGCTCTTTGTAGAGAGTCTGCCCTAATTCACTGCGGGTGAATTTGCCGGACTCAAGAAGCCGCAGAATCCGGCGGGCGCGTGTAATGGTCGCGCGCGGGATACCGGCGAGCCTGGCTACCTCGATGCCGTACGAGTCATCGCAGCCGCCGGGGATAATCTGGTGCAGAAACACCACCTGGTCTTCCCACTTCTTGACCTGGACCTGGTAGTTGCGAACCTGGTCATAGATCTCTTCCATGCCGGTCAACTCGTGATAGTGGGTCGCGAAGATCGTGCGCGAGCGGTTGTGTTCGTTAATGTATTCGACCACCGCCCACGCTACGGAGAGACCGTCAAAAGTCGAGGTTCCCCGGCCGACTTCATCAAGTAGTACGAGCGAACGTTCGGTCGCGTTGTGCAGGATATTGGCCGTTTCGACCATCTCCACCAGAAAGGTCGACTGGCCCCGGGCAAGGTTGTCAACCGCTCCAACTCGCGTAAACACCCGGTCGACCAAACCGATCTCCGCCGATTCGGCAGGCACAAACGACCCGATCTGGGCGAGAATAACGATCAGGCCAATCTGCCGAAGGTAGGTCGACTTGCCGGACATGTTCGGCCCAGTCAGGATATGTATGCGGCCCTCGTCGGCGGAAATTGTGACATCGTTGGCGACAAACGATCCGGGCGGCAGAACGGCTTCGATCACCGGGTGCCGTCCGGCAGTGATATGCAGCCGACCGTCCTCGAAAATCTCGGGGCGGGTGTACCCGTTTTCGACCGCAACCTCGGCCAGCGAGGCGGTCAAATCTATTTCGGCGGCAAGATCCCCGGCGCTCTTGATATCTGCTATGCGAGTATTGAGGTACTCGACCAACTCAAGGTACAGTTCTTCTTCGAGCTTGAAAATTTTCTCTTCGGCCGAGACGATCAGTTCTTCTTTCTCTTTAAGCTCCGGCGTGATATATCTCTCGGCATTGACCAGTGTTTGTTTGCGAATGTAGTCTTCGGGGACAGCCTTAGCATTGGCCCTGGTTACCTCGATATAATAGCCGAAGACTTTATTGAACCCGACTTTCAGATTCGCAATACCGGTCCGCTGGCGTTCGATCTTGGCCAGCGACGCGATATACTGGCGGGCATCGCGAATGGAGTCGTTAAGGTCATCCAGCTTCTTCGAAAAGCCGGGCCGAATGATATCGCCCTTTATATGTGTCAGGGGCGGTTCCTCGACCAATGCTTCGTCCACGCGTGAGATGATGTCGTCGCACTGAGGAAAGGCCTCGCCCAGGGTGCGTAGATGCGGACTGTGCGAGTCGGCAAGTGTCGCAACGATCTCCCGACAAATATTCAAGCCGTCGGAGACGGCGCGCATCTGCCGCGGGTTGAGTTTACCGATCCCGAGCCGTCCGGCGAGCTTCTCCAGATCGGTAAGACCGCGGGTGTGATCTCGGAGACGGGCGGCGAGTTCACGGTTCTTTTCCAGTTCGGCGACCCCGGAGAGCCGTCGCTCGATCCGCGCTTTGGTGCGAAAGGGTCGAAGCAGCGCGGTCTGGAGCCGCCGCGATCCGGCCGGAGTGTGGCATTTGTTGACCACCGAATAAAGGGAGTTTTTTTCGGTCGCGTCGGATATATTGCGGATAAGTTCGAGATTGCGAACGGTGGAGTAATCGAGCACCATGTGCTCATCGTTGTCAAAGCGGGTCAGACCGTTGATATGTGAGAGTTGATCGCGATGATTCTCGCGAAGGTAGCGGAAGACCGCGCCCGCGGCGGCAATAGCCAGCCGGCAGTCCCCCACCCCGAACCCGTCGAGGGTGCTGGTTCCGAAATGATCGTTGAGTTCACGGTTGGCTGTCTTGTAATCAAAATTCCACTCCTCGAAACCGGTCAAGAGTGCCGAACCGTTGGTCAGGCCGATCCGTTCCGATCGCTCGGTGTCGTCGGGCGCCGCCGACGGAAACAACACCTCGCGGGGTTCCAGCACGCGTATACGCTCCTGGATTTCATCGATCGGGCCTTCATCCACTACGAAAGAGCCGGTTGAAAGATCAAGCGCCGCCAGCCCGAGGCTGCGGCCCTTGCCGTCGTATACTGCTGCCAGCCACATCGGACGGCGGTCGACATCTTCTGATTCAACGGTGGCGGTCCCCGGAGTCAGGATTTCAACAATCTCCCGTTTGACCAGTCCTTTGGCCTGCTTCGGGTCCTCGGTCTGTTCGACCACGACCACCTTCTCCCCCGCTTCAAGCAGCCGGGCGAGATACTTTTCCGATGAATGATACGGGACTCCGGCCAGGGGGATCCGTTCATCAGAGCCATGCGAACGGGAAGTCAGGGCAATGCCGAGTATGGGAGCCGCACGCACGGCGTCATCGCCGAACATTTCATAGAAATCTCCCATGCGGAAAAAGAGGATCTTGTCGGGATGCTGTTCCTTGACGGCGTGAAACTGCCGCATGAGCGGCGTGAGAGAACTGTCTTTACTTTTCGCTGCGGTCATCGGGCGACAACCTGGAAAACTTCGTTATGCTCCACTTCGAGTTTGGTTTTGACGGCGGCGGCTTCGTTGTACGACTTGAAATGCCCGACATAGACGACGTTATAGCGGATATTGGAAATCAGCTTCTCGCTGATATCGACCTCCCACCCGTAGTCTTCGAACCGATCCTGCATGCGCTTGGCATTGTCACGTTCGGAAAAAACGCCGACCTGCACTGAGTAGTACGTCCCGGTAACCTGCTCAGCCTCGGACTCGCTCCGGCTGGGCCCGCTGGAGACATCGGCCAGGCGGTCAACAAGAGCATCGAGCCCGACCGCCGAGGGATACGCTTCGCGCAGGAGGTTGTAGTAAAAGACGGCATCGTCGGCCCGACGGTTCTCGATAGCGTCGGCAGTGAGCAGATAAAGGGCTTGTGGGACACCCGGACCGGAGTTTTTACGGGCCAACTGCCGCAGCATGCGATCGGCCCCGATATCTTTGTTGTTTCGACTTAGGACGCGCGCCTTGTCTATCAGTCCCCACTGTTCCGCATCGCCGGAACTGTTTTCCATGAGGTAGCGGTCGGCCTGTCGCAACGCCGATTCATACGCCTGCTTCTGCTCGTCTACTAATGCCGAATAACGAAGGACCTGCTGGCGGAACCGACCATCCTCGAACGACACGCGGTAGTCGACAATGAGCTTCTGCAGTTGTCGTGTACGACCGGTAATATAGTAGTACTGGGCCAGCCGGAGGAAAATAATCTCCCGAAATCTGGTATCTACCGAGGAATTGAGGGCGACCTCGAAGAGGTTTGCCGCCCGGTTGGCGTTCGGTTCGAGCATCGCCTGGAAAAACAGGTTGTCTCCGTTGCGCAACGCCGCTGTCGACACTTCCGAGAGCCGCCGGCGGGCCTCATCGATTTTACCGTCCTGGATCAGTTCCCAGATCCTGTCGTCAGCCGATGTCGACGAGACGGCGATCAGAATCAGAAGCACTATACTAACAACGTAACGCATAACTCTTTCACTAACGAATGACCGGTTTGGATTACGCTTTTCCGATCTGACTTTTTTCCGGTGCAGGAACGACCAGTTCTTTATCGGTGCGTCCCTGCCGTCGCTCGATTTCCCGGAAGAGCTCCTCGATTCGCTTGCGATCGTTTTTGTCCAGCAGGATACGGAGCAGCTGCACCAGCCCACGGAGGTTCTCCGGTGAATCATCGATTGCCTGGTTCAGCATCTCCTCGGCCACCTCGATATCCCCCTTCTTCTCATGGAACTCCGCCAGAGTCAACCTGGCCTCGAGATTGCGGGAATCGTGCTCCAGTATGCTTCGGCAGGTATCGGCCAGCTCACCGTACCGTCCGAGGTCGAACAGGGTTCGTTTGAGCCGGTCGATCACGAGGTGCCCTTTTTGCGGGACGGCCTCGATCAGCTTCTTCCAGAAACTAACGGCGTCCTCGTAACGTTCTTCAAGCCGATACGAGTCACCGATTGCGAGATAGGCCGGGACATACTGCGGGTTTAGCCCGATTGCCTCCTTGAAAAGGATCCGGGCCTTGTGGAATTCGCGTTGTTTGAACAGTTGCTGCCCCTGCTGGTACTTGTAGTAAGCCAGCGGCTTTTTGGATTTGTCGTTTTCAATCTTTAGGATGTGGGCGGCGGTGTCAAAGGCATCGTCCCATTTCTGCGCCGCCTCCTGCATCTTCAGCAGCTGGATGTGCGTCCAGCGGTCGTCGCTGTCCAGGCTGATCAGTTCCTTGAGGGCGGCTTCGGCCATGTCGCGATCCTCCAGTGCGATGTAGTCCTCGGCGAGCTGGTGAAGGATGCGGCTTTTCTGATCCGGTGAGAGACCGGTGCGCAGGGTGAGATCCTTGTGTACCTGAAGGGCACGATCAGGCTTGTTATTATCACGGAGTATCTGTCCCAGCCGGACGTAGGCATCGATATTGCCATAGTCTTCGCTTACAACCTGACGGAGTTTGCCGAAGGCCTTGATCTCCTCGCCGTCGAGCAGATTTCGCAGCGCCTCGAGATACAGCTCGCCGGCCGGTTTGGCCGGCTTGCGCAGGAGCCGGTCGTAAGCGAGGTAGAAGGCGAACGACGCGACCAGCAGGATGAGAAAGACGAGAACATATTCGACCATGGCTATTCGCGACCCTCAAACGGTGAATCAACGTGACGTTCTTTCGGTTCGGCTTCTTCGAGCATGCGGGCCGATTCCTCGATCGGCCGGTTGCGCAGGACAGCCAGTTCCGCCTCCAGCGCGCGCATTTGCTTCTTTGTCGACCGAAGCGTGACAGACAGCCGGATGTAGACCGAAATGAACACCAGCAGCGAAACGACAATGCCGACCGCAAACGACCAGAATACGACTTCGACGAGCGCGACATTCTCGTAGTTTTTCCAGATCAGGTTGACATCAACCTTCTGGTATTCTCCGACATTGTGAATAGCAAACGCCACCACAACGATCACAATCAGGGCGATGAGAATGGCCCGTACGGCCCACATACGACCTCCATAATCTGTTGACACCTTAGCAGGTTATGATACCCACGAGGTCCCCGATGGTCAATATAAAAAAGGCCGGACGACGCCGGCCTTTCTCACATTCTGTCTGTTGCCTAATCCTTGTCCTTCTCGGATTCCGGCCATTCCAGACTCGTAATCATAGGCTCCAGTTCGGCCCAGACCGATTCGTGGTACTGGCCCTCCGTCATAAGGTGGAACAGCAGCATCTTGTTGCCGTTTTTGACGGCGATGATGGTCCCGGCGTATTCCCCGTAGACTCGTTTGCCGCTCTGCGACGATGCGGACAACGTGATGTTCTTAATATACTGGGACTGGCCGACCCAGCCGGCCGCCCGTTTGTCATCGATATACATTGTCGGGCGGTCCAGGGTGACCTTTTCCTCACGCTGCGTGCCTTCGCCGAGCGCCCGATCGTTGAGAATTTCAAAGTACTTTCGGATATCACCCTTCTGATCAGAGTTGTACGACTCACTGAGCAGAGAATCCCGAAATGCGATGGCGCTCATGTTGGATTCGGCCATATAGACCGTGAGGCGCGGGACCTCGGTGTAATCTTCGGCGTTGAGATAATCCGGCGGAATCTGGTAGTTCTTCTGGACCAGCACCAGGCGAACCGGATCATCTTCTTTCTTGATGTTGACACTCCAGCCCTTAGGCAGGTTCAGCTTAAAATTGTACTTCGAGTCGATAAACCAGCCGTCCTTTATTTTGCCGGCTTTCGGCGAGCGGCGGCGGGCATCGGCGGTCGGAATACAAATGGCCACGGCTAAGGCAATTAGCAATAGTTTCTTAAACATTTGGCGGTCTCCTCCTGTTAGTCCTCTATTAGGACTTAAAGTTTATCCTTATACACACTTAGTCAAGGAGATTCTGCAAAAATCGGTGGTGACAGTACCCCTGCTGCAGAAATACCAAACCACTTATAATCAAGGGGCGGAGCAACTTACATAGAACCGACTGTTGCAAGGCTGTCCGCCATGGACAACGGAACCTGAGCCGCCGTTTCTCTTGCCTGCTACCGGCGGGAGGAGCGGTACGTGGACCAACGTTGACTGAAAAAGAAACCGGTTGTCTGTTTCACGAACCGGACTGCTCGTGGCTGTGAAAACCGATCTTGCGGCGCTTCATTTCCCGCAGATAATCACGCATCGAGGTGAACTCGAACCGGCCCAGCAGGCGGTCCAGTTTGTGGTAGAAGATGGCGGTTGAACCGTACATCCGGTACCGCTGCATCGCGGTCAGCCCGTTCAGCCGCGGTGGGTCGGGATCGATTTCCCATGGATGGATATAGACCACCACCGGCTGATTCTTTCTGTTGAGCTTTTCGATAACACGGCAGGAATACCATAACGGTGAATGGCGCAGAAATCCACCGCCGCCCACGGGAACATTGGTACCGAAGAGCCGGTAGGTCGAGGCCGGGATTTCATAGAGGATCCGGTGATTCTCCAGATGCATCCGATGAATGTGACGCGGGCCGTGGGGCATGCCGTAAATGTCGTGCTTGATGGGAAAGATGGAGCTGTCATACTCAAAATCGAGATCAGCGAGAATCTCAAACGCCCACGGTACGGTGTCATTGATAGACCAACTGGGCGCTCGATAGCCGTTCGGACGGTTCTTTGCACCCTTTGACAGTGCCTCCAGCGCCCGCCTGGTATCGTCGCGGAATTCATCGGGCGTCATGCGATCAATCCGGCGGTGATAGTAGCTGTGGCAGCCAATCTCGTGTCCCTCCTGCTCGATTTCGGCAATCAGTTCGGGATGGCGGTCGGCCACCCAGCCGAGGCAGAACCAGGTTGTGCTCACATTGTGCCGCTGAAACAGCTCCAGCAGTCGGTGTGAGTTTTTCTCGACTGTCGAGTGGAGTTTCTCCCAATCTGTCGTTTCGGGTCGATCGATCAGCGCCTCGACAACGAACCACTCCTCGAGATCAACCGTGAGGATGTTTAGACTTGGATCCATGACTTATTATAGCAGCGGGACAGCTACGGCTGGCTGATTGGTTTGTCGCCCGGTGTCGTGCTTCTGGTCCCCTGCCGGCGGCGGTCTCGCCGGGGAGGAGCTTTCGGTCCCGCTTCGCTGTCTTTCTCCGGCCGGTACTCATAACCGTAATACCGGTAGTCGTAGTAAAAAGGAAGGCTGTTGTTCACGTTATTGAGGACAACGCCGATAACCTGCTTCCGGTTCACATCGAGAATATCCACCGCGCGCTGCACAATTTCTTTCTGTGTCTCTCCTGCTTTGACCACCAGCAGAACGCCGTCGACCTGCCCGGCCAGCAACATCGGGTCGGAAACCGGCAGTATCGGGGCACAGTCGACAACAATGAGGTCGTAGTAAAAGCGCATTTCGTCAATGACGACACCGATTTCAATCGGATCAAAGACTTCGCTGGGTTTTTTGCATGCCCGTCCGGCGGTGATTAAGTGCAGATCCTCGACCTCGCATTTTTTGACAACATCGGCCGGTTTCACACCCTCCGTCAGGACTTCGGACAGCCCCCTGTCGCGCTGGAGACCGAACAGCTTGTGAAGTGACGGTCGACGAAGGTCAGCATCTATCAGCAGGGTCTTGAACCCCTTCAGTCTGGCCGAGGTCAGAGAGAGAAAAGACGCGATAGTTGACTTCCCTTCAGACAGCATGGCCGAAGTCACCAGGACGGCCTTGGTCTCCTCCTCGCCATTGCGCGGTTTGCGCATTTTGTGCAGCAGACGCCGGAACTCGGTCACGTACGGCTGTTCGGAAGAGAACACTTCAGTGATGGAAAGCGGCTTGCGCGCCATGCCTATCCTTTCTGGCCCATTTTCTCAAGGGTGGAGTTCATGTCGGAATACTGCTTCTCGGCGATCTCCTGCCGCTCGGCGATTCTCCCCAGGGACGGATTCAGTTCGCGGGCTTTGCGGTACTGCTGGATTCCTTTTTGCCACACCAGTCGGGCCTGCTCGAAATAGCTGCGCCCCAGTTCAGTGTAGAGGTCAACATAGCCGGGATTTTTCTGCACCTCGCGTTCGAGGTAGCGAATCCGGTCGTTGAGTGCATGTTCGGATACCCATTCGGGGTGCAGGACAAACCGCATGTGGAAACCGGCAAATTCGCGGCGATGCCTGATCTTCCAGGAACGCCGCACCGCATGCAGGGCTGTCCAGGCCCGATTGATATCGCCCTCACGCAAAGCCTTTATGCCCTCGTCGAAATACCCGGTGTCATAGCCGGTATTTATCATGGCCGCCCGCTTGAAACAGTCCGTGGCCTTCTCCAACAGTTTCTCCGACTTCTTGACAAACTCGCTGGCCGTGGCAAGGCCGATATATGTCAGTCCCAGGTTGAAGTAGGCATCGCCGTAGTACAGGTTTATTTCGATTGCCTCTTTGAACTGTTTGTGTGCCTTTTCGAATTCCCCGGCGGACAACAGCGCCTCGCCATAGTTGTTATGAAAGTCGGCATAGCCCGGGCGGGCCGCGACAGACTCGGCGCCAACGTTGACAGCGCCATCAACATCGTCAAGCGCCAGCAGCGCCATCGCAAGCAGGTTACGGGCCTGCTGATTGTCGGGGTCAATCGTGATAAGGGCCTGGAAGACATCACGCGCCTCGGTAAAGAACCCTTTGTAGTACAGCGCTGTACCCAGGTGCTGCATCATCTCCCGGTCACCGTCGGCCATGATCTTCTTATGCGCAGTAAGGAGTGTTTCTATTTCGCGCTTTTTCTGGCCGTGCTTCTCTTTCAATAGCGAGAGTACCTCTTCGGCCCGGATATCCATCGGGTGCGGGTGACTGACCGATTCGGCCAGGGTACCGTCGATGTACACCTCCGATGAGATGGCCCCTAAGGTCGCGTCGTTCAGGGTCTGAATGACAAACTCCTTCTCGTGCTCAACCAATCTGCTTTTTAAGCGATACGTTTCCATATGTCACCGTCTAATACTTTTAAGTCGTTCGATTCGCGGGATAGTCGCCAGAACCGGCAAATCCAGTTCGGTCTCGACATCTTCTATCCGCTTAAACGAGTTATCGAATATCTCAGCCAGGAACACGGCTGCCCCGCCCAGCATAAATCCGAGCATCAGTCCTATCGCGATAATTTTTCTTCGGTCCGGCCATACCGGCGCCACCGGTACCCGTGGCGGTTCAATTATCCGGTATTTGGTGCGCTCTTTGGCCCGCTCCGAGAGGATCTCGACGGTGGTTTCCTCGGACCTGAAAGCGTCACGATACTTTCGGGCGTCGGCCACGCGCCGTTCGAGCTCCTCGATCTCTGCCATCAGGCGCGGCAGTTCATTGATTCGGCGGTCGATCTTTGCGAGAGACTGTTCAAGGTTGCGCTTCCGTGACCGGAGCACATCGAGATGCTCTTCAACGATAAAGTATCGCGTGAGCAACTGCTGCTGGTTAGTCGGGTATGAGGAAAACTGATCTCTGACGGCCCGTTCGATCGCCGCTTCAAGATCCTGGAGGTTGTTGTTCAGGCGAATATTGACGTTTATCACGATCTGCTGATTCCACGCGTAGCGCTCCATCATATCCGTAAAGCGTGCGATTTGACCGTCGATCTCCGTCCGCAGATCAACAATGGAATCGGTGTATTTCAGCCGTGCGTCGGAGAGCTCCAGCTCGTCGAGTTGTTCGCGAAGTGACTCCCGCTCGTTAACGTAGTCTTCAATTTCAAGAGCGGTCTTGTCAATATCGGTTATAATGTCGCGACGGTTCGATTCCGAGGCGATATTTTCCGGCAGCGAGAGTGTCTGCATACGCGCCTGGGCGGCGGTCAGCGAATCGATCATCTGCTGATAGATAAACTGGGTCTTTTCCAATTGCAAGTCGGCGAAGGATTGGTTGTCTAAAATAGCATCGAGTTCGTATCGGGTTTTTTCCTGCTCCATGATGTCGGTCAGTTCCTTGACCATGTCGCGCGCCTGCACCGGGTCAATCGAGGCAACCGAAATCTGAATCTGGTCCTGTCCGACAAAGGAAACCCGGATCTTGTTCTTCAGCCGGTCAGTGAGGATATTGAGCTTGAGTTCCTCCAGCGAGTACGACGGGTGTTCTTCACGCATCTTGGCCGCCTGGCGAGTGACAGCCTCGTTATTGTCAAGATTGAGGCGCCGGATAAGCTGATGCAGGTACGTTTGCGACGTCAGCTCATTCTGCATGGCCTGAATACGCCGCTGCCGTTCGGAACTGCTTTCGCGAATCTGCAAGTCGCGACCGAGGATACTGGACAGCTCACTGGATACGTTTGACGGCTGGTCGATCCAGATGATGGTCGATGACTCGTACTCCGGAGTGAGTAGATAGGTCGATCCGTATGCCAGTCCGGCAACGATGATCAGCGGGATAATCACCAGCCACTTACGCTTGAGCACGACACCGATGATGTCTTTAATCGAAATAGTCTTTTCGCTGGGAGCGCGCACTTGTCTTCCGTTCTACTCTCTACCTGGCCGGATCGTCGTCAGAGAGTTGGGTGTATATCAGCACGGAGGTCGAGATAATGCCCAAGGCCGTAGCCACCGTGCCGATACTGAATCGGTCGAAAAACCCGGATTTTTGCGGGACAACAATCACGTCCTCTTTGTTCACGATATAGCGTGCCGGTCGGCCTTCCTCGGTGTACTGCTCCAGGTTCAACTGCAGCGACTGTCCGTAGTATGCGTCTTTCATGACTATCTTGGTCTTTTTGAGATCAGCGCCGCTGGAGGGTCCGCCGGCGAGCGAAATCGCCTCGAGCACGTCTACATTCTGCTGGTATTCGATTGGTCCGGGGTGGGTAACCGCCCCTACCACATAGATGAGGTTCTTGAGTTCCCGGGACTGACCGATGTCGGCTGATGGCAATCCGACCGCAGTGCGGGGGATATCAACTGTGTCGCCCCGTCCGATTTTCGGCAAGTCGTCCATATTTCCCTCGGCAATCGCCTTACGAACATCAACCGTTATCACTTTGCCGGCATCGTCCCCACCGCGAATGATAGTGACGCGGCTCAGGTCGCCGATCTCCGAAATCCCGCCGGCTTCGTTGATGATGGTCCAGAGATCCGGGATTTCTTCAAAGGTCTTTTTCCCAGGTTCGCGGACCTGCCCTGACACGAAAACATACAGGTGATTGTATTCGGAGACGCGCACGACAGCCTGTGAGATTCGCGTATTCAACCGGGACATCTGGCGCACGATATCGGCCTGAAGTTCCTGCGTCGTCTTGCCCTCAGCCTCGATATCACCGATAATGTCCAATGTAATAGTCCCGTCCTGGCTGACACGTACCTCGGCATTGAGGGTTGGGTCCTGCCAGAAGCTGACCGAGAGAACATCGCCGGTTCCGATCTGGTACTCTTCAGCAGCCAGCGCGCCGGTTGCCGGCAGAACCAGCAGGAGGGCCAGGGCGAGTTTTCGGATGGTCATATGTGTAATTGCAACGTCCATGTAAATTTTTCCTAATAAGTGATTTAGAACAGAAATCGGCACCTGATGGTCATTCGTTTAGGCCAAAATATAGAGAAGCCTGATCCGGGTGTAAAGACTAAACCTGTGATCTTGTACGCGCTCAATTACACCCCGGACGAAAGCGCTTCGTCATAAAGAACAGATTTGTCGCGGCCTTGTTCCTTGGCCTGCAGCAGGGCCATGTCGGCAGCGAAAATAAGTTGGCGCGGATTCCCGGCGTGATTGGGGAAAACCGCCCCGCCCAGCGAAATGGTCGTGGACAGCTTCTTCTTCAAACCGGGAACGTCGAACTTCGATCGGCTCACCTGTTGGTTGAGCCGGTTCATGAATTTGACACAGGTCTCCTCGTCCGCCTCGGGCATGATAATGCAGAATTCATCACCGCCGTACCGGGCGACAATGTCGATCGATCGGATGTTGTTGCGGAGAATGATCCCCATCTGACGGATTATCTCATCCCCGGCCAGATGGCCGTAAGTATCATTGGTCTGTTTCAGACTATCCAGATCGAACATGATGAGTGCCAGTTGCCGCTCGTACCGGCGGGCACGCTGGATTTCCTCGTCGAGACGACGGCGGAAGTAACGCTGATTGGCCAACCCGGTCAGGCCATCGGTCTGGGACATTTCTTCTACTTCTTCGTAGTGTTCGACATTACGGATCAGGTCACGGGCGTGGGCCTTTATTGCATCCAATTGTTTGCGGCCAACCGGTACTGCCGAACCGCCGCTCCACGCGAGAATTCCGGGTCTGTCACCGGAGATGTTGAAAGCCGTTATATGGTCCAGCCCGCTGGACCGAAGTCTCCCGGCCCAGTCCCGGAGTTTAGGCTGTCTTTTCTGGATATCCGCCAGTGAATAAACGTCATCCGACTTCACTGCATCGAACAACTCTTTGAGCATCCGCTTGTCCGGTACCATGACTGAACGATCTATTCCATCCTGCACCAGCGAAGGTACATCCTGCCCCTTCGGTTCGTAGAGGTAAGCAATGCGATTGATGGCGAGGTCTTTGCGAATAGACTCGATCAGGCTCGGGATGAGTGTCTGGGAATTTCGATGACCAATCAGCTTCAGCAGGTTGCTGTGCAGCCTCTCCTCCTGCGGCTGAGATGTCTTCCGACGGGCTTTCTCCAGTTGGGTTCTGGTTAGTTCATATCGAGATTCATGCCACTTGATGTGATACGCCGCCGAAAGCGACTGGGCGAGACTGGCCACCATCATGTTGAACGAAAGCGACCGGGTTCCGGCGGTACTCCTGAGGAAATAGACACCATACAGATTTTCGCGCCAGAAGATGGGAAAATAGAGTCCAATTCCTAGGTCCCCGAGCCGCTGGAAGTAGTCGGTCGGCAGTTCATCACGCAAGGTTTCAATCGAACGCGGCAGGAAGTCAGCGCTGACTTTCTTTATGAGATGATGTGTTGCCCGAATCCGGAAGTCCTGTCGATCGAATTTGGACAGTCCGTGGAAATAGTTCAGTTCCAGATTCTGGCGCTTTTTGCGGAGGAAGATGATCCGGGGGCACTCGAAAACGTTGATGAGCAAGTCAGACACCTTGCCGGCTACTTCGGCTATATTTCCACTCGTACTATTGGCTCGAAGAAACTCGCCGAACTGGGTGAGATTCATGCGTTTGATTGCTGCCAGTTGTTCTCGTTCGTGCCGGATACGACGCACCAACAGGACCGTGAGCGTAACAACCAGGGCAATCAGGACCAAGATGAGAACCGTCTGATTATCCATTTGACTTACTCTATATATAATATAGACTTACGTCTATAATAGTCAATCGTAAAACGAAGCCTCAACGACGACCGCGTGCAAAGGCAAAACGACTTCGCCGACGCAGCAAACCTTTGCGTTTGAGGATGCCGAATATCCGAAACCAACTGACGTTCTCAAATTCCGGGCTGGACCGAGCCTGCTTTTTCAGATCGGATATGGTTGCAAACGGGTCATCCTTCACCAGACGCAGAATGACCGTCTCAAGGTCCCCTCCGCTCAATAAGTCTGTCCCACTGTCCTCTGCCGGCCCCCCGGTTCGGCCGCCTTCACTGTCGGTCGCTATATCATCTACGACCGTAAGCCCTGTTATTGCTCCCCTTTTTTTTTTGAGTCCTCCGCTCCCGATCCGCCAAACTCGTGTCGGGCGGATTCTATACTGTCGTGCGCCCGAAGAACCTTGTCAAATTCCAGCAGTTCATAGATCTCAAACACGTTCGGCACCATATTGGCGAGTTTTACATCTCCCTCGGCCGATCGAACATCTTTGATCCGGGAAATGAATATCCCCCATCCGGCCGACGAGATATAGTCCACTCCGGCCAGGTCAACGATTATCCGATACCGCTGCCGCTTCATCAGGGCGTCAATCACCTCTTCCAGTTCACCAGCCGTGGTCGTGTCAATGACACCGTCGACCCGAACTTCGGAGATGTTGTCCTTTTCGCTCTCGGATAATGATATGGAGATGTTTTCCATGTTCTTCCGTCAACTCACAGTTGCCGATTTGCTTACGCCCGCCAAGGAAACCGGTAATGAGCGTACTTTCAAGTAAAAACTTCCCGCTGCCCGTCAGTGCTGATCCGGCGTTGTCGAGGGGTCCGGATGCGTTTCGGTCTCAAAGCCGCTGTTGGGCTGCTTCTTTCCCCCGCTGCCGGTCGAGCGGGCAATGATAAACGTTATATCGTCGGCGGGGCCGGAAAATCCGCAAAAGTCCTCCAACTCGGCAACCAGTTCACCACGAATAGTCTTTAAATCGACCAAATCGCTCGCTAAGCGCTCCTTCAGGAACGCAATCAATCGGTCCATCCCGAAGTACTCACCTGCCCGGTTGGAAGCCTCGGTGATGCCGTCGGTAAAGATAAAGAACAGGTCGCCCTCTTCAAGTCCCACCGAGTACTCCTCCAGGCGTTCCTCAAAGCTGGTGTCAATCGTCAACGGAATACCCATCGGCATGCCGGTCGGATTGAGCGGGCGGACTTCACCCGAGGCGGCGCTATAATACAGCATCGGATTGTGACCGGCGGAGACAAAATTCAAATGATTGTTTTCGGCATCAAACACGGCCAGCATAATAGTGATGAACATCCCCGGCGGGATGTTCTGTTTCAAGTAGTCTTGTACCCGTATCAAAGTATCTCGTGACGAATGCGCATGACCGGCGTGAATCTGAATCACGGTCCGAAGCATGGACATCACGAGCGAGGCCGGGACACCTTTGCCGGACACATCGGCGACCACCAGGCAGTAACAGTTTTCATCGATCTCAAAGACATCGTAGAGGTCTCCCCCGACAATCTCGGCGGCGCGATAAAAGGTATCGATTTCCAGTCCGGGAATCTCGGGCAGACGAGTCGGCATCAACGTCTTTTGTATTTGTGAAGCAACTTCAATTTCCTTGGTCATTTTTTCCCGTGCGATGATGTTCTCCCGGTCCTGGCTTACGCGGGTCATGAGTTCATTGAATGCCCTGGAAATTTCATAGAATTCTTCGGCTCCCTCCAGCGGGAGTTCGGACTGAATATCCCCCGAGGCAAAGCGTCGGACCCGCCGCGTGATTCGGGCAATCGGCTCCACGAAGTAATTCGAGAGTACATAAATACCCCCGATGCCAATCAACAGCAGCACCAGCGTGAGCAGCATGATTTTCTGACGCGCGTCGGCCAGTCTCTCCTGAATGGGTTTCGCCGTATAGACAGCATGCACAACACCCAGGAAACGGTCATTGTAGCGGATTGGCATCTTTAAGTAAAGCAGTTCTCGTGAATCGCGACTGTAACGGTGCGGCTCGCCCATCAAGGCGTCCTTTACCTCGGGCGGCGGCCGGTACGGCTTGCGAATATTGTGAATATCATCTGAGTGCGCCATGATCATTCCGGTCGAATCGGTCAGGACGACCAGCCTGAGAAACTCGCTGTTGGACCGAACATAGCTGACGATCAGCTCATCAAACTCCACGTCGGACCGTCGGTTGATAACGTACCCGGCCGCCTGGTCCGAGATCGTATTGACGAGCGATTCAACCGTCTCGTTCAGGTGCGATGTCAGCTGCCGGGTAGTCTGGTGGTCGAAATAGTAATAAGCGACGCCAACAATCAGCAGCACGATAAAGAACGTCCAGACCGAGAACTTCACGCGCAGCGATGCCATGCGGCGGACAAACGGTATTGAGCCGCTCTTGACCGGCTTGATACGCTTGATCATGCGCAGTTCGTTGTAGCCGGCCGAGGAGATATAATCAACCGAATCCATGATCTTCTGGATCATGTAGAAGCCGAGTCCGCCCTTGCGCCCCGATTCGACCAGCCGTTCGAGGTCGATACTCCCGGAGTCGTCGGGCTGAAACGAGCGCCCGGTGTCAATGAGCGAGAAGACGATCATTTTCTGGTAGATGACAATACGAAGGCGGATCGTGCCCTTCTCGTACAGGTAGGCGTGGCGGATAATATTGGTCGCGCCTTCCTCGATCGCCAGCATGAGCGGCGTGATTTCCTTCTTGCTCATGCCGAGCGAGACGCACGCCTCCGATACGGTCCGCTGGATCGAGTCCAGGTACCGGTCCTCGGCCACAAATTCGGCGTTGATCTCTTTAACGGCGCGGCTAAACATACCGGGAAAGTAAAGTTAGAGACAGACTTCGTCTATATAAAAATCGGTAGTGAGCGGTCGGGGGTTATTCCTGATCGCCCGAACTCAGGCGGAGTCGAGCCTGCTCGATGTTATTTAGCGTCGCTTCATTGCCGGGATAGGCTTCCAGTACCTTCTCCCAGGCATTGATAGCTTGGCGGTATTCTTGATTGCGCATATAGCGCAGGCCTTCGAGGTAAAGCTGCCAGATCGGCGGATCCTGCTGGATTTCCTCAAGCGTCGGCGGGTGCGCGAGGGCATCCTCAATCCGCTGGAGATACTCCTGTGCCACCGGTTCATCCGGATTGACCGAAACGACCAGTTCAAACTGCTTGCGGGCCTCCAGGTAGCGCCCCGCCTTGAACAGGTCGATACCGGTGTTCAGGTGACGAGCGATATCGAGTGTCTTGCCCAGATTGGCTTTACCGGCGGTGGCCCGGGCGTTGTCCGGATCCAGGTAGAGCACTCGCTCGTATGCCTCTATCGCCCGAACGGCGTCGCCCTGCTCGGCGGCTCTTGAAGCACTCGCAAGATTGGCGGCGATCGCCTCGGACATGTCGCTTTGGATTTGCTGCTCAAGTCTCCGTGCCGACGCATGAACGGGATCAATTTCAAAAATCAGCTCGAGCATATCCAGGGCCGCCGGATAGTACTCCTTGTCATAGAAACTCCGGGCCTGCTCAAGATAGGTCTCAATCATGAGATTAAGCTCGTTCTGGCGGTCGCGAAGTGTCTGCTCCTGGTCGCGCTGTATCCGGCGCGAGTTTTCGATAGCCGCGATTGTTCCGATAATCTGCTGGTTGTTCTCGTCGAAAGCCAGGGCTCGCTGGTAATAGGTCAGCGCGGAATCAAGCCGGTACTGGCGGTAGAAATCGTCGGCCTTCTCCTTGTAAAGGGTAAACTGCCGTTCCCGTTCCTCGGCCAGCAGCTGCGATCCCCGGCGCTCTTCTTCGAGTTCCTCTCGGCGCGCCTGGTCTGGAATCGAGGTACCCAGCCGATACGATATCGACATCCGGTGACTGTCATCGACGTAATCCATAATCTTGTAGGCATAGTCCAGCTGAAGCCGATCATATCGAAAGCCTGCCCCAAACGAGAGGTTGTCACGGTCGTAGCCGGCCCGAAGCGCGTAGGTGTTGTCAAACATGACCTCGGTGCCGGTGTGAACCCGCACGTCACGATCTTCGGTTTTCTCCAGCTCAAACGCTATCAGCGCCTTGATGTTGTTTGAAATCCGAAGGTCCCGCACCGCCACACCTCCCGCGATTGTAACCGGCAGGGTTTCATTGGTCCGGTTGAGTTCGAGCGTCGCGGGAACCATGTCTCGAAGAATGACGCCGATAGATACCTGTTCATGGGGAAGCACAGTGACACCGAGGTCCATCCCTATCCCCCAGTCGTTATAGATATCCAGCGACTGATACAGCAGTTTCAGAGAACCACCGGCCGAGATAGTGCTGCCGAAGTTTCGTCCGTAGGACAACATCAGCTGCGAGTATGAATATCCAAACTCCCCCACCTCGACAAAGTTCTCGCGTTTGATGATGTCGTCGGTGCCCAGGCGCATCGCCCCGATACCAAAGCCGCCCAGGGAAACGGTCGGATAGACCCACGCAGCATAATCATAGATAGTCCCTTCCAGCAGGGACATGTGCATGGCGGTGACTTCCTGATAGTCCAGGCGGGCCAGTCCGGCCGGGTTGTAATACAAAGTGGCGGCGTCATCGGCAACCGAGGTGAACGCGCCGCCCATCCCCAGTGAACGGGCGCCGACTCCGACAACAAAGGGCGGCTCCTTTCCGGCATCGCCGGCACGCCCCGCTGTCGGAAATGTGACTGCGATCAGCAGTCCTGCTATGATCCACCGCCGCAGGAACATCTTACTTCACCACCGCTACTTTCATTCGCGCCGTCTCACCCGTTTCGGTGATCCGAATCGAAACTATATAGACGCCGTTGGCGACTGTCTCGCCCTCATTGTTGCGACCATTCCACTCTATCTCGTGTTCGCCAAGGGTGCCGGACGAAACCTCCACCGGGATGTCTTGGGCATAGACTTCCTCGCCGGTGAGCGTAAATACTCGGAACTCCACGACCGAGGAACCGTCGATTTCGTACGAGAACCGGGCCGGTGACCGGCTCGGGTCGAACGGGTTGTCCTGAATGACAAACGATTCCTCAAGGCCCTTCCCTCGGACAACGAAGGTCCGGGTCAGCAAAAAACGACCATCGGGCGTGCTGATTCGCACCGGGAGGCCGTCCTGTGAACCGCCGGAAAATGTCGCCCAGATATTATCGGCCTCAAGGGACAAGGTAAACGACTCGTCAAGGTTCTCTCGCAGCAACCCAATGAGATCAACCGAACGACTCTCTCCTGACACGATTTCAAAATCCGTGAATTCAATATACAGGCGATCCTCGCCTCGAAGGTTAACATTCAACTGCGTTCCGCCCTCGAACACCATACTACCATCGAAATCAAAGACGGTTGCAGGATTGATCGGTCGGTTGTCGGTATCGCGCAGTTCGACAGCGACAGAGTCCAGTTTGACCGACGTCAGCGATGACACCCCGCGGTTGGTTAATTCAAGACGGAAAAGATCTTTGGTCTCTCCGGAAGTCACCAGATTAGACCCGAGCGCGGTGGCCCCGGCCAACAGGTCGGCATCCTGCGATTGGACCCGAATTTGAATCGTGAAGCTGGTGTCATCGGTCATCGCCCTCTCCCCCGTGTTGGTGTCGTCGGGGACCTGGGTCAACGTGAAGATAAATTCAACGGTCGTGTCAAACGATGGTGCGACAAAATTGAAGTCGATATGGCGCCCGGGGGTAATGCTGCCTGAAAGCACCGAATCAGCCCCGAATTCAAGTCCGCCGGTGGTCAACCGGTAAGAACCGTCGGTGGCCTCCGCCTGACCAGTGTTGTCCAGTTCGACTGTCAGTCCAAAGGAACCGCTGCGATCAACCAGCCCGTCGGCTGTACCAAACAGCATGTAGTCGAGAGCCAATTCCGCCGGACGCTGGATTATCACCAGCGCAACATCATCGAGTGCCGGCTGCTGCACCAGTTGCGACTGTCCACCGGACACGGTCTCAATCCGAAACAGTTCACCGACAGTCGGCTCGGAGGCAGCGACGCAATCAAAAAAGACATCAGCCGTATCACCGGCCGGAATCAATGCAATAGTTTTCAAACTGTCGAAAGTTGAATTTCCGTCGGACGTAAGCCGGAGATTTATCTGGCCGGCGTCAGCCTGCGACAAATTGGCCACCCGCGCGTGCATCTGAAACGGCTGTGATGTGTTCACTCGCGGGGCATTGGGAGCTACCGGTTCAAGATCTATTATCCGGGCGACCGGGAGATCCGTCACTTCCAGCAGTTGCCCGTCAAAATCGGTGCCGCGAGTTACCCCGGCGCCAGTGACCGGCTCAGTAAGCGCCAGGCTGACCTGGATCGTCAGGTTGCCGCCGAGTTGAGACATCGGGATGAAGATTTCACCGGTGACAAACTCGTTGATCCCCGGCGACAGGGTTCGGACGTCGCCGGCAAGATTAGTTGTCGCACTGAAACTGCTGCCCGAAAGCGCGACCGACGAACCAACCGGATCAAATGTAACCGGGTAGCTGTTTTCAAGGTCCATCTCGAACCGGAAACTGTTCTCATGACCGGCCGAAACCATTAGCGGGGTGAGTGTTCCGGTGACATACGTCAGGCGGACCTCGTCGAGAACCTCGACAGCATTGCCGGCTGCCGTTAATTTGTACGCGATGCCTTCGGAAAACAGACTGTAGGAAAGACCAATGGTAGAGGTTCCCGAAGGCAACGCGTGGGGAAGCGGAAGAACCGCTTGCAAGTCTTCATACGAAAGGATGGTTCCATTGACGGCACTCGGCTCGACGAGATCGTTGAATACCTCGCGAGTCTGGTCGCCGATCCAGACTACGGCGCGCGCACTGTCTATCGACCCGACAATACTGTTTCGGTCGATGTCAAACGCCAGCTCGAATGGTTCACCGGGATAGACAGTCGACGGTCCGATGCTGTCTGAGACCAGTGCGATATCTGCCGGCTCGGTGACAATAACGGGATGGCGGGTCGCACTCTGCGTTGAACTAACCGCGGCGGCGATATCAAATTCAGCTATCAGCATGGTCACGACGCGGTCAGACACGGGGCCGGTGTCCGGTACGGATACGGCAGCGTCGATAGTATCCACAGCCCCATTCGAACGTCCCACAAAATAGAAATCCAGGGTCACTCCGCCGCTTTCCATGGCAGTCACGAGCCTGACCGGTTCACTCGGCGAGAGCAGGCCACGATTGGTTACCACAACTCTAATGGGCGTAATAGTGCCGGCAGTGAGGGTCGTGAGCGGTTCGTTGGTAACCGTCAGCACCTCCATAGCATCATACCCGGAAAAAGATACCGGCTCCGGCCCTGAACTAACGCCGCCGATTGATCCGGTAATCTCCGTCTGTACCGATCGTCCGATATACTGAACCCATGTGAAATCCACCACACCGCTGTCAAACAAACTCGGTTCGGCGATTATCTCCGGCAACAGCAGACCATCGTTAATAGACAGCTCCAGCGGTTGGGCTAAGATATCGTGATTGACCGCACGGTTCCCGAACGCATCGAACAGGGTGGCGGTTGCGGGGCCGAACAGCTCGACGACACGATTGCTTTCGGGCGGACGAAGAGCCAGTTGCTGAATCGGGATATCAAGATCAATCCGGGCCACCGGTCCAGGCAGGACCGTTACCAGGCCGGAAAACGCTTCAAAACCGAGAAACGTCGCCCTGACTCGCGCTGTCCCGGGTGTCGTCGCCAGCAGCGTGCTGCCGCTGAGCATTCCGACTGAGTCGGACCCGTCGGCAAAAGACCAGGCGAATTGCTCCGAGGGAATCTCATTCCCGGCCGAGTCGATGATATATCCGCGGAAGGTAAGAATCTCTCCCGCGTTCAGTGTCGCGTCGGTTTGCGGACGAATAGTGATTCCGCTGATGGCGGCGCCGGTGATAGTGAATTCGTTGGAAAGCGCCGGGCCGAGAATGAGTTGCCGGCTATGATTGAGCGCCGCCACCACCAGTCGGTAGGATCCCGGCTCCGGGGGATTGACTGTGTTTCGGATTCTGACCGAGAGGTATATGTTAGCGTTGACATCAGTCAGATCAGTACCGGATTTGGTGTCCTCAAAAATATCCAGAAAAAGACTGGTATCGTTGAGAATTTCCAGCGTCACCGCCTGGCAGTCCGTGCACAGGCTAACCAACTGCGCCCTGGATACGTTCGTGCCAGTCGGGAAGTCCAGCTGGAAACCGTCGACCGAGTCCCGGACTGGAAAGCTCATGTTGGCCCGGAACACAACCCGGTACGCCGTCAAGCTGCCGGCGGTAGAATCCTCGGGTGCAACGCTGAAAGCAGAGAAGTCATCCGATGAAGTTGATGTTGAGAAGGATGATGAAATTTGGGCCGGGGCGTAGATATCATCGCTGCCCTGTGCGACGACTCCGCCGATAACGAACACGATCAGGAAGAATATATTTACAGCGAGTTTCATTTATTGCCTGGTACTAAGCAGTCCTCTCGTCAGATGTACTTATCCGGCTAGCATTTAGAGCAAACTCTGTGCCCCAAAACAGCTTGTAGCTCACATTAAAAGAGGAAAAATGTTCCGGAACGTTGCGAAATTTTGCAGCCGGCAACCGACTGTCCGGCAATATATTAACTCAACAAAAGTCGGTGCGGCGGTCCTGTTTTCGAGAATAATGCGAAAAAACCGGCGAATCTCAACTGATCCGCCGGGCAAATATGTAATGCTTTGCAGATTTCGTTCAGGCTGTTGCAGTCGAGGCCGACTTCTCGTGAATAGCCTCAGCCGCCGCAACTGTGTTGGACATCAACATTGCGATTGTCATCGGCCCCACGCCACCGGGTACGGGAGTTATCCACGAGGCCTTTTCGGCACAACCGTCGAAGTCGCAGTCGCCGACCAGCCGATACCCCTTCTTGGCCTCGGGATCATCAACACGATTGACCCCGACATCAATAACTATTGCACCCTCTTTGACCATATCGCCGGTAATAGTGTCGGGCCGGCCGATCGCGGCAATCAGAATATCAGCCCGTCGGGTAACATAGGCCAATTCCGGCGTGCGGGAGTGAGCTATCGTCACGGTTGCGTTTGCCATGGGCGCTTTCTGCACCAGCATGCTCGCGACCGGTTTGCCGACGATATTGGATCGGCCGACCACCACGACTTCCTTGCCGGCCGGATCCAGTTTGTAGTATTCCATCAGTTTGATTATTCCGTGCGGCGTGCACGGCAGCAGTCCGGGCCGGCCGATTGACATCATGCCGACATTGAACGGGTGGAAACCATCAACATCTCTCGCCGGATCAATCTGGAGCGTGACCGAAAGTTCATCCATGTGCGACGGCAGCGGGGATTGGACCAGGATGCCGTGAATTTTGTCGTTCCGGTTGAGGTCATCCACGATCTGTGTCAGTTCTTCCTGCCTGATATCGGCCGACCGCGTTATCACTTCGGAATACAGGCCGATCTTCTTGCACTTTTTAGCCTTGGAGTTGACATAAGTCTTTGAAGCCGGATCCTCGCCGACCAGGACCGCAGCCAATCCGGGCGTAACACCCTTCTCAGCCAATATCTCAATCCGGGCGGCAAGGTCGTCCAGAATACTCTTTGCAACTTCTTTACCGTCGATAATCCGGGCAGACATAACTATACATTCCCTTGTTTTTCCGGCTGCTGACTGTTTTCTTCGGATGTATCTTGATCGTCGTCCTTTGCCATTTCCGGCGCGATGTCGGTAGGCTTGAACGTATCGATATCAAATTTGTATTGAATCCGCTCGATCGAAAGGCCCCGCCCTGTTCGCGAGTCGGCTTTAAGCACCACCCCGGACAGTCGGACATCGTCTGAGGCAGTGCTAAACCGCTTGGGCATTCCGGTCAGGAATCGCTGAAGCGACGGCTCCTTATCCATACCGATTATCGAATCGTACGGCCCGGTCATGCCGACATCGGAGATGTAAGCGGTGCCTTTGGCCGAAACATGTTCATCAGCAGTCGGCACATGAGTATGGGTGCCGAGCACCGCCGAGACCTGACCATCGAGCCAGTAATGCATCGCCTGCTTTTCCGAGGTCGCCTCGCCGTGCATGTCGACAATGATCACGTTGGTCTGCTGTCGGAGACGATCAACCAGCTCCCGCCCGACCTGAAACGGACAGTCAATGTCTTTCATGTAAGTACGGCCCATTAAATTAATTACGCCGAACTTTACACCGTTGACTTCCTCAACATGATGCCCCCGTCCGGGAACGCCTTTCGGGAAATTCGCCGGTCGAAGGAGCTTGGGGGTGTCGCTGATGTACTTGACAATATCGTAGCGGTCCCAAATGTGATTGCCTGAGGTTTGCAAATCGATGCCGTAGGTGAACGCCTTCCGAGCCATCTCCGGGGTTATACCGAAACCGCCGGCGGCGTTCTCAGTGTTGCAGATCACATAATCGGCCTGGTACTTTTCGCGGAGGGGCTTGGTCATGTGGGCGATCGCCTGGCGTCCGACCTTGCCGCAGACGTCCGCGATGAATAACACTGTCACTTCGGACATGAAAAGACTTTCTAAGACGGGCTGTCTTTGTTCCGGCCGGGCGAGGCCCGCCACACTCGCTGGACTGACCGGAATAACTAAAGGCGGAGTTTACAACAACTCCGCCTTTTTGGCAACGGATAATCTTAAAACAGTCGGCCGCAGCCGGAGTTCCTACCGAGCGAACTCTGTTGCCCGCGTCTCACGCACAACGGTGACCTTGATCTGACCGGGATACTGCATTTCGCGTTCGATCCGCTCGGCGATATCACCGGCAAGGATCGACGCCGCCAGGTCATCGAGGGTATCGTTTTCAACGATCACGCGGATTTCACGGCCGGCCTGAATCGCGTAGGCCTTGGCCACGCCCTTGAAACTGTCGGCCAGTTCCTCAAGCTGCTGGAGACGCTTGATGTACGCTTCCAGCGGCTCGCGACGAGCGCCGGGACGAGCCCCGGAAACGGCATCCGCCGCCTGCACCAGCACCGGGTATGGGCCGATCATTGGCACGTCACCATGATGTGACTCGATTGCGTTTATGACCTCGTCGGCCTCTTTGTAACGGCTCATGAAATCAGCGCCGATCTGGGTGTGTGTCCCCTCGGTCTCGCGATCAATAGCCTTGCCGATATCGTGAAGCAGACCGCAGCGTTTTGCCATGGCGGCATCGAGTTCGAGCTCGGCGGCCATCAGGCCGCACAGCATCGCCACCTCTTTGGAGTGGGCGAGCACGTTCTGCCCGTACGAAGTTCGGAAATGCAGCTTACCCAGCATTTTGACAATATCCGGGTGAAGGCCGTGAATACCCAGCTCGAAACAGGCCTGCTCGCCCGCCTCGCGAACAATCACTTCCATCTCTTTCTGCGATTTCTCAACGACCTCCTCGATCCTGGTCGGATGGATCCGGCCGTCAGTGATGAGCTTCTCCAGAGCCATCCGGGCGATTTCTCGTCGAACCGGATCATAGCCGGAAAGAATGACCGCTTCGGGTGTATCGTCGACAATTACATCGATACCGGTAGCTGTCTCAAAGGAGCGAATGTTGCGGCCCTCGCGACCTATAATCCGTCCTTTCATCTCATCCGACGGCAACGTGACGACACTAACGGTCGTTTCGACGGTGTGTTCGGCAGCGTTGCGATAAATAGCCGAGAGAATTATCTCGCGCGCTTCTTTATCGGCGTCGACCTCGGCTTTTTCTTTTATTTCCTTGATATATTGAGCGGCTTCCATCCGGGCGGCAGCCATCATGTTGTCCATGAGTTGCTTTTTGGCTTCTTCCGGGGTCATTTGAGCGATTTTCTGGAGCCGTTCGTTTTGCCTGGATATGATCTCATCCAGTTCCTGTTCACGCAGTGCGATGCCTTTTTCGCGGGTCTGCGTGTTCTTCTCGCGGTTGGAGAGTTCTTTTTCGCGGGAGTTGAGGTCGTGGAGTTTCTTTTGAGAAGTGGATTCTTGTTCGGCGAGTCGTTTTTCGGTCTTTTCGAGTTCCTGGCGTGTCTGGTTAACTTCTTTTTCAAAATCAGCCTTTAACCTGAGGAACTCTTCCCTGGCTTCGAGACGCGCCTCTTTGCGCTGGATCTCGGCTTCCTTCCTGGCTTCCTCGATCACGCGCTGGGCCTCGGCGGCGGCCGTTGCGAGTTTTTCCGCATTGAGGCGCTTGGCCAGCCGCCACGAGATGACGAATGCAATTCCGCCCACGACAATCGCGGCTGCGACCACAATGATGATTGATTCCATTGCGTCCTCCCCTCCGACAGCAACTGCCGGAGGACTAGAGCATTTATGTTAAATCAGGATTAAGAAGGATACTGGATGGATCGAAACGCTCTTGTTCTGCTCAGGAACGCCCGACAAGTGACGGAACTTCTTCGTTGAGGCGAGTTAACAGAGAATCCAGGTTCTCCCGGACAGTATCGTTTAACGAATCCAATTCTCCGGATTTTTCCAGCAGTTCGGACGCAATCGACATGGCCGCAAGTATGGCAACCTTGTCCTTTGCCTTCACTTTACTACCCTGCGCGATTTCGTTCATGCGCGCATCGACAAAATCCGCAACCTTGGAAATGTGAGCGGCGTCGCCAACACCCGTGATCGGGTACTCCTCGCCGTATATATTCACCACAACTTTGTTTCCAGTCATTCTCTCAGGCACCGTTCAGCAGGTTCACAGTCGAGCTTGTTCCTTCTTATCCCGCTTACTGTCAATGATTTATACTATAGTGCGGAATAACTGTCAAGAAAAAACTCAGCCCTGCATCTGCTCCAGTTCGTCCAGACGCTGCAGCACCGTCGTCAGTTTTTCGGTCATCGCATTCGAGCGATCGGCCTGAGCCAGTTTTAATTTGTTGTAACGGTCGCGAAGATCGGTGAGCTCACGGCGAAGCTCCTCGTTTTCACGCCGAAGCGGTCCAGCTCCCTCTTTTGCAACCCGTAAGGCTTTCACAAGCTCGTCCACGCGAGCCTGGAGCTGTTTGAATTTGTCGTCTACGGTCATTTGTCGCGAACCTCTGCATTAAACTGCTTTTTGAGCTTATCTATTACTTTCTGTTGCACAGCATCGACTTGCTCGCCCGATAAGCTGCCGGATCGAGACCTGTACATAATCGACACCGCGACAGACTTCTTGCCGACTTCGATCTGCTTGCCGGTATACAGATCAAAGATATCGACCGCTTCGGCGATCTCGCCGGCGGTCTTTCTGATTGTCTCCACAATGTCGCCGGCCGGGACATCGGCATCCAGCAGCAGCGACAAGTCTCGGGGTGCAGCGGGATAGACCGGCAGCGGCCGGAATTCGACCACCCGGGTTGTTTTGTCACGGAGCGGCTCGATCGCGAACTCGGCCACCCAGACCGGCTGCTTGATATCCAGCAGCTTGCCTGCTTTGGCACTGAGCCGGCCTATCGATCCCAGACCGGCCCCGTCGACTTGCAGCACGTACGAGTCGCCCTTTTCTAGATAGCTGAATTCCGCCGGCTCCATCGCAAATCGCGGCCAATGGAAATGATCGGCCAGCCGCTCAATCGCGCCGGTGAGATCATAGAAATCATACGGCCTCGGGCTTTCACGCCACGTATTCGGGCTGCTCCCGGTGACTGTCAGGAGAATCCGCTGCTCCTCGATCCATTCATTTTTATCGTTCGGCGGGAAATACGCCTTGCCGATTTCAAACAGGCGCAAGTCCAGGTTCCGGTGCGAGATATTATGACTGATCACATGCACTGCCGAACAGAGCAGACTGTTGCGCATGATGTTCAGATCGGCCGAGGACGGGTTCTTTATCTTCAACTGCGGTGTATCCGGGTGCAGTTTCGAGGCAAGGCTGCTGTCGGCCAGGCCATGGTGCAGCATCTCATCGAAGCCGGCTGCATTGAGCATCAGGCGCGCCTCGTCAACAAACTGGTCGACAAAGTGAAGCGGCGTGAAGAGCGGCCCGATATTGGATACAGCATCCTCAACCTGATCAAAGCCGTGAATTCGGACGACCTCCTCAATCAGGTCGACCTCGCGCTCGATATCCGGACGGAACGTGGGAACAGTGGCGACAATCGAGTTGTCACCGTTGACTTCGAATTCCAAGAGCCTGAGGATCTCCTGCATTCGCTCTGTTGACAGCTCGGTCCCGAGCAGGTCGTTGCAGCGCTTCGGCCGGAGCTCGACTTTGATCGGATCGATCTTTTTCGGGTAGGCATCAACGACACCCTCCAGCACCTCTCCCCCGGCCAGCTCGGCCAGCAGATAGGCGGCGCGATCAATCGCATAATCGATACCATTAGGATCGGCGCCTTTCTCAAAACGCTGCGAGGATTCACTGACAGTATCCAGCACGCGCCGGCTGCGACGGATCACGCCCGGATCGAAGTAAGCTGCCTCGAGCAGGATATTGGTCGTCCCATCCTCAACTTCCGATTCGAGGCCGCCCATAACGCCGGCGGCGGCGACCGCTTCCTTACCGTTGGTGATCAGCAGGACGTCGTCGGTACATTGGTGTTCACGGCCGTCCAGCGTGGTGAATTTTTCGCCCTTTTTCGCAAAGCGAACCACGACCTTTTTTGAGCCAAATTTATCGTAATCAAAAGCGTGCAGCGGATGGCCGCACTCGAGCATAACATAGTTGGTAATGTCGACCACATTGGAGATCGGTCGAATACCGGACATCAGCAGCCGCTTGCGCAACCACCAGGGCGATTTGCCGATTTTAATCCCGCGTATTACCCGCGCGACGTATCGCGGGCAGCCATCGGGGGCATCTATTTTTACATCAATGCAATCGGATGCCTTCCCGCCGGTCTCCTTCAATTCAAACCGGGGCCGCGTAACAACACCCCCGGCCACCGCCGCGAGGTCGCGGGCGATACCGATAGCGGACATAGAGTCGGGACGGTTCGGCGTTAGTTCAAACGTCAAACGGTAGTCCTCGATATCCAGATGCTGCGCCAGTGGCATGCCGATTGGCGAGGACTCATCGAGCACCATAATGCCGGAGTGGTCATCGGACAGGCCCAGTTCCCGTTCCGAGCAGATCATGCCGGCCGACTCGACACCGCGAATCTTTGCCTTTTTTATCACCATGTCACCGGCCAGCTTAGCCCCGATTGTCGCAACCGGTACTTTATGCCCGACCTGGACATTAGGGGCACCGCACACGAGATCCATGGATTCGCCGCCGAGATTGACCGAGGCCAGCCGAAGTTTGTCGGCGCCTTCCACCGGCATGAGATTGGTTACCTCGCCGACCACAACTTTGTCCATATATTGAGCCGCGGCCTCGATTTCTTCGCAGGCCGTACCGCAGTTGGTCAGGCGCTGAGCCACGTCCTCAACCGACCAGTCCAACCCGGTCAACTCGATGAGCCATTTATAGGAGACTTTCATATCTTACCGGAACTGCCTCAGGAAGCGAATATCGTTGTTAAAGTACAGCCTGATATCGTTGATCTTGTATTTGAGCTGGGCGGTGCGTTCCACCCCCATTCCGAAGGCGTACCCCGTGTACTTTTCGTTATCGATGCCGGCGTTGGCCAGCACATTCGGATCGATCATGCCGCAGCCGAGGATTTCCAGCCAGCCGGTGAACTTGCACAACTGGCAGCCTTTCCCCTTACACAGGAAACAGGAGACATCGACCTCGGCCGACGGTTCCGTGAACGGGAAAAAGGAGGGCCGGAAATTGAGCCGCATATCTTCGCCAAAGAAGGCCTTGCAAAAAGCCACCAAGGCACCTTTGAGGTCGGCCAATGTCACGTTCTCGTCGACCAAGAAGCCGTCGACCTGATGGAAAGCGACATGGGCACGGGTAGAAATCGCCTCGTTACGGAATACCCGTCCGGGCGTGATAATCTTGATCGGCGGCTCCCGCTTCTCCAGTTCGCGGGCCTGGACCGGTGTCGTGTGGGTCCGGAGCACGCGGTCACCCTCGACAAACAGGGTATCCTGCATATCGCGCGCGGGATGGTCGGGCGGAAAATTCAAGGCGCCGAAATTGTAGTAATCGGTCTCGACATCGGGGCCGTGGGCAATCTCAAAGCCCATGCCATAGAAGATGCGGCAAATATCGCCCATTACCTGATTGATAATATGCGGCGTACCGACATGCTGACCGGTCCCCGGCAGGGTCGGGTCGAAACTGCTTTCTTCCTGGGGTCCGGAGAACTTCTCCTGCGCTTCGGCAAGAGCCGATTCGATCAGTGAGCGAGCCTCGTTTGCAGCCGCGCCAACTGCTTTGCGTTCCTCGGGGGGGAGTTTGCCGAGGCCCTTGAGCACGGCCGTGACGGAGCCTTTGCGTCCGAGGTACCTGATGCGGATGTCATTAAGCAAATCAAGCGAATCGGCGTTTCCGATTCGCTCGACAGCTTCATTCTTCAGACTGGCAATATCGTCCAGGAGTGACATAGAAAGGCACTCCTCGAACTACTTTTGGGCCATTTTGGCCAGCGACTCGAAAGTGGTCATATCGCGTGCGGCGATATCGGCCAACATCTTACGGTCGAGATTCACTCCAGCATCTTTGAGCCCCGCCATAAACTGCGAGTAGTTAGTCCCGCACATACGGGCGGCGGCTGAAATTCGTGTTATCCAGAGACTGCGGAACTCGCGCTTTTTGTTGCGGCGATCCCGGTAGGCGTATTTAAGCCCCTTATGGACCGTCTCCAGAGCGGTCCGGTACAGTTTGCTGCGACCGCCATAGTTACCACGGGCGCGCTTGAGTACCTTTTTATGCCGCTGATGTGCGGCAACATTATTTTTTGCACGTGCCATTTGTCAACGTACTCCTATTTCGACTGCTGCAGTCTTAGATATTCGGAAGCATGCGCAGGACGCGTCCGTGATCCGCCTTGTCGAGGATTGTCGACTGACGCAATTTGCGCAGGCGCTTGGGCGATTTCTTGGCGAGGATGTGGCTCTTGTAAGCTTTCCGGCGCTTGAATTTGCCGGTCGCAGTTTTCTTGAACCGCTTGGCCGCGCCCCGCTGGGTTTTCATCTTAGGCATGATGGGTCAGTTCCTTTATGTTCAACTACTTGCTTTCATTCCTCGGTCTCGGACTCCTGTGGCCGAGTCTCGTCCTTTTCGGCCTTTTCCTGCTTTTCCGCCTGCTCCGCTTTTTTCTTGATGTCTTTCATAACTTCCGGTCGCGGCGCCATGACCATGTTCATATGGCGGCCTTCCATTTTCGGCGGGTTCTCCACCGTGCCGACATCGGACAATTCCTCGGCCACCCGATCCAGTACCTTGCGGCCCTGTTCGGTGTAGGCCATCTCACGGCCGCGAAACATCACAAAGACTTTGACTTTGCTGCCCGACTCGAGAAAACCGCGAACATGCTTGGTCTTGAAATCGAAATCATGTTCGTCAATTTTCGGCCTGAAGCGCATTTCCTTAAGCTGGAAGGAATGCTGCCGCTTTTTCGCCTGTTTGTCTTTTTTGGAAAGTTCATATTTATACTTTCCATAGTCCATAATCCGGCAGACCGGCGGCCGGCTGTTGGGAGAAACCTCAACCAGGTCCAACTCGGCCTGTTCGGCTCGTTCAAGCGCTTCATTGGTCGGCAGGATTCCAACCTGCTCTCCATCGGGTCCAATCAGGCGTACCGGCGACACCCGGATACGACGATTGACTCGCAAGTCTTTCTGACTGGCGATAAAGCCTCCTTACTTACACATTTTCCGTTTCGAGTTGCAGCCCTTTGGTACGAATTTCGGCCAAGAGCATGTCACGCGCCTGATCGACCGACTGAACTCCAATATCTCCGACAGTGTGCTTCCGCACCGACACTTTGCCTGCCTCCGCCTCGCGGTTGCCGACAATAAACATATACGGCACCTTGCTCAATTCGGCATCCCGAATCTTGGCACCGACCTTTTCCGAACGGTCATCGAGCTGTGCCCGAAGGCCGTGCTTTTTCAATTCGGCAACGACTTTCCCGGCGTACTCGTTCAGGCTGTCCGTGATCGGAAGAACCTTGACTTGCACCGGCGCCAGCCAGAGCGGAAAATCGCCGGCGTAGTGCTCTACCAGTACGCCGAAAAACCGCTCGATCGAACCAAGCAGCGCACGGTGTATCATGAACGGCCGCTTCTGCTTGCCGTCCGAGTCAATATAGTGCAGATCAAAGCGTTCCGGCAAGGAAAAATCAAACTGGATGGTCGAGCACTGCCAGGAACGATTGAGTGCATCTTTAATCTTAATGTCAATTTTTGGACCGTAAAACGCCCCGCCACCTTCGTCGACATCGTACTCGAGGCCGGACTTCTCCAGCGCCTCGCGCAGACTGTTTTCAGCCCGCACCCAGTCCTCTTCGGCCCCGATGGCCTTTTCCGGCCGGGTCGAGAGATAGATGTCGTAATTATCGAAACCGAATGAACTGAGGATATGCACGCAGAAGTCAAGCACCCACTTGACCTCGTCTTCCATGTTCTCCTGGCTGACGAAATGGTGGGCATCGTCCTGCGTGAACCCACGGACTCTCATCAAACCGTGGAGCACACCACTGGCTTCAAACCGGTAAACAGTGCCCAGCTCTGCCCAGCGCAACGGCAGGTCTCGGTAGGACCACAGCCGCGACTTGTACATCAGGATGTGGAACGGACAGTTCATCGGTTTGAGCTGGAACTCCCGATCCTCAATGGACATCGGGCCCATCATCGACTCGCTGTAGAAATCGAGATGGCCGGAGCGATGCCAGAGGTCGCGATTGGCGATGTGCGGCGAGTACACCAGTTCGTAGTCATACTTCAGGTGCTCCTCGCGCCAGAAGTTTTCTATCTCGTGCCGGACCATGGCCCCTCTGGGATGCCAGAGCACCAGGCCGGCGCCGATTTCATCGTTGATCGAGAACAGTTCCAGTTGCTTGCCCAGAACCCGGTGGTCGCGTTTTTTGGCTTCCTCCAGACGATGCACGTAATCATCGAGCATCGACTTTTTCGGGTACGACACACCGTAGATCCGCTGGAGCATGGGCCGCTTCTCATCGCCGCGCCAGTAGGCGCCGGAGGTAGCGATCAGCTTAAAAGCCTTGATTATTCCGGTCCTCGGGATATGCGGGCCGCGACAAAGATCAACAAACCGCGAGTGGCTGTAGAAACTGACTTCGTCGTCCTCAAATCCTTCAAGCAGTTCGATTTTGTAATTTTCGTCCCGCTCCCTGTAGAAATCGACAGCCTTCTCCCGGGACATCCGCTCGCAGGAGAACTCGGCGTTTTCGTCGATAATCTCCTGCATCCGCTTTTCGATCTTCTCGATATCTTCCGGAGAGAACGGCTCTTTGACGTCAAAATCGTAGTACCAGCCCTCATCGATCGCCGGACCGATAGCCAGTTTGGTGCCGGGGAACAGCTCCTGTACGGCCTGGGCCATGATGTGCGAACTGGAGTGCCAGAAGACCTCGCGTCCTTCCGGCTGGTCGAACGTAAGGATTTCAACGTTCGCGTCGTTGGGGACCGGCGCATAGAGATCACGCACCACGCCATCGACTTTCACCGCAATGGCCGCCTTGGCCAGTTTTGGCGAAATAGATTTGGCGATCTCGTAGCCGCTCACGCCCTCGTCGTATGAGCGCGCGGAGCCGTCCGGTAATGTGATCTGTAACTGCGACACGTTGTTTCCCAACCAAAATAACAGCGGATTAACGGCTGGGGCTCGACCCCACGAGGTAAACCCGCTTCTGTTGCGCGCTAGTGAAAAAATGGTGGGCGATACTGGATTTGAACCAGTGACCCCTTGCATGTCAAGCAAGTACTCTAACCAACTGAGCTAATCGCCCATCCCTGTTGCGCCCACATACTTAGCACTCGTTGCGGGCAGTTGACTATTTTATAGGCTCAAGTCCTTTCTGTCAAGCCGTATTTTCCCGACTCACCCGGAAATGTCCGGCCTATGGACCGCTTTCTTTTTTTCATCGACTCCCGGTGACAAATATCGAGTACCAGGATCAGTTTTCACACCTTTACTTCAGCAGCAACATCTTCCGGGTTCGGGCAAATTCACCCGCCTCGATACGATAAAAATACACTCCCGTAGCCACCGGTGTTCCCCGATTTGTGCGACCGTCCCATTCAATCGCATGTTCGCCGGCACCGGTCGAACCCAGATCAAACGTGCGTACCAGCCGACCATGGAGATTGAATATGCTCACTTTCACATCGCTACGCTTCGGCAGCGCAAACTCGATCGTGGTCAACGGATTGAACGGATTGGGGTAGTTCTGACTCAGCGCAAACTGCTCCGGAAGTGCATCCGGTTCATCACCGACCGCGGTCGCCATATCCGTCGAAAACTCGCCGCGCGGCGACCACCCGATATTTCCGTCGATATCTAGCGCCCCAACCCGCCAGGAGTAATCCGAGGTCTCTGAAAGAGTATCGGTGTACTGTGTCTCGGTCAATCCGCTTTCATCAGCTATCAGCGAGTCAAAACTGCTGCCCAGCCCGATCTGAATGCGATAGGACGCTGCGGTACTCTGTTTTGTCGATGTCCTCCAGTTTAACGTCACGACTGTACCATTTACGGTCGCTCCCGATCCTCCGCCGGCAATCACCGGCGGCTCTGAGGTACAGAAAGTCCAGCGGGCTATATTAGACGACGGTATCCCGCCGGCGTGCGTGAACCGGCCGCCCAGCCACAACGCCTGACCATCCGATGTCAGCGTCTGGACCGTACCGTAAGTATAGATCTCGTGCCCTTTGGTGCCTTGCCCCAGGGGATGCCACTGTGAACCGTCCCAGCGCGCGACATGAGAAATGGAATCCGTACCGATTGCAGTGAACTCACCCGCTGCGTATAACTCTCCGCCCCGGGTATACAATGCCCGGACCTTACCATTGAACTCCCCCATCGCGTGCCACTTTGAACCGTCCCACCGAGCCAGATTGGGAGCAGTGACTTCACTCCCGTCAAAGTTCGAGACGGCGCCAAACGACCCGGCGACAAAAATATCCGCCCCGGCAACTGCGATATCATATGCTTCCACCGCCTGACCCGGCGGTACTGGACCCTCCAGCCCCCGGCCCAGGCTGTCCCAATCACTCCCGGTCCATTTCACGATCCCTCCGCTGCGGATGACTCCGCTGGTTGCAAATCGTCCACCGACATATATGCCGTCGGCAGCCGGCTCCATGGCATAGACATAACCGCCGACACCGTTCCAATACGTATCAACAACCACGGGTATGAAATCGCTACCATCCCACTTGACAATCCCGGAGGCGTCTTCGGTCGAACCATCTGAGCGCTGTATGCTGCCGAATACGCCGCCGATATACAGCTCACCCGCATACTCGACCAGCTCCCAGACTGCGCCACCCACATTCACCCCGGCGCCATCACCGCCGAGACCGCTCCAGCCGAAGCCGTCCCACATCGCGATTCCCTCGGCATTGTAACTACCGACCCGCTCGAACGAACCGCCGACATATATATTGCCGTCGTATAAGCCGACCGCATATGCCGGCGGAACGTAGTCATTCCAGTCCAGCCCGATGCTGTCACCGTCGGCCAGATTGTGCCACACGCCATTACTTCGAATCGCCACACTGCCGTGGTAAGCATCCCCCCCCGCTTGACCAAACCTACCGGCTACAAGAAGAGAATCGCCCTCCCAGTCGAGATCATAAACGTCCGTCGTACTGGAGTAAAATCCTTCCGCCAGACCGTGCCAACCGGTTCCGTCAAAATGCAGAATATTGCCCCGGTAGGCCCCACAAAACGTCTGTGACCCGATCGTATATAGTTCCGAACCATCAGCGACCAGCGTCGTCACCTGGTTGCTCAGGTTGCACTCTGGGAGCAGCGGCTCCCACACCGCGCCGGTCCAGTGAGCGATGTACTTCATGCCGTCCGGAGGCGAAAAACCAAAGTCGCCGGTCGCATATATCTCGCCATTCGGAGTCGCCACCACCTCCCAAATCGTATAAAAACTGTCGGAGGCCATCGAGTGCCACTGAGAACCGTCCCATCGCGCTATGTACTTTGCGCCAAGTGTGTCATCAACAGTCACGAAATTCCCGGCGATATAGACATCATCGCCGTACACCGCCAAGTCGTTTACATGATAGTTGATCCCTCCTCCGAGTTCCGACCACTCTTCGGTCGTCCAGTTCCACGAAGCGAGATACTCGGCGTTAATCCCGCCGGCCTGAGTAAACTGTCCGCCCACGATGATACCGCCACTACCGATCAGAATGTCATTGACCCGGTTATTCACTCCCCGCGCCGGACCGGGTGCATGCTCCAGCGGCAACCAGGAAAACCCGTTCCACAGGGCGATATGGTTATAAATAGTATCTCCGATATAATCAAACGCTCCCCCGGCATACACGTTACCGTTGCCGTCCGTAGCCACGGCGGCCACCTCGCCATCGAGCCGATCTCCGCCAAGAGGATGCCAGGCGGATCCATCCCACCGGGCGATGTACTTGATCGTCGTGTCGCCGCCAAGCGTCTGGGTAAAGCTTCCGCCGACATAGACATCGGTCCCTACCACTACCATGTCATGGATGGCGGACGCGCCGAACCCTGCATCCAGGCCATTTTCCGGAGCTGGATAGTGCCACTGAGTACCATCCCAGGTAAACACACCATGTAGTTCCACCTGGTCGCCATCAGTATCTGACAGCAATACCCGGCCCCCGACATACAAATTGCCGTTACCGACCGCCAGCGCATACGGTGAGATCTGCCCTGGTCGAAGAAAGGTTCCGGACCAGTCGTCGGCGCCACAGGCAGACTGCGATTGCGCTGTGAATGACGATGCTGGAATCGTAAGAAGGATGAGGGCTACAAGCCCGAACAAACCTCGTAGACCATCAAAAGAGAATTGAAAAGCCATGATTTCCCCCGTAGCATTGGAGACAGGCGTGATGCAAAAACTGCTCCGCCCGACTGCGTCCATGATCTTTATTTGGGTAAATGGGCGGCCGCAACAGCGGCATCGTGGATAAGATAAGTCAACTCTCGCGACAGGCAAGCAAAAAAACCGCGCAATTACGACAGCCGCGCAGCTTGGTCAAATGGCATCTCGGACGGAAAAACGCCGGCCTCAGGTCAGGCCCACCATCTGCATAAAGGTCTCTGCCTTGACATACTCTTCGCGCAGCATTTCGGTATACTTTTCGAGATCTTCATCGGTAACCTGGAGCCAGCCGGTAATTTCGGTGTCCAGTTCTCCGACCAGGTGCTCTTCCCCGCGATCGAAAAATGTTGATTTTGCAAGATGATCGGCCAGGTACACAATGTACACCAGCGGGTCCTGAGATTCGCATTCGGCCGGCCGGTGGTGATAGGCAACAGCATCACACAGCTTCTGCGGCAGCTTCCACTGCACCCCGAGATATTCACCAACATTGCCGTGTGTGTATCCCAGCACGCTTTGTTCGAGTTGGACATCAGTTTGTGTGCGGTCGTTTTCGCGAGCAGCCTGAAATTTCTTGTATTCCTCGACCAGGAAGCAGGAGATGACCATTTTCCCGACATCATGCAGCAGCCCGGCGCTGAACGCGGAATCCGGGTCGACAACGCCGCGTGAACGTACCTGCTTGGCCAGCAGCCGACAGGCGGCAGCCGTAGCCAGCGAGTGGCGCCAGAACCGTTCCTGATATTCCTGGTCAACATGGTCACCCTTAAACATATCCAGCACGCTGGCCGATAAAACGAGGTTCTTGACCGCTTCCATACCGACAATGACAACCGCCTGTTTGACTGATTCAACTTCGCGGGCCAGGCCGTAAAACGCGGAGTTGGTCATCTTGAGCACCTTGACCGACATAGCCGGATCCTCGGCCAGAATGGCCGCGACATGAGCCGCCGATGCCTTCGGATCATTGATGACTTTCTGGATCTGATGAAACACGACCGGCGGAGTCGGCAGATTGCGAATGTTGGCAACTACCTGTTTGATTTTGTTGTCAATAGTCGAGGTACTCATACGCTGCTCGATTGTCTTTACTCGTTTTCGGATAACGGGCCGGACAAGTCATCGGCCAGCCGGTCCGCAATCTGCTTCTTTATCTCCGGCAGGTCGTAGTACCCGGATTTAATCCGGGCCCGGGCCAGCTGAATCTTGTCTTCTCGTATTTCGTCTGAGCCGTCATTGTCGAGATCCATGCGGCTGACCAGATCGCGAGCCGAATCGGCCAACTCGGCCAGCTGCCGGCGAGCGTCGCTGGAAATAACCAGTGCATCCGATCGCCTGGGCGGTTCGGCTGACGGTTGTTCCTGCAACTGCTGCTGCAGCTTATTCGTTTGCCCACCGGTCTTTTGCACGAGATGTGAAACTCCTATCTTCATCACGGCAACCCTAATTCTGGTTCCTGTTCATCTCCGGCGCATCCGCGCCGGTCTTTCCCTTATTTCCTATTGTGCGCAGGCGGGCCTACTTCTTGCCATCGACAAATTGCGGCGACTGATCCGGCTCGCTCATATACTGCATAATCTGCTGGGAGTTTTTCAACTCTCCTAATTCCTCTTTGATCCGTGAGTACCGTCCCTGGAGGTACTCGTCACATTCGGTGACGACATCGACACTCTTTTTCACCAGCGTGCGGATGCTGTTGATAATCTTCTTTACTTCCGGTAATACGGCCGCCATCCGGAACGCCTTGGGGTGCTTCTCCTGCAGGCGGCGGATCGTCTGTTCGGACCGGGCGATACGCTGCCGGTACCGTTCGACTTCGGCAAACAGGTCCAGCAGGCGGTCGTCACGGTTGTATTTGATCGCGTCCCGCTGCTTGTCCAGCGTGATATACAACGACTGATAGAAGGTGTATTCTTCCTTCAAAACGGCGAGCAGTTCGCGTTCGAGTCTCTTGAGTACTTCGTAGTCCATGTCGTCCGTTTCGCTCAGGCTGAATGCGTGAACCCGCCCTGCGGCGCCGCTTCAGTCGGAGAAGATGTCGTTTCCATGTCCGTATTCTTCAAGCCGGCCCAGCCGTCTCGAAGGTTTCCCAGTATAGTTATATTGTCGTCAATTATTTGCAAATCTTTGGTCGCCTGTGCGACGTTGATCTGATTTATCACCCAGGCGTACAGCTTGGCCAGGTTAACCGAGATGTCTCCGCCTTTTTCATGATTGAGGGTGGTATACAAATGGGTGACGAATTTCCGGGCCCGTTCCAGGTGTTCCCAGCCGCCGGTGGAGTCATTGGCGGCATAGTTCTCCTTAGCGGTGCCGAATGCTGCTATCGCGCCGTCGTAAACCTGTAGTATGAGATCGAGCTGAGATTTTCCGACTGTTTCTTCTTTCCTATATGCTGCCAGTTTGCCGTCCATGGTTTCTTCCTTATAAGATTTTATTATATCGGTTGTGTTAGTTGCCGCGGAAGCCACCCGAGTTGCCGGCGCCGCGCCAGTTGGAGTTGATTCCTGCTAATTGCGACTGAAGGAAATCGCTGGTGCTGCTCATCTGTCCAAGGGCCTCCTCCATCGCGAGGAACCGTTTCAGCAGCGAGTCACGCCGTTTGGCCAGTAACTCGTCAATCTCCTCAACCCTCTCGGATATATTATCTATCTGCTTCTGGTAGGATTGGATACGGCGGTCAAAGGTGCCGTCACTTGATTTTGTCAGGCTTTCGACAACGTCTTTGAGTCTTGCCGCCACACCCTTGGTAAGCGTCACGGTCCCCTCGCTGCCCGCCGTCACCTCGGATTGCCCCAGCGAAACCCGAAGGACCAGACCTTTGATAGTATCGCTGTCGCCTTTGCCTTTCAGCATCTGCCCTTTTCCCTCGGCTTCTTCCCCGTTGATCGTGCCCTGGACATCAAGCCCGTTCACCGACTCAGCCGTGCCCAGTCCGAGCGCAGCCACCGCCGAATTGGCCACCGAGGTGATGACTTCGACCGATGAATTCGAACCGTAGGTCCCGCTCGTGAATTTCAGGAAGCCGCCGGATCCGGAGGATACCCACTCCACGCCGACGTCACGGCTCCCGAGATTTTCGTCCGACTCGATCTTGGCCCGAATTTCGTCGGCAAGATCCTCGCCGGAGGTATACGTCTTGCGGGCAAGGACTATATCTTCGGAGGTCAACCCGTCGACCTTGAGCTTCAACGTATTGTTGGAACCATCGATTATAAGCGGGTTGATCGCGGGATCATTGATAGATGATCCACTCAGGTAACCTTTAGTCGCCGCCTGAGTAATGTCGACGGCATAGTTTTCCCCGGCTTTGGTGTCAGCAGTTGATGAGATGAACTCGATCCCGCTGACCGAGGAGTTCCCGGCCCGGGACATCAGCTTGATGACGTCGTCGAGGTTATTGCGCAGGGCATCCTCGAGTCGACCGGAATCGGTTATCGCCAGTTTACCGTCGGCCTTGGTTCGAATTCCGATCGAGTACAGCTGCGAGAATTTGCTCTCGATTCCGGCTACCCGGTCGCCGAGGGCGTTGCTGATCGAATTGCGGACCATCCACAATGTTGAGTCGCCAAAGAGAATACCGGCCTCGTCGGCTTCTTTATCGTACGAATTCTGTTCGTCGATAAAATCGACAACGGAATTGTAGCTTTTGATGAAGCCCTGAATCTTGCTTTTGATTGCCTCGGTGTCCAGATCGGTGGTAATCGTCACCGTCTCCCCCGGCGCCGTTACTCTGTTGACATTGAGCGTCATGCCGCCCACGACATCTCTGAAGGTGTTTGAATCCGACGTCACCACAATCGGTGATCCCAGGCCGCCCTGTGCCCCCAGAGCAATTCGGGCGTCCGAGGCCGACTGCAGCGACGGTGCGAAACTCTGCACCTGGAAGGCGTCGCCGCCGGCCAGCGTACCGGTCGAAAGGCTGATCTTGAGACCGTCAGCTCCGGCACCAACCAATTCGACTTCGGTATCGGCCTGCGTTACGACAACCGAACCGCTGTTGGTGCCGTCGCTCCAGTTCAGGGTTATCGGATCGCTGCCGACCGTATGACTGCCGGCCCCGTCAACCGTAAAGGTGTAGATCTTGTTTTGCGTACCGGTAAACGAGGACGTCGTGCCCAGTGAGACCCGGGCGGTTGAATCTTTATCAAAGGAGAGTATTTCCGGGACATCGAAAGAACCGGAATCAAGATTGAGCGTCTGCCCCCCGGTCAGTTCGGTGTCGATACTTATCTGGTTTTTGTAACCGGACTGGTCGGCTGTCAGGACGAGACGGTATGGGTTTGACGCGGATCCATCGTTGATGATACTTGCCGTAACACCGGCATCGGCATTGTTGATCGCCTGCTTGATCCCGATAAGCGAGTTACTGGAGGAATCAATGGTGATCGTCCGGGCGGAATTGTCCCCTACTTGAAGCTGAATCGTGCCGGTGCCGAAAACAGCGGCGCCCTGGTCCGCAAATCCCTGGGTGGCGAGCTGGTGGTTGCGAGCCAGCGACAAAACCTGCACATCGTATGAACCGCTGGTCACGCGACCATCGGAGCTGGCCGACAAAACAGTCTCGTCGCTGACCTTGATCAATGAGGCTTCGTAACTCGATCCACGGACCAGCGAGGCCAGTTCAGTGTTCAAAGCAAGGAATTTAGCTTGCAGCGCCTTGTAGGCAGATACGATATGTGTTTTTTGAGCTTGTTCGGCTTCGAGCAGAACGGCATCACGCCGCTCGAATTTCATGATGGAATCAACAATCTCCGTGGTATTGAGACCTGAGATGATTCCGTCGATCGATCCTACTCCGGGCATCCTTCCCTCCTGTGGAGGACAACGTCAATGTCGTCGAACGTGGACGTCACATTTACATTCAGTGTAAGCCGGGAGAGGTATTACCCTCTCCCGGCGTTGGGTCTATCGTTACCGCGTCCGGATTAACCGAACAGCGAGAGGACGATCTGCGGAACCTGGTTGGCCTGCGCCAGCATGGACGTACCGGCCTGGACCAGGATCTGGTTCTTCGTAAACTCGGACATTTCAGAAGCCATGTCCGTGTCACGAATCTGGGACTCGGAAGCGGTCAGGTTCTGAGCCGCGATCCGGAGGTTGCGCAGGTTGGATTCCAGCGTGTTCTTCTGGAACGAACCCAGCGTACCACGAGTGGTCGAGACCTGGTTGATGGCATTGTCGATGATCGACTGGGCATCCTGGGCTCCCTGGACGGTCGTCACATCGACGGCAGCCAGCGAACCGAACATGTTACCGACAATACCCTTACCCAGGGCGCTGGCGGACATGTTGCGCAGGCCGATTGTAGCCGTCTGGCCGACATTAGCGCCGATCTGGAAGACCAGCGAACGGTCGACGTTATTGATGGTCTCGGTACCGCCGGCGGAGGTCAGTCCATACTGAAGCAGGAGCGACTCACTGCGGTCGGCGTTGTACACGGTGGTGTTTATGCCGGCGGTCACTGAAGTCGCCGGGCCGCCGTCGAGGCGGACGTCAAACTTGGCGGCCTTGACGTCAAGCAGCGTGCTGCCGACGTTGATGCCGGTAGCGGCCTGACCAACGGTCAAGGTCACGGAACCACGGCCCGTTTCACCCGTCGCCTTATTGAATATCTCGACATCGTACGTCGAACCATACTTCACGCTGTTGATCGACTGGGTATAGTTGTCGAAACTGATCAGCGCGTCGGTACCGGTGTTGGCAATGCTGTCTTCGGACAGGCCGAGCAGGTGCTCGAGGTTACCCGAAGCGGTGCCGAGGCTGCCCATCTGGATACTGTAGGCGGAACCTTCATCCTTCGTGTGGATCTGGATCTTGTCGTTGTCGAACACTTTCGCGTCAATGTCGGACTCACCGGCGACACCGGCGACATCGCCGAAGGCGGTCGCGAGCTGCGTGTCGATTTCGGTGACCAGGTCGGCCAGGGAGGTGTAGGTGCCGGCTGTCAGCGAGATGGTCTGCTGGATAGTCGAATTAGCTTCGGTCGTCGCTGTCAGCTGCAGCTGGTTGGCGGACACACCGCGCGAGGACGCAGCGCCGATGCTGAACAGGGCGGTAGTCGCATCAGACTGCGAGGCCGTCGTTTTAATCGCATACTGGGCGCCCAGATTGCTGGTTTTCAGCGTGATCGGCTGACCCGCGCCGCCGGCGCCGGCCACTTCGATCTTGCCTGAAAGGACCGAGTTCAGGGCGATCTCGGTATTCAACTTACTGGCGACTGAAGCCGAGTCGTCACCAACTTCGACGTCGATCGACAGCGTCTGAGCCGAGGTCGTGCCTTCGTTCGCATCCCAGTACTGGACCGTGAACGAGTAGGTACCGACGTTCGAAGCAGTCGCAGCGCTGAAGGCGTTCGAGGCAATCGCGGCCACCGTAGCGGCGGCGGCGATTTCCAGGTTGTTGCCGAACGCGTCGGCGATTTCCACCGAACCGGACGTCTTCTGGGCCACGCCGGAAGCCTGCACAACGTCGACATTGTGAATGTCTTCAGTCAAGTTATACGGATCACCATCGGTATTGGCCAGGCTGAATCCGAGCGAAGTCGTATTCAGGGTTGCGGCCGAGTCAGCAGTCTTGGTGGCCGTGATCGAGTGCTGGCCGTCGGACAAGTTGGACTGACGAATGGTGAGGTCGGAGTTGTTCGAGCTCACGATCGTCGCCTGGTTGGCCTTGGAGCCGTCAAGCAGCTTCTTCGTACCGAACTGCGTGTTGGCAGCGATACGATCGATGGTGGAGATAGCGTTTTCGATTTCCGCCTGGTCGGCAGCGAGCTGGTCAGCGTCGTTGAAACCTTCGTTGGCGGCGTGAATGGCCAGTTCGCGCATGGAGATCAGCAGGTTGTTGATCTCGTTGAGCGCTCCCTCAGCGGTCTGCACCATGCTGATCGAACCTTCGGAGTTGTCGATCGCGCGGTTCAGGCCGGCAATCTGCGCCCGGAACTGCTCCGAAATCACCAGACCGGCCGGATCATCGGCACCCTGGTTAATCCGGAAGCCCGAGGACAGCTTCTGCATGGACTTCTGCAGCGCATCGTTGGTGTTCACCAAATTCCGGTGAGCGTTCAGCGCCGCGAGATTGTGGTTAATGCGAAGTGACATCTGTCATCCTCCTTGAACACTGGTCGGGTATCCCTACCCGGTTTCTATTAAGTTCCTGTAGTTGCTAATCTTGTCACTTCCCATGTCTAAGCTGAGGCCCTCCTGGTCACTCACTTCATTTACACGCGTTCGCGCAAATCCTCCTGTTATTTTTGCGAGACCCTCGTTTCGGAATACATCTAATTACATAGTGAATTGATCGGCATAATCACCCCGGACTTTACGGTTTGGCTGGTGGTTTTTCCGGCCAAAAACGCCCCCCGTGTCCACTTCTGTCAGACGCCCGCGATGGCGGAATTCGACTCATCCAGCCGCTGACGGGCCGGTTCGAAACTCGGGTCCAGTGAGAGTACTTTTTGGTAGCCTAATATAGCTGAGTCGATATGCCCTAGCCGGAAATAACACTCCGATAAATTAAACAACGCTGTCAAATCCGAGGTATTGTCCTGAAGGTACGGCTGGTAGTGCGCAATTGCCCTATCCCATTGATTGTCACGGGCATACAGATCGCCCAGAAGTCGCCGTACGGGGCCGTCGCCGGGGCTATCCCCTAAATACTGCTCAAGATCAGTCTGCGCCTCCGGCAGCCTCCCCAACTGTATCCGGGTCAGACCGAGGTTGCGACGGGCCTCCGGCAGCGGTTGATCGCACTGAAGCGACTGAACGTACCATTGCTCGGCCGACTCATAGTCCTGAAGCTTATAACAACAGCCGGCAAGATCATTGGTCAACTCGGCGGTAACCGGATTCGCATTTGCCAGCCTTTCGTAGATTCGGCGGGCTTGTTCATACTGTCCCATTTCGAAACAGGCGGCGGCTGTTTCAGACTGAACCGTGATATCATCACTGGCCGACACCTTCTCCAAAAACTTCAAAGCCTGGTCGGTCAGACCAACTCTGGCAAGGGCACGGGCATGTTCGACGGTCTCTAATGAATGAGTTGGACTGTGCTCCAGGGCCTCGGCGAGGTATTGATCCCTTGCCACAGTGTCGTGAGCATCGTGTGCTATAAGCGCCCGACCAAGCCAGGCCAAATGGTTCTCCGGCGTTAGGTCCAGTTGTTTGATCAGGTACCGGTCGGCCTCTGCGAGATTGTTTTCACGGATGAGAAGACAGCCAAGACGGCAATTGGAATCGATAAACTCCGGCATAATCGAAAGTGTTGTTTGATAGTGTTCACGGGCGGCAGCCGGATCACCGGTGTGTTCGGCAACCAGCCCCAGCCCATAATGAGCATGATGGAGACTGCGCGGGTGCACAATTATCATATCTTCAGTCTCGGTGGACTCATCATACTGCGCCTGAACCGTGAGGTACTTCCGGAAATAGTCCCGGGCGCGATCAAAGTCCTTCATTCGAAGGTAGATATTGCCGAGCAAAAGAATCGGATCGAGATAATCACTTTTGTGCCTGAGCGCTTCCAGCGCAAATTGCTCGGCCCGCTCATACCGGCCGATCAGAAAATTGGTCAAAGCCAGCTGCTGCGTGCTCATGAGATAAATGTGCCGCTCGCCGCGAACATCCGGGCGGGTTAGTTCTGCTGCTTTTGAGGCGGCTTCGATAATCTTTTCTATATTCTCGGGGTATGCCTCCAGCCCCAGCCCCAACAGCACCTGCGCATAATTAAACAGCGCGAACGGATTATCGGGATCTTCGCTCATTTGCTTTTCAAGCAGGCCGACAGTCCGATCTGCCTTAGCTTTTAGCTTCTCCGGCGAAAGTCCGTAGCCCAGATGCTTGAATGTCACGCCCGTCCGCAGAACCGGCTCCTCCGGATCAACCTTGAGCTGGTTGTGCACAATACCTTCATAGCGCAAATTCAAATCGCGCCGGAATAGACGAATCGATGGCAAAAACGTCACCTGCTCCTCGAATTTGCCGCCGACATTGAGCACATTGACCGCGAGTACCCTCGCCTCACCGCTTCGCAGGTGCTTCGTTAGTTCCGGGACATCCTGCGCCACAACCCGCTCGTCGGCATCGATTATGAGCACCCAGTCCCCGGTGGCTTGTTCAATAGAGTAGTTGCGGTGCTTCGAGAAGTTGCCTTCCCACTCCTGATAAAGGATCTTTGCTCCATACTTCTCGGCAATCTTGATTGTTCGGTCGGTCGAACCGGTATCAACGATAATGATCTCGTCCACCCAGGCACGGATAGACTCAAGGCACTCAGGCAGCATCTTTTCTTCATTTTTGACAATCATACAGGCAGAAACGGAATTACCCGAGGACAACTTGCTGCCGGCCTCCCTGAGTTGCTCCGTATCACGGCATGTGGCAAGGGCCTGCTTGTGGATCTGGCGAGCCCGGTCATTGTTACCTGACTGGCGCAGCACATCTATTAGATTCAGGTACGGCGAATGGTTGCCGGGATCCGTTTCTATCGCCGAAGAGAAGTGCCGGGCGGCGTCCTCGAGCTGACCGTTTTCCTGCGCGGCACTCCCGAGGAAATTCAGCACCTGGGCCAGAAAGGCCGGGGCCCTGGTCAGCTGCTGGGCGGTCTTGGATTCCTGCCCAAACAGATCCACATAACGGGTTGCCGTCTCCCGGGCGTCCTCAAACAAGCCGCTTGAGAGTTCGACAAATGCTTTCACAAAGAGCGCGTCAAGACAGTCCGGATCACTTTCCAGAACCTGCTGTGCATAGCCGAGCGCTACGGAAGGATTCCCGCTATGAGCTTCACCAAACGCCCGGAACCGATTCAGCAAATTCAGTTCAGCGGCCGCTCCCCGCAGGATCGAATCATCGAAATTGTCGAAGGCCGAAAGAATCTTCCCCTTTTGGCCGGTCCGGAAATAGTACTCGGCCAGCGCCAGTCGCGGCGTTATGTACGACGGCTTGGACGTTATCGCCATTTTCAGGTCGGCAACAGTAATATTGCGTGGCCCGGTGCGGCTTTTCCTGTGGCGTGATTTGCGAGAACGAGACTTCTTGGTCTTTCCCATTATAAGAGTGCCCCCGGTTGGTAAGTTGACTTATCAAGAATTGACTGAAGCGGCTGCCCGATATCACGACATCGGTCCGCATCATCATACCGTTCGGCGATATATTCCCGGTTTTCCTGCTGCATCCGGCACCATTCGCCTTGTTCCAGCCGTGTCACCAGTTCAAGGCGATTATCCGGATCGCTAAAGATGTAGTTGCGCGGGTACAGATTTTCGGCGCCGTAGCAGTCGTGGATGCGCGGGAGAACGCCCGAAGCCATCCCTTCGGCGATAGAACAGAGAAACGAGTCGAACAGCGAGGTGGAGATGACAAAGTCTTTGTCGGCGTGCCACGCCGGCATGTCCTCGATCCAGCCGTCGAATGCAACCGGTAATGGGCTCTTATTAAGGAGGTGATCAAAATAAAGCTGGTACCGGTGATCCTGGAACTGTCCGGCCAGATGCAGTCGGTAACTTGAATCGTACTCGTGAATCTTCTTGAAGCAGTATAGCAGCAAAGTGGGGTTCTTCTGGTAATCAATGTTCGCAACCGAGCCAGTTTTGAAGGTCCATTCCGTCTGCTCCGAGATGGTAAAGTGCTGAAAGTCCACCCCGCTGTGGATAACACTCCTGCTGATCGGATGCTGAACCTGCTGATCAAACAAATGGCGGACCGGGTCATTGACAAATAGCAGGTGATCGACCCAGTTCCAGTTGACTTCCGAGGCCATCTCCGCAAACGCCTCATATGAATGCAGGCGGCAGACCACCGGGCAGCCCTTATCCATGTGAGAAGCGTGAATGAGCAGCTCATCGGACCACTCAAACAAGATCAGATCCGCCCTGCGAAGTTTTTCTGCGATCTGCTGAACATTTGGCCGCTGAATGAACGCCACCTCGTTGGTGTTGCCGAGATGTTCAGGGATTCCTTTGAGCAACGACGGTTGGTTGGCAAAGAACGCGATCTTCTTGCCTGTAACCTCGTTGGCGGACTTGACTATTACTTCAGGGTCGGGCGCGTCGTCCGTTTCGATCTCATCAAGATTTTGCCGTGCCAGGGCATCGTCGGGATTCACCCGCAGCGCTTGTCTGTAGGCTTCGGCCACTTCGGCCGTCCGGCCTAATTGGTACAGCAGGACTCCCAAATCGTTGAGAACCGCTGAATTGTTCGGTGCTATCTCCGCCAGTTCCGAAAGAATGTCCACCGCATCCTCGACTCGATTCTGTTCCACCCGAAGCAGCGCCAGGTTGCGCCGGGCATCGGAATCATCCGGATACCGTTCAACCGCCCGCTCGAAGTGCTCCGATGCAACATCGTAGCGTTTCAGGCTGGCCGCGACAACGCCGGCGGTCGTGATTGTCATCAATCCCGCGCCTTCCAGCTTCGCCAGCACCTCCAGATACGGGTAGGCGCCGACCGGATCATTGCGTTCGAGAAAGCGGGCAGCCCTTTCGGTCAAGCGGTCCAATGACAACTCCGACAGGTCGCGAATCGATTCAGTTTGGGGATGGCAGTCGAGCACTGACTTAAATCCTATATTTTACCGGCGGTGTCCCGCACTGGTCCGTCCCTGGACCCGAAATTGGCTCGCTGGTTGCGCGTCAGAGATCCAGTTCAGATGCTGACCGTCTCCGGGCACGTGGGGGTCTGGGACGTCTCCTCGACCATGTCGAGCAGGCGGTGACATACTGAATAGTGTGAGTTCACCAGCACCAGCTGCTTGGCGAAGTTGTTTTCGGTGTTAATCAGGATCGGACCCTGCAGGTTAGCCGAGATTTCTCTCGGGTCTTCCGGCACGGTAACGATCACGTAGGTTTCAACCTTTTCCGGCCGGGTAACCACCAAGTCGCCGATTTCATTGGCATGGATCTGAATCCGGTACCCCGGACAGATCATCGACGGGTTGATTACGATAAAGGCCAGGTCCTGGCGTTCGACAGACTGAAGCCACATGAACGGATGAAATTCATCCTGTTCAACAAGGAAAAACGTCGTCATGTCTTCGAAACCGAGGACCGGTTTCTGCATAGTGATCAGTTTTTCCTCGGGGACCTCAATCGGGCCGAACCGTTCGGTTTGGACAAGCATACCGTTTCCCCAGTTTTAGTTAGCGTAAGAAGTCGAGCAAGCTCGGCTGTATTATTCGCGCACTCGCCATCAACGACGATTTGTAGTTACTCTCCAGCGTTGCCAGATCCGTCACCAGCTTGGTGATGTCGGCATCCTCCACCTCGCTGAGCAGTTTGGTGAATGAGAGTTCCAGGTCGACATGGCGGGCATGCGTGTTTTCAAGTCTTATTTCGCGAGCGCCGACCGAGGCCCTGGTGTTGAGCAGGTGCTCCATGGCGTCATCCATATTCTGGAGCAGCAGGCCGGTCCCTTCCTGGTCATCGGCGCGGAGCGTGGCCTCGAGCAACAGGATCGAGCCGACCATATCGGTCGAACCCCAGATACCGAGGTCTTTGGCTACCCGACTGTTCGCCTGGTCCTTGATAATCAGCGATCGGTCGGCATCGTTGTTTTCAATCTGTATACCGCGCCCGTCGGCGTTGATAGAAGCGGTAATATCCAGCCCCGAGTTATTGAACGCAGCAAGCAGGTCCTGCACCGTGACAATGGCCGGATCATCGAGATTGATCGTCCGGGTTATGTCGCCGTGGTGCACAATTATCTCGCCCGCATCGAGTCCGAGCCGATTATTCAGATCGGCTACGTTCGCCGTCAGCAGTAGAGCCGGATCAAGATCATTTCCGGCATAGTCACCGGTAATTTCGGCGGCAATGCCAAGATCCGCAGCGGTCGTCCCGGCGGTCTCCTCGATTCGGAATCCGACACTGGGCTGAAGATCCTTCCCGACTAATTGGGGATCAATCGGCCCGACCAGGCCGAGATCAAGCGCCGTCGACTGGTCCGGATTGATATCCTCCACCCGAAGCCCCAGCGGGGTTCCGTTGGAGTCAACAATCTCCAGTCCCGTACCGGCGCCGTTGACTGCCATCGCGACATTATTGACTCCGGCAGACGCCATGTGGTTGTTAAAGGTGGTTATGACGTCATCAATCGAGGTCGCCCCCGAAATGTCCACCAGCTCGTTGATCCCGGCGCCATCGGTAACCCGAAGCTGACCAGGCATCAGGTCAACGCCGGTTCCGCTGTTTAAGCGGCTCAGTGGCGTGTTAAGTGAGATCAGACCGTTCTCGGTCGTATCCAGCAGGAGATTGTTGCCATCCTCGCCGAGCTTGACTGTCAGATTGGTGATGCCGTCGGCCGCCAACTGGTTGTTGGCGATGGTGATGACATCGTCAATCGTCGTAGCTCCGGTAATGTCGATTGTCGACGTGAGCCCCAGGTTGAGATCAGTGATCATGAACGTCCCGACACCCTGGTCGATGCCGTCGCCGTTGTGCAGATCGGCCAGCAGCGTAGTGCCGGTTACGCCAACATTGAGGTCGGCTGTGTCTCCCAGCGGGCGAAGCTGCCGGAGGAAAACGTCGTTGCCGTTCAGGTTCATCGTCATCCGCGACGAGGACTCGATCTGGTAGTCTATCTGTCCGTTGTCGCCCCGATAAACCACGCCCATCGAGGAACCGGACAGCGCTTTGGTTGTCGTGCGGAACCCCGAGAACATAAAACGGCCCTCGAGTTCGCTGTTGGAGAGCTGGACGATGCGCTGGAAGATGGAATCAACCTCGGCTGCCGTTCCCTCACGCGTTACATCATCGTAGGTACCGTTCGCCATAGCGACACTGATCTCCTTGGCGTTCTGCATGAGGTTTTTCATATCGGCAAGAATCGTGTCGTACGACTGCATCCAGGTCCGGCCCTGCTGAATGTTACCGATATACTGCTCGATCTTGGCCAGTTCGGTCCGGTAGCCAAGGTCCCGCCTGGTGCCGACCGGGTCATCCGACGGCTTGTTGATACGCCGCCCGGACGACATCTCTGTCTGCAGTTTGAGGAACTGCGACAGCGATCGCTGCATGTTGAACACAACGCGATCGACCATCATTTTATTGGAGATACGCATACCGGCTATCCTTTGTGGTCGCGGACCATTTTCCTATTTGCTGTTGTCGGTTTTGCCGTCGGACCGTTCGTTGTTCCGGCGACGTTCGTTGCGATTTTTCTTGTAGTCGATGGGGACCGACTTCCCCTCGTCTTCATCTTTGCCTTTGATCTTGTCCTTCAGAAGGTTGACCATGCCGAACAGGTCTTCCCGGATGGACTTGGAGGCCTTTTTGTTTTCCTCCTGGATCTTGACATAGATCTCTTCTCGGTGGACGACGACATCGGACGGGGCATCGATCCCGATACGCACCTGGCGTCCGTGTATTCCCAATACAGAGACTTTAATCTGGTCTCCGATCGTGATTGATTCGCCCAACCTCCTTGTTAGAATGAGCAAGTTACCCTCCGTGGTGATTGGGGTTTGGCGGACATCACTCCTGTTTACCGTCCGACGATCCCCATCCTGGAGATCACTGTATCCAGCGCCTCATCCATCGTGGTGATGACGCGAGCGGCCGCGTCGTAGGCGTGCTGGAACTTTATCATATTTGCCATTTCTTCATCCAGTGAGACACCCTCGACCGATTGTTTCGCATTCTCGATCTGCTGCACCAGAATCTGATAGTTCTCCGCAAAAGCCTGCGCTTCATGCGACTCGACACCGAGGTTTCCGACCATGGCATCGTAGTAGTCGTTGAAGCTCGTTGTACCATTAATCATAATCCGCTCGTTCCGGAGATTCTGTATCTCCAGCGCGACCGTACCATCGCCCGGCTCGCCGCTGCCGGAGGCGCCAATTCGATCCGGCGAGTTGATCAGGTCCTGATTGACCCTGATCGACCGCGCATCGGTAAAACGCGAATCGAAGAAATCAAGCCCCGTGGAACCATCCAGACCGTAGCCGGTCCGGTGCAGGGCATTGACACTCTCGATAATTTTAGCCGCCAGGTGGTCGAGCTGGTCGATGTAGCCCGGGACAATGTTATCGCGTGAATCGAGCAGCCCTTTGAGCTCACCATTAACGTTCTTAATCTCGATGTTGGTGCCGCGCCAGACGAGACGGTTCTCTTTGACGCCGTTCTTGTTGATAGTCTCTGTATCAATCGGCAGCGAGTCCGTACCGTCAACAACCTCCATGGCGCCGATCGTAACCCGGACCATCCCGTTATCGGCCGGAATGGTATTGACATCGACCAGCGCCGAAAGCTCGTCGATCATCAGGTCGCGACGGTCCCGCAGGTCGTTGGCCGAGGAGCCGTCAACCTCACCGGTCGCAATCTGCCGGTTGACTGCGGCTATTTCTGTTGTGAGCCGGTTGATCTGTGAGGTGTAGGTCCCCAGATCCCGGTCGATAGAGTCACGCAGCTTGGTGAGGTCTTTGGACAGGGTATGAAAACTGTCGACAAGCAGGGTCGTGGCGCCCAGAACCGCCTCGCGGTTGGTCGCAGTCGGGTTCTGGGAGAGACCGTCCCAGGCATCCCAGAAGCCGTTCAGCCGGTCAGCCAGCGTGTTGTCGTTCGGCTCGTTAACCAGTGATTCGATTTGTGAGAGGATTTTTTCCTTGTACTGCCACTGGCCGAGCGACTTGTTTTCCTGCCGCCACTGATCGCCGAGGAACAGATCTTTGACGTGGCGGATATCCTGAACCGTGATACCTGTCCCTATTTGCCCGACCGGGCTGTCCGACGGATAGGTAGCGCCGATATTAACCCGCTGGCGGGTGTAGCCGGGAGTGTTGACGTTGGCGATATTGTGACCGATTGTCTGAAGGTAAATCTGGTGCGACAACAGCGCCCGCTTCCCGACTTCCAGTCCTGACATTAATCCCGGCATCAGGCCCTCCTGTCCAGCGCCAGCGCGGCGCGCTCGGTTTGTCCCGGTCCGGAGGCGGTATAGGTACCCTGATCGGGTGTTGATATCCGGGCGAGCATCTCCATCGTGCGGCGGATATACTCGCGTGACTTGTTCAACAGCATTGCGTTTTGATTACGCATCTTCAGGATTCGCTCGTTCAGTTGAAGGATCGATTCCCGAAGCGTACTGAGCTGGTTAGCGTGATCGCGATCGACCAGGTCCAGCAGCCTGCTCACTGTCAGGTCGCCCTCGACTTCGTTGGCTTCCTTAATTCGCCTCAGCAGTTCTTCCCGCTCGCGGTTGAGCTCCTGGCTTTCCAGCACTTTCTCGTGCTGCGCCACCGTGACGCGCTTTAAGGCATCGAGGTCGTTGTTGACCAGCGCCTCTTGCTGCTGTTCCAGTAATTTGAGAAAATGCTCAAAAAGGGCAGCTTCCCTGCTGATCGTGTTAATAAGTTTATCCACCATATATTTGCTTCCTGCAAAGGCCTAACTCTCTTATCGGTCCGGTGTCGTACCACCTTTAGACATCTCGTGCGATACCGAACCGCGATAATATTCCAGCGAGTCGAGAACTCGCTCGACATATGCCTGGGTTTCCGGGTAGGGCGGGATGCCGCCGTGCCGTTCAACCGCGCCCGGTCCGGCGTTGTATGCTGCCAGGGCCAGTTTCAGGTCACCGAAGCGGTCCACCATGCGCCGTAGGTAGCGCGCGCCGGACATCACATTCTCCCGCTCATCGAATGAGTTATTGACCCCCAAATCGGCGGCAGTGCCATCCATCAGCTGCATCAATCCCTTTGCCCCTGCCGGCGAGACCGCTTTCGGGTCTCCCCCGGACTCGGTCTGGATGACCGCCGAGATCAGCGCCGAGTCGACTTTGTTGGCCTTGGCCGCCTCATCGATCAGCTGTCCGTATCGGCGGCGAATGCCGTCTTGCGGTCGGGTGACAGCGCGCCGGCGCGGGGCAATTCTGACCGGAGCTTCTGCTGATTTGTCCAGGGGAACAGGGCGGCTGCCCGGCCGTTCGACCGGCAGGTCATGCCGCTGAATTTCTATTGGCTCCCGATTTTCCTCCGGTCGTTGCAGCGGTTTGATCTCTATTCTCGAGGCTTCAGGATCGTAGCGCGACTCAATTGTGCGTACCAGCGAGGAGTACAGGACATCGGCTATCGATCCCTTTCCGCCGGTCACCATTTTCTTGGCCAGGTGGACATCGAACATGTCCATAAACGTGTCTTTGCCCATGCCGGAAGTCATCGGTCCGTCGTGGGCCAGCGGATTCTCGCCAATTGTCTTTCGCATCGCCTTGAGCATCTGGTACATGAAGAGCGACTCAAACTCCGCAGTCGCCTTGCGCAGCCGCTCTTTTTCCTCTTCGAGCGATTGGGGCTTGTTTGTCCGGAGTTTTTCCAGGTCGCTCTCGGCGTAGGACACCGGCGTGGATATCGGGCGCATGCCATCCATTACAGGATCACCAGCTCCGCCCGTAGTGCCCCGGCCTGTTTCAGGGCCTGGAAAATCGCAATTATATCACGCGGTGTTGCCCCAATCCGGTTGAGCGCCTTGGCCACATCGGACAGGTATACACTTCTCGGCAGATGAACCACCCGGGCCTTTTCATCCCGCACATTGATCCGCGAATCCTGCGTGACAATGGTCTCCCCTTCCGAGAACGGCGCCGGCTGTGAAATAACGGGGGTGCTTTCGATATTAACCGTAATAGTCCCGTGCGCGATAGAGACTTCATCGATTGTCACGTGCTGACCGGCGACAATGGTACCGGTACGCTCGTTGATCACGACCCGGGCCGGGTTGTCCGGCACAATCTGCAATTGACCGATATCGGAAATGAACTCAATCCGAAGGGTTGGATGCATCAGCGAATCCGGGACGACCAAACGAACTGTCGCGGCATCTTCCGGATAGGCCAGCATGCCGTAACGGATATTGATTCTCTCGGCAACTCTATGAACCGTCGTGTAATCAGGATTGCGCAGAGCGAGAAATATCTCGCGGTTGTTGGATTCATCGCCGGCCGTGACCTCGATCGGCTGGGTAACTTTCCCCCCGCCGGGCACCCGCCCGACAAGCGTGTAATTGTTGCGAATCTTGTTGCCGTCGGCTGACTGGATATTGAAGCCGCCAATGGAAACCGGCCCCTGAGCTACCGCCCGCGCGATACCGTCCGAGCCGGACAGCGGCGTCAGCAGCAGTGTGCCGCCCTGAAGCGAGGAGGCATCACCAACCGATGATACCTGGACGTCGAAATAACTACCCTCGCCAAGATTGCTTGAGATACGCGCCGTGACCATAACCGCCGCGACATTCTTGACTTTTACTTTAGCCACGTCGACAGTCAGGCCCATCCGTTCCATCATATTGACCAGCGACTGAACCGTAAACTGGGTACCGTTACCGTCGCCGGTGCCGTCAAGTCCGATTACGAGGCCATAGCCGACAAGGTCCTGCTGCTGCTCGTTGCGGAATTCGGCGATGTCCTTAATCCGGACTTTACTCCCATCGACAGTCGGCGCCAGGGCCAGGACTACTGCCGCAACCAGAAAGATCCCGAGCGGCGTCGCCAGCTTGCTAAAGAGTGCACTCAGCATGATTCACTCCTTAAAAAAGCCAGTTTATGAAACGGGTGAAAAAGCCGGGGCGGCTGCCGGTGTTGGCGTTGCCCTTCCCACTGTAATGAATTTCGGCGTCGGCGATCAGGTAGGAGTCCACCGTATTCTGGGGCGTGACATCCTTCTGCCGAACGACTCCGGTCAGCGTCAGCGTCTCGCGATCACCGTTGACACCAATAGTCCGGTTGCCCTCGATTACGAGGTCGCCGTTGGTGCGGAGTTCGACAACAGTCACGGACATTCGCGCCCGAAGTGACCCGTTGCGGGAGTTCTCGCCTTTGCCGTCGAACTTATTTTCGTTGCTGCCGCTCGCGCCAAACAGCGGAATAAAATCCAGCGTCCCAAGTCCGGGACCGCCCGACGTTGAAAACTCGGTGCTCTTTTCGGTTTTGGTTTCGACCGACTGCTGAGCCCGGTTGTTCTCGTAAATCATGACAGTCAGAATGTCCCCGACTTTGTTGGCTTTGACGTCGGTAAACAACGACTGTCTCTGGCCAAAATCCTGCCCGTTGACTTTAAGGCCAAACGGCAGGGCCAGCAAAACGATCAGGACCAGTAAAAATGTAATCTTCTTCATACGATCCACCTTCCTATGGATCCACGACAACCGCGGTTTCATCCTTGACGCGGGCCATGATTATCTTTCCCGATGATTTGTTCTTTACTTTGACGTAGTCCCCGGCACTGCCCGGCTGAAGAGCTGTGCCCGGCGTCGAGATTCGGCAGAAACCGTCGTCGTACACGATGCTCACGTCGCGACCGGCTTCGATATCAGGCGGGATCTCGACATCCGACGACGTCAGGATCGAACCCTTGCGAAGATTCCGGGCCGCCCGGTAACCCTCGATATCCTCAAACGAGGTCAGGACTTTTTCCCGAAGGTTGGTTACGTCCATCCGTCTTAGTGAGACCATTTCACGCGTTAGGTCATCACGCATCCCGACCCGGTCTGCTGCGACAAGAACTGTCGCGAACCGGGTAATTCGAAGCCGGACCTGGGCCCTTTCAATCTGCACGTCGTCCTTCTCGACAGAAACCGCCACCGAGAACAACCCTATCGGCTCTTTTTCCGAAAGCGGCCGGATAGTGAGCTGCCCCGGATCGACATCTGTCGTCTCCAGACGATTCTTAAGAACCTCTATGGTATATTGCGAGGTGTCCAGCCGATACATCGCCGCCAGTTCATCGCATATTACCTGCTCTACCGGCGCGGCCAGGGCCGACCCGGAAGCAACAATCAGGATGATGATCAGCAGTACTTTTTTCAGCAGTTCACGCATCACTTACCTCTTAAGGTTGTTGGCGATTCCGGCCATGTCGTCCGACGTCTGAATGGCTTTGGAGTTCATCTCGTAGGCCCGCTGAGCTACGATCATGTTGACCATCTCATCGACCACCTTGACATTGGACATTTCAAGATACCCCTGATTGATTTGTCCCAGACCGTTCTGTGTCGGCACATCGACAATAGCGTCACCCGAAGCCCCCGTAGGCACCATCAGATTGCGGCCGATAGCTTCCAGACCGGCCGGATTGATGAAGCGGGCCATTTCGATCTGACCGATCTGGGTCGGATCGCTCTGCCCCGCCACCATTACCTCGATCGTACCATCGACACCAACGGAAATAGCGGTCGCATCCTCGGGGATCGATGTCTGCGGGAGCAGGAAATAACCGTCCGAGGTCACGATATCTCCGTCACCGGAGATCTTTAACGCCCCGTCGCGCGTGTAGCCGGTGGTACCATCAGGGAGTTGCACCTGAAAAAACCCGTCGCCCTCGATTGCGAGATCAAGGGGGTTGCCGGTCGGCTGAAGGTTCCCTTCAGAGAACTGGCGGACCGTGGCCGAGGCACGCGTGCCGTAGCCGATGGACAATCCGGTCGGTACTTCCGATCCGATAGCCGAAGCCGTTCCGGCCCGGCGGAAATTCTGGTACAGGACATCCTGAAATTCAACATTGGTCTTCTTGAACCCTGTCGTGTTGACGTTGGCCAGGTTATTGGAGATGTTGTCAACGTTCATCTGCTGCGCGATCATTCCTGTCGCCGCAGTGCGCATTGCCTTAATCACAGTAACCTCCTATGTTTATCACTTCGTTTGCTTAGCTGTTGCCGCCGACCCGATTGAACAGATGCTCCAGGGAGCTGTCCTGGCTCGACACGGCGCGGGCATTCGCTTCGTAGGTACGGTAGGCAACGATCATGTCAATCATCTGGCGGACGATGTCTACATTGGACTGCTCCAGATAGCCCTGACGGACCGCGGCAGGTTGTACCGGCGTCAGCGGCGTGCCCTCGGGCACGACATAAAGCGAGTTGCCGATCTTCTCCAGCGCCTGCAGGTCATCAACTGTTACCGGCGTAATCTGAGCGATCACTGCCCCGTTGACATCGACCTGACCGGACGCCGACACACTGAGCTTGCCGTTGCCTGGCTCAATCGCGCCGCCTTCAGTTAAAAGGACCGGGCCGTCGGAATGCGCCAGTAATCCGTCGCGGTTGACACTAAACGATCCCGACCGGGTCAGTCCGATCCGGCCGTCCTCCAGCTCAACCTGGAAAAACCCGTCACCGTCGATCGCCATATCCAGAGGATTGTCGGTCCGGGTAAACGTACCGGCGCTGAAGTCGGTGAAGATGTCGTTGACCATCGGGGTCTGCCAGTCCGACTGTTTCGGCGCCAGGCGCTTTTCGGAGCGGGAAAGTTCCTTACTGAAGACAGCGTCTTTCTTGTAGCCGGCCGTCTTGGCGTTCGCGACATTGTTGGCGATCGTCTCCTGCTTTTTGATCGCGGGCAACATGCCCGATGCTGAACGGAACAGTCCTTTAATCATATTTTCCTCCACTGCTAACTTAAGCACAGGCTGTGCCAAAGTGGAGAAACGATCGTAACTGTCAATGAGGCTGTAGCTTAGCGATGCGCGACGGGTTTGATCACAGTCCTGTTTGGGAAGAGATTTCCGGTTGACTCGGGATGATTTTTCCGATTTCGGGGATCGACCTCTGCTCTATTCCGGCAGTTCGATATACTTGGCGCGGGTCTGATCGATAAGCCGGTTCATGGCGTCGTGAAAACGCGATTCGCTGTAATACTCGCCGTTGGATTTCTGGTATAGCGGGCAGTCCGTTTTATACCCGAAACATTTGAGTTCTTCAGCCATATAACAGGCGCGAATGTAAGCACAGCGAAGTGCCTGCTTAAGCGGAGTTTTGTTGCTCATGTTGAAATTATCGGCCCCGCCGGCCAAAAACTGAGATGAAACCGACAGGCACGAAGGTGCGAAACGATTTGCGCTGTTGATGTTGCAGTTTCCGACCGCAGAGATGACGGTCACCGGTTTTTTCTGTTGCTCCGACCAGCGCTTTCGAGTATATTGGATTTAGCAAACGCCAAGATATATAAGTACTTACCGCGACTACCGGCCCCCGCCGACCAAACTGTGAGGTTTTTTCTGACCCTTTTTTGATACTGCGCATTGTTTTTGCTCAAAGCAGCATGGAAGAAAGGGTATATCGTATGACTTTCAAGACACTGTCTATAAGTGTAGCACTCTTTTTCTGTCTGGCAACAGTCGGACAGGCACAGGATATCGGCACACCGGACACCGTTCGGATTGACTCCATTCAAACCACTACCAACTCCGATGGTGTACTCCCGGTGTACTTCTATAACGACCAGGCACTCGCCGGAATCGAGCTCACCGTGACGTTTGACTCCCCTGATATCGTCGTGGACAGCTTCTCTTTTATGGACTCGCGAGTGGACTACATTGCCGCCAAAGGGACCTTTACGCCTCCCGGCGGCTACACGGTTTACTGCTTCCCCCTCTCAAGTGAACCGGCCATTCAGCCGGGGACAGGACTATTTGGTACGTTCTACCTCTCCTGGGACCTGGCGATTTCGCCCCAGCAGGTTACTGTAGATACAATAACAATTACCAATCAGGACATCCAGTACAGCACAACTTTCTCCGATGTCAACACCAATGCCTTTGCCCCGCAGTTTGTACCGGGATTTATCGATATCGAGCAGGGCTTCGGCTGCTGTGTCGGCATTACCGGTGACTACAACAACGACGGCAACGACGAACCGAATGTCAGCGACCTGACTTATTTGATTGACTTTCTCTTCCGAGGCGGACCGCCGGCAGACTGTCCTGAAGAGTCCGACGTTAACGGCAGCGGAAGTACGGAACCGAATGTCTCCGACCTGACCTATATGGTCGACTTCCTGTTCCGGGGCGGACCGCAGCCGGTTGCCTGCCAGTGAGTTGATTCTCGATTTTAGTGAAGATTTCAGGCGGCCTTACACCGAGGCCGCCTTTTTTTCGTTCTGCCGTTTTCCGGCACGCTGATTGGCCCGAAACGTGTTCAGCCCCGTCTCATCGGCATCCTTGGTCGCCAGTTTCGCCGCTTCCCGGTAGTGTGCCCGCTCCTGCTTTTCTTTTAACTTCTCGTAGATCTTCTTGTCCCTCGCTGCTTTCAGCAGTGCCTCCCGCCGTTCGCTTTCGGTCTTTTTCAGGGCCTGCAGCAGCTCTTTAGCTCCGTACGCATCCCGCTGAAGGCGTCCCAGGAACCGCGATGACATCTGTAACTGGTGCACGGCCAACGGTCCGTTCTGAATTGACCGCTTGTATTCCTGGGTGCTGCGACTGTGCTCATGAATCGAATCCAGTCGCTCCCGCTGCTCGTTGGTCTTTCGCACCGAAGCGGCAAGCTCTCGCTGGCGATCCTTTTCTTTCTGTTCGCGGAGTTTGAGCAGAGCTTCCAGCCTGAATCGGAACTTCTTCACCGTCCCCTCCCTTATTCAGCCAGTATCTCTCCGAGGCGGGTCACCGAATCACTGTGATAGGACCGCTCGAAAATCTCCTGGGCAAAGAACTCGTTGAGCGGGTCCATTTTGGCAATCGCCCGATCGATCTTTGGATTGGACCCTTTGACATACGCCCCGATATTGATCAGGTCCTCGGCCTCACGGTAGACGCTTAACAGCTCACGTACCTGCCCGGCCAGTTGTATTTCTTCCTGCGTGCTGACAGTCTTCATCAGGCGGCTGATGGAATCGAGTATATCAACCGCCGGATACTGGTTGCGAGCAGCCAATCGCCGTGAAAGGGTTACGTGACCATCAAGGATCGACCGTACAGCATCGGACACGGGTTCGTTGAAATCGTCACCCTCGACCAGCACCGTATACAGACCGGTAATCGATCCGTTTTCGGACTGCCCGGCCCGTTCCAGCAGGCGCGGCAGCAGCGCAAATACCGACGGCGTATATCCTTTGGTGGTCGGCGGTTCACCGACCGCAATGCCGATCTCCCGCTGTGCCATCGCGATTCGTGTCAGGGAATCCATCATCAGCAGAACATCGTTTCCCTGATCCCGGAAATATTCCGCGATCGTCGTAGCGACCATCGCGCCCTTGATCCGGATCAGTGCCGGCTGGTCAGAGGTCACAGCGACCACGACTGTTTTTTTCATACCCTCCGTGCCGAGATCCGATTCGATGAATTCGCGAACCTCGCGCCCACGCTCGCCGACCAGCGCCACGACATTGACATCGGCCGTGGTGCCGCGGGCCATCATGCCAAGCATGACCGACTTACCAACCCCTGATCCGGCAAATATCCCCATCCGCTGACCTTTGCCGACTGCTGATGGAATATCGACCGCCCGAATCCCGGTTCGGACTGGATCGGTAATGCGCTTGCGCCTCAGGGCGGCGATCGGTTCAGCATTGATTGATCTGGTTACTTTTGTAAGGACCGATCCCTTGCCGTCGATTGGCTGTCCCAGTCCGCCGATAATACGGCCAATCAGCTCCGGTCCTACCGGCACCCGCATCTGCTCGGCGGTCGATGTAACAATTGCTCCGGGCGTGATGCCGGTGACTGGCCCCAGAGGCATCAGCAGAGTCCGGTCATCGCGGAACCCAACTACCTCGGCCCGTATTTTGGTACCCGTGTCGCGGTTTTCGATGGTGCAGAGTCGCCCGATACTGACCGCCGGTCCGGCCGACTCGATTACCAGCCCGACAACCTGGGTAACTTTACCGTAATGTCGAACCGTGTTGGCATTGCGAATCCGCTCTTCATAGACTTCATACGTAATCGCGCTCACGACTCGTGACCCTCGGACAGGATGGTTTCTTCGAGAACTTCAAACTGCGATTCCAGCCGGGCATCAATATCGCCGGTCGGCGTTTCAATAAAACAGCCGCCGTAGCGAACCCTGGGATCGCCTTCAACTTTGATTTCTTTGATCGTCGCCGAGCCCTTGAGAAATGCCTCGATATTCTGCTCGACAACAGGCAGGTGATTGGGATTGACCTTGATTGTTATCCGCGACGGATCCAACAGCGTGTCGATTACACCTGAGATGAGCTTCAGGGTCGCATCCGGGTCAGCCTCGAGTGCATCGAAAGTGACTTTACGGCTGATCTGGACGACTAAATCAAGAACCTTCTGCTTGGCTTCGCTCAGCATTGCGGCGCGCTGGTTAACAGCGTCTTTGATTGCGCCGTCAAACTGCCGCAACACTTCTTCGGCTTTGGCAAGGCCCTGCTTCAAACCGGTTTCCTGACCGGTTTTGACTCCCCGCTGGTAGGCCTCCTCAATCGCTTCTGTATAGGCCGCTTCGATTTTGTGCGTTTCTTCGATTGGTATGAACCGGGCGCCATCGGAATCGCTGGTAACCTTAACAAGCGGAAAGATGCGTCCAAGTTTTTCGGTCGCCTCAGCCTGACGATCAAAATTAAGCTGACGTTCGCCGACAAAGACAGTCGGCGCCGTGCGGGTTCCGCGAATGATCTTAGACAATGATATCTTCCTTGCCGCCGCGGCCCGAAATGATTATCTGGCCCTCTTCTTCCAGGCGACGGACAGCTTCGACAATTCGACCCTGGGCCGCCTCGACATCAGACAGACGGGTCGGTCCCATGAACTCCATTTCCTCGCGGATCATGACCGCCACACGCTCGGAGACATTGGCAAAGATCTTGCCTTTGACGTCATCGCTGGCCGCCTTCAGCGCAATTGCCAGGTCCTTGGTTTCTACTTCCTTCAGCAGACGCTGGACCGACCGGTCATCGAGCAGCACGATGTCGTCAAAGACGAACATCATATTTTTCACTTCCGCAGCCAGATCCGGATCATCGGCTTCAAGCGATTGAAGAATGTTCTTCTCGGCAGTCGTATCAATCAGGTTCAGAATCTCGGCTATCGCCTTGGCGCCTCCGGAAGCACTCATCGCACCCGAGGCTGAAACATCAAAGTGTCCCGAGAGCGTCTGTTCGATCTCGCGCAGAATTTCCGGTGCAATCTTTTCCATGTTGGCAATGCGAAGCGACACCTCGGCCTGGAGTTCCGGCGAAAGCTCGGACAGGACCGAGGCTGCGTGCTGCGGGGTAAGCTGAGTGAGAATCAGCGAAATCGTCTGCGGATGTTCATTCTGCAGGAACGACGTCAACTGTTTTGGGTCAATATCTTTCAGGAGTGAGAAGCCGGACGACTTGATACTGGTTTCCAGCCGCGTCATGATCTCCCGGGCTTTGCTGCCGCCGACCGCTTTTTCGAGGATCTTGCGGGCAAAGTCAATACCGCCCTGGGAGATGTACTGTCGCGCCATAAATATCTGATAACATTCATCAATGACTTTTTCCTCGACCTCAGCCGGCACATCGCGAAGGTTGGCGATCTCGATGGTGATCTTCTCGAGATCATTCTCGTTCAACCCCTTCAGCACGTGGGCGGAAACTTCCGGTCCAAACGCCACCAGGGCTACTGCCGCCTTTTGCTGCGGCGTCATCTCGTCAAACCTCAAGGCGCTCATTTATCACTCATCATCGTTTGAATGGCCCGGGCTATTTCTTCCGGCTGCTGTTTCGCGGCCTCCTGCATCTGGTCCACGAGCTTCGGCTTGCGTTTCGCCGCTGTTATCCGGGGAACCTCTTCCTCCTCCTCTTCACCAGGCGTGGCCCCTCCGGCGGAAGCCACCGCCGGCCTTTGCGCCGGACGTTTCGGCGCAGGCGGCATCAGGCTGCCCAGCGTCTTAAACAGCTTGCCGGCTTTCTTGCGGAACCAGAGCAGCGCCAGCACCAGCAACAGCACCAGTCCGATCTTCTTGGCAATCTCCCAATAGAACTCGCGCTGGTACATGCCGTCGAGCGCTTCCTGATCCTGCACCAAATTCCGGCGGTCAAACGGCATATTGACCATTTCAATCTGATCGTTTCGCTGCGAGTCAAACCCAACCGCGTTCTTTACAATCGCGGCCAGGCGGTCGAGATCTTCCTGGGGGCGCGGCTGATAAATCACTTCCGATTCACCGCCGGACGCTCCCTCGACCGGTTCGTACTCACCGTCGACCATCACGGCCACCGATAACCGTTCAATCGAACCGATGTCGTTGACAATGTGTTCGACGGTTTTATTCAACTCATAATTTGTGATGACTGTTTCGGTCTGCCCCTCCTCGGTACTCTCGCTGGCTTCTTCCTGCTTGTCACTCACCGCCGAGGTTGTCTGAGTACGCTCTTCGCTTCGAATCGACGGCTGGTTGGGATCAAATGTCTCCGAAGTTCGCTCGATTTGCTGGAAGTCCAGTTCAGCTGTAATCCGTACCACCGACCGCCCGGGACCAAGGACATTGTCCAGCATCGACTGGGCCTTGTGCTCGAGATACGTCTCGGCCTGTTTCCGAACGTCCAGTTGCGAAGAAGTCAGTCCGGCCAGTTCATCTGCCTGGCGGCCCGAGGAGAGCAGATTCCCGTCGTAATCGACAATAGCGATATTTTCCGGTTTCAGTCCTTCGACCGATGACGCGACTAAATGTGAAATTCCGTTAATTTGTTGCTTATTCAGGCCCATACCCCGCAGCTTCAGCACAACTGAGGCGGTCGCCTGTTTTTGATCCGCCTTGAACAGCCGGTCCTGCGGCATCACGATATGAACGCGGGCCGCCTGTACCTCGGACAACTGCATGATGGTCCGGGTCAACTCGCCTTCCAGCGCTCGACGGAAATTCAGGTTTTGCAGGAAGTCCGTCATTCCGAGGTTATTCTCGTCAAAGATCGAGTAGCCGATACTGGCATTGCGGGGGATACCATCCGAGGCCAGTGAGATCCGTGTCTTATAGACCTGATCCGATGGCACCATGACAGTTGAGCCGCCGTCTTTGAGTTCGTAGGGGATGTTGTTGTCGTTAAGGTAAGCAACAACCTCACCGGCTTCGGCCTGGTCGAGATCGGAGTAGAGCCGGGAGTACGTGACGTTGTTGACCCAGCCCGCCACCAGGATAGCGCCGACAACAGTACCGGCGATGACGCCGAACAGCATCATGACCTGGCCGGCCGACATCCTGCCGACCCAGGCGGACAAGTTAGAAAAGAAGTCCTTCAGTCGCTCCATCGTTCATCCTATGTTCGTCGCAGCGACCGTCCATGGTCGCCGGGTACGTTCCCGGAGCGGTTATACCGGCATCCGGATAATTTCGGAATATGCTTCAACGAGCTTGTTTCGAAGTTCCAGCAGCAGTTCCGTGGCGACGCCCGCCTCTTCTGCCTTCACCATAACCTGGTGCAGTTCGACCGGATCTCCGTTGAGAAACGCCTGCTGGATATCGGCCGATTCATGATGCAGGTCGTTAACGCCGCCGATAAAATCGGACAGCAGCTGACCGAAACTGTCGTCGCTTTTCGGCTCAACCTGCTTCTGTTCGTTGCCCGGATTGACTCGCTCAATGAGTCCCGGAATCAACCGGTTGATATTTCCCAGCGGTTGCGACATAATTACACTTTCACATCGATTACTTTACCGACTGTCTTGGCCTGGTCGGAACCAGCGTCGCGATTGAACGCCGATCCGAACCGACCCGATTCACCAAAACGTTCAAACAGCAGGTCCAGTGCACTGCGCTCGGCCTCGGTCAGAAACTCGGCATAGGATCCCTGTGGGGCCTTGACGGCCAGGTCGGATCCGACCTGCTTCTCACTCGGCTTGACAGCAACTTCCTGTTGCTGCTTCGCCTGTTCGGCCTGCTTTTCCTGCACGGCCGGGTTGTTCTGGTCCCGGCGGGTAACCTGCTGATACGACTGAATGGCAACGGGATTGATTTTCATAGTGTACCTGTCTGCTGTTTATTAGATGTCAAGTGCATCCTTGGCCATCTGCTTCGCGGACGAGATAGCCACCGTGTTCGCCTCGTAGGCGCGCGTCGCAGCCATCATGTCCACCATCTCGTTTACTATTTCAATATCCGGCATCTTCACGTATCCCTCTTCATCCGCGTGCGGATGGCTGGGATCGTGAATCAAACGGTAACTGGATTCCGAGTCCTGTAGCGGCTCTCCTTGAACTACCGGGACATCCGTCTCACGATTGATCCGAAGGCCGCGCTCCTTGATATGCTGATCGTCGGTTCGGTAAAGTCGCACGTTGGCGCGGTTCATCTCGTGACGGAACGACGTTCCGGTCGCGGCTTCTTCTACGACGACACGCTTGCGCCGATACGGTCCGCCCCCGGGCGTTTCAGTCGTCTCGGCATTGGCAATGTTCTCTGCCGTGACGTTCATCTTCTGCCGCTGCACACTCAGCCCGCGCGATGAAATGTCAATTGCTCCTATGATACCTGCCATGATCGACCTTCCTATTGTCCTTTGATGGCTCGGGAGAGTCCCTGAAATTTTTTCGCCAGCAGCCGGGCCGCAATGGTGAACTGGAGTTCGTTGCGTGCCATGTCGGCCACTTCGTGATCGATATCAACCGAATTGAGATCATCCAGCCCCGGTCGCTGTGTCGCTACTTCGGGATCGGCGAACCGGTGATTACCCAGCGGAAGGTGCCCCGGATGGGTCAGCCTGCCGGGAAGATGCGTTGACTCGCCGGACAACCGTTCGAATTCCGCCTGGAAATCAACGGACCGGCTTTCATAGCCCGGTGTGGCGGCATTCGCGATATTGCCCGCTGTCAGCTTGTGCTTGAATGCGGAGAGATCGAGATAGGTCTCGAACTTCGGAACGCCTACGCCTTTGAATAAAAAGTCTGCAATCTTCATAGTCACACACAACTTCCGATATTTTCTCACACAGATGCATTACAACCACCGTGCCGAATCCGGCCGCGAAAATGAAATCTGTTGTGTGACAGGGAATTAGATCAGATCAGATGGAATCGACGGGACTGGTCGTATCGGCGGATGTGGAAACAATTTCCGTCGGAGCCGGAAGGATTTGCTCGTATTGCTGCACCGGACCGTCCTGCCCATAGTACAACTGCGACGTCGGCTCTTTCATCGACAACTCCATGGTCAGCACCACGATATCCACCCGACGGTTCGAGGCCCGGTTCTCGATCGTGTTGTTGGGCCGCACCGGGCGGTACTCACCGTAACCCAGCGCCGAAATGCGGTCCGGCGGGAATCCCTTTTCCCGCGTGAAATACCGCACGACCTCAGTCGCCCGCGCCGCTGAGAGCTCCCAGTTCGACGGAAACACCGGCGTGCTGATCTGGCGGTCATCGGTGTGCCCCTCGATCCGCACATGGTTCGGCATCTCGGCTATCTCGTCGTGGATCAGGTCAAGCACCTCAATCGCCTGCGATTCCAAATCGGCCTCACCCTCATCGAACAGCGCCCGGTCAACAATATGAATCACCAGGCCGCGCTCGGTTATCTCGCTGGAGACCTCATCAAGTCGCTCGATTCCTTTGAATCGCTGCTCGACGCGTGCCTGCAGCATCCGAAGGTTGCCTAATTTAAGCAGGCCGTGGCCCTCCAGCTGCGGCTGCTGCTGATCGTGATTGAGTACACTCTCCCCGCCCTTGAGAATCCCGTGCAATGCCTTGGCCATCTGCCCGAACCGCTTGGCATCAACCTGCGACATTGAATACATCACGACGAAAAATGCCAGCAGCAGCGTGATCAAATCGGCGTAGGTCAGCAGCCAGCGCTCGTGATTTTCCTGGTCCTCCGGTCGACGGCGGAAACGGCGCATGGCTTAGTCCTCGTGCGAGCGGTGGATTGGTGCAATAAAGGCGAGCAGTCGGGTGCGGATGTAACGAGGATTCTCACCGCTTTGGAGCGACACGATCCCTTCCAGGATGAGCTCCAGGTGGGCTATTTCCTCCTCATGCCGCATTCGCAGTTTGTCTGCTATCGGCAGGAGAACGAGATTCGCCAGCCCGACCCCCCACAGGGTCGCGATAAAGGCCGCCGCGATATGCCCGGCCATCTTAGAGGCGTCAGCCGTGTTTCCCAGCGTATGAACCAGCCCCAGCACCGTACCCAGGATCCCCATCGTCGGAGCGTAGCCGCCCGCCTTCTGAAAAAACGTAATACCGCGTTTGTGGCGCTCCTCGAGATAGGCGATTTCTGTTTCGAGGATTTCCCGCAGCGACTCGACCGCGGTACCGTCAATAACCAGCCTGACAGCCTTTCGGAAAAACGGATTTTGAATCTCGGCCAGGTCGTTTTCCAGGCCGAGAATTCCTTCCCGGCGAGCTTTCTCAGACAGCTTGACAATATTTTCGATAGTATCGTTGAACCGGTGTGAACGCCCGAAGAAAGCGACCCGTAGAAAATGCGGAATGCGCATGACAGTGTCGACCGAGGTCGTGACCGTCGTGGCACCAAGCGTACCACCGACCACGATCAAAATCGGCGCGGTCAAAAAGACGGAGTCCCACGTACCCCCTTCCATGAGATACGATCCGCCCACAGCACCGAACGCAATAATTAGTCCTAACAAGGTCGCCAGATCCATAGTCACCCATTGCCGCTTTACGGCCTAAATGCAGGTTGGACGGGACGTACCATACCCCGCCTGCTACATCTATCGGCATATGGGTTGATTAGTAGAGTCAGGGTCAGGCGCTAAACCTCGGTGTTATAGCACCTTGGACAAACTGCTCAGAAATTGGACATGTCGCCGTATTCAGCCAGTTTATTGCGGATGGTCCGGGGCGAAATACCCAGCGCCTCGGCCGCCCGGGTCTTGTTCCCGTTGTACTTTTCAAGAGTCTTCAGTATCAGGAACTTGTTGCCCTCTTCCAGCTTCATCGGAATCCGAAGCCCGGAAACATCGTCGGCAATCCGTCCCAGGGCCAACTCGGTCGGGAAATCATCCTCGGTCAGCATCTCGTTGTTGCCGGTCACCACCGCCCGCTCAATATAATTCTCCAGTTCCCGAACATTGCCCGGCCAGTGGTAACTCATGAGCAAACGCATCGCCGCCGGCTCGACGCCTTTGACACTGCGCTCATTTTCCTGGTTGTACTTCTGGATGAAATGCTCAACCAGCAGCGGGATATCTTCCTTTCGGTCCTCCAGGGCACTAAGATGGAGAGGGATAACATTCAAACGATAAAACAAGTCCTCACGGAACCTGCCATCGGCGATGAATTTTTTCAGGTCACGGTTCGAGGTTGCAATCAACCTGACATCGACCTGAATCGTCTGGCTCGACCCGACCCGTTCAAACTCCCGCTCCTGAATCACCCGCAGTAATTTTGACTGAAGGTTGGCCGGCATCTCGGAGATTTCATCCAGCAGGAGCGTCCCGCCGTCGGCCAGCTCAAATCTTCCCCGGTTGGTCTTTTTCGCGTCGGTAAACGCACCCTTTTCGTAGCCGAAAAGCTCGGATTCAACCAGGTTCTCAGGGAGCGCTGCGCAGTTCAGCTTCACAAACGGCTTTTCTGCCCGATTGGAACTGTAGTGAATAGCTCGGGCCACCATTTCTTTGCCGGTCCCAGACCCGCCGGTAATCATGACCGTCGATCGCGCCCTGCTGATCGACTGAATCAGTTCGAACACCTCGCGCATCGCCTTGGACTTGCCCACGATATTGTGGAATTTCTCGGTAAGGTCCTTGCGCATGATCTCATTTTCTTCCCGCAGCGAAATCATCTCGGTCACCCGGGAAAGAAGGTGCTGCAGCGTCTCCGGCCGCACCGGCTTGAGAAGGAAATCATAAGCGCCGTACTTGATTGCCTTGACGGCGGTATCGATAGTACCATAGGCGGTCATCATGATCACCACTGATTCCGGGCTAAAGTTCTTGATCTTCTGGATCAGCTCCAGACCGTTCATTCCGTCCATCTTGAGATCCGTCAACACGATATCGAACGTCTTTTCATTGAAGGCAGCCACCGCTTCTTCACCGGAGTGCACGGCGGTGCAAACGTAACCCTCGCGCTCGATAACCTCTTCGAGGAATTCGTTCACAAGTTTGTCGTCATCGACTACCAGGACGGAATACTTCATGCTAACGCTCCCTGTTTGCAAAATCGAGTTTGACCGGCAGCAGCACCCTGAAGTGTGCCCCGCCGTTTTCGCAGTTCTCGGCGACAATATCGCCGCCGTGCGCTTTCATGACCTTCCATGCGACCGCCAGGCCCAGTCCGTTGCCTTTACTGCGAGTCGTGAAAAACGGAGAAAAGATCTTTTCGATATAGTCTGCATCGATCCCCGGACCGGTATCTTTTACCGACGCTTCCAGTACCGTTTCATCCAGTCCCAGCAGCATCTTGTCACCATACTGTTTCGTTGCCGACTGACGCGGCAGCACCCAGTAGTCTATTTCGATCTTGCCGGAGTTACGCATCGCTTCCACGGCATTGTTCAGCACATTAAAGAATACCTGCCGAAGCAGCATCCGGTCGACCTCTACTTCCGGCACGCCTTGGTTCGGCTCACCGGGCCGACGAATTTCCAGCGCGACATTCTCCAACCGGTCGGGATCCTCCCGGCGGTACTGCTGAATCGTTGTCGCCAGGAACTCATCAAACCCAATCTTTTCCTTTTTCGTCTCATCAAATCGAGCGTAATTTAACAGGCTGGTCACGAGGTTGTTGAGCGTATCGACGCCTCGAATAATTTTGCCCGCCAGCTTCTTCTTCTGCTCATCTTCGTCGAGATCCCGTTCCAGCAGGGCGGCAAAACCTCCGATACCGGAGAGCGGGTTCCGCACTTCGTGGGCGATGGTTGCCGCCATCTCACCCAGCACCGCCAGCGTGTTCAGCCGGGCGAATTCCTGCTCCATTCGTTTCATCTTGGTCAGGTCGTGAAAAACCTCGACCGCGCCGGTCGGCTCACCCCTGCTGCCGCGTAACACGGCCGTTGAGACCGACAAATGCAGCCGGGTGTTGTCCTCCTGCTCGATCACCCGTTCGGTCGATTCAACCGCCTGGGCCCGTTCGGCGGACCGAAGAGCGTTGGCGTTGGATGGTGCCCCGGGCGGGATGCAGTCGCGATATTTCTTCCCCAGCGGTTCCCTCGGGGGAATGCCCAAAATGCGCGATGCCGCTTTGTTGAAATGGGTCACCATGCCCTGGCTGTCGACCGCAATAACACCGGCTGAAATCGAGTTAAGGATGCTGTTGAGAAATTCCGTAACACCAAGGTTGTGTTCGGTCAGCTTTACCAGTTTCTGGTTGGCCTCAGCCAACTCCCGGTGCTGGATAGTAAACTCCTCTTCGAGCTTAATGTATTTGCGCTGAAGGGAGTTAACAATTCTATTAAACGATGCGTACGAGTCCGCAAAGCGCGAGACTTCGTCTGCCTCCAGCACCGTTTCAGAGGTGTTGTTTCGGCTATCATCCATGATGCAGTCGTCCATCTTTCACGAATCCGAAACTAGACCCGTGAGAGCGCTATTGCAACAAAAACTTTAAGCTTAGAAAAAACTGACAATGTCATCAACGAGATCGTCGATCGGCGCGACGATGTCTGCCAGGCCGGCGTCGATAACTGCCCGCGGCATGCCGTAGACCACGCAGGTCTGCTCGTTCTGTGCAATCACAACCCCCCCCTTGCTCTTGAGCAGCTCAATCCCTTTAGCGCCGTTGTTGCCCATGCCGGTCAGAATCACGCCCAGCGCCGCCCCGCCATAAGCTTCCGCAACCGAATTCATGGTTACATCCACGCACGGGTGATACAGCGTATCGGCCGGCTCGGAAGAAACGACGACCGTTGATCGAGCGCCGTACTTCTTCACGGTCATGTGCTGTCCGCCCGGCGCAATAAGGACCAGGCCCGGCTGGACCTGCTCGCCGTCTTCCGCTTCACGCACCGTTACTTGCGACAGACCGTTGAGCCGATCAGCCAGTGACTTGGTAAAGATCGGGGGCATATGCTGGGCAATAATGATCCCCACCGGGAAATTGCGCGGCAGACGCGGGATTATCTGTTGAAGAGCCGGCGGGCCGCCGGTTGATGATCCAATCGCGACCAGCGAAACCTGATGATTCCGCTTCCTGACCGCCCTGGCCGGCGTCGAGGGCGCCTGGGCCGATCGCGTGACCGCACTTGGTTTGGTCACCGTCGGGCTGCGCTGGAGCCGATGCCGCGACATGAGAATGGATTTGCGGCTGACGATATCCTTGATCTTCGCCAGCAGATCGTCCTTGATCTTGACAATATCGAGACTCACATACGAAAGCGCCTTGGGGATGAAATCCACTGCCCCCATCTCCAGAGCCTCAAGCGTCGCCTGTGCCCCGTCGGTTGTCAGCGATGATATCATCATCACCGGAACCGGGTTATTGAGCATGATCTGTCGCAGGGCGGCCAGGCCGTCCATACGAGGCATCTCTATATCCATCGTGACCAGGTCCGGCTTGAGTCGCCTGACCTTGTCGATCCCCTCTTCACCGTCCCGCGCCGTTCCGATAACCTCGATAGCCGGATCGGATTCGAGCATCATAGTCAGCGCCTTCCGCATGAAAGCGGAATCATCCACCACCAGCACCCGAATGCGACGGCCTGTTGTGATTCCTGTCATGAGCGATGGCTTTCCATTAGTTGGCTTTTCTGGCCAGGTTAAACAACCCGACAATATCGACAATCAAGCGGATCCGCCCGTCGCCGAGAATCGTCGCACCGGCCACTCCCTCGGTTGAACCGAGATACGAACCCAGCGACTTGATTACGACCTCTTCCTGACCGAGGAACCGATCGACAATCAGGCCTAGCTTCTTCTCCGCCAGACCAACTATCACGATGTACGGCAATTCGGTCAGTACGAAGCTATCCGCTCCCTGGCGAAGCATCCGCGACAAATTTACGATCGGGATGATTTCGTCGCGAAGACAGAGCACCGGACGCTTGTTCATGTAGTGAATATCAGACTGTTCGGTCTTGACCGTTTCTACAACCGAGGACAACGGCAGGATAAAGACTTCACTCTCGCACTGCACCAGCAGACCCTGAATAATCGCCAGCGTCAGCGGCAGTTTGATCGTGATTGTCGTGCCCTTATCCTTTTCGGAACTCAACTCGATCATGCCGTTGAGCTTCTCGATATTGCTCCGAACCACGTCCATGCCAACCCCGCGGCCGGAGACGTCGGTAATCTTCTTCGCGGTAGAGAAACCAGCCTGGAAGATGTAGTTGAATATCTCGCGGTCGGCCATCCGCTCAACATCGGCGCGGGTGGCAAGGCCTCGTTCGACCGCCTTGTCGCGGATAGCATCGACATCAAAGCCGCGACCATCGTCGCTGACTTTAATCACAATATTGGAGCCTTCCTGAGATGCCGCCAGCCAGACTGTCCCGGTTTCCGGCTTGCCTTTGGCAACCCGCTCATTCGGCGTCTCCAGGCCGTGGTCGCAGGAATTCCGGATAATATGCACCAGCGGATCACCGATCTCTTCAATCACGGACTTGTCCAGTTCAGTACTTTCACCCGATATCTGCAGCTCAATTTTCTTACTGGCATCACGGGCCAGGTCACGAACCAGCCGCGGGAAGCGATTGAAGACCTTCCCCACCGGCTGCATCCGCATCTTCATGACTGACATCTGAAGTTCAGTCGTAATGAAATTCACTGCGACCGCCGCCTGGCTGACTGCCTCCAGTTCAAACTCACCCTCGTGCTCCGCCTGAAGCCTGCCGATCGACTGCACCAGGCTGTTGCGGCCCAGCACCAGTTCACCGACCATATTCATCAGAGAATCCAGCCGCTCGACATCGACCCGGATGGTCGAGTCGACGTGTTTTCTCGGCGCCGACGCTTTAGCCGGTTCTTCTGACTGCTCGGCCGGAGGCGCAGCTGTTGCTGTCGCCGCCGGCTCCGGATCCGAAGTCGATGACGTACCCGACGGGCCGCCGTCAACCTGCTTCGCCAGAGTGGCCAGCAGTTTTTCATCCGAATCCTCAGTTGGCTCATTTTTCTGCGGCACCTCGGGCAGTTCGTCGACGACGCCTGCCGACAGTTCTTCCTGTGCCGCCGCTTCGCCGTCGTCCTCAAGCGTGGCCCCCAGCCGGCTGAGGATATCGCTCAGATTTTCTTCTGAGAGATCCCCCTCCCTCACCTTGTCAAGCAGCGTCTTGAGAATGTCCAGCGATTGGAGCAGGATATCCATGATCTCCGTGGTAAGCGTCATTTCACCCTTCCGGAGTTTGTTGAGGATATCCTCCATCCGGTGGGTGAGTGTTGTCACCTGCTCAAAACCCAAAAAACTTGACGTTCCCTTGATCGTGTGGGCCGCTCGGAAAATCTCGTTGAGAAGGTCCAAGTCCTCCGGGGAGGTTTCCAGCTTCACGAAGTTGTTATCCAGCGATGCTACCAGCTCATCGGCCTCGACCAGGAAATCATCGATAATTTCCCGCATTTCATCCTGTTGCAGGTCAAATTCGTCACTCATTTGTATACAGCCTCCGCATACCGACTATTTCTTCTTCGCAAAGAGGTTGTCGATATCCGCCTGAAGCGTCTGTTTGTCGCCCAGATCCGCATGCGGGTCAAACGCTCTGGTTTTGGACGGCTTCCCTTCAGTCTCGTCCTCCCCAGTTGAATCCTGTCCGCTGATAACCGACATGATCTGGCCGAGACGCGTTTGTACATCTTCCAGAAGCGACGCCGCGTGGTCCATTTGCTGCGCCGTAATATCCTGAAACTGCAGCGCATCCATAATGAGGAATGCGTCGTTGCACGATGTGTTCGCCTTCTCGTGCAGGTCATCCACCAGACCGGGTATCTCCGCCACCTTGTTCTCTGACACAAGTTCCTTAATCCGAATCAGGCCGTCCATGACCTCTTCCTCGCGCTGTGTGATGCCCTCGATACGATCCAGCATCTGGTGCGCCGCGGCTTCGGTCTGGGCGCTGATCTTGTCCAGCTGTTCTGTCGCTTGCGGCACCCGATCATGAGACTCGGTCAGCGGGTTTTGCAGCGACCTGAATTTCGTCACGATGTCGTTGATGGATGAGGCCAGGGCGGCTACTTCCTCCTGCATCTTGACGTAGAGCTTCTCGTTAGCCATGATGTTGCACTCCTTGCACCACTGCCGATTACCCGGCCAAAACCTGTTCAATTTTCTGTTTTAATGTCTCGGGCGTGAAAGGCTTCACGATGTAGTTATTCACGCCGGCTTTCAACGCTTCCACGATGTCGTCCTTGACCGACCGCGTCGTCACCATCAGGACCGGAAGCGCCTTGTACTCTTCGGAACCGCGCAGCGTCTGCACGAATTCCAGGCCGTCCATTTCCGGCATGTTCCAGTCGGTAATAACGAAGTTAACTTTTTCGACTTTGAGTTTGGCGATCGCGTCTTTCCCGTCAGTTGCCTCGACAACATCCTGGTAGCCGGCTCGCTTGAGCGTGTTGATGATGATCCGCCGCATAGTGGGACTGTCATCGACTGCGAGGATTTTCAGATCAGCCACAATGCCTCCTTGCTTATTTCACTATACTTCTTGTTTGCAAATGTTTCGCTACTTCGCTTAACAGCAGCGATGACTTGAACGGCTTGACCAGGTACGAACTAGCACCCACCTTCATTCCCCGGTCGCGATCGTCATCCCCGTCTTCCGACGAAAGAATGATAATCGGTGTGGTAGCATGCTTCTCGCTTTGCCGAAGGGTATCGATCAGACTGTAGCCGTCGAGATTCGGCATATTCAGATCGGTGATGACCAGAGCGATATCATCCTGGGTGGTCGAGATTTTCTCGATCGCATCCATGCCGTCGCATGCCGTCAACACGCTGTATCCCTTGGTCTGCAGCGAGAACGAAACGAACTTCACCACGGTCGGGGAATCGTCTACTACGAGTATCGTCTGCGACATAACAGTTACCTTCTATCTCTACTAATTTATTGTCCCTGTCCTGACCCTGCTCGGACCCTGGTCAGAAGGTCCATCGCCTTCCCGGCGCCGCTTCCGCTGTCCGCTGTCGACGGTATCGTACCTGTCGCCGCCGCCGGGCGAGTCGAGCTCGACGTCGCGCCGGCCCCAACCGCTTCCTTCTGGTAAACCAGCGCGTTCTTAAGGTACACCAGCTTAAACGCCTTACTGATTCCGTGAAGCGTTTCGGAATGACCGATATAGAAAAATCCTCCGGGCCTTAGCGCGTTAAAGAAGCCGCGAACAATCGACTTCTTGACCTCATCTGAAAAGTAAATCATCACGTTGCGGCAGAAAATCGCATCGAAATTCGTGTTCAGCGACAGCATCCGGGAATCGTTGAGATTGATCAACCCGAATTTTACCAGCGCCTTGACCGCGGGCTTCACCGTGTAAACCTCACCGTTTCGATCGAAGTAGCTATTAATAATGTGCGCCGGCACATTGCGCATCGTGATGCCCTGGTATTCGCCCCGACGCGCCCGCTGGAGAACGCTTTCCGAAATATCATGCGCGATAATCTCAGCGGTCCACCCTCGTTTCACACGAAAGTGCTCCAGCAGTATCATCGCCAGGGTGTACGGCTCCTCGCCGGTCGAGCAGCCCGCCGACCATATTCTGATCGTCCTGGGCAGCCGCGCCTTTTCTTTCTGCTCCATTATCAGCGGCAATACTTCCGACCCGAACGACAACAGCTGTGGCTCATTGCGGTAAAAACTGGTCTCGTTTGTCGTCATGATGTTCATCAGCTGCTGGAACTCGCGCTGAGAACTGTCATACTTGACGTGGTAGAAGTAATCCCTATACGTTTTTATCGAGAGATCCGCCATGCGCCTGGTAAGACGGTTCTGGACCAGGTACATCTTGCTCTCCGCAAAGAACATACCGGATTTTTCGTGGATGAAATCACGAATCATCTCGAATTCCTCCTGCGTCATCGCAGACTCTTGGCCGGGTCCCGTCAACATTGTTTTTCCGTCCGTTGTTTCCATGTCCCCTTTTACTGACTTGTGGCGCCCGCCAGTCCGGCCGACCGCCGGTCGAATCAGGTTACCGGCCTGTCTCCAGCAACGCCCCCGTCCATTTCTGATGTATCTTTATCGGGCCTCTGACGCGTGACCGCCGTAGTAGTATCTACCAGTTCAAACGTCCTCTGCGACCGAATGCGACAATCCGATGCGATACTCTGCGCCCGGATCGTATCTTTACTGGCCTGAATCGCACGCGGTATGATGTGTGAGAGGTCTGATAACTCGTAGGGCTTGATAACAAAGTCAAATACGCCCTGTCGCAGCGAGGCAATCACAGTTCGCACGGAAGGCTCCGATGAGAGGATAATTACCGGAGTCGCGGGATACTCCTTGAGCAGGTGAACCGAGATTGTGTTCTCACCGTCGGCGTCGAGCTCGGCGTCGAGCTCGGAGTCGATAAGGACCGTGGCATACTGATGCTCCCCTATCATCGTCATCGCCTCGACGGAACTGCCGGTACTGTCAGTCGCGTACCCGAGCTTATTCAGATATTCGCAGACGTATTTCCGCGTCCCATCCTCCCGATCGACCACCAATATCCGCTGTCTTTCCGGCTCGTTCATAACTGCTCAGTCACTCCTGTGTTTTTCTTCTCTTCGCTCCTTGAGGTGAGCAGCAATTAGCTTATAAAGTGCGTTGATGTTAAACGGCTTGGTGACATAATCGGCCACTCGCTGGCGAAGGGCCGCGACGGCGGTGTCCACCGACGGATACCCGGTCATCAGCACGACCGGGATCTCCGGGTGCGATTCGCGCAGTTCCTCCGTTAATTGTAAACCGTCCATCCCCGGCATCCGAATATCGCTGAGCACCAAATCCACCTGGCGGACGCCCAGGATGTCCAGCGCCTTTTCGCCACTGTCGGCAACCGAGGTCTCCCAGCCCTGACCCTGGAAAAAGTCGTACAACAAGTCGCGTATCAGCAGTTCATCGTCGACAATCAATATTGAATGTTGCGGCATCTATCGTACTCCTTCCAGAGCATCTACAGCGTCCCGGGCCGCACGGGCCAGGTCGTCATTTTTGTCCGACACAAACTCCCGGATCATAGGCAGGGCCTGCGTGCAGCCCATCCGGGCCAGCGCATTGGTGGCCGCTATCCGCACGATATCCTGTTCGTCGGACAAGAGCGGCATCAACAGGTCACCAAAACGTGGTGACTGGAGCGACCCCAGGGCGTTAATCGTATGGTACCGCAGCCAGACATCCGGATCCTGCAGCAGGAATCGGATCTCGTGCACGGCGTCCTCACCCTGAAGCACCGTCAGCGCCGTTACCGCCGCTTTCCGCACCGAAACGTCTTCATCGCTCAACGCCACAACTAATGGCGCCGGGTCAATCGGCTGCTTCATCCGGGTCAGCGTCTCAATTGCGGACTTGCGAACCTGCGCCTCAGGATGATTCACGGCTTTGATGAGTGGGTTGACAACGTCCGGTTCCCCGATCATTCCCAGCGCCGTCACTGCCAAACGCTGGCGTTCCGGACTTTCATGGTAAAGGTCCGCAGTGAACTTGGCGACGACCTTCGGGCCGCTGACTAATATCAACGCCCCCATAGCTGCTTCCCGAACATCCGGGTATTGATCGGCCAGACCGTTGAACAGAAAATCAACCTCCTGCTCTCTGGACAACCAGCCCAGGGCGGTAAACGCCGAGGACCGGACATGGCCGACTTCATCCATCGCCAGACGGCGCAGTATCGGAGTAGCTTCCTCGCAACCCGAGCGACCGAGGACCATTGCTACCTTCTGGCGCACGACTTCATCTTCGTCGTCGGCAAACTGTGAGAGTCCACAGGCGATGTCATGGTCAGCAAAGCCGGCAAACACATCGAGGAAGATCGATCGGGTCCGGGGGCCCACCTCCGAGAACCGCTCCAGCATCAACTTGGCCGCTGAGGGCCCGGCCTCGTGCAGAACGGTTTTGATCCGATCCAGCTCCTGATCTTCAACCGTCTCCAGGACATTCAGCAACGAATTGAGGACCTTGCTGCCGTACCAATGGGACATCCGGTTCAATGTAAATTCTGTAATTTTCTTATCACCCCGCGCTACCCGCTCAAACAGGTAGTCTACAAACCGGTCCAGGGGGAGATCCAGGTCGAGCCGAAATCCATTCTCGGCACTTACATTTATTATGGCCGCGAGCGCCGTCTCGGCGATCGTATCATCGCCATCAAGAAACGCCGCCAGCTTTTCGACGGACTCTTCACGGCCGATATTGCCGATAGCCTCAATCGAAGCAAACAACACCATCGGATCATCCGACTCCAGACAGCGGTACAGATGCTCCAGCGCCGACTCGTGACCTATCTTTCCCAGCGCCTCGAGAATCTGCATCCGGGTGTCTTCCAGCCGGTCATACGCCTCAAGCAGCGGAGCAACCGCCTCTGGCGACCCTATTTCTCCGAGCGCTTCGGCTGCCGAACAGACAACATTGGCGTTGTCGTCAGCCAACCGGCTGCAGATATGGTCAACCGCCCGCGTGTCCTTGATCAACCCGATTACATCGACAATAAACTTCCGGACATCCGGATCGTCATCCTCGATATTGTCCAGCAGCGGCTCGACTGCGGGCCGGCCGATTTTGACAAGGATCTCAGCCGCGAGATTGCGCGTTCCAATATCGCCATGCCCGAGAAAACGAATCAACAACTGGGCAGCGATTGGTCTCTGCATGCCGACCAGCATATCGGCGGCCAGCTCCCGGATACCCAGATCGGCATCCTCCAGCGCCAGCACCAGGCCGGCCACCGCTTCATCCTTGTCATAAGTCGCCAGCTCGCGCACTGCCTCCTCCCGGGCGTAAAAGTCCGGGGACTGGAGCCTGTTGAGCAGCTCTCCGATTCGGTCAATGACTTCAGTCATTCCACAGAACCCCCATTACACGGTGAACCGCGAAATTAGTCTGTAACCGCACTTTTGGTGTAGGAACTCAGCGCCTCTTCTTCGGTGCCGAAGATTTCGAAAATATGCGACAGCTGCGTGATATCAAATATCTCCTGGACGTAGCTGGCCAGATTCGACAGCGTCAGACGGCCCTTGCGAACGCGCGTTTCTTTCATGGTCGAAACCAGGGCGCCCAGCCCGGAACTGTTAATGAATTCGACTCCCTCGAGATTCAAGTGCACCGTAGTCTTATCGTCAGCGAATAGTTCCTTCGCCTTTTCCTTGAGTTCCGAGCCGCTGGCCAGGTCGAGACGACCCTTGAGACGCAGCACGGTTACGTTTCCCAGCTGATCAACGTTGATATCCATGATATCCTCCAAAAGTGGTAATTATGTTTGTCCTATCTTCTTGTCTTTTCGGCTAAAACGAACCGTCACTTTAAGCCCGCCGCCGTCGGCATGCGAATAGTGAACATCGTCTGCATAGTGCCGAATGAGTGCCAGCCCGCGACCGTCCTCGGCCATCCAGTTCGATGGCTCCTTATGGTCCAGCCGCTCCAGCCCCATTTCTCCTTCATCGACTATATCGGCTACTATATCTAATTCCGTTACCATCAGGCTGACTTTTATTATCTTGTTTGCATCGAACCGGTTACCATGCTCTAACGCGTTCGTGAACGCCTCAGAAATCACAAGCAGCACGCCATGACGGCAGTCCGTTGTCATCTGCCGAATCTCCGGTATCGACATCATATCGCGATAGAACCGGTTTTCTGACTCCAGGACCGACGGGTACGTGAAAGAGTATTCCGAGTTACTCATTTGACCTCCACCTCAAGAAGCGTAAAATCATCACGGGAGTCTTCGGAGGATCCCTTCGTAAACTGGTCAACCCACTCTTTTACCCTGACGCAAAAAACCTGCGGAGGAAGCTGTATCTCGGCAGTGAAAACCTGCTCGGCCCGTTCGCGGCCAAACAGCGCGCCGGAGGCGTCCTCAGCCTCAGTCAGCCCATCCGTGAACAGGAACAGCCGGTCACCCGACCCAGTCGAATGGCTGCCGAGCTTGAACGGTATATCCGGAAATTGCCCCACAATTGGACCACCCTCGGCCAGCTGATGGACCTGCTGATGCCGTGCACTCCACAACAAACCAGGCAGGTGCCCGGCGTTGCAATACGTTACCTCGCCCGCTGCGAGGTCAAACTTGGCAAAAAACAGGGTGATGAACATTTCCCGGTGCCGGATTATATCGTTCACAAGTATATCATTCAGGCAGCCGGCCAGCTCGTTCATCGCAATCGTCGGATTGATATCCAACCGCGACTTCATTATGCCTGCCGCCGCCGACATCACCAGCGCCGCCGGAACACCCTTGTTGGATACGTCGCCCATAACAATAATGAACTCGTTGTCCGACAGCCGCCGGATATCATAGAAATCACCCCCAACCTCCCGCGCGGGATAGTACGCTACCCCGATCTCCACCTTGGCGATTCCATCCAGTTCCTGGGGCAGAATCGTCTCCTGTACCTGGCGGGCAATGGCCATCTCGTGCTCGATCTTTTGCCGACGCAACTGTTCCTGCATAAGCCGTGCATTGTCTATCGCCACCGCCACGAAGTTAAGCAGCATCGCCAGCCGGTCCTTTTCTTCGTCGGTAAACCCGGTGCCGTGCGTCTTGTTGATGATGATCATGGCGCCATGGGCTCGATGCGAGGTTTTAATCGGCACGCACACAACCGAGGACACATGCCGGCCGACCTCATCGGTGATATCAAGATCAGACAGCGCAATCCCCTCACCGGTCTCATGACAGTAGCTGGCAAGATCCCGGTCGTCCTGGTAGAGAAGATCGCGAACGAACTCCTCCTGCACCCCCCACGAGATCCTGGTCTTCAGTCCCTCCCCCTCGTCGAGCATAATCAACCCGACTTCGCCGTTTACCAGCCGCACCGCCATGTCCATCACCACCGAAAGTACAGCATCGATATCGTGTATCGACGTAATCACTGCTCCCATGGTCGCTAAATCACGGAGCTCAGCGGTTCGGGCGGCAAGAATATCGGAGACGTCCTCGCGCGAGGCCGGCATGTCGGGCTGCGTTGCCATACCTTATGTATCGGCAACCCGTTGCGGCAATTAAGCCTGAAGAATTAGGCAGATTACTTGCGTCGAAACTTGACGCGAAATGGAACACCCTCGAAATCGTACTCCTCCCGAAGCCGATTCGAGAAATAATGAATCCAGGACTTGTCGATCAAAGTCGGATGATTCGCAAAAACCACAAACGTCGGCGGCCCTACCGACGTCTGCGTTATGTAATTCAGCTTAATGTACTTACCTTTTCTCGCCGGCGGGTGATTTCGCGCCACCGTCGCCTCGAGAAAGTCGTTTAACTCCGAGGTCGATATTTTCCGCTGCGTCCTCTCATACACCGTCTTCACCAGCGACAACACCTTCGGCACCCGCTGGCCGGTCAGTGCCGAAATGAACACCATCGGTAAGAAGGCATAGTGCGCCAATACTCCATTTACTTCCTGCGCAAACTTCTCAGCCGCCCCGGTCTCCTTTTGGACCAGGTCCCACTTGTTTATAGCCAGCAAGGCACTCCGGCGCGTCTCTATCACATCCTCCAGCACATGCTGATCCTGCGTCGTCATACCGGTGGTGGCATCGATCAAAATGACCGCGACATCAGCCGACGAAATCGCGCGCGAGGTCCGAAGCGTCGTGTAGTACTCGATATTCTCGTGCACCCTGAACCGTTTGCGCAGCCCCGCCGTATCCACCAGCACATAACGCTGACCCTCGAATTCGAATTCAGTATCAACGGCATCGCGCGTGGTCCCGGCAATCGGCGTAACAATCGCCCGATCAGAACCGGTCAGCTTATTTATAAACGAGGACTTCCCTACGTTCGGCCGCCCCACGACCGCCACCCGGATTACACCCGATCCCGTTGCCTCTTCCTCTTCCGGCTCGGGAAACATCTCCACTATCTTATCCAGCAGATCTCCGGTCCCCCGCCCAACCGTTGCCGAAACCGGAACCGGATCACCGAGTCCCAGCCGCAGGAAGTCGTACGTCTCCAGCTCCATCGCATCGTTGTCGCACTTATTGGCAACTAAGATTGTCGGGACCTCGGACTTGTACAATCGACGCGCTATCTCCTCATCGATATGGTCCGCGCCGATTTTGGTATCAACGACAAACAGGACTACCTGCGCTTCCTCGATTGCGATCTCAGTCTGCTCGTAAATGAACCGGTCCAATTCTTCGACGGCATCCGGGACCATCCCGCCCGTATCAATCAGCCGAAAGGTCACCCCGTTCCAGTCACACATCGAGTAGTTCCGGTCGCGGGTCACGCCCGGTGTTTCATCGACAACGGCTAATTGTCTCTGGATGAAACGATTGAACAGCGAGGACTTGCCCACATTGGGCTGCCCCACTATGGCAACCGTGGGAAGATTCATGAGAATGCTTCTTTGACCGACTCGGCGATATTGTACTGCCCCAGCAGCACCGGCTTCTTAACGATATTCCGGAACTGCGCCAGCGTCAGGTTGTCCAAAAAGAGATTATCATCATTCAAACAGTTCGGCGGCAGCACCAGCACATCGTACTCGTCATGGTGCGCCCGTGCATATCGAAGCAGATCCTGCCCACACAGCAGTCCCGATACGGTCACACTGTGTCCCCAGAACTCGTTCTTGACCGCACGAATCCGAAGATCCAGGTTCGCTTCATTACGAACATACTGTTCAACATTGTCCGCCAGCATCGGGTGGGCCGAGTCGCCGGTCAAAAACATCACGCGTTTGTCGCTGCAGATCTTCTTGAGATGCCGACGGCGATAATTGAACCAGGAGAGCGTCTCACGCGCCATCCCGATACCGTTTTCGAACTGCGACATCTCCTCGTACTCCGACCGGCGCGGGAATTCCCGCTCGGCGATAACATAGAACTCATCGGCCGGCCAGACAAACCTCGTGCCATGCTGCTCGAGAAACTCCTTCTGACGTCGCTCGACATAATCGATTACCGCCCGCGCCTCGTCGCGCGTGTAAGTCCGAAGGTTGACCTGCCCCTCACGGTACTTCGTCAGCCCGACCGGCACCACCGCCAGCGTCTCGACATCCGGCGCCAAATTAGAGAGATCTTCAATCGTCTTATCGAGCATCGGGCCGTCGTTGATATTCGGGCACAGCACTACCTGCGTATGAACCGTGATGCCGTTGGAAGTCAACTGCCGCAGGCGCGGAATAATCGGGGCCAGCTTTTCGTTGCGAAGCATACACCGCCGAAGCTGGTCGTCGGTTACGTGTACCGAGATATACATCGGTGAGAGCCGCTGCTCGATAATCCGCTCGATATCGGCATCGGTCATATTGGACAACGTGATGAAATTCCCGTGCGTAAACGATAGCCGATAGTCCTCATCCTTGACATAGAGCGACCGACGCATACCAACCGGCTGCTGCGCCACAAAACAAAAAATGCAGTCGCATTTGCACGTCTTGACCTTCCGGTCATCCAGCGTGATCCCTAACTCCCAGGCGTCGACATCGGAGAAGTCAAACTCCAGCTCCGCCCCTTTCGGGTCGGCGAACCGGATTTTGACATGCTCGTCGGCAATTTTATAGCGGAAATCGATTGTATCGGCAATTTCCCGCCCGTTGACCGAAACCACACGATAACCGGGCCGCACATAGCCAAACAGCGGCGACCCGGGATCTACATCAAGTATCTTCATAACCTCAAGCTTCTGGAATCCGTCATCTGTGAGAGACGCGCCGGCGGCGCGGACCACGCAATCTTAACTCTTCGCCCGTCTCTCACGCACCTACGGTGCATGGGGTGGCCTGCCATTCATGGCAGGTGTCTCTTTTCGTAGTGTCGGGCGCCCCCGCCTGACACCACCACCCCCTTGACAACTCAACGGCTGCCCGAATGTTCCTCTCAGGCAGCCGCTGAAGCATACAATAAAGACTATTTGAAGCTATTTGTCAATGATAAGCCCATCAGCTGTCAAGGCAAAGTAGAAATGTCCGGTTTTTAGCAAGATAGAAATGTCCTATT
>CAZTBP010000011.1:0-140117 GCA_964612145.1 uncultured Ignavibacteriales bacterium | reverse complement strand
ATAGGACATTTCTATCTTGCTAAAAACCGGACATTTCTACTTTGCCTTGACAGATCTCCCGCCCCGACTTGACATCGCCCTCGTTATCCCCTTTTTTACCTTCGCTACAGCAAAATCGAAAACCGCATATACCAAGGAGGGAACATGCCGAAAATAACATGGCTCGGCCATTCCTGCGTCACCATAACCGAAGGCGACCACAAGCTGATTGTCGATCCATTCCTGACCGACAACCCGAATGCCGCAGCGAAAGCGGATGATGTCGATGTCAACTTTATCCTCGTGACTCACGGCCACGGTGACCATGTCGGCGACGCTGTCGAAATTGCCAAACGGACCAAAGCCATGATCATAGCCAATAATGAACTGGCTATCATGTTTCAGGGCAAAGGCGTCGATGCCCACCCGATGCATGTCGGCGGGGCGCATGAATTCCCCTTCGGGCGCGTCAAACTGACCATCGCCCACCACGGCGGCGGCGCCGGACCCGACGCCTCCCGCTACACCGGCCCACCGGTCGGGTTCCTCATCAACATCGGCGGCAAAACTATTTACCACCCCGGTGACACCGGCCTGTTCCTCGACATGAAACTCATCGGCGAAATGAACGATATCGACCTCGCCTTCCTCCCCATCGGCGATAACTTTACGATGGGTATCGATGATGCCGTCAAGGCGATCGAGTTTCTCCAGCCGAAACAGGTCATTCCGTTCCACTACGACACCTGGGACCTTATCGCCGCCAATCCCCAGGAGTTCAAGAAAAAGGCCAAAGATGCTGATGTTGTCATTCTTAAACCCGGTGACAGCCATGAGATCTGAAGAGGGGATATGGTAGCATTTCTGCCGGTCGGCGAAGGAATTCGCCGACCTTTTTTTACGCCTCCGTCTCCGCTGCAGAATTGAACTTGCCGGACAATTCGCGGTTATATAGAATACACCCAAGCCACACAGCTCCCGCTTTTTTCTTGATTGTCCCGCCGGGCGGGTCGAATATAAGGACAGGTTCCACTCACGACACTACACGGAAAGGTCGATAAATGAGCAAGTTTCGAAGAATAGCCACCTGGATCATCGCCATTGTCATCCTCCTGGCAGTCTTACTCGTAGCCGCCGTAGAACTGTTTTTCCCGGTCGAAAAAGCCAAACAGTATGCCATAGAGGAGGGCACCAAAGCGCTGGGACGCCCGATTGATGTCGGCGGGGTCGATGTCTCCATCTGGGGCGGCCTCGGAATTGAACTGCTCAATGTTACCGTGGCCAACCCTGAAGACTGGCCCCATGAAGGCCAATTGCTGGCGGCAAAAGAGATCGATGTCAAACTGCAGTTGCTGCCGCTGCTCTCCGGCGATTACCGCCTTGATCGGCTCATCATCGACCGTCCCGAGATCACCCTTCGCAAACTTGAATCGGGCCGTGACAACTTCTCCTTCCCCGTAACCGACACTGCCCAGCCTACGAAAGACATGCCGTCCGAGGCCAAGTCGGCCGCAATCGCAGTCAGTTTCGACCGCCTCGAAATCAACAACGGACGCCTCACTTTTATCGATGATTCCGCACAGACTTCCATGACATTGGTCGGGCTGGATTTATCAACTGCGCTGGAGAACCCCCGCCAGGCATTTTACCACTCGAGCGGCCGCCTTGCCGTTGACTCTTTCTTGTTCGTTGGCGAAGATACCGTCCCGTCGGTCGCCCTGCAGCTTCGCTATAACGCTGACTACGACATGCAGGCGAAAAGACTCCTTTTCAGCAACGGGGAGCTGAAAATAAATGACCTGAGATTCAACCTCTCCGGCGAGCTTTCCCACGCCGACCCGATGACCGCGCGGGGGAACCTCCGCTCCAAAGAAGTCGCGGTCAGAGACCTTTTTTCCCTGATGCCGCCGGCCCAACTGACCCTGCTTGACGGCTACACTATCGAAGGGGAATTCACTCTCGACGCCGACCTCCAGTATAATGCCGCCGCTGAAGTACCCCTCGGCTATTCCGGCAACGCGACATTTTCCGACGTACTCTTGGCCTACAACGAGGTCGAGGGTGAGTTGCGCATCCCGCGCGCTATGCTTGATTTCAAAACCGACAACGTACGCCTGAATATCGAAGACGGTACCTTTGATGGCAAGCCGCTCAAAGGCTTTGTTCGGATTCAGGATTTTGACAACCCGACCGTCAACACCGAGATATCCGGCGAACTCAATCTCGCTTTTGCAAAACCCTTTCTGCCGGCCGAAAGCAATACGGATATTTCGGGCAACGCCGCCTTCTCCCTGAAAATTGCCGGTCCGATGTCGACCCCGGACAGCCTCGAACTGTCCGGCAATCTCACTGTCGCCGACGGTGCGTATTCGTCCAATCTCATCCCGGAACCGATTGAATCCTTCGGCCTCGATATCTACTTCGACAACCGGCTGGTGCGCGTCAACAGCTTCGATGCTTCGATGCCGTCGGGAACGTTCTCTTTCCAGGGACGCATCAACGACTTGCTTCCGTATCTTATGGCCGACACGGCCGGACCGGCGCCGCCCAACCCGTATGTCGACGGTTCCGCGAAGGGCAATATCAACCTCGCCATGTTGAACTCGCTGCTGCCGCCGGAGGGCGACCCGGAGGTTGCCGGTATGGCCTCCATGGACCTCACGCTCGCCGGCGATATTATCGAACCATCCGGACTGCATATTCGAGGTAGCATGTCTATCACCGATGGTTCCTACAAAGACACGCTCCTGGCCGAGCCGATTGAGTACTTTGAAACCGACCTGACCATCGTGCCCGATACTATCCGAGTCGACCGCCTGATCGCACGCTTTCGGACCAGCGACCTGAGCCTCACCGGTTCGCTGCGGGATCCGTTCCCGTATCTCTTGCCGCTGGACGGAATCGACCGAAGCCGCGTGAAAAAGCCGTTCCTCTCATTCCACGTCTCCTCTACTCGCTTCAACGTCGACAGTCTCTTCCCGGAAACATCGCCGACAGCCGAGGGCGACGGCGGGCCCGCCGCGGCTGATACCATCCCCCCACTGGTGTTGCCCAATGTCGATGGCGCCGGGACGGCCGACTTTGACACCGTGATTTACATGGATGTCGAGTTTACGAACATCACCGCGGATCTGACTATCAAGGATCGAGTTGTTTCGGCGGACAATGTAATCGGCAAAGTCTACAGCGGTGACATCATCGGTGAAACGCAGGTTGATTTCAACGACGTCCGGTGGCCCGTGTACGACGGCAACTTCGATGCCAGCCAGATCGAAATCAATGATTTCGTCTCGCGCTTTACGCCCTTCGGCGGATATCTGTATGGGAAATTCAATCTTGACGGAAACTATCAAGCCTCTGGCTGGGTACCGGACACGATAAGGCAGACATTGACAATGAACTCCGATGCATCCATGCGGGAAGGCAGACTTGTCACCGACGGCGCGGTCTACGAAGCACTCAATTCCATTGGGGAACTTATCGGCGAACCCCTCGATAGAGAGCAGAGTCTTCGCAACGTTTCGACCGATATCATAGTGAAGGATGGCAAAGTGCGACTCGACAAACTGACCACCTCGCTGGGAAATATCGGTGATCTGGAAATCACCGGTTTCTATTCATTCCAGAGCAGTCGGGACATTAATTATACCGGCTCAATCAAGCTAACCGAGGATATGACCAGAAAGATCCTCGGCCGGAAAGATCTCCTTGGTTCAGTTGGAGATCTGCTCGGTGGAAGCAACAGTATTGGCCGACTCACCGTACCGATTGAGGTCGGAGGAACTCTGGACAAGCCGGTTTTCAAACTGAATGCCGAAGAGGCGCTGAAGTCGGTCGTCGAACAATCCGGAAAGAATATCCTCGAGGGCGCCGGCGATAAAATCAAGGACCTGCTCAAGAAGGACTAACGATGCGCCGACTCGTCACAGCATGCTTTACCTTTGCAGGCATCTTCGTTTCCGCCTCGGCCTGGTCACAGGGACATCCCCATAACGATGGGACTATCCATGTACCGCGCGCTCTGTACGAAATCGAGGCCACAGTAAATCCCGATTCCGGCATAGTCCGTGCTCGTGCCGGAGTCACCTACCGCAACAACTCCCATGACACTTTAAGCTCAATTCGCTTTTCAGTTGCGCTTGACAACAACGGGGCCCTGCGATTAGACTCACTGCTCTTTGCCGGAGTACACTTGAGCGAGGAGGATATAAGCCTGAATGACTCCGTCCTTACCGTAACACTCCCAAATCAGTTGGCGCCGTATGCCAGCGGAAGCTTCCTGGTAACATTCGAAGCCCGTATCCCTGTTGACGATGATAGAGCAGAAACCACTCTCTGGAATCGCTGGTACCCCGAAATACTGCCGTACCGCAATGGCCGGTGGTATGTGGGGGAGATGAATCAAGTTCGCGAATTTGCTCATTATGATATCAATCTCAAAACAGACTCCGCCTGGACCGCCGTTTTTCCCGGACGGCTCATCAACGACAAAGAACACTTTGGAATTTTTCCAGACCTGGGCGACGATCGGACCATTCATGATATCACCCGCCTCCATGGGAGAACGCCACAGGGAGAACCGTACAACCCCGTTTTCGATGGCGGCTATAAGAACTACTTCATTGCCGCTAATGCCGTCCCAGGTTTCCCGCTGATCCTGATGCGCGAACCGATTATCGATATCGGATCTTCCGGTCAGACACAGGTGCGCGTATTCTATCCGGAGGAACTCCGCCCGACGTGGGGGAAAACAGTCGTCAAGTCTACCATCGAAGCCCTCGCGTTCTACACCGGGCACATCGACCACTATCCGTACGATAACCTGACTATCGCCGCCGGACAAATCGACCTCTGTTCGTCGCCGCCCGGCCCGATGGTCGTGTTGCCGGAAACTCTCGAAGGCTCCGGGAATATTCGTGCTGCGCTGCTGACCGCGGTTGCCTTACGATGGTTTAATCCACCGTTGCGGACCTCCGAACCGGTCGGCGAGCGCCTTCGGCTCGGCACAGCCTACTACGCCGCACTGCTGGCCCGAGAAAACGCTCCCGCCGCAGATCGATACCGCGGCTTCGGCTTGCTTGAACAAACGCTCCACGACTGTCTCGAAACAAACGCCGCCGCAGACCTCGTCACCCGCCATCTACCAACCTGGTTCCAGTACCGCCGCTCTCAACTTGGGTCCGATTCCGTCTGGAACCTGCTGGCCGCCCGGGCCGATCTGTCCGACCACTCCTATCCGCCGTTTGATACCCTCGGCGCTGTGCCCGGCCTGATGAACATGGCCAATCTCTATAATACTTTTGATATTGCGATTACATCAGCCGGCTGCAGTGACAGCCTGTACTCGGTCGACAACCGAGACTCCCTGCTTCCCGCGCTTCACTTCGACCTCTTCAACTCAACTAATGACACCCTTGCCCTTGAGTGGGCGACCGTTTTTGCCGGCAGTGATACACTTTACGACACACTGATAACGAATCCCGGCCAGGAAAATCACGTCCTGCTCTGCCTGCCCTGTCTCAGCCGCCCTCTGACTGCTATCGTGCTTGACCCCAACCACTTACTCCCTGATGTAGAGCGACGAAACAATATCTGGCGCCACCGTCCGAAACGTTCACATTATTATCCCCCAGCCGACCTTTTCCCGCCATACCGACGCTAGCTGCTCGGTGTAGGGGAATCTCCCTTCCGGCATGAATATCGTTGCCCCATCCGGCTTAAGTCGTTGGGAAATCGTATGGGAACCGGTCAATTAATTCCCCATGCGTCCGATACAATCAGGTAGTAGGTAGAAACAGTCGTTCGTCCCGCAAGCGGCGTGCCGGGCCAACCGGATCGGCGAACGACCCAATCAGGAACAAATTGTGCATCCGCGGAAAGTAGCAGCATGACAACAAGCACGCGGGAATCACAAGCCGGCGTAATCACTCGCTGTGCCGTCTGCAAAGTCGATCTCAAAGGTCGCTTTGTCTTTATCGACGAGTGCACCGAACAGCTGCTCGGCTGTCCAAGCGAAGACCTCTTCGGCAAGCCGCTGGCTGACTTCCTGGACAAGCCTTCAGCCGCAGTCGTGACCGAAATCCTCACCCGCCGCAACCACTACGAGACCTTTTACGACAGCACCGCTCTAACCCTCATAGACAAAAACCACCGGGCCATCCGGCTGAACGCCATTGTTTCGCTTAACTTCAACGCCGGCAACCCCGTCAATTTCCAGTGGATATTTCAGACCGATCAACCGGTCATCGAACCCGAACCAACCGGCGACACCGCCGACTATCGACGATTCGTCAACTTCCTGACAACGGTTGATATCTGCGCCGACTGGCACGGCTTCCTCCAGCATATCAAACGGTTTGCCGGAGCAAAGCAGGCGCACGCCTATATCGTCAGCGGAGACAAACTCGAACATCGCGCCGGCGCTGCCGAACCCGGATCACCCAAACCCGGCTCCGATGCCGTCAGTGAACCCGGCCCGATTCACCTTGAAGTCGCCCGATCCGGACAAATTTTTGACTTTACCGACGAAGACTGCGTGCGAAAGGCTGTCGAACTGGATAGCCTCGCACCAAACGAAATACTCGGTCGGCTGGCCTTCGACGATGATTCTACCTACTTGATTCGTCTCCAGTTTGACAACGAACTGGATAACACGGCTATCGCCTTTTGCGCCGACCGATCCCGCTTCGCCCTCAGCCTGGCCCAGCGCCTGGTGGCACCGCCGGAACACGCTGCCGCCACCCGCGAGGCCGAGGCGATCCGCTTCACTATCGGCGCCCTCGACGGTTTCGGTATCGGCGCCATTCTGACCGACTCGCGCGGAAAAATCACCGCCTACAACCCGGCTATAGCCAACCTGCTGGAGAATGACGACATCGACGGTGATATCAGTGATCTCGCGGTCGCACTGGCTGACCCGTTCAACGAAGCCGCCGTCCTCGATCTCTTCCACCCGTCCGAAACCGATGAAAACACCCCTCCCTCCCTGCTGCCGGTCGCGCTGCCAAACGGCAACCCCGGCCTGCTGGGTCGACTGGCCCTGTCAGACTCTCCCGATGATCTCACCGCCGTAGTAGCTCTCGTTCCGGCTGCCGACGGCCTGACCGCCGCCGACCTGACCCGCTTCTGGACGCCGGTCATACAGTCACTGCAGTCGTCGTTAAACGTCACCGGAAGTCTGGTCCGTGACCTGTCACGCGCCGCCGCAGGGGATCTGAATGACAAGAGCCGAGGCATTATCGAGAACCTGTCCGACAACATCGACGACACCGCCGGAGCGCTGGACAATCTCCATCAGGTGCTGACCACTCCGTACGAGCAATCGAACCCGGAACTGACCGACCTCGGCCAGACCGTTCATCGCGTAATCAACATGATCAACGGCCGCCATCCGGAAACACCGCTGGCCTACAATGGCGAGAAGCTCCCGAAGATCAATGCCCGCCGCCGGGCTGTCGACCTGATTCTGGAAAACCTCCTGCTCGATATCGCCCGACACGGCGGCAACCGGGCGCCGGTCAAAATCAACGCGGAGATCGCCGAAAATATCTGCACCATGAACATAACCTCGGTGGGCTACACCGGGCCGCTGAATGCCGACTGCACCGGGCTTGACAGTCATGACAACTCCGAAACGCCGGAAAGCAGGCCTGCCCTCGGCATTGCCGCCGCCCGTCTGCTCGTTCGCCAGCTTGGCGGGCGATTCACGTGTGAAGCCAACGACGACACGACCGTCTTTACGCTGGTCGTTCCCACTGCGGCACATAATTAGGGACCTCCCACCGTTATGATCGGCTCACCTCACATACTCATTGTTGCCACAAACTCTGTTGAGTGTAAACGTCTCCGCAACTGGCTTCTACAGGAATACGCAACCGCGGCAATTACCATGACCAACCGGTATGTCGAGGCCGAACAGCTGGCGCAGTCCCGACAATTTCATCTGGTTATCGTCGCCGATGAACCCGACTCCGACAACGCCCCTACCCTTATTCGCCGCCTCAGCAATGAATCCAGGTCCACGCCGCTCGTTTTCATCACCGACAGCGACGCTCGCTGGCAGGCCGACGAGGTCCGAAAAGACGGGGCCGCCGCAACCATTTTCCGGGGAACCGAACTGCTGCAAGAACTGAGAAGCGTCATACAACAGGTCTGTCATCACGATCGACCGACTGAAGGCAAACACACGCTCTCCCTGCGCGGGCGCCGCCACCGGCAGGTCGATCTGGTCAAAATAACCGCCGGAACACTGCACCACGAAATTGCCAATCCCCTGATGACCATCCTTGGCATGGCCGAGCTTATTCTCTCCGGCAACGGCAATGTCGACCCGGAGATCAAAGACAAAGTCAATGCTATTCATACCTCCGCCTCCCGGATTCAGGACTCCCTGTACCGCCTCACCAGCCTTGATGAACCGGCTTTGCGCGATACCGCCGCCGGCCCGCTGATTGACACCGACCGCATCCGTATTGTCGAGAAATCCAACAAGTGATCCGGATGTCTGAGTTTACCGGTTGACAAATCAATTCCGGCCCCTATTCTTTGAGGCTGGATTTTTCATATAAGGTGTATTGCATGAACTCAATGACCGGATTCGGCAAGGCCGAACTAGAATCGCCGCTGGGCAACTTCAGTGTCGAAGTCTCCAGCGTCAACAATCGCTTCCTGGAAAGCTCTATCAGGCTGCCGCGCCAGTTCTCCGCCCTCGAGCACCGCATCCGGGAACTTATCGGTACCCAGGTCAGCCGGGGAAAAATCTATGTCTATGTAAGCTTCACCGAATCCGATGAACTCCCCGAGAAATTCGCTATTAATGAGAAAGCTGCCAAAGCCTACGCCACCCAATTGCACGATCTCCACAAGAAACTTAAACTCGGCGGCGAGGTAACTGTCAGCGACCTGCTGGTCTTTCCGGAGGTCGCCAAAGCCGACGACATTTCCTTCGATGACGATGTGATCTGGAAACATCTGTCGCGGGTCGTGCAAGAGGCTCTCAAGGCGCTGGTCAGGATGCGCGCCAAGGAAGGCAAAGAGATGGCTCGCGATATGTCGCAGCGGCTCAAGGAGATAAAGAAGCTAACGAAAAAAGTGGATCAAGAGGCTGGCCAGACCGTCGAGCGCTACCGCGAACGACTCAGAAGCCGTATCGATGAAATCCGCGAAGAAATCGAGATCGACCCGGGCCGCCTCGAACAGGAAGTCGCCCTCCAGGCCGACCGCTCCGATATCACCGAAGAATGCACCCGGATGGACTCCCACATTAAACAGTACGAGGCCGACCTCAAATCCGGCAAGCCGGTCGGCAAACGGCTGAATTTCATCCTCCAGGAAATGAACCGCGAGGCCAACACCATCGCGTCAAAATGTACCGAAGCAGCGATTACCAGGGCTGTTATTTCGCTCAAAGAAGAAATCGAAAAACTCCGCGAACTTGTCCAGAACGTGGAATAGAAGGCAACCTGACCAATATGTCATCCGTTCCCAAGGGAAAAGTCGTTATTATATCGTCGCCCTCCGGCGGCGGCAAATCTTCGATTTGCCGTAAGTTGCTGGAACGCAATAAAGACTGGGACTTTTCAGTCTCATACACAACACGCGACCGGCGTCCCGACGAAGAAAACGGACGAGAATACTTTTTTGTCAGCCAAAAAGAATTCGAACAAAAGGCCAACGACGATTTTTTTGCGGAACACTGCAAGGTTCACTTGTATCACTATGGCACCCCGCGCGAGCCGCTCGAACAGACGCTGGCCCGAGGCGGTGTGATGTTACTGGATATCGATGTTCAGGGTGCGGAAAAAATAAAGGCGGCCTATCCTGATGCTATTACTATATTTATCCTGCCGCCGTCGGAGGCCGCCCTCCGGGATCGGCTCAGCGCCCGAGGAACCGAAACCGACGATCAGCTGCAGGTCAGATTTGAAAACGCAAAGGGTGAAATGACGATCTGGGATAAATTTGAATACGCCGTTATTAACGAAAATCTCGATACCGCCGTCACGGAGGTCGAGGCCGCGATCGTGTCTCATCACTGCCGGACAGACAGGATCGCCAAGGAACAAATAAACAGCATAATCGGTTAAGGCACCTACAAAACAGGAGGCATCTGTGAAAAAAATTCAGACCGAAGAACTTGAGAAAATGGGACTCAACCGTTACGAGGCCGTGATCGTTGCATCCAAATATTCCCGCAAGCTTAACACCAAGCGCCTCATGCTGCTGGAGCAGATGGAAGAGAATCCGGAAATCGATATCGACTCCCGGAAAATCACCATGGTCGCACTCAACGACCTCGTCGAAGGCAAAGTTAAGTTCAAACGATAGATAAAGAGACTCACATACTCCGTTAATTTTCCGCGTGCCCAACCGACAACAATCTGTATATGGCTAAAAATCTCGTAATCGTTGAGTCGCCCGCAAAATCAAAAACCCTCGCACGCTTTCTCGGCAAGGATTTTGACATCGTAGCGACCATTGGGCACATCATAGACCTGCCGAAATCAAAACTCGGTGTCGATGTCAATAACGACTTCCAGCCGGACTATACCGTCATCGACGGTAAGCAGAAGGTAATCACCGCACTCAAGAAGGCCGCCAAAAAGGCGGATACGATTTACCTCGCACCTGACCCGGATCGTGAAGGCGAGGCCATCGCGTGGCATGTCGCCAACAACATCCGCCCGGGCAGCAAAGCCGTCTTTCACCGCGTCGCATTCAACGAAATCACCAAAGGCGCCGTGGTCGACGCCATCAACAACCCGCGCGAAATAGACATGAACCTGGTCAACGCCCAGCAGGCCCGACGCGTGCTGGATCGCATTGTCGGATATACTGTCTCACCGTTCCTCTGGAAAACAATTGCGCGAAACCTGTCCGCCGGACGGGTTCAGTCCGTCGCACTGCGACTGGTATGCGAACGCGAAACAGAGATAGAGGCCTTCGTCCCCCAGGAATACTGGCAGCTCTCCGCCCTGCTCCAGACGAAGAAAAAAGAGACGTTCGAAGCCCGACTGCACAAGATCCAAGACCAGACCGTAGTCAAGCCGGCTGACGCGACCGGAAAGAAAAAGATCTCGATCAGCTCCGAAAAAGAAGTCACGGGCTATATCAAAGAACTGGAAAACGCCTCGTGGTCGGTTGCCGAGATCAAGAAGTCACAAAAAATCCGCCGGCCATACGCCCCGTTTATCACCTCGACGCTTCAGCAGGAAGCCGCCAAGGCATTCGGCTTCTCGCCCAAACAGACCATGCGTATCGCGCAGGAACTGTACGAGGGTGTCGAAATCGGTCGCGAAGGTACCACCGGCCTGATCACCTACATGCGTACTGACTCAACCCGTATTTCCTCGGAGGCTCTCACGGCGGCTCGGGGCTACATCAAAAAAGAATACGGCGACAAGTACCTTCCGGCCAAGCCGAACATTTACTCGAAAAAGAAAGCGGCCCAGGATGCGCACGAAGCCATCCGCCCAACCTACCTGACAATGCCGCCGGCCAAAGTCAAAAAGCACCTGACCCCGCGCCAGTTTAAGCTCTATACTCTCATCTGGAATCGCTTCGTCGCCTCCCAGATGAACCCGGCCAAATACGATGTCGAAACCGTCGATATCAAGGCCGACCGCTTCCTGTTCCGGGCAACCACCCAGCGAATCAATTTCGACGGCTTTCTCAAGATTTATCATGAGGAGAAGGAGCCGGATGAAAACGGCAACGGCGACAACGGCAGCGCCGATATCCCACCACTGAAGGAAAATGACCCGCTAGACCTCGATAAGCTCGTCCCCAACCAGTCGTTTACAAAACCGCCGCCACGCTATTCAGAGGCGTCGCTGGTGAAACGGATGGAGGCCGACGGAATCGGGCGTCCCTCAACCTATGCCTCGATCATCTCAACTCTGCGGGACCGCAAGTATGTCGAGCTTGACCAGCGACGGCTCTTCCCGACTGACCTCGGTAAAGCCGTGAACAAAATACTCGTCGAAAATCTGCCGAACATCTTTGACGTCAGTTTCACCGCCGAGATGGAAAAAGAACTCGACCTTGTCGAAGACGGCACCGATGACTGGGTCAAAGTCCTCAACGATTTCTACACGCCGTTCAGCTCGGCCATCGAAGATCTAAAGAGCCGCCAGAAGGAAATCAAGGATTCTATGACCGAGGAGACCGATATCAAATGCGAGAAGTGCGGTTCTCCGATGGTCATCAAATGGGGGCGCAATGGCCGCTTCCTGGCCTGCTCCGCCTACCCTGACTGCAAGAGCACCCGCCCGCTGCCCGAAGAAGAGGCGGCCAGCAAGACCGATGAAGTCTGCGAAAAGTGCGGCTCCGAAATGATCATCAAAACCGGCCGATTCGGTCGCTTCCTGGCCTGCTCGGCCTATCCCGACTGCAAAAACACAAAGCCCGTGACAATCGGTGTAAAGTGCCCGGAGGAAGGCTGCGGCGGTGACCTGGTCGAAAAACGTACCCGCGGCAGAAAAGTTTTCTACGGCTGCTCGAACTACCCGAAGTGCAAATACGCCTCCTGGGATAAACCGGTCGATCAACCCTGCCCGAGCTGCGAACACCCGTTCATGCTGCAAAAAGTCTCCAAGGCTAAAGGCGAATATCTGCTCTGCCCGCAGTGCAAATCGAAAGTTGTTCCGGAGACAGCCGACACCGAATCAGCCTGATAATCTCTTAAAAAATAGGGAAATCTCCGCTTCAGAGTCGCCGGGCACTTGGTACTGCGAACTCAATGTAGATCCGCATTATGAAGAGCCCATTCAGGAAAATGATTAGGGTTCAAGGGTCAGAAATGGGGAACAAGGGCTATGAAGGCGGCCGAAAACCCTCAGGATATGCCATTCTCAAACGCACAAATTCTGGTCTAATCTTTTCTTTCGCCCAAAATGGGTAGCTCACCAATCGATCAGGGTCTACATCAATCAAGCGCCTCAGGGACGGGCGCAGTGGGCGATGAGGAGACACTACTTTTCCTTTTGTATACCTAAGATACTCCCAGGCAATCAGGTCGGCGACCTGAAAACGGACATGGTTTTCTTTGCGTTGAAATTCTATCGGGAGGACTTCGTTGGGAACTCCATTATGAAGCAACTTAATGCGATTTCTTACGTGTTGGCGGCAGGGTTGGCCTGATTCAAATATGAGTTTAACTGTATCAGGTCGCTTGAGTATTATAGGCAGTAGGCCTGCGATCTCGGCGGCACGCAGAAGGCAGAATTCGTAGTCTCTAACCTCAATTGACGGAAATTCGAGAGAAACTTCCTTGAAATTCTCCTTATGTAGCTGCACCCAGGTGACAGCGCAATCGAGACCGGAAAGTAAGCCAGAAAGGTCCCAGAAGAGGCTGTCAATTCTGGGTCGGCTCCACTTCTCAAACTCGCCCCTCGCGGCCTCGCATTTACTTGCGCGGAAGCGAGAAACGTCATCTCTATCCAGTCTCTCTTGCCACGCCGGTTCCACTCTTTCCCAGTCATCGTCAGACAGCATACAGCCAGCCACGTACATGTATTGGTTTGCCGCATCTGTTCCTGATTCGTCGAAGTAGATTCTTAGCAAGTTTATTTCCCCCAAGTTAAATATACAGGATCCAAATATAAGTTCGGCCTTGCAATGTTTGAAGCGGATGTAATTATTGTATAATGCCTTGCGCCAGACTATTTGTCACGTTAATAGTCGCCCGGCCCAGTTCCCGGAAGTCTTAGTCTGAAGCTATTTGTTGACCCTTCCTATCACAGACTCTATCATACCACTACCTATGCTCAACAAGGCGCTCACAGAATTCATCAAGTCGATGGCCAACCAGGGCCGCTACTCGAACCGCACGATCGACGCTTACCGACGTGACCTGCACCCGTGGATTGACTACCTCGAACAGCAGTACCAGGCCATGCCGTCCGGCAGAAAAAACGACCCCTTGCTGCTGCGTGTCTACCTCCGACAGCGCTCCGAGGCCGGCGTGTCAAACCGGTCGCTGGCACGGTTCCTGTCGGCACTGTCGAGCTTTCAGAAGTTCCTCTCGCTCCGCAATAAACACCGGGAGTACATTTTCAAGCTCCCCAAAATGAAATTCCGGGCCGATGTCCCCGGCTTCATCCCGCAGGGAGACACCGATAAGCTGTTTGAAAAAGCACTCGGCGATAGCGACTCTCGGACGTTCTTCTACCGCCGCGATTTCATCATGATCGCCCTCTTGTACGCAACCGGCATACGACGCGAAGAACTCGCCGGCCTGCGCCTGTCTGATATCGACCTCCGACAGGGTGTCATCACTGTCACCGGCAAAGGCAACAAGGTCCGTATCGCCCCGGTCGGGGAGGAGACCCTGACCGACCTTAAAGAGTATCTCATCGAACGCGAGCGTTTTCTACAAAGCAAGGGCACCGTTACCGACCGTCTGCTGTTAAACCGATACGGCAAGCCATTGAGTGTGCGGTCTATCGACCGCCTCGTGCGAAAGTTCGGGCGAAAACGGGGTATGGACTTCACACCCCATACGCTGCGCCACTCCTTCGCCACACACCTTCTGGAAAACGGCGCCGACTTGATGCTCATAAAAGAAATCCTCGGCCATGCGTCTCTGTCAACCACACAGAAATACACGCACATTACCGCCGAGGCGATGAAAAAAGTCTACCGCAAAGCCCACCCCCGATCGGGCGGCAAAGAATAACAGGGGAGATGATGCGTACGCGCTCAACAACTATCATCGGAATTGTCCACAACGGCAAAGCCGCTATGGCCGGCGACGGTCAGGTGACGCTCGACGACACGATTATGAAGTCGAAATCCAACAAGGTCCGGGTTATGCACGACGGCAAGATTCTCGCCGGATTTGCCGGCGGCGCCGCCGATGCACTGGCCCTGTACGAACTACTCGAACAAAAAGTCGATGCGTTCTCCGGCAATCTCCAGCGGGCCGCGGTCGAACTCGCCAAAGAATGGCGCACGGACAAAATGCTCAAGAACCTCGAAGCCCTCATCAGTGTGACCGACGGCAAACGGATATTTCTGGTCAGCGGCAACGGCGACGTTGTCGAGCCGGACGACGGCATCCTGGCAATCGGTTCCGGCGGTACCTATGCGCTGGCCGCCGCCCGTGCCCTGATCTATGCCAACCCGCGCATGTCGGCCGAAAAAATCGCCGTCAAAGCGCTCGAAATCGCCGCCGACATCTGTGTCTTTACCAACCACGAAATTACGGTCGAAACGATAAAATGAACTCAATCCCAAATCCCACTCCCCAGGAAATCGTCGAACACCTCGACAAGTACATCATCGGTCAGGATAAAGCCAAGAAGTCAGTCGCCATCGCCCTGCGTAACCGCTGGCGGCGCCAGCAGGTAACCGATGACCTCCGAGGCGAAATTATGCCGAACAACATCATCATGATCGGTCCCACCGGTGTCGGCAAAACCGAAATCGCCCGCCGTCTGGCCGATCTTGCCCGCGCGCCGTTTATCAAGGTCGAGGCCTCTAAATTCACCGAGGTCGGCTATGTCGGCCGCGATGTCGAATCGATGACCCGCGACCTGGTCGATATCGCCGTCAACATGGTCAAAACCGAAAAGATGGAATTCGTCCGCGAACGCGCCGAGAAGAACACTACCGAGCGCCTGTTGGATTTGCTGCTGATGCCCTCACCCGAAACCAAACCGGGGGAGAGCGCCGAGGCCCCGCTGGCCGACTCCATCGCCAAGACTCGCGAGAAATTTCGCAAGAAACTGCTCGCCGGCGAACTCGACGACCGCGAGGTCGAAGTCCAAACGCCGCAAAGCCAGTCACCTGTAGTCGAGATCTTTTCACCGATGGGAATGGAAGAACTCTCGGCCAATTTCCAGGACATGTTCTCCGGCCTCATGCCCAAAAAGACCCGCCGCCGAAAAATGCCGATCGCGGAGGCCCGAAAATTCCTCCTCAACCAGGAAATGGACCGCCTCGTTGATCTCGATGAATGCATCGCCGAGGCGATGGATCGCGTCCAGGAGGCGGGAATCGTCTTTATAGACGAAATAGACAAGATTGTTGGCGACAACTCTCGCACCGGCCCCGATGTCTCCCGCGAAGGCGTACAGCGCGATATCCTCCCGATTGTCGAAGGCTGTGCCGTCAACACCAAGTACGGCATGGTCCGAACCGACCATATTCTCTTTATCGCCGCCGGCGCCTTTCACGGTGCCAAACCCTCCGATCTGATACCGGAGCTGCAGGGACGGTTCCCGATTCGGGTTGAACTGGATTCCCTCACCGCCGATGATTTCGAACGGATCCTCACCGAACCGAAATCGGCGCTCGTATTGCAGTACCAGGCACTGCTCCAAACTGAGAATGTCAAGCTGGAGTTCCAGAAACAGGCCGTGCGCAAAATCGCCGAATACGCCGAGCACGTAAACAGCGAAGCCGAAAATATCGGCGCCAGGCGCCTTCACACGGTGATGACAACCCTGCTGGAGGACATCCTCTTCGAACCGCCGGTGAAAAAGAAAAAAGTCGTCATCACCGCCAGGCAGGTCGACAGCGCACTGGCGGACATTGTCGAGGACGAAGACTTAAGCCGCTATATCCTGTAACAGGCATAAAAAAACGCTCGAACCAATGCCGAGCAAACAATGCCTCTCTGTAATCAGGCGCCTACACGAAATAGACCCGAATATCCCCCAAAAACGTATTTGCGGCAATATATAACCGCTTCTCGGCGCTGCTGTAATTCGCTGTCTGCGCGTCGATATTATTTCCGAAACCGTCCGAGTTTTTCCCGAGCACATCAATAGCCCCAATGAAATTGGATCCGTGAACAAAAATCTCCATTCCCTGCGGTACCAGAATCCGTACATCACCCAAAAACGTCGAAATAATCATCCGATTCAATCCCGTCCCCAGTTGAGCACCGTGCAGCTTAATCTCAACGTCGCCCAGCCCCATCGATACCTCAACATCCTGAACCCCCTGGTTGCCCAGATCGATAAACATATCACCCAGCAGCTTGTTGTACTGGAGCTTCCCGGCCCCGCCGCTTGACGGCGCCTCCGACACCCGGGGCTCTCCTGTTGAGTGGGTGTAGCCTCCGGCCGGCTGTCCCGGATCAGGATCATCGGAGGTCTGAACATGAATATCACCCCAGCCCTGCTGGCTGCCGCCCGATGATCCCGGCGGCGGGGGAGGGGTGTAGCCGTACTGGTCATGCTGGCGATGTTGTTCGGCACGTTCCGTCTCCTGACGCTTGCGGACAATCAACCAGGCACCGAACCCGATCAAACCTAACGGGAATATGTACCGCCAGAAATCGCGAAACTCCAAAATATCCAGCGACTGCAGCAGCAACAGGAATCCGAGTGCAATGAGGACGATGCCCAGTGTCGCTTTCTTGGCGGTCATAACTTAATTCCATTCCTTACAGGACCTTACGGACAGGGACCGGTTATTTCCCGGTCCCGCTTCCGTATATAAGTACGTAATATGTCCTGTGCGGTTGCGATCCGCAAGGATTTCAACGACTTTCGTCCACTATTCTGTTCAGCCTCGGAACACTCAAAAATTAGCGGTTGCCATCGAATATGTCCAGACTCCAGGGTCAGGATCGGCAAATCCGGCGAAATCCTCCGACGGTGCGAAGACCGAAATTCCTACCTGCAAGAGCACCCCCGCGACCCGTGTCGTTGATACCGACAGATCAAATTCCACCCCGACATCCTTTGTCGTTGCCCCATCTATCGGTGATACGTAGTCCGCGGCCGTAGTAAAGAAATGCAAGTCGCCCTTAAGCGTCCAGCCGCGCAGAGGATCGACCTGCCCTCGCAGGATGATATCCACCAACCCGGCCGCTCCGGACGTTATAAAATAGTCCATGTGCCCGCGAAACTTGTGACCCGTGTAGTAGCTGTTCTGGTAGGTGTTGACCTCGTTATCGGTCGGGTCATCGTCGCCGGAACTGTAGTCGATCCCCGCTGCCACGCGAGCGTTGCGCTCACCGGCAAACGAAAATCCGCCCTCAAAAGTGAACATGAAAGCCGAAATGTCCAGTGGCTCTTGGAGCGCAGCGCGACTCGGATCCGACTTTTCACCGACCTGATAAACGCCGTTCAGCTCCACATCAAAGTCCCCGGAGGTGCGCTGATAGTAGGTACCGATGTTCAGCCGCTCCAGATCATTGGCCGTTGCTGGAAAACCGGAGTTGCGTCGGTCAAACTCGATAAAGGCGAACAGATCGAGATTCCAGTCGGTAACATTGGCATAGATACCACCCAGCATAAAATCCTCTTCGTCACACGGAGTCTGCATCTCACGCAGGTACATGTTGAAAAGCTCGATCCTGAATGTGGGCCGGTGATACCACAACATGGCGCCCTCGAAAGACCGCCCGATATTGTGCCAGCCAACACCCCCAAACACTCGCTGATTCCCTCGATTGTACTCAAAGCGGCCGCCCAGACCCCCCCAGCCCTCGCCAAAAATGTTGTCGATCTTCACAAAAGCCTGATGCAGATCAACGTTCTTGGAATCGTTCAGAGTCCCCGACGTTCGCTCACCAAACTGATTGACATCCCCCGCTATCCGGCTGTCCTGTATCTGCACGAAGACATGTGTGTTGTCTTCAATTACGGCGCCGACTGCGGCACGCGTGCGTATCTCATAAAAGGTGAAAGCCCCGCGATGGGCGACAAATGACTTGTCATCAGCTTGCTCCCGCAACCTCACTTGGCCGCTGATATCCCAGACCGTTTCCGAAACAACATCACTTGCCATACCGGCCAGCAGACCTGCAATCGCAAAAATTACCAACCTGCACCTCATAAGAAAGTCCTCCAATTTCTGCGGGGTGTCTTTCCCCGTTCCCAGTATCCATTCCGATTCAAAATAAACTACACGGTCCATATTATCAATACCACTCATGTCTGGCCAATATCCGCCGGTCCGGCTCCCCGTCACTTGACTTTAGTCAGGCCACACTTTTTATTCAACGAGATTTGACAACAAAAACCAACCTTTTCAGGAGGTAATATGGCTCGCTCACTGACCCAGATCACGGATTTCACAGCCGAGGAAATCCACGAAATCTTCGACCTCTGCGCCAGAATGAAAAAGGGGGAGATCGCCCCCAAGCCACTCGAGGGCAAAAGCGCGGCCTGCATCTTCACCAAAGCCTCGCTGCGCACCCGCATCTCGTTTGAAGTCGGGATCAACGAACTCGGCGGCAACGCCCTGTACGTCACCGACAACGAAATTAAACTCGGCCAGCGCGAAACGGTCGCCGACGCCGCCCAGGTACTCTCACGCTACGTTGGTCTGATTATGATCCGCACCTTCAAGCAGTCCGATGTCGACGAACTGGCCAAACACGCGACTGTTCCGGTAGTCAACGGCCTGACCGACTTGGTCCACCCCTGCCAGATTCTGGGAGACTATTTCACTGTTTTGGAACACGTCGAGAAAAAAGACCGGTACAAAATAGCTTATGTCGGCGACGGCAACAACATCACCAACAGCTGGCTGAACCTCGCCTCCCGAATTCCGCTGGAGTTCCGTATCGGAACCGCGGCTGACACCAAGCCGGACGAAGCCATTCTCAAGCAAGCCAAATCGAATCCCGACTCCACGATTTTGCTCACGGAGGACCCTAAAGAAGCGGTTGACGGTGCCGATGTAGTCTATACAGATGTGTGGGCCTCGATGGGGCAGAAACATCTGGCTGACGAGAAAGCAGAGAAACTGAGGAGATATCAACTTAACAGTTCACTGCTGGCTCTGGCCGACCCGAAAGCTATTGTGCTGCACTGTTTACCGGCTGAGCGGGGCCGAGAAATCACCGACGAGGTAATGGACGGACCGCAGTCGCGGGTGTTCGACGAAGCCGAGAACAGGCTGCACATTCAGAAAGCCATTATGGCCTTCCTGCTTAAATAGCGCTTTTGCGACGGTTACACCCGGGGGAACTGTTAAAAGAGAAAGGAGACGCACGATGCGTTCCCAAAAAGGTTTGGTTTTCTTGGGTGTAATCGCGCTGGTCACCGCCTTCGGATTTTGGGGTTGCGGCGACGACGACGATAGCAACCCGGTGAACTGGGGCTCCCTCGAGGATCCCGAATTTCAGGCTGTAAACAGCCAGTTTGAACAATTTGTCGACTCGACCCTGACCTTCTTCCACGAAGGCCTCGGCTCGATTTCGAACCTGCCCGGCGACGGTACCACCGACCCGATCCACTACGGCCCCGGTGATCCTGGCGCCACGACCGACTCGCTGAGCGTGTCCTACAACGGCGGCTGGCACATTGTACATCTCTCATGGCACAACGCCACCGACTACGCCGCGGTTGTCAACGACTCTATCCAGTTCATCCGTGACGGCGTCCCGAGCCAGGAACCGGCTGACCTCGAGCAACTCCAATACCGTCACCACTGGTCCTGGAACGCACCCGACACAACCGTGACCCACATCAACGGTGAAGGCCACCTCGGCATCTCTTTCACCGGCCTGGATACACAAGAAGCCACTGTTAACGGTACGCAAGACTTCACCTGGGGCTGGGACTTTGTATCGGCCGACTCCACCGTCCGCCGCGACATCAATGTCGACGCCACCCTGTCCGACTTCACCATCCAGAAGACGCAGGTTGGTTGGGCCCAGGGTTGTCCGTCCGCCGGTTTGCTGTCTGCCACGGTCACCATGACCTATCAGAAGGACGACGGCGCCGAGGTCCAGTCCACCTGGAACTTCAACGTCACCTTCGAAAACGGTACGACCACCACCACCGTAACCTCAAACGGTGTCACCTGGACGTACTCGCGCCAGGAGTGTATAGCTCCGTCCGCGTAAACACACACCCGCAAAAAGTGTAGTAAGCTTTCAACCGGCTGCCGCCTCAGGCAGCCGGTTTTTTTGTCCCGCCGTACGAATCATTGACAAGCCGCCCGACATCACTCTTCTTATCCGGCATGAAAGAAGTAGCCAGATACTCCGGTTGTTTCGTCTGCGGCGATAAGAACGTACACGGCCTGAAAGCCAGGTTCTTTTTCGACGGTGAGAAGGCGTTTACCGAAATTACCGCCGACGATACCTTCGAGGGATACAGCGGCATATACCACGGCGGCGTAACTGCAGCGCTGCTCGATGAAGTAATGATCAAGGCTATTCTCGCCCAGGACATCTTTGCCGTCACCGTGGAAATGACTATCCGCTACCAGCGAGCTATCCGAACCGGCGACCATCTAACCTTTACCGGCAGCGTTACCCGCTCAAAAGGCCGCGTCTTCTTCACCAAAGGTCAGGTGACGAACGACAGCGGCGAAGTACTGGCGACCGCCGAGGGAAAGTACGTCGAGGCCAAGGCTGATTTCAAAGACGAGCTGATGCAGTCGCTGGAATAATGCTGCGCAGCCCTGCCGTATCTGAGCAACTAACTGCACCTCTACTCCCCACCCACAATCGCCATCTTTTGTCCGACAACGACTTAGGCTCAGTCGAACGCCGCTGACCCGGTCGGCACAGACCTTGCACCCCTGACCGGCATGAACAAAGACGAACCCCGATTCCTCAAATGCTTCATCGCGGCTATCCACCGCCGATCAACAGACGAATTTCTGGTCGAAAAGGGATTTGCCGATGGCTTAGTTGTTTTTGCCATTCCGGACTACGGCATTATGTTCCGCTGCCGCGCCCAGGGAAGTATGGTCGACCTGGAATTTGGAGCCTTCTTCGCCCTTCTGCGGTTCATCAAAACACGCCTGTCCGACCAGGATGTCAAAGCGGTTCACGTCTTTTCTTCCCACCCCGAACTCGTCTTTGCCTTTACCGGTCGGAGCCGCCATATCATCGGCAACGAGGAACGTCAACGCCTCCTGCGCCAATACGGACGCGAGTTCAAAATCGCCGTCGGCTTTGTCAAACCGCACGAAAACCAGGCTCATCTGTCACCGGCTGACATGCCGGCTGTCCCCAAAGGTACCCGGCTCGATCTCGATCCCCGGAAGTACGGCAATAACATCCCACGCATCAGCGATATCCACAAAGGTATCGATCTTTAACTCTCCGTTTCGCTGCATTCTGTTGACAAAAACCGCCTGTGCCGTACCTTGTATAAGGAACGCTGACAGGTCATACCTTGTTTTAGCATCGGATACACGTACCCGCTGACTCGTCTGCACCATGCAGACAAGTAAATAGATTGCAGGAGGCATTCATGAAGCGACTCACGCTGACCACGCTCGCCTTGACTCTCTGCCTGACAGCCGGATCCCTCCGGGCAGTTGAAATAGGCTGGGTCACTATCGAGAACCAGTTTCAGGCCAACCTGACCGCACAGGTTGTCGACCACGCCTATACCCGCGTCGGCAACAAGTTCCTCGCCGGCCTGGAAACAGCCGATATCGAGGCCCTCGAACAATCCGGTATCAGCGTGGAAGTTCTACTCCGCAACGCCGATCCCGAGCAGGTTTTTCGAATCATCTCCAACGAAAAGCGCAACCCCCGTACTTCCAATCCGCAGTCACTGGGCACCGTCACCGATCTTGGCGGCGGGATGCAGCTTCTTGAGTCCTCGCTGGCAGCCGGACAGTCACTTGCCGATGACCCGTCCTGGTTGGTCACACCGCTGTCGGAATTGAAAGCCCGGTGGTACTACGCCGCGCCGGCGATGACAACAGGCCTGACCGACATAACAAACTTCCCGACCGACACCCTGGCTAACTTGATCAACCAGGATTCCATAATGGCTTTTAACCAGCGCCTGATGGACTTCCGAACTCGGTACATCTGGACCGATTCTATCGACGCTGCCAGGGATTGGATGATGCAGAAATTTCTGGACTGGGGCTACACTGACGTCTCACTCCAGCCGTTTTCCTACGGCGGCGGCACCCACTACAATCTGATGGTCGTGAAACCAGGTTATGCCGAACCGGACAAGACTATTGTCGTAGGCGGTCACTACGATTCCATCAACGGCCAGAGCGACCCCATGCTCTATGCGCCGGGTGCCGACGACAACGGTTCCGGTACGACCACTACCATGGAGATGGCCCGGGTCCTTGCCGACGTTCCCCTTCGTAAAACGATCATCTTTATGCCGTTCTCAGCCGAGGAGGTCGGCCTGGTCGGCTCCCGCTACGCCGCCCAGCAGTTTGTCGCCAACAACACCGATATCGAGGTCATGTACAACTACGACATGGTCGGCTATGACCCGACCGACGCCGGGGAAATAGCCGTCAGCGGACCGGCCTTCAATCTTAACTACCGCGATGTGTCAGTCGCCGCCGCCTCCCGCGTTACGTCGCTGACACCGGTCGCGAGCCTGGCGCCGGGAAGTTCGGATCACCAGTCGTTCATTGACCAGGGATACCCTGTTGTCAATAACATCGAAGGTACCTTCAACTATCCCGGCTGGCATACCGACGCCGACCTGACGTCGAACATGAACTTTGAATTTATGACCGAGGTCATCCGGATGGGTATGGCCTCGCTGGCCATCGTCGCCAACTCCGCCAGCCCAACCGAGGTCACCCAGTTGATCGACCAGGGCGACGGTAACGCCATCGAAGTCTTCTGGCAAAACTGCTACAACGATTATAGCTATAAAATCTTCTGGGGCCAAACCGAAGGCGTCTACACCGACAGCGCCGACATCCCCTCCGGTGCCTGCTCCTATGTCGTCTCTGGCCTGACGGAAGGAACAACCTACCATTTCCTCGTCACCGGAACCGTCGACGACAGCTATCCATCGATCTACGCAACCGGTGACAGCCTCACTCCGCTGATGGAGCCGAGGATACCGAAACAGCTTGCAACCGAACCGGTACTCGACGGCATCCAACTGGACTGGGCCGCCAATCCCGAAGCCGACCTTGTAGGGTACAACATTTACCGCTCGTTTGCGGGGATGGACTACGCCCTTCATCAGAGCAGCGTTCCGGGCACCAGCTTCACCGATACCGACGTGATGGGACAGACCCTGTACAACTACCGTATCTCGGCAGTCGACAACGACGGCTACGAATCGGACTCCTCCACCGAATCCTCCATGTGGGCCGCTACATTTGACGGCGGCATCCTCGTGGTCGATGAAATCACCGAAGGCAGCGGGGTCCCGACCCAGGGACAACAGGATGCGTTCTGGGACACTATCTTTGCCGAGACTCCTATTGCAATCGAACCGGTCGAGGAAGCCGCCTCAGCGTTGCGGCGAGGCATTGCCGGCCAGTACTCCTCGATATTCTGGTTCGATGACGACCTCGCCCGAAAAAATATTTTACTGAGCGAAGACTCACTGGACTGGTACTCCGACTATAACGGCAACATGTTTGTCTGCGGCCTCCGGACCATCCCCTTCTGGACCGGCTCGAATATCACCTCCGATGAAATGCTCTATAATGAGTTCGGCCTCGCCGCGTATACCATGCATGCTGAAGCTGACTTTATCGGTGCGCAGGGTGTCGCCGGCTGGCCGGATGTCCAGGTGGACACCGACAATTTCTTCAACGAGATCCCATACATTCCATCGCTTGAACCGACCCCCAACGCCACCGTGATTCTCACCTACGACGCCTTAAGCGACGATCCCTCCCGCGAGGGTGAACCGGTTGGCCTGCTCAGATTAACCCCAAACGGCTACCGGGTGATTCTGTCCTTCCCGGTCATATTCCTCACCGATTCTTCGGCGACTGAACTGATGAGCTTTGTAAAGCAAACGTTTGGTGAAAGCGGTATCGTGGCTGACAACGGCGATGTCGACGACAACGGTTTGGTCAATGTCGGTGACCTCACCTACATGATTGACTTTCTCTTCCGTGGCGGCAGCCTTCCGCCGATACCGGCGCAGAGCGACCTCAACGCCGACTGCGAGATAAATATTAGCGATCTCTCGTATCTCATTGACTTCCTCTTCCGAGGCGGTGCGGACCCCCAGCCGGGCTGTGCCTGATTTATCCGGCAGGACCAATAAGATTTTTGGGGCCGGTTGCACAAGCAGCCGGCCTTTTCGTACAGCGCGGCGGTATGCTCGATTCTGCACATATTGTGTCCTGCATCGACCAAAGGCCCCGGGAGAGAGACGGTCCGAATCCAGCTCCCCGGTGCCTTGGCCCTCGCAACTTATTGAATAGCAATATATAAACTGCAGCCGCGACACCCCGGCACAGCACTTGCTCCAACCACCGGCATGGACATCCACGCCCTGCGACAACTCGATATAATCGAACGTGATCGAATCGTGCCGTTCGAATGGCCCGATCCGGACAGCCAGTTTACCGACGACAATTCCAAGCTGTTCCACCACCCCCTGCTGGTCACGCCCATTGATGAAAATTCAGTCCTCCTGCTCACCGATAGCGAGCTCTTCTATGGCATGGGGGAGAGCGGCCTGGAATTTTTTCCCGTGCAGGTATGCCCGTCCAAAGAGATTACAGTCGAAAGTGAAACCCTGGGCCTTGTCCGTTTCTCCCGAGCCGAACTCCAGCGTGCCGTGGCAAAAATGCCCGACCGGGTCATTCTCACCGAGGCGGACTCCGACAGGCCCGGCGACGATTTCCGACCGGTGACTTTCAGCTTCATCGACGGTACCCGCTGTCTCGCCCACATACGCCACTCCAGCCGAGCCGGTTGTCCGCCGCCGCTGGAAGAAATCTTCCACGCCATCTCGCGTGATGGCGCCTGGTTTCCGCTGCCGGGCAGCCAGCTCAACGACTCGCTCTGGAACGACTACCCGCACATGACAGCGATCATGTCTCTCCCGCCGGTTTCACTCGACGATCTCCTCTCGGCGGTAGCTGCCACCCGCCTGTTTCCGCCCGGCGCCATTGGCATCCGAACCGTCTCGCGGATACTCAATATCGATTTTCCCTTGTCCGTGTTGACCGACAACTGCCCGATTGAAGATAAGCGGGCCTTTCTGCATGACCTGATTTCCCTGCGTGTCCGCCGCCGCCGACTGAGCCTGCACCACGGCCGAGTCTACCTGCTGAATCGCTAAGCCCCAGCCGCCGCCCTCCTGCTCCGAAAAAAATGGTTGAAGCTGCGTAAGCCGGCACTCTACATTGTGCCGTTATGGAGCGAGGTCAACTACATTGCCAAACATACAAAAACGCCCCGTATCAAACCGATACCGGGCGCTTTTCTGAAAACTGTAAAGAAGCCTTACGCCGGACTCTGGAGCAGCTTGGCCAGCCGCGCTTTATGCCGATCAGCAGCTTTGCTGTGAATCAGTCCGTTCGATGCCGCCTTGTCCAGCATCGACGAAACCTGGCGATACTTGCCGGCAATGTCATCGGCGCCTTCGCCTTCGCGAAGCTCGCGAATGGCACTGCGCAACTCATGACGAGTCACTTTGTTACGCTGACGGCGCTTTTCCGACTGGCGCATCCGCTTCTTACACGATTTGTGATGCGGCATATTATCCTTTCTCGTTCGTTATTCCAAACCACATTAGCCACTAAATATAAGCGGCACACGCACCTTGTCAACGCCTAATACAAAGAAAAGTTCCCTCGTTGGCTCCGCCGGCACCGTTTCGGCCGGAACCGCCTTCTCCCGTGTCCTCGGACTGGTAAGGGAACAGGTCCTCGCCTATTACTTCGGCGCCGGCATGGCCACCGATGCCTTCGTGACCGCTTTCCGCATCCCCAACCTCCTGCGCGACATGTTCGCCGAGGGAGCCCTCTCGGCTGCCTTTGTGCCGGTCTTCAAGGAACGACTCGTCAAAGAATCAGAAGAAACAGCATTCAAACTGGCCGATGTCGTCATCACCGCTATTCTGCTCGTCGTCGGCGTTATCGTCCTCCTGGGCGTCGTTGCTGCCCCGGCACTGATTTTCCTCTTCGCCAACGGCTTCACCGAAGACCCCGCCAAATTCGACATGACCGTAAGCCTCACCCGGGTCATGATGGTCTACCTGCTGCTGATTTCTTTATCCGCCTTAATCATGGGTATGCTCAATTCCCTCGGGCGCTTCGGCCTTCCCGCTATCGCTCCGGCGATGTTCAACCTCGGCACCATTGTCACCGTCGTTGCCCTGCACAGCCTCTTTGACACCCCTATCTACACCATGGCTATAGGTGTCGTGGTCGGTGGAATCGGCCAGGTGGCTATCCAGCTCCCGCCGCTAATCAAGATAGGCTATCGCTTCAGGCCGACTCTTTCGCTGCTCGATGAAGGACTCCGCCGCGTTATTCGCCTGATCACACCGATGATAGTCGGGCTTTCCGCCGGCCGGATCAACATCCTCGTCAGTACCCTGATCGCGTCGTTTCTTATCGAGGGCGCTATCTCGTATCTGAATTATTCCTACCGGCTCATGCATTTTCCGCTCGGTGTCTTCGCCGTAGCTATCGGCACCGTTGCGCTGCCGCGCGTCTCAGAACTCGTTGCCCGCAACGAAACCGAGAAGATTCGTGACACGTTCAACGATGCTGTCGGGTCCGCCCTGTTCGTCATAGTTCCTTCGGCGGCCTTTCTCGTTCTACTTGGCCGACCGGCCGTTGACCTCATCTACCAATGGGGCGCTTTTGACTCCCTCGATGCCCGGCAAACGGCCCTGGCCCTGTTGCACTACTCCTACGGCCTGATCGGTTTTGGCTTGGTGAGGGTAGTGGTGTCTTTCTACTACGCCTACAACGACTCCAAATTGCCTATGAAAATTTCTGTCACGGCTGTAGCCGTCAACCTCGCGCTGTACTATCCGGCAGTGAAACTGCTGAACTTCGCTGGTCTGGCCGCTGCCACTTCGGTTGCTGCCTTGGTGAACGCGTCATTGCTGATTGCCCTGCTTCCGCGGAAGGGAGTGCCAATAGACTTCGGCCGGCTCGGCCTGAATGCATTTCGTATAATCGTGGCGGCAGCCGCAGCTTTCCACCTGGCCCTGCTTCTGCCCTATGGTTCTTTTGTCCCTGTTGACGATTCACTGCTCGGGCGCATCCTCAGCCTGCTGCTGCCGGCCCTGGCAGCCGGACTTTTTTATCTCATTTTTTGCTTGGCTCTCCGTATCCGTGAAGTTAGCTTGCTGAAGAGATTGCTTTTCCGCAAGACACGGTAGGGGAGTGGTGCTTCGAAAATATCCCGCGATATATCTCCTGACACTGATTGTTCTCGGCATAGTCGCCGCCGATCTGTCCCGCCTGCCCGCCTGGCTGTTTCTTGCCATCGCTGTACCCCTTTCGCTCGGCGGGCTCTGGCAGGCGTTCGCCCGTCGCACCCCCCTTGCCACATGCCTGTTCGGGCTGAGCCTGCTGTGCCTGGCGGCCACCTGCTTCGCCCTGCGTGCGTATGATTTCGGTCCCCGCCACCTAAGCCGCCTGCCGCTGCAATCGGAACGGTACCGCGTGGTCGGAACGGTTGCCGACTGGCCCCGCCTCGAACCGGGAAGAACCGAATTGACCATCGAGATTGACTCTCTCGGAATAGAAACAATGGCACCGGCCTCCGGCGGCATCCTCCTGCGCATCCCCGACACCAGCCTGACCCTTCAACGAGAGGACAGAGTCGTATTCACCTCCTGCCTCGATCAGCCGCCCCGGGGCGACATTGGCGGTTTCGACTACGCCCGGTATCTGCGGCTGCACGGAATACACGCCATCGCCTACGCCAACCTCGGGAGAGATATACAGGTGCGGCAGGGGAGAGGTTCACAACTCTTTCAGTTTGTGGATCAACTTCGGGTGGAAATACTCTCCGTGTTTAACACCTGCCTCGATCCTGCCACCGCCGCTATGGCCGCCGGATTCCTCATCGGTGAAACCCGTGATATACCACCCGAGGTGTACCGATGGTTCCGTCGCTCCGGCACGCTTCACCTGCTGGCGGTCTCCGGCTCTAATGTCGCGCTGGTGATTGGCTTCATACTTGTTCTCGTCCGGCCTTTCTCCGTATCCCGCCGCGTCCGCGCCGTCATCCTCCTGATCGCCATCGTTCTCTTCACGCTGCTGTCCTATGCGGAACCATCGGTCGTACGCGCTGCAGTAATGGCCGGGCTGATTATCATCGCCACGCAGTTGAACCGCCGCACCGATCTGAACAATATCATCGCGCTGGCCGCCGTCGTGATCCTGCTGGTCTCACCCGGCCAGTTGTTCGATGTCGGCTTCCAGCTTTCGTTTGTCACTGCCTGGGGAATGATCCTCGTGCTGCCGCGAATCTACCGGCCGATCTGGAATCGCATGCGCTGGAATTGGCTCCGGATCGTCGTATTCAGTGCGGTCGTTACCATCGTTGCCCAGCTATTCTCGATACCTCTCATAGCACTGTATTTCAAGGAAGCACCCCTGTTGGCCTGGCCCGCTAATCTTGTGGTCGTTCCGATCGTCTCGCTGGCAGTAATCGCCGTTTTGGTCTTGATCGTGGCTTCGGCTGTCCTGCCCGGTCTCGGAACTATAGTGAGCGTACCGGTTGATTTGATTCTCCACAGCGTCCTTCATTTGCTGAACTTCTTTGGCTCGGACAAAATGCCGGCGATTGACACTGCCTGGGTAACAACGCCGATGGTACTCCTCTATTATAGCCTGCTCGTAACCGCCGTTTTCGCCACTACCGGCCGCCGAGCTCGCCGCCTTGCGGTGCTGGGAACCGCCGCGGCCCTGGCCGTTATGCTCACACTGGCCGCTGTCCGAACCTTTTCCGACAATCCCCGACTCGAGATCTTCACCCGCCGTATCTCCGGCGGTCTTTTGGTCCTCATCTCTGATTCGGCCACCGGTCAGTCCGACCTCATTCTCACTGACTTCAGCACGCCGACCGTTCCTTCCGTCGACCATCCCATAGACCGCACTCTCTATAGCCTCGGCATCGCCAACATTCGATACCTCGTGCTCTTAGCTGCCGACTACGATGCCGTTCCGGGACTTCTCCGCACCGCCGACCGGTTTAATACCGACTCTGTTATCGTCAGCCGGGCAATGACAGCAACTCTCGCTGATATCGCTTCTGAGTCCTTTAACAGCCGTCTCCCGTTGCCGGTCTGCCCGGTTTTTAACTTCCCGAATCACTCCGACTCACCGGGCCTCGAAATAGGGGAGGGATTTGCCCGGCTCAGATCACGCGACGTGGACATAGCCATATCCCGCAATCCCGATCTCGCCCAACGCCTGAAGTTCTCGTCCGGTCACAGCAGGTGTCTCCTGATTACCGGCGGCTCGATCCCATATCCCGAGCTTGAGAGGCTCTGCACCGCTGTAAACCTCGATATTGTCTGCTGTGCGAAAATTGAACAGCTTCCGCCCGATACCGCCAGACAAGCCTGCCGCAAAGTCGATTTGCGACACGTGGCCGGAATTCGGGTCATACTTACCTCAGATTCCGCAAATCCCCTGAAACTTGTTGGCTTACCCTGAGTCTTTTCCGTTTAAGTTCTGCTTTGTACCGCCCGATAACTATAGAGAACTGCAGGAATGCACGTCGACGGCAGACGACTGCCCTTTCGGAGACAAGGAAGAAGGATCTAAGATGAGCTTATCGGGAAATCTGAAAACGGTCTCGTTCCCGGACATCCTCCAGCTGCTGGCCACCGGCAAAAAAACCGGCTTGCTGGAAATCCGGACCGCGACCAGGCAGAAAGAAGTTGCCTTCAAAGAGGGCAACATCATTCATGCTTCCTCGGTCAATTCCTCCGAGGACCTGCTCGGGCAGATGCTGCTCAACCGCGGCAAGCTTTCCAAGAAGGACCTTGAGAAGGCTATCACCCTGCACAAGCAGACCGGCCGCCAGCTCGGCACAACCCTGATCGACATGGGCGTCTTCGATAAATCCGAAATAGCCGAATGCCTCAAGCAGCAAATCGAAGAGATCGTCTACAACCTCTTCTCCTGGCGTGACGGTGATTTCCTGTTCCACGAGGGAGCCGCCCCCAAGAACGCTCCCTTCTTAGTCGAACTCTCCACCATGAGCGTTATCATGGAAGGCACCCGCCGTATCGACGAGTGGATCGAAATCCAGAAAGTGCTCCCGCCCGACGACGTCCTGCTGGCCATCTCCCGGGCCCCCAAGACCAATCAGGAAGAGTTCACGATCTCCGTCGACGAATTCAAGCTTATCGGGCTTATCAACGGCGAACGCACTCTCCCGGACCTGATCAATCTGTCCCCGATGGGTGAATTCGTCACCTGTCGTGCTATCTATCGCCTCATAGTCAACAACCTCATCGACGCTGTCGGCAAACGCCAGGAAGTCAGCGCCGAGGAAATCGATGAGGAAGAAGTGGTCCTGAAAATCATCTTCAGGCTCTACAACAACGCCTTCTACCGCATCCGGAACCTGTTCGAGGATATGCTCGGCGAAGAAAACTCCAGTTTCAGCACCTTCGCCGCCCAGTACCGCGGCGGCCTGCTGAACTTCTTCCCCGGCGTCGATCCCAAATCCGACTTGATGCCGTCATTTGAAAAATTCCTCGGGGCCGTGCGAGCCGTACCCGCCCCGATCCGTCTGTATACACTCCTCCGGGATCTTGACAAAGCCCTTTCCGAGCAGCTCGAATTCCTGTTCGATCTCCTCGGTATTGGTGCCTACCGCGATGGCGTCACGGCCGTCAAAGGCGAAGTCGCCGAACCACTGGCCGCCCATCGCGAACTGGTCAAACGCTTCGGAATAGAAGAGAGCTTTAGCGCCGCGGTCAAACGCTCCGCTAAAGTCGTAAAAATGGTGAGAGGTTAAATATGAAACGCTTTGTTTCTTTCGGCCTGCTGATGATCCTGGCGCCGCTGGCCCGTGCCGAAGCGGCCAATCTGGCGGTCATAACCAACCCGCCGACCATGATCAACGCCCTGATCTTTGTCGGGGCCGTGATCTGTGCCGGCGGCGCGTTTAAGGTCTTCAGCCTTGTCCGCGGCGGACGCATGAGCCGCTGCTGGCAACTGTTCTTTGGCGGCTTCGCCGTCCTGGCTGTGGCCGAGATTATTATGTTGCTCCAGACCTTTGAAATCGTGTTCTTGCCGGATGTAGTGGTACCCGGCCTGCTGGCACTGATGGCCGGCCTTTTTCTCTATGGAATACTCGATGTCAAGCGGACGTTAAGCTGAGATAGAAGTTGACATAAGTCACTGTAATATCTATATATATAGCCTGTAGAAATTGCCATTCCGGCAATGTCCTACAGCCTAATGAGTTACGGGCACAATAGATGATTAGTACTTCTGAACTGGACGAACGGATTTTCAAGTGCCGCAAGATCTTGGATGAAGACCCCAATTCCCAGATCTTCGCCGCACTCGCCGAATCATATCGCAAAAAAGGTGAGCTTGAAAAAGCTTTCCGCGTTTGCCAAAATGGCCTGAAAATCCACCCGTCTTACGGTTCGGCACACGTTGTTATGGCCAAAGTCAACCTCGATCGCGGCCTGTATGACTGGGCCGAGGCCGAGGCCCGTAAGGCGATGGAGGTCGACGGACGAACACGCACTGTTGAGCTGCTCCTGGCCGAGATTTATATCTACAAGGGACAGTTCGACGATGCTATCCAGCTGTTGACCCAGTTGCACGAGGCTGACCCCAACAACGGTCAGATCAGAAAACTGCTCGACATCGCGCGCAAACTGCCCGAAGAGTCTCGTGCCCAACACGAACCCGGCCCCGCGCCGGAAAAAACTGAACCGGCCGAACAAGAAACGGTCGCCCAGTCACCCGATCCGGCTTGGCTCGATTCCGTCGGAATGCTCGAAGAGGGCCGGAAAGTACCCGGTGTCAAAGGGGCGATCTACGTTAACCACGAAGGGCTCGTCATGGATGCCCGCTGGGAACTCGCCATGGATGAGGCCCGCTGCGGCGCCACCATCGGCGAACTCGGCAATGAACTGAGCAAAAGCCTGCTCGAGGGTTCTTTTGGCGAAGTACGCTCGGTCCTCGTCGAAACCGAAGGACCCACCTTCTACGTCATTCGCCAGCGCGACGGCGCCTTTATCTACGTGACCGAAGACGGTGCCAACCTCGGCACCCTGAGACTCAAAATAGAGAAGCTGGTGGATCGCTACCAGCCGTAACGACGAAGGACACGATATGGAGTTCAATGGACGACATGCCAGGCAGATACTGCTGTTCTCGCTGATCGTGCTGATAATACCGATGATTCTGTTTCCTCATCGACTCGGAACCGGTCTCGCCCGAGCCTCGATGATTTACCTCATGTACGAACTGGTCTTCTACATGATTGTCAGCTTCGCGCTCACCCGCCGCGCCAGCCTCGTGCCGCTGGCCCAGGCTGCCGGCATCTGCCTGATATACCGACTCGCGCTCGGAGCCGTCTACGGCCTGCTGATCGCGATTATGTATTCGATGAACCTGCGGGTATCTCTGACCCTGGGGCTGTCCAGCTACCTGCCGGCAGTTGTGCTCCATCTCGCTACGGCGCCGTTTATCATGCTGCCGGTCCTCCGCCAGCTCGGTGAGACAGCACCGACCCGGATACCGGCGACCCGAACACAGACCGATCCGGCACAAACCGGCACGGCAGAGTCCGGACGCACGACCTTTGTGACCGCAGGCCAGGACCAGCCGACTCAGACCCAAAGCCGATCGGCAGATCACGATCAGGATCCGTTCCGACACAACCTGTCCGCCAAGCAACTGGCTGAACAGTCGCCCTCGGCCATCAAGCCAAGCGAGGCCAACGGTTTTGACCGGGCCACCAAGTACATCGGCGAAGACGCCGCCGTGCAGGTTGCAGCCGTCGTCGACAACGAGGGCCTCCTCCTGGGGCACTTCGATCGCAACGATGCAATCGCCGAAGACTGGGCGCCCCTGGCGTTGCTGTTTTACCAGCACAACCAGCCGGTGGTCAATCGCTTCGGCCCGGCCTCGCCGGAAAGCCTGACCCTGAACCTGCCCGATAAGAAAATTGTAATCGCCCGTGAGGAACTGTTCTATCTCTTCGTTATCGCCGAACGGCACAACGATGACCTGTTGAACATCCGCTTCTCACAGGGCCTCGAAATAGTCCGAAAATATGTCGCTGAAAGATACGGCGAACAGCGAGCCGTGAACACGGAGAACGCGTATGTACGAAGTACTCAGTGAACTGAACAAAACCAGCGGTGTCACCGGCTCCATGGTCGTCGGTAGCGACGGTATCGTCATCGCCGCCGATCTGGATGCTGCCTTCGAAGGTGAAACCGTAGGCGCTCTTGCGGCGTCGATCACGACCAACATCCAAAAGAGCCTCGACCGCCTCGAAACCCGGCCGCTGCGCCAGGTTACTATCGAGTCAGAGGAAGCGAAACTATTCTTCACCGATGCCGGATTAGGAATTCTGGTCGTGACAACAGAGAAAGAAGTCAATGTCGGTCTTATCCGTTTGGAGATCAAAAACGCTATCGAACGACTCCGGACCGAAGCTTGACCACTAGCGCGTAGAACTGACTACATTAGGGACGACAGGATATGGTATCCATTAACTACTCAGCGCGGGAAGTGTGCTGCAAAATCGTCTACTACGGACCGGGATTGTCCGGCAAGACGACCAACCTGCAGTATGTCCACGCCAAAGTTCCGGGCAATACGCGCGGCAAACTGATCTCGCTGGCAACCGAAGCCGACCGCACTCTCTATTTTGACTTCCTGCCGATCAATATCGGCACTATCAACGGGTTCGCGGCCAAGTTCCAGCTCTACACCGTTCCCGGCCAGGTGTACTACAACGCCACCCGGAAACTGGTGCTGCGCGGGGTCGACGGCATCTGTTTTGTCGCCGACAGCCAGCCTTCCAAAATGGACGAGAATATTGAATCGCTGACCAACCTCGAGGAAAACCTCCGCGAGTACGGTTACGATATCGCCGACATCCCCGTCGTGATCCAGTACAACAAAAGGGATCTGCCGGGAGTCCTGCCGGTCGAAGAACTCCAGAAGCAGTTAAACACTCGCAACTGGCCGTACTTCGAAGCCTCGGCTACCATCGGCAACGGTGTCTTTGACACCCTGAAAATGATCATCAAGGTCGTACTGGAAAAGGCGAAGAACACCGGCAGCGCCGGCAAACCGGTCGCGGATACCGTCACTCCGGCCCCGTCCGCCGATCGATTCGTGCCGCCGAAAGAGCCGGATCAGCCGGTACATCCGGCCGACACTTTCCGGCAGGATGCCCGACCGACCGAGGATATCAACGCCACTCCGGTCTCACCGCCCGGTGCCGACACCAATCAAGCGGCCGATACCGCGCCTCAGCAGCCGATCCCGTCCGAGCCCAAAGCACCGGAGCCACCGGCGGAACCGGAACCGGTCCGGTACCGCCCGTACCCGGGCAGCCGCAGCGAATCGGCGCCCGCCGCGTCGTCGTCGAGCACCACAGCTACCGAAGAAAAGCAAACACCGCCTGACTCTCAGACCGCTTCCGGGCAGGGATCGCAGGAGGAGAAACTAGAATCGACGTCTTCCAATTCTGGACCAAAGATGGCACCGTCACTTAGGACCAAAAAGGAACAAAAGAAGCGTGGCTTCTTTAAGCGTCTGTTTGGAATGAAATAGCCACTCATGGAGGCAGGCAATGTCCGACGATAGTCTGATTATCTATGAAGAAGAGATCAACCAGATTGATGCTCTTATCTCCAAGATGCTCAAAGGGGCCGAAGCAAAGTGTGCCCTGCTGGTTGACAAAGACGGGCACCTGATTACCCGTCAGGGATTTACCCACTCACTGGACACGACCGCCCTGGCCGCTCTGCTGGCCGGATCGTTCGCGTCGACAAAAGAAATCGCCAAGCTGGTTGGTGAACCGGAATTCTCCGTGCTCTTCCACCAGGGCAAAAAGGACCACATCCACATGTCCCTGGTCGGCGAACGGTCTATCCTCGTCGTAATCTTCGACGACCGCACCACGATCGGCATGGTCCGGCTGTACGCCAAGGAAACCTCCGCCGAACTCGCCAAGATCTTTGAACAGATCAAGGCCCAGCAGAGCGATTCCACCAAGGAAAAACCGAACACCGTCACCAATGAATTCGCCGAAGGAGCGTCTGACAAGCTCGACGATATCTTCCAGGATTAAGCAACCAGCCCGGCCTTCCGGGGGTGCCGGGCCGTACTTGGTGAACTGCAGGCCTATAACTACGGGTAATTAGAGGGAGTATGCCGTCAGAACTCGGTACCATGCTGGTGAAAGCCGGCAAGATCACTCCGGAACAAGCTCAGGAAGCTGAAACCGCCGCTAAACAGCACAACGAAAAGTTGGAAGCTGCCCTGGTGCGTATCGGTGCCGTCGAGTCGACCGAGGAAATTGCCAAATTTATCGGCAAACACCTCAAAATCGGCACCATCCGCCTTGAAGACATCGAACTGAACCCCGATGTCGTCAAGCTTATTCCGGTCGATATCGCCCGCAAGTTCAAAGTCATTGCAGTATCCAAACTGAGCAAGACGCTGCTGGTCGCCATAAGCGACCCGAACAATATCTATGTCCTCGATGCCGTCAAATTCATAACCGGCTGCATCGTTCAACCGGTACTCTCACCGGAACCGGCCATCGAAAAGGCCATAGATAACTACTATTCCGACAGCAACGGCCTCTCCGAAATCGTCAGGGGCCTGGAAGACGAGGATGGTCTTGAGGTTGTCGAAGCTGACCAGGGCCCCAGTGAAACCGACCTCATGTCCGCTATTCAGGACAAACCCCTGGTCAAGCTGGTCGACTCCATCATCGGCGACGCCATCCGCATGGGCGCCTCCGACATTCACCTCGAAATGTACGAGAAACGCATCCGCGTCCGGTACCGTGTCGACGGCGACCTGCGCGAAATGGCCCCGCTGCCGTTCAAATATCGCGCCGCCATCGTCTCCCGCGTCAAAATCATGGCCGACCTGGATATCTCCGAACGACGCCTGCCCCAGGACGGCCGTATCAAAATTAAAATCTCCGGACGAACAGTCGACCTGCGTGTCTCGGTCCTGCCCACCATCTTCGGCGAAAAAGTCGTGATGCGAATTCTTGACCCGAACGCCCTCATGGTCGACCTGACCATGCTCGGCTTCCGCGAACAGGATCTCAAAAAATTCGACGGTGCCATTCACCTCCCCTTCGGCATCGTGCTCGTAACCGGCCCGACAGGTTCCGGTAAGACGACCACCCTGTATTCCGCCCTGAAGCAGATCAACCAGGTCGACGTCAACATCATGACCGCCGAAGATCCGGTCGAGTTCAACTTCGACGGTATCAACCAGGTTGCCGTCCGCTCGGAGATCGGCATGACCTTTGCCGCCGCCCTGAGATCCTTCCTGCGTCAGGACCCGGATATCATCATGGTCGGTGAGATTCGTGACGGTGAGACAGCCGAAATCGCCATTCGAGCCGCCCTCACCGGTCACCTTGTTTTCTCGACATTGCATACCAACGATGCCCCGTCATCGATCAACCGTCTGATCGATATGGGCGTCCCGTATTACCTCGTCTCCTCGGCGACCAAACTTATTCTCGCCCAGCGTATGGCGCGGAAAATCTGCACCGGCTGTAAGGAAGAAATCAACCTTACCCCCGAGCAGGTGGAATCACTCAATGTTCCCAAGGATCTTCTCCGCAATATCCGCGCCTTTGAGGGCCGAGGCTGTTCCAAGTGCAACCAGACCGGTCGCTCCGGCCGAACCGGTATTTTCGAGGTAATGCCGATTTCACCGCGAATCGAACAGCTCATTCTGGAAAAAGCCCCGGATACCCAAATTGAACAGGCTGCTCTCGAAGAGGGCATGTACAGCCTGCGTATGTCGGCGGTCGAAAAAATGAAAAACGGCCTGATTTCAATCGAAGAAGTGTTTGCCGTCACGACTACCTGATCTTTTTACAATCCCCCTGTCGGTCAATCATTTATAGCCGTCTCCCGCGACCTTTCCAGTCAAGATTCGGCCCGCCGAGCCGATATAAATACTAAGAATCCTTACCGGGAAACGAACAACCCCTGAAGATGTGGGAGACATAAATGTTCACCCTTCGCGAGTTACTGGAAGAAATGGTAAAGATGGATGCTTCCGATCTCCATCTGACCGTCGGTTCACCGCCGGTCGTTCGGGTCGACGGAAAACTGCAACGGCTGAACTACGACCCGCTGACCAGTGAAATGACCAAGAAATTGTCCTACTCCATGCTCACCGAAAAACAGAAACTCAAATTCGAACAACACTCCGAGCTGGACTTTTCGTTTGGTATCGAATCGATGAGCCGTTTCCGCTGCAACGTCTTTATGCAGCGCGGTAATGTCGCGGTCGCATTGAGACAGATCCCCTACAAAATCCGAAGCTTCGATGACCTCGGCCTCCCGAAAGTCGTGGCCGACTTCGCCGGCCTGCCGCGCGGACTGGTCCTGGTTACCGGCCCCACCGGTTCCGGTAAATCCACGACCCTCGCCGCCATTATCGACAAGATCAATCGAGAACGCCCGGTCCACATCATCACGGTCGAAGATCCCATCGAGTACCTGCATCGCCACCAGACTGCACTGATCAACCAGCGTGAAGTCTATTCCGACACCAACTCCTTCGCGAGCGCCCTCAAGTATGCGCTGCGTGAAGACCCCGATGTCGTCCTGGTCGGTGAGATGCGTGACCTCGAAACAATCGAATCCGCACTCTCGATTTCTGAAACCGGTCACCTTGCCTTTGCTACCCTGCACACCAATTCGGCCGCCGAATCAATCAACCGAATAGTTGACTCCTTCCCGACCAACCAGCAGGAGCAGGTCCGGATCTCGCTGTCATTCTCGCTTCAGGCGATCGTCTCCCAGACCCTCATCCCGAAGACCGGCGGCGGACGTGTCATGGCCATGGAGATCATGGTTGCAACCCCGGCGATCCGTGCTTTGGTCCGCGATGACAAGGTCCACCAGATGTACTCTATGATCCAGTCCGGACAGAAGTTCGGTATGAAGACAATGAACCAGTCTCTATCTGAATTATATACCTCGGGCAAGATCACGCTGAACGACGCAATGAGCTACAGCCCGAATACACAGGAACTGAGCGAAATGCTCGCTCGAAACCAGAAGTCCCCGGCGTTCTCATGAGCGCCCTAAGGGAAAAGGGCTAAGTCATGCCAGTATTCGAGTATAAGGGAAAGACCCTCGCCGGTGCCGCCGTCCAGGGACAGCTCAAAGCCAAAAGTAAAGATGACCTCGAGCGGGTCCTCCGGCAAAACCGGATCCTGGTCACTTCCATAAGTAAGCGCGCACCAGAAATTAACATCAAGATCGGAACCGGCATTAAACGCGTCGACGTTTCCCGGTTTACCCGACAGTTTGCTACCATGATCGGCGCCGGTCTTCCGATGGTGCAGTGCCTCGAGATCCTCTCCGCCCAGATGGAGAACAAGGAACTCGCCAAGGTTGTCAAAGAGGTACAGGAAGCCGTCTCCGGCGGCGCCACGTTGTCCGAGGCGATGGCCCGTCACCCGAAGACCTTCGACCCGCTCTACACCAATATGGTGGAAGCCGGTGAGGTCGGCGGTGCCCTCGACGGTATCCTCGTGCGACTCGCCGTCTACCGCGAAAAAGCTGACAAGCTGATCCGCAAGGTGAAAGGCGCCATGGTCTACCCGTCGGTCGTCATGTTCGTGGCCGCCGCCGTTACCATCGGCATGCTCGCCTTCATCGTCCCGGTCTTTGCCAAGATGTTCGACGGCCTCGGGGCTGATCTTCCTATGCCGACTACGGTCGTATTGGCTATCTCACACTTCCTTCAAGCCAATATCCTGTACATCTTCTTTGGCTCCATCGCGTTAACGGTCGGCATTATTTACTGGAAAAAGACCCCACAGGGCGGCCTCGTCTGGGACAAGATGATGCTCCGATTACCCGTCCTCGGCACCCTCGTCCGGAAATCGGCCGTTGCCCGATTCACGCGCACCCTCGGTACCCTGCTCGCCTCCGGTGTGTCGATTCTCGACGCTATGGACATTACGGCCAAAACCGCCGGCAACCGGGTCATCGCCAACGCCATTAACAAGTCGACCATGGCTATCGCCGAGGGTGACACCATTACCGGACCGCTCAAGCAATCCGGCGTGTTCCCCCCCATGGTCACGCAGATGATCGCGGTCGGTGAAAAGACCGGGGGACTTGATGAAATGCTCAACAAGATCGCCGACTTCTACGACGAAGAAGTTGACGATGCCGTCAGCGCCCTCACCTCGATCATCGAACCGATCATCATCGTCTTTATGGGTGTTGTGATCGGTGGTATCCTCGTCGCCATGTATCTCCCGATGTTCGACATCATCGGAAAGATCGGCTAAGCCAACGGGGAAGAACGACATTCGAATTCAACAGAGGACGGCGTCAGTACGGCGCCGTCCTCTTTGCATGAACTAAACTATGGAAACAACCGACGAAAGACGCCGCCTCACCTGGTTCGTCCCGCTGCGACTAGCCTCCTTCCTGATTCTGTTCTTTGTGATTGTCCTCTGGATGGGCTTTCCCGGCTTCATTCGGTATCCCTTCTTTCAGTATGCAGCCATCACCCTCGGACTCACGCTGCTGCTGGCCTTTGACCGGAAGCGGAACTTCCGTGGCGTCACCTCGGCCCTCGTTGCGCTTCATTTTCTCTTTGAAATTGTCGTTGAATCCGGCGTAATCTACGCCACCGGTAACGTCAACTCAGCCTTTTCAGCCGTCTTCATCCTGACCATCGTCTCCGCCGCCCTGGTGTACCGGCTGGTCGGCACGCTGGTCATGGCTTCCCTGGTGTCACTGGCATACACGTTTATTATCTGGCTGGGCTTCTCCGGCTCCGATCCCGTGCTCTCATTCAATGCGCTAAACACTATCTTTAGCGTGCAGGAAAGCGTCTTCTATTCCATCTTTTTGCACCTGCTGATTTTCTATCTCGTCGCTTTCATCGCCGGTTACCTCGCTGAACGCCTCCGACGACAGGACCGACGCCTGGCCGATACCTCCCGCGCCCTGCGGCAGGCCCGGCTTGAAACCGACGATATCCTCCGCCACCTTAACTCCGGGCTGATAACGGTCGACGCCCACGGAAACATCGTCTATTTCAATCGTGCCGCCGAACGAATCCTCGGCTACAGCGAAGAGGACGTACGGGGAATGCCGTGCAACGATGTTTTAGCCGAACGTATGCCCGAGCTTGCGACAAGCCTCATGGACGGCATCCGCAGTCGTGTCGCCCACCTGCGACACGAATTGGAGATAATTAACGGCGACGGTGTCACCGTACCGCTTGGACTCTCGATTTCTATTCTTACCGAAGAAGACTATACGCCGCGCGGCGTCATTGCCATCTTCTCGGACCTGACCGAGGCCAAGATTCTCGAAGCCAAAGTCCGGGCCGCTGACCGATTAGCTGCTGTCGGCGAACTCTCCGCCTCAATCGCACACGAAATCCGTAATCCGCTTGCGTCGATTTCAGGCTCGGTCGAGGTCCTCGCCAGGGAAATCGATGTCTCCGGCGAAAACCGCCGGCTGATGGACCTCATCGTGAAAGAATCGGACCGCCTTACCAATATCCTCAATGAATTTCTGCACTACGCCCGTATCGACCGACCCGCCTACAGCAAGATAGACCTCTGTCGATTGGTCTCCGATGTCGTGCACTTGTTGCGGCACCACCACTCGTTCCACCCGGATATTGACCTGCGGTTCGATGCCGACCAGTCTATCCTCTATGTCGTGGGCGACGAAGACCTGATCAAGCAGCTGCTGCTGAATCTTGCCGTCAACGCATGCGAAGCTATCGGTGAGGGACCGGGCAAACTGCGGATTCGCCTGCTCAGCCGTGAAGGCAACACCGTTACCCTCCAGGTAGCCGACAGCGGCTGCGGAATGTCGCATGACCAGATCCGCAAAATCTACCAACCATTCTACTCGACCAAAAAGCAGGGGACAGGTCTCGGACTGGCTATCGTCCACCGCGCCTGCACCGCCCTGAAACTAAATCTCAATGTCGTCTCCGAGCTGGACAATGGCACCACTTTTTCCGTCGATTTCCCCGTCTATCGTCCCGATTCTGCTCTGACCGACCAGTCGCCCGCCAAGCCAACGCCCGCCCCGACCGCCTGAAGCCCAGTTTGGGGTTGATTTTCCGTCCAGCGTGTATAATATATCTGATCTTGGTATTACTCGCGTATCCGATTCTGTCAAACGGAGTTATCATGGCATATACAAAGTACCTGTTCGTTTCTGCAATCACCCTGCTGATTCTCGTCATCGGCTGCGCCACTCCGCCGCCTGATTCAATTCAAAATCGAGTCCAGGTGGACCGCGTCGTTGCCCGGGCCGATACCTTCTATTCCATAACCTGGCACGAGTTAATGGAGAAACTCCGCGTCAGCCGTGAACTGCCCGATGGCGGCGAAATGTCGTCCGCCGAGGTGCACGATTTCCTCGAAGAAATCCTGATAGACACCCTGGCCGGGCTCTACACGGAAAACATCGACCTGGACAAGTATTTTGAACACTACCGGAATTTTCGCCGACGCTACTACGACGAGCTTATCAGGACCTGGTCCCGAGTTACCACTTTCGATCCGATTACGATTGACTCCCAGACAGTCCGACAATTCTACCGCGACAGCGCCAAACTCTTTGAAACCACCGAAAAGGTAAATGTCTACCACATCTACCTGACCCAATCCGGTATGCTGTACGGCCCCGACTCCCTTCGGATGCGCAAGCTGCCCCCGGATTCCGTCGCACGAGAACTGGAAGCGTACGCCTGGGAAATAAAGGACATCCTCGATAAGGGGGCGTCATTCAAAGAAACCGCCCGGGAATACTCACACGAGAATATCGCCACCCGTCCCGAGGGCGGCTTAGGCTGGGTTGAACGTGGTGTGTACCAGGACCCGTTTGATTCCGTGGCCTTTAACCTCGAACCGGGCACCTATTCCGATCCCTACCAAACCAACAACGGCTGGCACATTCTCTATGTCGAGGACTACAAGCCGATCGATACCCTCACGCTGGACTCAACGCTCTTCAGCCAGATCAGGAACTATCTCAAATCAAAAAAGTCACAAAAACTGGCGGCGCCGCTCATTGACTCCCTTGAACAGGAAATCAACCTCGTTTACAACGAACCGATGCTTGATACCAATGTCTACCTGGCCGACAAAACCGAATGGGTCGGTATTCTCAACGGCACCGATACCATCGATATTCATGACCTTCGGGCCTTTGAAGAGAGTTTTCGCCGCAAATACAATGTCGATAACACGACTCCCGAACAGAAACGTGAAATGGTCCACCAGGCGGCCCGACGCTACATTCTCGTCCAGGCTGCCCGGGCCGCCGAAATCGACACCCTGCCGGAAGTGAAACAGTTCCGCGATCAGGCCTACCACAAGGCGGCCAAGACAGTGCTCCTGCAACGGCGACAGGACCCCAACTGGACCCCGCCCGACTCCGCCATCCAGGCCTATTATCAAAAAAACGTCGAAGAATTTGATTTCGAGAAGCCCCTCGTGGTACAGCATATCGTTGCCGAGGACTCCGCCTTTGCAGTGTTCCTCCGCGACCAGGCTCGCGCCGGCTACGATTTCCTCGAACTTGCCGAGGAGTACTACCCGGGCGACGCAAGCCTCCGGCGGGAACTGGCCGATCTCGGCAAAATTGGTCCCGGTGACATGCCCGACGCCTTCTACGAAATGGCCCGCATTACACCCGTGGGACAAATCAGCGAACCGGTAAGAACCGAATACGGCTGGCATATCATCAAACTGATTGAGCGGCGCCAACCAAAGACCCTGGGCCAGGCAAGGCACGAAATTGTGCCGATTCTTAAAAAGCAGCATCAGAAAGAAGTGAGCGACGCATTCCGCGATATGCTCTTTGAAACCTATGGCGTCGTATATCTCGGCCCGGTGCGACCGGTCAACCTGAAACCCCTCTCGGAGCGGCTCACGCCCGAAGAAAAGGCTGCCATATCATGAGCCCGGCCCCGGCCGAGTCGGAGGACCAGATTAGCTTCCTGCAGGAAGTTGAGCGGAAAGCCACACACATGTTTGCGCTGGTAATCCCGGCCGGCTACCAGATTCTCGGCTTAAGCAAGGGCGACATGCTCACTATTATGGTGCCCATAGCCATCTTCACAATAGCGGTAGACATCTCCCGCCTGCGCAATGGCTGGCTCTGGCGCACCATCTTCAGGCACGTTTTCGGCCACATGATCCGAAGCCACGAGCAAAACGGTGACTTTACCGGCGCAACCTACATATTTATTTCTGTCGTCGCGGCCGTGGCCCTGTTTACGAAACCCATAGCCGTTGCCGCCCTTTCGTTTATCATCGTGGGTGATACCTTGGCGGCACTCGTTGGGCGCCGGCTCGGAAAACATAAGTTCATACGCGCCAAGACCGTAGAGGGGACTACTGCCTGCCTGATCGGCACCGTGCTGGTGGCCCTGCTCGTGCCCGATCTAGCCCTGTCGGTCGGCCTCACCGGCGCTGTTGTCGCCGCCCTGATCGAGGCGATGCCGCTCGGCCTCGATGACAACGTCTCCGTCCCCCTGATCGCCGGCCTCGTCATGACAGTTTCCGGCATCTTGATTCAATACCTGGGCTGAAACGACCTTTTTTTCTTGTCATTGAATACGATTTCTCCGTATAATATTAATGAAACGGTATCCAAATCCGAATCAAACCCAAATCCCATTTGAGCGGAGGGTCTATGTCCAAGGGTACAGTCAAGTATTTCAATGATTTCAAAGGCTGGGGCATTATCGCCAGCGAGGACTCGTCGGAGGACGTCTACGTCCACTACACGGCGATTAACATGGACGGCTTCAAGACCTTGCGGCAAGGACAGGAGGTCCTGTTCGACCTCACAGACTCCAAAGGACAACCCCGCGCACAAAACGTGCATCCAGCACACTGACTTCACCCAGCAAGCGTAAAGAAGTACTCGGCACGGGCCGCGCATTTGGCGCGGCCCGTTACCGTTACGCCCCACCCGATCCCGCTTGTCTACACGGATATTCTCACCTATATTGCGTCCCATGAAAACTATCGATTTGCGATCCGACACCGTGACTAAACCCTCGCCCGAAATGCGCGAGGTTATCGCCACGGCCGAAGTTGGCGACGATGTTTTCGGCGATGATCCCTCCGTCAAACAGCTCGAAACCTGCGTCGCCGATCTCTTCGGCAAAGAGGCCGCTCTGTACGTCCCCTCCGGAACCATGGGGAACCAGATCGCCCTCAAAGCCCAGACTCGCCGAGGATGGGAACTGCTCTGCGAACGTGACTGCCATATCGTCAACTACGAAGCCGCCGGACCGGCCGTCCACAGCGGCCTGCTGATCAACTTGCTGGACACCGAGTACGGCATGATATCCGCCAAGACCGTCCGCAACTGTATCCGGCCCGAAAACCTTCACACTCCGCGAACCAAAGCCGTTGCCCTGGAAAATACCCACAACCGGCACGGCGGCACCATTCTGCCGCAGAAAGAAATTCTCGAGGTCAGGAAAGTCTGCGACGAATTCGACCTGCTCTTCCATCTCGATGGCGCCCGGATCTGGAACGCCCACGTCGCCACCGGACTGTCCCTGAAGGAACTAACCGCGCCTTTCAAGTCAGTCTCCGTCTGCCTGTCCAAAGGCCTCGGCGCCCCGATCGGATCGGTGATTCTCGGCCCGGCTGATTTCATCGCCCGGTGCCTGCGCGAACGCAAAATGTTCGGCGGCGGCATGCGGCAGGTCGGCATCATAGCCGCTGCAGGACTCTACGCCGTCAAAAACAACATCCCGCGCCTGGCCGATGACCACGCCAACGCACAATACCTTGCCGAGCAGCTTAACAGCATGGACACCTTCACGGTCGATATGAGACGAGTCCAGACCAATATCATCCTGGCCGACATTCAAACCGACCAGACTGCTGATGAAATCCTCGATCAAATGAAAGAAGTCCGCGTCTGGGCCGTGCCGTTCGGCGTCAAACGTATCCGTATGGTCACGCACCTCGATGTCTCCGCCAACGACTGCGAAGAAGCTGTAACCCGAATAAAGAAAATCTTGTCGTAGGAGATCCAATGCCAAAGCCGCGCTTTACGATTTTGGGCTCTTCATCCGGCCACGCTCAACCCGACCGCGCCACCTCCGGCTATGTCCTGTCCGTCGATCGTCGCCACACCCTGATCGACTGCGGCGGCGGTGTCACCGCATCGTTCCTGCGGCGCGGCTTCGACGTGCTCGATGTCGACCGGATTTTCATCACCCACACCCACCCCGACCACTGCTGCGAACTGCCGCTGTTTCTCCAGCAAATTCACCTGATCAGGCGCGAGGAACCGGTCGAGATCTACCTGCCCGAAGAATATATCGAACCGTTCCGGACCACGCTCAACGCCATGTATATCATTCCGGAGAAGCTCAACTATACACCCGAACTCATCGGCTACGATCAAACTCTGAAACTTGACAACGGCTTCACGATCGAAGCTTTCGAAACCGGACACCTCGAACACAACCGCGAACTGATCAAAAAGCTCGGCCTGCCCAACAAGTGCCAGTGTTTTTCGCTGAAGATTAGAGTAGGGGAGAGGTGTCTGTTTTACTCATCCGATATCAAGAGCTTCGAGAATATCCGCCCGAATATCACCGGCTGTGATTTCGTCGTCATGGAAACAACCCACATCGATCTCTACCGGCTCATCGACTACGCCCTCACCGTTCCTGACACCCGGTTTATCCTCACCCACCTGTCCGACGCCGATAACAATGCCGAGATGGCGGCTCAGCTTCGGGAGGCGGAAATGACCAACTTTGTCCTCGCTGTCGACGGCCTCGAAATCCCACTGGACTGAACACCCGATAGAGGAGCCTGTGCCCGGTCTCAAACAAATTCAGGGATGTCTCCTTGGAGTCGCCGTCGCCGATGCCCTCGGCAACCCGGTTGAAGGCTACCCGCCCGAGCAGATTAAAAAGCACTACGACCGCCTCACAAACTACGTCGAGAACCGCGATCCCAAAGGCACCTATACCGACGATACCGAAATGACCATCCTGGTCACAGAATCGCTTCTCGAAAACAACGGCTGCAATGTAAACGACCTCGGCGCACGATTCGCCGACTGGATCGACTGGGCCCATTCCTTTGGTCAGGCTCTCAGGGAATCCTGCTCGAAACTGAAAGCGGGCGTCCCGCCGACCGAATCCGGCTCGAAATCAGCCGGCAACGGCGCCGCCATGCGCGCCGGACCTATCGGGCTGTTTTTCCATGCCCCCGACCGACGTAAAGCGCTGCTTGAGTGCGCCAAAGTATCCTCACGCATCACGCACACCGACCCCCGTTCGGTCGCCGGTGCGGCAACCATTGCCGCTGGCGTCGCCCACTGCCTGCATCACGCCGACAACTTTGACCCTAAACTGTTCCTGGATGATATCGCCGATGCCGCCAACGAATTCTCACCGTCGATGGCCGACAAACTGCGCGGCGTCTACAAGTTTCGGCATTCCAATGTCGCCGAAGCCTCCGGCGCCCTTGGAACCGGTGGTTTTGTAATGGAGTCCGTCCCGTTTGCCGTCTGGTGTTTCCTGACCAATCCCGATAGCTTCGAGGAATCCGTCATTACGGCTGTGAACGCCGGGGGAGACACCGACAGCAATGCCGCCATAACCGGTGCCATCGCTGGCGCGCGTCACGGCCTCGACGCAATTCCCGAACACTGGATCAACAGCCTCGCGCATCCCACTCGCGGCCGTGATTATCTGCTGAATCTGGGCGAGAAGTTCTTCAGCACACTCTCCAACAACGACTGATCAAACACAAAAAAAGCCAGGACTTCAAAAGTCCCGGTCTCCATACAAACTAAGGGGTGGAGAACCAGCCAGTGATAACAGAATATGTCCGTGGGACTGGAGGACACTGCACGTCAGTCGTGACGAGAACGATCGTCATCAATTCGAAACCCAAGCTTGCGCAATTTTTCGAGGATTTCCTGCCGCTCCAAAATCAAATCCTTGCGCTGGTTTTGGTCTAACTCTTTATCTGACTTTGCCTCCCCAATTTTTTCAAACTCGGCATCAGCCGGCTCTCGTGGCCGCTCAGCTTCGGCTGCAGTATCATCTGCTTCGAGTCGCTCCAACTTTTTTTAGCTGATATCAATTCTGCAACAAGCACTTCGGCTTTGGCTATTTCTCTGTTTGATAGCGCCCTTCCCTTTGCTTCGGTCATGCTTCGAACAACCCTTTGTTTTTCCATTTCGAATTTAGGGTCGCCATGAGGCACTTCTCCGTATTTGGAGCGTGCTCGTACATCCCCTTTTGACATAAGAATTCGACTCATTAACATTACGATGATCCCGCTCGCGAAGAGAGAAAGCCAACCGCACCCAAGCCCCCAAATCAAATCCGGAAACCCGTGGACTACAAATACAGTAACCATTATCAGTGCCCAAATCCCAAGTGCCCACAAATTGAGCTTCGTATCTCGCTTCATTGCCCTTCCCCGTTGCTAAGAGCCTATAAGGCACGGCCTGAGAATCTGTCTTCACTTACGGCGACGCAACAATAGCCAATTCGCAATCCCGTGCAGTCAGGCGACCCCCGCCTGACTGCCCATCAAACCTATTTTGCTATCTTGCTCTTGAAGAACTCCCGGTTCATTTGCGCGATGAACTTCACCGGGATCTCCTTCGGGCAGACCTGACTGCACTCGTAGTAATTTGTACAGTTGCCGAAACCTTCCTGGTCCATCTGGGCCACCATATTGCGCACGCGCTGGGCCGCTTCAACCTTGCCCTGCGGCAGGTTCACCAGGTGCGAGACCTTCGCCGCAACAAACAACATAGCCGAGGCGTTCTTACACGCCGCCACACAGGCGCCGCAGCCAATACACGCCGCCGCATCAAACGCCGTGTCGGCGTCAGTCTTCGGGATTGGCGTCGCGTTGGCATCGGGCGATCCGCCGGTATTCACACCGACAAATCCTCCGGCCGCCATAATTCGGTCAAACGCCGTCCGATCCACCACGAGATCCTTGATAACCGGGAAGGCTTTGGCCCGAAACGGTTCGATATATATCGAATCACCGTCATTGAAATGACGCATATGCAGCTGGCAGACGGTCGTGCCCGGCTCCGGACCATGCGCGTAACCATTAATTACCATCGAGCACGTACCGCAAATACCTTCGCGACAGTCATGGTCAAACGCAATCGGCTCGTCGCCGGCCTCAATCAGCCTCTCATTGACAACATCGAGCATTTCCAGAAACGACATGTGTTCGGAAACATCCTTCGCCTCATATCGCTCCATCCGGCCTTTATCCTGAGCGTTCTTCTGACGCCAAACGTAGAGTGTGAGATTCATTACTTATAACTCCTCGTCGCCAGCTCGACGTTTTCAAACTCAAGTTCCTCCACATGCCGCTCCGGCTTTTCACCAACGCCTTTGAATTCCCAGGCCGCGACATGCGTGTACTTCTTGTCGTTGCGCAGCGCCTCGCCTTCATCCGTCTGGTATTCCTCGCGGAAATGAGCACCGCACGACTCTTCCCGCGTCAGGGCATCCCAGCACATGATCTCACCGAACTCCAGAAAATCAGCGACCCGTCCGGCCTTCTCCAGGCTCTGATTCAGTTCGTCATTCTCACCCGGAACCCGGACGTTCTGCCAGAACTCCTCGCGAAGCTCCGGCAGCTTGTTAAGCGCTTCTTTGAGACCCTGTTCATTGCGCGACATGCCGCACTTATCCCACATGATCTCACCAAGCTGGCGGTGAAAAGTATCAACCGTCTTCTTGCCGTTGATCGAAAGCAGCTTCTTGGTCCGGTCATCCACTTCCTGCTCAACCTTCTTGAACTCCTCATGATCCGTATCCGGATGACCCGCGCCCTCGCGGGCAAAATAATCGGCAATTGTATACGGTATCACAAAGTAACCATCGGCCAGACCCTGCATCAAGGCGCTTGCGCCAAGACGATTCGCACCGTGATCCGAGAAATTTGCCTCGCCGAGAACGAACAGCCCCGGAATGTTGCTCATCAGGTTGTAGTCAACCCACAAACCACCCATGGTGTAGTGCGAGGCGGGGTAGATACGCATCGGAACCTTGTACGGATTCTCGCCCGTAATCTTCTCGTACATGTCAAACAGGTTGCCGTAACGATCCCGGATAACATCCTCGCCAAGCCGGTTGATCGCGTCGCGGAAATCAAGATACACACCCCGACCGCCCGGCCCGACACCCCGACCCTCATCACAAACTTCCTTGGCCGACCGCGACGAAATATCACGCGGGGCAAGGTTGCCAAAACTCGGGTACTTCCGCTCGAGATAGTAATCGCGATCGGATTCCGGAATATCATTCGGCGCTCGGCTATCATCGGCACCCTTCGGCACCCAGATCCGTCCGTCATTTCGCAGCGACTCCGACATCAACGTCAGCTTTGACTGATAATCGCCGGAGACCGGGATACACGTCGGGTGAATCTGCGTATAGCACGGATTGGCAAACAGTGCCCCGCGCTTGTAGGCGCGGAAAGTCGCCGTCACATTGCAGCCCTTGGCGTTGGTCGAAAGGTAAAAGACGTTGCCGTAACCGCCGGTCGCCAGCACGACCGCATCGGCCGCATGCGAATAAACTTTGCCGTCGACCATGTCCCGGACAACGATCCCTTTGGCGTGACCGCCCACCAGCACCAGATCAAGCATCTCGGTCCGTGGAAACATCGTCACCTGGCCTCTCCCGATCTGCCGCACCAGCGCCGAATACGCTCCCAGCAGCAACTGCTGACCGGTTTGGCCCCGGGCGTAAAAGGTCCGTGACACCTGCGCGCCGCCGAACGAACGGTTGGCCAAATGCCCGCCGTACTCGCGCGCGAACGGCACCCCCTGCGCCACACATTGATCGATAATGTTCTCCGACACCTGCGCCAGTCGGTAAACATTGGCCTCGCGCGACCGGAAGTCGCCGCCCTTGATCGTGTCATAAAACAAACGGTAGACCGAGTCACCGTCGTTCTGGTAATTCTTCGAGGCGTTAATACCGCCCTGTGCGGCAATACTGTGCGCCCGCCGCGGACTGTCCTGATAACAGAAGCACTTCACATTGTAGCCAAGTTCCGCCATCGAGGCCGCCGCAGCACCGCCGGCCAGTCCCGAACCAACGATAATCACTTCGAACTTCCGTTTGTTCGCCGGGTTAACCAGCTTCATCTCAAATTTATGTTTGTCCCACTTCTCAGCCAGCGGACCGCTCGGGACTCTATCATCAAGTTTCATATCAGTGACCTCCTCCCAGTGGCTGCAAAATGCCGCTCAGGCACGCCACCGGAATCGAGACATAGCCGACAAACAACACGATCGCTATTGCGTACGATATCTTCTTCAACGCCGGCTGCGACTTCTCGCTGTTCCACCCCAGCGTCTGGAACCAGCTCTGGAACGCATGCGCCAGGTGAAACGCCAGAAACACCATCGCCACGATGTACACCAGCGAGATCAGCGGATTCTGAAAACTGATCACCACCATCGAATACACATCATGCCGTCCCAGCGGGTCCTTGAGATGCACGTACTGCGGGTTGGTGATAAACATCGTGTAGTGCATTAAGTGATAGACCACATACAGCCCGATCCCAAGACCGGTCCAGAACATGGTCCGTGAGTAAAGAGAAGCTCGCTGGAAATTCTGCTTCACGTACGCCACCGGTCGCGACTGGCGGTTGCGAACCCACAACAGAATTCCATCGATAATATGCAGCAGGGCAAAGGCCAGCATGAACAGCCGAACACCCCACAGAAGCGCCGGGATCGCACGCAGTTTTACGGCGTACGTATTGAGCGCGTCCCAGCCCAGGAAAATTTGGAGATTACCGGCCATATGACCGACCACGAACAAAATCAAAATCACGCCTGACAACGCCATCCAAAACTTCCGTCCGATCGATGTTGTCGCGGGCATCGAAGGCGTGATTTTGCCGGTTGTCACTCCACTAACTTGCGAATTACTCATGCGCAGTTCCTTTCTTCCGCGCCATTATATACAAGATAACAACAAGGGTCAATTGAAAAAGGATCCCTCCCCCATGATATCCTCATTTGGGCTGTCTAATTACTGTTCAACCTGCTGTATGAAGGCAACTTAGAGCAAGGTAAAAATCCTCATGTTTGTCCCCGTTAACCATCAACCTTGCGAAAAATAGTACAAAGTCGACTATTTTAGACCACGCGTGTATAACCGGAAAGCGGCTGCATGAACAGCCAAAATCCATTTGACAACAGATCACTTCCGACCTATGTTGCGACCGCTTTAGCAAAATGAAGGAATAAGCATAACCAGTTCAGTCTGAGAAACATAATAGGAGCACAAGGTATGCGAGTGCCCCGCGCACTGACAATCCTTACCGCGATTGCCTTTATCAGCGCAACCGCCGCCGCCGGCACGATCGGCCTCAAAATCTCCGGTCCCGGCGTTGTCGACGATTCCACCGTCACCGTCGGCGAACCGTTCTCGGTCGACATCCACGTCGCCAATGACTCCATCTACACCGGCTTTTCGTTCGGATTTGATATCACCTCCGAAGAGATCACCGAGATCATCCATGTCGCCGACAGCGGCAACGGCCTGAACAAACAGGGCGATATTAAGGGGCACAACGGCTGGCAAAGTCACTCCATCTGGAACTTCGGCGGCGTCTACGCCGTCGAATCTGACTGGGACGGCGAACTGCCGGACCTGCTCGGCTTCGGCGGACTGTCGATCAACCAGGACTATGAACCGCACGATCTGACCAGGGTCCTGTCGTTTGAACTGATCATTCCCGAACCGGGATCAATCGTTGTCGACTCGGCCTTCTTTCCGCCGGGCGGTCGGTGGATGTTTGCCACTCCGGTTCCCGGCACGATCGATGAACCGACTTGGCAGGGACCGCTGACAATCAGGGCGGTCGCAAAATAGATGTGATGAGGCGGCCCTCCAGCGAGCGGGCCGTTGTCGTTTTCTTAAGCACGGGACGAGCGAGTACACGGCTGCATCGTCTGACAACAAGGTTTATGCACACTCTCGGCCCGGGGGAGAGGTCCGTTGTTAAAAACACAGGTTCTTGCAGTTATCGTAGCCGGCCTGACTATCGCGACGGGAAGTCTGGCTCAGACCACTTTACGCCTCGAACCGGTCGCCCCGGCCACGGCGGCATTGGTTATCAACGAATCACCTTACCACAGATCCTCCACGATCTCCGAAATCACCGTCGCCATCGCCTTTGACCGAAACCGAATTTTTCCCTCCGGAGTCAGCTTTCCCGATACAGCCCGGACTCACTGGGACTGGCACTTCAATATGGAATCGCTGGACACGGTCGAGCCCGGTCTGATCGTCCTGCGCCTCGTTGGCCGCGCTCCGGATACTGCAACCGGTCCGACTTTGACCCCCGACTCGGCTCTCGCCGTCATTACCTTCAATCCCGCTCATGACTCCCTCCGCTACGCCCGGCTCGACTTCTTCTGGGCGGACTGCGATGACAACCTGCTGAAAGTCGACACCGCCGCCTGCGCTGTCGCCGCTGCCGTCTACGATCCCGACAACATCGACATCACCGACTTCACCGACAGTCTCCCGACCGCCCACGGCCTCTGCGACTCATGCCTCCCCTGGCTCTCCGGCAATGGCAACACTGTCGAACGGTCCCTGACTTTTCACTCACTGCGCCTCCCCCTCGACCTCACCACCAGCGTCGATCCGGTCGACCAACCACAGCTTCCCGCCTCGCCCATTCTCCACCAGAACTATCCCAACCCGTTCAATGCCGGTACCACGATCAGCTTCGACCTTGCCGACAGCTACCCTTGGCGTCTTGACATCTACAACACGCAGGGAAGGACGGTCCGCGTCTTCAGCGGCGATGCCGACATCCCCGGCCCGGTATCTTTGTTCTGGGACGGGCGTGATCAGTCGGGGCGCCCGCTTGCCTCCGGCGTCTATCCCTACAAACTGACTACGCCCCTCTACGAATTGACCAGGAAACTCGTCTACCTGAAATAATTCCCCCTGTCATTTCTGTGGCGTTCTTCGTAGATTGACCCGTATAATGAACATGAACCGCCTCGCCGCCATAATACTCTTCTGCCTTTTGGCCTTGAGCTCCGCGCCTGCTGCCGAACCGATTCAGGTCGCCGACCCAGCCTCAGCTGACACAACCGTTCCGCCCGATAGCTCCGCCGCGGGCGCCCCCGACACAATCAGGACCGAACCGCCCGGCTACTACGAAATCGCCATCGACCGCATCCACATCGACAACATGCGCCTCAATGACACCATCCCGGTTTGGATCGAAACCAACGACCGCGCCCTCGCCGGCTTCGATTTCAAAATCGCCGTCAGCAGCCGCGCCATCGATATCACCGAGATCCTTCCCGGCTACCTCCACGATACCTGTAACTGGAAATACTTCAACGCCCGACGCCTCGAGACCGCCCGCTCCGACAGCTACCCGCACCTCGTCTGGCAGATCGTCGGCCTTGCCGACGTCATCCCCGACTCCGCCGGCCCGAGCTGCCATACTGTCGACGGCCGCGCGCCGCTGATGCACCTCGTTCTCTCAAACGAGCACATGCGCGAGGTCCGCGATCAGAAAATCCCGATTTACTTCTTCTGGGAGGATTGCTCCGACAACACCATTTCCGACAAGTCCGGAAACTCCCTGTCGATTTCCCGCCGACTTTACAGCTACTACGACGACCCCGCCGCTCCGGAGCCCCAAACCAGGGGCGCTTTCCCCAATCGCACCGGCGCCCCCCACGGCTGTATCGATCTGTCCGCCGCCAATCCCCTACAACGCCTGATCGACTTCCGCAACGGCGGCGTGGAGTTCGAACTGGCCATCCCGGAACCATCCGGAACTACGATGACAGACTCAGCCTCAGTCGATACAACCCACTAGAACCTACTTCACATACACCATCCGAATCGACCGACTCTCTTCGTCATCAGTGGTTATTTTGAAAAGATAGATCCCGCTGGCAGCCTCCTCGCCGGAACTGTCGGACCCGTCCCACCTCAGTGTATGTTCCCCGGGACCAAACTCCCGGTCGGCCAGCACCGCCACCTCCTGACCCAACAGGTTGTAAACGACCGCGCGTATCTGCCCTTTGCGACCAAGAGAAAACGCAATCGTCGTCTCGCCATTAAACGGGTTCGGGTAATTCTGCTTGAGGGTGAAGTGCCTCGGAAGTAGTTGCGCCGCTTCATCAGGTACATCTGTTGCCTGATCAAAAGAGTAGACAATCGCAGTATCGTGGTATTTTCCAACATGTCCGGCGGACGTACCTCCTTGCCCAAACGTAAAGAACTCGATCTCCGAGAATTCGTATTCAAGCTCAATCTGCTGAACTACTTCACCGGTTTCGTATGAGACGAGAACCACTAGCGGATCGGTTGACTCATTGTGCATCCCTATGATAAAGCGTCTTGCCGCCCAGGTCGCCATCGGTTCGTAAACAGCAGCACTGTCTACCCACAAACGCTCCAACGTTGTGTCGAGAACTCTCTGGCAGCCGGTTGTGGGGAGGTCCGGTGAACCGTAGATCAACAGCTCATCACCGGGATAATTCTCGGCAAAATCGCCGGACAGAATCCCTTCGATCGCCCCCTTCTCATAGCCCTCTTCGAATACGCCAGGAACAACTAAACGAGTACCAGAGTAGGAATATGTTCCGCCGGTAAAGTCCTCACCCCAGCTGGCCCATTGTTGAAATCCGGCATTGCGAAGACGTTCGTCATCACCGAACTGACCTACAACCATCTGCGTTGCCCATAATGATAGAAGAGTATCCATGATGTCTCGGGTGAGAAGAAACGACCACGTGGCATAGAACCAACCGAACGCCCCGCCACCGCCGGCATCGGATTGCATGACCTTCATAACGTATTCAGCTATCACACCATCTGCCAAACGGCCCGGGACATCGACATTCATCGTAACAATTTCTTCCGGGATATCCTGCGAATGCCACTGGTTCGCTAAGTCATGGAGGTACAACGTATCTCTATAGGTTTCACCTTCATCATACCGCAAATAGGTTAGTCCGGGAAATGGTCTGAAGTGAGTTGGAAGTTCGGATGCAACGTAGATGTCCCAATGACTCCCTGCGTCCTGAGCCGCCACGTCGTAAATAGTGCCGCCAATGGTAAGAGTGTCATATCCAAAGCTCGAGGTCCAATCACGAATTTCCAATTGCGAGTACCCCAACTGATTCAGCAGCCCCACGAGAGCGCCGTCAGCGTTAATTAAAGGTCGGACTATGCCCGCACTGTCGCCCGAATTCAGGTACTCCGTGTGAATCCGTACAGCCTCAGCCGCCGATATCTCGATTACCATGCAGAGTAGTAACAACAATAGCACCGTAGCCAGGAATGCCGTTCTTTTCACAAATTCACCTCCTCCTATAAACTACCTCCATATCTTCATTTCACAAGAAAAAACACGCCCCCAAACCCGTTGACATCCCCGCCCAACCCCCTAAATTACCCCCAAAACAACAGCCCCCGTAAACCATAAAGGAACGCGCCCCATGCGCCTGTACGAATACGAAGGCAAAGAACTTTTAGAAAAAGCCGGCATCCCCGTCTCACCACGCCACGTCTGCCACACCCCCGACGAGGCCCTCAACGCCGCCCGCGCCATCGACGGCCCCGTTGTCGTCAAGGCCCAGGTCCTCACCGGCGGACGCGGCAAAGCCGGCGGTATCAAACTTGCCGACGGCCCCAACGAGGCCCGCACCGCCGCCGATGCCATCTTCGGCGCCAACATCCGAGGCTACAACGTCAACACCGTCCTGATCGAACCCAAACTCGACATCAAAACCGAATACTACCTCGGCGTCACTATCGACCGCGCCAACTACCAGCTGGTCGTGATCGCCTCCGGCGAAGGCGGCGTCGATATCGAACAAATCGCCGAAAAAACCCCCGAGAAAATCGTCCGCCACCCGCTGACCATCGACCAGGAACTATATACCTTCGATGCCATCGGCATCGCCAAGAAAATCGGCATTCCGTCCGATCTGCTGAAAAACGCCGCCCCGATCATCGTCAAACTTTACAACCTCTTCCGGAAAATCGACGCCAAACTGCTCGAGATAAATCCGCTGGTCCTCACCGCCGAAGGTACCCTCATTGCCGCCGACTCCCGCGTCTCGCTCGATGACGACGCCCTCTTCCGGCACCCCGAACTCAGCATCCCCGACATCGAACACCGCCACGAAGAAGGGGAGATGACACCTACCGAGGCTAAAGCCACAGAATGGGGAATACCGTACCTCGACCTCGACGGCGACATCGGCATGTTTCCCGGCGGCGCCGGCTTCGGCATCATGGGCAACGACTTCATCCACTACTACGGCGGCAAACCCGCCAACTTCATGGACTCCGGCGGCGGCCCCAGCCCCGAACGAATCGCCAAAATGCTCGTCCTGCTCGATGAAAACCCCAGCGTCAAAGCAATCTTCGGCGCCCGCTTCGGCGGCATCTCCCGCTGCGACGACTTCGCCAAAGGCGTCATTATGTTCCTCAACGACCACGGCCTGTCCAAACCCATGGTCATGCGCATGACCGGTAACATGTGGCAGGAGGGCGTCCGCATGTTCGACGAAGCCAAAAAAGAATCACCCGAACTGTTCGAAAAGGTCGAGATCCACGGCATCGAAACCCCTATCGAAACCATCTCCAAACGCGCCGTCGAACTCGCCGCCAATGCGAAAGGGGGCAACTAATGGCTATCCTCGTCGATAAAAACTCCCGCGTCATGGTCCAGGGAATCACCGGCGGCGCCGGCAAATTCCACACCGGACGCATGATTACCTACGGCACCAACATCGTCGGCGGCGTAACCCCCGGCAAGGGCGGCCAGGACGTCGACGGCAAACCGGTCTTCGACACCGTCGCCGAATGCATCGAACAAACCGGCGCCGATGTCTCCGTCATCTTTCTCCCGGCCAAGTTCGTAAAAGAAGCCGCCATCGAGGCCATCCGCGCCGGCATCAAATTCCTCGTGGTGATCCCCGAGCACATCCCCATCCACGACATGCTGCACGTCCGCGGCGAGGCCGTCAAACACGGCACCACCGTCATCGGCGGCAACACCGCCGGCGTCATCACCCCCGGGCAGGCCAACCTCGGCATCATGCCCGACATCGCCTTTGAACCGGGCCGCGTCGGCACCGTCTCCCGCTCGGGCTCCATCACCTATTATGTCGCCGACACCCTCACCCGCTCCGGCTACGGCGAATCGACCTGTGTCGGCCTCGGCGGCGACCCGGTCCTCGGCTCGACCTTCGACGAGATCCTGCTCAAGTTCGAGGCCGATCCCGATACCAAAGCGGTCGTCATGTGCGGCGAGATAGGCGGCGTCTACGAAGAACGCGCCGCGAAAGTCATCCCCGATATGAAAACGCCGGTGCTGGCGATGATCGGCGGGATGTTTGCGCCCCCCGGTAAACGGATGGGCCACGCCGGCGCTATCATCGAAGGTAAAATGGGCACCGCTAAAGAGAAGCTCGATCTCCTTGCCGACCACGGCGCCCATCCCTGCAAAACCTTCTCCGATATCCCCGAGGTCTTGAAAAAGCTGGGGGTGTGATGGGGAGGAGCGAATCGTAAAGTAGCCGAGTAGGTCAAAACCCCTGTGGTTTTGACCCCCAAAGCCGAGCCCTGCTCGGCTAATCTCCAAAATGTGATTGTCGCTCCCTGTCTTTGGAATAATCTTCCCGGCATGAGCAAACTCCGTCGCTGCTTCCGATCAGGTGACTGGGTCTTTCTCACACACGTCACCTACAAACGGCGTCCCATCCTCCTTGAACACGCCTCCGACTTTCTTAATGTCCTTCAATTGCATTGCCGCAAAGACGGGGTGACGCCCTACGCCTGGGTTATCCTCCCCGATCATGTTCACCTGTTGCTTGACACCGGTACCGCCAGCGTGCCTCTCTTGTGCCGACGTATAAAGCTGGCATTCTCCGCTCGTTACCGCACCGCCCATAACGTGACCTCAGGACGCGTGTGGCAATTGCGGTTTTATGATCACATCATCCGGGACGCCACCGACCTAAACCGGCACCTCGATTATATCCATTTCAACCCGGTGAAGCACGGTTTGACCGAGGATCCGTTTGAGTGGAAATGGTCGAGTCTCGATGAATTCCTTCGGAAGGGGATGTATGAGCGGAATTGGAGGATCGAAGATGAGTTTGACGGTCTGTTCGGTGAATAGGGACTTGGTCGAACCAAAGGTTCGCCCCGAAGGGGTCAAAACCACAGGGGTTTTGACCCCCAAAGCCGAGCCCCGCTCGGCTATACTCCAAAATGCGATTGTCCAATCCTGACATTGAAACAATCTTCCCGGCATGAGCAAACTCCGTCGCTGCTTCCGATCAGGTGACTGGGTCTTTCTGACTCACGTAACCTACCAGCCGCCAAACAGACTTTACACGACATTCCCCTTGCCAAACAACCCCGCCCGCTTCATTCTATTCAGAACAGTCAATCACCACCGCAGACGTACGGAGATCAGCATGGCCTTTACCAAAGAAGAACTGGCTCAACACAAGCAACTCATGGACGACTACATGGCAAAACGGCGACCGCGTGAAGACATCCGGGACAAACTCGACCTGGGCTACCGTATCAAGGGCCAGAGCATCGAAATATTCGAAATCCGACCCTTCTGGAACGACCCCCGGCGCACTATTGAGGAATCCGTCGCCAAAACCAGATATGTTCGCACGCAAAACGTCTGGAAAGTCTTCTGGATGCGACAGGACCTCAAGTGGCATGCCTACCCGCTTGAGTCCGAAGTCCCGTCACTACTGGCCTTCCTGAAGCTCGTTGATAAAGACGAAATGGCCTGTTTCTGGGGCTAGGTGCTTCCTGTAGCGGCAAAGCGCCGGTGGAACTCTTCAGCAATTCCACCGGGCAGGGCTGTCGATTCTGCACGGCGAAACCGCTCCGGGTTCCGCCCTGCTTTGACTTATTCGTAGCCGACGCACCACCGGCCATTCTGTCACCGCCGCCTCATCCGGGACACCCCGCTTCGCGTTCTGACGGCCGACAAAGAGACTCTCACGCGTCAACTCAATGACTCCAAATGACTTTGCAGCAGGAGGGGGGATTGCGTGTAATCGCATTTCAGACTCGTAAGCGAAAAAACAGGAATTCTCCAATCTGACACGGTATTTTGTGCAACTGGACCACATAGGGCAACTATATACAGATTATATCATGCGCTGCTCGGGAACTTAGTCTGTAAAGCCACGTTCTAACTGAACCTACCACACCTCGAAGCACACTTCAGGAGTAGCCAACAACTCCCGTACTGGGAGAAATCAAAGACAAAGGAATAAAGACCGTGAAGTTGAAAAAGGAAGAACTACCGGTAAGATTGGATTTGCCCGTGGCAACTTTTCGCGTCAGCGAATGGGATGAAATGGCCGTCGCTTATGTTACGTTGGACGCGGGTGCAAATGCCACACCTCTGCTTGAGGGCTTGCCCGGCGACAAATGTCAATGCCCACACTGGGGATATATGCTCGAAGGAGCTATTCATGTGCGTTACGGTGACGGCACGGAAGAGATCTGCCGGGCTGGTGAGATGTTCTATTGGCCTGCCGGTCATACCGTCTGGGTGGAAGAAGACACTTCATTTGTTGAATTCAGCCCAAAGGAGCCGCTTAAGGAAGTCTACGATCATATCGGCAACAAAGTGGCGTCTCTCGGCTAACAAAGATCAGATCAAATGTAAAGCTCCGGCTTGAACCGGGGCTTTTTTATTTATGCGGCAGCGTCTCGGGGCCAACGCCGCCCTGAGCGACTCGTTGTATATCAGCGGCCACGGCGAAAAAAGCCGTATCGGACCGGTCCCACGATTCCGATGGCGGCCTGACCCAATTATCTCGCTGGATATCAAAGCCGGCCTCCTCATGGCTGCGACCAACAATGATATGTCCATGCCTGGCAGCGCTTAACGGGTGGACAAGTTTGCCCGATGTTCTCCTGCCGTAGTCGTTACAGCAAAAGTCTGCTGCAAGGGCAAATTCCGAAGCGGCTCTGTCACTCTCACCCGAAGTAAATTCGCAACAACTTCACACTAAAATCCGTCCCCGCAACGCAGGGTAGAGGTACTATCCCGCGATCAACGGTGCGCGGGTTTTGGATGAGATCCGCAACAGCGCACAACCCAAAAGCACCAAACAAACCCAAATCCCCGCAACCGGCGACGCGCCATCGCCTTGCGACTAAAGCCAAACCGACGAAGTCCGGTATCGACAAATTCGCGACTTCCGCCAAACCCAAAACGTATAACACCAAACCGGCCAATCCGGGGTTTTACCTTGCCCTCACCCGGATCAAACCGTACGTTGGCCCCGACTTTGACTCAGAACGCTGGATGAAAGGTTCTTATGCAACTACTCAAGACGGCCGGAGCGCTGATTCTGGCCCTGACTATCGGCTCGACCGCGATGGCCCAGCCCACCGCACCCCAGGATGTCGCGACCGCCGCCTACGACGCCATGAAGAGTCTGAACTTCATGGAAGTCGCCCGACACACACACGCGGAGGCGCTCGCTGAATACCGCCAGATCCTCCTGCCGGTCATGACTGGCTTCGAACAGGCCGTCACCGCCGACGCCGCCGATTCGACAACCCCGGCGCCGCCCGACGGCCTCCAGGGGCAGCTTGCCAATATCGAAACGCTGCCGGCGGACTCCTTTTTCGCCCGGTCGCTGACCGCCCTGACCATGATCGTCCCCGACCTCACACCGACTATGGAGGGCCTCACCACCGACTTCATCGGGAAAGTTACCGAGGGCGACTCGCTGACACACTTCGTCGTCCGCTCCCGGATGTCGCACATGGGTCAGGTCATGAACGAGAACATGGAAGTCGTCTCGCTCAAGCAGAGCCCCGATGGCTGGAAGATGCTGCTGACCGGCAACATCCGCGGCCTCGCTGAGGGCGTCGCTCAAGCGTTCTCCGGCGGTATGGGCGGCGGCAGGGGCGGCAACCCGCATCCCGGAATGGGCGGCTGATTCCGCACCATGGATTGAATTTCCAGGCCGGGCAGTACACGCCCGGCTTTCGTCTTGTATGAAAGCACCGAAACTTTATCAGAATTAGATTGACCAAGTCAGTCGTCTTTCTGCTTCTTGTGTGTTGGATCGCTTTACAGGAGTAGTGAGATGTCTAATCCCCAGAGTTACCGTCGCTTCACTCTCGCTGGTCTGGTGGCCGGATTCATTGTCGGCGCGGCTGCCCTGTACCCAATTCCGTACAATGACCTGGATTATTGGTCGGCGATTCCTGCTGCAATCTGGGCAATCGGTCTTGTCGTGGTTGCCGCAGGTTTGAAGTTTTGGTTTCGTACCCCGGCAATCCGGACAGCCCTTGTCACTTCCGGCGGCCTTGTCATTGCCCTATTGGCCCGAATTGTCGTTGAGGTTGCAATCGACCCAACAGATCATAACCTCTGGCCATTCGAGGTTGCCCTAGCTGTGATAGTGTCACTACCGTCGGCTCTTGCGGGAGCTTTCTTCGCGAAAGTCATTTTGCGGATACGGTCTTCATAGCATAAAACATAAACTCTGCAACAATCCATCGCCTCTCCGGTCCAATACTTTACGAAACCTGACCTCCAATCTGTCGTATAGTCGAAGGAACGATATACAATATAAGGGAGAGACTATGAAAGCCGTACTGATAGCCCTCATGCTCGGGCTTCTGCTGCTGCCCGTTTCCACCATCGCGCACGACCGTGAACACTGGAACGAAGACGCAGACCACCACGGCATTTCCATCAAAAGCTTCAATCGCTGGGACATCGATGACGCCCGCTTCAAGATCGACGACAAGCAAATCATTATCACCGACCGGCTTAAGATCGGCGATGAAATCCGTATCACCCCGGAGTACGAGCTGTTCGTCAACGGTCGACAGATTCGTCTTTCGCCCGCGCAGCGAAGCCTGCTCAAGGACTACTATGATACGACCTTCCTGATTCGCGCCGAGGCCAAGTACGTTGCCTACGAGGGCCTCAAGATTGGCCTCAAAGGAGCCGACCTGGGACTCAAAGCGGTCGGCGGACTGATGAAAATGCTCCTGACCGGTTACGACGAAGCTAAGTTTGAGGCCGACATGGAGCGGGCCGGAGAGAAACTTGAAGCTGAAGCCGAAGTACTGGAAGAGCGGGCCGAACGAATTGAGGAAATGGCCGAACATTGGGAGGAAGTGGGTGAAGAACTGATTCTCGGTATTCCCGAACTCAACCGCCTCGAGTGGCTCGCCTACTAGTTCCGGCTCACCGAATTGCAAGCGAGGGCGGGAGCGACAAGCTTCCGCTCTTGCATTACGAGGATTTTGAAACTACTTTAGCACAGTCGCAGAAACGTCCCCTTGGTTGAGAAACACAAATGCCCGCGCGCGAAATTCTACAACTCGGCAACCCGCTCCTCTGGGAAAAGTCTGTCTCGGTAGACGGATCGAATAACGCCGATCTGGATTCGATCATCACCGATCTTCGCGACACGCTGGCCGATTTCCGGCAAACCCACGGCTTCGGCCGAGGCATCGCCGCACCGCAGATCGCCCGACTCAAGCGCGTGATTTTTGTTACCATGCCCGATCGGTCGTTTGACGGTCCCTTAATCAACCCGCGCATCACCTACGCCTCCAATGACCGGGTTGAATTGTGGGACGCCTGCTTCAGTTTCCCGGACCTGGTCGTTAAAGTCTCCCGCGCCCGCGACATCGAAGTTGCCTATACTGATGAGGACGGGGCCGAGAAAATCCTACGCGCCGAGAAAGACCTGTCGGAACTACTTCAGCACGAAATCGACCATCTTGACGGCATCCTGGCGGTGCAGCGTGCCCTTTCGTCGCAAACCTTTGCCACCCGCGCCGAATACGAGCGGATGATGAGTTAAGCCGAACCGGTTATCCCCGTTTGCAGAATTCGCTGTAGCTCCCTTGAGTGAAGACATCGGGGAGTTCTCTAACTGTCCTGCCAGTCGAAATCCCGCCCGGAGCCGTTCAATGAGCGCCTCGGTTTGTGCCCCGCCGGCTGCGTAGAACTGCGATACGATATCGCCGTATGACGGATCCGCCTGGTCGGCTGACAGCAATTCGAAGCGCATCCGGTCCAGTTCCGGGCGTCCCTTCCAGAGAAAATCGAGCACTTTGGTTGACTTCTCGGTCATCACTTCCTGCGGCAGATAGCCGAGTCGTACCGAACGTGCTGCATGAAGAGTTCCGCCAGTTGACGTCAGTTCACTGCGAATCAGGGCGAGCAGGGTCGTCTTTCCGGAACCGTTGTCCCCAATCAGGCCGACCCGTTCACCATCGCTCAGCGTGAACGTAACATCCGTCAGAACCGGTTCCGGTTCGGTTTCAAAGAAAAATGCAAGATTTTCCGCACGAATGTATTGCACGTTGCACCTTTAGTCTTCCATTTTATCGCCTTCTCCATGATACAACAAACATAGATGTATGGCACCAGTTGACTTTTCCACGTTGCTGATATACCGTGTCCGCGGGAAGTCAATCAAGGAGACGATAATGAACTTCAACGGCAAAGAATACGAACCTTTCTCAAAAGCGTTCAACGATAAATCATATGAGGGCCGCCTCGTCGGTTGCCCCCACGTCAATTCGATTCCACTCCGCCGCAACAAAGTCACCAGCCTCGATCAGGTGATGGATGTCATATCCGACGGTGACACCATCTCCTATCCACACTACTACCGGACTGGCGACAGGGGTCTTCAGCTGGTGGTCGAAAAACTGCGCGAAAAAGGCAAACGCAACATCAAGATTTACGGCAACGCCTTCTTTGACCATGTTGATCCATGGCTGATCGAGGCTGTTCGCGACGGCGTGATCGGCGGCGTCTATGGCAACGTCTACCGCAAGTTCGGCAGTTATGTCACCGCCGGGGAATTGCTCCCGTGGGTTGGTGTCGGCGTCTCCCATGGCAACCGCGTGCGAAAACTCCAGACCGGCGAGGTAGAGGTACGGGTCGCCTTTGGGCCGGTCCCGATTGCCGACCGGTGGGGCAACGCCAACGGCCTGATGGGGAAACCGGAACACCTGTGCGGCCCGGTCGGGCTTTTCGAGGCCGACACTCAGTACGCCGAGTACGTCTGCCTGCTGGCTGGAACTGTGAGCGACCGGGTCGTGATGCCGACCCCCATCTCTATGGAGCGTGTAGATTTCGTGATCCAGGTAGACGACCCCGGCCTCAATTCTGGCATTGGATCAGGCACCCTCGATATGAACAAAGCGCGGTCCAACCCATTCAATGCCCGGGTGTCGGACAACATCATGCGCGTTATCAAGGCCGCCGGTGTTGTTAAGGACGGTTTCAGCTTCCAGGTCGGCAGCGGCGCGGGATTGCTGGTCCTTGAGGAGATTCGTGCGATGCTCAAGGAGGCTCAGGTCCGGGCAAACTTCTCGATCGGCGGGGTCACCTCGCTCCACGTTGACATGCTCGAGGAGGGGACACTCTACCAGCTCATGCACGGGCAGCTTTTTGAACCAAGCGGACGCATGTTTGACTCCATGCTTAACCACCCGCGCCACCACGAAATCACTACGCCGTACTATGCCTCGGTCGCCAACAAAGAGGCCGCCGTGAACCTGCTCGACCTGGCGGTGCTCTCGACTCTTGAGGTGGACCTTGAATTCAATCTCAACACCGTCTGTGCCGGCGGACGTATTATCGGCGGTATTGGCGGGGGACAGGATGTTGCCGCCGGAGCCGATCTAACTATTATCTTCATGCCGCTGGCAACCGGCAAAGACGGCAAGGGCTTCCCGAAGGTAGTTGACAGGGTTTACACCCGCACGACTCCCGGCGAAGTGATCGATGTGGTCGTGACCGAGGAATACGCTGCTGTCAACCCGGCCAGTAAGTCCTCGTACAAGGATGCTGTCATCGAGCGTGCTGAGGATTTCGGCGTCACCTTGCTTTCCATTGAAGACCTGCACAAGAAGTCTGTCGAGAAGGCGGAATCGTTCGGAACCATCTGCTCCCCAAAACCGACTACCGATGAAGTGGTTCACGTGATCGAGTGGCGTGACGGCACCCTGTTGGATACGATTAAGAAAATCGAGAAATAACGGCCCTGACCGGGTTTCCCCACTGGTTTACGTAGCACAGGAAACCCGGGCAGATGCCTACGGACAAGCAGGGGGAGGAGGGCCGTTTTGAAACAGGAACCCGACCAGATATGTCAGGTCGGCAACATTTATGGCGCCGCCGCCGCTCGATGCACCGTCAAGATTGCCCTGGGTAGGACACGGCGGCGACGGGCCGTTTTGAAACAGGAAGTTCACCAAGAACGTCAGGTCGGAAACATCTGTAGCCGTTCCGCCGGATCCGTTGCCGTCGACATTTCCTCGATCCACACAGCAGCATGCGTCGCCGACGCCAACTGAATCAGTGTCCGCCTGATCCGCGTTTGCCACCGTCGGGCAGTTGTCGGCAGCGGCGCAAAGACCGTCGCCGTCGACATCGTTGTCCGGATCGGCGGGGCAGGCATCGCATACGTCCCCAATCCCGTCAGCATCGACATCGAATTGGTCGGCATTGTGTACGGTCGGGCAGTTATCCGGTGGGCAGGTCGCTGAAGGATCGTCGGGATCAGCGAGACCATCGCGGTCCGTATCACGGCCCGAGCACAATGATCTGTTGCCTTCGACTATGGTCGCGAACTGGTTTGGCGATACGCCGGTGAAGATTTCGACCCATCCCGACGGCCATTGGACAATTAACGAATCCACAACGGCCGCGCTGCCCAACCCGAATTCGGCTTCGAGACTATTTTGCCCGCAGTATCCGCTTTGCGAACTGATCTCGTGAGTCTGACGAACAGTCTGACCGTCGATAGTTGCGACGGCCGCGACGCGCGTGCCTATAGCGGAGTTATTCGAGATAGTCCCGATGCAGGTAAAGCTCACCCAGTTATTTCCAGACGGTGTATCATTGCGAAAGAGGCTGTTGTTTTCCGACTCGTTTTGCCATCGTGCGACTGCAAGATCCAGGTCCCCGTCACGATCATAGTCTCCAAACGCACACCCGTACGCCCAGCCGGAGTCAGCAACCGCAACATTGAGCGTATCCTTTACAAACCCGCCGGCGCCATCATTGATATACAGCAGGTTGACTCGGTCGAAGTCCGGATTGAACCTGTGAAAGCCATTCGCTGCGTAAAGATCAAGGTCACCGTCGTTGTCGATATCACCCCAGGCACTGCCAATTGAATACGTCGACACCTGGACAATCTCACCGCTTATCACCCGCGTGAATGTGCCATTGCCGTTATTGTCATATAGGAAATCCACGCCACCGATATTCGCGACAAACAGGTCCAGGTCGCCGTCATTGTCATAGTCGCCCCAACTCGCCCCGAACGAAGCCCCGCCATCGCTTACGATAGAGCCCGACTCGATCTTCGTGAACGTGACGTCGCCGTTGTTTTTATAGAGATTGTTGTTGATCGAGGCTTCGTTGGCAACAAACAGGTCCTGGTCGCCGTCGTTGTCGTAGTCGGCCCAGGCACCCAGCCTCGACGGTGCAGCGTCTGTAGCTACCGGACCGGTGAGCACCCGTGTGAAAGTCCCGTCGCCGTTGTTTTCGTAAGAGAAGTTCTTTAGATCACCATCGGAGTTGGCTACGAACAGGTCAAGGTCGCCGTCGTTGTCATAGTCGGCCCAGCTTGCGGCCTCGGAATAACCTGCGTCCTGACCGGGGGCAGACGTTGTGTTGCGGCTCCATGACGCGGCCCCGTTGGCCGTATACAAAAGATTTGCCTGGTTGTACCAATTCGCTACGGCCGCATCAAGATATCCGTCGTTGTTATAGTCACCAAAGGCCGCACCGTCGGAACTGAGACTGTCCGATACAATGTCACCCGTGTCCACCTGCACAAAGGCCCCGTCACCCTCGTTGAGATACAACAGGTTGTTCTCACCACCACTGGCGCCGTTAGTGATGAACAGGTCGAGGTAGCCGTCGTTGTCAACGTCGACCCAGTTAACACTCCGTGAACCCTTTCCGTCGGTTACCACGGGGCCAGTCGTGATTTTCGTGAACACTTGAGCGTGAGTCAGCTCAATCATGAATAGAAGCCCCAGTAACACCGTACTGGCCAGCCGGAATAGTCGTGCCATAGTTTCGCTCCTTGAGATAGTCGCCCGAGGTTGCTTGTCATCGCCGACAGCCTATTCGTCCGCCGGTTACTGCCTACAGCATAGCGGGATCTGGACTAACTCGATACAGGATTGGGATCAAGAGCGGATCGGGCGTGATAAACGGCTGGTTTACTGTGATAAGCGGCCGGCTAGCGACGGTCCAGTGCTTCCTGAAGAGCCTTGCGGTAGCGCCGTGAAAGCGGGAGGCGAGTCCCGTTTTCAAGCATAATGACATGATCACCGTGAAAATATGGATGCAATTCCTTGATCCGGTCGACATTGACGATAGCAGTACGGTGGATGCGTACGAACAACGAATTATCCAGCCGCCAGAGGAGGTTTTTCATAGTGTCCCGCAGCATGTGTTCGGTTCGTCCCACGTGCAGCTTGACATAATTTCCGGCTGACTCGATCCAGTCGATCGTCTCGACTTTAACAATCGTCGTATGCCCGCCGTCACGGACAAGAATCCGGCCGTGAGCGCGACCGTCCTTCTGCACTGTCTTGAGAAGCTTATTCAGTTTGGTGCGGTCTGAAGTCGGTTTCGTCCGGACCCGTTCCAGTGCCCGTGCGACCGCATCTTCGAAGCGGTCGGGATCAAACGGTTTGAGCAGGTAATCGAGCGCGTGAACGGAAAATGCCTTGAGGGCATACTGATCGTAGGCGGTGACAAATATTACTTCCGGCATGTTGGCTGCACCGATTTTTGCGACCACCTCAAACCCGTCGAACTCAGGCATTTGAACGTCGAGGAAAACCAAATCCGGTTTGTGCCGCTTAATAGCGAGAACCCCATCGGGACCATTGGCCGCCTCACCGACCAGCTCCACCGTGTCGTAGCTCTCCAGCAGTGTCTTGATACGCTGCCGCGCCAGCGGTTCGTCGTCTATTATTACAGCGCGAATCATTCGCACTTCCTCCTTTAGTTCTTGGCCGCGTCGGCCGGCAGCTTCATCGTGATCGTGACACCACCGCTCACACCGTTTTCTACCTGCATATTGCCCGACTCGCCATAAAGGGCCGCCAGCCGTTCGCGCGTGTTTTGCAGTCCCCGCCCGTTTCCGTTTTGCCAGTCCGGCGCCAGCCCGGGGCCGTCATCGGCAATGGAGACCTCCAGATTACCATTTATCTGCCTGGCGCCGATATACACCAGCCCCGGTTTTGTCTTGGCGGCGATTCCGTGCTTTACGGCGTTTTCAACCAGTGGCTGCAGAATCAGCGAAGGTACCTGCGCGTCAAGCGCCTCGGCCGGCACATCCAGTTTTATCTGGAGCTTATCCGCAAACCGCATCTTCTGAATGGCAAGATAGCGTTCGATGAACTCAAGTTCCCTGGCCAGCGTACAGAATTGTTCGTTCTCTCGTTCCAGCGACATACGCAGCAAATCGCTTAGTCGGTTGATCATGCGGTCGGCGGCTTCTGGATCCGTATGGACAAGGGCGGTAATGGCGTTAAGTGCATTAAACAGGAAATGCGGCTGCAATTGACCGCGCAGCGCCTGCAGTCGAGTTTCCGAAAGGCGCGCTTCTGCCTGGGACAATCGATGTTCCTTCTCACGAAACCGCCGGTAATAGCCAATCGCATAACTGACAAAGGCGATCATCAGATAGGTCAGCACCGCAAGGTAGAGCTTGCTTGCCATCGTACTGGTGTAGACAGCCCAGAATGACTCGACCGTCGTGGCAATCGGCAGGCCGGCATATTCACGCATCACGTAAACAAACAGCGAAAACACAAACAGGTGCACGGCACTGAACACAAACGCCAGTACAATATGAGTCGCCAGCCGTTTTCCCCATTGGCCACGGTCGATATCAAGTCGTCGGGTCAGGTGATAAATCAAAGGCGAGAGGGCGCCCCAGATATACCAGTCTGACAAGGCCAGCGCCAGGACATGGGGAAACGTGATCGACCCCGAACCGCCAACATTATACAGGTAGTACAGTCGTACTGCCTGAAAGAGTCCCAGCAGGGTCCAGCCGCCGACAAACAACAGCAGCCACTGCGTGCGACTCGGCTGCAAGCCTTTGTGATCGTAGTCGGCCGTCAAAATTTTACCGTCACACCGTTCTTAAGACTGATGTCGTATTCCTTGACACCGGCCGGCGGTTCGGAATCATACCGGTATTCCATCGAAGTCGTCAGTGCCAACCACTTCGAGAGAGCCAACGACAGTTCCAGGTTATTCAGCACCCGCACATCCCCGATATCATCAAATGCCGGCTGGAAATAGACGGTGTTGCTCAAGGTACTGTATTCGTTGCCGCTCAGCCGCAAGGCCATGTAGTCGCTGTTGCGCGGAGTCTCGATAATAGTCCCGTCGATTAATTCTTCGTGCTCGTACATCCCGGTCACGCCGATGGCAAGAGCCATCTTCTTTTTTCCCATCAACTCGAACCGAAAGCCCGCCCCGGCAAGATACCGTCGCCTCAGATCTTGTTCGCGATCATATTGCGTTTGAAGCAGCGCCTCCAAAACAACGGTTCTGCTGAGGTCATAATTGTACCGGAAATGTGTGAAGCCTTCATTGATAAATCTGCCCTCATCGGTCTCGGCGAAAGAATATGAGTTGAGTATGAACCACTGGCTCCGGTTGAGACGATAAACGAACCTGGGATCAAGTTTGGCTTCGGTGAGTTCCGAATTGCCTCGCTCGATTTCCAGTGACAGTCTTGCACTGCCGGAAAAACCGGTCTCTTTTCGGCCCAGCCGCTGGTCCTCGACATTCACCTGACCGAAACACGGAACAGCAGCCAGAAGTAGTAAAGTAATCAGAATCTCTTTCATAGCGGTGCAGTCTCTTTAAGAAGATATGAGATATTGTCAGTCAGAACAATCTATAATCGAGCCTGTCAGATACCAACATATAAAATAGTTGCTTCCGTTCCCGCCATAGCCGTATAGACTCCATAGGACCGACCTCATTAAGGACTGCCCATATGGACAAGAACAGACCCCGTTCTGAGCTGATCGAGATCCTTGCTGCCCTGCCCGATGAACTGGAAGCGGCGGTGAGCGGCCTCGGTGACGATCAGCTTGACACACCGTACGGCCACGGCAAGTGGACCGTGCGGCAGGTAATACATCATGTGTTTGATTCCCATATCAGCGGCTATGCTCGTATGCGCATCGTCCTGACCGAAGACAACCCGACCTTCAAGACCTACGAACAGGACGCCTGGGCGGAACTACCCGATGTTACCGCGCTGCCGGTCAGGATTTCCGTCGACGGTCTCCGCAGCCTGCACACCCGATGGGTCGCGATGCTCAAGGCACTGCCGGAGGAGGCCTGGAATCGGTCCGGGGAACACCCGATCGACGGTAACCGCACGGTTGCGGACCTCTTGTGGGATTATGCCGATCACGGCCGACGGCATGTCGGACAGATTACCGTCCTGCGTGAGCAAAAGGGCTGGTGAGGCCATTCTGGCAACAGGAAACCTTGCACAACGAATTGTGTTGTACTATGTTGAACAGGAGACAGCAAAAAGAAACCACAAACCGACTTTGTAATATCAAGAACCGGAGGTAATGTATGGATGACGAGAGTCTGGTCATTATTATTGTAGGCGCTTTTCTGAGTTTTGTCGCCGGCTATGTCCTCGGCCGTGAGCACGCCAAATGGGAAATGAAATCGCTGCTGAAACAGAAACTCCCCAAGGTGCCGCTCCCTTTTTAAGACGGTCATGTTGTGAAAATGCTGAGGCTCCCGCGATTTCACAGGCGGGAGCCTTCTTTTGTGTTTCACGTGTATAAAGACTGATGCTAAGCCGACCGCTCAGAACAATTACGGCCGCCGGGGCCACGCTTTTATCGGCGCTGGCACTGCATGCCGCCACCCTTTCCGGTCTGGCTGCCCACGACGCCTTTCAGCAGATGTACACCACCCGCCCTCTTGACGACAGCCTCTATTGGGCTGAAGGATTCTCTCTCAGGCACCAGGACTTTATGCTCACGTTTGATCGCGCTGATATCCTCTTCTTTGAACCGGTCACGCTGAACTCTGAAGAACACTACTTTGCAGCTTATTTTTGCGGCGACGGTCATATCAGGTTCCGCCCGTCGGTCGAACTCGAACGCGACCAGCTTAAACGGTATGTCGGCAGTGACTCGCTGGTTCGCAAAACCGACCACGCACTGCTGCTGTTTGATGATTCCCTGTACCAGGATATCCGGTCGCAGATCGAACTGAAAGACCCCAAACCCTCCCGCCGGATGCAAAAGGACGCTCAAAAACGGTTCGATGACCTGACCGTTGATGAGACCTACCATTATATTTTCACGACTCTCCGCGCCCATGTCGAACCGACCGAACACCCGTTTCTCCTGGTCAACTGCAAACCGGAGGATTCCGAGCGGATCCATTACATGTACAATCCATTCTCCAGCGAGGAAGTCAGCCTCTGGTTGGAGCACCGGGCCCCGGGACAGGACTTTATGGAACTGGTCAACAGCTACTACGAAAATATCGACTCCACCTCTTACAATCTAAACGGCGAACCTAAAGGGTCTTTCAACGCCATTCATTATGATCTCGATGGCACCATTGACCGCAAAGGAAACTACGTGGGTACCGCGAAGGTCGATATTGAAATTGTCGGACCGCAGGCCCAGTTGGTCCGGATGTATCTGCACCGCGAAATCGATGTCGACAGCATTCTGGATGCGTCGGGCCGCACCGTGCCGTTCGTGAGGGCTGAGGACAATTCCCATCGGCAGTTGTCTCTGTTCGTCTTTCTCCCCGAACAGCGCATGATCGGCGACACCCTCCACCTGACCTTCTACTACGAGGGCGAGATTGCGAAAGCGAATCTTGGCCTGTTCGATGTTACCGCCGGGGGAGAGTGGTACCCGCACATGGCGTACCGTCAGCACGCCGCCTATGATATGGCGTTCCACACCCCGGCCGAATACGAATTTGTCGCGGTGGGAGACGAAATCGAGCGCCGCACCGATCACGATACCCTGATCACTCGCTGGATTGTCGACCAACCCGCCGCCAATGTCTCGTTCATGATCGGCCCGCTTAAGAAATATGAGTTCTATGATGACCTCTACAAGTTTCCACTCAAGGTCTATTACTCCGAGGAAGTCCACGAGCGAATCGGCTGGGCGCGACTGGGCTATGAAACACGGGGAAAAGATGGTCAGGAAGAGGTGGCCGAAGATGTGATGCACGCCGCCTGGTTCTTTTCCCGAGAAATCGGCCCGTACCATGGCGATACGCTGGTTGTCACCGAAGTTTTCAACTCGCATGGTGAAGCCTTCCCGGGATTCCTGCACCTGGGACTCCAAACCTGGATGCACACTGACCGCTGGGGAAACGAACATCTCTTCCGTGCCCACGAAACTGCCCACCAGTGGTGGGGAGTAGCTGTCGGATATGAGACCTACCACGACCAGTGGCTGAGCGAAGGGCTGGCGGAATTCAGCGCGCTGGACTGGCTCAGGCGAAAAGATACAGGTCTATTTCGCGAATTCGTTGAAGACTACGGGAAAGAAATTCGCTCCGTGCGAGACTACGGTTTCGGCATTAAAGGCACGGGCCCTGCACCGATAATCCTCGGCTCACGTACCGCCGGCAGCAAAACCGAGGGTGACTACCAGCTGATTGTCTATAAGAAAGCCGCCTTGATGCTGCTCATGCTGGAACAAATAATGGATCCGACCGGGATTCAACAAGGCGTCGCCGATGCGGATTTCCGCGCAATGCTACGAGATTTCTACGAGACATACAAGGGCCACCGAGCCTCGACCAGAGGTTTCATTGAGATTGTTGAGAAACACACCAGGCAAAACATGTCCTGGTTTTTTAATCAATGGCTCTACGGTTCTGATATCCCGAAGTATGATATTCAGTGGACAAAAAGAGAAGACGAAAAAGCCAAGTACATTGAAGGCGAAGTGCGTGTCACCGGAGTTGATTCCACCTATCGCATGCCCCTGGATTTCAAATTGAGCGATGAGAAACGTTGGAATAGTTGGACGTGGCGTTTTTGGATCACGCCTCCAGTCACAACTATAAGACTGGATTACTCGCGTGAACCGGTAGAAGTGGGCCTGGCCTATTCTTACCCCCTCATCGAAATCAAGCAGTCCGGACCGTGAATTTCACTTTCATTTCCACGCCCTAACCGTATCTTTCACGAATGAAACACAATATTCGAGTAACGAAGATGATTAGACCAGCAATAACTCTCAGCCTCCTCGTGCTAATGGCCATAACCCTGTCATCCTGCGGGGGGCCGCCCGACGAGGAATCCACTTTCTCAATGTATGCCGATCTCGACGCTACCCGCCAGTGGGCCCGCGACTCTGACTTCAAAATGTGCAACGTGCAGGGTGACGCCATCTGCCAGTCACCCGACAGCGTACTGGTCTTTCACATGCCGCGCCGGCTCCACGACGCTTTCCTTGGGGAAATCGTGCAGAACGAAATGACGATCGAGAACAACGGCATTCAGGACATTACCATTACCGATTTCTACATGACTGCGGTCGACGATTCCAATTATACCTACGAAGCCCTTCTCGAAGTGCCTTCCGTCTACCGGAGCGAAGACGTCGGCCCGAAGGGCCTCACTCTTTCCTCACAGGATCGCGTTGACATCGGTTTCCAGATAGACCTTAGCAGCTCGCGCCGGACTGTTCAGCAACTCATATTCTTCTATACCACGCCGATGGCCCCGGATATGTCGCGCATTATTGTCTCCTACCGGCGCAGCAGTATCCGCAACGACGAAAACCGCGACCTTTACCGGGACCATCCATGAGCGACAACCCGGCAGTGTTGGCCAGGGTCTTTCGCGGCGAGTCGGTCGAGGCGGTCCATTACGGTTCGGTCGCGGTTGTCAATAGTGACGGTCGCCTGACACATTACGCCGGCGATCCGCACTTTGTCACCATGATGCGATCGTCAATCAAGCCCTTCCAACTCATGCCGCTTCTGACCTCCGGCGCGGCCGACCATTTTCGGTTCTCGTCGCGCCAACTCGCAATCATGTGCGGCTCGCACAACGGCACCGACGCCCACCGCGAAGTGGTGGCCGGCAATCTGGAATCAGCCGGACTGGATTCCTCCCATCTGCTGTGCGGCGCCCACTGGCCGCTGGGCAAAAAAGAGCAGGAGATATTCCCCGACCGCGATGAAGACAAGGACCCGCTGCGCCACAACTGCTCTGGCAAACATTCCGGTTTCCTTGCTCTTGCCAAGTTCCTGGGCGACCCGTTGGAGGATTATCTCAACCCGGAAAGCAAATCGCAGCGGCTGGTCAAACGAGCGCTGGCTGAAATCTGCGAATACGATCCTGACAAAATGCCGGCCGGTATCGACGGTTGTTCCGCACCCAATTATCCCATGCCCATTTTCAATCTTGCCCTGGGCTTCAAGAAACTGGCCAATCTCGATGCCGACAACCCCGACATGATGCGGATCCTTGGCCAGATCAAAGGCGCCATGAGCGAACATCCGGAGATGGTCTCTGGCGAAAAACGGCTCGATTTCGATTTGGCCCGTTCGTTTCCCGGTAATTTGATCTGCAAAATCGGTGCGGAATCGATCGAGGGGATCGGCATGTCCGATCCGGCAGTCGGAATCGCTGTTAAAATCCACGACGGAAGCTGGCGGGCGCTCGGTGCGGTTTGTGTTGCGGTTTTGAGACAGTTGAATATAATTAGGGATATGGACGACGTTCCATTGCTCAAACGCCACGATTCGCCACCGGTGCGAAGTGACCGGAATATCATCACCGGGCGAGTGCTGGCTGAAGTCAATTTGATCGAGGCATGACGGCGAAATGACCAGCTACACATACCGCGCCCCACATTTAGGAGTCGAATACCACCACCGGTGCGTAAAACGCGTGCCGTAAGATACCTCCAACCTGATAGTTCGCGACCTTAGAACCGTGTAATCAGTAAAGGAGGAAGCCCATGTCTGGTAGTCGCCCCCCGGTCGAACCGCATCGGATAAAATCAGTCGAGCCGGTCAAACTGCTCAGCCGCCCCGAACGCGAGCGGAAAATCCAGGAAGCCAAATACAACATCTTCAAGATCGACGCTGCCAATATTTACATCGATCTGCTTACCGATTCCGGTACCTCAGCCATGTCCACCCGTCAGTGGGCGGCGCTTATGCTCGGCGACGAATCCTACGCCGGAGCAGTGTCGTTCCGCCGATTCGAAAAGACTGTCCAGCGCATAACCGGCAAACAATTCGTCGTGCCGTGCCATCAGGGCCGTTCGGCTGAAAACCTCATGTTCTCGACCGTAGGAGGGAAGGGCAAGTACATCCTTAACAACACCCATTTCGACACCACCCGCGCGAATACCGTCCACAAGGGCGGCATCCCGGTCGACCTGCCCTGTCCGGAGGCCGTCTCGGACGAACCGGCTCCGTTCAAAGGCAACATGGATACCGCCCGGCTGGAGGAATTCATCCGCAAGCACGGCGCCGATTCGATCACGATGGTCATCATGACCATCACGAATAACTCCATCGGCGGCCAACCGGTATCGATGGCGAACATCAGAGCCACCAGCGAAATCTGCCGGGCCCATGGCCTCCCGTTTTACTTTGACTGTGCCCGTTTTGCCGAAAATGCCTACTTCATCAAGCGCAACGAGCGCGGCTGTGCCAACACATCCGTCCGTGACATCGTAGCTGAGATGTTCAGTTATGCCGACGGTGCGATGATGTCGGCGAAAAAGGACGGCCTCGCCAATATCGGCGGTTTTATCGCCCTTAATGACGAGGATCTCTACCGTCGCTTGACCGAACTGATGATCATTGTCGAGGGCTTTCCGACCTATGGCGGCCTGGCCGGTCGCGACCTCGAAGCGCTGGCGGTCGGGCTGGAAGAAGTCATGGAGTTTGATTATCTGGATCACAGGATTTCACAGGTGGCCTACTTTGGCCACCTGATCAAGCGGGCCGGCATGCCTATTGTTGAACCGACCGGCGGCCATGCTGTGTTTGTCGATGCCGGCGCACTTTTACCGCACATCCCGCCCGGCCAGTTCCCCGGCCAGGCACTGACGGTTGAATTTTACCGTGAAGGGGGTGTGCGTGTCGTGGAAATAGGTTCGTTGATGTTCGGTGGCCAGGACCCTGAGACTGGCGAAACGATTCATGCGCCCAAAGAACTGGTCCGCATGGCGATGCCGCGTCGTGTCTACACCAACACACACTATGAATACATTGCTGAGGTAGCGGCGCGCATTGCGTCCCGCAAGGAGTCGCTGGTCGGTTTAAAGGTAACCCGACAGCCGGCCCTGCTGCGGCACTTTACCTGTGATCTGGCCCAGTGTGAGCCGGAGGAGGTAACAACCTGAGAACCGTCAAACACACCGGAGCAATCGTCCTCTGTATAATCGCCCTCGTTTTGTCGGGCAGCCTGCTGAACTGCGGTGCGGTCCAGATTAACAGGGGTGATGAAGTCCAGCATCTCGCCCTTACTGAAACCCGGGCCCGCGATATGAGGCGGACGTTTATCGCCGCATTTGACCGCGCCACCGAGCTGGCCAGGTTTGAACTGCTCAAGCAGCAGGTAGATACTACCAGTGCACGGCTGATCTACATCGGTCGGCAGTTCGCCGACGAATGGCGCAAGGGCAACGCGGGGAGAGGCCAGACAATCCCGCCGGACCAGATGCGGCAGGTCATCGGCAATACGGTGCGGCCGGATCAGCCGCTGATCGATGCCTGGGAAACCAATATCGAATACGGTCTGCGCTGGGTTCAGGACTCGGCCAGTTTTGATGACAGGACTATCCGCTTAACCAAAGATCTGGTCGATCATTTCTATGTCGTCCAATCAACAGTTCTGTTCCCGACCGAAGACGTGACCGCGTACGAATCGACCATCGATAATGTTGAATCGCGTCTGTTGAGCCTCAGTCGCGACCTTGAAATTTCGCTGGACAACTACCGGTAGACCGGTGTGTGGCGCAAAATACACGAAATTGTGAACTCGAGTTCACTGTTTGCGCAGTTTTTCTTCGGCCCAAATGCTCCGTATTAACGTAAATTCGCAATATTGATCAACGTTTATCTCGTTTAGGGGAAATAACTTAGCGACTTTGGGGTGATTTTGGACGGTTTTTGGCCGGACAATTGCAGTTAATCTGGACCGGATAACAGGAATCCGACTTGACATTTTTTTTGGAACTTTCTATCATTGAATGATTTATACAGCTTGGAGGTACGTGTATAGCACTACGGCTACAGTAAGGTTTTAGACCAGTCTTTACATTGAAAATCTTTGGACGCTAAGGCCCACGACCGTAGTGTATTTGTACCTCGGTTCCAGGGCCGGGTTACGTACCCGGTAATTATGGAATTTAAGCTGAATCAGTCATTCGCAAGACTCGCCCTCATTTGTCTCCTGACAATACCGACGATGACTTTCGCCGGTGACCTGTCGATAATCTCATCCGACCGGGACGAGCTGCGTTTTTCCATTACACTCGATCCCGAAAGAATCTATCGCGAAGTTACCGAGGATTCCGCGCTGGCTCTTTTTGATCTCGTCCAGATTGGTATTCCCTATGGCGCCACGGTGAGTGTGACCGATGCAACCGGCGGCGGTCGGGCACCGATGACCTTGGCTGCGACCGAAAAAGACCTTCCGATCCAGGGCCGCCCGTTGGTCGAACTGTCTCAGCCGTATGAAGTCCGCGGACGCCAGTTGGTAACGATGCGGATTAACCCGGCCCCGTCGGGCAGTTTATACCAGCGAGTGGATATCACTCTCCGGTTTACCGGCGGTCCGGTTAGCGGCGACATCCCCCGGGATCCCTGGTTCAACAAGATCTTCGCCGAAAACGTTGTCAATTTCGAGCAGTTTATTACCTGGCCGGTCCCGGCGCCTGCGCAGAAACAGACAGCAGTCACCAGCCCGTTTGTGCAGGGTGACGAGTGGTACAAGATATCCGTCAACCAAACCGGCCTCTGCCGGGTCACGGGCTCCCAGCTTGCCACCGCCAGCGTCTCACTTGACGATCTCACCTCCGATGCAATCCGCCTCTACAATGGCGGCGGCAGGCCTCTTCCGTACGACAACGACCAGCCCCGACCACAATTGACCGAAGTCGCCATCATTGTCAACGATGGCGGCGACGGACAGTTTGACTCCGGCGATCACATTCTGTTTTATGCCGAGGGGCCTGATCGCTGGGTAACGGTTGACCAGACCCGTTTTTTCCAGAACAATGCTTATGACGATAAGAACGTGTACTGGCTGACCATTGGCGGTACCGGACTTCGTATGGCTGCCGAAGACGTCACCCCGACTGCCGGCGACACTACCATCTCGACGTTCGAGCGCAGCATCCACATCGAGCAGGATAATCTCCTGCGAAAATTCAACAGCGGTAAAATTCTCGACTACTTCACCTGGTACTGGACCAACGAAAACAGCCTGACCTTCTTTTCCAATGCCCCCGGCCGGGTGCCCGGTGACTCGATGGAGATCAAAGTGTCCGGCCGGACCTTTGACCCCTACCTGGGCGATCCCGACCGCGGCTTTATGCAGTTGCAGGTGAACGGCACCAAAGCGGTCAACGTGACCCTCAACCAGTTTAACTGTATTTTTCGAACGGACCAGACAACCGACGGCAGCAACATGTTCGCACTGAACATGTGGGGTGCCAGCGACATCCAGCCCTATCTAAACTCGGTGGAATTGACATACAACAGCTACCTGACCCCCGGCAACGATCGGCTCGACCTGCCGCTTGGCTCAGCCGATGGTTTGGCCACCATGGCTGTTAACGACTACTTCCAGGCGGATGTTACGGCCCTGCGAATTGACGACCCGCTGAAGCCAACCCAACTGACCGAGATTGACCGTTCGACGGGCTCGCTGAACTTGACTGCCTTTCTTCAGCCCGGCGCTCCGAATCACTTCTACTTTGAAGCAACTTCAAAAGCGTTCGGTCCGATCGATGTCGAGCGAGCAGCATTTGAGGACCTGAGGCTGACCGACCGTCAGGCCGACGTCATCATCGTGACCTCCGAAGATCTTCGCCCGGCGCTGGACGACTACGTAGCCTACCGCTCCGATATGTCGATAAAGATCGCCACCGTCGACGACATCATGGATAACTTCTCGTATGGCCTGTATGACCCGACTGCGATTCGGGACTACCTGAAATTCGCTTTTGAAAATTACCCGGCGCCGGGCCCCCATACAGCGATCCTGGTCGGTGACGGCACTTATGACTACCTGAACTTGCTGCAAACCAACATCACCAATATTGTGCCCCCGTATCTCCGCGCCGGTGACGAGTCCGCCTCCGATGACAACTACGTTTACTTCGGTCGCTACGGCGTGCTTGATTCCGATACCAGCTACATTGTTCCCGATCAGGGTTTCGACATGATGGTTGCGCGCTGGCCGGTGCGGTCCTCCGGCGGAATCGAAACAATAGTAGAGAAAATCAAGAGCTACGAATCGGCGGCGTCGCTGGGATCGTGGCGCTCCAAAATTACCATTGTTGCCGACGACGAGCGCGGACAATTCAATAACGAGACATTCCACGTCGTCCACGCCGAACAGCTCGAGGACGGCCACATCCCGCGTGCTCTGCATCGCAATAAGATTTATCTCTGGGAATACCCGTTTGTCGGTCGGGAAAAGCCGGCTGTAAACGAAGAGATCGTCCGCACCATCAATCAAGGAACCGTCCTGATCGACTATATCGGCCACGGTAACCCTGACGTGTGGGCGCACGAACGCGTCTTTTCCCGCGATGGCGATCTGCCGCGCCTCAACAATTATGATCGCATGCCGCTTTTCTACGCCGCGTCATGCGCTATCGGATTCTTCGACGATCCTGACCGGGAAGGCATGGGCGAAGAACTCCTGACCTACCCGTCCGGCGGCGCAATCGCAGTTATTTCCGCTGCCCGCCTCGTGTACGCCTCGGACAACGCAACGTTCAATCGCAAAGTCTTTGACCTGATGCTGTACAGCGACAGTCTCTCCATGTGTGAGGCACTCTTTCTGGCGAAAGTCGAACGGCAATACGGCAGCGGCAGCATTCCTGTGCCGGTCGTCAATGACCGCGCTTATGCGTACTTTGGCGGACCGTTTGTCCGGCTCGGGCTGCCCCGGTTGAATGTGCAGTTTGACACCCCGCCGGACAGCCTGATCGCACTGGGCAACACCCGCCTGACCGGTACCGTGCGCTATCCCGATGGATCTCTGTATACCGGTGACGGAACCATGCGTATCGATGTGTACGATTCCGACCGTCAAAAGACTTTCCGCCTGATCAACGCCAGCGGCGTTGTTACACAGAGAATTGACTACGATGTTGCCGGTCCCACAATATTCCGGGGTACCGCCTCGATAACCGGCGGGAATTTTGACTTCGAGTTTGTCACGCCACTGGATGTCTCCTACGGCGGCATTGGCGCCCGCGTTGTCGCTTACGCCGAATTGTCGGCGACCGATGCCCTGGGCATTGTCGATTCGCTGGTCATATCCGACTCCATTGCTGCGAACACTGACCAGATCGGACCGGAGATCGCCTACTGGTTTACCGGCCGGGCCGGCTTTACCGACGGCGGTGTCATCATGCCCGACGATGTCCTGGAACTGATCATCCGCGATTCATCCGGCATCAACCTGGCCGGCGGTCTTGGGCACGGCATCACCCTCGTCATCGACAGCGAACCGGAATCCACGGTCGACCTGACCGAACGCTTCGAATACCAGCAGGATGATTATACGCAGGGCAGTCTGCAATATGCCCTGACCGATTTGTCCCCGGGCCGGCATACATTCAAGATTAAGGCTTGGGACAACGCCAATAATTCCGCCTCGGTCGAATTCGCGGCCGAAATACAGTCCGGCAGCGGCCCGACCCTGGTCGACCTGCTGAATTTCCCCAACCCCATGCAGGAAAGCACCCGCTTTACCTATACACTAACCCGAAGCGTTGAACGTCTGTTAATCGAGATTTTCACACTTTCCGGGCGCAAGATCCGAACTTTTGAATCGTACCCCACAGATCCGGGGTACTATGACGATATAGTTTGGTACGGAGATGACTTTGCCGGTGATCGCGTTGCGACCGGCGTGTACATCTTCAAAGCAACTGCCTGGCCGTCGACCGGCGGCGAGACCGTTGAAGAATTTGGCAAAATAGTTGTTGTAAACTAATATGAACAGGAGAGTTCCATGATGACCAAGAAACTCGGCTTCATCCTCGCCGTTCCGCTTCTGTTGCTGACGATGGCGTCCAGCACCTACGCGGATATCTCCAATGCCGCCGTGCTCTTTCTGCGCATTGCGCCCGGCGCGCGCGCGGCCGGTATGGGTGAAGCATTCGTAGCTGTTGCCGACGACGCTACGACGACCCACTGGAATCCCGCCGGACTCGGCGCCTATCCGCTGGCCGACGGCTGGACAGTGGCCGATGTACCGACCCATCTGCGGCCGCTGGAAGCTATCGCCGCCGTCAAACGCGATGAAGGGTCGGACTTCAAAGCATACGAAATCTGGGCGACGTCCGCCCAGGGACTCGTCCGCTACGACAATCGGTCCTGGAATACCGGCGAGGTATTCGGTACCCGTACCGACCAGACTGTCCGCGAAATCGTTGCCTCGTACTTCAAGGTGCAGGACAATGCGCTGCTGGACTTGATGGTCGCCAGAGTCGCGCGGGCCAATGCCGACGGCTCACGCGAACAACTGGTTCAGTTCCGCGACTCGCTGCTGGAACAAGTGCCCGAAGATTATCGTGACCGTGAATTCCTTTCCGAACGCCTCGACACGCTCCTCAGCGCCTATGACAAAGTCCGCATCCGCTGGGATGTCCTCAACGAAGCGCGAAAAAACTATCGCGATGCGCTGAAAGACGGGGAACTGGACAACGAAGAAGTGGCCCGAATCCAGGTCGGGATTGAACGCGCTCGCATGCGATTCATCCCCGAAGAAATCACGATACCATATTCTGTCCTGTTCGAAGGATCCCCGACCGCAATTGCTGCTAAAGGCAGACTGCTCGTTGTTGGCACGCCGAACGGCCTCTTTACCTATGACGGCCGGAGCTGGCGGACCTTCACCGAAGAAGACGGTCTCCCGTCAGCCGATATCCGTGCCCTCTATGCCTCCGGTTCACTGTTCTATGTCGGCACGGCCAACGGCCTGGTCATGTTTGGCGGTCGCGATATCACGACTGTCGATGGAACCGACCAACTCCCCGAGGGACCGGTCAGAGCGATTGGCGCCGACGGGCTCACCCGCCTTTGGGTTGTGATCGGCGACCGGCTCTTCCGCTACAACGGAACCGGCTGGTCCTCGGGCCGTGCCTATACGATCGGCGTTGATGAAACACTCGAAGATATCGCCGAAAAATTCACGATTTACGGTACCGAGGCTGAAAAAGCAGCCTTCATCGAGTATATCAAAGAACTCAATGTAAATGGTCCGGTCGATGAGACCGAAGTCGAAACCGCGGAAGCACCTGCTCCAACCGATGAAAACGAGATCCTCGACATTGCCCAGATAGGTGAGATGCTCGAAGCAGAGTCCGATGGTACAACGGCCGCCGACACCACCATGGCTGAGGCTGAAGCGGATACGACCGCCGAAATGGCTATCGAGGATGCAGCTGAACCGGTCGAGGTCGACTGGAATAACCTGCCTCCGGGCGATGTTATCTTTGTACCGTATGCAGTCTCGATCAAGGGTGACGTGAACACCATGCTCGTCCGTCTCGATGAACTGTACATTGGAACCGACTACGGTCTGCTGTTCTACGATGGCGAGACCTGGCGGATGCCCGGATACCGTGAATATACTATCGGCGAAGAAGACACCTTTGCGGCTATCGTGGGTATGGCCCCGATGCCGCCCTCGGCTGACGCTAAGATGTACGCCGAGGGCCTCATCGCTATTAACGATCTCGACACCAATGCAGTCGAGACGGGCAAGAGTATTCAAGTCTACCGGAACGCTGTCGCTGCTGAAATTAACCAGATTCGCAAGAGCGGTGCGATGATCTACATTGCAACCTCCGCCGGGATGCGGGTCTGGACTGGCAGCCAGCTCGAGCGGGTCACCGAAAAGGGCATGGATCGCGCCGACGCCATCTATATGGATGCCATCGAAGACGAACTCTGGATGGCCAGTAGCGACCAGATCGTGATCAAGGCGAACGGTCGCATGGAGTTCTCGCTCATGCATGTCAACTGGCTCCCGGAACTGGCCGACGACATGTACTACGAGTTCCTCTCGGCCGTCTTCCAGGGCGGGGACATCGGCACCTTTGGTGTCAACGTCACCTACCTGACGTATGGTTCTATCGCCCGGACAACGAATAGCTCGGATCCGGTCGGTACTTTCGAGCCGTACGATATCGCCGTGACCGGCGCCTGGGGATTCTCGCTTAACCAGAAACTCAAGGCCGGTATCGCTGCGAAAATCATCTATTCCCGCCTGTCCAATCAGGGCGCCGGCGTGGAAAAAGGTAAAGGCACCTCGACTGGTCTCGCCGGTGACATCGGCCTGCTGTACCAGCACTCGCCGAAACTGAATATCGGTCTGGCTGTCACCAACCTCGGGCCGGACATGGCCTATATCGATGCCGCCCAGAGTGACCCGCTGCCGAGGAACCTGGCATTCGGCTTTGCCTACAAGATTCTGAATTCCGATTACACCTCGCTGCTGTTGACCTTGGAGGCGAACAAATTGCTGGTTGGAGTCGATGACGGTTTCGGCACAGAACTCGAAGAAGTGATCGCGAACATCGGGGCCGAATTCGTCTACGCCGATCTCCTCGCCGTCCGTGGCGGTTACATCCACGACGAAGAGGGAAGGGTTAAGACGTTAACCTTAGGCGCCGGTCTCAAGCCGCTTGAGTGGATGCGCGCCGACTTCTCGTATATTCCGAACAGCGACGATGTTGCGCTGGCGAATACCCTGCGTATGTCGCTGTCCATCAGACCATAACACCCCGCAACGGAAGGTAGGGTTGTGCGTAAAAGACGAGCCATTCTCGTTTACATCATGGTTCTCACGCTGATCCCGGCGGCGGTCACAACCGCCGCCGGCAACGGCGTACTCCTTATCGACAGCATTCAACACCCGGAACAGGTTCCCGCCGGCGAGAACTATGTGCATCGCCGCTGCCTGACCCCGGTGCCGTCGGATTTCATCGATCTCGGACTGGAACGGGAGAACCGCTGGTCACTGCCAAAACAGGCCCTCAGTGCCGCCCAGCCGACAGTAATAAACTGCCTGGTGGCGCGCTTCAATTTCCAGTACGAAACGACTGATGACCCCAACACCACCGGCCGGGGGCACATGCTGTTGACCGATCCGCTGGCCAATCCGGCCGACTCAGCGCAGTATTTCGATTCGGTCGGCCACGGGATCGATCCGCCGCCCCATAATTCGGCCTATTTCGACGCCCACATGCGGGCGCTGTCGCGCTACTGGGAAGTTGTCTCCGACGGCAAAATCACTCTCACATGGGAAATCTGGCCGCGTGACCCGGACTCGGTCTATACCCTGCCGAACCCGATGAGCCATTACGGCCGGTGCGATTTTTCCAATGTGGTCGAAGGGCTTGAGAATTACTTCGTTGATTGTATCAATATTCTCGATACGCAGGAGGATAGCCTGCGATTTGCTGACTATCAATCTATCTTCCTGTTCCATGCCGGATCGGATCGGCAGAACGATATCGGTTTCCCCGAAACCTGCAATGACCTGTTTACCGGGTACATCTCTTTTGCCGAGGAACTTCCTGTTGACGTTGGCACCGGTGCCGATACAACCGTTCGCAACGCCCTCATGATGCCCGAATGGACCAACCAGGATAACCGTGCCACCGCCATGAACGCGGTGCTTGCCCATGAGTTCGGTCATCAACTCGGCCTGGTCGATCTTTACGACACGAGAACTTTCTTCAGCCAGATCGGTGACTTTGCACTGATGGACAACAATGGCTTTGGCACCGGTGTTGACTTTAATTTTCCCGCTGGGAACGTCTTCGGGACCATCCCGCTCTATCCCTGCGCCTGGTCCCGCGCCTTTCTGGGTTTCGTAGAGGTTGAAGACCACCGTAATGGCGCCGATGTTACTGTCGCCGCCGCCCAGATGGAACCGAACGACAGCACTCGCGTTGTCCGCGTCCCCATCAGTGAAAACGAGTACTACCTCCTCGAACACCGGGTCATCGAAGCTGACGGTATCCTCACCGGTATCAAACAGGACTCGGCCACCAGCGTCATCCAGGGGCCGGTGCAGGTGCTTGACTCGGCCGGGCAGCCGGTTGCCGGTGAATTCACGCGGGAATACGATGTCCTCATGCCCGGCAGCGGCCTTGCGATCTGGCATATCGATGAAAGCGTCGCCGGTGAAGATTTCAATAACGACGGCGACAATAACTTCGATGACAACCAGCTCCAGTGGGACTGGGACCGCCGTTTCGTCAGCCTGGTCGAGGGTGACGGTATCGTCAACTTCGGCGGCTGGTACCGGGCCGGATGGGGTAGTCCCGACGATCTCTACCGCGATGACCGCAACACCTCGTTTACCCCGAACACCAACCCGCCAAGTATCGACAACACCGGCAACAACACCCGCGTACGTGTCACCGGCATCAGCCGCGTCGTCGATACCACGCTCGGCGGTGACTTCATTATCTACGACGACATTATACGATTCGACGTCGAGACCGACGGCCTGATCGATAGTTTCCCGGTGCGGATCGGCGCTCCGTCGATTCCGCTCAGCCCGATTGCGGTAGATCTCAACAACGACGGCACCGATGAGATAGTTCTTGCTACCGGCAGCCGCGTGATGGCTTTCACCACAGCAGGGGAGAGGTACCTCGAAAAATTCTACGGCGGACTTAACTACCCGCAGTTCTTTGACACCGCGAAAGCCAGTGTCCATCCCGGCAAGCTGTACCCGGTGCCGTTCTTTGCTGACACGTCGTTTGTCGGCGGTGTTATCGCTACTAATCCGGTAGTAGGCAGCCTTGGAGATCCATCTGCAAGGTACGTCTCTTTTGGTACAACCACCGGAAGGGTCGCAACATTTCGGGCCGAAGACTCCAACAGTGATGGCAAAGCAGACTACTTTGCCAACGCCAGCATGATCACCGGTGCTACACCCATTGCCCTTATCTCAGGTGACGTCCTCTGGGCTCTTGCCGATGACGGAGACGTTTTTTTCGACGACGACTTTGCCAGTCCCGCCGCGACGCAGGTTGGCTCTTTCCCGAACGAACAATACCACGGTATCTGCAAAGCCGGCGACGGCCTCATACTGGTCACCGGAGACAGCTCGCAAACTATCTGGTACTCGATCGAAAGCGACAGCAGCTACGATTCCCTCGTTGTCGACGGTTACTACCGCTTGGGGCCAATCCTGGCCAACATCGACCGCGACGGCCCCCCCGAGGTTATCGGTTTCTCCTCCGACGGCGACGGTATCTTTGTCTCGGTTGACACGACTATCGTTCCGGCGCGCCTGTCCATTCACTCGCAAAAGTCAACCAACGTCGAGATGCGAACCAACCCGATCGCGGCGGATATCAACGACGACGGCTACCCCGAAATTCTGGTCGGAGGAATGGGTTACATCCACGGCTATGACCGCAACCTGACGATCCTGTCGGACTTCCCGATCCTTGCCGATGACGGCTACCCGGAAACCGATGTTATCGCCTCTCCGATCGTAGCCGACATAGAAAACGGCCGCATGCCCGAGATTTGCTTCCCGAACGAAGTCGGTAACATTTACGCCTGGGGTGAGGACCTCGCCTACGGCTTCCCGCTCTCGGGCGGCGAAATCGGCGCCGGATCCCCGATCTACCTGCATGACTCCATCGGCGGCAAGTTCGGTTATATCGGCGCCGACGGCTGGTTCTATCTGTGGCAGGCCGATATCGACAGCACCCGTAACGACTGGCCCATGGCCGGGGCCGATCCGACCGGATCGCTCGCGCTCGATGACGCCCTGCTGCCCGCGCCGAAGACGTTCACCGACGCCTTTGAAGAAAAGACTTTCTACAACTACCCCAACCCGGTGCGCAACGGTCACACGACTATTCGCTATTTCCTCGGCCGCGATGCCAACCGGGTCGCCCTGACAATTTATGATCTGTCCGGCAAGCAAATCGCCGCCTTTGACGGTCCCACGTCCGGCGGCGTGCACAACGAGACTATCTGGGACTGCCATAACATAACACCGGGCGTCTACCGGTGCCGAATGGAGATTGATTTTGGTGGTGACACCGAGACCGCCTTCACCGATATTGCTATTATCAGGTAGAGGAGTACCAATGACCCGACACCGCTTCGAACGATGGATGTGTTTCACCTGCGTCCTGCTGTGCTGTGCCTTTCTCGCACGGTCCGGCAACGCTGTACAACTGAATAGTTCATCAAAAATAGATTCCGAGTTCAACAAGATCCGCTACGGGCTTCTGACCGAGTCCGGCGGCGATCTTACCATGCTCGCTTTCAACGAGGGCTACACCTACAATGAGGACGGCCAATCCGAATACAAACGCAAATCCCCGGAAAAAGCCTTCCTGCTCTCGCTGGTCATCCCCGGTGCCGGCCAGTTCTACAACGGTTCCATTATCAAACCAATCGTATTCCTCGGTGTTGAGGCCGCCGCCTGGGGACTGTATGCCAACTACCACTCCAAGGGCGAGGACATGACCGACGAGTTCGAGGCCTTCAATGATGCGCACTGGGTGCCGGACCACTATGCAGATTACATGCGCTGGACCTATGAGGCGGTTGAAGGCGACGACAAACAAATCCCACCCAGTGTTCCCAGCACTGAGATCACCCACCACCTGCCCGATACCAAGACCCAGCAGTACTATGAGATGACCGGCAAGTACGATCAGTTCGCCTGGGGCTGGGACGACGCGACTCTTGAAGGCAATGATTTGTATTACTACGATGAGAGCAACCCGCCGCCCCGTTTCATTGACCGCACGCCCACATCGAGCAACCGCGATCTTTACGAAACCATGCGCGACGACGCCAACAAAGAATTCGACAAAGCTACCAAGATGCTTATGCTGTCCGTGGCAAACCATCTGGTCAGTGCCTTCGAGGCCTACCTCGGCGCACGCAGCCACAACAAGGCAATCGATGATCTCGAGGCGGCCGAGGACAGCGGGTTCCTTTCACAACTGAAATTAAAGCCGTCACTGAAATCCTATCACTCCGATCGTGACACACCGTTTCTTAAGGTGACGTACAAATTCTGATATGGGGAGTAGTATGAAAAGCGGTCTGTGGATTACCGGCCTGATAGTGATCCTTTTTACCGGTGCCAGCGCGCTTGAGCTGCCGCAGGAACCAATCCGTGAGCAATTCGCCAACGAGATCCGTCAGTCCGGATCCGTCTTTTCCAGTGAAGACGACGAATCCGGCTGGGGTGACGAAGCATCGAGTGGCCAGACCGACACCGATACGCAGGCAAACATTGTTGGCCGCAAGTCCCCGGTGAAAGCGGCGGCACTGTCGGCCCTGCTGCCCGGTCTCGGTCAGCGTTACAACGGCCGCAATAATAAAGCCACCTACTTCTTTGCCGCCGAGGCCGTCACCTGGCTCGCCTTTGGATCGTTCCGGGTCTACGGCAGCTGGCGCGAGGATGATTATATCGACTACGGCAACGTTCACGCCAACGCCCAACTCGACGGCAAAAGCGACGAGTTCCTTGACTGGGTCGGGTTTTATGACAACATCGACCAGTATAACACCGCCGGTCGTGTCGGCGACCCGGATCGTCCCTACCTGTTCGATACGCCTGAGAATCACTGGGAGTGGCAGTCAACCGAGGCGCAGCGCAAATACCGTGACCTCAAAAACAGTTCCCGTGAAGCCTTCCGCCGCGCCGATTTCATGATCGCGGTTGCTGTTATCAATCGTGTCGTTTCTATGGTCGATGCCGTCCTGGATACCCGGAAGATAAACCGGCAGGCCGACGCCGGATTCGAACTCGGCGGGGTACAGTACGATCTTGACATAAACCCGATGTCCCGTGATCGCCAGGTGACCCTGTCGATCTATCCGGGATTTTAGTCGCTCGCAGTTCCTATGAGAATCCGCAGCTTCATCTTACCTGCATTTCTCCTTGTCATCTCCACCGTCATGTCCTGCGGCGGCGGACCTGATTTTGCCGGGGAACAGGCCGACTTCGATCCACCCGCCGCCCTGCTTGTTGAAAAAGTCGTCGAAGGACCCATCTTTGGCGTAGCCCTTCGCTCTCCCTGGGGAATAGCCCTTTCGGCCGACAACAGCATTTATTGTGTCGATCGCGGCAATGACCGCCTTATCAAATTTCGAAACGACCTGACCCCGATCGGTGACGCGGGTGGAACCGGTACCGCCGCCGGACTGCTTGACCGGCCCGGTTACATAACGGTCGATAACGAGCTGAACGTCTGGGTTTCCGACGAGGGCAACCAGCGCATCAATCGGTTTAACTCTGATCTTCTCTTTGTCGATGCTGTCGAATTCTACGATGCCGATGATCCCCTTGAGTTCGGCACGCCTGCCGGCGTCGGAGTCAACCGGTACGGCGAACTGTGGGTCGCCGACCAGGAGAAAAACCGCATCGTTGCTTACACCGCCGCCGGCGCTTTCGACCGTTTCATTGCTGATTTCGGATACCAGGGGGGACAGCTCTCCGGGCCGGAGGATATTACGGTCGACCAGCGTGGTCGCTTTGTTGTCGCTGATGCCGGAAATCGCCGCGTTGTCACGTACGACCAGTACGGCAACCACATCAGCACGATCCGAAACGAGGCAATGGGCCAGCCGGTGGCATCCGCGCCCGCCGGATCTATGATCTGGATTCTTAATGGGCGCGATGGCACCCTGCGGTACTGCGATCGCAACGGCGACATATTGTTCAGCGCCGGTCCAATCCTTCCCGGTGACAGCCGGCCTCTGTCGGAACCGTCCGACATCACCCTGCTGCCGGACGACAGGATACTGATCAGCGATACCGGCAACAACCGTCTCGTTCTGTGTCAAATCATTCGCGGCAGCGAGTAGCCGGCGCCCGGAGAGACTCGGGATGCTCAGGCTCGCAATAACCATACTCCTTCTCGTTTCAGCACCAGAACTACAGGCCGCCGAAAGAACTTTCGTCGGCGATTCTATCCCGGCCCGGTTTTCATCCGGCTCTATTATCTTCACCGGTTCCGACAGCCTCTTGCTGAATTCACGCACTCTCACACGCGGTACCGATTACACAGTTGATTATCCCGGAGGGCGCTTTGACCTCACAACTATCGATGCCGCCGCGACCGACACACTCTTTATCCACTACGAACCAGTTCCAGCGTGGCTCTCGCAATCCTATGGAAGGTCCCTTCCCGAAATCGTCTTGACCGGCGGCGAGCGGGCCGGACACAAGCGAACCGACACTGAGTACCGGGGTCCGGTTCGAGCCGCCGGCACCGACATCAAACTCACCGGAGCCAAAACATTCCGAGTCACCAGCCAGTCCGCCGGCACCTCGGAGTTCAGCCAATCCCTTGATCTCAACATCAGCGGTGAACTAACCCCCGGCCTCACCATCCGCGGCGCCGTGTCTGACCGGGGCTATGATCCCGCCTACGGGACCGTCAACAGCCGCCTCAATGAGCTCAACAAGATATCGCTCGAGCTCCAGTCCACTACCTTCCACGCCCGCATCGGGGACATAACGCTGGCCGATCGTCTCTCATCAATAGAGAGTCGTTCCAAACGCGTCGAGGGCGCCTGGCTGTCGGTGACCGAAAAGTCGTGGTATGCTGAAGCAGCCGCCGCCCGTCCGAAAGGGAAATACCAAACAGTGCGGTTTTACGGGACCGACGGTGTCCAGGGTCCGTACCGGATAGGCCCACGGTCGGAACCGATCGTACCCGGCTCCGAAGAGGTGTGGCTCAGCGGCCGGCTGCTCGCGCGCGGCGCGAACAAAGATTACACCATGGATTACCCGGCCGGGAGCATTACCTTTAACGCAGCCAACCCCATCGACAGCCGCTCCCGTATCGAAATAGACTTCGAACCCCAGGCGACCGACTTCCGCGGCGAACTCTTCACCACCGGCGGCGGGGTCGCGTTTGGTGACTCGACCTTCATGCTGGAAACCGGCTGGCTGCGGGAAGGCGATGACAAAGACGAACCACTCACCGGCGACCTTTCTCCAACAGCGCTTGATATCCTCCAGACTGTTGGCGACAGCACAACCAACGCCCTCCGATCCGGTGTCTCACCCGACACCGCCGGCAACTACGTTCTTGTCACGGATTCTCTGCCGGATTCGATCTACCAGTACGTGGGAGCCGATACCGGCGACTACGCGATTGCGTTTAGCTTTGTCGGCGACGGCAACGGCTCCTATGTCAACTTTGGCGGGAACCGATTCGACTACGTTGGTCCCGGCAACGGGGACTACCTGCCGCAGGTAACCATCGGCGCGCCGGAACGAGTCGAGCAATACGTCGCTCGCATGAGCTGGCGAACGGATCTTCTTGGTGAAGTCGCTGGTGAGTACCGACGCTCCGAGTTTGATCGCAACCTGTTGTCCTCACTCGATGACGACGACAACGCCGGCAATCTCTATGCCGCCTCCCTGAACCGGCAGTGGGAGCGGTTCGATCAACACGACCGAATTGCCCTGCGTGGACGGTTCCGCGATGCGACTTTCCGCACCCGTGACCGCATCAACAACCCGGAATTCAACCGCCGCCACCACCTGCCGCTTGAATACCAGCCCCGCTCGGACGAACAGCTATACGACGGCTCTGCGTCGGTCACGCTCGCATCCCCGGTAACTCTTCGCTCCGGATTCTCCGTTGTCGACTACGACGACGGCACCGGGGGAGATATTATTGAGACCGGGGCCGAACTCCGCCCGACACAAACCGTCACTCTTTCCGGCGGCTGGACCGGCATCCGTTCCGATCTTGTCGAGACTGGCGACACACGCACCGGCGATGCCGACAACTGGCTGGCTGCCACTCAATGGCGGCCGAGAAACCGCTGGGTTGTCGACGCGGAACTTGAGCACGACTCCCGTACGAATGATTTCTCCGGCACCCAAACGGGAACGCGCTACACGCGGGGCCGTGTTTCAGCCGGACAGCAAACTGAACGAGTCGTCATCGAACGATACCTCGAAGACTCCCTCCTGACCGACTGGACCAACGTACTCGAACGAACCCGCCTCGAACTTCGATCAAACCGCCGAATCGGAAATTTCGACTATACGTCCTTGCTCGCTTATCAGTGGCTCGATGCTTCCGGCTCGGAAAACCGCAGCTTCCTCGGCCGTTCCAATATCCAGTATTCGAATATCAAGCAGCGGCTCACGATCAGCGCCGGCTATCTGCTTTCCGAGGAAACACGTAACTCCCGGGGGCTGACCTTTCTTGAGGTCCAGCCGGGGGAGGGGGACTACGTGCAGATCGATGGCGAGTTCGTGCCTGATCCCGACGGCAACTTTATTCGGGTCGAGGAAATCCTCTCCAACCAGGCAAAAGTCTCCCGGGGCGAGAAAAGCTTCTTTATCCGCAAGACATGGGAATTCGCTGTCATTCGCCTCTCCACCCGATTCGAGGAAGAACTGCTCGAGGATGGTTCCCGCAACGCCTTCTGGCTTCTGCCGTTTTACTCCGAAACCGACGAACCCTACCAGTATTACAGCGGCCGTTACGATTTCGACCTGCGCCTGATCCCGATTCAGGGCGCCCATGCCGTAAATGTCGCCGCCAGTGAAAACCGTGAAATCCGCGCCGTAGGAGGAACTAACCGGGAGCGCCTCAACCGCAAAGGATCCGTAACTCTCAAGCAGGTCATTGGCCAAACCCGTTTCGAGCAGTCCGCCGAGCTGTTTGATGCCGACCGTGACAGCTACTATACAGGCGGTGGGGTCATCGACGGTTACCGTCTCGAAGCTCTCGCTCGGCAGCTTATCGGCCCGCACGAACTTTCCGCCGGCGGTGGCTACCGCAATGCTTCCGACCTACAGGGACCGGAGTCGCGGCAGTATATCGCCGAGGCATCCGCCCGGCTGGCCGTCGTATCGCGCGGTGAGCTTCGCACTTCGCTCGAGCTATACCGTCAGGAGCTTGAGAATATCTCCGGCTTCCCGTCCTACACCCTGACCGACAACCGCTACGGCGAACGCGGCGCCCTCTGGGCCATCGAACTTCGCTACGGTCTCAAAAAGAACTTCCGCCTCAATGTCAGTCTGAACGGACGGCACAGCGACGACCGAACAGCCCGTGTCACCGCACGCGGAGAAATGGTGGCGGGATTCTGATGTTCACACGCGCAATCCATATACTCCTGGCAGCTGCCTGCCTGACAGCATCTTCGGTATCGGCCGAACCTGTCCTGGATACCGTCAGAGTCCACCAGCCCGACGGCCCGGTTATACTGACTCCCGACCGACCGTTTTCCGAATCCGCCGTAACTTCTCTGGCCGACAGCATTCTGTATCGCTGGCAACAGCGGGGCCACTACTACGCCACTCTCGGCCTTCGCCAAATCACTCGATCCGACAGCTCGGTCACCCTCGAGTTTGATCTCTCACCCGGACCGCTTGTGACAATTGATGATCTCGCATATTTAGGTCTGGAGCGGACTCGCCCCACTGCAATTGCTCGTTACCTGCCGGTATCTGCCGGCGATACGCTGACCGATGATCGTATAGCCGCAGTCGAACGGGCGGCGGATCGGATTCCGTTTGTCCGCTTCCTGTCTCCGGCTATTGTCCGTCCTCAAGCCGGCTACACTTCCACCGATATTGAACTGACCTTCCGCGAACAACGCCCGCTCACCCTTGAAATCGGTGGTGGTTATATTCCGGGCGACAGCGACCAGTATGTCTGGGATCTCAACGCCCGATTCAACAACCTGTTCGGCGGTGGTCGTCGCGCTCGGCTTGTGTCCGAGCGCCGCGAGGAAGGCAGGCAAATCCTCCAGATCGGCTATGCCCAACCCTGGTTTCTCATTGGTGCCGGCGATCTTGCTTTCGAAGTCGCCACCCGCGACTACCGGGAGTCATTCTACGAGTTCACCGTCAATGCCGCATATACGACCCTCTTGCGCGATTACTTCACCGCCGGACTCGCACTCGCCTTCAAGTCAGTCGAACCAAATGGGCCTGCTGCTTCGTTTTCTTCCTACAGCATAGGATTTTCCGCCGGCTGGGATCAGGTCGATACCCGTTTCAACCCGTCTGCCGGTTTCCGGGTCGCCACCGCCGTCGACTACCGGTACCGCCGCTACGCCGATGACTCGACCGCGGTCCGCCCACCCGATCAGGCTCTTACCGAGACCCGTACCGAACTTCGGGCCGCCCTGTTCCAGCCGCTTATCCGCCCGCTCGTTGGCCATCTCGGCCTGCACTACGAAGGCCTCGAAACCTCCGAAGACCTCCCGCCGCTATCCGAACTCGTTCTGGTCGGCGGTCCGGGCAGCCTTCGCGGCTACCGCAACGAACAGTTTGCCGTGATTCGCGCCGCTATCCTGACAGTCGAACCACGTGTTCGATTTAACTCCGGATTCCTGTTTGCCTTCTACGACGCAGCTTATCTTAACAACCGTCTGGCCGATGGCGCCGGCGGCGTCCGCACCGAGGAAGACTACCGCTTTGGCTACGGACTCGGTCTCGGCCTGTTTTCCGAAGGACGGGGCGTGCAGGTGGCTTTGGGATGGAACCCCGATATCAACTTTGACCAGCCGCGCCTCTCGATCGAACTTATCACCGACATTTAAAATTGACTCAACCGTGACGCCTCCCTAGTATGCGGTCATGCGGCATGTACTTGATATTTTGCGGCTGATACGGGCCGTCAACTGCCTCATGGCGATGGCAGGAGTCTGGGTCGGGGGCTATCTGACCTGGTTGCAGCCGGTATACACCGGACCGCTGCTCACCGGACTGGCGACGTTCCTGGTTTGTGCCGCGGGCAATATCGTCAACGATTTGGTGGATATCAATTCCGACCGCCTCAATCACCCCGACCGCATGCTGGTGCAGGGGAGAGTCAGCGAACGGCTGGCTGTGATTCTCGCCTCCTCGTTCGCGGCCGTTGCATTGATTCTGGGCGCGTTCGTGAACCTGACTGTACTGGCCACCATCGCCCTTGCCCTTGGTTTGCTGGCAGCCTACAATTTTGGCGGCAAAAACCTGCCGGTGGTGGGCAACCTGATCGTCGGCATTCTCGGCGGCCTCACGTTTATGATCGGCGGCTTCGCCGTTGATCCGATGCTGGCCTGGGTGCTCCCGGGGCCGCTGATTCCGGCTGCCTTTGGCGTGCTGTTTCACTTCGTGCGCGAGATTGTCAAGGACGTGCACGACATCGAGGGTGACCGCGCCGTCGGCTCCGGCTCGATCCCGGTCGTCTTTGGTGTCCGCGCCGCCCTGTCAACCGCACTGGCGCTGTTTTTGGTGCTGGTCGTGCTGACCCTGATCCCGGTTGTCACCGGCTGGTTCGGCGAGGCGTACAAGATTATCGTGATCTATATGGTCGACCTGCCCCTGCTGGCCCTGCTGATTTTCATCTGGGGCAAACCGTCGACCGGCATGCTGCTGACCGGCTCCGCCGCGCTTAAACTCGGGATGGCCTTAGGTGTTGTGGCGCTGTTAGTTGCCTGATAATCTCAGTGAAACTACCACCCCGAATTGCAGTATAACACTTGTAACAGGCCGGCTCACTGCCTGAGACGGAAAATGAACGAATCGCAAAAAACGAATCGAAACCGATCATGAAACGGATCCTGTTGAGCCTGGGACTGTTGATCGTGACTGCTGTCGGTGCTCGCGCTGACGGCATTTCAGTATCGCAGGCAATTGACCAGTTTGACATCGATTTCGAAGACAGCGTCACGTTCGAGATAACGCTTACGTGGTCCGGGCCGCAGTCCGCATATCAGATTCGGGGTCCCCTGAAACCGACCTTCCGGAAACTCAAGATCGGCCGCTTCGAATCCGCTATCACCAGCGAAGGCGTCCGCGAAAATGAAACTACTTACCGAACATATCGTTATATCCTCGTACCCCTCGCGTCCGGCGAGGCCCTCATAGAACCTGTTGATATACCGTTTGTGAGCCTGGCCGATACCACCGAGGGTGAGTTGACAACCGAGCCGATGGCGATTACAATAGCCAACCCGAAACCGCTGCCGGAAAAATCCGATAGCGGGATTACGACTACATGGATATGGATCGTGATTATCGTCGTCCTGGCCGGCGCCGGCGGCATCGTGATCTATACTCGCCGCGTCCGACGCGAGGATCTCGGCGAGAAGCCCAAAAGCCCGAGTGAAGTCGTGCTCGAACAGTTGGAACAGCTCAGGCAGGACGCCGGTGATGACTTAAAGAAGTTCCATGCCGGACTTTACCGGATCCTGTCCGGCTACGCCCGGGCCGAGTACGGCCTCAATATTGAGGAACTCGGGGACGATGAAGTGCGATCCGGACTGGAAAAAACCGACCTGACACCGGCCCGGGCCGAACGCCTGGCCGATTGGCTGATAACCGCCCGCCTCGACAAGTTTCGACCGGTGGAATCGTCCCCCGGTGAAACCGTTCGACGCACCACGGCGGTTCGCGAATTCTTTGAAAAACTATAGTGTAACGAAATACTGACGGAGGTTGGATGCACACTGACATTAAGGAAATTCAGGCCCGAGTGGAGAATGAGTCCTCCTTTGTGCAGCGACTGACTGAACAGATGTCTCATGTAATCGTCGGCCAGAAGTACCTTGTCGAGCGGCTTCTGATCGGCATTCTCTCCAACGGCCACATCCTCATCGAAGGCGTCCCGGGCCTGGCCAAGACGCTTTCAGTTTCAACCCTGGCCAGCGCCATTCAGGCCAAATTCCAGCGGCTCCAGTTCACACCGGACCTGCTGCCGGCCGACCTGATCGGTACCATGATCTACAACCCCCAGACGGCAACATTCTCCGTTAAGAAGGGTCCGATCTTTGCCAACATTATCCTTGCCGACGAAATCAACCGGGCTCCTGCCAAGGTGCAGTCGGCCTTGCTGGAGGCAATGCAGGAGCGGCAGATTACAATCGGTGAAACCACCTTTCCCCTGGAAGAACCGTTCCTGGTGCTCGCCACCCAGAACCCGATCGAGCAGGAAGGAACTTACCCGCTTCCCGAGGCACAGGTCGACCGATTTATGCTGATGCTCAAAATCGGCTACCCGTCGCCCACCGAGGAGCGCGAGATCATGGACCGCAATACCGGCACCGATACCTTCTCGGTCGACAAAGTGATCACCCCCGAGGATATCGTCAAGGCCCGCAATGTTGTTCGCGAAATCTATGTCGATGAAAAAGTCAAGGACTACATCGTGAATATCATCATCGCCACCCGCGAGCCCGAAAAGCACGGCCTGGCCGACCTGAAGGACTTGATCGCGTTCGGCGCCTCGCCCCGTGCAACAATCTATCTCAACCTCGCCGCCAAGGCTCACGCCTTCATGAAAGGCCGCGGCTACATCACGCCTGAGGATATCAAGTCTATCGGTCACGATGTCTTGCGCCATCGCATACTTGTAACCTACGAGGCCGAAGCCGAGGAGATCGACTCCGACGCTATCGTGTCGAAGATTTTTGACGCTGTCGAGGTACCGTAACCTAAGGGAATTGTCCGGCAACCATGCTGCCGAAAGAGATACTCAAAAAGATCCGGCGGATCGAAATCCGCACCAAGAAGCTGGTCAACGACCTGTTCTCCGGCGAATACCATTCCACCTTCAAAGGACAGGGGATGGAATTCGAGGAGGTGCGGCAGTACGAGCCCGGCGATGATATCCGGCTGATAGACTGGAACGTCACCGCCCGCACCGGCTATCCGCACATCAAGAAGTTCCGCGAGGAGCGCGAACTGTCCGTCGTACTGCTCGTCGACGCTTCTTCATCCGGTCGCTTTGGCACGCGCGAGCGATTCAAAAGCGAAATGGCCGCCGAACTTGGCGCCCTGCTCGCCTTTTCGGCTATCAAAAACAACGACAAGGTCGGCCTCATCATCTTCACCGACACTATCGAGAAGTTTGTACCGCCCCGCAAAGGACGCGGCCACGTGCTCCGGCTCATCCGCGAAATCCTCTTCTTCCAGCCCAAAGGTGTCGGGACTGATATCGGCGGTGCACTGGAGTACCTGAACAGGGTGATTCGCCGAAAGTCTGTCGTGTTCCTGATCTCGGATTTTCTGTCCGAAGAATTCCAGCGGCCGCTGCAGATTGCCAACCGTCGCCACGACCTCGTCGCCGTTAAAATCACCGACCCACGCGAGAAGAGCTTCGATGATGTCGGCCTCATCGAACTCGAGGACGCCGAGACGGGCGAAGTCTTCATGATTGACACCGGCTCTAAAGAGTTCCGCCGCGAATACGCCGCCCGAGCCGATGAAGACCTCGAGCGACTCCAGCGCGACTTCCGCCTCATCAACCTCGACTTCATTAATATCCGGACCGATCAGTCGTACATCGTTCCGCTGATCAATTTTTTCCGGATGAGGGAGAGGAGGCTGTAGATGAGAACTCTGTCAGCGCTGCTCGCCGCTACAACAATTTCCGCTGTCGTCGGCTGCTCCCAGTCGGTCGACCATACAGAGGCCATCGAGCGGCATAAGCTACTTGCCACTGAACTTCGCGACAACCGGCTCTACGAAGCCGCCGTCCAGGAATACCAGAAGATTCTTACTTACGAGGATATCGAAACAACTGTCCGGGCAAACATAAACTACCTCATCGGCCGGCTCTATTTCGAACATATCAACGACTACGAACAAGCGGCCGCCTATTATGTTCGCGCCCGCGCGCTCGATCCGAGCGCCTCGTTTGCCGATGAGGCCGGAAAAAACCTTGTCGCAGCCCTGGAGCGTTCCGGCAATGTCGCCGATGCCCGCCGTCAGCTTCAAACGATGACAGACATCGATGCCGAGCCGGCCAGTGACACCGACGTTGTCGTGGCCCGAATCTCCGGCTCGCCGATCTGGCTCTCTCAGGTCAACGACGCACTCGCCAACATGCCGCCGGAACAACAGCGGCAAATCGAACAGAATCCACAGGCTAAAATCGACTTCGTGCATCAGTACGTTGCTTCCGAATTGCTCTACCGCGCCGCCATGCGCGAAAACTACAACAACGACCCTGAAATCAAAAAGCAGGTGCGTGAAATCAGCCGCCAGCTTCTCGTAGAAAAATACCTTTTCGACAATGTGATGCCCAAAGTCCGGATCGATACGGTCGATGTCAAAAACTTCTATGCCGCCAACCGGGATTCCCTATACGGCGGCGCGCCCTATGACTCGGTCAAGGCCCGGGTCTTCATGGACTACCAGTCGCAGAAGGCCCAGTCCGCCTACCGCGACTACATCAACACGCTGTCACAGAAAGATCGCGTTGAATTTTTTGACCAGAACGTTAAGTAGACGAAAGCTGTATCAGGAATAGATGAACAATCTGACTCGCATATTTACATTCACTTTGCTTCTGGCAGTGGCGTCAATAGCCGGGGCTCAGGTTCCGGCGGATACGGTGCAGTCTGTGCCCGGCGTTGAAGTCCGCACTTCAGTTGATAAGTCCGAGATATTTGTCGGCGACCTGGTAACCTATACGCTGACTATTTTCTACGACTCCACCATCGAGTTACTCCCCCCGCCGCTGGGCGCAAATCTCGGCTCGTTTCACGTCATCGACTACGAAACCGATAAGATCGAACGCCTCGCCGACGGTCGCTACAAATCCACGAACCGGTTTGTCATAAGCACCTTCACGACCGGTGAGTATATCGTCCCGCCCATCCCGGTTACCGTCATCATGCCCGACAGCTCCCGACGTGTCGTGGTGTCCGAGGGGGTCCCGATTACCGTCGAGTCGCTTCTGGCCGGACAGGACAGCGCCGCTATTGCCAAGCTTGATATTAAACCGATCGCGGCCCCCGTCGAGTTTGAACGCGACTACACCTGGTACTACATTTACGCTGCCATTGCACTGCTCCTGGTTGCCGGCATCGTCGCCTTTTTCATCTGGCGCCGCCGCCGACCCGTGGCCCAGCGTAAGCTCGATCCCCGCGAACCGTGGGAGATTGCCTACGAACGACTCGCCCTGCTGATGCACAGGGATCTTGTTGCCGACGGTCAGTTCAAGACCTTTTACTACGAGCTTGATGATATCGTCCGATGGTTCCTTGGCGAGGTCTACGATGCCCACGCCCTCGATATGACGACCGAGGAGTTCCTTGAGCACTTCCGGGCCGTCAAACTGCCGGAATCGTCGTACGACGGCATCGAGGCATTCATGACCCACGCCGACCTGGTCAAGTTCGCCAAATACGAGCCGTCGAAAGACCAGAGCAAATATGATTTCGAATTTGTGCATTCGCTGATTGATCGTGTGCGCAAAGATATCCAGTTGCGACGCGTTCCTCAGGTCGAAACCAATACCCACGACGAACCGGTCGCGCCGACCGGGGGAGGGGCCGAATGAGTCTTGAATTCGCCGGTCTCAGCCTCAACTTCTTTGACCTGGTTGATCTGACCATCCCGCCGTGGCTGATCTTCCTCGTTGGCGGCACAGTAATCATCCTCATGCTCTTGTGGAGCTTTGGCCGAAGGCGCACCCGGGCTGCTACGATCAAATTCTCCGACCTGCGAATCGTCAAGAGGGCCGCCCGCACCCACCGTCAACAACTGCGCGCTCTCCTGCCGATTATGCGTGCGCTGGCTCTGGCCCTCCTGCTGGTCGCTTTTGCCCGGCCGCGCTCCGGGACCGAATATGAAGAAGTCATCTCCGAGGGCGTCGACATTATGATGTGCCTCGATGTTTCATCCTCCATGCAGGCCGAGGACTTCAAACCGAACAATCGCTTGTACGTGGCCAAGGAAGAGATGAAGAAATTCATCGAACAGCGGCAAAACGACCGCATCGGTCTTGTCGTATTTGCCCGCTACTCCTATACCCAGTGCCCGCTGACGACCGACTATGGCGTTTTGCTCAGCTTTATCGATCAAATAGACTTCGGCCTGGTCGAGGACGGCACCGCCATCGGGATGGCCATTGCCAATGCCGTCAACCGCCTGCGTGAAACCGAGGCCGAAAGCAAAGTCATTGTCCTCCTTACCGACGGCGACAACAACTCCGGCGAAATCGACCCTCTCACGGCCGCTAATCTCGCCGCCACCTTTGACATAAAAATCTACACCATCGGTGCCGGCAAACCAGGCAACGCCATGTTCCCGATCCAGGATCCCATGTTCGGAAAACGATACGTCTACCGCCCGACCAAAATTGATGAGACGACGCTCAAAGAGATTGCCGAGCGAACCGATGGCCGCTTCTTCCGGGCCCGTTCCGGCGAAGAGCTCGAACAGATCTACGACGAAATCGACCAGTTGGAAAAGACCGAAATCGAGATCGCCTCACACATTCAGTATACTGAGCTCTTCCAGTTATTCACCTGGATGGGCCTGCTGTTGCTGGTAGTAGAGATGTTGCTGTCAAACACCTGGTTAAGAAAGCTTCCGTAGGAGATTGAGCACACGATGAGATTTGCTGACCCGACAAACTTTCTCTGGCTCCTCGTAATCCTGGCTTTGGCCGGCTTCGTGGTCTGGGCTATCGTGCGCAAAAAGCGGCTCCTGCAGCGTTTCGGCGATATGCCCCTGATCATGAAAAACGCACCGTACATCTCCTTTGCCCGGCAGGGCGGCAAGGCCGCCATGCTGCTGATCGCGATGGTCTTTATCATCCTCGCCCTGGCCCGACTCCAGTTCGGCACGCATCTTGAAATGCTCAAACGCGAGGGTATCGACCTCGTGGTGGCCTTGGATGTCTCCAATTCCATGCTGGCTCGTGACATGACTCCGAACCGGCTGGAAAAAGCCAAGCAGGAAATTCAGAGCATCATCGAACGCCTTAAAGGGGACCGCATCGGCCTGGTCGCTTTTGCCGGTGAGGCCTTTATCCAATGCCCCCTCACGCTGGACTACACCGCCGCCCGTTTCCTGCTGGACGCCATGGATCAAAACGCCGTCAGCGTCCAGGGTACCTCCCTCGCGTCGGCAATCGACATTGCCACCAAAACCTTCGAGGAACGGGAACGTAAACATAAAGTCTTGTTGCTCCTCACCGATGGCGAGGACCATGACCGCGGCGCCGTCGAGGCGGCCGAAGAAGCCCGCCAGGAAGGCATCAAGATTTACACCGTCGGTATCGGTAACCCGGCCGGTGAACCGATACCGATCTTCGACCGGCGCGGCAACCAGGTCGGCTTCAAAAAGGACGAAAACGGACAGGTAGTTATGACGGCGCTCAACGAAGAAATCCTCCAGAAAGTGGCCCTCGAAACCGGCGGCAAATACTATCACGCCACCGCCGGTGAGATGGAACTGGACCGGATCTTCGAAGAGATCGCCCAGATGGAGAAAAAAGAACTTGAAGGCACTCTCGTCACCCGCTATGATGACCGATTCCAGTGGCCACTGCTGCTGGCCCTGATCCTGATCGTAGGCGAGTTCTTTATATCCGAACGAAGGAAAGTAACCGGAGATGAGACCGATGCATAAGCTGCTGATTACCGCCGCGACAATCTTCTGCACCGCAATTCTGCCGGTGGCCGTCATGGCCGACTACATCGATGATGTTCGCTCCGGCAATGAGTCTTTCAAACACGGAGACTACAATCAGGCCATGCAGAAATACCAGTCAGCCGAGACCGAGATTCCGGAGGATCCGCGCCTCCAGTTCAATATAGGCGGTGCGGCCTATATGAAAGGGGAGTACGAAAGGGCCAAAGAGTACTACACCAAATCCCTTGGCACCACCGATATCGGTCTCGAGGCGAAAGCCCACTACAACCTCGGCAACACCAATTTCCGCATGCAGGACTACCCGGCCGCCATTGAGAGCTACGAACAGACCCTGCGGCTTGATCCCGACAATGTCGACGCCAAGATGAATCTCGAACTGGCCCGCCGCATGCTGAAAGAAAACACCCAGCCCCAGCAAAGTCAGGATCAACAGCAACAGCAGGGGCAACAAGAGCAGGATGAGCAGCAAGATCAGGGGCAGCAACAGCAGGAACAACAACAGGATCAACAGCAGGATCAACAGTCCGGCGATGAACAGCAGCAACAGGATCAGCAGCCGCCTGACAGCGAACAAGAGCAACAGCAGCAACAGCAGATGCAGCCGGATGAAGAGCAGAAGATCTCTAAAGAAGACGCTGAACGAATCCTCAACGCGCTGAGAGATGACGAAAAAAAGATTCAGGACAAGATCAAGCGACGGATTCCGGGCAAAGGCGATTACCGGGGGAAGGATTGGTAGGCGACATGAAGCGTACTTCAGCTATAATTACGGTGTTCTTCGTGCTGGCCGCCGTGATGCTGGTATCTCAGCCCTCAGCGGGACAGGCCCCGGCCGACGAGGTCTCTATTGCGGTGTCGCTCAACCGCGATACTATCGGCCTCGACGAGCAGGCATTGCTGACCGTGCAGATTGCCGGGCCGACCCAGAACCTCCCCAAACCGGACCTGCCGCCAATGGTCCGTTTCGAGGTTTACTCGCAGGGTCAGTCCAGCAATATTAGCATTGTCAACGGTCAAGTGAGCTCAACAGTAACCTATCGCTACCTGCTGGTGCCGACCAAAGCCGGTACCTATCCCATCTCAAATATCTCTGTCGTCTATAATAACCGCCGCTACAAGGGCGAGACAGTCGAACTCACCGTCCTTGACAAAGGAACCGCCACGACACCCGAGCTCGAAGATCAGGCGACCGGGACCAGTGGCGCCGGACGTGACTACTTCCTCGAGGCCGTCGTTGACAACGAGAACCCCTACGTCAACGAACAGGTCACTCTCACGTTGAAATTCTACATCGCTGTCCAGCACTATGGCTCCCCCGAACTGATTGAACCCAGCACCACCGGTTTCTGGAACGAACTGCTGGGCAACAAGGCTCCCTATCGGCAGAAGATCAACGGCCGAATCTACAAGGCCATCGAACGTAAGTACGCGCTGTTCCCGACTCAAACCGGCGAGCTTACCATCGGGCAGGCCGCTATCCGCGTCACCGTTGCCGACCGAAACCGTCGCACCCGGGATCCGTTCGGCGCCTTCAGTGACTTCTTTAGTTCCGGCAAAGAAGTTACCGTTCGGAGCAAACCGGTTACCATCAATGTCAAGCCGCTGCCGACCGCCGGTCGTCCCAAAGATTTTACCGGAGCTATCGGCCGATACAGCATTACCGCCCGGGCGGATAAGCAGCGGGTCGATGTCAACCAGCCGGTGACGGTCACCATCCGCATCTCCGGAACCGGCAATATAAAGGCCGCCGCCGAGCCGCCGATTCCGGAACTGGATGATTTCCGGATCTACGAATCCTCCAGTTCCGAAAATGTCACCAGAAGCAACGACCAGCTCAGCGGCACTAAGACATATGAAGAAGTCTTCATCCCGCGCCGTCCTGGGCAACTGACCATACCAGCAATCGAATATTCCTACTTCGACCCCAAACAGGGCAGGTACCTCACCACCTCCACCCACCCGATTCCCATCACGGCGCTCAAGCCCGAAGGATACACCGGCACAACCGACCTGCCGTACGCCGGCTCGGAAATGGTGGTCGGCAGCAGCGCCAGGGACATTCGCTTCATAAAGAACAATGTCGGCGACACTGTTCCGCAGGGCGGCGTCATTCTGTTCAGCCCAGTCTATTTAATTGTCAACGGCCTTCCGCTTGTTGTGCTGTTGGGGATGATTGTCGTTCGCGTCCGACGCGAACGACTCCAGGCCAATGTCGGCTACGCCCGGTCGATCCAGGCCGGCAAAAAGGCTCGCAAGCGTCTTGCCACGGCCCGCTCACTGGCAACCATTGAGCAGGGAAGCGACTTCTACGCCGAGCTGCACCTGACCCTCACTTCCTACATCGCCGACAAACTGAATGTCTCCCCCTACGGCCTGACCACCGACTCGATCAAGGAACTTCTTGAAAGCCGTGGGGCCGGGGAGGACCTTGTTGCCAATATCAATGAAATCCTTCAGGAGTGTGACTTCGCCCGGTTTGCCCCGGCGTCGATCACGCAGGACGACATCGATGCCGCGCTGAAAAAAGTCGAGGACATCATGATCCGACTGGAGGCGGTTCGCTTTGCATAAATCCGGGCTGATACTGATTCTGCTGATCCTGGCATCCGGCGCTGTTGCCGCCGACTTCGCAGAAGAGTTCCAACAGGCCAACCAGTTCTATGAGCAACGGGAATACGAAAGCGCTATCCGCCTCTATGAGTCCATCCTTTCCGAAGGGATAGAGTCGGCCGAACTCTATTATAATCTCGGCAATGCCTACTTCCGCAACGACGATATCGGCCACGCCATCCTGAATTATCTCCGGGCACAGCGCCTCGACCCCGCCGATGAAGACATCCGCCACAACCTCGAATTCGCCCGCCAGTTCTCACGCGTCAAGATGGAGGGTGTGAAACTCAACCCGGTTACCGGTTTCCTCGAATCACTGGTCCAGCCATACCGCCTCCACACCATGGCCTGGGTCTCATCAATTCTCTTCATCCTGTTCTGCCTCGTCCTGATGATCCGTTACGGACTGGGATTCCGCGGCCCGCTCATCCGCGCCGGTGTGATCGTCGGGCTGGTTCTCGTAGTCATTTTCAGCGGCCTCACTACATTCAAATACCGCACCGACTACCTGACCCGGCGAGTAGTCATAGTCGCCGAAGACTCACCGATCCTCAACGGCCCGACGGCCAACGCCGATCTCGAATTCCAGGGTGCCCCCGGCCTGGTCGCCGAGGTTGTTGCCACCTCCGGCGACTATTATAACGTCCTGTTTGAAAACAAGCGTCGAGGCTGGATCAAGCAGGACTTAGTTGCTGAGGTGTAATACCTTAGCGGTTCTGCCCCACCCGTTATTAAGTTGACACTCCCGCCGCCGCCCGGTATGTTACAAATCACATTTCTACCTGACGAAATGATCGGATGCCGATGATATGGAAGAAGAAAAAGTTCTGGGGCACGCTTATTGCAGTTGCCCTGCTGGCCTATTGTCTCAAGGATATCAGCCTCGCGGAACTCCGCACGCTGCCATCCCGGGTTGATCCGATCTATCTCATCCCCGCTGTCTTTTGCTCCTTCCTGTTTGTCAGCATCAAGGCGCTGCGGTGGCGCCTCATGGTCCTCCCCCAGAAGAAGCTGCCCGTTCTGCATTCCCTCTCCCTGTATTCCGCCGGACAGGTTGTCAATATCGTCATGCCTGCCCTCACCGGTCAGGTCGGCCGCATTTTTCTGTTTGCCAAAGTCGAGGGCCTGCGCAAAACATTTATCTTCTCGACCATCGTGCTGGAAGTCTTGTTCGACGCCCTGACACTGGTGATTTTCCTGATGTTGACATCGCTGGCGTTTGCCTTTCCCGAAGAGTACCGAACAGCCGGCTATGTACTCTCCGGCGTAACCCTGGGGCTTGTGATTCTGCTGTATATCATCCTGCACTTTCAGGGCCGCCTGGAGCAAACCAGCCGCCGCTGGTTCCGGGATCGATGGCCCGGGTTTTATATCTCCATAAGGAAGTTCCTCCGCTCTTTCACCAAGGGCATCGAAATGCTTCAGTCCAGTCAAAATATGGCCTATTCCATTCTATTGTCACTTTTGTACTGGACAGCCCACGTCTTTGTCATCTTTTTCCTTTTTAAATCGTTTGGTATGGGATTGCCATTAGCTGCCGCCGCCGTCGTGATGATAGTAAACACCCTCTTGCTGATGGTGCCTATCACACCCGGTAACGCCGGCACGTTTGAGTTGGCCGTCAAGACATCGCTGGAAGCGTTCAATGTGCCAGGGTCCGATGCCGTGTTGTTCGCGCTTGCGCTTCACCTGCTGGACCTCTTGCCCCTCTGGATCATGGGGATGTGGTTCATGAAAACACGAAAGGTCTCGATCCGCGAGATCCGCAGCCAGCATGCGGACGCCAAACTGCTGGACAACGTCGATGAAAACGGCATGCTGATCGGAAAGGAGGAAACGGCATGATCAAATCATTCCTGTACCTGCCCGGCGAAGGCGTTCAGGTTGATGAAGGCGTCACCGACTTCAAAGCCATGGCCCGCCAGGAAGGCGCCGTCCTCTGGGTTGATATGTGCAAGCCGACCGATGAAGAATCATATATCCTCACTCACGACTTCAATTTTCACCCGCTGGCTATCGAGGACGTCATTTCCGAAAAGCCGCGAACCAAACTCGATGATTACGATCGCTACCTGTTCCTCGTCTTCCAGATCGTTGACTACGTCGGCAGGGAAGAGGGCCTGAAAGTCGGGGAAATCGACCTCTTCCTGTCGGGCAACTCGCTGGTCACCGTGCACTACGATGACCACCGCATGTATGATTACCTCTACCACCGCGCCGAACGAGACGAACGCCTCATGACCCGTGGCTCCGACTTTCTCTTCCACGCCGTGATCGATACGGTCGTCGATAACTACAACGCTACACTGGACATTCTGGAATACGAAATCGACCAGATTGAAGATGACATCTTAGGCGAATTCGACGAAGACACGCTCCGGTCAATCTTCACCCTGCGCCGCGACATTATTCAACTTCGGCGCGTGGTTATACCGCAGAAAGAAGTTGTTCTACACTTGTCCAGAGAGCAGTTCCCGCAAATATCCTCGCGCGCCGCAGTCTATTTCTCCGATATTCATGACCACCTGCTGCGCATCGATGACCTTGCCAACTTCCACCGCGAGATTCTGAGCTCCTCGCTGGAAATATACTACTCCTCCGTTTCCACCAAGACCAACGAGACGATCAAAGTCCTGACTATCTTCACCGTACTCTTCATTCCCCCGACTTTCCTGGTCGGCCTCTGGGGCATGAACTTCACCCACATGCCGGAACTCGACTGGCGCTGGGGGTATCCCGCCGCGCTCACGTTTATCCTGGTGATAATACTTTTCCTGTTCGTCTTTTTCCGCAAAAAAGACTGGATTTAACGAAAAGCTCACGATCTTTAGTGCAACTTCTCTTGACTTTGTGCGTTCTTTCACATATAGATACTGGCCGGTAGGTATGTAGAATGACGCCGAAAGAAACAAAAAAGAAATCGCGTATAAAGCAAAGCCCCAAGCTCCCCGCTGAAAAACGTCGCGAGCAGTTGATCACCGCAGCCCACGAGCTCTTTCTCAAAAGGGGCTACCGGGCTACGACAACCGAAGAAATCGCCCGAAAAGCCGGCGTGACCAAAGGCGCTTTGTATTTTCACTTCAGAAGCAAAGAAGATATAATGGCGTCGTTCGTGAAGCAAATCACCGACAGCTTCGAGAGGGCAATCGATGATCTGCCTGACAAAAAGTTCTCGCCGGCGGATCTGCTTCGGGTGATCCGCGATATCGATCAACAACTGCCCCTGCCCGAATCCCGGCGCAACTTGCAACTGCTGTCTGAAATCATCAGTATCCCGAGACTCAAGCGAATAATCAGCACTGCCTACGAGCACTCGATGGAGGCCTTCACGGACTTGCTTGATCCCGCCTACGGCCGGACCAAAACCCAGCGCCGGCGAGTGGTCGAAGTTGTCCACGCTCTTTACGACGGCCTCTGCTTCGCCGGCATGGTTCACTCGGACCTGGGCAAATTCGACCGACATATCAAAACTATTGAATCGATTTGGGGGAAGACCCGCAACGGAAAGTAAAAGGCATGACACATCCGCACACAAAATTCTCGCGTTGCCTTTCGGTCCTGTTCGTACCGATAATTGTCATTGGTCTTATGTCGTCTCTCCCGGCGGCTGAACCGGCCGAACAAGTGCTCACGGTCGAGCGCGTTCGCGATCTCGCCCTGGAGTATAACCGGGAGTATCTGACGGCAATGCAGGAGGTCAAGCGCGCCGACGCCGAAATCGTTAAAGCCAGGGCCGGCGCATTGCCGGATATTTCGGCGACGGCCGGCTACATCCGCAATTTCTACATTCCGACGAGTTTTGTCACTTTCGGTGGACAGACCCAGGAATTCCAGTTCGGCTTCAAGAATTCATTTAACGCGGCTATCTCCCTGCGCCAGCCGATCTGGCAGGGTGGCAAAGTCTTCACCGCCTGGCAAATTGCCAAGCTCTACAAACGATACTCACGGGCCGGAGCCCAGGAAGTCAAATCCGACGTCCTTTACAATGCCGAAGTGCTGTTCTACCAGGTTATCCTCCAGCGCTCCCGCCTGAGCGTACTCGAAAAGGCCCTCGAGGCCAACACCTACAACCTCGAAGTCATCGAGAAAATGTATGGCCAGGGCATGGTATCCGAATACGAGGTCCTCCGCGCCAGGGTTGAAAAAAACAACCTGTTGCCGGAGATTATCGCCGCAGAATCCGATGTCGAACTGTCGGAAAAACGCCTCAAATCGTTCCTCGGAATGGACCTCAACAGCGATGTCGAACTCGCTGTCAACCCCAATGACACCCTGCTTGCCCAGCTCCGTCCCCTCGACTACTATCTCGACACCGCTTTGACCGGTCGCCCCGCCATGCAGCAGGCTGACCTGCTTACAGATATAACCAACAAAGCCGTGCGCGTCGCCCAGGGCGATTACTACCCAAGTCTCGACGTCGTTTCCGCCTACCAGTGGACCGGTCAGTCCGATGCCTTCACGATGGCTGAAAACAACAGCCGCTCCCTGACCGCCGGACTTGAAATCAGCATCCCAATTTTCCGTGGATTTGAGCGCGGCGCCAACGTCCAGCAAGGCAAAGTCGATTACAATCAGGCCCAACTCTCACAGAGCCGCCTGCGCGATGACATTCGTCTGCAGGTAGAAGAAGCCTATGACCGACTCGTCCAGGCGAAAAAAGCCCTCGACATTCAGGGCGCTAATATCGCCGAGGCCGAGGAAGGTCTGAAAATAGCTAATGTCCGTTATGAATCCGGTGTCGGAACCCTCCTTGAAGTCCTCTCCGCTCAGGTGGCCCTGACCGATGCCCGGAACGCCCGAGCCGCCGCCCTGTTCTCATTTCGCGAGGCGCGCGCGCGGCTTGAAAGAGCCAGCACGATTCAATTGGGGATGAATTAACGACTATGAATTTACGCAGACACATTTTCGTTACTGTCGTGGGCACGGCCCTGCTGGCCGGCTGCTCACAGGAACAAGCGCAGCAAACCACCGAGCGCCCCGCCGTACCTGTCCGGGTACAGGTAGTGACGCCGTTCAGTGATAACGTGGTGCGCTCCTATACCGGTTCACTCGAAGGCGAAAAGCAGGCCGTTATCTACGCCAAGATCGCCGAGGCAGTAGACAGCGTGCTGGTGCGCGAGGGCGAAGACGTGAAAGCGGGCCGGATTCTGATAAAGCTCGACCGTTCCGGACCCTCCTCAAACTACCAGCAGGCGCAAAGTGTCTACCGCAACGCCGATAAGCACTATAACAAGATGAAGTACCTCTTCGAGGAAGGCGCCGTCAGCGAGTCAGCCTTCGATGCTGCCAAAACCGACTACGAAGTTGCCAGAGCGTCTTTTGAATCGGCCCGACGGCTCGTCGAAATCCAGTCACCGATCGACGGAACTGTGACCTCGGTCAAGGTCCGCAATGGTGACTTCCTCGCCCAGGGCGAAGAAATCGCCACCGTTGCCGCGACCGACAACCTGCGCGTTCGATTCGACGTCCGCACGTCGGACATTAACCTGATCTCGGTCGGCGACACCGTCAACGTCTACTCCGAGAACCTCGACCATACCGGCACGGGCATCGTCTCCGCCGTCGCGCAATCGGCTGACCCGTACAAGAGATCCTTCCGGGTCGAAGCCGTTATCCCAAACAACACCGGACAGTTCCGCCCGGGCATGTTCGTCAGCGTCCGCATCATTCTCGACCGGCTTGAAAACGTCATCGCTGTCCCGCGTGAGGCTGTAATCACAACCTCCGCCGGAAATGCCATCTTCACCGTCTTCAATGGCGAAGCCGTCCGGCGGGAAGTTACCCTCGGCGCCGACCTTCAGGGCCGTGTTGTGGTTGAGTCCGGCCTCGAACCGGGCGACACCGTTGTCACCCTCGGCCAGAGTTACCTCGATAAAGGAACCCCGGTTAAAATCACCGGCGTGGAAAAGGGTGCGTGATGAAGCTCTCTGAAGTTGCAGTCAAACGCCCCGTCTTTACAACCATGATGATGGCCGCCCTGCTTGTTCTCGGGCTGTTTTCCTACTACGAACTGCCGGTCGACCTTTTCCCGGATGTCGAGTTCCCGATCACGACCGTCCAGACCGTCTATGCCGGTGCCTCAGCTGAAACGGTAGAGTCCGAGGTCACCATCAAGATCGAGGATGCCATCAACGAGATCTCCGGGATTCGAAATATCCAGTCGCAGTCCATGGAGGGCTACTCCCTGACCATCATCATGTTTGAGCTCAATCGAGATGCCCAGGTGGCGACGCAGGAAGTCCGCGAAAAAGTCGCCGGCATCCGCGGCGACCTGCCGGATGATATCGAGGAACCGATCGTCCAGAACTTCGACCCGACCGCCGAGCCGATCATGTCCATCGCCGTCTCCGGCGACCGTCCGCCAAGCGAAATCACAACCCTGGCCAAAGATGTCGTGAAAGAAAGAATCGAGACCATCTCCGGCGTCGGCCAGGTTCAGCTTGTCGGTGGAAGGGAACGGGAAATCCTGATCGCACTCGACCCCGGCAAAATGGAATCATTTAGTGTTTCTGCCTCCGACGTACAATCGGCTGTCGCCGCCGCCAACCTCGAGATTCCCGGCGGACGGGTTGACGAAGCCTCCCGCGAATATCTCGTTCGCATGGCCGGAAGGCTCCAACGGGTCGAGCAGTTTGAAGACATCGTGATCAAAAACCGGCGCGGCGCACAAGTCTACCTGCGCGACATTGCCCAGGTCAAAGACACAACCGAAGAGGCCCGGTCATATTCGGCCTATAACGGTGAATCGGCGGTTTCCCTTACCGTCACCAAACAGTCCGGTACCAACACCGTCCGCATGGCCGACCTGATCAAACAAACGGTGCAGGACCTGCGTGACGAACTACCGTCAGATGTCACCGTCGAAATCGTCGACGACAAGTCGACTTTCATCGAAGAATCAATCCACGAGATCCTGTTCAATATCCGGTTCGGTACCTTCCTTGCCGTGCTGGTCATATTCCTGTTCCTGCTGGACTACCGGCCGACTTTGATCACCGGCTTCGCCATTCCGATTTCGATCATCGCTGCCTTTATCATCATGAACATTCTTAATTTTACCATCAACGTCATGACGTTGCTCGGTCTGTCGCTGGCGGTCGGCATTCTTATCGATGACGCCATCGTGGTCATCGAAAACATCTACCGACACATGGCCGATGGGCGACCACCGATGCAAGCCGCTGTGACCGGCGCCAAAGAAATCGGCCTGGCCGTCATGGCCACGACCTTCTCTATCATGGTCGTATTCCTGCCGGTGGCCTTTATGGAGGGTATCATCGGACGGTTCTTCTACCAGTTCGGCGTCACCGTAGCCTTTGCCGTCCTCGCCTCGCTGTTTGTGGCCTTTAGCCTGACCCCGATGCTTTCCGCCCGGTGGCTGAAGGAAGAAAAAGTCAAAGAAGGCAAACTCACGCCGGCGAAAACCTCAGCGGGACGAGCCTGGAATCGCGTGCTGAACATCCTCATGTACTGGAACCGGACCTTCGACTGGTTCAAGCCGCGCTACCGCAACCTGCTGGAAAAGTCACTGAATCACCGGTGGCTGGTTATCTTGATTGCTGTCGCGTCCTTTGGGCTGGCCTACCTCGCCGCTCAGTTTGTCGGCGTTGAGTTCATGACCGAGACCGATGAAAACCAGATGGCAATCGATATCACCACACCCCCAGGCACTACCCTCAAGGGCAGCATCGACCGCTTCGAAATCGTCGAAAACACCATTCGGCAACTCCCGCAGGTCGCCAACACGTTTGTCACCATCGGCCGCGGCAACGCCCCGGTCAACGAGGGCCGCCTGCTGGTTAAACTGATCGACCGAAGCGAGCGCGAACTCTCGGCTCGCATGCTGATGGATTCCGCCCGTGTCCTGCTGCGCGATATCCCCGGCATAGAATATGCCATCGGCCGCGGTGAGGAAGAGGGCGGTTCATCCAAACCGATTGAGATCTCCATCCGCGGCCCGGAACAAGAAGAGGTCGTCCGCCTCGCCAACAGCCTCGAACAGATCTTCTACGAGACTCCCGGTATTGTCGACGTTGGCAACACGCTGGTCGAGGGTAAACCGGAAATACAGGTCACCGTCGACCGAAGGCTCGCCAACGACCTCGGACTCAGCCTCTACGATATCCCAATCACCGTGCGCTGGCTGGTCGAGGGAGAGGTTGTCACCAGATTCAAGGAGGGCGACCAGGAATACGACGTTCGCATGCGTCTGGCCGAACCATATCGCACCTCCTCTGATGATATCGGGCGAATCCTGATCAAGTCCGACAAATTCGCACCCCGCTCCACCGATGAACTCCTGATCCCGCTGGATCGCGTGGCCGATCTTCACAAGACCACGGAAATCAGCGAATACTATCGCTATAACCGCCAGCGCGAGGTACGGATCAATGCCAACGTTGCCTCCGATGCCTTCGCCGGAAGCGCAGCCGGTACCATTATGGAGCGGGCCAGTCAGGAACTCAACATCCCGCCCGGCTACGCCGTGGGCGCTGTCGGCCAGCAAGAGATCATGGAAGAATCGTTCCAGAACATCTTCCGGGCCCTGTTTCTGGCCGTTATCTTCATTTACCTCCTTCTGGCATCGCAGTACGAGTCGTTCTTTGACCCGTTTTCGATCATGCTTTCCTTGCCGTTGTCCCTCGTGGGCGCTATTATAGGCCTGGTCGGGTCATCGTTCTCGATTATGTCGATGATCGGCATTGTGCTGTTGATGGGGCTGGTGACCAAGAACGCCATCCTGCTCATTGATTTCGTGAAACAAGAACGCGCAAAAGGTGTTTCAAGGACTGATGCGATTCTGCAGGCCGGCCCGATCCGGTTGCGGCCCATCCTGATGACGACTTTTGCAACCGTCTTCGGTATGCTCCCACTCGCGCTCGGGATTGGGCCAGGCGCCGAACTCCGCGCCCCAATGGCCCGCGCCGTGATCGGCGGCATGCTCTCATCGATGCTGCTCACACTGGTCGTCGTACCGGTTGTCTATTCGCTCATCGATGACTTTGTCGGCCTGTTTCGAAGAAGAAGGGAGCAGAAGTCCCAAGCAGTGAAGGAGGAAACCGCTGTCAGTGGCTAAACTTATCGAGCCCAGCAAAGATCTGGGATACTCGGACATCTATCTGGACTTTGTGGCGGGCCTGCATTCGGCCCGGCACTTCTACTCGGTCGACAACGTACGCGATGTCGCCAAACAACTGGACACGATTCAGTACGACCGCGACCGCATCGCCGACATACTGAAGCGCCAGAACGAGTCCTGGGGCACGGGAAAAAAGACGCTGGATAACATCGAACGGCTCCGCGACCCGAAGTCGGCCTGCGTCTTTTCCGGCCAGCAGGCCGTCCTTTTTGGTGGCCCGCTGCTGGTGCAAATAAAAGCCCTCGCCATCATCAAAGCGGCCCGGAAGTACGAAAACGACCTCGGCCGACCGGTTATTCCGATTTTCTGGATAGCCGGCGATGACCACGATTTCGAAGAGGTCAACAACACCACCGTCCTCGACCGCTCCTCCAACGAACCGGTGACATTAACCTACCCCTCTCCGCCCAGTGAAGAAGTCCCGACCTCAGAAATAACGTTCTCCGATTCCGCTGCCCTCCAAGAGGTCAAGAGTCAACTCAAGGAGGCCCTCGGCGAGTCGGATTTTACCAAAGATCTCTACGACCTGATCGACCGCTCCTACACGCCCGATGACACCTTTGTCAGCGCTTTCGGCAAATTCATGACCGGCCTCTGCACCCAGTTCGGCCTCGCCCTGTTTTCACCCGGCGACAAGGAAGCCAAAGCCCTGGCGGCCCCCCTGTTCATGGACATTATCGATAAACAGGACAAACTCCACGGCCTCATTGCCAGGACCAACAATCACATCATACAGCACGGCTACCATATCCAGGTCGAGAAGAAAGACAACGCCACCCACCTGTTCTGCAACCGCAACGGCCGGACACCCATCATGGGCAACGACGACGGCACCTTCAATATCGGCGAGGACACATTCACCGCCCACGAAATCAAAAAGATGATCGAAAAAGAACCGGAACAGTTCTCACCCGATGTCATGACCCGCCCGGTCTTGCAGTCCTATCTCTTTCCCGTCATCTCGCAGAAAGGCGGACCCTCGGAAATCGCTTACCTCGCCCAGATCAACCCGATTTTCCCGCTGTTTTCCCGTGTCGCACCGTACTATATGGCGCGGCCTACCGCCACCTTTGTGGAGAAGCACTACGAGAAGATCATGGATCAGTTCGACATCACTTTCGACGAACTCACCGGGGATATCGAACAGGTCATCAATCGAATACTGGCCGAGTCGTTCCCGAGCGATCTTGAAGAGAAATTTAAGGAACTGTCAAAAACGGTCGAGGACGAATTCAAAGCCTTTGTCAAACGATCCCTGCAGTTTGACAAGCAACTCGAAAGCGTCGCTCACAACATTTATGGCAAGATCGATTACAACTTAAAGCAGTTTGAGGGCAAAGTATTCTCGGCCCACAAACGCAAATCATCCGAAACCCGCGATCGCATCTACCGCCTCTACAACGCCCTTTACACCAATCGCGGATTGCAGGAACGGGCCCTGAACGTAACCTACTTCCTCTCGAAATACGGCATGGATTTTATGCCCTTTGCCCACGAACAACTCGACAGCGAAGAAAAGGCCCACCAACTTATCTCGCTGTCCGATTACAAGAGCAACTAACGATGAACATCGGTATCACCTGTTATCCCGTCGCCGGTGGATCCGGCATAGTCGCCACTGAACTCGGCCAGCAGCTGGCCGCACGGGGGCACAAAGTACACTTCATCTCGTACGCCATCCCGTTCCGGCTGGATCGCTACCAGCCAAATCTTATGTACCACGGTGTGGAAACGACCGCCTACCCGCTGTTCAAGAACCCGCCGTACACCCTGACCCTCTCAGCGAAAATGGCCGAGGTCAGCCGCAATGTTGGTCTCGATGTCCTCCACGTGCACTACGCAATCCCGCACGCGACATCCGCCTACCTCGCTAAACAGATGATGGCCCAGGCCGGCACCCGCGTCCCGAAAATTATTACTACCCTCCACGGCACCGATATCACCCTCGTTGGCTCGGACCCGTCCTTTTTCGACATCACCCGCTTCTCAATCATGGCCTCCGACGGTGTCACTGCCGTTTCGCGGTACCTCGCAGATGAAACCGAAGATGTTTTTAAAGTTAATAAGAACATCAGGGTGATTCACAACTTCTTCGACGGCAAACGCTTCAAGCCCTGCAATGGAGACTGCGCCCGTGAAGAGTTTGCCAAACCCGATGAGTTCCTGATCGCCCACGTGTCCAATTTCCGGCCCGTCAAAAGAACCCTCGATGTCATCGAGACTTTTGCCAAGATCTCAGCCGAGCTTCCTGCCAAGCTTGTCCTCGTCGGCGAAGGACCCGACACCGTGCTTGCCCGACGCCAGATCAACAAGCGCGAGATGAACGACAAAGTCATTTTCCTCGGCAACCAGAGCCGGGTCGAGGCCGTCCTCCCGTGCTGTGACCTGTTCTTGATGCCGTCCGAGGAAGAGTCCTTCGGCCTTGCCGCCCTCGAAGCGCTCGCCTGCGGCGTCCCCGTGATCGGAACGACCGGCACCGGCCTTGTCGAAGTGGTCGATGATTACAAAAACGGCTTCCTGCTGCCGGTCGGCGATACCACTTCGATGGCTCGCGCCGGCATCGCCCTGCTGAAAAACAAGGAACGTCTCGCCGAATTCAAACACAACGCCGCCGATAGCGCCGTGGCTAAGTTCGGCTCGGAAAAGATCGTCTCCGAATACGAAAAGTACTACGAGGAGGTTGTCGGTGGCTGATACAACCAAACTCGATGTCCTCGCCATTGCTGCCCACCCCGATGACACCGAAATCACCTGCGGCGGAACCCTGATCAAGCTAACCAAAATGGGTCGCGCCTGCGGCGCCCTCGACCTGGCCAGGGGAGAGGCCGGGAGCTTCGGCACCGAGCACGACCGCGATGCCGAGGCCAACGCCGCCGCCGATATCATCGGCCTCAAATGGCGCGGTAACGCCGGCATGCCCGACGCCGCTATCGAGTACAATCAGGCCAACAAGCTCCTCGTGGCCCAGTATATCCGGGACCATCAACCGGAACTGGTCATCCTCCCGCACTGGGAACAGCGCCACCCCGACCACCTCGCCTGCTGCCGCCTCGGCTACGACGCCTGCTTTCTCGCCGGCTTGAAAAAAGTCAATCTCGACGGTGAGCCGCACCGCCCGCGAAAAATCATCTACGCCTCCTACTACCGCAACCGCGAGTTCTCGTTTTTAGTCGATGTCTCCGACGAATTCGAACAAAAATGCAAGGCGGTCGCCGCCTACAAATCCCAATTCTCAGATAACCGGATAGCCAAAAAGATATTTCACCCCGGCGTAACCGTCTTCGACCTCATGCGCGACCGTGGCGCCGCCCTTGCCCACATGATCGGCGCCCGCTACGCTGAAGCCTTTACAGTCAAAGAGCCAATGGCTGTCGACGACCCCCAGAAAATGCCGGTCCAGTCCATCTGATTCTTCCCCCCTGATTCAAGCTTGACGGCTCACACTCCCGCACATCATACTTACGCCATGAAGCAAACCGCCAACAGAGACCGCCCCGTCAACACTCACACCCACGACCAGGATGTCGCCGCCGGCATGAAAGTCACTGTCGTCGGTTCAGTCGTCAACCTGCTGTTGGTGATCTTCAAACTGGTCGCTGGATTCGCGGCCAACAGTCAGGCACTTATCGCCGACGGTGTCCACTCGGTCTCGGATCTCTTCTCGGATTTCGTCGTCGCTCTCGGCCTGAAATGGGGCCGTAAATCCGAAGACATCGACCACCCCTACGGCCACGCCCGGATCGAAACCGCCTCCTCTATGATCGTTGGTATCTTCCTGATCGCGGTCGGTCTCGGTATCGCCTACAACGCTATCGAAAGCATCTATCGCCATAACGTCGCGACCCCCGGTCAATTTGCCATCTGGGCCGCCGCCGCGAGTATCCTTCTCAAAGAAGGAATGTACTGGTGGACCGTAATCATCGGCCGCCGCCTCCAGTCGATGGCACTTATCGGAAACGCCTGGCACCACCGCACCGACGCCCTCAGTTCCGTCGCGGTTCTCATCGGAGTCATCGCCGCCTACGTCAACCCTGATTGGTATCTCGCCGACGCTATCGCCGCCTTAGTCGTCACCCTGTTCATCCTCAAGGTCGGTGCCCGGTTGGTTTGGGACGCCCTGCGCGAACTCTCCGATACCGCGCCCGATCAGGACGTCCTCATCGCAATGGCCCAGACTGCCCGCAACGTTGCCGGTGTGCGGCAGGTCCACGACCTCCGCGCCCGTCACTCCGGCTCACAGATCTTTGTCGAACTGCACATCGTTGTCGACCCCAGCATTACCGTTAAACAGGGCCACGATATCGCCAGTGGTGTGAAATGGAAACTGCTCGATAACTATGCCGATGTCACCCGCGTGATCGTCCATGTCGACCCTGAACCCAAAGAAAGCCTCGGCCCGACCCTCCCCGATGAACTTGATCACTCCTCGACGTGATCCGGCCCGATAAACCCGCTTGCCTTGATCGCCTGAAGGATCTCCCTCGCCTGTGCAGCATCGATCGCTACCCCGAAACGAACCGGCTTCAGCCCGTAATCAAAAAGCAGCAGCCCCCGTTCACCGCGCCACCGAAGCGGGTTGCGCCTATGCCGCCGGCCGCCTAAGCGCAGCCCTTTAGTGTCCACCCGAAGCCGCTTGATTCGAGGCGTGTGATACCGGCTGCGGTACCCCAGCGGCTTGCGGGCGATTGTGAGTTTGCCGTCGGTCAGCGTAATCACCTCCCGGCCCCGCGCGAACCGCAGATACGCCCAGATTACCGGCAGCCCTGCACCCCACCACAAAAAATGCACGATCATCGGACCCAGCACCGGTTCGCCCAATATCAGTGCCCCCGCCGCAAACGCCGCCCCCAGCACCCAAATCACCAGCAGCGCCGTCAAATGCAGCCGCGAGGATTCACTCGGCGCCAGTGGGATGCTGATTCGAAGCCGTGTACTGCCCTGATTGATTTTGATGCGATTTTTCCCGGGGGCCTTGCCGTTCACCGATGCGTACCTTCCGTGTACTATTTTTTGGCGGAAGGGGTGGGAATCGAACCCACCGGGGACAGTACGACTGCCCCCCGCACGGCTTTGAAGGCCGGGACCGCCACCAGACGGCATCCGCTTCCGAGAGCGAGTATACGCGATTTCGCCCTGTCGCGCAACTTAGACCACATCCCTCGCCCCAGATAATGATTGACTCCGCGCCCCCAAAACGCCAACCTATCCCCGTGAGCGAAATAACACTACAGTCGCCCCTGCAGTATATCAAAGGGGTCGGCCCGCGCAAAGCGGAAGTCCTCAGCGACCACGGGCTGCAAACCGTCCGCGACCTCCTCTGGTACTTCCCGCGCGGTTACCTCGATCGCACCACCGTCACCAAAATCAAAGACGTCAAGGTCGACCGACCCGTGACAATCGTCGGCCGCGTCCGCGCCCACGGTATGCTCCACGGCAAACGCCGCCGTTTCGAGGTCATCCTCGAAGACGACACCGGCGCGATCCAGATGCTCTTCTTCCAGGGCCTCCGCTACTGGGAACGGCTGTTCAAAAAAAACCAGTGGTTCGCCGCCACCGGTACCGTCAGCTACTTTATGGGCTACCAGCTTGTCCACCCCGATCTCGAACGCCTTGAAGACGAAACCGATGAAATGATCCACGCCGGCCGCATCATCCCGGTTTACCCGCAAACCGCCGAACTCAACAAAATCGGCCTGACCTCCAAAGGCATCCGTCGCCTTACAACGATCATCTTCGAGAACCTCACCGAAAAACTCCCCGACCATCTGCCGCCAGCGGAAACCAAAAAACTCAACCTCCCCGGACTCCACGAAGCCGTCACCAAGATCCACTACCCCGACACCCGCGAACAGGTCGAACGCTGCCGCCGCCGCATGGCGCTCGATGAACTGCTCGAGCTGCAATATCTCGTCCTGCGCTCCCGCCAGGCCAAAGTCGCCGCCGTCAAAAAACATACGTACGCCAAACCGGGGGAGAGGCTCACCGAATTCCGCGAGAACCTCCCGTTCGAAATGACCTCCGGCCAGAAAAAAGCCACTCGCGAGATCTTCGAAGACCTCCAGTCAAAACACCCGATGTCACGGCTCCTTCAGGGCGATGTCGGTTGCGGCAAAACCGTCGTTGCGATTACCGCCGGCCTCTTTGTCGCCGAAAACAACCTGCAAACCGCTTTTATGGCCCCCACCGAAATACTCGCCGAACAACACTACCGCACCTGGCGTGAACCATTGCAGGAAGTCGGTGTCTCCAGTGCCCTGCTCACCGCCACCCTGAGTAAGGCCCAGAAAGACACCATCGCCGCCGCCTGCGCCCGGGGCGAAATCGATATCCTCTTTGGGACCCACGCCCTGATCTACGACTACGTCCAGTTCGACCGGCTCGGCCTCGTCATAATCGACGAACAGCACAGGTTCGGTGTTCGCCAGCGGGGAAAACTCCACGCCAAGGGCGACAACCCGGATCTGCTGGTGATGACCGCCACCCCGATCCCGCGCACTCTCGCCCTGACCCTCTACGGCGACCTCGATATTTCCTCGATCACTACCATGCCGCCCGGCCGCAAACCGGTCCGCACCGTCTGGCGCACGAAAGATGTCCGTAACAAGGTCTACCAGTTTGTCAGAGACGATGTCTCCCGCGGCGGCCAGACCTACATCATCTACCCGCTGATTGAAAAAAGCGAAAACTCCGACCTCGAAAATGTCGAGGATGCTTATGCCGACCTGACTGCCGGACCGTTCAAGGACCTTCGGGTCGGCATGGTCCACGGACGCGTGAAGCCAAAGCCGCGCGACCAGATCCTCGAGCAGTTCCGCCACGGTGACCTTGACGTCCTCATGGCAACGACCGTCGTCGAGGTCGGCATCGACAATCCCAACGCCACCATGATGATTATCGAGCACGCCGAACGATTCGGCCTCGCCCAACTGCATCAGCTTCGCGGACGTATCGGCCGTGGGAAAAAGCAGGCAACCCTCGTTGCCATCGCCCACCCGCCGATCTCCGATATCGCCCGCCGGCGGCTGGAGTATTTCGCCCAGACCAACGATGGTTTCGAAATCGCCGAAGCGGATCTTCAGCTTCGCGGTCCGGGAGAAATCTTTGGCGTCCGCCAATCCGGCCTGCCGGAGCTCCGCGCGACAAAACTCTCATCCGACGCCGATCTTTTGGAGGCCGCCCGCAACCTCGCGGAAAGACTCGTCACATCGGATAACAATCTTGACACTGCCTACCGTTCACTATATACCTACCTGCAAAAGCGCACTGCCGACCGCGAAAAAGCCCCGGCCGGCGGATAAATGAAACGCACGACCAGGAGCGTTCACACAGATGGAGATCGACTATGTCTGATTCGGCAAACCAGCCCAATCCGCATTTCATGCAGTTGGTAATGTCGTTCCAGGCCGCCGCCTGGCAGCAGCTTGGTAAGGTCGCGTCACCGTTTTCCGGCAAGGTAGAACGCGACCTCGCTATGGCAAAAAACACCATCGACATGCTCGGCATGATCCAGGAAAAGACTCAGGGCAACCTGACCGACGATGAAAAGAACATGCTCGAGCACGCATTGTATGAATTGCGGCTCAATTATGTCGATGAAAGTAAAAAGGGCGATAGTCAACCCAAAGAAGAAGAAGCTGATTCCGGCGACGAAAAGCCGGCTGAAAAGAGCGAGACCGAATCCGGATCAGAGAAACCGACTGAGTCCGAATCAGGTACCGACCAAAAGCAGTGATTTTTCCCGGCGACCACCGCTCAAAACAGTGTATAACCAATTGAGGCAGCATTCGTTACCAAGCCCCCTGAGGGGCTGTTAGGCCTTGATTTTAAAGCGATTTACGGGTATATTAAATTGATGAAATCGACGGAGAAACGGCCGTCTCAGTCCCGCCCGTCCAGGGAGACGCTCACCAAGGCGTTCGGCGAGGATCTTGAGTTTGATAAACCGCTGGCGCCCTTCACCAGTTTCCGGACCGGTGGACCGGCGAGATGGTTTCTCCAGGCGTGCTCAGCCGAACAGGCCGCCCGGGCCATCCGCGAGGCAAGAAAACTTGGGCTGGATTATTTTTTGATCGGCGGCGGCTCAAACCTGCTGATATCGGATAAGGGATTCGACGGCCTGATTGTCAAGATCGACATTCAGGGCCTCAAGATCATTGACAAGACAACGATCAATTGCGGCGCAGGCGTCGACCTCATGGGTCTGGTCCAATTTGCCGAGGAAAATTCCCTAACCGGCCTCGAATTTGCAGTCGGTATATGGGGGACTGTCGGCGGCGCAATCTACGGCAACGCCGGCGCTTTTGGCGGTGAAATCGGTGACATTATCACCGACGTCACCCTGATCAGTCCCGAGGGCGAAATCATGCAAGTCAACGCCGACTACTGCCGGTTCGGCTACCGGGATTCGTACCTCAAGAAGTCGGGCGATATCATTGTCAGCGCACGACTTAAGCTCGAACCAGGTGACCGTAAGGAAATCGCCAACCGAATCGAGGAAACACTCGCGCTCCGGGTAACTAAACACCCCGAGCAACTGACCGCCGGATGTTTCTTTAAAAACATCCCGGATGATTCACAGCCCTACGGCAAATTGCCGGCCGGTAAACTGCTTGAGGAGTCAGGAGCGAAAGACCTGCAAGTCGGTGGCGCAAAGGTATTTGAGCGCCACGCCAACATAGTTGTCAACACCGGCAGCGCCACCTCCGCCGATATCTGCGCACTCGGCGAAAAGATGCGCAAGCTGGTGAAAGAAAAATTCGATATCGAACTCGAAGAAGAAGTCATAAAGATTGGCGAATTCTAAACTTAGGAGGAAAACTATCGATTAATTACTAACGACTTGATTATACCTAATTACACCAGAGTGGCTGTGAAATCGCTCTCAACATTGTGCCATTTTTGTGCGCTGGTTTGTCTCATCCTGGTAATCGCACCGAGCGATTCAACTCGGGCCGCGTCAGGTTTGACTATGGACCTGTCCTCGCGAGCCCCGAGATCGTGGGTATCCCCCTACAAGGAGCCCTCTGACAAACTGTCCGTCGCCCTCGCTCAGCCAAACGCCCCACGCCTTTCCCGACAACTGAAACTCAGCCCAACTCTCGTTGCGAGCAACTACGAAGAAAGCACTTTCCGCTTCGAAACGACCTACTACCGTCGAGGATCAAAAAAATACACGCTCCTGCCGAGAGGTGTCGACGCCCTGGCCTACAGTGAATACCGACGGAAGAAATTTGTCAGGGAAAGCTTTGACGATCTCGCCGTCGGCACCCTTCGGGCCGCCGACGAGGGCCGAAGTCGCGGTGGCCTGGGGGTCAGCGTCGACCTGCCCAAGCGACTTGACAAGATTTTTGGCGAGGGCGGCGCCGGGCTGACCGTCAGCGGCTATCGCAAAATCATGTTCTCCGGGCGATCGCAGTGGACCGACGACGCCGCTTCGCCCATCGTCGAACAGAGCAAATTCCCGTCGCTCACCATGGAACAGCAGTACCAGTTCGATATTACCGGCACCATCGGATCGAAAATCACCGTCAAAGTTAACCAGGACAGCCACACCGATATCCCCCTGGCCAACCGAATCCAGATCCGCTACAAGGGCGACGATGACGATGTCCTCAAAGCTGTCGAGGCCGGCAACACCAACCTCAGCCTCCCCAACACCCAGTTCGTCGGTTACTCGTCCCGGATCAACGGCCTGTTTGGCGTCAAGGCTGAGGCCCAGCTCGGACCACTCTATCTCACTGGTATTGCCTCGCAGGAAAAAGGCTCGTCCGAACGCACCAGTATCACCCCGAGCGGGGAGGAGAGCGCCCGCATTGTCCGCGACTACGAATACGTCGACCGCCGGATCTTTGACCTCGTGCGCCCCGGCGAAACACAAGTAGGTGACGAAATAACGCAGCTGTTTGTGTTCAAGGAACTCACCCGGTCCCAGCAGGACCGCCCGGGCAACGCCGCGTTCGCCAGGCTCTTTGTCAACCCCGCCTTCCCCGATTCGTTCACTACCGAGAAGCTCGAGTTCACCAATCCCGAACAGGGCGTGGAACCGATTGAAGACGATCAGTTCGACTACTATAGCTATCCCGATTCCAACTCGCACTACATCGTCTTCAACAACAGCCAGCGTGACCTCGCTATCGGCGTCTACATGGTTATCGAGCGGGGCGACGGGAGCGTCGACACTATCGGCACTAACTCCAACGGCTCACCCGCCGATCCCAAAATCCTCAAGCTGATCTACTCGAGTGTTGCACTACCGGCGTATCAAACCTGGGATCTCATGTGGCGTAACATCTATGACATTCCCAAAGGCATCACCATTGATGACATCGACATTAAGATCTACAAGGGCGATATCGGAACCGAACAATCCACCTCGCCAAAAGAATATCAGGAAAGCGCCGCCGGCACCCAGAATTTCATCGAAATTCTCGGACTGGACCAGATCAACCAGAACGAACGGCGCGTGCCCGATGGCAAGCTCGACGACTTACAGGCAGTCTTCAGGCCGGATTGGGGACTGATCATTTTCCCACACCGACTACCCTTTGCCTCTGATACGACCTACCAATTCGATAACGGCACTGTGACGGACACGCTTGTTGTCAAAGTCCCCGGCATCTATTTTTACGAATCCTCAACCGCCCAGACCGAGGCCAGCAAATACTTCATGAAGCAGTTCAGCAAGTCGCGGACCAACGAAATCCGGCTGGGCCGGCCCAATATCATCGAAGGCTCCGAACGGGTCACCGCCAATGGCGCGCTGCTGCAACGCGGTACGGACTACCGTATCGACTACGACTTCGGCCGCATCACCCTGCTTTCAGACCGCGCCCAGGACCCCAATGCCGATATCGATATTGACTTTGAATATGCTCCCTTCCTGGCTATCCAGAAGAAGACCCTTTTTGGCTTCCGCGCCGAATACGAAGTGTCCCGCGATTTGCAGATCGGCTCGACCGTACTCTACAAATCCGACAAAGCACAGGATCGTAAGCCGCGAGTCGGCCAGGAAACAGCCAAAGCGTTTGTGTTCGATGTAGATGCCGCCTGGTCCCTCCAGCCCAACTTCCTGACAAAGCTGGCCAATGCCCTCCCGATCGTCCAGACCGAATCGCCGTCAAACCTCCGCCTCGCCGGCGAACTGGCCCAGTCGCACCCGAACCCGAATGTCGACGGCGCCGCCTATATCGACGACTTTGAAGCCTCGGCCGAACAAACCGGCTTGGGCGTCAATCGCACCAACTGGCAGATTTCGTCCAAGCCGCCAAGCTCTCACGCTGGCCATCTCGATAAGCGTTCCAAACTTCTCTGGCACAACCCGGTGGAACTGCTCCGGATAGAGGACGTCTACAATTTGACCGATGATCAGACCGAGGTCGGACAATCGACCATACGGCCCCTCCGGCTCGTATTCCGACCAAGAACTGAAGACACCACCTGGTCCTGGCAGGAGAATCCCGATGCTCCGGGCGATACCATACCGGTACCGGAAATCACCGATGACACCGACCCGGAATCATGGGCCGGTATGATGCGCGGCTACTCGGCCCGAATCGATGCCGAACGGGTCCAGGTCCTTGAAATCCGTGTGCGCGCAAACTCTGGAATTATGCACCTCGATTTCGGCCGAATCTCCGAAGATATCAATGGTGACGGTGCCGCCTCTTTCGAAACAACCCAGGGCGGTGACTTTCCGATCGAGGACGATGTCGGCCTGGACGGTCTGGCAGACCCCGATGAACCGTTCTACCATCCGGTTTACAACCCGGACCCAAACGGCGACAACTGGTACTTCGACGGCGCCGGTGCATGCCCGCTTCCGTCCAGTCTCTGTGGAGACGAGAACAGCGCCAACGACACCCTCTTCGACGCCGCCAACGGTACCTACTACGAATGGCTCAACGGTACCGAAGGCAATTACGTCGATTTCGAAAACTACGCCGAGCCCGACGAGGAAACCTACGGTAGGACCTTTCAGGACCAAAACGGCTACTTCAGTTACGAGATTGACTTCGGCAGTGCGAACCCTGCGTTCAGACTCGACTCCACCAAGAAAGAAAGCGCGGAGATCGATAAGCCCGCCTGGTACACATACCGCATCCCGATTCGCGACAGTTCCCTGCTGGATGCTGTCATTATCGATGATGAAAGTGACGCGACCCTGACCCCCCGGTGGTCCGGCACAGGCATTCAACATATCAGAATTTGGTTCGAGGAAAGACCTAACCAGACAACACCTGACACGATCGAAATCGCCGACTGGTACTTTGTCCAGTCCAACTGGCGCGATACGGTCATCTACGGCGACAGAGCAGGCAGCGGAGACACCGACAGCACAAAGTTCGTAGTGGCGTCCGTGGGCGAGGACGACGGTACCTTTGAGGCCCCTCCTGACGTCGATGCATACGAAGATCCGACCACGGGCGTAAGAGAGGTGCAGCGCGGCCTCTCAATGGAATTTAAAAACCTGGACAGCCGCGACACCGCCTTCGCCCGTAAGAGTATCCTCACCGTCGACACATACTCCGGATACCGTGAACTTGAAATGTACGTTTACGGCGCCCTGGGAGAATATGAGGGTGATGTCGAGTTCTACTTCCGCCTCGGACGTGACAGCCTCAACTTCTACGAGCAAAGCCGCGTACTTCGGGACGGATGGCACCCCGACAACCATATCGCCATCCTGTTTGATGAAATCACGGCCCTCAAAAACGCCGCGCAAAGAGATCGCGAGCCGCGCCAGTGGTCCGAGGTCGATACAACCGCCGGTTCCCTGCGAGTCACGGGCGACCCCAGTCTAAACGAAATCAAGTATTTTGCGGCCGGCGTTCGCAATATCTCACAAACCGGGGCCAGACCGACCGGCTTCGTGTGGATCGATGAACTACGCGTTACCGATGTTCGTCGCGATGTCGGAACCGCCGCCCGGTTCACCGCCAACGGCAACATCGCCGATCTCGGTACTTATAACTTCTCGTACCAGAGCCAGGACCCCTACTTCCGCGGCCTGTCCAGCTCCACCCGTGGCGGCTCTGACCAGAACCTCGGTTCCGGAAGAACCGATACAAGATATTCCTACGGCCTTTCGCTCAACATGGACCGATTCCTGCCCCGCTCGTGGAATGCCCGCGTGCCCGTTCAGATGTCATACTCGAAAAACACCCAGACGCCGCTGCTGCGCACCGGTTCTGATATCGTCCTGCCCGATTCTCTGCGCATCGAAGAACAAAGTATAAGTGAATCGCGCAACTTCTCGGTCTCAGCCTCCTTTGACCGACCGGGCAAAAACCCGCTGTTCAGCCTGCTGCTGAACCGCCTGGACAATACATCGTTCTCGTACCGGCGCTCGCTGAATCAGTCCCCGCGCACCCCGTACGGCCTGAGCGAAGGGTACAATATCCGATCCGGATTTAATTTTGGTCTCAAGGAAGTACCCACGGTCCCGATCTTCTTCTGGACTAAGTGGATCCCCATCGCGAAAAAAGCCTCAGAATCGCGCCTGTCGCTCTACCCGCGTACCTGGCGTCTCACCGGCTCCTTCGATCGCACCCTGACCATCAGCGATGATGTCGACGGTAACCGGCGTTCCTCATTCAAACGAAACCTCGACGCTCGCATGGACTTTGCCTACGACCTGTTCCAGAATCTCTCGATCTCGCTCAGGTTCGACACGCGGCGCGATCTCAGCGACGCCGAAAGTGTCAACCTCGACCTCGGCAACCTCAAACTTGGTCTCGAAACACATTACGGTCAGTCATTTAGTGCCAAATACGATCCCAGGTTCTTTAGCTGGCTGGCCACCGACCTGTCCTATTCCTCCAGCTACAGCGATGACTGGGAGCGCGCAAATCAAACACGTCGCTCCACCATGAGCAACAGCTGGGGTGTCTCCGGAACATTTGACCATATTGGTTTACTCGGCGGCAGAGGGAGTGGGGGAGGAGAACGCCGCTTCCGGGGAGGATTCCGAGGCGGCAGCCGTAGTGGAACCCGGGGGCAGAAACCGGATGAATCCAGCGAGGACGACGGCCGACCGTTCTACGACCCACCCCTGGCCGTGCTTCGCTTTCTCACCGGGTGGATCCAGTCACCCAGCTATGGCTACAGCGAATCCTTCCGCTATTCCGTCCCCGGCATGACCGGCCGGCCACGAGCCCAATACCGGTTTGGTTTCTCACGAACACCCGATATCGAGACTGTCGACGGTTCACGGAACCCGGACGCCGGTGAGTCCGTCACCTACGATTTGGGCAGCGGATTCAGTCTGCTCGGCGGACTGCAAACCGACATCAAGTTCCGCCGCAATATCTCTCGCGATCTTATCAAGCGGGGAAACCTCTACCAGTCGACTTCGACCAGTTGGCCGGAATTGAGCGTGCGTATCACGCCCTTTAAGACCCTGCCACTGATCAAAGGGATCGTCAATAAGTTTATCGACGTCTTCTCACCTCGCACCGGGTACAGTCGCTCAACCCGCGAGACCGAGGACCTGCGCGGCGGTTTCGTGACCTCCAAATCGACCACTATTCAGCAGAATCCGGTCATCGCACTGAACTTTAAACTCTTTCGAAAACTCCAGCTGACCAGTTCCTTCGCCCGCAGTCAGGAGAACTCCGAAGAATTCAACCGAACCACCGGCGATTTCCAGTCCGAATCAGAAAGTGTCCGCAAATCATTCGGTGCCTCCGCATCATATTCATTCGCCGCTCCCAGCGGAATCAAATTGCCCCTGTTTGGACGCGTGAAATTCCAGTCGCAGGTCAACATCTCGATGGACTTCAAGTACAACAATAGTATTAATGAAACTCGCGACGCCTTTGGCAACGTGATATCATCGACCGAGAAAGACGAGACCTCCATCCAACCGGATATCTCTTACACCTTCTCGCAGTCCATTCGCGGCGGACTCTCAATGCGCTGGAAAGACAGCAACAGCAACGACCGCCGGACACACCTGCGCGAAGTCTCCATCTGGATGGAGATCCGCTTCTAATCCAGTTTTCCGTTGACTTGCCGGCTTGTTTCCCGATTATTGCACCCGTGTCGGCAATTAGGCCGACTACTCTGTGACATGCGTGATTATGACAAAAAAACCTCTCACATCTCTGCGTGACTTTCCATCCGTCGAAGAACTCCTGCAGGATCCACAGTTAGCCGATGCCGTCGCGTCCGTTCCGCGACCGATAGCGGCCGAGACCGTCAAGCAGGTTGTCGCCGATCTCAAAGTGCGCTTCCAGAAAAAAGGGGAGACCGTCACGCTCGACCATCTCCACCATACGATCACCGATGCACTGCGCGTCTTTCAGCGGCAAACCACGACCCGCGTAATCAATGCCACCGGTATCGTTGTCCACACCAACCTCGGTCGGGCACCCCTGCCGGTTGAACTCTTCGATGCCGTCAAGAAGACCGTGACCGGCTACGGCAATACCGAATTCGACCTGAAAACCGGCAAGCGCGGCGGACGCGGCGTCGCCTGCGAACGATACCTGGCCCTGCTGGCCGGCTCCGAGGCCGCCACCGTCGTCAACAACTGCGCCGCCGGACTTTTCCTGGTACTCAACACGCTCGCCAATCGCAAGGAAGTGCTCCTCTCGCGTGGCGAGATGGTCCAGATCGGCGGCGGTTTTCGCATCCCGGACATTCTCCGCAAATCCGGCGGCAAACTGCGCGAAATCGGCACCACCAACATCTCCACTATCGCCGATTACCGCGATAACATCGATCCCCGGAAAACCGGCCTCATCCTCAAAGTGCATAAGAGCAACTTCATTCAGGCCGGCTTTACCGAGGAAGTCCCATTGCGTGACCTGGTCAAACTGGGCAAAGAGTTTGACATCCCCGTCATGAACGATCTGGGCTCGGGCGTCTTTGTTGACACCAAGCCAGTCCTCGGCTACTCCGAGCCGACCGTTCAGCAGTCAGTACGTACCGGCGCCGCCGTGACCAGCTTCTCCGGTGACAAACTTCTTGGCGGTGTGCAGGCCGGCCTCATTGTCGGCAGGGCCGACTACGTCGGGAAGATCAAAAAAAACCCCCTGTTTCGCACTATGCGGGCCGACAAGATCGTCTTCTCGATGCTTGAACACCTGTTCTCGATTTACCTCGCCGGCGAGCACCTCACTCAAATAAAACTCTGGCAGATCCTCAATCTGCCCGAGGCCGAACTTTATAAGCGCGGCAAAAAGATCATCGCCGACCTCGGCAACCCGGCAGGGCTCGCTGTCGAGGCAACCAAAGCCTTTGTCGGCGGCGGTGCTTTACCGGAGGCCGCGATCCCGTCGGTGGGTATCTTCTTCTATGAAGACTTCAACGCCAATCACCTTATGAAGCAGTTTCTCAAGCAGGACCTGCCCATTATCGGCCGTATCGAGAATGACCGCTTTATGCTCGATCTCAAGGTCATCGACGAATCCGACTTGCCCGCCGTCACTCATTCAATTCGCACCGTCCTGGAGTAACCGCGCATGATTGTTGTGGGGACCGCTGGCCATATCGATCACGGAAAGTCCGCCATAGTCAAACGTCTGACCGGTACCGACCCGGATCGTCTGCCCGAAGAAAAAAAGCGCGGCCTGACGATAGATCTCGGCTTTGCCTTTTACCGGACACCGCAGTCGGAAACCATCGCCTTTGTCGATGTCCCCGGACACGAACGCTTCGTCAAGAACATGATCGCCGGTGCTGGCGGGATCGATGCTGTCATGCTGGTTATCGCCGCCGACGATGGCTGGATGCCGCAAAGCGAGGAACACTTCCAGGTCGTCCGCCTTCTCGGCGTGAAACACGGCCTCATCGTAATCAACAAGTCCGACCTGGTCGAACCCGACTGGCTTGAACTGCTGCAGCAGGATATTCACCAGCACGTTCAGGGATCCTTCCTCCAGGACGCTCCCATTTTCACCGTCTCGGCCGTAAAAGGCGACGGCTTCGATAAACTCAGGCCGTATCTCGATCAGATGGCCACACAAATCGGCTCACGCAAAGACATCGGCAAAGCCCGCCTCTTTATCGACCGCTCGTTTATCCGCCAGGGGATCGGCGGCGTCGTGACCGGTACCCTGCGCGGGGGGCAGCTCCATGTTGGCCAGACTGTTGCCGTCTGGCCGTCAAAAGCTATCGGCAAAGTGCGCTCCCTCCAGTCATCAGGCTCCGATGTCAACGTCGCCGCACCCGGTCAGCGCACCGCCGTCTCCTTCACCGGCATCGACCGCGAACTACTGGTACGGGGTGGCGTCGTCACCGACCGCACCCACCTCGAGTACTTCGATCGAAACCCGATCATGGCGCTGGCGGTGGAATTGCTTTCCAATGCCCCCGTCGCCCTCGAGGACCGCCGCCAGGTGCTCTGTATTTTCGGTACGACTGAGGTCCAGGGAGAAATCAGGCTGTTCAAAGAAGAAAAGATCAAACCGGGCCACAAAGGCATCGTCTTTTTCAAACCGAACGAACCGGTATACTCTCTGATCGGCGATCACTATATCATGCGCCTGCCCACACCAATGGTCACTCTCGGCGGCGGTCGCGTCCTCGATCACCTGCGCCACTTCCCCCGCCGTCGGGCCTGGGACCGGTTTGATTACCTGTACCAGCGACAAAGTGTCGAGGTGGAAGACCTCGTCAGATCCGAACTGAAAAAACGCGTCCTCAGCCCGGCCAAAAATCTGCTGGCCGAAGCCGATATCGCTGCCGGCCAAATAGACAGCGCCGTCGCAGCCCTCGTTGAAAAGGGCGAGGCCGCCATGTTCCACGGCTCCGTATACGAACCTAACACGCTCGCCAACGCCGTCGAGCGATTCAAGAACCGTCTTGAAAAATACCTCGACAACCACCCGCACCTGCGCGGTGTCCCTTTTGAACAACTCCTGCAGTTTTCTCCCTACGGACGCGAGACCACTACAATCCTCTCCCGCTACGCCGTCGAAAACGATATCTTCGCCCGCATCGACGATGACTACACGCTCGCCGGACGAGGCATGACCCTCAAAGGACTGGTCAAGGCGGCCTACGACGACATCATGACCGACCTTCGCGATGATCACTGGGCCCCGCCCAAACTCAGTCAGCTTACTGCCAAAGGGAAGCCGTACCGCGATGCTATAGGATTCATCCTCGATTCCGGCGAAGGCCATAAGTGCGGCAACGAATTCATTTTCCTGTCCGACGCGTGGAATAAGATTATCGACTTCATCCGCGACAAACTCAATCAGGACGGCTCCCTGGCCGTCTCCGACCTGCGCGACAAATTCGGCTTCACCCGCAAATTCACTATCCCCGTACTCGAAGAAACCGACCGCCTGCGCATAACCCGGCGTGAGGGAGACGTCCGCGTGAAAGGAGCCCGCTTTGAAGAATAAAACCGCCCTGTACAACGGCCGCATTCATACCATGGACAACGGTCTCGTTGTCAATTCCATGATCATCGATAACGGTAACGTAGTCGCGGTCGGTGATAATCTTCACCGAATCCCGGAATTCAAGTCCCACGACCGCATCGACCTCAAAAAAAAAATGGTCACTCCCGGTTTCGTCGATGCCCACACCCATTTCTATTTCTACGCTCTCTCGCTCGGCCGCGTCAACCTTCAAGAGTTGAACTCCCTCGACGCTTGCCTCAAGAAAATTAAGACACACGCCTCCTCGCTCCCCCAAAATGCCTGGCTCACCGGCGAAGGCTACACGCCCGACCTCTTCAAAGTCCGCACCGAACCGGACCGCCACATGCTCGACAGCGTCAGCGGCGGTCGACCCGCCTTCATCTACGCCAAGGATCAGCACTCCGCCTGGGTCAACACTAAAGCGCTCGAAATCGCCGGTATCACAAGCAAAACCAAAGATCCGGCCGGCGGATCCATCGTGCGCGACCCCGACCGCCACCCGACCGGGATTCTCCGTGAAGGCCCGGCCATCTCCAAAATACTCCAGCATATCCCATCGCCGTCACGCCAGACCATCGACCGCCTCTACCAACAAGCCCTCGACATCGCCTACCGCTGCGGTCTCACCGGCGTGCACTCTTTCGACGGTCCAGACGGCTTTGCGTACTTCACGGAACGGGCCGAACAAAATAAACTCGGCCTACGTATTAACTACTACCCACAGGCCGCCTACCTGCCCGCACTGCGCAAGACCAACACCCGCTACGGTTGCGGCGACACCTTCCTCCGTGTCGCTGGTATCAAGATCTTTGCCGATGGCTCCCTCGGAAGTCGCACTGCCCTCTGCTTCAACAAATACAAAGACTCGAAAGATAATCGGGGAATCGAAGTCACTTCGACCGCTAACATGATCAGCATCGCTCGCAATGCCGCCAAACTCGGATTCCCCTGCGCAGTCCATGCCATCGGGGACCGCGCCGCCGCCAACGTTCTCGATGCTTTCGCCGAAGTTCCGGTGCCACCTCTCCCGGTCCGCCACCGGATCGAACATCTCCAGCTTGTCCGCCGCCGCGATCTGGCCCGTGTCAAACGCCTCGGCGTCGTTGCCTCGATGCAGCCCCCGCAGCTCACCTCCGATATCGACATGATGCGTTCCTACTGGGGCCACCAGAGCCGCAACGCCTATCTCTTCCGCACCATCATAGAATCCGGCATCCCGCTGGCGTTTGGTTCCGATGTCCCCATCGAGCCGCTTGATCCCATCGCCGGAATCGCCGCCGCCGTCCGACGTGCTCGCAAAAACAGCCGTGACGTCTTTGAGCCCGCCGAACGTATCACCGCCGAATCAGCCCTCCGGGCCTACACTGTCGGCCCTGCTATTGCCTCCGGACAGCAGCATTGCCGGTCGAGGCTGATGCCCGGCTACCCCGCCGACTTTGTCGTTCTCTCACAGGACATCACCCGTGTCGCACCGATGCGCATCTACGACACAGAAGTACTCGCAACTGTACTCGATGGCGCCGTGAAACACTGTGCCTTTGGATTTGTGTTATAGATATTGAATATTCCGGCGACTCATAACGTATTTGTTTACGTTGACAAACACCTCCAACACGGAGCATATTAGTGACATGAAAGCCAGGATGGTCATTATATTCATCGTATGGCTGCTCTCCTCCGCACTGATCCTCTCATCATCGCTGGCGCAGTCGTCCGATTCCGACACCACTAAGCAGGAACCGTCGGCCGATAAGGTGCTGCCAAAGGAAGCAACCAAAGCCTACAAGGACATGCAAAAGGCCGCCCCGGCCAATGTGCAGGTCGATGACTCCGCCATGATCGAATCGGAACCTGCCGACACCGACTCCCGCCCGTTGGTCTATACTATCACCATCGAAGGCGCCATCGGCGTCGTAACCGACCAGCGTATCGAGGCCGCTATCGAAACTGCCGAGGACAACAACGCCGAACTACTCGTCATCTACCTCAACACTCCCGGCGGCTTTACCAAACCGACCTGGTCTATCTGCTCCAATATTCTCAATTCGCGCGTTCCGGTCGCCATGTATATCGCACCCCGAGGAGCCAAAGCCGGCTCGGCCGGTGTCTACATGACCTACGCCTCGCACATCGCCGCCATGGCTCCCTCCACCAACCTCGGCGCCGCCCACCCGGTCTCCGGGAGCGGGGAAGAGGTCGACTCAGTCATGAACGAGAAAATCACCAATGACGCCGTCGCGCAAATCAAAGCCGCCGCTAAAGAACACGGCCGGAATGTCGAGTGGGCCGAAAAAGCCGTTCGCGAATCTGTCTCCATCGACGACCGCGAAGCGCTCGAACTTGGCGTCGTCGAATACCGCGCCGACGATCTCGATCACCTGCTTGCCCAGCTTGAAGGCAAAGACATCAAAACCGCCTACCAGACCGAAACGCTGAGCCTCAAAAACCGGCGCGTCGAAAATATCGACACCTCCTGGTGGTGGAAAATCCTCGATGTCGTCACCCAGCCCGACATAGCCCTGATCCTCTTCTCACTCGGCTCCCTGGGACTCTTGATCGAATTGTACAACCCCGGCGGAATCCTCCCCGGCGTCGTCGGCGCCATCTGCCTGATCCTGGCCTTCTACTCCTTCCAGGCTCTCCCCATCAACTATGCGGGCCTCGCGCTGATTGTGCTGGCCATCATATTATTTATCGCGGAAATAAAAGTCGTCAGCCACGGCATCCTGACCATTGGCGGACTCGTCTCCTTCTTTTTTGGAGGACTCATGCTTATAGATACCGTTGACCCCAACCTGCGCATCTCCACCTCCCTTCTGGTCACCATTGTCGTCTGTATCGGCGTTATTATGGCCATCGTGCTGTACCTCGTGGTCAAAGCGCACCGGCATCAGGTCACTGTCGGAGACGAAGGCATGATCGGCAAAACCGCCACCGTCAGGTCTCCCGGCATGGTCTATGTTGACGGCGCCCTCTGGCGCATCGAAACATCCGACGAACTGAAACAGGGCGACAAAGTCATTATCGAAAAAGTCACTGGCCTTACTTTGCAAGTGAAGAAATTGTAAACCTAAACGAGGTGAGTACATGGTTACCCTTCCTGTCATAGCCGTAATTCTGTTCATATTCCTCATCCTCTTGTTCAACATGATCAAGATCCTCAAAGAGTATGAACGCGGTGTTATCTTTCGTCTCGGTCGCCTGATCGGCGCCAAAGGCCCCGGCCTGATCATCCTGATACCCATCGTCGATAAGATGGTGCGGGTGGACCTGCGTGTTATAACCTACGATATACCCGCGCAGGACGTTATCACCAACGATAACGTCTCGGTCAAAGTTAATGCCGTCGTCTACTTCCAAATCGTGGATCCCAATCGGGCCATCGTGAGTGTTGCCAACTATTTCGAGGCCACCTCCCAGATCGCCCAGACGACACTCCGATCCGTCCTCGGTCAGGTCGAGCTCGACGAGCTCTTAGCCAACCGCGACAAAATCAACGCCGAACTCCAGCGCATCATCGATGAGCAGACCGAACCGTGGGGCATCAAAGTCTCCGTGGTTGAGGTCAAGAACGTCGATCTTCCGCCTGAAATGACCCGCGCCATTGCCCGCCAGGCCGAGGCCGAACGTGAACGGCGCTCCAAGGTCATCCACGCCTTAGGTGAATTCCAGGCCGCGAAAAAGCTCGCCGCTGCCGCTGTTGTCATCGGCAAGGCTCCTGGTGCAATGCAACTGCGCTTCCTCTCAACTCTCGTCGAGGTTTCCGCCGAACGAAACTCGACTCTGATCTTCCCGGTACCGATCGACCTGCTCTCCTCCATGAAATCATTCATGGATTCGCACACCAAGGGCGGCCCGGACAGTCCCGAGGTGCCCTCCGCCGAAGCCCTGAAGGATGTCATTAGCTCCCTTGGCGATGTCTCCGGCATGGGCCCCGAAGCCGAAGAGGACCTCCTCGACGACGAAGACGTTCTCGGCGAAGAAGGCAAAGACAAAGGCAAAGACAAAGACGAAGACGACGAAGGCGGCCCGGAAGAAGAGAAGTAAAACATAGATCGTAGGTCACCCAAGGCTTTGCGTGGGTGACTGTATTCATAAAATGTCCTGATTATGTCACTCTTACGAGAGCATCCTGCGCACCGTGACGTGGAATCCAGGTGAGGCTCAGAACGGAAAACCCATACCCATACAACTCCCCCTCCACGAAGAACTCCTCCTCCTCGCCCTCAGCGAACCCAAAGGCACCAGCATCGCCGTCGACGCCCTCGGGCGTAAGGTGGGAGCCTCCTTCCGTCCGGTAATCACCGTCGGCGGCGGCATGGGCACCTGAGCGCACGATCAAATTCTATGCTGGAGGTATGGGGGGAATCCTGCAGCGTTTCCGCCCGTAGCCCGCGCTCCCGCGGTGGGTGGGACATCACCCCCAATTTCAAGAATCCCGACACCACCTACCCACCGACCCCGGTAAAGCCCGCCCCCTGTGGAGCCGATAATATAGATGACGTTAATCTATTGTCGGAGACCACGAATTGTACCGAATTGAAACGACAGACTACGGATTCAGAATCACCGCCACAGGTATCTTTGACAAGGGAGAGGCCGACCGGTTGCGCGAAGACGTACTCGAGGTCTTCTCCCACGCCACGGGACCGTTTTCGATCATTGTCGACGTCCGCGGTCGCGTCCCGCTCGATGCCGAGGCCGCCGAAGCCATGGCCAACCTCCACAAAACCGCCGTCCTGGTTAGCCTCCAACGTGCTGCCATTATTGTTGATTCTCCCGTAATCAAGGGTCAGGCCCGACAAATTACCCACAAAGCCGGCACCACCGGAATCGACCGGGTCATCGATGCTTCCTGCACGCCAGACTGGGAGCACCAGGCGACTAACTGGGCCGCTAACGGGATTGAGCCTCAACATTCCACCGAGAAGACCCCCAGGCTCTGAATCACTATTTCGCGGCCAGATCCGCTGTTGACAACACACTTTCAGCCCGCTTTAAGTCCGGAAGGTCAGGACCCTCGCGAGTCCTCACAGGCTCACGCTTGTTGGTTTCTTCAATATCTCCGAAACAATCCCGCCCCCGCCGACGTTGCCCCAACAGGAGGTAACATGACATGACAGCAAACCAAACCACTCTCTGGACCATCAGCGAAATCGACTTTCCCAATGACGACTCCCTTAAAATCCAACTCCGCTTTCTTATCCAGTACGCCGTCCTCGCTCCGTCATCGCACAACATCCAGCCGTGGACCTTTACCATTAACGACAACACCATCCGGGTCGGTGTCGACAAGTCCCGCTGGCTCAAAATCGCCGACTCCGACCAGCGCGAACTCTACATCAGCGTCGGTTGCGCCATAGAAAACCTGTTAATCGCCGCCGAACACTTCGGCTTCACCCACGACCTCACCTGGTTTCCCGATTCCGACCAACCCGACCTTGTCGCCGAAATCACGTTCCAGCCGGGCGGCTCTCCCGGTGACTTCCGCCCGCCTGAGCTGTTTGCCGCCATCACCACCCGCCACACCAACCACGGCGCCTACGATGGCCGCGACCTCTCGCCGGAGCATCGCACCCGCCTCGAAGACATCCCGGTCGAATCCGGCGTCCTCGTCCGTCTCACCGATGATACCGCCGTGCGGCAGAAAGTCGATAATCTCACTGTGCGCGCCGATGCCACCCAGTTCGCCGACCCCGATTGGCGCCGCGAACTCGCCCACTGGCTCGGGCAGGGCGTCTTCGGCACCGGCTGGATCACCTCCAAGATGTCCCAGCTCGCCGTTGCCTATCTCAACTTAGGCAAAGGCACCGCCAAAAAAGACCGCAACCTGCTGGACAGCGCCTCGGCCCTCGGTGTCGTCACCGTCGAATCACCCACCCGTACCATGCAGCTTCAGGCCGGCATGGTCTTCGAGCGACTCTTCCTGACCGCTGCTGCTATGGGCATGGCTCTTCAGCCGATGAATCAAATCCTTCAGGTGGGGGAGATCCGTGAGGAATTCGAGGCTTTGCTTCCCGATGACTGGGGCAGCCCGCAGATTACATTCCGTCTCGGCTTTGCCGAACCCGAGGACCACACCCCCCGCCGCCCCCTTTCCGACGTGCTCTCGTAGGCCAGGATCCCTGATATCCTAAAGTGTCACCCTGAGCGGAGTCGAACCATGACTCACTAATACAAAGGGTGCCCCACCGCTTGCGGTGGGATCGGTCCGAATAAATACCAACCCCCTCTCCCTATTTCACCAGCGTCATCTTCTTCGAATCAACCACCAGATCTGACCCTCCCCCGAATTAGTGGACACATCGAAAGGATAGGGTTATGTTACTATCC
>CAZTBP010000010.1:77159-161957 GCA_964612145.1 uncultured Ignavibacteriales bacterium | reverse complement strand
TTCCCACCCTCACGGCTACTCTCATTCCGTGTCTCACTATTATTGGCACAGAGGGCCACAACCTATAAACGCAAGGGCTGCGTATAGGATAAAGGACGTGGCAAGTAATTTTGATTTCTTCAATGGTTTGACAGCTCCTTTCCCAATTATCCGGCCTGATAGAAGCCACTATTCGCCCGCTACGGATACTTCCCTGTCACGAACCCTTGGAGAACCTTCCTGCTAAATTGATCGGCCCGGCTTTCGACGAGGCCGTATTTACAGAGAGCCAGTACACGCCCGAGGTTATTTTTGTTACGGCCCTTGCGCACCTCAACACACCACCTGCCGGCGGAATCCCGCGTCTTTTCTACAACCCAACAAGCCTGAACTAGGCCGGTAGCCCACCGCATACCATCAGGTAAAAGCCGCTCCTGCCAGTTTACTGCTGCAGGCAAGCGCTCCAGTGCGTGCCTCATCTCCTCCGCAGATCTGAAGCGCTCCTTCAATGACAGGGCCAGTGCTTTACTGATGAAACTACGCCAGGCACGGGGCACGAAATTACGATGGACGGCCCGGTCGGGATATTTGCCGGCGATAGACGCCTTTATCACATCCTGTGCAGGCAAAGAGGGAAGATACATGTCCCCGTTTACCAGTCGGTATATCGTCATTCCACAAGCAAATATGTCAGTTTGGATTGAGAATGGCTTTCCTCCATGCACCTCCGGGGCGAGATGAAGGATATATGCGTAGTCTTTCGCACCGAGCAACGCCGGATTGATATTTTTGGGCACCGCTTGTCCAAAATCTGACAATTTGCCTTCTTTGTTATTGCCAATTAATATGTTGGCAGGTTTGATATCTCTATGCAGAATCCCCTTGCTATGAGCGTGCTCTAAACCTCGCAGTACGTCTATCATTATCCGCTTGGCCCGAGTAAGTTCTACATAACGGCCTTTGGCCTCGTCCTCCAAACTGCCGCTGGGCAGGTACTCCATAGAAACGTAGATTCTACCATCGTTCAGTGGTCCCGTCTCATATACCTTAACCACATTCGGATGTTCAGCGCCCTTAAGCAGTTGTGCCTCTTGAAAGAAGTTCTTTGAATTGGGCAGTTTTGAAGGCTGGATGAGCTTCAGTGCAACATCTTGCCGAAGCCCTGTATCTTCCGCAAGCCACACCTCTCCAAAGTGGCCTGCCCCTAAACGTTCTTTAAAGTTAAAACCAGCCGACATCAGGGCAGGGTACTCCAAGAACAAATAATCGCTTCTTGTTCCATCTCCGAATACTTGCTAAAGTTAGGAACTAAATTCGTGGGCAATTTCGTTTTCAAATACTTCGCTTTTCCTTTTACATCCTTCGCAAGCGTACTCTTCGCCTTAACAAAGCCGGGTATCTTTGAACATCTATGCGCTGCTAATAAGGCCACGCCTTCACAATGCACTCTTTCTTCATAAGAGTTTCCCTTAGTCTGACCCTCGTACTTTTTTATGACAACCGTGCTTACATTGTGCTTTTGACAAATCGTTTCAATTTCCATATAGACCCAGTCCAGCAGCGGAACATGAGCGAAATGAGTAGGGTACTGCACTTTCTGACAGTCAATAACACCTGGTGAGGTTTTTGGACCATCCAAAACAGCAAACGCCAGGGCCCTCGTACTGAACCTGATACCCAAAGAAACCATGCTCACTGCCCTCCAGCTAAAGCCTCAATTACCGAAGATACAGACTATCCTGTACCAGTTTTTCAAGCCTCTCATAGAATACGACGGTTCTATTCAGATGTCAATAGGCTGTCGGCACTGTTCGATAAGATATAAGTGTGATGTTTACCTTGCGGCATGTCACTTGATGCGCGAACCACTCCCCCTCACTCCTCAAAGGCAATCAGGGCCTGGTAGTGGTCGTAAATATCAAACACCGTGCGCACATAGTTCACCGTCTCCTCCCCACGCGCGGGCCCGTAATATACCGAATCATCATTATAGAACTTCGGATCGGACTTCTTGAGCATATAGGCCTCAACATTGTCGGTCCAGACATTGGGGTCCTCGCCGTACTTTTCGGCCAGCCGGCGGGCATCGTTGACGTGGTTCTCCCCCGCGTTGTAGGCGGCCAGCACAAAATGGGTGCGCTGGAGGGTATCGGGAACATCGGCGAAAATCTCCTGCAAATAGGCCAGGTAGGCGGCGCCGGCTGCAATGGACTGGGCGGGGTCGAAGAGGTTGACGGCGCCGAATTTTTGGCCGATAGCTGGCATCATCTGCATCAGTCCCTGGGCGCCGGCCCATGATTCGGCATCGGGGTCGAAGGCGGATTCCTGGAAGACGAGGGCGGCGAGCAGGCGCCAGTCCCAGCCGAGCTCGGCGGCGTGGAGCTTGAGCAGGGAGTCGTATTCGGAGACGCGTTCACCGGCTATGACATCGGCGGCGGCCCAGACGCGGGACTGGCGGCGGTTGCGGAAGTATTTATTGTAAATGGTGTAATAGTCGGGCGATTCTTTGATTTCGGCGAGCCAGAGGTTTATCTGAGAGAGCAGGTTGGGCGAGGATTTGCGTACGGCCCAGGCGATGCGCTGCGGCAGGGAGAGGGTGGTTTTGATATCGAGAATGGAGTGGTGGGTTTTCTGGATGAAGGCGAGGTTTTCATCGGCGACGGTGTAGTCGATGTCGCCGTCGGCGACCATGGCGATGAGCTGTTCGGTGGAGTGGCGGCCCTCGACGGGGACGATATCGATATCGCCGCCGATTTCTTCGGAGAGGTTGATCAGGCGTTCGTAGTAGGCGGAGTTTTTGCGGACGTTGATGGTTTTCCCGATGAGGTTGACGGGGTTGCGGATGAGGGCGCGTTCGATTTCGTGCTGTTTCATGTCGCGCCAGTTTTCGGGTTTGCGCTGGATGAGGACCTGGTGGGTGGTGGCGATGGGGAGGGTGAAGTTGACGATGTTTTTGCGGCTTTTGGTGATGGTGAGGCTGTGGGCGACGAGGTCGCCCTCGCCGGCGAGGAGCATGGCGAAGAGGTTATCGAGGTTGTTGGCGACGACGATTTCGAGGCGGACGCCGAGGTGTTCAGCGAGGCGGCGGAGGAGTTCGTATTCGAAGCCCAAGGGCTGGCCGCGGTAGATGAAGTAGGAGGTTGAGGAGTAGGTGGTGATGGCGCGGAGGGTGCCGCGTGATTTGATGGCGTCGAGGTCGAGTTTGATTTCATCGGGGAGGGTGGTGTCGGAGCCGGACGAGCAGGAGAGAAGGGTGGCGAGGCACAGGAGGGTGAGGATGAAAGCAGCGGCGATGATATTGCGGGGGGAAGTCACCGTACTCGGTGGGGCACCGGGCAGTAATGCGCGGAGGGGCTTGCGCGGGGGGAGGGATTTACTCGTTTGGGGAGCCATGGGATAAATGGAAAGGAAGATTGGCGGCGGATTCAATGAAAAAAACGGGGTTGGGTGGTGGTGGCAGTTAAGTGCAAGGGGGGCAAGGGGGTGGGGTTGGTTAGTGGGGGACGGCCTGGAGGCCGGCGATCTGGACGGCGCCGCGGTGGTAGCCCTCGGGGAAGAGTTGTTCGAGGTCGTCGAGTTGCAGGCCGGCGTGGTCGCAGGTTTGGTAGATGGTGGGGATCTCGCCTTCGGTGAGATAGTGGGAGCGGATGTATCGGATGATGTCCCAGTGTTTGTCGGTGAGGTTGCCGGTGATGTTGTGTTCGTAGGCTTTTTGGACGGCGAAGTTTTCGTCCCATTGTTCGGGGTTGATGAGGAATCCCTGGTCGTCGACGTCGTATTCTTTTTCGTTGTAGGTGCGGGTGTGGTGGATGATGTCGTCCTCGAGCCAGACGTGCTGCATGTAGCCGTCGCGGTAGGTGATGCCGGAGATTTTGCAGGCGCCTCGGAGCCATCCGGCGGGGAAGAGTTTTTTGAGGTCGCCGAGTCCGATGTCGTTTTGTTTGCAGGCGACGTAGATGAGGGGGCATTTGTTGATGTGGTGGAAGGTGTTGCGGAGGAAGTGGATCATGCGCCAGTGGGATTCGGTGAGGCCGTTTTTGATGCCAATTTCGGGGGCCATGGCCTCGGCGAAGTTTTCATCCCATTGTTCGGGGTCGACGAGGTAGCCGCGGTCGTCGACGCGGTAGGTTTTTCCGTTGGCGACGAAGTCTTTCATCGCAGCGCCTGCTTTGTTTGGTCGGGCCTTGTTGTTTCGGGAGGGGGTCGGGTTTTGTGGGACCGTCTCCCGGGTTTCCGGGGAACATAGAGAGTTTGGTGGGGGGTGGCAATTTGTTTTTTTGGGGGGAGTCAGGCAACCGAAACATCGCTGGGGCGGTTTTGTTATGGGAAGAAGAGACACCGGCCATAAATGGCGGGCCATACGACATCGCTACGCCGTACAGCCATGTGCACCCGACACTGTACGCGGGTTTGGATCATTAAGGTCCTGGCCTGCAGAGAGCCGGATTACTGCTTTCGCAGGAATGACATTTGTCGGCGGTTTTCGTTTTTATCGAATATAACACTACGAATTGGAGCTATATATGCGACAGAATGTTGCGCGGAAGCTGATAGAGAACCATTTGGCCGACGGGACCATGACGCCGGGGCAACAGATTGGGCTGAAGATCGACCAGACGCTCACGCAGGACGCCACGGGAACGATGGTCATGCTGGAGCTGGAGGCGATGGGACTGCCCCGGGTCAAGACGGAACTCTCGGCGCAGTATGTCGATCATAATCTGCTGCAGACGGATTACCGCAATCCGGACGATCATTTGTTTTTGCGCAGCGCCTGTAAAAAGTTTGGCGTGTGGTACAGCCGTCCGGGCAACGGCGTCAGTCACCCAGTGCATATGGAGCGGTTCGGGATCCCCGGCAAGACGCTGCTGGGATCGGACAGTCATACCTGTGCGGCGGGGTCGCTGGGGATGCTGGCGATCGGGGCCGGCGGGCTCGAGGTAGCGCGGGCGATGGCGGGAGATCCGTTCTATGTGGCGATGCCGAAGATTATGGGTGTGAAGCTGACGAAGAAGCTGCCCGACTGGGTCAGCGCCAAAGATGTCATTCTGGAAATGCTGCGGCGGCACGGAGTAAGTGGCGGGATCGGTAAGATTATTGAGTATTACGGGCCGGGGCTTGACAGCCTTTCGGCGATGGATCGTCATGTGATCGCCAACATGGGTGCGGAACTGGGCGCAACCACAACGGTCTTCCCTGCCGATGATACGGTGCAGCGCTTTTTGAAGCAGCAGGAACGGGAGGGTGATTTTGTTGAAATGACGGCCGATGACGATGCGGAATACGATGAGTATGACGAGATTGATTTAGCTGAACTGGAGCCGCTGATAGCGCTGCCGACCAGTCCGGGGAATGTGAAGAAGGTCTCCGAGGTGGCGGGCAAGAAGATTTACCAGACGTATATAGGTTCGTCAGCGAATCCGGGGTTGCGGGATTTTGCTATTGCGGCGCTGATGGTCGAGGGGCGGCAGGTGCATGACCGGGTGTCGTTTGATGTCAACCCGACCTCGCGGCAGATACTTCAGAACCTGACGATCATGAGCCACCTCAACAAGCTGATTGCGGCGGGAGCGCGGATCCACCAGGCGGGCTGCAACGGGTGTATCGGGATGGGCCAGGCGCCGGCGACCGGACAGATCTCGCTTAGGACGGTCCCTCGCAATTTCCCGGGGCGATCCGGGACCAAAGAGGACCAGGTGCATTTGTGCAGTCCGGAGACGGCGACGGCCTCGGCGCTGGCCGGGGTGATTACCGATCCTCGGACGCTCGATATGGATTACCCGAAATGGGAGGAGCCGGAACGTGTGACGGTGAACCGCCAGATGCTGGTGGAGCCGCCGGAGGATGGTTCCGATGTCGCGCTGGAGAAAGGACCGAATATAACGTCGCTGCCGGAGTTTGATCCGATGCCTGAAAAGCTGATTGGGCCGGTATTGCTGAAGGTGGGTGATGACGTTTCGACGGATGAGATTATGCCGGCCGGTCAGCGGGTGCTGCCGTTCCGAAGTAACGTGGAAAAGATCAGTGAGTTCGTATTTTCGGCGATTGACGACTCGTATCCAAAACGGGCGCTGGAGCATAAAGAAGGCGGGTCGTTCGTGGTCGGCGGAAAGAACTATGGGCAGGGTTCGAGCCGAGAGCATGCGGCTCTGGCACCGAGGTATCTGGGGCTGCGGGCGGTGATCGCGAAAGAGTTCGCACGAATCCATAAGCAGAATTTGATCAATTTCGGGGTTTTGCCGCTGACCTTTACGAATGACGGTGATTACGACAAAATCGAACAGGGAGATGAGTTGCTTATCGAGGGCTGGAAGGAAGCGGTTGACTGCAACAACGACGGCATGAAGATCACGGTCCTAAACAAGACCAGGGATGAGAGTTACGAGGTCCGTCATGACATGAACGAACGGGAGTGCGAGATGATTTTGGAGGGGAGTTTGATAAATGTTCTGCGGAAGAAGGTCGGGAAATGATTCGGTAGAAGGCTGGCGGAACCGCTGAATGGTTCCGGCCTGTCAATTAGTCGCGCTCCGCTGCCTCCCGTGTTCCACGGAGATATTACAGGTAGAATTGTCAGACAATGTTTTATTGACACGTTGAACACGGGAGTGCATACATGAGGTAATCAGGGTTTGGCGAGATATTAATTGTCTGTGTTCCGCAGGAGGCTTCCGTCGCGGGTGTCGCGGGAGCCCGCCGAACGCCGGATGGGCATTGTCATGGATAAGAAAAAGGATCGCAAGAAGAAAAAGAGGAAGCGGAAAGAATTATCTTATGAGCAAAAGGCCGTTGCGATGGCACGGTCATTCTGGGAGAAACAGAAGGAGAAGGCAATTCATGAGCGCCGGACTTTCACGGGACTCCAGATAATACCGACCGCGAGTTTCTACGATGATTCCAGGGGGCATAAACCTGGTGAAAACAACTGGTCCAAGTTCGGGTTTGATTTGCATCCACAGGTTTCGCTGGCAGCGGGCGGTTTGGTGCTGGCGTTTATCGTGTTGACACTGCTGTTCAGAGAGCAGTCGGCCACGTTCTTCCAGCAATTGCTGGATAGTATCGGGAGTACGTTTGGCTGGGTGTATATTCTGGCAGCCAATTTTTTTGTGCTGGTCATGATCCTGATAGCTGCCAGCAGTTTTGGAAAGATTCGGATCGGGGGGCCGGATGCACTCCCGGAATTCAGTACGTTTAGTTGGTATTCCATGCTTCTCAGCGCCGGGATGGGTATTGGCCTGATGTTCTGGAGTGTTGGCGAGCCGATTTTCCATTACCTGGAGCCGTCGCCGCTTTTCGACGTCGCCCCGGAGTCGGCTCAGGCGGCTCAAGTTGCATTGGGACAGACGTATTTTCACTGGGGAATTCATCCGTGGGGGATTTACGCCCTGGTCGGTTTATCGCTGGCATTCTTTGCCTACAATCGGGGACTTCCGCTTACGATCCGTTCGATTTTCCATCCGCTGCTGGGTGACCGGATATACGGTTTCTGGGGCAATTTGATCGATGTCCTGTCGGTGTTGGCTACACTTTTTGGCCTGGCCACGTCACTGGGATTGGGTGTCACGCAGGTGGCATCCGGCCTGCACTATTTGTTCGGATTTCCAACGTCAACGGGATTTGCGGTAGTGCTGATAGGCGGGATTACGCTGCTGGCGGTGATGTCGATTATCACCGGCCTTGATAAGGGTGTGAGGATATTAAGTTCGGCCAATATGGTAGTTGCCGGACTCCTCATGGTGTTTCTGCTGCTGGTAGGTCCGACTGTTTATATCATGAAGGTTTTCACTCAGAACATTGGGTTTTATTTGCAGAATCTACCGCAACTGAGTTTCTGGTCGGAGGCCTATCTTGGTGCTGAAGGCAGTGTCTGGCAGAATCCCTGGACGATTTTTTACTGGGGCTGGTGGATATCCTGGTCGCCGTTTGTGGGGATGTTTATCGCGCGCATTTCCAAGGGCCGTACGGTGCGCGAGTTTATTCTGGGCGTCATGATATTCCCGACGTTGTTGTCATTTCTGTGGATGTCAACGTTTGGTGGATCGGCGCTGTGGCTGCAGCTCACCGGGATTGACCTTGCGTCTGCTGTCAGCACCGACGTTTCGACCGCCCTTTTCGTGATGCTGGAGAGTTTTCCGCTGGCGAACATCACGTCCTTTATCGGCATATTGCTGGTGGTAATCTTTTTTGTCACGTCGTCGGATTCCGGTTCGTTGGTGGTTGATCACCTGACCTCCGGCGGCAAGCTCGAATCACCGGTGTCGCAACGAATTTTCTGGGGTATCACGGAAGGGGCCTGCGCCGCTGCGCTGCTTCTGGGTGGTGGTTTGATTGCTTTGCAGAGTGCGTCGATTGCCACCGGCTTGCCGTTTACTCTTGTTCTGCTGCTCATGTGTTACAGTTTGTACCGTGAGTTGAAGGAGGAGCTCTACCACGCTACGATTATTGGGAAGATGGAGCCGGAGACGCATAAGATAGAGATCCCGAGAGACACAAAGGGGGGCGATTCGGGGAAGTCGGGACCGTGAGGGGGTTTATCTGCAAGGGAAAAGACAGTAGGAATGGCGGAACCGGTGAATGATTCCGCCCTACTCACCATAGGACCCACGCACCGCGGGTGCGTGGGCTACGAGCAATTTAATCTATTTCTTTTTGCGTTTGGGTCGGTGGAAGTGGGTGGCGGTGCCATGGATGAGGTCGGCGGCTTCCATCAGGGTCTCGGTGAGAGTCGGGTGCGGGTGGATGGAGAGGCCGAGATCGGTGACGTTGGCGCCCATTTCGACAGCAAGGACACCCTCGGCGATCATCTCCCCCGCGCCGGGGCCGACGATGCCGATACCGAGGATTTGCTCGGTGTCTTTATCGACGATCAATTTGGTGAGGCCGTCGGAGCGTCCCAGGGTAGCGGCACGACCGGAGGCAGCCCACGGGAATTTGCTGACTTCAAAATTCAGCCCGGCTTCTTTTGCTTCGGCCTCGGTGTAGCCGGCCCAGGCGAGTTCGGGATCGGTGAACACGACCGCCGGGATAGCGGCGGGGTTGTAGGCGACGTTTTTGCCCGCGATGACCTCGGCGGCGACGCGGCCTTCGTGGGAGGCTTTGTGCGCTAGCATCGGTTCGCCGGCGACATCGCCGATAGCGAGGATGTTTTTCTCGCTGGTGCGGCGTTGTTCGTCGACTTTGATGAAGCCGCGTTTGTCGGTTTCGATATTCGTATTGTCCAGATCGAGACCGTCGGTGGTGGGACGACGCCCGACTGACATGAGGACCTTGTCAAAGATTTTCGTCCGGGGGCTGTCGTCGTCGCTTTCGAACGAAACTTTGATGCCGTTTTTCTGCGCCTTCATCTCTTTGACGGTGGTCTTGAGCAGTATCTTTTCGAGTTTCGGCTCGATGCTTTTGTGCAGGACGCGGACGAGGTCGCGGTCGGCGCCGGGCAGGAGGCCCTCGGTCATTTCGATAACGGTTACTTTGGAGCCGAGGGAGGCGTAGACAGTGCCGAGTTCGAGGCCGATATAGCCGCCGCCGACCACGAGCAGGGAATCGGGGATGTCCTGCAGTTCGAGGGCGGTGGTGGAGTCGAGGATGCGATCGTCGCCAAGGTCAAATTTGGGGATGACGACCGGAAGGGATCCGGTGGCGATGACGGCGTACTCGAAATTGAGGTAGCCCTCGGCGCCGCCGCTTTCTTTGTAGAACAGGCGCTTGTTGGAGTCGAATCGGGCGGTGCCCTGGATGTGTTGAATTTTGCGCTGTTTAGTCAGTTGGCCGAGGCCGCCGGTAAGCTGATCGACGACATCGTCTTTCCAGCCGCGCAGTTTGTCGAGGTTGATTTTGGGTTTGGTGAAGCTGACGCCCCAGGCTTTGGATTCGCGGGTTTCGTAGATCAATTTCGCGACATGCAGCAGGGCCTTGGAGGGGATGCATCCCCGGTAGAGGCAGACGCCGCCGGGGTTGTTGTCTGGGTCTATGAGGGTTACGTCCAGCCCGAGATCGGCCGCCATGAACGCAGCGGCGTAGCCGCCGGGTCCGCCGCCGATGACGGCGAGTTGTGTATTTTTCTCAGCCATTGATTTGGCCTCCGTAATAGTCCGTTCTATTCAAGCAGTGTGGCCGCCGGGTATTCGAGCGCCTCGCAAACCCAGCGCAGGAATCGGGCGGCGTCGGCACCGTCGATAATGCGGTGATCGTAGGACAGCGAGAGCGGCAGGATGGTTCTCGGCCGCACCTCGCCGTCGATATATTTAGGTTCGGTGGAGGCGCGGCTCACACCGAGGATGGCTGCCTGCGGCCAGAGTACGATCGGGGTGAAGTCGGTTCCGCCGATGCTTCCCTGGTTGGAGATGGAGAAGGTTCCGCCTTCCATCTCCTCGGGTTTTATTTTTCGACTGCGGGTGCGTTTTGCGATGTCGACGATTTCGACGGCGAGATCTATAACAGTTTTCTGATCGACGTCGCGGATCACAGGCACGAGCAGGCCGGCCTCGGTGTCGACGGCCATGCCGAAGTGGATGTATTTTTTGAGGATGAGTTTACGGTTTTCGAGGTCGAGCGACGCATTGAAGCGCGGGAATTTCTGGAGCGCCTCGGCGCAGATTTTCATGAGGACGGCAGTGATGGTCAGTTTGCCGCCTTCTTTTTCAGCTTTTTTCGCGTTTTGTTTGAGGTAGCTCTCGAGGGTGGTGATATCGGCTTTGTCGAACTGAGTAACGTGCGGCACGGTGCGCCAGGAGGCAGTGGTGCCTTCGGCGATTACGCGTCGGACGCTGCTGAGGTCCTGCTCGTCGATTTCGCCCCAGCGGGAAAAGTCAGGAAGATCGGAGGCAGAGCTGGATGTGGCGGACGAAGCGGCGGTACGGGAGCCTTTGACGTAGTCCTTGACGTCGGCATCGGTGATGCGGCCACCGGGTCCGGAGCCTTTGACGGCGTTGATGTTGATGCCGAGTTCACGGGCGAGGCGGCGAACTGAGGGTGAGGCGGGAGCGGGGCTGCGTTTTTCGGCGGCGTCTTTCTTTTGCGGTTCCGTATTGGCGGGTTGTTCTTTTTTGGCCGTTTTTTTTTCTTTTTCCTTTTTCGGCTCCTTTTCCTCTTCTTCCCTGTCTTCCTCTTCCCCGTGTTCTTCTTCTTCTATTTCTTCTTTTCCTTCTTCTTTGTCTTTTTCGCCGGACTCTTCGTCTTCAGCCTTTGCGTCTTTCTCTTCTTCTTCGTCCGAGTCGTCGGCTTCGCCGGCCTTGCCTTCGGTGTCGACGCGGGCGACGACATCGCCGATCTTCAGTTCATCGCCCTCGGAGACGAGGATCTCGGTGATTTTCCCTTTTTCGGGTGAGGGGATTTCGACGACGGCTTTGTCGGTTTCGAATTCGATGATGCCGTCGTCGACGTCGACCATGTCGCCTTTACTGACGAGGACGCCGACGACTTTTCCTGACTCGACTTTTTCGCCGATTTCCGGTATTTTGATATCTTTTGCCATGTCAGTTCCTCACTCTACAAGAACAGGGGGTTAGCTTTATCGGGGTCGATGTCGAGATCCTTGCGTGCCTTTTTAATGTCGGCGTTGGTCACACGTCCTTCGCGAGCCATTGCGCTAAGGGCGCCAAAGGCGATGTGGCGGGCGTCGACCTCGAAGAAATCGCGCAGGGCGGCGCGGGTATCGCTGCGGCCGTAGCCGTCGGTGCCCAGCAGCACGGTCGGCCCCGGCAGATATTTTGAAATCAGGCTGGGCATGGCTTTGAGGTAGTCCGAGGCGGCGATGAAGACGCCCTTTTCACCGTCGAGCTGCTGTTCGACATAGTTCTTTTGGGGGTCGTTTTCGGGCCGGCGGACATTTTTGCGCTCGGTTGCGATGGCATCCCAGTACAGGTTCTTGTAGCTGGTAACGCTCCAGACATCGGTGGCGATATCGTATTTTTCTTCGAGCATCTCGGCGGCTTTGATGGTCTCGTTGAGGATCGTGCCGCTGCCAAACAGGTGTGCTTTGACTTTGGCACGCTTGTTTTTGGATTCGCTGAATTTGTACATGCCTTTGAGGATGCCTTCTTCGGCTCCTTCGGGCATATCGGGATGCAGGTAGAATTCGTTCATGATAGTCAGGTAGTAGATGACGGCGTCGCCGTCCTCGAGCATGCGGCGGAGGCCCTCGCGGACGATCACGGCGAGTTCGTAGGCAAAGGCCGGATCGTAGGCCAGCACGGAGGGGTTGGCCAGGGCCAGGGTGTGGCTGTGGCCGTCCTGGTGCTGGAGGCCTTCGCCGGCGAGAGTGGTGCGGCCGGAGGTGCCGCCGAGGAGGAAGCCCCGGGCCTGTATATCGCCGGCGGCCCAGATGAGATCGCCGATACGTTGGAATCCGAACATCGAGTAGAACATGAAGAATGGAACCATATTGATGCCGTAGGTGGCGTAGGCGGTGCCGGCAGCGATGAAAGAGGACATCGACCCGGCTTCGGTGATGCCTTCTTCGAGGATCTGGCCGTTCTTGGCTTCCTTGTAGTACAGCAGGCTTTCTTTGTCGACCGGTTCGTAGACCTGGCCGAGGTGTGAATAGATGCCGACTTTGCGGAAAAGAGATTCCATACCGAAGGTGCGGGCTTCATCGGGGACGATCGGGACGATATACTTGCCGAGTTTCTCGTCGGCAAGGAGCTTGGAGAGCATGTGCACCATGACCATGGTCGTGGCGATTTCGCGGTCGCCGCTGCCTTTGAGGAACTCGTCGTAGAGTTCTTTGCCGGGCGGGCGGAAGGCGGGGACGGAGACATGTCGGGAGGGAAGATAGCCGGACAGTTCTTCACGGCGTTCCTTGAGGTATTTCATTTCTTCGGAGTCTTCCGCCGGGCGATAGAAAGGCGTGTCCACAATGTCCGAGTCGGAGATCGGGATCCCAAAGCGGCTGCGGAAATGCCGCAGTTCCTGTTCGTTGAGTTTTTTCTGCTGGTGGGTGACGTTGCGTCCCTCGCCGGCTTCGCCAAGGCCGTAGCCTTTGATGGTTTTAGCGAGGATTACGGTTGGCGAGCCTTCGTGTTCGACGGCCGACTTGTAGGCGGCGTAGACTTTCTGCGGGTCGTGGCCGCCGCGTCGGAGTTTCTGCAGTTGCTCGTCGGAGTAGTGCTTGACCATCTTTTCCAGTTCGGGGTACTTGCCGAAGAAATCTTTTCGAATGTAATCGCCGGATGCGACGGTGTATTTCTGGTACTGTCCGTCGGGGGTTTCTTCCATCTGGCGGACGAGCAGCCCTTTGTCGTCCTGGGCCAGCAGCGGGTCCCAGTCGGCGCCCCAGATGACTTTGATGGCGTTCCAGCCGGCGCCCCGGAAGGTGGCTTCGAGTTCCTGGATAATTTTGCCGTTGCCGCGCACGGGGCCGTCGAGTCGCTGGAGGTTGCAGTTGATGACAAAGATGAGGTTGTCGAGTTTTTCGCGCGAGGCGAGCGTGATAGCGCCGAGGGATTCCGGCTCGTCGAGTTCGCCGTCGCCGAGAAAGCCCCAGACTTTCTGGTCATCGCGCGGCTTGATTCCCCGGTCTTCGAGGTAGCGGTTAAAGCGGGCCTGGTAGATAGCCATGATTGGGCCGAGGCCCATCGAGACGGTCGGGAACTGCCAGAATTCCGGCATGAGGTACGGATGCGGATAGGAGGACAAGCCGCCATCGGGCGAGAGTTCCTGCCGGAAGTTTTCGAGATCTTTTTCGGTGAGGCGGCCTTCCAGAAAGGCGCGGGCGTAGATACCCGGCGAGGCGTGCCCCTGGAAGTAGACTAAGTCGCCGGGGTGTTTGTCGGTTTTGGCGCGGAAGAAGTGGTTAAAGCCGACTTCGTAGAGGGTGGCGCTGGAGGCATAGGTAGAGATGTGGCCGCCGATTCCGGCGTGCTGGCGGTTGGCGCGGACGACCATGGCCATGGCGTTCCAGCGAATGATGCTTTTGATGCGGCGTTCGATTTCGCGGCTGCCGGGAAAGACCGGCTGGCGAACGACCGGGATGGTGTTTATGTACGGAGTGTTGGCGGTAAAATGGAAATGTACGCCGCGTTCGATTGCCCGGCCCTGGAGTCGTCGCAGCAGTTCGCGGACGCGGTCCGGGCCTTCGTTTTCGTAGATGTAGTCAAGTGATTCGAGCCACTCTTTGTTTTCGTATTCGATTTCCTGCGATATTTTTTTCGTATCTTCTTTGGCCATGAAACGAGCCCTTCTAAAGGCGTGGTTAAGCCGCGCATGAGCAAAAGCGCGTTATGCGCTGGGTGATGCGGCGCGGCTGCAAGGTGGAACAGTCATCCTGTCTAAAAAAAACCTCCCGGAATCAAGCCTATCAAGTTCGCAGGAGTCGTTGTATTCAAACAGGGGTCTCTCATGTCTTTGAATAAATTAGGCTGCAATTCATACGCGATCAAGCAGTTTCTGCCTCCTGAACAGGTCTCCGATCTTTAGTGTATTCGGTATAATGAACAGATCGGATTGTCTATTGTGGTTCATAACGACAAAAGTCGGACGTGGTTCCCCTTAAGTTGTTGAGGATCGGTAAGTAAAGTACAAGAAAAGGCAAACGATTTGGCTTTAGATTTGTTATATTCGGGCAAATGACAGACTCTTCAGGGACAAAACGCCGTATTTTCAAGTACATTGGAATCGGGTTCGGCAGCCTTGTGGTACTTGTCCTGCTGCTTTTGGTTCTGGCGGTTTTGCCGCCGGGTGAAGCGGTTATACGGGATATTGCCGAGGATCAGCTCAGTTCAGCGCTGGGCCAGCCGGTGTCAATCGGTGAGTTTCGGACCAATCTTTTTTCGCGAGTAACGTTGTCTGACATCAGGCTGCAGCCGGCAGACTCTGCCGGTCTGACGCCGGCGCGGATAAGTCGGGTCTATGTGGAGTACGGTATCGGCAGTCTTCTGGCCGATCCGCCGACTGTTGAGCGAGTGCAGATCGATACGGTGACAATTTCGGCCGTGCGCGATTCGGTCGGCGGGTTCAATATGGCGTTGATCGAGAGGCTGATGGCGCCTTCGGACGAGCCGGACGCGGCGACTATGGATACCTCGGGCGGGGATGAGTTGCCGGTTCGGATAATCGATTTCAACCTGGTCGATCTTACGGTGACATACGACGACAATGTTTTGCCGATGCGGGCGAGGGTAAACAGCCTGTCGCTCGCTTCGCGGTATCTCGACGAGACCGGCTACGAATTTGAACTTCGGTCGGATACGGGCGAAGTGAGCTACGCCGACTATCCCCCGGGAGTGATGGCTCTGCATGCGCGGGGGGCGTTCCGGATGGATCGGCTGGCGATTGATACGGTGCAGGTGCAGATCGAACAGTTGCGGCTGACAGCGAAGGGGACGCTCTCGGATGAGACGGCCTCTCCCCTGAATTTCACGGCGGACCTCACCGGCGACCCGACGACGTGGCTTCGGTTGATGCACCAGGAGTTTGAGATGCCGGAGATTGTGGCCGACGGGCCATTGGCGATCTCGGCTGATTTGACGGGATCAATGTCGGAGCCGGACGGCACTATCACGGCGGATTTTCCGACGGTGACGGTGTCGGGCTACAGGGTCGAGGAGCCGTATGTCGGGCTCGAGAAATCGGGTGACAGTCTGCGGATTGACTCGCTGCTGGTGCGCGGGTTCGGCGGTCGGGTGAACGGGTCGGGTTATGTGATCCTTGATACGACGTTAAACGCCGATGTGACGCTACAGCTTGCCTCGGTTGATCTGGATGATCTCTGGCAGTCGATTTATGACGAGAAGTCGCCGTATGGCGGGGCGTTTGACGGCGAGGTTGCATTACAGGCAAACGGGACGGACTGGCTGAGCTGGAGAGTCGAGGCTGATGTTCGAGCCGGGGACGCTTCATATCAGGAGCGGCCGATGCAGAACCTTCGGCTTCAGGTGACGCTGGATCAGGGGGCGCTTTCGGCCAGTGTTCGCGAGAAGCGATTCATGATTACAACAGATGTTACCCTGACTGATTCTACTGTTGAGGGGACAATCGCGGCCGAGATAGAGCGGCTGGCGCCGCTGGCGGGCTGGGCAAATCTGAGCGGTGTTGATGGTTCTTTGCGTGCCGACGGGAGTATCGCCGGACGATATGAGAATCCGCACATTGAGGCTTCGGTGAGCGGGAGCGACATTACGTATGAGAATTTCCCGGTGGACAGCCTCTCGGCGAAAATACGACTCATTGATTCGATGCTTTATATCGACACGCTGATAGCCGGGGCCTCGATGGACACGATTCCGCTGGATCGACCGTTGTTTGGTATTGATTCGTTGCGGGCCGGCTTTGCGTATCAAGCAAATGTGGTCGGGACGCTTGATTCGCTTCGGGGCGTGCTGGATTTGCGTCTGCAGGAGGTCAAGTACGGGCAGATCACGGTGGACTCGGGAACGGTCTCAGTTGGCCTGAACGGCAAGCGTGTGTCGCTGGAGTCGCTGGCGATTTACCGTGACTCGCTGGAACTCCAGACCCGAGGTGATTTTGATATGACCGGGTCGGCCGGTTCGGTGATCGCGAATACGTACAACCTGGCCGGGAAGCCATCGGATACAACCGCTGACAGCACGGTTCAAGCGCTCGATTTCGACGATCGTCCGCCGGCAGAGCGGCTGGTTTCCAGCCTGGAATCGTCGTTTAAGCTGCCGGATACCGGGGCGCTGGCGATTGAGGCGACCGGGCGGGCGTTTGATTTGAGCGTGTTGAATACATTCCTGAGTGACTCGATACGGGTCGGCGGGATGATGAATTTTGATTTGCGGTTGAGCGGATCGCTCGATGAACCGGATGTGACTCTTGCGGCCGAGATTGATAAGCCGCAGTACAATGAATTTGCGCTCGATTCGGTTCTGATACGCGGGTCCTTTGCCGATGGCCGGGCGAATCTTGATACGCTGCGATTATTCAAGGCAGATCAACATATAGTGGCCGGGGGATCTCTCGCAATTCAGAAGGATACCAGCGGGAGCTGGATAGTTAATGATCAGAGCCGTACGTCCGGCAGTATTGATATCAGCGAGTTTGATTTAGGGCGCCTCAGTCCGTTGTTTGAGGAGGGGATGCGCCTTCAGGGGCTGGCGAAAGTCGACATGCGGTGGGATGGTACGTTCAATGACCCGAATGTCAACGGCACGCTGGAGGTTGACAGCGGGCTGTTTGTTTTCAGCGAAGAGAGGGAGCCGGTGGAGAAGATTTTTGTCACGGCGACAATCAGGGACACGACTCTTACGCTGACCGATACCCGGGCGGTGGTGCAGGGGACAAACATCAGCGCGGGCGGGACTGTGACGCTGTTGGATTGGTCGGAACTTCGGGCGGATATCCAAATCCGGGTGGATACGATCAATTCGGTAACGGGTCAGGGGGTAATCTCGCAGGACCGGCTTGATTTCACGGCGAGGATCGATGAGCTCGATTTAGCGCTGCTGCGGCCGTTTGTGCCGGGGGTGACGGATCTCGACGGGCGGGTGTCGGCGCAGATAGCCTTGACGGGGTCCGGCGAAGATCCACGGATTGACGGGCGGATAGATGCGGACAGTTTGATCGTGGGGCACGAGGCGCTTGATCAGCCGTTGACGAGCGGGCGGCTGCTGGTATCTTTCACCAAGAACGACGTCGGGATTGACACGCTTTCGGGGAAGCTTGGCAAAGGGACATTCATGGTGTCGGGAACGCTTCAGCACAGCGACGGCAAGATAGTTGACGTGGACATGGGAGTGCGGGCGGACAGTATTTCGTTCACGGTGCTTGATGAGTTCAGTGTTGTCGTGCGGTCAGCCGACATTGATTACGTTCGTGACGGTGACATTTTCAAATTAGAGGGTACGCTCGTGATGGGTGAAACGCGTTACCAGCGCGACCTGAATCCGACTGAGTTTCTTTCGTTTTCGGACGAGGTCGAGCGGGTTGAAACTCCGCTGCCGGAGTTTTTACAGAACACGCGCCTGAGTATCAGGCTGAAGGACAGTGATCGACTGTGGATAGACAACAATGTGTCACACGTGCGGGCGCATGCGGAACTTGAATTCAGCGGGACCGTTCGTGAGCCGAGGATTAGCGGGAGGCTGTCGGTTGTCGAGGGGTATGTCATGTATCTCGACCGGAAGTTCGACGTGGTTGAAGGTGTGGCGTATTTCACGGACCCGAATCAGATCAACCCGGAGATCAATATTCGGGCGGAAGCGACGGTCAAGACTTATGAGGCAACGGCGGCGACGCAATATACGATAATTTTGGGGATTACGGGACGGCTGGATGAGTTCCAGTTTGAGCTGCGTTCGGAGCCGCCGCTGGAACGTGCGGATATCATTTCGCTGCTGACATTGGGGGCGACACGGGCCCAGCTTTCGGGCGAGGGTGACGCCACGACCGGTGATATTTTGCAGGAGCGGGGTGAGGTCCTGGTGAGTCGGCAGATATCGAGTTATGTCGGTGGGAAAGCAGCCAATCTATTTGGACTGGACCAGGTCTCGGTGCGGGGGAATATCTTCAACATGTCTGATACGACGGGGCCGGAAATAGTTGCCGCCAAGCAGATTTCCGACCGGGTGCGGCTGACCTATCGCACGCGGGTGGGCCAGCTGAACGAACAGGCGATTGCGGTCGATTACGAGCTGACCAAGCACTGGCTGCTCGAGGGCGAAACGAACCGTCGAGGAGAATCGGCGCTGAGCTTGAAATATGCATTGAGGTTCCGATGAAACGGCTCCTGGTGACAACACTCCTGGTGCTTTTGGCCGTGTCCGCGAGGGCGGATGAAGATCGGACCTGGACGGTTGAGAGTGTCAAATTCGAGGGGAACGAGGCATTTGATAATGACCGTCTGAAGAAACTGATGGTTACCCGCCCCGGTGGGTTTTTAAGATCGCACGAGTTCCGTCCCGGTGTTTTTCGGGAGGATGTCGCCAATCTCGTGCGGTTCTATCAGCAGAACGGTTATCTCAGCGCGGCCGTGGTTGACACCCAGGTGGTGCGGGACACCTCGAAATACAACGTTCGGATTGCTTTGACATTTGAGGAGGGGCCGGTAACGACCCTCGCAGGCATCAGCATTTTAGGTAATGAGGAATTTCCGGACTCGATTCTTCGGGCGGTGATTGAACTCGAGCCAGGTGAGGCGTTCCGGCAGAGTGCGATGCAACGGGGGATTATGAGGATTGCCTCGATGTACGCCGACAGCGGGTATCTGGAGGCAAAGGTGCAGCCGGAAGTGAAGCTCAACGAATCGGAACACCGGGCGCTGGTCGACTTGACGGTTATTGAGGGGAACAAGGCCAAGGTGGCGGGGGTCGAGATAGCGGGGTTGGAGAAGACTCAGCCGTATGTGGTTCGCCGTGAACTGACTTTTGAAGAGGGTGAGACGCTTAATTATTCCGCACTGATGGATTCGCAGCGTCGGCTCTACCTGACAGGACTGTTTCGGTCGGTCTATATAAAGCCGAAGAATCCCGAGGGAGGTGATCCGGGGGCACGGGTTGTGCTGGTTGAGGTTGAGGAGAAGCTCAACAGCCGTTTTTCGGTATCAGTCGGGTATGGATCGCTGGAAAAGATCAAAGGTTCGACCGAATTAACAGTTGATAATCTGGCCGGGACGGCGCGCAAGGCAGGGATCAGGGTTCACGCGAATTTTATTGAACGGGGTGTGCAGGGTTCGTTTACTGAGCCGCGTACGTTCGGCTCGCGGTTCCGGACTGACTTGAATCTATTTTTCCGGTTCAACGATGAGCCGAGCTATGACGTGTCGCGCTATGGCGGTACGGCAACGGTGGGGCGCCGGATAGGCCGACACGGGAATGCTTCATTGCAGTACCGGCTGGAGAATGCGGAACTGCAGAATGTTGACACCGAAGAGCTGCCGGAGGACTTCAAGTCGCGAATTCGGAGTTTAACCGGGACGTATGCGTATGACACGCGCAACAATTTCTTCAGTCCCACGAAGGGCATTTTTATGGAGGGATCGTATGAGATGGCCGGGGCGTTTTTGAGCGGGACCGATGCGTTTACGCGAATAGTGCTGCGATTACGGTGGTTCCACCAGATCCGGCGTAACAGCATTTTCGCCACGGCGCTGGTATCGGGCTGGATGGACATTTTCGGTGACACCCGCGAAGTTCCGCTTAACGAACGGTTTTTTACCGGAGGGCCGAATTCTGTCCGGGCGTTTGACTACCAGACGGTAGGGCCGCTGGATGCGGATGGTGAGCCGGTGGGGGGAAAATTCAAGATTGTCTGGAACGCAGAGCTTCGCCAGGGAATCTGGCGCTGGCTGGGAGCTGCCGTGTTTGTCGATGTGGGCAACGTGTGGTGGTCGGCCGCGGACGTCCGTCCGGATGACTTGCGGTACGCTGTCGGCGGCGGCGCGCGGGTGAATACGCCGATAGGGATTGTCCGGGTTGACTATGGGTTTAACGTCGATCCTAAGCCGGATGAGGATGGAGGGAAGCTTTCGTTAAGTATGGGTCATACATTTTAGGAACCGAGTCCGGAGCATTTGAGCTGCGCTAGTCGGCACATCTTCTGTTTACATTTGCAACCGGCGCTCCCTGCATTTTGCATAGATTTCATTAAAGAAGCTAAGGCAAACATATAGTTACGGAGGATCTTCTTATGGACTGGCAGGTACTTTTTGACCGAGTCACGGAGTGGTTACTTGCAAGCGGTCTGCGAATTCTGTTAATAGTAGTCATACTGATCGTGGCGGTGAAACTGGCGACGTGGATCTCGCAGAGAATAACCGATCCGTTCCGGCGGCAACTGGAGGATCCGGAGGCGCTCAAGCGGGCCGACACGCTGTCGTCGCTGATTCGATACGTCCTTGTAGCCGGGACGCTGGCGGTGGCGGTAGTCATGATCCTTGGTGAGTTCGGCATTCAGATCGGGCCGATTCTGGCTGCGGCCGGTGTGGTCGGTCTGGCGATCGGATTCGGGGCGCAGAACCTGGTACAGGACATTATCAGCGGCTTCTTTATTTTGATAGAGGATATGATCCGGGTTGGCGATGTGGTCGTGATCGGCGGTAAGGGCGGCCTGGTGGAGAAGGTGAATCTCCGGATGATCGTCCTGCGCGATTTGGCCGGTAATGTCCATTACGTCCGTAATGGGCATATTGACATAGTCACCAACATGACCAAAGAATACAGCCGCTACGTGTTTGAGATCGGGGTGGCGTACCGTGAGAATGTCGATGAGGTAATCGAGGTGATCAAACAGGTTGACGAGGACCTTCGTAAGGACGACGAATTCAAGAGTGACATCACCGCGCCGATCGAGATTCTTGGACTGGATAAGTTCGATTCGTCGTCGATAATCATCAAGGCTCGCACGACCACCAAGCCGATCAAGCAGTGGCGTGTGGGTCGCGAGTTTAACCGTCGGTTGAAAATCGCTTTCGATAAGCACAATATCGAGATCCCGTTCCCGCACGTGACCCTCTACCCCGGTCAGAACAAGGACGGCTCGGCGCCGCCGCTGCATATTAAGTCTGAAGGATTGCAGGAAGTCTCAGAAGCGATGGCGGAAAAGCAGTAGTCTACTCGATGGTTGCAACACATGGACGGGCGAACATGGTATGGTCGCCCGTTTTCGTGCAGAGGAGTCATTAGAATCTATTTGCCGAGGTACTTTTGGAGCATCTGCTGCCACCGGTCGCTGCTGATGTTGCGCAGCACGGCACGGTTGACGTGCTCGATAAGCTCGCTATCTTCGGGGAAGCCGAAGCCGTAGTCCTGGAGTTCGAATCTCTCCGGGAGGATTATGGCGTCACCGGGGAAGTTGGAGCGTACAACATAGCTGAGGATCGGGGCGTCGTATACGACCGCATCGACGTCACCGTCGACAAGGGCGACGATAGCGTCGTTGAGGGTGTCATACCGGCGGGAGAAGATGCCGGTTTGCTGAAGGTACTGCGCCGGCGCGGAATTGGCGACGGAGCCGACTTTTACGGATCCCAGCTCGGATGGACCTTTGATCGGCGCTCCCAACTGGCCAACGGTTACCACCGACGCAATCGCCGCGGTGAGACTCGAAATAACAATGATCGCGACGAACATCCAGATCATGCCGATCATACGTCCACCGACAGTGCGCGGAGATTTGTCGCCGTAGCCGACGGTTGTCATTGTCACGGCGGACCACCAGAAGGCGGAGCCGATACCCTCGGCGGTGGAGCCGCCAAACTCCTCGTCGTTTCGCTTCCGCTCGAACAGCCAGATCAGCAGCCCGACGGCGAAGATAACCAAGACAAGGGCTCCTACAGCCCGGGAGAATTCCCAGGTAAGAAACGGCTGGACATATCCCCATATGTCACCGCCGGTCGGACGGGTTGCAATCGCCAGACCGGTCCGGTAGTAGGGATGCGAGAAATCGATACGGGCTTCGCGTTCCGGTGAGAGTGTCAGGGCAGATGCGGTCAGGTCAAAGCTGCCGTCCTCAAGCCCGTCGAGGAGGCCTTCAATATCGGTTTCCTGAAATTCGAAATTCAAATTGAGATCGTCGGCGATAGTCCGCCAGAGGTCTATCGTGATCCCGCTGAAGGTGCCGTCGTCGTGCTTAATAACAAACGGTTCGGCGACCTTGGTGCCGACAGTCAGGGTTTGCTCCTGGTTGTCCTGGGCTGCTGACGGGAGGGCTGGCAAAAGAAGCAGGCAGCACACGGCAAATAGGTGGAAGCGTGTTCGCATGGATATTCCTCACATATGGCGGACCGATTGGCGGTCCTGGAAGCAGATGTTGGTCCGCGAGTGTATTTGTGTTGCTGGTTTATGGGTAGAGAATGAGGCAGAGCGATGCAACGAGAAAATAGAGAAAGCCGATCGGTCAGGAAGTGATCGGGGATACGTCGAGAACCGGCTGGAGTTCTTTCCAGCGGTAGCGGAAGGCGGCCAGGGCGGAGTCTCGTTCGGCGGCAAGAAACGGTTAGAAAAAAGCGGAGACCTCCGTATTTTTTCTTGGTTGCCCGAAATCCGGGCGCGAAATAGATTTTGGAAGACGAGAAACAATGGTGTGCGGGTGACAGTTATAGCATGTAACAGCCTGACCGCACCTCTCTGCACAAAACGCAATAGTTTCAAAATATTGGAGTCGATCATGTCACGGAATGATGGAAAGTTGTTGAAGGTCTTATCCGGGCGGCGCCTGTGGTGGCGTCGGACCATTCTTGCAGCTACGGCCGCGATTTTGGCTGGTCTGGCCGCAACATGGCTGTCCGGGTGTTACACGAATCCGGCGACCGGTAAAGAACAGATCAGTCTGTATTCAACTTCGCAGGAGATACAGATGGGTCGGCAGTATCACGAACAGATAATGAGCCAGATGGGAGTTCTCGAAGACGACGCCTGGCAGCAGTATATCCAGCATCTGGGCGAGGAGCTGGCGGCGACCTCGGAACGCCCGGAGCTGCCGTGGACTTTTACGGTCTTAGATGACCCTGCGGTGAATGCGTTTGCCCTGCCGGGCGGGTTTTTATATGTCACTCGCGGTATGCTGTATCACTGCGAAAACGAGGCCGAGCTGGCCGGTGTGGTCGGGCATGAGATCGGCCATGTGACGGCCCGCCACTCGGTCAATCAGATGAGCAAGCAGCAGCTGTTCTCGCTGGGTCTGCTCGGCGGTACGCTGATCGACGAGGACTTCATGCAGAAGTATGGCGGGTTGGTAGGTGTTGGTGCAAATCTGCTGTTTTTGAAGTACAGTCGAGATGACGAGCGCGAGGCTGATGATCTCGGGCTGCGGTACATGTACAAGGCAAATTACAACCCGGAGATGATGGATGACATCTTTCGGGTGATTGACCGGATGCAGGAGTCCTCGGGCAGCAGTCTGCCCGGTTGGCTCAGCACGCACCCGGCGCCATCGGACCGAGTGGAACGGATTGAAGCGGCTGTCGCGCAGTTATCCGGCCCGTTTGATTCGTACAAAGTTAACCGGGACAGGTATCTCCAGCGGCTGGACGGGATGGTGTACGGCACCGATCCACGGGAGGGTTATTTTGACGGTTCCACATTCTATCATCCGCAGTTGCGGTTCCGGTTCGAATTCCCGAACGGCTGGCAGACGGTCAATCAGAAGGAGGCGGTGATAGGAGCCTCGCCGGACCAGGACGCTATCATGCAGATTACGATTTCGGGGACGGCCTCGGCGGCGGCCGCAGCGCAGGAATTTGCCGGACAGGAGGGGATTACCGTGACAAATCAGAATACCCTCACTATCGGCGGGTTGCAGGCGGCCAGTGTGAGTTTTTCGGCGCAGACCGACAATGGTGAAGTGCGCGGGAACGCGACGTTTTTGAGATACAATGACAACGTCTTTCGCATAATGGGTTACGGTACGCCGCAGGGCTGGAGCGCGGCGTCATCGGCGATCTTAGGGTCAATCCGGACGTTTGGTCCGGTGACTGATCCGGCCAGGATCAATGTCGAGCCGCAACGCGTGGTCATTGTGCAGATCAGTCAATCGATGACGCTGAGCGAATTCGACAGCGCGTATCCGTCGACAGTGCCGATCGAGGAACTGGCCCTGATCAATCAGATGCAGTCGAATGACCGGTTCAATGCCGGGGCGCGTGTGAAGCGCGTGGTGGGTCAAGGCAGGTAGGCCGGGGACAGCTTAGCGGACAATTTGGCGCGGGATGGTTGCCGGGAGGCGGCTTAAGAATTCGGTGTTGAGGGCCGAGGAGAATTCGGAAAAGGAGCGCAGGGTTATCTCGTTCTTTTTCTGACGGCCGACCAGTGCGGTTTCGTCTCCGGCTGTGACGCCGGGGATGTTGGTGACATCGGCGAAGCACATATTCATGTTGACGACACCGACAACCGGGGCTTTTCGGCCGCGGATGAGGACCTCTCCCCGGTTTGACAGTTCGCGCGGGAAGCCGTTGCCGTAGCCGACGGGGATGACGGCGATGATGCTGTCGCGGGAGGTCTGGAAGCTGGTTCCGTAGCCGACGAAGTCGTTTTGTTTGACGTGCTTGACCTGCATGACATCGGTTTTCCAGCTCAGGACGCGCTTTAGCGGCTGGTTGACTCGCTTTTTTGCTTTCATCAGGTATAGATTGTGGACATCGGGGCTCGGCCAGAGGCCGTACGAGACGGTCCCTACCCGCACAAGGTCCATGCGGCTTTCCGGGATGGTTAACGTAGCGGCGGAGCTGGCGACGTGATACATCGGCGCGAGCGACTTTGTCTTTTCGATTCTTTTGCGGGCGCGGTTGAATTCCTCGATCTGTTTGCTAATCCGGAAGTTATTCGCAAGGCTTTCGGCGCCGGCAAGGTGGGTGCACACGCCGACCAACTCAAGATGCTTGCGTTTGGCGATGATCAGTTTGATGGCCTCCGGGAGCTTTTCCATTTCCAGCCCGGTGCGGTTGCCGCCGGTCTCTATTTCGAGATGGATTTGCGCCTTTTTGCCGGCTGCTTTGGCGATTTCTCCGATCTTCTTGAGACGGTTCATGGTGAATACGTATGATTCGATGCCGTGTTCGACTGCCCACGGCAGATCGTCTTCGTAGAGGATGCCCATGATCATGATTCGTGAGTCTTCGTCAAGGGCGCCGCGGATTTCCTGGGCTTCGTGACCGGAGGCGACGGAGAAATGATGCACGCCGCATTTCTGAGCCATGGTCACGGCCTGGGTGAAGCCGTGGCCGTAGGCATTGGCCTTGACGACCATGGAGATGGTCGGCTGGCGGCCGATGAGTTCTCGAATGAAGTTGAAATTCTGCTTCATCGCCGACTGACTCAACTCGATGCGCGAGGAGTGGTGAACTGTGGGAAAATCGGATGTGCCTTTCATGGTCAGTCAATCCAGGTGTATGATCGTCCCCAGGTTTCGCGGGCCATTTCGGTCACACGCTCGACAAGATCGGCCGGGACGGCATAGGCCTCGCCTTCTTCGTACGGGTCGTAGTGGAAGGCATACATGCGGGAGACGAACTGGTCGAACGGCAGCGAGGACTCGCCGTGCCTCTCCCCTTTGCCGGCGACAGTGGGTGTGACACCGCGTCCCCAGTCCTGTCGACCTTCCTGATTGGGGTTGAAGAAATAGATGCGCAGGTTTCTTTGGGGATCCAGGGCGACTCGTTGTATTGAGACGGCATGGGGCCCGAGCAGGTTGCCGTGAACGTCGGTCACAACAATACCGACCGGGTTGGGATAGATAAGTTCGTAGCCGTCGTTGTATTCCGGGTGATGGGTGGCGTAGAAACGTCGGACGAAGTCGCCGAAATTTCGGACGCCGCCGGTAATAATATCGATGGCGGAGACGAACTGTTTGGGCACCCATCGGCCGTAGAGGGCAGGGTTGACCCAGCGGTGGGGATCTTCGCCGCGCAGGGACGCCAGTTGCTGCATGTAGAAGTAGAGTTTGTCCAGATGCGGCACGAGGACCACGGAGACGGCATCGACTTCCAGCGAGGTGGTGTCGTAGGCGATCTCCAGTATAATCTCGTTTGATTTCAGGTTTTTTTCTTCGAATTTGCATTCGACGACACCGTCGCGGGCGGCATTGGCCGCCATGCCCAGCAACAGGCCGGGGGCATGCTGGCTCCAGAGGCTGATCCCGCGGGCGGCCTGACAGGTCGGGTTGTTGCCCTGGCTGACGCCGAGCGGTTGCCCGAGGACACTGAGGCTTCCGGCGAGCAGGATCGAGTTGGCGGAGAGGCCGGCATTCTGCGGGAGGAGTGCTGTTAACTCGTCGCGGACCTCGTGACGGATGGTCAGGTCGATCAGTTTGCGAAGGCCGCTGGCGACTTCAGAGCGCGACAACAGGCCGCGTTCGAGCACGCCTTTGAGGCCGTAGATCGATTCTGCGGTGAGCGGGAAGATAGCGGTGCGGACGAGATGCCCGACAAATTCGGTTTCTTTGCGAAATTCTGCGAAGCCGGTTTCATTGAGGCTGAGGGCCTCACCGATTTTCTCCGGCGCGACCTTCTGGAGTCTCCGCAGCAGGACGGCGTGATAGGGGCTGGCCAGTCCGGTCTGGTTCAGTGAGTGGGCGAAGAGCTCTATTTCCGATCGGAGGACCTGTTGGTCGGCCTCCTGCAGGAACTTTCGATAGGCCACGGGATCGCCCGCTTGGACCGCCCCCGAAGTTGTCTGGTCGACCGCCTTTTTGTAGAAGTTAAGGCGTTCGGCGACAGCGTCGCTTTCGTCGCCGGGCGGCAGTTTCTCGGCCATCGCCAGGAGTCGTTTGGTGCGGCCGGTGATGATCGGTCGCTGGGCACAGATCAACTCGATTTCTTCAAATACCTGTTCGCGGAGGCCTTCGAGGGGAACGTGGTCGGAAATGAGCTTGAAGAGCCGCTCGGCACGTCGAAAAACGTTGATTCGTTTACGGCGTTCTTCGGATGCTTCCGGGAACAACAATTGAAGGTTCTTTGCGCACGCCTCCCGCAGAAAGGTCTGGGCCTGCTCCGGTGTCATAGTGTCGCTTGTCCCCTGTCCTTCGGCAATCGCGAGCATGCGCAGGTCACTGAGCGCTTCGACAGTCGGATAGACACCTTCCCCCTTCAGGCCGATACCGACGAGGTCGGGAAGCAGTTTGGAGGGGTCCTCCCACGGTCCGCCGTGAAAGACGCCGGCGGCATCGAACCGGTGGGCCTGCTTATACAGAATCGGGACGCCCTCGTCGTGGTCGAGCAAGTCAGTTGCGAGGCGGAAGACCGGCGCCTGGTATCTGGGTTTGGCGAAATTGGTGGCCTCTTCCAGTTGAGTGAGCGCTTCCTCGAATCGTTCGGCGAGGGTCCGGATGCGATGCTCGGTGGACACGTTTTGTTCGCTCATGCGTGAAACTTGCTTTCCGCTTCGGAGGTGCTAGACGTAGTATTCCAGTTCTTCAAAGTGCAGGAGTATCTTCTTGAGCCGGTCGGGATCGTCACCGAAGAAATCAACCTTGCCGTAATGGTCGCCAAAGCCAGCCCGTTCGGCTACTTTGGCCGTTACCGGCTCGAATAAGTCGTGACTGACGTAGTAGGGTTCTTTGTTGAGTTCCTCGGGCACGCTGAGTTCGGTCACTTTCTGCCGTTTGGGGTAGATCAGGACATTCCCGGCGTGGCCTTTTTTCCCGGAGACCTCATGCGGGAAGAACTCACTGAGTTCTTCTTTGGTCGTATCGGGGTCGCTGCAGAGGATCAGTCCGGCAAAGGGATCGAAGCCGTAGGCCCGCTGAATAAGCTCGAAAATGTGGCCGCCGGGGATTCGATTGGCGACTTCGCCGAAGTTCAGTTCTTCGTTGGCATCGACAAAGTACTCCGGGTGTATGAGGCCGTATTTGAATTCAAAGGCCTTGATGAGTTTTTCGATTTCGGCGCGGATTTTGTCGCGGTGCTTTTCCAGCGACGGTGTCGGCGGAAGCAGCTGCGAGTAGCCGAGATGGATGTACTCGTTGACGTTCATGAACTGGATCTCGCCGTTGTGAATGAATACCTCGCAGGAAAACTCCTGTCCGGAGAGGTGGCTTTCGGCGAGACACGGGAAAGCATCGTCGGGAAATTCATCGATATCGGATTCCTTGCGTACCATGCGATGACCGACACTGCCGGCGGCGCTGATCGGTTTGAAGTGGACCGGTTCGAGTTCGTCGGTCTCGACCTTGACGAGGGCCTCGTTGACGCGCTTGAAGAATTTTTTGGCTGATTCCGCGGAACTGATCTCCTCGAATACGCCGACCCGGATTCCGCTCATCTGGGCCTTGCGCTTCATCATGGCCTTGTCGCGGAAAAGCAACGAGCGGTTGAAGTAGCGGGGATTGTCCAGAAAGCGGGCGTTCAGAGCGCCGGCCCATTCCACTGTTTCTTCGTACAGCGGGATAGCAAGGGTTACATTCGCGGCTACGAGTTGCTCGGCCAGTTCGGTTGAGCGTTCGTTGATTTTGCCAAAGTCCCAGACGTAGGCCTCGACGCCGTCGTTGCGAAGGCCGGTTTCAAAGCCGGCCGGTACGACGCAGACGAAATCATAGCCGAGTTTGGTGGCGGCCTCCATGGCCTCGACACTGTAGCCGAGCAGGGCAATTTTGCGTGATCGATCTTTTTTCATATTCAGTTGTCCTTCCAGACCGGACCGGTCAGGTTTGCCGGCGGCCGGTCGTCGTTTTCATCCTTTCATCCGGAGATGAAACCTGGAGTCTCGCTGCGGCAGCAACCGTTGACACAACAGACATGCGCGCAGCAGCGGTAAGTCAGTAAGTATTGACAGGGCGGGGTCAGATTTATGATGAGTGCTCTTAGCCGAAGAGAAGCTTCCACTGAGGGAGATGAGCCTCTTGAACGAAGCTGTATGATTGTCTCACGGGGAACCTTTCCTTCGTCGCTGCAGTGTACCTGTACCTGACACTCCGTGTTGGGTCCGGGTTTGTTTTCGTACGATGTCAATGTAGGCAAAAATGGTCTTCGGATCAACCGGTTTCCTGGTTGTGTGACCGATTCCGCCTCGTTGCAGGTAACATCTTGTGGTGCGGTTGGTTCCGTCTTTCCTGGTGAGTGACCAGGCAAAGCGCTGAGACCTGTCGGAAAACTGTCTACTTATGCCATGACCTGACAATTTTTCACGGTGTCATCAACGAAACGATTCTGTTCGACACGAAAGGGGACATCGCAATTGTCAAAGACGAAACTGTGCACGGCGGTGCTGATCATTCCCCGGCGTCGCTCCGATAGACTTTCATTCCGGCACCGGGCACAAGACCGGAGTTGGTCAGCACCCAATAGCCAATAGTCCCGTGGTGATGGGTAGGCTGGTGGTCTCCGTTACTAGACTATACTGTTGATGTTTATCGCGGGGTGTAAAGCGAAATCCTTCTGGTCATGGTCTTGCTTAATCGGACACTGTCGGCCAGTTTTGTCAAGCCCCTCATACTTCGAACTCATCTGCAAAGAGGTAATTTCCGCACAGTGGGCTGAGAGTGGCTAGAATGCCGCGTGCGGAGGGAATCTTAGGAGTTATCGGGGGAGCTTCCACTTCAAGTAATGGCGGGGGAGGGATTTGAACCCTCGACCTTCGGGTTATGAGCCCGAAAGTCGAAATCGCAAATTAGCGATTTGTAACCTATTGCCGTACAAGCGGTTAATCTTTCAACCTTCCCTGCTTGAAATGAAAGCCCGAAGGTCGATTCTCACAGTTCCCTGTGTTTCGTTTAGGAACGACTGGCTTCCTGCCACCCTTCAAAAGGCCTGAATTTTCAATCGTCCTTGTTTTCATGGAAAAAAAATTAGCTACATTTCTATCTCAAAGCAACAAAAAACTGCATTGCTGATACCTATCGGGGGAAATAGGGCTTTTGCGGACAACCCCCAGCCATTACCTGAGAATTGTTATTTTTCTCTTGCGCTTGATTTTCCGTACAGATATATTTGTAACAATTGAAACGGATTTCCACCCTGAGGTGTCGTGGTGCCCAAAAAGAAAACTCCAACTCGACCGACCAAGATGATCCACATCCGCCTGACCGAGGCCGTCCACCGAAAGCTCAAGATGGAAGCAGCTAAGCGAGGGGTAACGATTCAGGAGTGGGTAGCAAAGCTTATCGAGGAGAGAGTACTATAGTAAGAAAATACTGGCTATTGGAGTGAACTCAGTATGTAGATCAATTGTCTTGTCACTTTCAAAGGAGTAGCAAACTTGAATCGATTGAAATATCAAAAAACGACGACGAAACCAATCTCCGAATCGTTTGCTAAATCACATGTACTTATGTGGAAACGGGGCGTAGCAGCATCGATTCTGCTTCTTGCTAGTCTCCTATTATTCGGTTTTGGCTGCAGCGAGAAACCTAAGGCCTACAATATAGGAGTAGTTGCACCACTAACAGGTCCGATATCCACATACGGAGAAAATATCAGGGACGGCGCACTTCTCGCCATGGAAGAACTAAACGAGAAAGGCGGTATAGATGGCACACCTATTCACCTTGTATTCGAAGATGAGGGCGCAGGGCCTCAGAGCGCGGTAAGCTCAGTGCGTAAGCTAATTGCAATTGACCGTGTCCCTGTTATAATTGGTCCCGCTACGAGCAACGGAGTGATGGCAGCGGCGCCGATTGCCGAGGAGAATCACGTCGTCTTATTGTCACCAAGTGGCACATCTGACAACATTAGCCAAGCCGGCGATTATGTGTTTCGTAATAGAGCATCCGCTTCACAGGAGGCAGCAGTTTTTGCTAAGTACATTATCGAGGATCTTGGCATTAGAAAATATGCCGTGCTGAGATCGGATGCGGACTATGCGGAGAATTTTGTAAAAGTCTGTAATACCGTAATGCAAGGACAAGGAGGAACACTGCTGCTAGAAGAAGTCTTTGCCGAAGGCTCAACGGACTTCAGAAGCCAATTAGCGAAGATCAAAGCTACTAACCCAACAGGGCTTTTTATAATTGGCGTACCAGTCGAACTAGCGGGCATTTTGAGACAGGCCAAGGAAATGGGTCTGAATTGTCAGTTCTTTTCAAATACCATAGACAGCCCCGAGATTTTCAAACTCGCTGAAGGGGCAGAAGAAGGTCTGACCTTTGTAACCACCTTTTACGATCCTAAACATGGTAATGACAGAATACGGGAATTCGACGAAGCCTTCAGAGCTAAGTTCGGCAGAGCATCTCATCTTTTTGGAGCCAATGCGTATGATGCGGTTTACCTTGTCAAACAGGTTATCGAAAGCCACGGTTATACCGGAGAGAGTATTAAGGCGGGACTGTATGGAATAAACAGATTCAGCGGTGCCTCAGGACAGATAGAATTTGATGAAAACGGGGATCTGGAATTCACTACGGTTGCTATCAAGAAGATATCCAATGGTCAATTCGAATTTATTCGTGAGGTACAAAAATGAGTGAGGATATCCTTCTACAAGGGTTGCCTGCGATTAGTATTCCTGACGGTCAATACATAGTCTATTCTCCGTACCAAAGGGCTTTTGCGAGAATATCAAACGAACTAGTCGCTAATCCTGCAGTTCTCAGCAAACTACGAATGTCCGGCTTTTTTAGTGAGCCGCGTCAACCAGCGCCCAAATCGGACGCTGTCAAAGTCGTTTTGAATATCACGAAGAAATGTAATCTCTTCTGTAGGTACTGCTGGGCTGAATCGAGTCCTATGCAGAAAAGCAAGATGGACCCGAAGACGGCAATCAACATAATCAACAAACTCCTGACCGACTACAAGCTTGAGCGCATACATTTCATGGGCGGTGAACCAACTACAAATTTCCGAACAATAAGGGCTGTCACTACGCATCTTTTGGACGCTTCTCCAGAAAACTTGCCGATTCTCTATATCACTACAAATGGTGTAATGACAGCATCTGTTCGGAAATGGCTCATTGCCCACAATTTTGCTCTCTCAGTTTCATGGGATGGTTTGAGAAAAGGCAATGACAACCAAAGAACATACTATGACGGAAGAGGAGCGGGGCGCGAAGTAGAGGAATCGATTTGTAGATTTGTCGATGCTGGCCTCCATCTTAGAGTGCGGATGACAGTGTCAAAGCTCAATCTCCCATATCTTTACGATTCAGTTTCGTGGTTGGCAGACGTAGGGGCAAAGTACATTCATATTGAGGCAGTTTCCGCTGACGGTCGTGGACAGGAGTTTGCACAATCCTTTGCGCCAACCACAGAGGAATTCACAGACGAGTTCTACCGGATTGTTGAGTTGGCCGAGGCAAAAGGAGTTTGGCTAATGAATTCCCATCTGGCCAACCTGTACTCGCCTCGGGATTACTATTGTCAATCACTCAAGAATAGAGCCTTGAATTTCAACCCAGACGGTTCTATATCTCATTGCTACAAGGTACAGGGACGTAATGAACCTCTTTCAGGTCATTTTGTCGTGGGCTGCACTGAATCGGATGGCAATAATATTGTTATAGACGAATCCAAGTCCAGTCAACTGTCCCACCATGGTATAAAGGACTATCCGATATGTGACGATTATTACTTAAGGAGTTTCTATTCCGGTGGTTGCCCACATCGGAATCTCGCTGCAACCGGTTCTTCCTCTGCAATAGATCCCACCAGTTTCAGCGTCAGTCGGGCTCTACTGCGGCGTGCCATACTTCATATTTATAGCCGAGCATTGGAGGGTAAAACAAGCGCTCTCGAGGGCTATGTTCACTTTTATCAGGCGTTGCTACCGAATTCTCCTGTTGATAGAACGGTGTGCCACAATTTCAGTTCAACATCTCCCAAACTTGATAATACTTTCGACTCCAAAGGGATTTGCTTAACCTCGGTTCCAATTTCTATGGACGCACAGATGACTGAAGTTGATGCATGTGATATATGCATTTGATTGAGGACGTGAATATGCAACTATCGTTCGGCAAAAATGTTGCGGGTGTTGACCACGAGGACAATGTCTATAAGGTCTTACGCGCTCAACTTCAGAATATGGCGGCCAATTGGCCGGCCAAAGAGCAGTTCCCATCTCGTATTTTCTTTTCTCGTTGGGCGTTGGCCAACAAAGAGGGTCGCCATGCGATCTTTTTGAGAAGACAGGGAAGGACCAAGTCTCTGAACCCTGATCAAGATGCGGAGAATAGAGCCGCCGTATGGTTATATACATTTCCGGACAACCGCGCTGATTATCTCATTGAAAGAGTGTGGAAATGCATGGGCCGACAGGAGTCGCAATGTGTTGTTAAGATCTCATTTGCGAGCAATAATGATAGTCTCTTTAGAGCGACCCAAGACAGGCAGAGAATAGAGGTGACAATTCCTAAACTCTTTCTCTCTCATTTCAAAGGTTCCAAGTTAGCTACCTTGATAGAAGCACACATAGGTGTGCGGAAGGTTCAATCCGATGCAAATCAACTGCAGGCTGCTTTGAAGTTGCGCTACAATAAGCATGTAAACCGGCTGCAGCAAGACGGAATCACAATGGGAATGAAAGCTTGGGCTGGCCAACCAAGTCCCGACTACAAAAAGTGTCTTGACGATTTTCTGAATGTGCTCTATAGGATTCCCACTCCGTTAGACGATACAGAAAAAGCACGTAGATTTCTATTCATGTGGCAAAACCTGTCCATTATTTTTTCTAAGTTCACATATTCTCAACTTGATTTGTATTTTTATAAACGCGGGAAACAACAGCGATCTTGCCTTGGATTGTTCTGGAATAAGTCACCCAAAGACGCACAAAAGGTGGAATCCTTGGTGCAAAATGTACCGAAACTCGTTGAAGACGAAATCACTGCGCAAGTTGGAGAGTTATGGGCTCCTACTCGATGGGCTCGCAACTCTAGTAGTGAGGGTCCCACAAAACCCGATCAATGGGATAGAGTCAAAACTGACTTTGTTCAGCTCCTAAAGGATCATGATCTTGAATATAATGACTCATTGGAACCGCTAATGAGGTTGGCCGGAGAGCTTGCATTCAGTCAACATGAAGGTCGACCATGTGAATTCAACTTCATTGCAGGAACTGAGCGGATTTTCCCTGTCGTGTCAGAAGTTCTGACAATCGACTTTTTTGACTCAAGTAAACTTAAGCATTTACATTCGAAATCAGATTCTCTAACGCATTTCGACCCTGCTTTGTTCAAAAAGATTTGCACTGCGAACTATTCACTTTTTCAGGTACCCCGGGTAGTAGGTTTCTATAATGTTGCGGTGGAAAGTCTAACAAAAATCCTTCGTCTTCAGACTCCAGATGAGGTTGAATCACGACTGTACGCTGAACCAGTGATAGATAACGATGATCTGTTTTGCTGGGCCATTGAGCGAATCTGTCGAAAGAGCAATGACGCACGTACCCATTTGGAAGAATCGGAAGAGCAAGTCATTGACCTTGCAATTGTAAGTTCAAGTGGAGCCGGTAAAATTAGAATTTATGTACCAAAGGCTGGAAGGGGTGAGCTCTTGGCTTTGTGGAAGGTTGCAGAGGGTAAGATCCACCACCCCCTAGGTGAAAGGCTTGCAGATGTGAAGAGTCTCCGTGAAGTAATTATGCGACAATTGGGAATAGAGGAGGACGATCCAAGACTGGTAAAAGTGGAGAAATCAATCAGAAAGGTCTCAGCAAATGTCGGTCAGGGTGCTGCTCTTATTCTCGCTCGAACATACAAGCAAGTTGAGAAATACTTAGTCGATATGGAATTCTTATTGCCTGGCTGGCTTCGAAATCTCGGCTTGGATGCCCCGCAGTATCTATTACATGCGGCTCTTATTACTGACGGTGCCTGTCTAATTACGCCGTCCAAAGTGTTTCCAAGAAAGGCCATTTACCCTTTTCATAATCGTACTGCCTGGGGGCTCAGTGACATTCTCTCCACTATTGATTGCAGTGATATGGCGAGGCTTGATGTAGTGAAAGCTATGTCTGGCAAGGGTTCGAAGACACATGGTTCTGCAAATCTCTCCACGCTACCTAATCTCCGTTCGAAGAAGTGCTCGCCGGAAGTCGTTGTAATATCTATTTCTGCAGACGGGCCAATAGCACTCTGGCCGGATCAAATCAATAACCTTACTATTAAAAGACGAGACGATTAATTTGGTTGGTTGGCAGTTAGTCATAAATGGCTTGATAGGTGGAAGCATCTATGCACTCATTGCCCTGGGTTTTACCGTTATCTACCGCACTGTGAAATTTTTCCACTTAGCGCATGGGGCGGTGTATGCGGTGGGTGCGTACGTGGCATATAGTCTTGTCATCGGTCTGAGTTGGAATCCAATCCTAAGTTTTTTTTTGCCTCAGCGGTTGCGGGGGCTGTCGGTGTCCTGATTGACCGCACGGTCTATTTGCCTCTCAGAAAACGGAAAGCATCCAATCTTGTCTATCTGCTCGCCTCATTTGGAGTCTTTATCTTCATCCAAAATTCCATCCAACTTCTCTACGGCGCACAAATCCTGACGCTCCGTACCGGCCGGGTAAAGGTCGGCCATCGCGTCCTCGGCGCAATCATTACCGATCATCAAATTCTGATATTGGTAGTTAGTATTGTTCTGCTGATTGGCCTCTGGCTATTCATAAAGAGGACACAGCTTGGCAAAGCCATGCGCGCCGTGGCAGACGACTCAATGGCCGCACGGACTGTCGGTATCAACTCCGAACGGATTATCATGTATGCCTTTGCTCTTGGTTCGGCTCTGGCAGGAGCGGCGGGGATCCTCATATCACTGGAGACGAATCTCGAACCGACTATGGGCCTAAACGCCATGATCAAGGGCATCATCGCGGCTATCATTGGCGGAATTGGCAGCATCCCCGGTGCGATGATCGGCGGGTTCTTTCTCGGCATCGTCGAAAATCTCGGAATCTGGAAAATATCCGCCGGGTGGAAAGACGCAATTGCCTTCGCGGTGTTGATTATCTTCCTGCTGTTGCGACCCGAAGGCATTCTGGGCAGCAAGTTCGCAAAGGACCGGGTGTGAGATGGAATACCTGCTGCACATCCTGATCATTGCCGGAATATATGTCATTCTGACCATGAGCCTGAACCTGATTGTTGGCTATACCGGAATGGCCGCACTCGGCCACGCCGCATTTTCCTGCGTCGGCGCCTACGTCTCTGCCTTGCTCGCTCTGAACTACGGCGTATCCCCCTGGCTTGGCATTTTCGCCGCCGCCACAGCAGCCGCCATCGTCGGAATCGCAATATCAATCCCCGCCCTGCGGCTCCGCGGAGACTATCTCGCACTTGCCACCCTTGGATTTGCGGTTATCGTCTATTCAATCGCCAAGAACTGGGTTGATGTTACGCGCGGCCCCCTGGGCCTGCCCGGAATTCCCAGCTTTGGTCTGTTCGGTTATTCAATCACGGGCGGCTGGTCATTCCTTCTGATAGTGACTGCCGTGATCCTGCTCACTACGCTCGTGATAAACCGTATTGTAGGTTCACCCTACGGCCTTGTCTTGCGCGGTATTCGCGAGGAGGAAGTGGCCACTGCCACTATGGGTAAGAATGTCGAGCGATACAAAATCACCGTTTTCGGAATCGGAGCCTTCTTTGCCGGAATGGCCGGTAGCCTATACGCTCACTACATAAGTTTCATCGACCCGTCGAGTTTCACGATCATGGAGTCAATAACGATTCTACTAATGGTTGTTTTTGGCGGTATGGGAACGATCCGCGGTTCATTCATCGGCGCGATCATTCTTGTTGTATTGCCGGAGCTACTTCGGTTTGTCGGCTTACCGAGTTCAGTCGCGGCCCCGCTAAGGCAAATGACCTACGGCCTGCTGTTAGTCGTCTTGATGCTTAAACGCCCGCAGGGTATTCTCGGAAAGTACAGGTTTTGATAATGGCAGTTTCTGTCCTAACAATAGAGAAGTTGTCGAAATCCTTCAACGGAATCAAAGCGGTTGATGAACTTACCGTCGAAATACAGACAGGTAAAATAACTGCTTTGATTGGGCCGAACGGTTCCGGCAAGACTACCGTTTTCAATTTAATCAGCGGGTTGCTGCGGCCCAATGCGGGACAGATTAGACTCTATGATTCAGACATTACGTCCTTACCACCACATAGAATCTCACGAGCGGGAATTGGACGGACATTCCAAATGATTCGCCTGTGTAGCCAATTGACCGTTCTGGAAAACGTCATGGTCGCCTTCCGCTACCCATTGGGCGAGAAGCTGCTGCCCACGTTGGTATCTCAGTCGCGAATAAGGCGAGAAGAACATGAAATCCGCGAACGAGCCATGCAGTGCCTTGAGTCTGTTAAGATGCAGGATAAGGCGAATGCAATGGGGAACGAGCTGTCACATGGCCAGCGGCGATTGGTTGAAATGGCCCGCGCTCTTGCTCTGAATCCGAAGATGCTGTTGCTTGATGAGCCGATGTCCGGTCTTTCGCCGGTCGCAATCGACCAGGTCAAAGGCATAATCTCAGAGACAAAGGCCAAAGGAATCACGGTCCTGTTTATCGACCACGATATGAAAGTCGTATCCGATATCTCCGAGCACGTGATTGTCCTCAACTACGGGCGCAAAATCGCCGAGGGTACGGTGGACCAGATAAAGTCCGACCCCGAAGTCCAGGCCGCTTACCTGGGAGGGCGCAAGATTGCTTCTTGAAGCCAAAAATCTGGAGGTCTGCTATGGCCCGGTAAAGGCCCTTTCCGATGCGTCGTTTTGCGTCAATGAAGGCGAGGTTGTCGCAATGATCGGCCCCAACGGTGCGGGCAAATCGACTGCAATCAAGGCGGTCGCCGGTTTGCTCGACTACTACAACGGCACACTGGCGAGCGGTTCCGTCATCTATGACGGTAAAGACATAACGGGGCAGTCTGCGGATCAGCTTGCACGGATGGGTATCGCCGTAGTCCCGGAGGGACGCCGCATCTTCGGAAGTATGACCGTTGCAGAAAATCTGGAAATGGGCGGGTATCTCTTGAGGAAGAAAGCCGACATCACGCAATCAATTGAGTCGGTTCTCCAGCTTTTCGATCCCCTCAAGAAATTGCTGAAGCGGACGGCCGGAACTCTCTCCGGCGGAGAACAACAAATGCTGGCAATTGGCCGGGCGCTTATGCTTAAGCCACGGCTATTGATTGCAGATGAGGTATCACTGGGTCTGTCACCGAATTACGTAGAAATCATCAGCGACAAGCTGACCGAAATCAACAATTCAGGGACCTCTATACTGCTTGTTGAACAGAACGTCGCTTTGGCGCTGGAAGTGTCTCATAGGACGTATGTTTTTGACATGGGGAGAATCTCATCTGCTCATGAGTCTGGCACCCTCCTCCACACAACAGATTTAGCGAATGTTATGTTGGGCCGTGTGGATAAGCAAACTTGACATATATAGCGTCAATGTGGTACCCTCGTAAGCTAATCGCTCTTTCCATTTGATTTTTATCAAAAGGAGTTAACACGAAAAAACCCGTAGTACTGGGCTCCGCACGGTGTCCAGGAAAAGTGGGTACTGTATCGTGGAGCCTGATTGGAGGCTCATATGTCAAGTCGATTGCGGTATTCACTTGTTGCGGCAGGGTTTTGGTCACTTGTTTTCCTTGCAGGCGGCCTCATTTCCGGCAATTGGAAGGTGGAGGGATTTGTTGCGGCTTTTGCTTGGTTAGTCACGCTTCTTTGTTATCGCTTCTTCATGTGGCTACTAAGGTAGTGGAGAATCACGACCAAGATGTGATTTTTTTAAACAAGCGCATTTCAGTGTGCTTGTTTTAATTTTTCCCCCTCCGTCGTCGCAGAAATTGAACCTGCGGTATCTTATTACCCAGCAATAGCCTTGGATATCTTTGTAGAAGACGGCCTCCTCTTGACAAAATTACCCCTTGTGCTATGTTGACTTGTCCCATTCAGGTTGTAATGCGCTTTTGGTATAATGATCCATGGATTATACTGGTGTTACAAATCCCAGCGAATCTCACCATATCGCATTCTAATCGCCAAATTAAGCATAAAGCATATGGATTTCAACAACATCGAATTGAAAGGTCGCCTGACACTTGATCCTGATATCAGTGAATCTCCTAATGGCGCTCGTCGCGTCGCCTTGCGCATTGCCTCAAAAGTTAGCTGGATAGACCGCTCAGGCAACACTACAAACGACACGGAGTATCATACTGTTTTCATGTTTGGTAAACTCGCCAGTCTCGTGGAGATGTCTCTTAGGAAGGGTGACCAGATTCGTGTGCGCGGCTTTGGCCGAATTCAGGCGTTCGACTACATCTCGCAAGCTGGACGTCTCGTCAGAGGCGTCGAACTCGTTGCAAACTATTTGGACATACTCAAATCCAAGCACAAAGTCCAACTTGGTTAGGCAAGACAACAATCTGATATTTGTCATTAGGCGCCGATAACAGAAACGAGGCCATCTTGCCCTTTCCGTCTTTCTTGTACTAACGCTATGGCACTGCATTCATGTGCCTTCGTTTCCGTTATACGATGTTTCTCCTTACTGCTACGGGTGCTATATCCTGGCACGCAACTCTCTCTCTATTCTTGCACTAAACTTGTCCCCAACGCTTGCCCGCCTACGGTACTAGTCGTCTCCTGACGGTCGGATAGACTGAACGGTGTAGTCAACCATCGTTCTTTCACAATCCAATCCAAGGAGGCAGACATGCCAACTGAGAATCTGGTCACCACCATCGAGGTGACCGACGAAGACGGGAACGTGTCCACGCGAGACATCGTGACCTACGCCGGGCTTCTCTCCAAAGCCCACGAACAGGGTCTTCAACGCATCGAGACCCGCATCGACCAAATGCCCAGCAAGGACAACGGAATGACCGCAATCTGCACCGCCACTGTCACCACCGGGCGGGGCGTGTTCATGGATTGCGGCGATGCCAATCCCGAGAATGTCCGCGCCGGATCCGTCCCGCACATCATCCGCGTAGCGCTCACGAGAGCCAAAGCAAGGGCTCTCCGCGACGCGGTCAACATCGGGGCCATTCCGCTGGAGGAGTTCGGAGACTACCCGCCGCAGTCGGCGAAGCCTCAGGATGACCGCCCGGGGATGGCAGAGACAAACCGATCGAATCCCACGAAGAATCCGAAACCGGCCACCGAGGCCCAGAAAAAACGCTTGTTTGCTCTGGCCGAAAAGCAGGACAAGAGCGTTGACGAAGCCGAGCGCTACCTCTGCGAGCAACTCGGCGTCAGGCGACTGGATAACGCCACGGTTTCGGGCGCAAGCGCCCTGATCCAGCGGCTTACCCGCGAAACCTCAACCACGACCAAAGAACTGGTCAATTAGAAGGAGGTGATGTCACGTGACGCACAATCTGTACGACGCACACCGGCAGTGGGCAATGCGTCCCCCGGACGAGCGGTTCAGAACCCTCGACGACCTGCACGAGTATGTCTGCAATCGCAGGCATTCTTCTCACCAGGAGACCCGGAATCTCCGCGAACTCCATTTGTCCGTGACCGAGCGAAACGGGCTTGGACTGAACGGACATTCATCCACTGCCTTGTTCACCAACTGGGCGTTTGGCCAGCTTTGCTCAAACGCATGCGCTCCGGCTCGGTATCTTCGCACGCTGTCCGCTTCGCTCGCCGCTGACTGCCTGCGGGAAACACTCTCAAAATCGGACGAGAAGTGTAAGCTGCTGTTGAGAAACGTCAATGGACACGAGACCAACGATCGCCGTCCAATGACCGCCGCGCTTACCGGCCCCGCCTACGGCAGAATCTGGGACGACGACGTTATCGCCCCTCTCAAAGAGGCGGTCAGTGGAACCGGCTGGCATATGCCGCCCGGGCACGGCAACGAACCGACCGGCCTGTATGCCTCTGACCGCGACATGTTCGTTTTTCTCGTGACCGACGAGACACCGGTCGAGGTCGGCAACGCCAAGCTCAGCAGAGGATTCTTCATCTGGAATTCCGAGACCGGGGCATCGACATTCGGTCTTACGACATTCCTCTACAATCACATTTGTGGCAATGGAGTGGTTTGGGGCGCCGAGGACGTCTATGAACTCAAAATCGTCCACCGCGCCAAAGCCATCGACCGTTTCTATGCGGACGCGATACCGGCTCTCAACCGTTTTGTCGAAAGCAGGACGGTCGGCAATACGATCAGAGAGGTGGTCGAGAACGCCATGCGACATAAAGTCGGTGATAGTCTGGATGACACTTTGGTTTCCCTTTCATCGAAGCCGTTTTCCAAGAAAGAAATCACGGACGCCTGGAACCAGGGACTCGCCGAGGGCGAAGACCCGACCACAGTCTGGGGTTTGGTCCAAGGCCTGACTGCCCGGGCGAGAACCTACTCGCACATCGACGCGCGTGTTGACCTTGAACGGCGGGCGGGATTCTTGCTCAGACAAGCCGCTTGAATTGCGATTTGCTCTTTCATCATGAGGGCCTGAGACGCAAGTTTCAGGTCCTTTTTTCACTCACGAAATACGTTGACATAACTGTTAAATTTTTCTATTTTGCGATTTACCTTTCAAGAAAAGAAGAGGTGAGTAATGTCTACTACAATTAGACATGTTCTTCTGAGGAAGGCGATGACCTGCGACACTCGATCGGTCGACTTATCGCCTGTAGGTTGTGTATACGATGACCGCATTGGAGCTTGGCGAATTTCTTCATCAGGAGAACTTTATGTGCGCTCGGACAACAAGAAACCACCGATGACGAAGAAACAGGATGTCGAAACTGGTGAGGACCAAAAAGGCGAATAGACCAGCACCAAGTTCTAGTGGCTGTCTGTACCCCGAGGTTTTTGTATTATCTAGTAAGTTTGACCTGTCCGTTGACTATGTTGTCGCCAGACTGCAGGAGTTGGGCACTCCGTATTTTCGGCTGAATTCCGAAGACCTGCCAAGTTGGGAACTCGAGTTTGACCCTCTTGGCATGACTCTACATGGGCGAAATGCCAAGATTAAATTCACTATTGCACGTGAAAAACTCCGTTCCATCTACTTCAGAAGACCAGTGTTTCTGCGAGAATATGGTGTTCCCTTTACAATTGATGAACAGCATCAGCGGATTCAGTGGTCCTCATTCTATCGCAGTTTGATGGTGTTTGACCAATGCCAATGGGTCAATAATCCCGCCGCAACATACCTTGCCGAACACAAAGCAATTCAGCTTAAGGCGGCGCGACAAACAGGTCTTGATGTTCCGTCTACACTGATCGTGAATTGTCTCTGTGAAGGAGTATTGCACTTCAATAACGAAGATCTTGTCGCCGTCAAGGGTCTAGACACCGTCTTGGTTCGTTCCGGCTCCGAAGAACTATTCGGCTATACCAATATTATGCGAATGTCTGAATTGAGAAGCGAATCGTTAAAACAAGCTCCGTTCATACTTCAGCAGGCATTATGCTCAAAGACTGACATCCGGGTCACGATCGTAGATACAGACCTCTTTGCTGTCTCCATCTTAGGCGACAACAGGCCCGTAATGGGCGATTGGAGAAAAGCCAAGATGAACCTCAGTTATCACCCAATTACTCTGCCCGACGGCATTCAAAGGAAGTGCCGACACCTAACGAAGAAGTTGGGACTCACTTTTGGCGCTATCGATCTAGCACTTCACGAAAACAAGTATTACTTCCTCGAAGTGAATCCGACCGGCGAATGGGCTTGGCTTGTTGATCGCGCTGGCCTCCCCATAGATATGTCTCTGGCAAGAATCCTTGCAAGGGGGGTTGTCGAGCAGTGTTAATTGATCGAATAGTCCAAGAGCTGCTTTGCGATCTTCCCTCTCTGATCAGCGCTCATTGCCGTTTGTCCTGCAAGATTAAAGAACGGAGTTCTTCGGACACGAAGCTGGAGGAGCCGAGGATTAACGCCTCAATTGAACTCGTTACCGGGCATCGGGCAAAGGACGCAGAGCGTCTTAAGTCCCTCCTCGACAAAGCAAAAATCATCGTCGCCTCATCAACTCTTGCCGCGTCAATCTTTTTCGCCGGTGCCGGGCAGATCATCACGTTGCATGACAGCCAATTGTTGGCAGGTTCCTGGCTCAATTACGTTTTGGCGTTCGCCCTCGCAGCCACGAGCGTCTTTCTTCTTTTAGCTGGATTCCTTGCGCTACTAGCACTCGGCATTCAGAAGACTTTTGATCTCGACATCGAGGATGAAGTTAGTATTGAAAACCCCAAGCTGCTTGTAGCCAAGCAACTGCAATGCCTGGACCTGAATAGATTGGCAAATTTGCGTGTGGCCAATTTGGTCCATGCTAGCCATAAGTCCGTTCGAAATGGTCTATTCTCGATGGTTATCCTGATTCTCGCAATTACGCTGTCAACTTTAATCGCGACAAGTGTGAGCACGGTGCCGCAGCCATACCCGACAAGTTCCAATACTATCTTGAGTGGCGACTGATTCTAAGTTGGCCAGGTTTTCGTATCTATCTTTGTTCATTTGTAGGCCCGACTAAATTGGCCCGGATCGCGCGAATTGTCATGTTATCGTAATGCCCATGCCTATAGGGTCCGATTCGTCTTTCCGCTTGACAACATTGTTGTTTTGTAATACCATTCTTACCGTAAATAGTAATAATCGCTAATCGAAAGAATAGATGCCGGGAATAAGCTCAAAAGAAGAAAATCTCTTAGCCTCCCTGGGAGAACGATCCCAGAGGATTTTTACGGTTGACGAAGCTTCAAAGATTCTGGAGCTCAGTAAGCCGTTCACCTCCAAGATCATTCATTCTCTGACCAAGAAGAACAAGCTCCAGCGGATCGAAAAAGGCAAGTATCTGGTCATTCCGCCTGTAGCCTGGAAGACTGGGAAATTCACCGAAGAAAGCATGATTATCGCCGCCCAGTTGATCGATCCCTACTACGTCAGCTACTGGACGGCCCTTCACTTCTACGGTTGGACCGAACAGCCTTCTCGAACAGTCTTTATTGCCACGACGAAACTCAAGCGCCCCGTGAAACTGGCTGGAACGCAGTTCAAGTTCGTCAAGTTGCGCCCCGAACGATTTTTTGGCTTCAAGGAGCAGTGGATCGGCGACCAGAAGGTATCAATCGCAAGTAAGGAGAAAACCATCATCGACTGTCTGGATCAGCCGCGCTATTCCGGAGAAATAGTCGAGGTCGCCAAGGGGCTGTGGAACGGGCGGGATGAATTCAACTTTGAGCTCATGCTTGAGTACGCTGATCGCATGGGCAATAGCGCCATCGTCAAAAGACTTGGTTATCTGCTGGAGACTCTGAACATTCTTGATTCAGGTATCCGCTCGAAACTGCAGGACCGCCTGACCTATGGCTATGTTGATTTGGATCCGCATGGAGCATCTACAGATCACGCCCAGAGTGCAGAGTGGCGGGTCCGCGTGAACGTGAAACCGTCAAATCTGACCGAGTGGATTGAGCATTAGACTATGATTAACGCCGACGCCATACGTGCCATAGCCGGCAGGAAGTCAATACATCCCGGCGTGATTGAAAAGGACTATGTTCTCTCGAAAACGCTCATAACGCTTGCTACCAATCCTGAATTCAGGGAGGCACTCGTCTTCAAGGGTGGCACCGCCCTCAAGAAATGCTACTATCCCGATTGGCGATACTCGGAAGACCTCGACTTCACATCACGAAGCCAGCTTACTCCCGATCAGATTCAAAGCCTATTCCAGCAAGCGGTTGAAAGTGTTGGTGATATGTTTGGCTTAACACTGCGCGTAAGCGAGTTTTCACAATATCCGAAATCCTCTGATGATATCGTTTCCGCTCAATTGAAGTTGGCCTACGACGGACCCCTACGACAGACCAGCGGACAGAAGAACAATATTCGAGTCGATATAGCGTTCAACGAGGAGATAGTGCTTCCAACACCGGAGTCGAACGTTGTTCAAGAATACGCGGACGATATCCCCGCGTCTCTGCCTGCATATGCACTTGAGGAAATCGTTGCGGAGAAGCTCAGGAGCATCCTCCAGCGTGGCAAGAGCCGAGATTATTACGACGTTTGCCTCCTCCTCAATGACCATGCAGGGGATTTCGATTTCGAACTCACCCGTGATATCCTGAATAAGAAGTGTGAAGCCAAGCAGATTCCGGCACCTCAGATCAAAGATTTTTTTGTCCCGAACCAGCTCACTGAAGCGGAGAGATTCTGGGAGCGGGGCCTGGCACATCAGGTGGAGAGTCTGCCGGCATTCGAGCAGGTAGTTGAATCTCTCCGGAGCGGTGTGAGCCATATTTTACGGGGGAACAATTAAGACTATGACCAATGACCTGACATTCATTACGAATGAAGAAAACCGAAAGCTGCTTAATCGCTTTCAGACGCTGATTAAAGACACGCGGTACTTTGACGTCCTGGTGGGTTACTTTTTCACAAGCGGTTTTCACTCTCTCTACAAGTCGCTCGAAAAGACTGAAAAGATTCGCATTCTGATCGGAATTGGCACAGGCAAATCGACCGTCGACCTTATCAATGACGCTAAGCAGGAATCTCTACCATTTTCTCATGCCGAGGCGAAAGAGCACTTCGGAGAGGCAGTCGCAACCGAGCTTGCGAATTCTGACGACAAGCGAGAGATCGAAGAGGGCGTGCACAAATTCCTGGAATGGCTTCGGTCTGGTAAACTCGAAATCCGGGCATACCCGACGGAGAATATCCATGCCAAGGTCTATCTGATGACGTTCGTCGAAGGTGACCGTGATATCGGTCGAGTCATCACCGGTTCAAGTAACTTCACCCAATCGGGCCTTGTCGATAATCTGGAATTCAACGTCGAGCTCAAAGACCGGAACGATTATGATTACGCCAAGGAGCAGTTCGAGAGACTCTGGGCTGATTCAGTCGAAGTCAAAGACAAGTATATCAGCACCATTCAGGACCGAACCTGGCTCAATGATACGATTACCCCACATCAGCTGTATCTCAAGTTCCTGTATGAGTATTTCAAGGATGACATCAGCATTCAGGAAGATGTGTTTTTCAAGTATGTCCCCACGGAGTTCAAGAGGCTCGAATACCAAGAACAGGCTGTCCTCAATGCCAAGAAGATTCTCGACGAATACGGCGGCGCGTTCATTTCTGATGTAGTTGGTTTGGGCAAGACTTATATGGCCGCCATGCTCGCCAGCCAGCTGGAAGGGCGGAATCTGGTCCTTGCCCCGCCAGTGCTTCTTGAGAGGGATAACCCCGGCTCCTGGCCGAATGTCTTTTCAGATTTCCGTGTTAGCGCCGACTTTGAGTCTCTTGGCAAGCTCGATACGTTGATTAAGCGAGGTACCGAAAAGTACAAGAACATTATCATTGATGAGGCTCACCGTTTCCGGACGGAGACGAACATCACTTATGAAAAACTGGCGCAGGTTTGCCGGGGTAAACGGGTAGTGCTTGTGACCGCGACCCCTTTCAACAACTCACCCAAGGATATCCTTAGCCAGATTAAGCTATTCCAGAAATCGAAGAAGAGCACGATCCCCGGCACTCCTGACCTTGAGCGGTTTTTCAATCAGCTTGAGAATCGGCTCAAAGGCCTTGATAGGCAAAAGGACCAAACCAAGTTCATTCAGGTGACAAAAGAGAACGCAAGAGAGATTCGGGACAAAGTCCTCAAGTATCTCATGGTTCGTCGCACTCGAAAGGAAATCGAGGACCACTTCCCGGATGACCTGAAGAAACAGGGACTCAAGTTCCCGGAAGTTATAGACCCGGAACCGGCGTACTACGAACTGAACGATGACGAAGACAGAGTCTTCAATGAGACCATCAAGCTGATTGCCCAGAAATTCAAGTATGCCCGGTATATGCCGCTACTCTATTACACCGGTGAGGTGGAACAACCCGAGCAGCTTGCCCAACGGAATATGGGTCGCTTCATGAAGATCCTTTTAGTCAAGCGGCTGGAGAGCAGCTTCTTCGCATTTCGGAATACGATCAATCGCTTCATTGCCTCGTACGAGCTATTTCTTGAGCAATTCGACAAAGGCTCGGTCTATGTCAGCAAGGAATACTCTGCCAAGATATTCGAGCTACTGGCAAATGGGGATGAGGACCGAGTGGTAGAGTTAATTGAACAGGGTAAGGCCGAAAAGTATGAGGCGAAAGGATTCCGCAAGGATTTCCGACAAGACCTCGAGCACGACCTTAATCTCCTGAAGCAGATTCGCACACTGTGGCAGGGCATCACGCGCGATCCTAAACTACTCAAGTTCGTGGATATGCTCAAGAGCCGGAAGGTACTCAAAGAGAACAAACTGATTGTCTTTACCGAGTCCAAAGAGACCGCCGATTATCTGACAACAAACCTGAAGAAAACGCTTGGCGACGCCGTCCTTGATTACACCGGATCGTCAAGCGCGAATGTCCGCGAGAAAGTAATTGAGAACTTCGATGCAAGAGCACGCTTCCCAAAGGATGACTACCGGGTGCTTGTGGCCACAGAAGTGCTTTCCGAGGGAGTCAACCTGCACCGTGCCAACGTGGTAGTCAACTACGATATCCCCTGGAACCCAACAAGACTCATGCAGCGGGTTGGCCGTATCAATCGTGTCGATACCAGCTTTGATAAAATCTATACCTTCAATTTCTTCCCGACCAAGCAGTCCAACGACCAAATCAAGCTCAAGGAGGCTGCCGAAGCGAAGATACACGCTTTCATTACGTTGCTGGGTTCCGATGCCCGACTTCTGACAGAAGGTGAAGCAGTCGAACATCACGAGCTCTTCGACCGATTGATCTCCAAGAAGACAATCACGGGCGAGGATGGCGAGGAAGAAAGCGCTCTGAAATTCTTTCAGTTGATTCGAGACATTCGTGATAATGACCCTGACTTGTTTGAACGAATCAAGCGACTCCCCAAGAAGGCCAGGACTGCGCGTAAAGAAACCGCCAAGGGTGACCGCTTATTGACATACTTCCGCAAGGGCAAGCTCCAGAAATTCTATCTTGCAGCCGCAGGCGACGCAGAGGAACTCGATTTTATCGCCGCCGCTTCGTTGTTGGAGACCGTCCCTGACACCAAACGCGAAAAACTCGGAGCCGATTTCTACCGGTTGCTCGACAAGAACAAAGAGGCTTTCCTGTATGCTACTACTGAGGACGTCCCCGAGACTAAGCTGAAAGGCGGCCGGGATACCGCCACGCAACTGCTCAAAATCCTGCGGGCCATTCGGGATTACCGACAATTCACCGAAGAACAGGAAGAATACCTCCGCAAGGTCATGAGACAACTTCAGGAAGGCGGACTTCCCAGACAAACTGCCAAGACTACCCTGAAAGAGATGAACATGGTGGTCAAGCAGGGAGTCAATCCCCTGAAGATGCTGGCCGTCCTGCAGAAGAATATCCCGTCCGAGTTTCTGGAAAGCCACCTTGCCGAATCGGCTGCCAAAGTTGGCGGGCCACGTGAAGTAATCTTGTCAGAGTATTTACTGGGGGAATAGTATGCAGCGAGAAGCAGCAAAGAAGCTCATTACAGATACGTTTGAACAACCGTTCGACAAGGGGCAGTTCACGAAATTCTGCAAAAATCTTCTCAACAGGATAGACCCTGATCGATTCACTTACCGCGGAAACTATATATTCGCGGATTTTCGGAATACGGTCGATGTACTGGAGCGTATTGGAAAATATGAGGACGCAGACGGCAACAAAGTAGATATTCTCGTAGTGCATCTTAAAAAGACTACCTCACTCGAACGAGCTCGTGCCAGTCAAAGAAAATTCATTGCGAAGTATCTCAAGGGGAGTCGCGGAAACGAGCTGAAAGATGCCGCACTGGTGGCTTTTGTGTCTCCGAACGAAGACGACTGGCGCTTCTCGTTCATCAAGATGGACTACAAGATCGAGACCACTGAGAAGGGCCGTGTCAAAGTAAAGGAAGAACTCACTCCCGCCCGGCGCTACTCATTCCTTGTCGGAAAGAACGAAAATAGCCATACAGCTCAAAGCCAGCTTCTGCCGATTCTGCAAAACACCGATAAGAACCCCAAGTTGGCTGACCTTGAAGCAGCATTCAGGATTGAGAAGGTCACCAAGGAGTTTTTCGAGCAGTATCGGGAGCTCTATCTCAAGGTCAAAGACGCTCTGGACGCATTGGTGGCCAAAGACAAAGAGATTCGGGCAGACTTCGAATCAAAGGGTGTCGATACCGTTGATTTCGCCAAAAAGCTCCTCGGCCAGATCGTGTTTCTCTATTTCCTACAGAAAAAGGGCTGGTTTGGGGTTAAGCGTAAGGCAGCCTGGGGAACTGGTTCAAAAGCGTTCTTGCGCGAGTTGTTTCTCGGAAATCACGGTAAATTCAATAATTTCTTTAACGACATCTTAGAGCCACTCTTCTACAATACGCTGGCGGTTGAGCGTTCAGAGAACTATGCCGACCGTTTTGACTGCAAGATTCCGTTTCTCAACGGCGGTTTATTCGACCCCCTGAACAACTACGATTGGGTTGATACCGATATCCTGCTTTCCAACGAACTGTTCTCCAACGATGAAAAGACCAAACAAGGCGACACCGGCACCGGCATCCTTGACGTTTTCGACCGGTACAACTTCACGGTCAAGGAGGACGAACCGCTTGAAAAGGAAGTGGCCGTTGATCCGGAGATGCTCGGGAAGGTTTTTGAGAATCTGCTTGAGGTCAAAGACCGTAAATCTAAGGGCACGTACTACACACCGCGCGAGATTGTCCATTACATGTGTCAGGAGAGTCTGATCAATCATCTGGCCACCGAGCTTGAAAGTAATGTGCCGCGCGAAGATATCGAGACCCTTATCAAACATGGCGAGACAGCTCAGGAAAATGACACTCTCGTAAACGAACGCGGTGAGGAGCGGGGCCGCTACAAATACAAACTCCCGGAATCCATTCGCGACAATGCGGAGGCGATAGATCAGAAGCTGGCTGATATCAAAGTTTGCGACCCGGCGGTAGGGTCCGGGGCGTTCCTTGTCGGCATGATGTCGGAAATCGTGCGCACCCGCATGGTCCTTACCCAGTTTTTGGGCAACGGAGAGCGCACGGCTTATGACCTGAAACGTCACGCAATCCAAAACTCGCTCTACGGCGTAGATATCGATCTTGGCGCAGTCGAGATCGCCAAGCTCAGGCTTTGGCTTTCGCTGATAGTGGATGAGGATGATTACAAACAGATCAAGCCATTGCCGAACCTCGATTACAAAATCATGCAGGGCAACAGCCTGCTGGAAGACTATGAGGGCATCAAACTTATTGATGAGCGGTTCTTCGAGAAGCAGGAAGAGAAAGCGATAGTCCGCCAGCGGTTGGAGCGCGACCAGTCAAAGATTCAGCGTGAATATATTCAGCTAAATACTGATAGAAAGCTCACAAAGGTGAGGAAGGCAGAATTTGAGAAGCGGCTGAAAGAAATAGACAAGGCGCTCAAGGAACTCGATAAACCGTGGTCAAACGGTCAGGATGAGCTTGGACTCTATGGCAAGTCGGAAATCCTTTCAAAGGCGGACAAGCTGCTTGAATTGCACGAGCAGTTCTTCTCCGCCCACAACAAACGTCTGAAAGATCAGTTAAAGAGGCAGATCGACGTTCTAACCTGGGATCTTATAGAGACAACTCTCAAGGAGCAGAGAGAATCCGAGAAGCTTAAGGACGTACGTCGCTTTCAACAAACCAATACTCGACCTTTCTTTCTATGGAGGTTAAACTTTGCCGAGGTGTTCAGTGCCAATGACGGGTTCGATGTGGTGATTGCAAACCCGCCCTACGTTAACGCGATGGAGATGAAGAGAAGTTACCAAGCATCAATACTCAGGGGCTATCGTGCCAACTACGAGTCGGCTGTGGGAGCGCTAGATATTTACATTCTGTTCTTTGAACAGGGTATCAGAATACTCGCATCAAGGGGCATGCTTGCATTTATCACGCCTAACAAGTACCTGTCCGCCTCTTATGCAAAAGCTTTTCGCAATTACTGCATAAGCCATGTCTCGATACACCAATTCGTTGACTTGTCGAACATTCCAGTATTCCAAGAGGTTTCTGTGTATCCTATCCTGACGTTTCTCCTCAAGGGCACTGCGGAATCTGAATTCTTCACTTTGCGCCCAGTACCGCCTCAGTTGGAGAGCGTCCGAAGTGAGAGCTTCTCACGTCAAGCATTCCCGTCAGCATCCTTGACTACACTCCCGGAGAATCTATGGGGATATGTTCTTTCATCTCACTATCCCATCTTGCGTAGTGTGGAAAGAAAATCGATGCCGCTTGAGCAGTTTGCTAGGGTACGGGCGACCTCAACAGCAAAGGAGTCTGATGACTTTACGAAGTACATTGGTCTGAATCAAAAACCCGACACAAAGAAGTTGGTGAACACAGGGACTATAGATCGATTCGTCAGTCTGTGGGGCAAGCAACCTATGAGACATAAGGGTCAATCCTACGCGACTCCCTATCTTGACATGACAGCTAATATACCAGCATCAAGAAGGAAGGTGTACGACTCGCCAAAGGTAATTTTCGCGAAGATGGCTAAGAGGGTCGAAGCTTTTGCGGATATAGAGGGTGAGTACGCGTCGCTGAACACGAATTGCGCGTACGGACCAGACGTGGATAGGCTGTTGTTCCTCTGTGGCTTCGTTAACTCGAAGTTGTTTCAGTTTGTATATGCCGAATACTTTGGCGGAAGTAGGATGAGCGGAGGTTATTTCCAGTTTCAAGCGCCACAGCTAAGGGTAATGCCGTTCCCGAGCGATCATGCTGGCTTTGCACAAGAGATTTGCCAACTTACGCGGCAGATCGCAGAAAGGTCAAGTTCAGGGACAGGCTGCGCATCTCTTGACCGCGCTATCGATGACTTGGTTTACAGGATGTATGATCTAGATCAGCAGTCTATTGCCGTTATCGAAGAATCGGTCGACTAGAGAGTGTAGAACTTGGTGATTACTCGCCATCTCCCTAATCCATCAGGTCGTATATGAGTATGCGAATCCCAACATTTTCAGCATCTGCTATTGAGCAAATCTCACGCGTATTGGGCGAAGCTGTCACCGGAGGTGAGATCGAGCCCCTGCTGAATCAGTGCCGAATCCAGGAACGCCCAGCTGAGTCAAATACCAAGTGGCGGAGAATGAGGTCTACCCTGATTGCCCAGCAAAATGCGGACGGCTGCGCCAACGCTGTTTGTCAGTTTATTATGGCCGTAATGGACCCTGTCCGATTCGTGAACCAGCCGGATTTCTTCGAGAGTTCGCGATCTGATCTCAACAAAATCTTGGCCTTTTACGGATTATCCCTGAGTAAGCAGGGCAAACTATCCCTGACATCTAAGGCAACCACGTTGGAAGAGGCCGAAGAAAGGGCCAAGACTCTACGCCATAAGCTTCAAGGGCGGGAGGTACACGCTGAGGTTCTCAAGTATTGCCGTTCTGAACTCATTCAGAACAACTATTTCCACGCGGTGCTCGAAGCCACCAAGGGCATAGCAGAGCGCATTAGGTCAATGACTGGCCTGACAGCGGACGGAGCAGCACTTTTTGACGAGGCGTTCGCAATTAGTCACCCGCTACTGGCGCTTAGCAAACTTGAAACTGAAAGCGAGCAGTCGGAGCAGAAGGGCTTCGTCAATCTGTTGAAAGGCATCTTCGGAGCCTTCAGAAACCCGCACGCCCACACCCCGAAGGTTGTCTGGAAACTGGAGGAGAAGGACGCTATCGACCTACTGACAATGGTATCCTATGTACATAGAAAACTGGACGCTTGCGTACGCACGCCTTTCGCTCCGAAGAAGAAGTAGTTTAGCCAGTGCCGAAAAGGTACGTTAGTGAAGTGATTGAACGAAATGAGAGGTAATCTGTAGTGGAGCGCGAGAAGTTCCGAGAAATCGTTGAAGGCCATCTTGTGCCCTTATTCTCCGGCGCTACGTTGGAGCAGCAGTTTGGAGCGTCTAACTCTAGCCGCGCTGCGGTCCGATGGCGGGATATCCAGTCAATCGAGATAAAGCCCCGGAAACAGGATGATTACTGTCTTGTGCTGCGGAGGAATCAACCATTTCCCAAAACCACCTCACCATTTGTGACGGAGTTCCGAGTAAATCAAGCCTTTGTAAAGGCATTGGAGGAGATTGAAAGTGCAGTTGGAAAGCCCTACGAGCCCGATATACTTTCTACATTCGAGAGAAGAGTGGTTACTAAGTCACTCTGCGATAGTCCCCTCGCAGAGGCAACGTTACTCGCCGCGATTGATCACCTCGATAGTTTAGCTAACAGACTCTATGAAGGGCAGCCAATATCCGCCGCGATGGGTTTCGAAGATGCTATGCAACCGAACGGTGTCCTTTTGTCGAATCTTTGGAACGAAGACTATTGCATTGTGCCAACTAACGGCTTTGATACAATGCTTGTCGTCAATCTATCTGGCCACGTTGTGCGATATGAATCCTTGAATGTCCCGATCGATCCTCCCAATTACGCACCCCATAGGCTCTCTCCGATTGCTGCTTGGACAAGGGCGCAACAGGGTCGAATAGCGTTAGTACTGAATCGCATGGGCGAAATACTGGTTATCCGCGATGCCCAGTTGGTCTTTGCACGAAGGAATGGACGCTGGTATTTCATGACGCATGAACCTGTAATCACTCAAATGAAGGGTTGTCAGGACCAGGAGGTCCGACGCGCCATATATGCCAGTTGTCTTGACGCGTCCTTCGCCAGAACAGGTGCATGTGTCGGCATTGTGTCCAGTGGAAATATGAGTCGATTAAAGAATATCGTCCCCAAGGATGCAGATCATGTTGGTAATCAACAATCAGAAAAGGCCTCGTTTCTGCGTACGGTCATTGGAAACGGTCCGATTCACAATCTCGACCGCCGTCTAAGGTTGGAGTTGCTCTCAATCGACGGTGCTACCGTTGTTGACTATAAAGGTAACATTATGGCGGTGGGAGCCATATTAAATATACCAGGAGGTAGCTCTGGCGGTGGCCGTCTAGCTGCAGCTATTGCATTGAGCGAATACGGTACTGGAATAAAGGTCTCCCAAGACGGTGGTATCCGTGGTTATTATCGTTGCGCTAACCAGGCAGAAGCAACTCCGGCGTTCCTCGTCATGTAGTAGCGAAAGCGCTCGCCAATCCTTCCTGCTTCTGAAACGTGTCGCTCAGATTGTAGTCTTGCAGAAAGAAACTACTTGACGGGCTATCATAAAGTGTTATAAACTAAGAGCAAGATGACTACAGAACTGCTTACAGATAAAGAACTTGAGGCCTTTCGGGCAATCCGGAACTCGATTCTTCATAAGGGACGGGCTCCGCTGGTCCGGGAGCTCATGAAAGAACTGAGGTATCAATCCCCCCGGTCGGTGTCCTATGTCCTTGAGAAGCTCGAAGCAAAGGGGTATATCAGCCGCCCCGGCCGCGGCCGGATGCGGCTGAAAACTGACCTGCCAGACACGGACTCACACGCTCAGACTGTAAACGTCCCGTTGGTAGGATCAGCCCCGTGCGGCACACCGGTTTTTGCCGAAGAGAACATCGAGTGCACCTATCCGGTCTCGACGGCGCTGGCACGAAAGCCGCACAGCTACTTTCTTCTCCGGGCCACCGGCGACTCGATGAACGAGAAAGGCATCCAGGATGGCAATCTTGTCCTCGTCCGGCAACAGCCAACCGCCGAAAACGGCGACACCGTTGTCGCCCTTATTGACGGCGAAGCAACCATAAAGGAATTTCACAGACAATCCCAGGCCGTCGTTCTGAAACCAAGATCAACTAACAACCAGCACCGTTCGATAATCCTCACGTCCGACTTCCAGATTCTTGGGGTGGTGCTTTCAGCAATAGAAATATGAAAACGAGCGAGTCAAAAGAAAATCACAGATCGAATGAAAAGTCGTCTCTCGAACGATTTTTTGAAGGATTGACTGCTGATGAGAAACGACTTCTACAAGCATATGATAAAAATAAGAGTATTGACACGCTCACACGAAATTTTGATGAACTAATCGCCTTTAAAGATGAAAATTAGACAGGTAACAATTAGGGGCTTTCGAGGATTTCGCAACGAGCAAACGATCCAACTGGATCGTAATTACGCCATTATATACGGCCTCAATGGATCTGGCAAGAGTAGTTTCACCGAAGCTATCGAATGGCTGTATTTTGGCGAGATATCGAGACAGAGACTTTCCAGATGCAGGTCCGAGTACCAACATGAAGAGTATTTACGGAACCTATTCTACGAAGACTCTGATAATCCGTTTGTCGAGGTCCAGGGCTCAATCCAAGGGAAAGACATAACCGTACGAAAGGAATTACAGAAAGGCAAGGGTCGGTTTCTTATTGATGGCGTCGAAGCTGAAAACCTTGCCGGTCTTGGTTTGAACCTCGAAAGCTATTTCAGGCCGATGCTGGCTCAGACCGAGATAAAGGCACTCGTTGATACCGAGCAAAAGGATAGATGGGAACAACTATCGAGTATTCTCGGCCAAGATGATCTGACTAGGCTTAGAGAACATCTGATGAATTTACGGAATTCCAAGCGCGATCAGGCTTATAAGCAACAGGAGAATAGACTATCCGCGTTAGTTGAAGACCTCTCACAATGGGACTCACTCGCCCAACTACGTGTTGCTGCAGAACAAAGAAACGGCCCGGAATTGTTGAAGAGTATAAGTTCTGTGTGTGGGAGCCATGTTGCAGATTTTGATGCTGCGCTAAAATCTGTTCAAGAGAAGCAACGGGGTTTACTAGAAACAGAACTCGGTCAATTGATCACGAATCTCTCCTATCGTGATACCGATGTCCTTGATAAGGAGTGTGATGCTCTTCGGAATAATTTGGAGGCTTTGAGAGAAGCTGTAGGTGAAGCTGGCAGAGAAGGGTATGATCATGTCTATCTCGATTTCCTCGAAAAGGGTAAACAATTCGTAAAAGATGAAATATGTCCTTTTTGCCGTGAGAAAACGCTATCGCCTGAGAAGTATGAAGAAATTGAAGGAAAACTAGAGAGTGCGGGCACATCCCGCAAGGCTAAGAGTAAAGCAGAGAGTTTAATCAATACCATAAAGAAAGCGTCAGACGACTTAGCCAGCGGACTGGAGCCTTATCTTCCTGCTATCGCGACTCTTAAACTCATCGCCCAGAAGCTGAGCGATTTGGGCAGAATCGAATTAGTGGCTGAAACACAATCTTACATCAAGGAAGTTCAGAGTCTGCCAAGCACTCTCAAGGTCCAATTGCCGCAAGCAATCGAGGCTCACAACACTTATCTAGAGCGCGTGTTCTATCACAAACAGAAGGATGATCCAACAAAATTAGAAAAACCAGACACCCAGTTGTCGGCGGTAATGGCGGACACACAGGATTTAATTGATAAATGGATTGCTCTAAAGTCCCAGCTCTCGGAAGTTGCACCTCCCGCATCTTCGGACCAACAACAGGAAGTAAAACGTTGGCTGTTAGTTGAGCGAGTTGTTGAGTTTTTTAAGGGCTCCGGTTCGTTCAGGCGCAAGGCCGCAGCACTTGAGAAGGTCGATGCTATCCAGCAGAAACTTGAGAATTTTGAAAGAGCAGAGGTCCAACGCCTGCTTGAAGAACACGGGGAAGAAATAGGACGATATTATAATCTACTGAACCAGGGTGAGCGCATTCAATTTGCAGGGATCGAGGTTAAAGGTGGAGCAAGGCGTCAAGCTAAGTTGAAAGCGGAAGCGTATGGAAAAGACGTGAATCCTGTCACGTTCTTCAGTGAAGCTCATACAAATAGTCTCGCATTGAGCATTTACTTTCCACAGCGTGTAGACCGGAATACGACATGGGAAATTGTAATACTGGATGATCCCGTTCAGTCGATGGACGAGAATCACTCTCAAGCACTAATAGAAATCCTCGCCGAATTGTCCACAAAAAAACAAGTCATAGTACTGACTCATTCGAAGTCGTTTTTCAAAAGGTTGGTTGCCCGTATGAGGCACGCAAAGCCAATCGTATATCAATTCTATAGCAACGACGACTTTGGTCCAAAAATCAGTCTAGATGAAGCCGAGACACTTACGCATCTTACGTCTGTAGAAGCTCATGCGAAAAAAGGTGATGCCAACTCCCTCGAATCGGCATCCAATTCGCTACGAAAGGCAATTGAGTCGGTACTGATAGAATTTCTCCTTGAAAGGGGTGTCGCGTTTTCGAAAACGCAGCGGCTGCAGAAGAAGGGATTGGGATACCTTTTTTCGGAGTGCGAATCGACTGGCATGCAAGCTTCAGAAACTGGCAAGCTCAAAAGCTTGCTGGACGTAAGCGACCCCGATTCGCACGCTTGGAGCCTCAGCGATACCACAAAGGGCGGTCTGAGAACCGGGGCAAAGATCGTATTGGACATTTACCAAAAATTAGTTGATCCTGTCTCAACATAGCCTAATTATGCTGTCCTGGGAGTTCATAGCGACCGGCAGAAGTGTACATGGAGTAAGCTGGTTCACTTTTCTTTTTAACCGATTTCATGTAGAATTTCCACTATAAGTTGAAGCAAAAGACCCCAGCTTATACTGATATTTCTCGCATAGGGTTCGAACGTCCTTCACTGCGCTGTACCACAGTGCAAACTCAGCCCTGACACATTCACTTCCCTCCGATTTCATGCGGTCTTTCAGAGGTTCGAACCGGGAGTATTCTGTACAAACGGCCGCATTGGCCTTTCGGATTACGTCGAACGGTTTATGTGCTTGAATACACAGGATTCTATCCTTGAGGATGAGGTTCGAACCGACTTGATTCAAAATCGTTCGCCTGGTCTCAGGCGCGCCATTAGTGAACTTTGAAACGGCCGAATGGGCAAAGTTGAACATATTAGCAGTAATGGTTGTCGCCGATCCGACGTCCCGCCGACTTTCCGCCTGTAATCGCGTCTGCTCTCGCGAAAGTTCGTCCCGCTTGCCGGTGAATTCATCATCTGACACGAGGCCGCGAAGTTTCATATTCAATAATTCGTCTTTCTGAAACGAAATCGCCTTTAGCCTTGCCTCAAGGCTCTTGATTTTAGTAGTTCGTGTTTTTTCATCGTCATTTTCGAGGTCTTTGAGGACGTCAAGGGTCCAGTCGAGGTAAATGCGTGGAATTGTCAGAGTATTGAGAAAAGAAACGATCTGGGCTTCAAGAGACTTTACCTCTACGACGGGCTGGTTACACTTTACATTACGCTTTCGCTTGGTGCAATGATAGTACACATATCGGTGCCCCTGTCGATTTACTTTGTTCTCGGCGGTTACAGCCGCGCCACACTCACCGCACCGAATCAGGCCGGTATATGCAAAGTATCTATTCTTGGGCCGGGGCTGACTTCGTCTACCAAGAATCGATTGGGCATGCTCGAATTCCACGAATGTAATCATGGCAGGGTGGGCGCCGTCGTAAAGTTCGCCACCATAATGAATCTTCCCGTAATAAAAGGGATTAGTGAAAACTCTGTAAATTGAAGAATAGCCAAGGAGTCCACCTCCTTTGCGCTTGAACGAGCGTGTAGTCAAACCCCATTGGTCCGATGCAATCCGTACAATCGCGTTAGGTGTATAATTGCCGCTTAAGAGTAAATCCCACATCCTACGTACCAAATAAAATCGCTCCGGGTCCTTTATAATTTGCCTCGTGACGCTGTCGTTCAGGTAGCCTAAGGGCGGAACACACGGTATCCAGCCTTGCGCGAGCTTCGCCTTTAATCCACGCTTTACATTATCCGACAGGTCGTCCACGTACTTTTTAGCCATGCCGAATTCGAGCTGCATCCAGAACTTGTCATTGCCGCTGTTGTCAAATCGACGTTGGGGTGTATAGATATGCTTCAACTTTCCTTCCTCCACTGCCCAAATCATGGCTCCTCCGTCTACTGGATTTCTGGCGAGCCGGTCGAGTTTCCAACATAAGATCGTGTCAAACTCCCCTTTGTTGATTCGTATCAGGAGGTCGTTGAACGCAGGACGACCAAGGGCTTTGGCGGACTTGGATTCAGTGAACACCGTCGCATGGTCGAGCCGCTCCCGTCTTGCGAAATCTTTGAGTTCCGTCACTTGTGAATCTATAGAGAGGACTTGGCGATCCTCCGATTCACTTGATTTTCTTGCGTAGATGGCAAGGCGTGACATAGTCGATTACAATTACTGGTGAAGGGATGGAGTGCGCAGTCAATCCATGCCAAGATTCATTGTTGTCGTTGACCTGCGATCCGATCCGCCGTATTCCTGACCGTGGCCGGAAAGAATTCGCAGTAGCGCCACCATACGGTGAGCCATCACCCATGCCTCAGCATCAGACAATGTTTCGCCGGTCTCGGCGCGGTGGATTCGTTTCAATTCTTCGATGTGACATTGCAGGAGAGGCATGCTACCCAGTATGCCTGCAACCAATCAGGGGTCACAATGACCAATGGCGGTCAAAATCGAGATATACATCGTGGCCCCACCGATCCCGTATTTATTTATTGACATCCGGCCCCCAATGTCTTAATCTTAGAGGAAAGTGACGTATTCCGTCAAGTCCAACTCCTTGAATCACCAATAATTACGGCCCAAAAAGGCCACGGCCACTTTCTGTAACTGACCACCCTATCTATCCTCCGCTCCCCGGTGGTTTCTGCGCCAACACTCAAATATCGGTCTCGATTCTTCACTGAACAAAGCAGAAATCAGCCGAACGAGTTAGTCGGCAATCGGGGTCGATTCAATGTCAGCTTTCTCTAACAAAGTGACTTTGCCCGTCTGACACCATGTACCAGAACAAGACAGCATCAAACGGGAACAACGGCAATGGCCGTCGCTCACGCGCCGAGTACCACCTCACACGTGCTGAGTTGCTCAAAGTCATATCCGCGACCACGTCGCTCAGAGACAGGACCATGCTCGCGCTTATGGCGGAAACGGGCCTCAGACGGTCGGAGGTCGTCAATCTTGATATCCAGGACATCCGCCTACACGAACACTTGGCCGTCATCAGAAACGGCAAGGGCGGCAAGACCAGGCTGGTGCCCTTAACTGCCCGGCTCGTTTCGTTGCTTGACCTGCTCAAAGACGGCAAATCCGAAGGCCCGGTGTTCGTCAGCCGGAGGGGCGGTAGACTGTCAACACGTCAACTGAGCCGCATCACGGAGAAGGCAGGCATCGACTCCGGGGTTCAACATCCCGACCCGAACAAGACCAAGCTCAACTGCCATCTATTCCGGCACACGTTCGCACGGCTCTGGAAGGACGCGGGAGGCTCTATAGAATCCCTGTCCTCCATACTCGGACACGCCAGCCAAGCAACAACAATGGACCTCTACGGCCGCGAAGGTTTATCTGACGTCCGCTCCAATTACGCAAAAACCATGAAGCGAATATCAATACTTCAAGACGAAAGGAGAGAGTGAGTGAAAACTGGAAAGGGTATGCTGTATGAGCACATTTGATTGCCCGGAATGCGGTTCTCCCATGACGGTAAGGTATCTGCAGTCGGGCGAAACAGCCGAATGCAAAAACTGTGGTGCTGCGGTCATTGTGCCAGCAGACGGGGAGGATCCCGTTTCGGTGCCCCATGCAGAGTCCCCCGGACGACCGAAGAATCAGTCGAAGCTTCACGAGTCAACCGCGCTTTTCGCCCATAAGACCTTGCAGTGGGCATCGGCCCCCCAGCCCAGGGATTTTGTGTCGCTCCGCGTCATTGCCGCAGCGTATCGTATCGCCGGAGTTGTTGTCGCCATCCTCTTTGGACTGGCCGCGCTTATCGTGCTTTTTCAAGTCGGTGATTACAGTCTTATGCTAGGGCTGGCTGTTGCGATAATGCTTGTGGCCATCGGCGGCGTACTGGTTCTCTTCCTTTTCGCTTACGGCGACGTAATTCTGGTCTACCTCAGCATTGAGAAAAACGCCCGACTTATCAGGGAAACCATTGTGCCAAACGCAGAAGATGCTGATTCCGGTCACACTGACCCCGGCAACACCAAAGCCAATTTCACGAAGAAAGGAGAGAATGAGTGAAAAAGCTGTTATGGATTATAACCCTGCCGCTACTGCTGCTCGTCTCGTGCGGAGATGACAAGGGCACGAACGGCGAAACCAACAAGCCTCCGGGCACGCCTTCCGCACCGTGGCCCTCCGACGGAATGGTGCGTATCCGTACGGACGGCAGCCTGACGTGGGAATGCACCGACCCGGACGGCGACAAGCTCACCTACACGTACCATTTAGGTACGAGCACCGATCCCCCAGAGGCGGGAACGAGTTCAGACCCGAACCCAGGCTCGGGTAAGCTCAACTTGCAGTTGAATACGACCTACTACTGGAAAGTGGTCGCCATTGACGGTCGTAGCGGACGGACTGAAAGTCCGGTCTGGTCGTTTACCACAATGCCTCAGGCGACCGGTTTCCGTGTGGAGAGTCATTATCCGGTAGAGGGAGAAGTCCGAAGTGTATGGGCGGGTAGTGGGGGGTTGGATACGGTTTATCTCGTCGGTTCTTTCGGCCTCCAAATCGTTAATTTCGGTTATCCTCGACCGTACCGTCCCAAGTTTCTGGGGTTATATACGGACGGTCTCAGCACCGCTCGCAAAATCTGGGTCTACCCGCCGTATGCCCTGGTTCTAACTGAAAATGAAGCCATTGTACTCAATATCAGCGATCCCTCGTCGATTGCTCGAGTTGATACGCTGCCTGCACTATTGCAGCCGGTCGATCTCTCACCCCCACTGATTGCCGACGGCAACGGCGGCTTCAAGCGGTTCAACTACTTGGACCTTCCGCACGTCAACTCTTGGACCGACTGGATACTCATGTTTGCGTCGTGCGTGGGCAAAACCGGACCCGGTGTCGGCGGGTCAATCAGATACGTGGGAACCAGCGGATCTCTCGTCGCCTTGGACCTCGGATCTACTCCCATGAGGGAAATTGGCCGTGCCACTTCGCTGTCCAGCACGATCAATGGCATACTTCGTGCCTCCGCGGATAAGTGTTACGCGGTGACGAGAGCAAACGGCTTATACGTATTCAATGTCTCCGATTCGACCAATCCCATTCAACAGAGCAACTTCGCCATTTCCGCCGAGTGTCATGCTGTCGATGAATGGTCCTATCTTGCGATCGTAGCCGCCTCAGAAGAAGGCGTGTGTGCGATCAATACGCTTAATCCGGCTAGTCCCACGCTGGCGGATCGGTTCGACACCCCTGGTGAAGCGCTCGACGTGTTGTCAATTTATGGATTTATACTCATTGCAGACGGCACCGGGGGAATGTATGCAGTTCAGTATCTGCTGTAGAGTGGAAGTGGCCGGGCAATAAACCAACCCCGTCCTTGAGAGAACGGGGTTGTTGATGATGGGTAGGTACAGTTATTTCACAAGTAGCATCTTTTTGGTTTCCACCGCCTCAGTGGTTTGAATGCGATAGAAGTACATACCGGAGGCAAAGCGCCCGGCGTCCCAGGTGATCTGGTATTCTCCGGCGGGTTGGTCCGCATCGAGCAAGCTTTCCACGCGCTGACCGAGGATGTTGTACACATCCAGCCGGACGTGCGTCGCCTCAGGAAGAGAATACGAGATTGTGGTTTGCGGATTGAAGGGGTTTGGGTAGTTTTGGCGGAGGGTGAAATTGCTGGGAACAGCAAGGAGTTCTTCCGGCTCTGCCAGCTTTGGACTGTACAACGAACTCGGCGCAACCCGTGCGAGTAAGAACCGGTCGTCGGAGTCGCCGAAGTCCATTTTCCAGACATCATTGCCGACGAACGAACTCCGGTTGGATTTCGTCACGCGCCAGCGCACGGTTGTCGGAGTGCTCAGGGAGTGCGTTGCCTGCACCAAGTCACAGTCTCCGTCATGGTCCATGTCTGCCGCGAACCAGTGTGAGTGGGAATCCCCGAAATCGCCATGCCATTGCGACGATCCGCCGAATCCCGAACCGGTCGACAGAGACACTTTCCATGCAATCACGGTCGAAGAGTATGCATGAGAGTGCGCGATGTCACACTTTCCGTCGCCGTTGAAGTCACCGACGAGGTGCGTTTGTCCGGCATTGCCGAAATCATCTCTCCATCTGGTACCGCTCTGGAAGCTCGTACCGGTTGACAATGCGACATGCCACGGGACGGTTGTTGCATTCTCATCGTGATTGTGCGCGATATCACACTTCCCGTCGCCGTTGAAGTCTCCAGCAAACCAGCGAAATCCTTCATTGCCGAAGTCATTTAGCCAGATGACGCCGCTCGCAAAGGACGATCCCGTCGATTTTGCGACCCGCCATCGGACGATCCACGGCTGTCCGTCAACCGGCGTACCGTGTGCGATGTCGCACTTCCCGTCTCCCGTGAAGTCGCCCACAAGAAATGTGGAATTGTAGTTTCCGAAGTCGCCGAGCCATGCACCGTCGTAGACCAGCCTCCCCTGGCCGTCGTTCAGTGCGACGTGCCAGCGCATTGTGGTGTTGTTTACTCGCTGCACCTCCAGTCCATCCTCGAAGCCATCGCCGTTCACATCCCCGGTGAAAAACTGGAACCCGTCGTTGCCGAAGTCGTAGATAAGTTCTCGCCAAGAGCCGAACGCTGATGATCCATTGGACGGACAGGTGCGCCATTGGTAGCGAGTCGAGCTGTGGCGGACGATAATGATGGCGTCAGGAGACAAATCAGGCGCGGAAGGGTTGACGACAGTAATCGTAAAACCGTTCCCGTCCCAATAGTCCATGATCTGACCATTGTACACAGGTCCGAAGTAGATAGACACCTGGCTGGGCTGAGCACTCAGCGGAATCTTGCCTTGAAACGAGAAGGTGGCTGTCTGCCCCGGTGCGACCGTTGCCGCACTGAACGTGCAGGGCACCAAGTCGCTGATCCATCCCAGTCCTGAGGCGTAGAGGTAGCTCGGAACGATATTACCGTTCGCATCGCACGAGCCAAGCTCGACATATTCCGGGCCGGACTGGTTTGACCAGGTCGCCGTACCGTCGTTCCGCCAGTACACCTCGCACTGAATGGTCTGACCAGGGGAGTATGCACCACCGGGGGTAATGGAATAGCCGGTTTGGGTGGCAAGGAAGGTTTGGCCAGTGTTGTCAGAAGTGTACCATTGAGTTGCTGCAAACTGCGTATAGCCGGACATAGGTTCGGGTTTCGACTCGTTGATGAAGCTCTTACACTGACCATTGTAATACACCATGAAGTGTATATGGTCGTTGTAGGTTTTCACTCCATCTGTGCCTGTGCCGCCCATTACCCCGATCTGCTGTCCCTGTGTTACCGACCCAGATACAGTGGGATTGTATCGAAGATGTGCATACATACTGACGTAACCACCGCCGTGGTCGATCTTGACACAATATCCATATGCTCCATTGAGACCAGCAAAGGTCACTGTTCCTGCAGCCGCGGCAAGTACCGGTTGGTCGGGACCGTTTTCGGCGATTCCAGATTTGTCGAAATCTACCGAGTAATAGGCGTTGTTGGCATCGGTATGCAAACCACACCCATAGCTACACTGGCACTGCCAGGATTCACCGGCAGTCCAGGGGAGCTTCCAGTTTGGCGTCCCATAGGCAAAAGATGCACCATAAAGCAACGCCAAAACCATTACTACAATGCGTTTTAACATCGTAACCTCCAATCACTGAATTGTAAATGAACGGTTTTGTTTGTATGTTCTGGTTTCTTACAAGACTTTGAAGCTATAGAGCATTTCACTATACACATCTTCAGCATTGTCCCCGTTCACTTCATAAATGCTCTGTCCATCATCGACAATCGCACGCTGAATGTACCACTCAGAGCCGTCCGATAGCGTGGTTGTGGATGTTCCTTGAATCAAGAAGACGGGTAGATTGTCTACAGTTATATCATCTTCAGACTTTTTGTTGAGACTCATATCCTGCAACGAATTCTTTAGCGACGTAATGCTGGTTGTATTTGAACTATTGTGCTTGATAGATACTTCAGGAAATTCACCGATTTGTGGGCCGAAAGCGATGCTTCCGTCCGTGCGTTCTAGGGTTTCCCAATCAGAAGGGTAGCTTATTTGGAAGCCAATCGAGGAATTGCTATAGCTTTTCCAATTCGAAGTATCCACAGTTGCGTTGGTATTTGTTTTAGAGTTGGCGTTCTCATTGGAAGCTTCGTTTGTATTCTCGTTTACTACCGTATTCGTATCTTTGTTGGCATTACTAACCGAATTCACGACAGCGTTCGCATTGTTCGTACTATTCGCATTCGTACCCTCGTCCTGAGAAAGGAAGTAATAGGCTCCTCCGGCAACGATGATGACCACCGCGAAAAAGATGACCCACATTCCGGTCTTGGAATTACCGGCTTCCGGTCGCTCGTTGTTGTCCATAAGATTGGTTACTCAGTTGTTCTTATAGCTTCAGCCTGTCATACCCCGGAAATATGTCAACAGAGAGAAAACTACCGAGTGGGGACAATCTGTGGACACAAACGAGACAACTCACATGCTATGGTCAATATGGCTGAACTGGAGTAAAATGGTGGTATTCGCTTAGCAAATACCGAAAAACGCCTGATTATCGCAGGGTCGATGCCGCTGGCCTATCTGACACACTGAGACCGCTCGTTCCTCTTCGTCTCCCAGTTCGCCCCGTAAAACACTCGCTCTGAGCGTATTAACAAAACGAAGTATGAAAGTGCTTTTCACTCCCTACTCAGGAGGGTCAATTGCTCACGTCATTCGATCCCTGGCCATAGCAGACGAACTCAAGGTTCGCGGGCATAGCATATTGTTTACTACCACTAAGGTTCGGAAGCCGTTTATCAATCAAGCCGGGTACGATGTTTTCGGCGAGGGTCACGCCGAAGTCAACCTGAACGACGAGAAAGACCAATCGATCGGTTACTTTCGTACAAACCGGGAATTGTTTCTCAACTGGTTATCCGATGAACTCGCTGCGGCGCAGGCATTCGAGCCCGATATCGTCGTTAATTCACCCAGTTTTTTTGGATCCTTCATCCGACATAAATACCGCATTCCGTACGTCACTATTCTCAATGCCCAATGGCTGAACCACTTTCGGGGTCTGCTCGGATTGGGTAAGTCGACCAGTGCGATTCCCCACGTTCTGCTTCGAAAGGCCCTTCGTCCGGTATTCACGAAGCGATTCGAGGAACTCTACCTTGCTGAAATAAGAGAGTTCTACAAAGCTCTCGATATCGGATACGTCCCTTCAAGAAGAGCGGACCTGCACGCACACAACCCCATTCTGATCCCCAGCGTTTCCGAGTTTGAACCCTTGGAGCCGGATACCCGAGATGACGTGCACTTCATCGGGCCGTTATTCTGGCGGGGTTTTGAAGACCTGGAGTTCGACCGCCATCACTTGTTTTCAGATCCCGGAAAGCCACTTATCTATGTCTCCTTGGGGGGCTCAATCTTCAGGCAGGACGTCTACAACAAACTCATAACCCTGTTCCTCGGTCAATCGGAATGGAATATCATTATGAGTATTGGTCCGAACTTCAATCGCGCAGACTTTCCCTCCGACACGGGACACTTCAAACTCCAGGAATATGTTCCGGGTCTCAGGGCGGCCCGGGAATCCGAACTGGTTGTGAATACCGCAAGTCACGGTACCGTCATGCAGGCCCTCTGGCATGGGAAGCCGCTGGTGGCCATTCCCCACAACATCGACCAGGGAACCATTGCGGCCCGAATCCACGAACTCGGCGTCGGTGTCAACCTCAATGCGGTAAACCTGCTTGATTTCTCGAAACGCGAAAAATACTTTCTCAAGGCCACGCAGGTAAAGCCCCAACGGATCATGGCGGCTATTAAGCACGTCCTCGATAACCCGCGCTATGCCCTCAACGCCCGCTCGTTTTCCGGTATGCTCCGCAAGTACAATCGCGCGGCGTCGTTGGGCGCGGACTACGTGGAATTGTACGCTAAGCGCGTCGTATCGTAATGTCCACCGTCCTTGTTAGTGTCATCATCGGATATAACCTCTTTCTCGTGTACGTCCTGTCCCGGAGGGGGCGCAAGGTGACGAGCACCGTGTTTTTTTGGTTGGTCATTCTGTCGGCCACCCTCTGGGCGACTACCATTCTGGTGACGGATCTCCTAAGCGATACCGACACGATTGCAACCTGGTCGCGCCTGTCATTCGCGACCTCGGCGGTGGTTGTTCTTATGCTGTACTTCTTCGCGCGGTTCTATCCCGACGAGCGACTCGGCAGCCGCCCTATGGCGGTTCTGGCGGCTGTGCTCACGGTATTGGCAATCGCGCTGTCACTCAGCGACAAGATAGTTGTCGACTACGGACAGGACGGAACGATCTTCGGCTGGGGCCAACCGGCCTTTTTGGCCTTCATGCTCTTCGGCTTTTCCGCGTCGCTATCGGTCATGTATCGCAAGTATCGGCGCTTGAAACACGGCACCCAGGGTTATCAAATGCTCTATGTCCTGCTCGGCCTGTCCATCTCCATTGGGCTCGCCGTTGGCACCAACCTCGTATTGCCGCTGCTGCACGTAGCGGAGATCCGTTTTCTCGGTCCGCTCGCGATGGTAGTGTTTCTGACGCTTACGACCTACGCTATCGTCAGGCACCGACTGATGGATATTCGCCTCGTCCTTCGTAAATCTTTCATATATGTGGGATTGTCTGTATTCGTCTTCGCCGCCTACTACGTTACCGTGTGGATCGACCAACACATGCTCGGTGGCATTTACAGCCCGGGGGCCTATCTGTCGGCACTGGTTATCACGCCGCTCTTCTTGGTTGCCTTCGCATACATCAGCAAGGTGTTACGCCACATCGCGAACAAGTACTTCTTTACCGGCTTGTATGATTACCAGGACACGTTGGAGTCGTTTGCCAGTCAGATATCCCAAACCATCCACCTGCATCAGGTCGTTGCGGTGATAGTCGAGACTATTCAGAACACGATGAGAAACGATGACATCGCATTGGCTCTTCACACTCCAACGGAAGAAACCGGCTTTTCCCTTGAATACGTATCGGGTTTCCAAGAGAGTCGCATTCGACAGTTTCTCACGGAAAATATCGATTCCAAAGCAACCACCGGACTAAGGGGCCCGATTATCACCGGAGAGCCGATAGTAGGCGCCGAGTCAAAGCAGCTCGATGTCGAGAAACTGAAAGCGGATATGAAGCGCCACGGGATAGCCATTGTCTTGCCGTTGGTCGTCAAGGGCAAGGTCAACAGCCTGGTGCTCATCGGTACTAAGGTGACCCGGGAGGCCTTTACGAAGGAAGACATCGACTTACTCAAAACGCTCGCCAACCAAGCCTCAGTCGCCGTAGAGAACGCTCGACTATATGCCTCTACCGAGGAGGTCGTGACCGAGCAAACCAAGGAACTTCAGGAGAAGAATCGCCACCTGCAGGACCTCCTCAAGATGAAGTCAGAGTTTCTCTCAATTGCCTCACACCAGTTGCGCACGCCGTTGACGGCTATTCGCGGACTGCTGACGATGCAAGCCGATGGTGACTTGGACAAATTGCCCCAGCAGCAACGAAAGGAAGCGCAGGTTCAAATGCTGGAATCTGCCAACCGTCTTTCCAACATCGTAAATGACCTGCTGGATGCGATGGAGCTTGAAGGCGGCAATCTCAACTTCAAATACGAGCAAACCGACCTCGTGGAACTGATTCGCACGGTGATCGAAGTCCTGAAGCCGAATTACGAGCGCAAGGGTCTGACACTCTCGTTCCATCCACAGCAACCCAAAATGATGGTCGAAGCCGAGCCAAAAATGCTACGCGAAGCACTGGAAAACGTAATTGACAACGCCGAGAAGTACACAAATAAAGGAGGTGTCACCATACGTTTGACCCGCGAGGAAAAGACTGTGACAATTATTGTGGAGGATACAGGCATCGGGATTCCCTTCTCGGATAAATCGCGGCTGTTTCGTAAGTTCTCTCGTGGAGTGAAATCAACGTACCAGCATACCGACGGCTCCGGACTTGGCCTCTTTATATCCCGGAACGTAATCATCGAGCACCACGGCGATATCCGGCTCGATAGCCAAGGCCAGGGCAAGGGGACTACGGTAACCATCACGCTGCCCCTTCGACAGCCTAAAAAGTAATAGGCGCGCACATATGAGAGTAAATGACGCAAAAGTACTGCTGATAGAGGACGACCCGACACTGGTCAAAATGTACCAGCTGAAGTTTCGCATATCCGGGCTTGATCTCCTTATCGCCACCGGTGGGTATCAAGGCCTGGACGTGGTCAAGAAGGAAAAGCCTGACTTGGTCCTTTTGGATATCAAAATGGATGACCTTAACGGTTTCGAGGTGTTGAAACGAATGAAAGCCGACCCCGCCGTGAGAGACATCCCGGTATACTTGCTTACCAACATGGGCGAAAAAGAAACCGCCGAGAAAGGCAAGGCGCTCGGAGCCGAAGCTTATGTGATGAAAGCCAAGTTGACACCCAAGGATGTCGTCTCCCTAACCGAACAACGATTAGCCCGGCTTTGAATTATGCTCCGAAAACCAATCCTCTTAATTGATGACGACCCGAGTATCCTGCACATGTACACGCTCAAGTTCTCCATGGAGAGCGCATACCAATTGGTAACGGCCAGTACTCCGGAAACCGGGTTGGAGCTTGCTAAACGAATCGGGCCGAGTCTTGTGCTCCTCGATTTGATAATGCCCAAGCACGGCGGCCTTCCTCAAATCCTGAATAAAGAGGTCGGCTTTCAGGTCCTGGAGCGACTGAAATCGGATCCGGATACGAAAGACGTTCCCGTCGTCGTATTGACGAATCTGGATGAGCAAAACCAGGGCAATGTGGAGCGGGCCAAAAAGCTGGGCGCTCTCGATTATTGGGTAAAAGCGAATCACCCACCGGCCGAGATCGTTGAAATGGTAGGGCGCATCCTCTCCTGAGTATCAAACATATCTCGTGCACGTGTCGAATCTTGGAAGTATCACCGGGACTCGGTACTTTGAAACTACGGCGTCGCTTTTCCTATCCGAATCCCCGGCTCACCCACGGAGCCCAAGAAACCGAGGACATTATTTTATCCCTGTCTTTTCGGTTTTGCTTCGGTTTATCCCCAGCGTTTGACCGCATGCGGTCATTGAGTCAGGATCGAAGTAAGGTTAGGCTGTAAATCAGCATCGCAGAATAAAAACAAACACAAAAGCCCTATGATGTCCCGCTCGGAATGGACAACCTATCCGAACCATATCCGGAGATTTCGCAAAAGACGAGGTCTCCGGTTGCGGGACGTCTCCCGCCTGGTCGGTATGCGCGTACCGCATCACGTTTCCCGGTGGGAATCGGGGAGCCGCGTACCGACTTTGGACACCGCACTGAGGTTGTCTGCTATCCTCCAGTGCCCGGTCGAGGTGCTCTTTAGCGATCACTATAGGACGATTCGAGAGGAGGTGAGTGCCCGACAAGAGAAATACAACATACGTATCGAATACTAATCACTAACCGCAAACAAACATGAAAACCAACATCCCCCGTGCCGACCGCGAGGCCGAAGCGCCGCTCGACGCTCACCCGACCGATCAGTTAGCCCGCTCCATTGCCGAGGAGTTCGACGACATCGCAAATGTCGACATCTACCGCAGGCTCTGCCGTGCCTACTCGGAGGCGGTCATCCGCAAGGCGCACAACGCCGCCTTGTCCGTTCCTCCGGATAAAGTCAAACGGTCACGCCTCGCCCTGTTCATTTTCCTCGTCAAGAAATATGCCGGCAAAGCAGAATAACATACTCGCCCTTGATCCCGGCACCCGCCAGCTCGGATACGCGGGTTTCGAAGACGACATCTTAGAAGACTTCGGCGTCAAAGACCTCACGTATGTGGCGAAGTCAGATGATGTATTCGACGCCGTCACAAAGGTCATGCTCCGCCTTATAGAGCAGAAACGGCCGTATGCGATAGCCATCGAGAAGAATAACTTCTCGCAGATCAGGCAGAACCTGCAACTGACCCTGGTTATCGGGAAGATTCGGCAAATTGCCCGAAGGAAACGGATTCGGGTGTTCGAACTCGACGCGCGCACTATCAGGAAAGTCGTTTGCCGCGACGGAAACGCCACCAAGCACGAACTCGCCCGGACAGTTTCCGTTCGATACCCCGAAATGCGAGCCTACCTCGAATCCAACCGCGACTGGCGGGTACGGTACTTCCAAAACGCCTTCGACGCCGTGGCCGTCGGGCTGACGTTTCTCGCCATGAGCCGCACCCTCACAGGAAGGAACGCCACGGAAACCCGGTCCAAGCCATCACGCCGATGACGCAAAAACACGCAACTAGGCCGTATCGCAGAGGCAGTCGTTCCCGAATTCGACAACAGTCCAGATGCCGAATCTGCAGGCGCAAGATTGACCTTGGCGATCTCTGCTACTACTGCCGCAAACGACGTACGTCGTGAGAACATCGGCGCGTCCCGCGCCGTGACCGGGCAGTCCACCGGACTGCCCTTGGGTGAAGACGCCCCCCTCGTCGGTCGGTCTCGCTCCCCTCATTTGCCCCGTAAGCCGTCCCGAGGACAGCTTAAGAAAGTAGAATTGATGTATTATCATTTCTACTTTCCACGACAGCTTTATGGCTGTCTTATATGGGCCAAATGAGGTTGGTCGCCGCCCGACTCTGCCCCCTTCCCGCACGCTTCCTGCCTGTCCTGCTTCTTTTGACTTGCCGAGAGTATTGTCGTCAATCTCCAAGTAACGAAGCAGGACAGGGACCGCCAGCAAGGTGCGGCTGCGTCGCTTGCGAACCAACTAATGGTTCGCGCTCCTTGGCCTCGCCCCACAATTTGACATCTGGTGGAGGGACTCGGCGAAGCGGGCAGAGTCGGCCGGCTCGAACCGCCAACCGCTCAGCTTTCGCCCGTTCGGGCTCGGCTTCTCGGGGCGGTCGTCACGCCATACGGCTTGACTTTCGGCCTCCGACGAGGGGGGGCGTCCGGAAGAGGACAAGGAATCCGGCAAGCCGGATGAACGAGAAACATGAAGTGACATGACGAAACGTACTCCGAACAAACGACTATCGCGATACATCCCGAGCACAAACGCGTTCCCCGACTTAACGCTGAAACACCGCGACCACAATATCCTGCGACTCGTGTATACGCACCGATTCCTCAACCTTGAGCTTCTAAGGTACCTCTTACGACCTGAGAGTAGTTCCCACGCGGAAGCTTACACGCTTGGAGCCGACGGTAAAAAACGCCCAGCAAAATACGGCTTCGGTCAGCAGGCACTTTCAAAGCGACTGAGGCAATTGTTCCACGCGCGGTACCTTGAGCGACATTACCTCACCGACCATCCAATCGGCCGCGGCCATGGCGCCCCCAGAGCGATCTATGGTCTCGGACCGCAGAGCGCCAAGGTACTTGAAGAAGCTGCCGATGTGCCCGCAAGGGAAGTGCGCCGTATCGTCGAGGGCAACCGTATCACCTCACCTTTCTTGCGACACGATCTGGAAATTGCCAGGTTCCGAGTCACTCTGGAGCTTGCGTGCAGACTTAGCCACGGAGCCGTTGAGCTATTATTCTGGGAACAAGGAGACGCAATCCGGGACTATGTCAAGTTCGTGAACGATCAGGGCGAAGATGATTGGTTCCCGGTGCATGCCGACTCGTTTTTCGGGCTCGAAATCCAAGGCACTCGCAGAAAACACTTCTTTTTGGAGATTGACCGAGGCACCGAACCAATAGCTTCGAACAAGCAGCGGACTGACATTCGCAGGAAACTCATCGCATATCGCATGTACAGAGAGTCTGCGAGGTTCCGCAGTCGATACGCATACCTCCGTTTTCCTGACGGCGCCGTAACGGGACTCACTATCCGTTCCGATTATAAAGTCTCCGCCAACGGGACAAGCGATTCAATCGCCGGATTCCAGGTGCTGTTTGTCGTCTCCGGAATCAGAGTCACGCAACGAGGCATTCCCGAGAGAATCGAGAATATGTTATCTCTGTTGAACGAAATTGGCACAGAGTACGCCTCGACGACTTTGTTTTTATTCGCAAGTTCGAAGATCGTTCAAGTCGATGACCCGCAATCGTTGCTTCGCGCTGGTTGGTTGACCGCCAATCCACATAAAAGCCGAATGAGCCTGATCGAGTAAATCGAACAAATGAGATCGGGGCGAATCCCTGCCTCATTCATTCCTTCATCCCCGTTTCGGGCCATGCTGTCTGGTGGGATCAGGCCGGGCCGGAAGGTGCGTGTCAGGTCTGGTCGCGCGCTTTCTCACCTTTTTGGAATTCGCGCGGCAGGGAATGGTGGGGCGGGGACAAGTTTCCATTATCCTTCGGAATTTTAGTTGCTCTGAATCGAAACTTACATATACTTGTGCCATATGTTAAATGCGAATCTAAGAAGGTGTCCTGAGGCTTTGGCAATATGACGACAATAGAAAAACAAGCGCTCCAGGTACTAAATGCACTACTTGAAGATGAGGCGAGAAGTACTGATCCCACTACACTATCTAGGGTTACAAATCTGAGCCGATCCGATTTGTCCGATGCTGTAGACTATTTGGAGGATCAAGGTGCCTTAGAAGTTCTTCGTGAACTGGGGAATCCATCGTTTGTCGAAGTTATTCCGAAGGCACGGGCAAGGTTCCTCTATGAACTAATGCGAGAAGTGACCGACGATACTAATGCGGGTACCCAACAACTGTTACTTGAGCGCCCTCTGAATCCGGTTGGCTCACCATACGGATTTACAGACGAGGATTGGGAACTAATTGCTCTTCGTCGTAAAGACAAGCCCACTCTCTATGTAGTATTCGGATATCAATTTGAATCCCCGTCTTACGAAACAAGTCGGTTGATCGATAATATAAAAGCACACTTTATGAGGTCGGTAGCTACATATAATGCACAGCATCCCGGCAACGAGATTCATTTAGAATTCAGTACTCTGGCTGCTGGCTACGGGGACCATATCTTCAACCAAATTGCGCGCGACATTATAGGTGCCGATATTGCGATTTTTGATACTTCTGACCTCAATCCAAATGTGATGATTGAACTCGGAGTCGCTCTTACCTGGGGGGTTAGGATATTGCCGATTCGTGATCAAAGTGCCGCCGACTTACCATCTGATTTGTCAGGTCAGACGTGGATTAGGTATCAAAACTCAGGCTCTAAAATGCTCGATGAACGTTTCGATGAAAAGCTCATGCAGATGATAGTGCGCGCAGTCCAAAAGAAGGGACGTCAGTAGCAATCACAGAAGTCGAAGGGATGATGATCGAGAGAATAAGACGAATGCAGAGAAATATGTGATTACCAAAGCCCCTTGACATCCAGAAACACATCGACAACGTGTGGTCGCAAATGCTCTGTATCAATCCCCAGATGTTTGTGGACGCTGCGAATTGTGGACTGCCATTCGGCAATCGATTTCGGTCCCGCCATCGCGCAATCATTTACAAAGTAGATAGAGATCAGCCATGCCGGAATACCGTTCAATTCTCGAAGCAGATATAAGTGCGCCAGTCTATTTGCGTACTGATAAAAGCCTTCCGTCCAGGTCTCCGGCGATGTGCCATTATAGAATCTCGCAGTCTCCGTAAGGCCTCTCTGAATCAATTCCAATGACGGCTTGCTTGCTTTGCAGGATGCGGAGAGTTCCGAAACATGTGATTTAGCCTCAGCGAGGATAACATCACCTCGACTGGTCTTTGCTAAACCGTCCCATACCGGACCGCCGTGGGGCCAAAATGAAAATAGACTTCGGTATTCAAGGTCAATGCCCAATTGTTCCAGAAACTCCGCGTCTCGATATTCGGCATATCCGTCCTCTTGCAACGGTGAAACCCAGTTAATGGTCTCGTGAGAGCTAAGCTGAAGCCGGGGACGGAGCAGATCATCAAGAATGTCCGGATGCTCATTGACCAGTACTTGCAGCCACTTCTGGCTCCCCTTAATTGCTCTTTCTTGAACAATCCTGCTCAAAACAACTCCTTCAACTGTGACATTTCCAGTAAGCAGGCCAGACTATGGCTGTGCCCCAAGAATCTGAATCCGATTCTTGTCGAGATACACTGCCATTTCCAACTTTGATTGTCTGCCCGACGATGTCGCACGATTGTACTGGTTGAGACGCATTACACATTCATCTATCGCCGCCTTGAGCTTGAGGGCCTCTTCGAAACTGACCCCGATCTTGATGACTGGTGTAGATGGCGATAGTGTCTTCGGATTTCTCTGTTGGTAGGAGCATGACCCACAACTGAGCGTCTTACGATTCGCCATTATTTCCTCTTGTTGAAGTTCTATCTGTTTGGGGTTTTACTACTGTTGAATTCGCTCGATGTCCCCTCTTCTTTTCTAATCGGTATTTGCTGGTTTTGCTTGAATCGAACGTCAACCCAACCGGTAAACCACCGAATAGGTGGTTTAGTTGGAAGCCGCCGCCTCAGTTAAATCCCTATACCACATAACGATTTAGCCCCCACCCTGTAGAATTCCATTATACAGCCGATATACAGGGAGTAGAGGGGTTCAGTGAACACCCGACGCGAGGGAACTGTGGAAGCGATATTTTTCGTTTTTCTCATAATCGTCGTCCTCGCGCTCTTCATCTGGAACAACAACCGCACCCTTGACAAACAACGACGGCTGGAACGTGAGCGCGAGGCGACTGAAGCCAAACGGCTCGCGGATTGCGAGCAAGTCGTGCGGTACTTTGCCAATTTCCACGGCTACGTAGCCCGTTCTGCGGTTTCAAGAGATGAGCTTTCCGAACGAATTAATGCCGGAGCCACAGCCAACGAATTGGCTGAGTTTATCGCGCATCGGATAACCGAAGTACCCGGACCGACCCTTGGATATCAGTCCATTGGGGAGACGCGGATTCCGGTAATACTGCCGGAGCGATTCAGGGATAAGCACGTCTACGTCATCGGTAAGTCCGGCTATGGCAAGACCAATTTCCTGCGCTACCTCATTATGCAGGATCTCAATGCAGGCCATGGCGTCGGCGTTTTAGCCCCGGAGTTTGAGATGCTCCAAGAGGAGTTGCTTCCGTTTATTCCGGAGCACCGAATCGACGACGTTGTGTATTTCAATCCGGCTGACCTGCACTGTCCGGTCGTATTCAACCCACTTCACCTTGATCCGGATGAGGACATTGACCTCCGCGTTGATGAAACCTTTACGATCTTCCAGCGCGTCGTCCGAGAGGGTGGCCCCCGGATGGACGAAATTCTCCGACACGCCCTCTATGCGCTCATCGAACGGGCGGGATCAACCCTACTTGATATTGAGCTTCTCCTTGACCGGCACGACGACCAACTTCGACGAGCGGTCATCCGAGACACCACCGATGAACGAACACGCCGCTTTTTCTCGACGACCTATCCCCAGATGCCCAAAGATGCTCACCTGCCAATTCTGAACCGCCTCGGGCGGTTCGTCCGTGCGAAGTACGTCCGCAACTGCCTGTGCCCGCCTGTAAACACGTCACTCAATTCAGATGAGATCGGTAACCGACTTCTCAACATCAGGGACGGGATGGACGAGGGGAAAATTCTGCTCTTTAATCTGTCCGATGGTTTGCTTGGTGAAGCCGCAAGTCAGTTGATCGGCCAACTTATCGTCTCCAAGTTCCAGACCGCTATCATGAGTCGGGCGAATATACCAAAGACCTCTCGCCGACCATTCTACTTGTATCTCGATGAATTTCAGAACTTCTGTGGTCACGCCTCACAATCATACGAGCGCATTCTCTCCCGGGCGCGCAAGTATGGACTCGGGCTCGTTCTCGCGCACCAGCAGACCGGGCAGGTTCCCCTGGAGTTAATTCGGGAAATATTCGGCAACGTGACAACCATGGTGAGCTTTCAAGTTTCTCAGGCTGACGCGGCGCGAATATCACGGGAATTCATCGCGCCTTATGATTTCAAACTCGATACCGTTCCGCCGGAGGAACTCCTACAGCTAAAGGTCGGCCATACCTACTGCCGAATCGGCGGAAGCTCATTCCCGATGACTGTCCCGCTGGTTGACCTGCCACCAAACCGCGAGATCGCCGAGACAGTCGTCAATCGATCACGAGAACGCTACGGCATTCCCCGCCAGTCTACTCAAGCACGGCCCGGCGGTCGTATAGCTGGTGAGGAAGACGATGCATTGTCCGACCTCGATCCGGGGAGCGTCTTCTGATGAAATCGCCATCCTTCAAATTCACGGAACGCGACAGCGACATCCTGTTCACTCTGTACAAACACCGCTTTTTGACGATATCACAGATTCAGAGAATCTTGTTCCCCTCGATGCAGACCGCGTACCGCCGCATGCGCTTACTCAAGAACGCCGGGCTTGTGTCGTCCTTTGCCGTCGCCAATATCCCGGAATCCATCTTTGCCGTCGCTAAACGAGGTCTGCGTCATGTTGCCTCGTGTCTCGGTGTGGACGTCGAGAACCTGAAATGGAACGACACCAGGGCCAAACCCCGCGACTATTACTTCATGCGCCATTTCATCGCTATCAACGACTTTCGAATAGAACTTGCCAGGGCGTGCGAGAGCACTTCCGTCCGGTTGCTCGGATTCCTGCCGGATTACTACGGCGAGCGAACGCCAAGCGGCGGCGTCGCCAAGTACATCCGGGATTCCATCTGTGACATCACACCGGATCGCGAGGAAGTCTCACACACGCCGGACGGCGTGTTTGCGTTGAAGCGGGACAACAACGCAGCGTTGTTCTTCCTCGAAATCGACCGGGGGACTGAAACCGTATCCCGCGCCGATAAAGGCGTTCTCAAGAGTGTACGCTTCTATATCAATTACCTGATTGACGGTAAGTACCAGCGATATGCCAAGGACTTCAAGACCGAACCGTTTAAGGGGTTCCGCGCTTTGTACGTCACGACGAGCGAAGAACGTCTCGTAAATATCCGAAAGGCCGCCGGTGACTACGACATATCGGACAAAGCCAAACGCTTTCTCTGGATTACGACTTCGGATCAAACCGGCGCCAAGTCCTTGCTGGGAGCAATATGGCGATCACTGGATAACAAGGACGATTCGCAGTACGCAATAATCTCATGAAAGGGGGATGATCTACTATGTGGACATGCCAATGCGGAACGAATGTTGAGGACGAATACCAGTCCTGCTGGAACTGCAAAAAGCTTCGGCCCTTAAGCAAAGCCGAAAAGGAAGCCGCGAAGGAAAAGAAACACGCCCCGCCTGAACCGATCAAAAGCAGACGGGGCCGCACCATGACGCTTGTCAGCGAGTCCATCTTCAAGGAGTGGGCGGTAATCGTTGATGAAGCCGGTGGGCACGCGCGGACCGTGATCGAAGACATACAGCGGAGGCTGGCCGCTGCCGACATCCCTGGAGGGTGTACCTGGTCAATTGAAACGGTCGGCAGTTCTGGGCTTTTCAACCGAGTCGCGCGAGACTATCTCGTGGTGAATTACGAACCGTTGAAGGATTTTACGATCTTCATAAGCGTGCGCGACTTCGGACGCCACCTGAACTGCAGCGAGTACATAACGGCCCAGGGCGGGATTATCAAGGAGATGATATCCGAGAAGCTCATGGGCAACGCACAGACCCTCTCGCTTCCCAAGAACATCCTTGTGTACGAGGACCTGCGGGCCTGGGTGACGATTGTCCACCATGCGCTGATCGACGCCATCGACGCCTTGGTAGAGCAGCTGGGCGTCAATCCCGCCCTGTTCCAACGGGGTAACAAGGGATTTTTGGAAATTTGGTAGCCGCCAGACAACGGCCTAACTCATTATCCAGTAGGTTGTTTCAGAAATGATAGGATTCCGTCATATTTGTGATATGACGCGGTACCGTTGAAATGGGCGGTCATTCATCTACCGTCGGTACGTGGATATATAATCGATAACCAGGAACAGAAACCTACCGCCCATGTCGGCAACGGATTTTTATGTTCAGAACCGGTTTATTTTTCTGCTTGACCGATATTCTCACAATGAGTATATTGATTCTCAATATGAGAATAGGGAAATCAACATGATTAACAGTCTTTTGTCAAAAACCAAGCGTCGCCTGCTGGCCCTTCTGTTGTTGAATCCAGACAGGCAATATTACCTGACAGAAATAGCCCGCCTGACTGGGATCAGCCAGGGCACATTGCATAGGGAAATCAAGCCGCTGGTTAACGAAGGAATATTGCTGTCGGAAAAACGATCCAATCAAACCTTTTATTCCGCAAATAAAGTCAGCCCCATTTACGAAGAGCTTCGAGGCATATTGTTCAAGACTTATGCGGTCGGAGAGGTAATTGCAGGTGCCCTAAAGTCATATAAAAGCAAAATAGCCGCGGCCTTTGTATACGGTTCGGTCGCCAAAGGCAACGATACCGCGCAGAGCGATATAGATCTATTCTGTGTCGGCGATATCACGTTTGGCGATCTCTCGGCGGCCTTATCCGGCCCGGAGGAAGCGCTCGGCCGCCCCATAAATATATACTCCATGACGTCAAACGAGTTTGCCGCTAAGACAAAAGAGAAAAACCATTTTGTGAGCACCGTATTGAAATCGGATAAAACATTTTTGATAGGATCAGAAGATGACCTTGGAAGATTGGCAAAAGAACCGGTGGTTGAAAAAAGAGCCGACCAGCGCAAAGGAAATCGCCGGCCTGTTCGCCCTCGTCGATCGAAATCTCGATGATGCGTCGGTGGATGCGATAAGCCTCGATGCCCGGCTGCAATTCGCATTCAATGCTGCCTTAATCTGTGCGACAATAGCCCTGAGAGCTTCGGGATATAGATTGCCCGTGTCGGAAGGCCATCATGAAAAGACCATCAACTCCTTAAAATTAACCCTGGCCGCCGATTCCACTTTAATTATCAGATTAAACGGATTCAGGAAAAAGCGAAGCAATATCACGTATGATACGGCAGGAACCACCTCACAATCAGAGGTTGATAATCTGCTGGAAATGGCCAATGAGTTATGTGATCGGATTAAGAAATGGCTGAAGAAGAATCACCCCGATTTATTTTGACAGGTAGGGTTCGACTACTGTATCCGCTTTGGAAGAGCGGATATGCCGCAAGTAGGAACATTGCACGCCAAGGAGCCCAGTGCGTCATCGACCGTTTTCAGCTTGGTATTCTTGAGCAGAATGACATGAAAGAATAATACGGCCGGTCGTTCATCTACCGGAGGTATGTTGAGATATTTGCGAATTAGGCCTATATGAAATGTAAGGGAACCATAATTTTTGTAGGCAATGTGCAAGCACTATAAATTCATAATTGAAATCGCGGATTCTATACGTAGGTATAGTAATAATGGTCTAATTACCTGCGAAATAGATCGATTAGTTAAATCTGCTGCTACTATTGCTCAGAATAAGTTATGGGGACGGCTGCATGCGGCTGCCCGTGAACAGGAGACCCGTGTCGAGCACTTAGCGATATCCGTTGTCGCAAGCATGTTTACTGGGAAAGGCTCTGATTCACCGCTGGCAGAAGCACTTGAGAATGTGCTGGACTCCGATGACGTTACTTTGTTCTTGCGGTTTCGAAACATAGTCGTCAGAACCGCGTCACAGGAGTTATTCCATCGTTGGGGTGAGAACGACGCTTTGAGCGCCAGGCTTTGGAGGAGTCTTCATCGAGTTATACGCCGGGATGTGCGTATGGTGGTTTTCCCTATCGACAACCCGGAATGGATCTCCTTGACGGATGTTACCGACCTTAAGGCTAATTTGCCCCCTGTGAATCATGACGAGATCGTGAGGATCATAAGTAGCCAAGAGCAGGACCACCGCGGTTTTGCTGACTTGATAGTTGCCATCCTGTCGGCAGTGGTCAAAGCATCCGGATGCCAGAACGCCGTTAGAGTTGATCTGCTGTTCTCCGCCCTGCGTGAAACCACCCATGAGATCAAGGTCCAACAATTGGTGGACGAAGTTCCCTGCAATCGCAGTGACCCTTTTCTGTCTGTAGCCATTGACCGGGCGACCCAACAAGTGCTCCACAATGTGGAAGCCAAGTTAGGTCGATATCAGGCCGCCGAGAAACTGCACCCCGATGTGGTCAAATTATTCAGACTGGCTCTATCCGACTTAGTAGCCGACTGCGCGAACGGCGGTCCGGCGCAAAGCTACTATGAGTATCTTCGTGTGCATAGACCGGATTTATCCCTTGAGGGCTATAGGCGGACATTGCGGACTAGATTCGAGTACCTGGCTGAGTCGGTGCGAAAAGACTTCATTGAGGAGATGAGGAAACGATATTTTTAGATTGAATTCTGCAGGCGTGGTTCACTGCAACTAATACAGAATGAGAGGTTAAATTACACAGTTGCGCCTGTTTTTGACAAAGCAAGAAAGAAAGACGATGATATGCAGAAATGGCAATGCCCCACAAGCGAACGGTGGGAGAGATATCTGATCGAGGACGACGTTCCGGACAAGCTCGATCTGGAGCGCCATCTGGAAGGTTGCCCTCAATGCCGGTTCACGATGGTCCAGTTGAACGAGGAGCTGAAACGCCTTCGGGCCATTTGGGTTGAATCGGCGACACCGGATGTCATTCACCTATCGCCCCTAGCGCCAAATGCTGGCCGGGAGATACCCACACCACTGAATCTGGCCGCCCAGGGAGTTCGAAAGGACGCCGGGCATGATGCGGTCACTCTTGCCTCGGAAGATCAGCAGGTTCTGCTTCGGGTCGTTCGAGACGCTCATACCAAGGAAACATGGCTGTATGTTGTTGCTGATGATCCCGCGCTTTACGAGAATGTTCTGGTCAGGTTACCCTCAATGGATAAGGAATTCGTGACAGACCCCCAGGGTCGGGTAAATCTGGGTGTGGTCGATTGGCCAGAGAAGGAGCTCCTGGCGGCTGAAGTGCGACCGCCGAAGGCCACATTTACGATGAGCCCTTTCCGTACCATCGAAACCGGTGAAGCCGTTGAACTGAGGTCGACCAGCGGTGATCGCGTCAAACTGGCGTTAACTGGCGAGGGTCACAATTACCGCCTTGAGGTCAACATTGTCGAATTGTCAAAGACACGCAAAAAAACATCACTAAAGCTCGCCGTCCGAATGGCAGGAACGGAGCGTTTAGTTGAAATACAACCAGTGGTCTCCGATCAAGCATGCTTTGGCGATCTTGATGTTGCCGAGAAGCTGGAAGTGTATCTTTATCAGTAGATTACAGGGAATAGGGAGTTGAGTTCCATACTGGATATCGCAAGAGCGGCGGCACAACTTCGCCACGATCTCAAGCTGGCCCAGTTGCCCGAGTTGAAGCTGCTGTGCGGGCTGTCATTCTTCGATTCTGTTATATCCCAGCAAAGTGCAAGACTTGAGTCCTATGTCCGTGAGTTTATTCCGGCTCTTGCCATCGCTGCCGAAAAGAGTGATCCCGGCGAATTCCTGCCCGATGAGACTCAAACCCTTGAAAGGCTGATTGAATTGCTCAAGAGGCAGCCTGATGGTGTTGTGTCTCCGGATGACATCAATGCTCTTTCGTGCCTGGCTGAGAAAATCGCGAAAGGTCCTGGAGATTTCCCCACTGCAGCTTTGGCAGCCGGGAGTCCCGTGCGCGTCACATGCCTGTTCGTCGAGCATTATCCAGATCTTGATCTATCGCCGAGAGGCCGGATACTGAATCTGACGGTAACTGCCCCCAGGATTTCTACAAGTGCCGAGGAAGATGACATTGTGGTTCGCAATCCGGTAAGTGAACCTGATGATCGGTTCCTCGCCCAAGCCCGCGATTCCATAAACGCTGCCCGAACATTCCTTCTCACACGCTACAATTTGCCGGCGAACAAGCGTTACCGGTTCGACTACGCTGTTGAGTCAACCGGTGCTCGTTTTACAGGCGATTCCTTGGGTGTGGCATTTGCGGTAGGGGCCATTGTTGCCCTGGCGCGCACAGAAGTGCTTCGTGACAGGCTTGCTGTTTCGCCTTCTGTGGCGTTTAGCGGAGCTTTATCAGTTGACGGCAGGCTCAGTCCGGTGGATAGCGATGCACTCAGGCTAAAGATATATCGTGCTTTCCATTCGAACCTGACTCTCCTGTTGATTCCTCGTGAGCACCTGGCCGACGCACAGGCACAGGTGCTCGATTTGGAGAAGCAGCATCCTGGCCAAAAACTCGATCTGGCTGGGGTGCAGACTATCGAAAGTGTGGTCAGCGATCCCCGTCTTGTCGTAACTGAGCGGTCTTCGACGGCGGCCTATATTGCGCGCAAGGCTTGGAAAGCCAAGCGGTCGGTCTGGGTGGAGGTCCCGGCACTGTTGGTCCTACTGGCCGTGTTGTTCTACTTGGTGGCTCCGGCCAGGTACATGCCTTGGTTTGACGATAACCCGACATACCTCTATGTTAATTCAGAAGATGACAGAATTGATATCTATAATGACAACAGACAGAAAATCTGGTCACATAAATTTCCCTGTGATTTAAATGATCAGATCAAACGGGAATACTATGAGAATGTTACTGATATAAATGGTGACGGCAGAAATGAAGTGGCGTACATTCCAGTAACATCGGATAGCAGCAAAGCAAGAAGCTGTTTGTATGTCTTTTCAGACAAAGGGGACATACTTTTTACTGGATATTGTCCTATAAGAGGAGAATGTCCGGGTGATGACAGCACTACCATGTACGAGAGTGGTGCTGTTTTCGTGGAAACCATAAATAATGAATCAGTAATTATTACTATAGTAGTTCAGAACAATCCAGCACGATCGCATTATAAATTCTGGAATAAAGATGGAGATCTATTGGGCTGGTATATAAATGCCGGGCATGGTATTCTTGATCGAACCATTGACATCAATGGTGACGGTGTAGAAGAAGTGGTCTTTGGTGGATTTAACAATGCAATGGGAAGCTGGGCATTGTTTGTGTTGAATTGTGATGGCAGCTATGGCGTGTCACCCCCATATACGAGTAGTAGGTTCAGTTCGACATGGCCGAAACGTGGTAACCAGAAGGCGTATATCCTTTTTCCAAAGACCGACCTGGGTCTTGTTGATTTATCCCTAAATTACAATTCCGGAACAGAAGATCATATTGCCTTTGATAAAAGCGATCTTCTTCTGCGACCCGTGAGAGAATCCAGTGTGGGAGAACATCCCTCAGATATATTCTATTATTTGAATAGGTCACTGAGAGTAGTTAAAGCAATTCCGAATGATCGGTTTAGGAAACGCCATGGGGAATTGATAGATGAGGGCAAACTCGAAGATGTTGATTGGGGCGAATATCAAATCAAACTCCGCGACGCCGTAACCTACTGGACAGATTCAGGTTGGGTTACGGAAGGGCAATTGCGTGCCGCTGCAGATAGCAGATAATCAGATTACTCAAGAAATCTGCTGATTAATCCAAGCCTTTTTCTGCATCCTACCCGCTTTGCAGCTATTAAGGTGTAAACGGGCAAAGGCAAAGCCCAAGTGATGTGTAAGTATTGGAGGTAGTGATGTTGATATTCAAACGTAGGCTGGCGTGTCTTATATTGTTTCTCGCCAGTTCACTCTTTCTGGTGACATGCAGTGAAGACAAACCAACTGAGCCTACAAAAACCGAGACGGTGAGCACGCCGAATACGCCCAGTGGTCCCAGCAGTGGCGAGACG
>CAZTBP010000010.1:0-77059 GCA_964612145.1 uncultured Ignavibacteriales bacterium | reverse complement strand
GACGTACTATGTAAAGGCTCAAGCGCGATGTGCTTCAGACACCAGCGTCGTTTCAACTCCATCTTCTTCCAAGACAGTTACGATAACGGCAACCGAGACGGTGAGCACGCCGAATACGCCCAGTGGTCCCAGCAGTGGCGAGACGAATACGAGTTACAGCTACAGCACGGGCGGTTCCAGCAGCAGCCTGGGTCACAGTGTGCAGTATCGTTTTGACTGGGATGACGGCACCTACTCCAGTTGGTCGTCTTCCACGACCGCTTCGCATTCCTGGTCGAGTGCTGGGACGTACTATGTAAAGGCTCAAGCGCGATGTGCTTCAGACACCAGCGTCGTTTCAGATTGGTCGTCCTACAAAACGGTGACACAGTCATCGTCAGCTGAGCTTTGTGTCTCTTACAGCAGCTGGACGGCACCGTCGGGAGGCGGTACGCAGTCTATCAGTGTGACGAACTGTGGTAACAGCAGCACCTTGTCATGGAGTGTCACTGACAATGCCGATTGGCTGTCTGAATCGCCAACGGACGGGACTACTCCCGGCAGCTTCACAATCACGGCGTCGGCCAACAATACAGGATCGACTCGGACCGGAACAGTGACGGCTTCGGCTTCCGGTGTTTCCTCAAAAACTATTACCGTAACACAGCCACCTGCAATGTTCTCAATCCAAGATTGCTGGTGGACAGATATAGTTGATTGTGATGGTGATGGCTATTCGTCTATAAGAACGCTCCACATAGACGTCGACGTGGATGGAGGGCCGGTTTCTGTATACGCTGCCATCTATAACAAACCCTCGACTGGCTCTTCGTACGAGGTTTTTGTCTACACAGCTTGCCATACTATATCCGGTTATACATCATCCGATGAATTCAGTGTGAGATTCGGTTTTTTTGATAGGAATAGTTATGACTATAAGGTTGAAATTTATGCTTGTGGCACTACAAGTCCACTGCTTGATGTATATTATCCGGCCGATGATTTGGGTCTAAATGACGAATTGTTTGAAGATGATACAGAGGATACAAAGTCTTTTTACATCTACATTGGGACGGACCTTGGACCTGACAATGATCTCGATGGCTATCACGTTGGTATTGATTACAGGATGGACGTAGATGTGAGTTGCGATATCACTCAGACAGTAACGGCTAAGCTGTACTACCGAGAAAACTACCCGTGGTCTCTATGGAACGGCCCGGTTCAAACAGCAACTTGGGACATTACTGGAAATGAAACAGACTATGTTTGTTGCCTCGGGTCCTATTTGCCGCACGGAATCTATGATTTCAAGATTGAAGTGTACGCTACTATTAACGGCATCTCAACCAAAGTTGTAGAGAAAGGACCAGATGACAATTCAAACATGAACGATATGTGGCTTGAGTATGATTCTGAAGATTAAGGCAAAGCGCTTATGAGACCTATGACATACAAATAGCCTGAGGCTCCGAGTCGTTATGTGTTGAACAGTAGCGACCTGAATCCGTTCAACCCGACGACGGAGATTAGCTTTGCCCTGCCCAACGCAGCGGATGTGAAACTGGCAGTCTTTAACATCATGGGCCAGAGGGTGGCTACTCTCGTCGACCAGCATCTGGAGGCGGGAAACCACAGCGTGATTTGGGATGGCAGCCAGGTGGCAAGCGGAATCTACTTCTACCGTATTGACGCGGGTGACTACGTTGAGAGCCGGAAGATGGTGCTCTTGAAATGAGTGTTCAGGCCGGCGCACGTTTACTTTGGCCGGTTTCAGGAAGTTGGTCGAATGGAACGCGCCGGCTCACAACCAGGGGGATTAGACCCAGAGTGGCAACACTCTGGTTTTAAGCTAACGGGACGAAAAAAAAGATGATAATGCTTCAATCCACGCCCCCGTGAAGGGGGCGACTCCTGGCCCTTCCAATGGTTGATGAGTTTGAATCTTCTCCGATCGTTCATTTACACCTTCACCGCATTCGCCGGGCTCAATCTCTGGTACGCGTTGACAATGTCTTTAGTGTTCAAATGCGTATAGCCAGCCGTCACGACCGGCGAGGTGTGGCCGAGGATTCGCTGCAGGATAGCCGGGGAGCCGCCGTTCTGAATAAACCAGGTCGCCGCAGAGTGCCGGAGAAGGTGCGGGTGCAGATGAACCCCAGCCCGTTTGCCCATTCTGAAAATGATATGACGGACATTGTCCTTGTCGAGTTGGTTGCCGTCTCGGGTGCAGAATACTAAATCGCCGGGCAGGTCCTCCCGGTAGCGCTTGAGATAAAAATGAAGTGTCTTGGTCATCCGAGCCCCCATACCGACCTCACGCCATTTTCGCCCTTTTCCGAAAACCCGAATTAGCCCCGCGTGTAAGTCCACGTTATCGAGAGTCAAGGTGAGGAGCTCGTTGCGGCGGATCATTGTGTCGAAAAACATCATCAGCATCGTCATATTCCGGTAGCCGATGAAAGTCCGCTTGTTCACTTTTCCGATGACCTGTTCGATATCCTCAGGCGAGACGACATCTTTCATCTTTTTCTCAGCCTTGATTCGCTTGATTTTGTGCATGGGGTTGGGCTTGGTCCATATACCTTCCTCCTCAAGGTAATTCCAGAACCGCTGCATCGCCTGGATTCGTCCGTTAACCGTGGCGTCGGCCAAAGTCCCGACCATGGTCATGATGTATTCCTGCAGGTGAGTGCGGGTGACATCCTCGATATCGACCCCGCGTTCCGTGAGAGAGCGGACGAGATAGCCCAACCTTTCGGCATAGCTGTTGATTGACGCGTCAGTGAGGTTGTTTACTCTACAGCCGAAGAGGAAGGCGTCGATATACGTCTTCCATCTGTTCTGGCCCATACGGTCTGTATCGACCATTTCGTAGAGAGACTGAACATGTTTGAGTTGGCGCATTCCCATACTCCTAAAATCTGAAGGTGTTTTAGGTTGTTCTGGGAACGCGAGAATCGGGATAACCGATTGGACGACAGCAATTTGGTGGCGGGGGAGGGATTTGAACCCTCGACCTTCGGGTTATGAGCCCGACGAGCTACCAGACTGCTCCACCCCGCGATCATGTAGACCCCTAAAATAGGCGCACGAAGCGGGATGTCAAGCCCATTCACCCGCTTATTGGAGAAATCTTCAGGTTTTATTATAATCTCGTAACGTGCTCTGACACAACAAGCTCACCAACTCTCACCAGCCGGATTCCCTTCCCTCCGCCATTACTTGACGAGGCCACCTCTGCAACAATTTGCCGGGATACCCTCCGCACGCGGCTTACGGCGCTGTCTCAGTCTCCGGCGAACTCCGGATAGTAGAACCCATAGCAGCGCGGGCAAATCGAATGCGAGACTTCCTTCCAGGAAAGGGCTAATTTACTCCAATCCCATCTTTCATCCGTGAAGTGACGAATCCGACGGCAGTGGCTGCACTGATGCAGCAGGCCCTGAGTGTCAATGTAGGCCTCAATAGGCAATTCTGACTCCGGCCGGTCATGTCTCTTTTCGATAATCAGGCAGTGTTCGGTCAGCACACCCCGTCCGTCCTGCAGAGGATAGGTATCCATACGAAATACGCGGTAGAGGTCCGGCGATGAGCATTCGTATTCCTTTGACACCTGTTCGCCGCGGGAAATGATCTTGTGAAAAAACTCGTCATAAAAGTCGTGGAGCTCTCCGGAGATAGCATCAAGAAGGCTGCTGCCAAGACCAAAACGGCCATAAATCCGGGTGCCGTTGTTTTCCAAGGCGAAATTGAAATAGGCCGGGTTGACCAAAATGATTCGGAACTTGCTGTCGATCGCATAGACAGGATTCTCGGTCATCTCCAGGTTGGCGAGGTCGAATGATTCGAGCAGCGGCCGGTATTCCTCGACCAATTGCAGGGTATGGTTTGCCTTCAAAGTACTCATGATAGTTCTCCCGTTGAATGCTCCAGAACAGCACCCAATACCTCACTGACTTTTTGAGACAGGCTCTTTCCCGAGAACGGCTTTTGCAGAAAGTGAGTATCATTTTTTAGTACGCCTTTTTGGGCAATGATATTCGAGGTGTACCCGGAAATAAAGATCGTCTTCAGGTTGGGAATCTGCTGTCGTATACGTTCCTCGAGGTCTTTGCCGTTCATACCGGGCATGATCACGTCAGTAATGAGTAGAGAAATGTCGTCAGCGCGCTTTCCGGCTATCTTCAGGGCCTCTGCGGCAGACGAGGCTCCCAGTGATTCGTGACCCTGGCGCTCGAGAAGCAACATAACGAGCTTGAGTAGTTCCGGTTCATCCTCCACGACCAAAATAGTCGACCCGAGAACTGATGTGGTCGCAGAGATCGGTTCAGGACCGACGGGTAGGGTGGTGGAATCGGCCTGAGGCAGCAGTATGTGGAAGGTGGCTCCGGCTTCCGGTTCACTCTCTACGCAGACGGCTCCGTTGTTTTGTTCGACAATACCGAACACGGTTGACAGTCCAAGTCCGGTGCCGTGACTTTCTTCTTTCGTCGTGAAGAACGGCTCGAAGATAGATTTCTGCAGTTCGCGGCTAATGCCGCAACCGGAATCCGCCACAGAAAGCCGCACATAGCGCCCCGGAGACAAGTGGCGAACCGGTGAAATAGGCTGAGCCGCAGTGTCGACGTTGTCTGTTGATATGACAATAGTACCGTTGCCGCTAATAGCGTCACGCGCGTTTACCACCAGATTAGCAATTATCTGATCGAGCTGCGATGGGTCGGCCCTGACGCTCCACAGGTCGGACGCCGGATCGATCTTGAGTGTTATATCCTCGCCGATCAGGCGAGCCAGCATTTTTGCTTGCTGCTCCACGACGTCATTGAGACACAGGACCACAGGCTTGATAATCTGTTTTCGAGAAAACGCCAGCAGTTGGCCGGTGAGCTCTGCCGAGCGCTGGGCAGCATTTCGGATCTCGACAATATCATCATACAGCTCGTTTGACTCATCGAGTCCTTCCAGCGCCAGTACCGAGTAACCAAGGATGATGTTGAGCATATTGTTGAAGTCGTGGGCTATTCCGCCGGCGAGCCGCCCAACAGCTTCCATCTTCTGGGCCTGCTGTAACTGGGCCTCGATCCTTTCTCGCTCCAGGTCTGCCTGTTTGCGTTGTGTTATATCCCGGCTGACCCCCTGCACGCCGACCGGCCTTTCCGAATCGTCATAGAGAATTTTACTGTGAATTTCAATGGGTACGGGGTAGCCGTCCTTGTGTCTTATCTCCGCCTCGAATACATTGGGTTGCTTTTCAGGCGACTGGAGAGCTGCCTGTATGAGTTGCTCACCCATTGCGACTACTTCGTCGGAACAGTGATCCCGGATTGTTGTCCCGACAAATTCCTCGACCGTGTAGCCCAACATTGTTTTCACCGCCGGGTTAACATAGGTGAAGCGCAGTTCCATGTCCGTCACCCAGATCATATCCAGCGTATTCTGGGCGAGCAGCCGATACTGTTCCTCCCGCTGGCACAGTAATCTCTCGAACGTCTTGCTTTCTGTTACGTCCTGTATCGTGCCGGATACCGTTTTGCTTTCGGCGTCGTATTCTGCCAGAAGTATCACGTAGAGGATCCGGTCATCCGAATTCCGCCTGACTGTGCAGGATAGTCTGTGTCGACTTTGATTGTCGCCTACGGTACTAAGCATCCTTTCGAAATCTCGTGCACATTTCGAGCCCATGCAGCCCAAGACTGTTGATGCCGGCTGAACCGGGTCCCACAGGCCGAAGAAGTCTCGAGCCTTATCGGACAATCGAAAGTTTCCGGTTTCCGGATTGTATTCCCAGCTTCCCAGGCCCGCCAGTTCCTGGGAACGGCTGAGCTCAGCTTCTCGCTCCCGTAAGATGTTCAGGTTTCGGCAGCGTTCATAGATGCGTCCCAGACGCTCGGTTATTGAATGCAGCAGCTCGACCTCTTCCGTGAGAAACGGTCCCTCAGATTCCAGCGGCTTTTTCGTACGATAGTAAACTTCGATGGCCCCGATCACTTCATCATCGCACCGGACGTCCTCCATAAGACGCCATGGCGATGATGCAAAATTGTCTGAAGTGTAGCTCTGGCCATTCAGGAGAACGTGAGCACAGGTGTCCTCCGGATACTGCCAGCTTCGACAAATAAGGGCGGGCAGGTCCCGGCATATCTTGTCCAGGTCAAGATTATGCTTGGTCACCATTTCCGAGAGTCCATGCAGACACTTGAGCTCTTTGACGCGCTCTCCGCGCTCGTGGGCGAGGCGGGCCAATTCCTCTCTCAATTTAACTGTGGCATTGATGTCAATACATGCCAGCAGCCAGGTCTCAGTAACGTCACCGTGTCCCTCGGGCAGCGCACTGAAGTGCCACCAGTGCCAGCGGTCGTCGGCAACCTTAACACGTGCCTCGAACTGCTGAGGCGTCATATCAGGTTCCGGGCCGCGTCGCAGCCACGGCACCTTTTCAACATCATCAGGATGAAGTAATTTCAGGAACTCAGTCATATCCTCGGGCAGTCTCGCCAACGCACTTTCCGCAGTCTCATCCGCAGAGCCGAACCATGTCAGGCTGCCCGAGTGGGCATTCAGCCTCGCAAAGAGCGACTTCGCTTGGGAGACTCCCTGGCCCCGAAGGGACCGGGATATTCGCGGTGACCCGGTGTCGGTAAGTAATTGCTGTGACCTAGTTGGCATGATAACCTCGTTTTTGTATTGCAAGAAAGAGTCGACCTGACTACGTTACCGATGTCGGTTGCTGCTTTTTGGGTTGACTGCGAGTCCGACGTTTCTTTTCCCAGGTAATGTAGATGTCGCCAACGATCGGATCAACGGTCGCGACCGCCCGGATACGGTTAATGCTCTGGGTAGTGAGCACAGCTCCGTCGGCCGCCAGCAATGAGCCGCTTGTAGTGTACAGTTTGGTAGCGAGTTCTTGTCCCGGACGCAGATCGTTTAACCCCACGCGAATGGCGTCACCGCCGACTTCCTCTGCCTGACGCGCACTGATAAAATCAAGAGTCGCATGAACGATATTCTCCGGAAAAGTTTCATTCGCGGCCTCGGCAATCGTCTGGTAAGTCCTTTTTCGAATGAAATCGGCGTTGCCGCCGGCCCGGGCGCTCCGGTTATCGTATAAATCGGCGATTCCGACGATATACGCTCCGACAGGCACATTCGGCCCTCTCAAACGGCGCGGAAAACCGGTGCCATCAAACCGCTCATGATGACACGAAATAATCTTCCGGATGTCGTCATACTGTTCAATGGATTTGAAGTGGTCGGCGCCAACCGCGGCGTGTGTCTCATACAGCACACGTTCCTGTTCAGAGTAGTCTTTGGGACTCTTGCCCAGCATATACAGGGGCATGCCCAGTTTCCCACAGTCATGCAGCAGGGCGGCCGCCTCAATGGCGTCCGTTTGGTTGTCGTCGAATTCCAATCGTCGGCAGATTTCAACACTGTATTCAGCTACGCGGCGACAATGACCGCCGAGATCCGGGCTGGCCAGTTCGATAAGGGTACTGAAGACTCTTATGCCCTTCTGCAGAGAGTCACGCAGTTGTTCATTGGCGGCCTGGGCGGTGTTGAGAGCATCGATCAACTGCTCGGTCCGGGTGCGAACGCGCTCTTCAAGGGTTGCATTCATCTTGACCAACTCAGCGGTCTGCCGCTGGTTGGCCGCCTGAAGGCCTCGGTTCGTTTCAGTGACGGTGTAATACTCGACAGCACTTCGGACGGTCTGCTTGAGTTCCTCGTCATCCCATGGTTTTAGTACAAAGCGGAAGATTTCCCCTGCGTTCACTGCCTTTTGAACGTCGTGAAGATTGGCTTCGCCCGTCAACATAATCCGGATTGTGTTGGGTCGCCTCTCTTTGACCCTGGCCAGGAACTCGGCGCCGGTCATCTGGGGCATTCTGTGGTCGGATATCAGCACGACTATCCGGTGCTCACCGAGAATACTCAAGGCTTCCCTGGGCGAACCGGCGAAGTGACAGGTAAGGTTGTCCTCGCCGCGAAAGAGTCGACGAAGTGCATTCAGGATATGCGGTTCGTCATCAACAAAAAGCACGTGTTCCATATCCGGCATCCTACTATGATGTAAGAGTAGTTAACTGGTGACGAACATCGGTGTCCAGAGTGGTAACGATGGCCTGGAACGGTTCCAGATCCACGGATTCGTGTTCAGCCCGCTCTTCGGGCGGGAAGGGGTATCCTGCCTCGTCCGCGATGGCATTGGCTGCCTGCAAGACGCCTGTGTCCAGCCGTATCTGGCCGGTGTCGTTGGCTGAGGCACTTGATGGATCCAGAGCTGAGAGCAGATCTTCCGGAAATCCCCAGTTTCGACACAACTGTGAGGTCAGGGTGGAATGCGGGGTGCTGAAAGTGAGCAGTTCAGCGTCCTCGTACGAACCGCCATTGGTTTGCAGGTGCCGTATGATGGTCACCCAGCTATCGGGCCAGAAGTTCGCCTGAATCAGTTTGCCGATGTCGTGGATGAGTCCGACCAGATAATAGCGGTCGGCGGCCTGACGACTTTGAGTGTTCAATATCTTACTTGCCGCGATAGCTGTGGCGTAGGAGTGAGCCCAGAAGCGATATTGGTCGAAGGTGTCCGGTCGAGGTTGGAAACGACTGAACCCCTTTTGAATGGAGATTGCCGTGGTGATACTCTTGATCGTCGTTATCCCCAAAACGAAGACGGCATCTTTTACGCTCGTTATCTCCTTCGAACACATGTAGAACGGTGAGTTGGCAATGTGAATTACTTTTACCACGAGCGACGGATCGGAAGAAATGATCTGGGCCAAACCGTCGATCGACACTGACGGGTCATCCAGCAATTGAAGAAGCTTCGTCGTCACTTTCGGGAACGGTGGTAGTTCCGAAAGCTGCTCGACCACGTCTGCTACAGCCTGTGCCATTCTTGCATCCTCACTTTTTACAGGAAGTGTATGCTGCATCGCCGGAGGTGACTGGCTGTTGAATTGCCGGATCGGTTGTCGTCCGACAGTGCTCATACACTTCCGGGTACTTCTCTTCGACCACGCGCAGCAGACGCTCTGCTTCGGCGAGTCGCTTTTTCGCCCGGTAGTTTTCATGAACCAGGCGACAATGCGCCATGGCCAGGTTCACGGTAATTTTGAGGTCGATATCGCTCCATGGTTTCTGGATGAAGCGGAAAATCTCGCCGTCGTTCACGGCCGACAAGACCGCTTCCATATCCGACTGCCCCGAGACCATGATTCGGATGGTATCCGGCGAAATCTCTTTGACTTTTCGCACCAACTCCGTGCCGTCCATGCCGGGCATTTTGTTGTCGGTCAGCAAAACATGGATCTTGTACTTCTTGATCGTTTCGAGCGCCTCCTCGGCAGTCGAGGCGGCGATCAGGTCAAGTGGGTCCTTCCGAAACAGCCGTCGGAGAGCTGTCAGGATATTCGGCTCGTCGTCAACAACAAGCATGCGGTAGTGCAGTGATTCGTGTTCCATATCTCAGGCCTCTCTTCCACTTTCATCATTCAGACCGCTCTTCACGGGCAATTCGATGGTGAATGTACTCCCTTGTCCGATCGTGCTGTCAACAGACAGCCGGCCGCCGTGCTTTTCTACTATCCCATAGGCAATGCTCAGGCCCATCCCTGTCCCCTTTCCCGGGTCCTTCGTTGTAAAGAACGGATCAAAAATCTTTTCCTGGATATCCTCCGATATTCCGGTGCCGGTATCCTGAATTTCGATAAAAATCTTTTCGCCTCGATGGATAGAACGCACCCGGAGGTCACCTTTTTCCGGGGTTGCATGACAGGCGTTGACGAAGATATTAGTCATCACCTGGACCAGCTGACCGGGGTAACAGGCAATTTCAGGACATTGGCCGAGGTCCGTGTGTACGTTCACCTTATACTTGGTTTCGTTGCGCACCAGGTTTAGCGAATCCTTAATCAAGTCATTCACATTGGCTGACTGCGGCTGATCGGCATCGACGCGCGCAAACGTCTTAAGGTCCATGACAATCTTTGACACTCGTGAAAGCCCGTCCAGTGTTTCCTTCAGCAGTGAGGGACAATCACTCAAGACAAAGTCGATATCGAGCTCTTCACGCAGCGCCTTCAGCGACTCCTCCGTGACCGGCAATCCGGCATTGAGCAAGCCCTCTTCGACACGGCGGACATAAGAACTCAGGGTGTCAACATACTCGGTGAGGCTGTTGCAATTGCTGGTAACAAACCCGAGCGGGTTATTGATTTCATGCGCGACGCCTGCCGCCAGTTCACCGATTGAAGCCAGTTTTGACGTTTGCAGGAGGCGCCGCTGGAGGACTTCGTTTTCAGTGACGTCGTGAATGACGAAGACAACGGCCGAAAGCTGGTCCCTGAAAAGGACGGGATAGGCGATGGTGTGGAGGCTTCGTTCGTTGCATTTGTTTGTATACTGGATGGCCTGTAGCGATCGCTCTGCCACGACTTTGTCAAAAAGCGAGGCGAAGTGCTTATCATTGTCATCATTCAGAACGGAACGCAGTGGCTGCCCGTGATAATTGTCGGCCAATTCCTGTGGTGCGCCGAGCGCATCGAGGGCAAACCGATTGGCGACATGAAGGATACGGTTGGAGTCGACAGCGAGCAGCCCGAAATTTGCCTCGGCGATAATGCCCTGGAGCAGCTGCTTCTCGGCCAGCAACCGTTCAGAACGAAAGGCCAGTTCTTTTGTCTTTTCCGCCACCGCGTCGCGGAGTTGCCGCTCGATTTCCTGACGCTCCAACTGCCGTTGTCGCTGGTCGAACGCCCGTTCAACCAGACTTTGCAATTGCTTCGGTTCGAAAGGTTTTTCCAAAAACCCGATCGGCTGCAATCGAATGGCGCGGGAAAGCGCGGAGTAGTCGGTGTAGCCGGTCACAAAGATAAACGGTACCGGGCCGTGGGCGTCGCAGATCGCTTCGGCCATTTCGACACCCGACATATTTGGCATGCGAATGTCCGAAATCACCAGGTCCGGGCAGCTCTCTGCCGCGGCCTCCAGACCCGAAAGCCCATCCGTGCTGGTCCGTAACTGTGAAAAGCCGCTCTTGGTGAGAACACGCTCGATCAGTTTCATCACCGGTGCGGAATCTTCAACTATCAGAATTGAATAGCTGTCGCGATTCGAATCGACCGACACGCTGCTCGTTGTTGATGTCGAGGCTATAGATTCCATGGCCGTCCTATACATCCCTGAATTGTTGGATCCCTGCGATCCGAAGGTGTTGCCAGTTGAAGGTGCGCTATCTTCGGAATCCTATGGTTCCGCTATTCATCCATATACGAAAGAAGCGAGTGAACTGCCCCCGATCATTCGAGAAGGTAAAATAAGACTACTTCCACGAACACTGGTCTTCCAGTGCCAGGTGCGGCTCCCTTTTATTTCAGAGGATGAGCCTCTGACTTCTTATAAGGTATATCGGCCAAATCTCGACATTATTGAGTGACTGAATATCAACGCCGTTTGAACGGGCGCTGTAATGGCAGCGAGAAGGCAAATTCCCCCCGTGTCCGATTCTGAGGTTTTTTCGGATACTTTCGCGGCACGACCGTGAATGCTTCGCTTAAAAGCGGCCCCGCCACCATTTTTGCGCAGGCATTTCTTAAGATCACGATCAGCACTGCTTCGGCGATAGCTGTCTCGGCTTCCAATCGATAGAGCGCAGCAAAAACCCGAGCGGCAGGAAAACCGCGGGAAAATCGCAGGAACAGTCAGTGAAATCGATATCCGTTTCGGCGGCCGACTTAAGGCGGTCGTCATAGACAGTGCAGAGAGCCCCCCTTTAGGTCGATCGGTGAGACCGGAGCTTTCTGCTGCAACCTCCTACCCCTTACCAGGGCAGCCCAGCGAAAAGACTCCCTCCCCTTCCACCGGGTACGGCTCCCCGGCAAACATCCGCTCGGTGTAATAATCCCGGGCTATCGCACCCAGATCTATCAGCGGCATCGACCGCTCACCGGTGACCAACGGCGTGCGAATGATCATCGGGCGCGAATCCGTATCCAATGCGGCCGATAACAGGGCTGAGAGTACTGCTTTGGGCTCCGCCGCATCGGGATCGACCACCAGCGGTCCGACCTGTCGACCTTTGGAGGTCGCCGTGGAAAATAGATAACCGACAGACTGCGAATCGGACTCAGCCACCCAACCGGCAAAATTCGGGTTGGCGGTCAGGACCTCTAAATGTCGGAACCGATCCTGCGAGAACAGGGCTTGATCGAGGGATTTCAGCCGGGGAAGGTCCTCCGGTGTGAACTCGTGGACCGCAACCGAATCATGTGCTGCCGGCTGAAAATTGCCGGGTTCGACAATAAAGTGCTGGGTCTGGAACTGTGACTTGAATCCGCAACGCCGGTACAGGCTGACCGCTTCAACGACTGCCTCAAGGACTATCGAGCGCATGCCCCTGGTGATGCAGTAGCCGAGCGCCTGCCGCATAAGTTGTTCGCCCAGCCCTTTGCCCCGTTCCGCCTCGACGACATACAGCCAGCCGATCCAGCCTGTTTTCTGATAGCACACGGTTGTAACCATCCCAAGGGGCCTTCCGCTCTCCACCAGTGCAAAGCAACCGTCGGGTTCCAGCGCGATGTAATCCCGCATGCGGGTGAGGAACCAGTCCGGTTCGACCTCGTCGTCCTCGACCAGACGGAAGTCGAGCATATCGGGTGACAGCGGGACAAAGGAGGTCATGGTCATTTACGGCTCTATGTCGGGTTCGGGTTTTTCCGGCGCCGGCGATTTGACACTCCCCTGGTGACGCATTGACCAGATCAGCAGCGGCGGTGTTACCAGTGTCGTTATGATCACCATGATTACGACCGCGGCGTAGGTGTCGGAAGTGATTATCTTGTGGCCCTCGATTGAGAGGGTCAGGCCGATCCCGGCAAAAATGAGCCCGACCTCGCCGCGTGGGATCATCCCCAGCCCGATCGCGAAGCGGTTGGTTCTTTTATCGAAGATGGCCAGCGAGCAGGCCTGTTTACCGATGATAGCAGCGATTGTCAGAACCGCGGCGAAACCGAGGATGTGGACTTTGCCAAACGCGGTCAGGTCAACCATCATGCCCATGCGTACGAAGAAGATCGGGACGAGAAAGATTGCCAGTGGCCGGATCAGATCGTGGATGGATTTTTCACCGGCATCCTTAAAGCTGCGGAAATGGATCTCTTCGAGGATCAGGCCGGCGGCAAAGGCCCCGACAATGGGCGCCAGTCCGGCTTTTCCGGCTGCCCACGACAACACGAAGAGGACCAACAGACAGGCCGAGAGGAAAACGCCCTGGCCGCGCAACTGCACAGCGGCCTTGAAAAAGTACGGCAACACGTACTGCCCAATCAAAATAGCGCCGGCAATGAACAGCACTGCTTTGCCGATAATCCAGAGGATGCCGAGGCTGCTGATACCGTCGCCGGCAGTACCGACGGCGGAGATGATCCCGGTTACAACAGCGAGGATCACCAGTCCGAGGATATCGTCGATCACGGCGGCGCCGAGGATGATTTTTGCCTCGCGGGTGTCGATCTTGCCGACATCCTTGAGAACCCGTGCGGTAATGCCGACCGAGGTTGCGGTCAGGGTGGCGCCGAGGAATATGTGAACGTAGATCGATTCGTTCGGCAGGAACCATGCCCCCACGCCCCAGCCGAGGAAGAACGGCGCGACGACACCGAAGATGGCGACCATAAACGACGCCAGTCCGACCTGCATCATTTCTTTGACGGTTGATTCGAGGCCGACCTCAAACAGGAGGATGATCACGCCGATTTCGGAGAGTACCTGGAAAATCAGGACGAGATTTTCGTTCTGGAGGGCGGGCTGGAATATGTCGATCCCGATCAGGTGGGCGTTGCCGATCAGCATACCCATGACCAGTTCACCGAGGACCGCCGGGGCCTTGATGCGCTCGAAGACATCGCCGCCAAGTTTGGCCGCCAGCAGGATGATAATGAGTTCGAGCAGGACGGGCAGGATCGGGCCGCCGTGACCGCCGCCGCCCGCGTCGCCGTGGTCGCCGCCGCCCTCGGAAGCGGCAAAGGCTATGTTGTATACGAGGTAAACGCCGGCGATGGCCAGCGCCAGGAAGAACCGTCGGTTGTTCAAGAATCGCACAACAACTCCTCGGTCGAAGGTCAATTGTGGTGCGCCGGACCGGCCGGTAGTGTCGGTTCGCCGCGGGACTGTTTCATATTGGACCAATGGTAGCCAAATCGCCGGTGGCGTTCAAGCGGTTTTTTGAACCCGGTGCAGGCGATGCGTGTGGACTGTCAAAACCCATAATATCCGCTCCTATTCCGATCCCAAAGCGCGGTCCGGTGCTTTAGCTTCCGGTGGTTTTTGACGACATACTCAAAGAACAGGCAAAGACAATCAACAGCGTAGATAAGACGGAACAGACGAGTTATGTTCATATTCATTGGAGCTCTTATAGTACTGGGCGGGGTGCTCGGCGGCTACACCTGGCACGGCGGACAGATCCTGGCCCTCAATCAGCCGTCGGAGGTTGTCATAATCGGCGGTGCAGCATTGGGCGCGCTCTTGATTTCCACCCCGGTCGGTGTTATCAAGGGGATCTTCGCCCAGCTCAAAGGCGCCATGGGCGGCGGATTGAAGAAGAAGGACTATCTGGACCTGCTGGTCATGATGTTCGAGATCTTCAATGTCGCTCGTAAGGACGGCCTGATCGGGCTCGAAAGCCATGTCGAGCATCCGGAGGAGAGCGAGATTTTCAAGCGGTACCCCAAATTCCTGAAGAACCACCATGCTGTCGCGTTTTTTGCCGACACCATGCGGGTCATCATTTCCGGTGCGGTGCAGCCGCATGACCTGGAAGACCTGATGGAATCGGACATTGAGACGCTCCATGAAGAAGAGATGCGTCCGTCGGACGCGCTGGGAGCTATCGCCGACGCTCTTCCCGGTCTTGGTATTGTCGCGGCGGTTCTCGGTGTGGTAATTACGATGGCGTCGATCGACGGTCCTCCCGAAGAGATCGGCCACAAAGTGGCTGCGGCCCTGGTGGGAACCTTCCTTGGTATTTTAGGTTCGTACGGTTTCGTTGGCCCTCTTGCAGCCAGCCTGAAACACCGCCTGAACGACACCAAGCAATACCTTGATTGCATGAAGCATGCGCTGCTGGCGTTCCACAAAGGCGTGGCGGGCGTGATCGCGGTTGAGTTTGCCCGGCGGTCACTGTATGCCGAGGTTCGGCCCGGCTTTATCGAGCTGGAGAAAGCCTGTAACGAGGCCAAGCAGAGGTAAGGGTCGATGTCCGACGAACAGCCGATTATCATAAAGAAGAAAAAGGGGCATCATAACGGTCACCATGGCGGTGCCTGGAAAGTGGCGTTTGCCGATTTTATGACCGCGATGATGGCGTTTTTTCTTGTCATGTGGCTGGTCGGACAGAAACCGGAAGTCCGCGAAGCGGTCGGCGGCTATTTCCGCGATCCCGGTCAGTACCAGATGCAGGGCGGGGCGGGGATTCTGAAAGGCTCCAAGTCTCCGGTCCCGATGGAAGATGCATCGGAGGGGATGCGCAAGAGCGACAAAAAAGGCGGCGGGGGACCAACCGAGGCCGAGAAGAAGAAGATGCGTGAGGCCGCCTTTAAGATTGTCAGCGAACTCGAGAAACACCAGGCGTTTCAGCGCCTTCGCGATAATATCAAGATTCAACTCACGGCCGAGGGACTGCGGATTATTCTGAATGAATCCGAGGACTCCCCCGCGTTCTTTGAACCCGGCTCTGCCAAGTTGCTGCGGAAGAGTGCGGTCATTTTGATGACTATCGCCGGTGAGTTGGGCCATCTGCACAATCGCCTTGTCATCGAGGGCCATACCGATGCTGCCTATGCCGGCAACGGCGTTTACACCAACTGGGAGCTCTCGGCCGATCGCGCCAATGCGGCACGTGAGCTGATGGATGCGCACGGGCTGCGCCCGGATCAGGTCCGCGAGGTGCGGGGGTTTGCCGATCAGATTCCGATGATAGTTGAGAATCCATCCGATGCCCGGAACCGTCGGGTGTCGATCGTGGTGCTGTATCAGCATGTGTCGGGTCAGTACGATCGGATGGAGATTGGTGCGGATTTGATGGCCGAGGCGAATTTGGACGAGTAGCCGCTACCACCTTAAGCCCGTAAAAAAGCTGGCAAAGCCGTGCTGATGAGCGTATAATTGCGGTCGACAGGATGAAGACACCCACCCCGGTCGGAGACGATCAGGGGGTTTTTGCGTTTAGATGCGACCTGAAAAGGCAAAACGGACAGCCTCGAATGACAACCGAGACAACAGATAAAGCACGCACCGACAAGCGGTTACAGCGTATACTCGAACTCTGGCAGAAATACGAGCCGGCGCGTAAACTGATCGAGCGCCTTGGCAGTGAATCGCCCCCAACGGCGGTCAGCGGGCTGGCCGGATCCAGCCCGGCGTTTGTCATGCGCACGATAAGCGACGCTGTAGGGCAGCCGCTGATTGTTGTCACCCAGCGGTCCGATGAAGCGCTCGACCTGTACGATGACCTCACGTCGTTACTCGGGCCTGACCGTGTCGGCCACTACCCGACCAGGCAGATCCTGCCGTACGATTTCAAGGCGCCGCAGGGTGAAATCATGGGGAGGCGTATCTCTACCCTGGCTGATCTTCGCGAGAACCGTCTGGCAGCGGTGGTTGCGCCGATTCGGGCGGTGCTGGAACCGACCCTGACACCGCACATGCTCGATAACTCCCGGATCTCGCTCGAGGTCGGCGGCGAGGCGGATCTCGATACTGTGGTCGATAAGTTAGTGATGTTGGGATTCCGGCGGGTTCCGGTAGTCGAGGAGGTTGGTGACTTTGCCCTGCGCGGCGGCCTGATTGACTTTTTCAGTCCGGGTGCGGAGGCGCCGTCGCGGGTGGAGTTTTTTGGCGACGAGGTCGATACGATCCGGTTGTTTGATGTCGCTACTCAGCGGACGATTGAGAGGGTCGAGCGTATCTCGCTTCTTCCCCGCCGCGAGGTGCCGGTTACTCTCGATACGATCGAGAAGCATCTCGAAAATCTGCCCGAACACGACGCTGATTATATTCGTGACCGCTACCTGAACGACCCGGAGCTCCCCGGTCTGGAGTGGCTGGCCGTTCTGTTCGGCATCAAGCAGGGGGGGCTGCTGGATTACGTACCCGAAAAAGCGGTCGTCTGGCTGGAGGGCGCCGGGAACCTTCGCGATGAAGCCGAGGCGGTTTATGACGAGGCCAAGGCACTGTACCAGAAGCTCAAGGGCCGCCTGGAAAAACTCCCGCTGCCGGAGCACTATTACCGCGCTATCGACACGACGTTTGATGCTTTTGAGAGACACGCGCTGGTCGACCATCTGCCGTTCCGGGGCGGTAGAAAGTCGATAATCGATTTTGCCTGCAAGCCGCACCCGGCGCTCGGCTCGCGCCTGGACATGCTCGTAGATACGACCAAAGAATTTGACACCTTAGGCATGACCTATTTTGTCGCCACCGATTCCAAAGTGCAGGCAAACCGGCTGGATGAACTGATTGCCGAACGGGTCGGCCAGGAGTCCAGGCCGGTTATCGAGGAGGCCGATCTCAAGGGCGGGTTTGTGTGTGAGGCGGGCCGGTTTGCGATTCTTACCGATCACGAGATATTCAGCCGCCACCATCGGCGGGTGCGCAAAAAGAAGTTCAAAGAAGGTGTCGCGATCTCGGATTACTCCGCGCTCAACAAGGGTGATTTTGTCGTGCACACCGAGCATGGTATCGCGCGCTATCTCGGGCTGGAAACGCTCACGCTCGACGGCCGAAACCGCGACTGCCTGCTGCTGCAATACGCGGAAAATGACAAGCTGTATGTGCCGATCGAGGAGTTCAACCGGGTATCGAAGTACTCCGGCAAGGACGGCACCCCCGACCTCACGCGCCTGGGCGGTCTGCAGTGGGATAAGCTCAAGGCCAAAACCAAAAAGGCCATTGCCGACATGGCCGAGGATCTTATCAAGCTTTACGCTCAGCGGAAAGCGGCCGACGGTTACTCGTTCGGCGAGGATACGGTCTGGCTGCGTCAGTTGGAAGCCTCGTTCCCGTTTGAGGAAACGACCGACCAGCTTAAGGCGATCAACGACGTCAAGAAGGACATGACCAAAGAAGAGCCGATGGACCGGCTGATTGTCGGCGATGTTGGGTTCGGGAAGACGGAGGTAGCGGTCCGGGCGGCATTCAAAGCGATCGAGCGGGGCAAGCAGGTGGCAGTGCTGGTGCCGACGACTATCCTTGCGCAGCAGCACCTCCAGACCTTTACCGAGCGGCTGGCTGATTTTCCGGTGCGGATCGAGATGCTGTCACGGTTCCGCACCCGGAAGGAGCAGCTCCAGACGCTGGAGGACCTTGCCGCCGGTAAAGTCGAGCTGGTAATCGGGACACACCGGTTGTTGTCCAAGGATGTCTTTATCCCGGAACTCGGGCTGCTTGTTGTCGATGAGGAGCATCGGTTCGGGGTCCGCCATAAGGAAAAACTGCGTCGGTTGAAAGCGACGGTTGACACGATTGCCATGTCGGCGACGCCTATCCCGAGGACGCTGCACATGTCGCTGATGAGCGTGCGGGACATGAGCCTGATCACAACCTCGCCAAGGGACCGTCTGCCGATTATCACGGAGATTGTCGAGTTTGATCCGGCGGTGATCGCGACAGCGATTCTTCGAGAGATAGATCGTGGCGGGCAGGTGTTTTTCGTGCACAACCGGGTGCAGACGATCGAGGCGATGTATGCCTACCTGAAGAAGATCGTGCCGCAGGCGGAGATCGCCATTGCGCACGGGCAGATGCACGAGCGGTCATTGGAGGGGATCATGCTGGCATTCCTGGCCAAGCGGTACGATGTGCTGTTGTGTACATCTATAATCGAATCCGGGCTGGATATTCCCAATGCCAATACGATTATCGTTAATCGCGCCGATCGGTTCGGGCTGGCCCAGTTGTACCAGATGCGCGGTCGGGTCGGGCGAAGCGCTACGAGGGCGTATGCCTACCTGATGACGCCGCCGATGAAGCAGCTTCAGCCGGATGCGATCAAGCGGCTCCGGGCACTGGAGGCGCACTCCGATCTCGGCAGCGGGTTTGCGCTGGCGATGCGGGACCTCGAGATTCGCGGGGCCGGGACGCTGCTGGGGGCGAAGCAGTCCGGGTATATCGAGGAGATCGGGTTTGACATGTACAACAGGCTGCTTGAGGAAGCTATCGCCGAACTCAAGGGTCAGGAACTGTTGCGTCCACCGGATACGAAGCTGGAACTCGATGTGGAGCTGTACCTGCCCGATGACTACATCAACGAGCGGCAGCAGAAGGTCGATATCTATCGCCGTCTGGCCGACGCCACGACGCTGGATGGGGTGGAAAAGATCCGTGATGAAGTCAGCGACCGGTTTGGTCCGCTGCCGGAGTCCTCGATCAGCCTGATCGATGCCACCGGAGTGAAGATTGCGGCGGCAGCGCTGCATATCGACAGGGTCAAAAGTAAGGGCGGCCGGGTGAACCTGTTTTTCGAGGAGGGCCGGCAGTTGACCCGACAGATGGTCGAGCAGTTGCGCCAGGCGACGGACTGCCCGATGGAATTTTCGATGATCGGGCGGGTGCAGATCATGCTCGATCTGGGTACGCTGGCCGCGAAGGACCGGTTGCCATACTTGCGGAGCATTTTGAGCAAGGTCGAACCGGGCTGACCGGTGCGGATATTCGACTTTTTATTACACATTGACACGATTATCCAAGTCAGGTATTCCGGGACCACGTCGGTCCCGCGCCGGAGGAGTTTGTCGAGTCGCTGAAAATCTGCACCGGCGGACGGCTGCCTCCAGAGCAGAAACGCTGCTGGGCCGATACGCTGGAGTTTTTGAATGAGCTGTACACGCACTATGCCGTGCCACCGGATGATGGCGCCCGGCTGTGGGATGTCCTCGAGAAGTTCAGCGATTGGAGATTCAGGTTCTGGCAGGGGCCTGTCGATGGTTTCCCGGAGAACATGCACGTGTATACGCACGGCTCTGGATGTCGGTTGAATCCTGACGATTTCGAGTGGTTCGACTCGAGCTGGACCGACTGGGACTCCTCGTGGACCTTCGATGACCCGGACTCAAGTACGGGAGCCGTGAGGAACAGGGTCCTGCAGTCCTCACTCCCACTTGAACAACTCCGGAACGGTCCCTTCTTCGGTGTCGATCCCGACGCCGTAATTGTCGTGGCCATACAGTGAATCCGTCTTTGCCGGCTGGAACCAGGTCGTGTTATTGGCGGCCGTCGGATGCGGAGATTCGTCGCCGTTTTTCACCGACAGGTACCTGTCCTCTCCCCCGATATCAATAAAGCCGCCGAACGAGTTGGCGTAGCTGTAGTACGTCGTCAGCTTGCCCGGTTTGCCGTAACCGTCGCGGTAGGAGGCTTCACCGAGGCCGGGAGTTCCCTCGCCGAGATAGTAGATGTCGTCGCCGCCGATATCGATCAGGAAAGCGGTCGAGCGGATCTGCGCCAGGCCCATGGAGATCATCTTTGCCCGGTAGGAGTCATCGCCGCCCTTATTGATTAAGAAGGCGTTCGTAAAATCCCAACCGAATCCGAGGGCGGCTCCGGCGGTTTCGTACAGCTCGTGTTTGTCGTTGCCGGCTTCATCGAGGAGGATCCCGTTGCAGAAGTGGGCGCCGGAACCCTGTGTGAAATAGCAGGATTCGTAGAGATCGTCGCCGGTCCGGTCGACAGCGATGCCGGTGGCGAACCAGTAGCCGACGCCGAGTGTCCAGTTGCCGGAATAATAGTGGTCGTCGCCGTGAATATCGAGGATAGCGCCGAGTCCTCCTGCCCAGGCGTGGCCGTCGGAGCCGTCGCCACGACGTCCAAAACCGGCTCCCTGCGCGTTGTTCCCGTTGATTTTGTTCTCGGAGTGATAGTCCCCCCGATTGAATCTCTCAGAGAATGGTTCCGCCGTGTATTTGTCATTGCCGGAGTAGGAGGCGCACACGCCGATCCCGCCGCCGATTCCGCCCATCCCCTGGCCGTCGCCATAGAGGTAGTAGTCATCGTCGCCGGTGCCGTCGAAACACAGTCCGATTCCAAAATACCCGCAGCCCTGGGCCGAGAGTTCGGCGCGGTACTTGTCGTCACCGGCGCGGTCGAGCAGGACCCCGACTCCGAACAGCCCGGCGCCCTGAGCGTAGACCGATCCGTTATATTCATCGTCGCCCCTGCTGTCGATCACGACGCCGATCCCGAGCAGGCCGACACCGGTCGAGGGTGCGTATTCGTTGCGATCGTAGCCGTAGTAGTCGTCGCCGTCGAGATCGATAACAACCGAGACGGGGGTGCCGAGAGTTGCGGCGGCTCCGGGTGTCCCCTGGTAGACCATTTTGCGGCCGAAATCAATCAGCAGCAGGGTGTTGGTGGCGTCGTATTCGAACCATCCGGAAATCGAAGCCCGCACCTGCCCGAACATCTCCGGCGGGGGAATGCGCTCGGTCCGATAGACCGGTGAGAACATGGCGATTCGCCCGAAGGGGGTGTTGATTTCCAGAGCAAAATCAGCCGGGATATCATCGGCAAACGGCAGCAGTGCCCGTTCCGCCTTTTCGGCGGCCGCGACGGTCTTCAGCGCCGCGTAGTGCATGGAGGGGTAGTCGATATCGGCTGCGATGTCATCCAGTTCGGGGTAGTATACCATGCCGTCGCCCTGGGTGCTGGCGAGGTCGCGAATGCTGATGGCGCTTTCGAGGTCCTCCCGGTCGCAGTTGCGCAACGCCGTATTGCGCCACTTGATCGCATCGGTCAGATTGACAATGAGCTCGGCAACGATAGTCTCGACCGTGTCCGGCAGGTCCTTTGTTTTGGCCAGTACGTCGCTTTTTATATCCGGCCATGTCGCCCGCTGACCGAAGGTATAGAATTCCAGTTTGCGGTCACTCAGGGCATAGAGGTCCTCGATGGCGTCAAGCAACGGCTCGTCGCTTTCCGGCGCGGGGAGCAGATTAGCGGAATAGGATCGGAATCCGCCCAATTTTTTGTCAACGCCGAGATTGTAGGTCAGCTTGTAGAGACCGTCATCGCTACTGTCGGCATAGGCCGGATCGAGGTGCAGCTCGACTGTGTTGGTCATGGTCGCAGCGTAGTCATAGAGCTTGAGCGGTTCGGCGAATAAGGCATCGAACGAGGTCAACCGGTATGGTGTATCGAGCGGGAAGCGGTTCCAGTAGCCCATTGGCCGGTAGCCGAGATCATCGCGCGAAAACCCGGCTTCGGAGAGAATTTGTCCGAGAATATCGGTCTGCGACTGCGCCCCGGTGACAGCAAGCGTGGCAAACAACAGTACGATCAGTATGTTTCTCATTGTCATTTCCCCTGGCATCTGTTTTCTTTGACCCAAGATGCAAAGAGAATGCACATTGAACAACAGCAAATACGATGGAGGAAACAGTGAGGAAGTTGTTGTTAGCGCCGGCGGTGCTGCTTGTGCTCTCCGGCTGTGTCAAGGAGGTTGAGCGTGATTTCAACAAGTCCGACACGAGCGAAACGGACCCGGCAATAGTGTATGCCAGTCAGTTTCGCGGCGAGACGCACCTGAAAAATATCCGCCAGTTGACATTCGGCGGCCAGAACGCCGAGGCGTATTTTTCGTTCGATGCCGAGGAATTGATTTTTCAGTCGACCCGCGATACATTGAACTGCGACCAGATCTTTTTGATGAATGCCGATGGTTCCAACCAGCAGATGGTGTCGACCGGTGACGGCGCCACGACGTGCGCCTTTATATCGCCGACCACCGATCATATAATCTACGCCTCGACACATCTGGGCGGCGCACAATGCCCGCCGAAACCTGATATGTCGCAGGGATATGTATGGGCGCTCTATGACTCTTATGATATTTTTCGGGCCCGCAAGGACGGTTCCGAACTGGAGCGGCTGACCGAGACGCCCGGTTACGACGCCGAGGCGGTTTACAGCCCCAAGGGCGACAGGATCATCTTCACCTCGGTGCGGACCGGGGATCTCGAACTGTTTCTGATGGATCCCGATGGTTCCAATGTCGAGCAGGTCACGAACTGGCCGGGGTACGACGGCGGGGCGTTTTTCTCGCTCGATGGTGAGTGGATCGTCTGGCGGACCTCCCGCCCGACCGGTGACGAGCTTGCTGATTATCAGCGGCTGCTGAAACAAGGCCTGATCCGGCCGAGTAAGCTCGAGATTTACATCATGAATCTCGAAGACCGCGAACCGATCCAGCTTACAGACAACGGCGCGGCCAATTTCGCCCCGTATTTTCATCCGAATCAGCAGAAGGTGATATTTTCATCGAACGTGGATTCGGAAAGCCGGCGCAACTTCGATCTTTATATGGTCGACGTTGAAACAAAAGAGGTGGAGCGGATCACGTATAACGAGACGTTTGACGGTTTCCCGATGTTTTCGCACGACGGGACCAGGCTAGTGTTTTGCTCGAATCGGGACAATGCCGAGCCGGGCGAAACGAATGTCTTTATTGCGGACTGGGTGGATTGACCGGGACCGTTCTGCAGAGCCAATAACAAGAGCGGCGCAGCTTCCCACATTGCGCCGCTTGGTTATATCGGGATGGATTCCATCATTTGTCTTTTATCAGTTGATAGGAAAGCCGGAAGGTGCACCCCAGATCGGGACACCAATCCTCTTCCGCGGAGATTTCCATAATCAACCGTGTGCTGTCATCGATGATAAATCCCTCGTAGTATCCTGAAACATTTACAATGTTGGACGGACAATCAATTATCTCATTAACACCCTGAGTCCACGTGTAATTTTTGGTAAATGAAACCGGCATGGTATCCAGTCCGGGGCTCACGGAGCCGGAAATCCGGCACGGTTCGAAGAGGCTCTCACTCCCCGATAACTCACGGCTCTGCCAGACACTCAGGTCAAGTGTTGTCGGGTAGTTTAGTTGGTCAGCACCATTGATCTGGCAGTTGCCAACCTTTTCAATCGTTACATAACCGTTCCAGTTGCCGGACAGCACCGTGTTCAACCTGGAATCACTTAGACTGTTACTCTTGTCCTCACAGGAAAAGAAGAGCGGGATTACGGCGATCAGCAAAAAAACAGCAAATGAGCGTCGCATAGTATCCTCCTACGCCTTGAAATCAAACGGACAGTGATTGTTTTTTGATAACCTTGCAGGAGAATCATAGACAACTTACCCCCTGATACCAAGCGAAAAATTCGATGTATGAAGCAAAGGATTGGTGCGACGGTTTAGCCGGTGTTACTCCGGCGCTTCGCCGCCGGTGGTCGTCATCAGAAGCGTACCATCAGCACCCACGATCCAGCCCCGGTCCGGATTGCAGAAACAGATACCCGTCAAAGAGAGCATGGTTGGTGTGGCCTGCTCGGTCCAGGTCATCCCGCCGTCGTTGGTACGGATCACGGTTCCCCCTTCGCCAATCACCCACCCGGTGTCGGCTGAAATGAAATGCAGGTCGAGCAGTCCGCTGGTTATCGGTGCTGTCAGCGCGGTCCAGGTCTTGCCGCTGTCGGAGGTTTTCCACAGCAGGGCGCCGTCGCCAACCGCGTATCCGGCGGCAAGCTCCGTGAAGAAGATATTGTAGATTCGTCCGAGAAGGGTGTCGGCGGAACGGTCGGTCCACATCTGTCCCCCGTCGGTTGTGGTGAACACGGTACCGGCGGTGCCGCCGACAACGCCGGTGACGGCGTCAAAGAACCACAGCGTATTTAGTTCGTTGGTGGTCGGTACTTTCCGCTCTTCCCAGGTCCGTCCGCCGTCGATAGTGGCGTAGACGGTTTCATCGCCGACAATATACCCGGTCAGGGAATCGACAAAGGCGCCGGATCTGGCCCAGGAGATATCTTCGAACGCCAGCCGTTCCCAGGTTTCACCGGCATCAAACGTTCGCAGCACCAGCAGGTTGTACGGGGGCAGTCCCGCCCGGCCAACCACAATGCCGGTCGAGGCATCGAAAAACGACACGGCGGTGTAAAATTCCTGGGGCGAGAACCGTGAACCGCGCCGTATTAGTTCCCAGGTTTCGCCGGCGTCGTAGGTGCGGAGAATTGCCCCGGAAAAACCGACGACATAGCCTATGTCTTCGGTGACGAATTGAATGTCGGTCAGCGACGGCAGGGGCGGGCGGTTGCTGACGACACTTGTCCACACTGCCCAACCGGTGTTGGCTTTCTTGAGGGTCAGGGATCCAACCGCCCACATTGTAGTATCCCCGGCCGGAATTAAGGCTGCCACATTATCGTAGTCGTGACGACTTATGGTGACCAGCGAAGCACCACCCATTCCAATGAGTTCGATGGAACCGTCGGAAGCCGCGGCGACCAGATAGTCGGGTGTGGATGTCGCCGCGATATCGACAAAATCGAGGTCCCTGCCGGAGGCTACGACAATCCAGTTCAATCCCAGATCTGTTGACTTAATAATGGCGCCCGAGTCTCCCACGGCCCAGACACTGCCGTCGCCGGCAGTGACCACGGCATTGAGATCCGTCGCCACCGGGGAATTGACGGCAATCCAGCCCGACCAGGTGGAATCGATTCGGTAGTGCGAGACTTCTTTATTGTAGCCGGAGGAACGGAAGATGCTGCCGTCGGCGCCGACGATTACCGCTATCGTATCAGCAACCACGATGTCGTTAAGAGGCCTGTCGTTCTGCACGGTATCGGAGTTCCAGAGCCGTCCACCATCGAAGGAGTAAAGAAAGAGCCCGTCGGGTGTCAGTGCCGTGACTTTCCGGCTGGTTATTGCTTCAATCGTGAGGATAGCGTCATCGGTCGGGATTCGCGCTGCGCTGCGCCAACTCATGCCGCCATCGAGGGTACGCTGGATCGACCCGGCCTCGCCGACAACCCAGCCGGTGTCCGGTGAGCCGAATTCGATGTCGTTAATATCATTGGAGGAGATAGTCGGCAGTTCGATAAAATTCTCGCCGCCGTCCTCGGTATACAGAACCACGCCTTCCCGGCCGGCAAGCCAGCCGGTTTGCGCATCAAGGAACCATCCGGAGCTGAAGTGATTTCCCTCAATTTCGGGCGTGACCGCTTCCCACCCGAGGGCCGGCGGGGTGGTGTCGATCGGACCGGTTGGCTCGTCATCCTCGCTGCACCCGGTCACTGTGAACGTAAGCAGGGAGATCAGCAGGAACAGCAGGGCGTTACGGAATAGCGCATTACGGGCCGAAGTCATAGCCGGCGGTCCTTTCTGTAAATGAGGGCGATGTTACTTCCGGCTAAGGTACTCCGGCCGAGGGCGGGTGTCAACCGAACACATCAAAGTGACGGTTGGGCGCAAAAAAAGGCGCGGACCGAAAGTCCGCGCCTGTTCTCGCGACAAAGTTTCGCCTTCACCGGTCGAGGACCGGATCGGCGTTCAGGGTGGTATCGAGCATCTGTTCGATTTCATCTTCGGTCAGTTTGGTCAGCTTTCGCCGGCGTTGTTTGCGGCGTCTTTTCTCCGAGTCGGCGCTTTCGTATTCGCTGTTCTTGCGCCGCTTGCTGCGGCTGCCGGACTTTTTGCTGCGCCTCCACTGGTCGCGCATGGGATCCTCCGAGTTGCTTGAAAACAGGAACGGGCTGTGGTCAGAATAATTGTCGGCAGCAAGCCGGGCGGACTTTTGATCAATCGGCGGACAAAAATCGCCCCCGTCAGGGAGCGTCGTAATCCTGCAATCCGGTACACATCACGTCGAAGTAGGTAATTTCGTGCAACCTGTCTCAGCGCGGGTTTGCATCGTTTCGGGCCTGTTTAAAGATTTCACACCGACATCTAATCTCTTGGTGTCCAAACACTTTTGTTCGTGCAATGGCGTCGATTTACGTTTCACTCCGAAACGGCACAGCCTGTGCTCAATCAGGGGCAGACGCGATTGTGAATGGAGGCAGCATGTTAGACAACAGATACTACCGAGGCTTTTCCGACGAACGACTGGCGAAGATTCAGGAACCGCGTGTCCGCAAGGATGACAGAGGATTCTTCCTGATGTCGCTGTCTGAAAATACGAAAGTGTACTTCGAGGATTTCTACCGTTTCCTCGAAAGAACCTACGAAAAGGCCAAACAGGAACGGTCCGACCTCAACGAGAAGATGTTCACGACGTCGCCGGAGCGGACCGAAACCACCGCTTATTACCGCGCGCGTGGCGTGATTGTCGACCTTCTCCTGCAAACGATTATCCGCTTCTATACCGACGGTGGCAACCTGGGTGTGGTGATGACCCCGTGGTGTTTCGGCACCGTTTTGCTCGAAAAGATCGAGGTGTATCGGGAGCGGATCGCCAAGGGTGAAGTCGATGACCCGAACGTGCCCGACTACCCCTACTACACCATCAAGTACATGGATGAAATCTACAAGACCTGCCTTCTGGAGCTTTTTGATTTTCCGGAAAAGGCGTTCCAGATGCGCTGGCAGTATTCGGAATTGTTGAAGCGATATTCCAAGATTTTGAACGATATCACGACCTCGCTGAACTCGGTCCTCGGTACGATCAAAAATTATGGTTCGTGAACCACGCGGACCATATTCTCATGCATCCCTCCTACGGTACCCTCCGGCACCCCTCCCGCCGGAGGGTTTTTTTAAGGTAGTTATCGATTCTGCCGATAACTGCTGTAACCGGTAGTCTGCCCGGCTTTCCGGGCAAATACTCTCCTGTTACAACCCGCAACAGGCAAGGCGGATGACAAACGTACCACGAACACAAACCAGCGTAGATTACCTGCCCATCCTGCTGGACACCCTGCGGGTGGATTCCATCCTGGATTTTGACCTGTACCTGCTGGTCAACGGCAACATGGTCCTGTACCGCTCGGCCGACCTGCCGTTTAACGATCGGACCCGCCAGACCCTGCTGGACAACAAGGTTGACCGGCTGTTCATCACCTCGGACAACAAGACCCGGTACCAGGCTTATATTGAACGCAACCTGTCCCGAATTCTCAAAGACCCCGGTGTCCGTGAAGAAAAGAAAGCCAGCATACTGTATTCGACCTCGACCAACCTGGTGAAGGACGTGCTGGAGAATCCGACCTACGGTGAGAACATCCAGCGTTCAAGAGACATGGTGACCAACACGGTCGAGTATATCCTTCAGGGGAAAGAAGCCTTCCACAACCTGCTGCGGATCACCTCATTCGATTACTATACCTACACTCATTCGGTGAACGTCTGCACCTTTAGTATTGCCCTGGCCCAGCAGTTAGGGTTCAAGGACGAAGCGTTTCTTAACGAACTGGGCGTGGGGGCGCTGCTGCATGATGTCGGCAAGTCCCGAATCTCGGACCGGATTCTCAACAAGCGGGCGCCGCTGAACCCGACCGAATTTGAGATCATGAAACGCCATCCCCAGTGGGGAGCGGAGATCCTGCAGGAAACCGACCAGATCGGCTCCGCCTGCTACTACCCGGTGCTGCAGCATCATGAGCGCGGGGACCGTCGGGGTTACCCCAATGAGCTGGCCTTAAGTGAAATGCATGTCTATTCGCAGATTGTTGCGATTGCTGACTCATTCGACGCCATGACGACCGAGCGGGTCTACCAGAAGGCGATGGAGACATTTCCGGCGCTCCGGATCATGCTTTCGCTGAAGAGCGCCTACGAGCCGGATTTCCTGAAGGCGTTTGTTTTGTTGATGGGTCCGAGCGGGGTCGGGGAGTAGGGGGTCGGGGGTATTTACAGTAAGCCTGCCAGCCTTTTTAGCAGCACGGCTACAACCACCGAAAAAGTAAAGTTGACAAGAGTACCCCCAAGATAATAGCGGGGGTCTTTTTTAATATCGTCGCGTCGAACAATCGACTTGGCCGTGAACAGCAGGGCCAGTCCGGTGATGGCGTTGGCCAGGACGAAGGTCACGGTAAGGATATTTTCACACTTCCCTATTACCGCTCCGATATCCGGGCCCGGCGATTCCGTGTCTTCTTCGGTCTGTCGGGAAATTCTTTGTCCAACAATGGCATGAACAACCAGTCCGCTGAACGCCACCGTAACGGCACCGGCTAAAAACCAAACGAGGACTTCGATGAGGACCGGGTGGACATCAGACAGCACTTCCATTGACGACCCTTTCTCTTAGTCTTGATTCTCCGTATTCAGCGAGAGATATTTGTCGATCAGGTCAAAGGACTTTGACACCTGGTCCCAGTCTGCTGACCGCAACCGCTCTGACACCGCCTGCTGTGAAATCCCGAGCTTTGCGGCAATCCTTTTCTGCGCGTGCCCATCATGAGCGAGAACCGCCGCCTCGTGCTGGCGAGCTGACCAACGGTCAATAAGCGTCTGGGCCAGATTGGCCACACGGCAAATCCACTCGTCCTGCTCCGGAGAATGGCTTAATTGAAAATAGTAGGTTTCCTTAGCCTCGCGCAACATCTGAAGGCCCCGTGCGGCACGATGAAATGCAGGTCCGTCCATTTGCGCAGCGTCACCGGACTCAAGCCCGACATCGAGCATGCCAGTAACAACACTGAATCGGAACTTCAGTGGATATATCCGGAAATTCATGAATCTGCAAATCCGATAGGAGCCGGTCGGCGACAACAACACCGCTGACAATTCATCCAGCCCTCGGGTCAAAACCGGCGGGGCCTTGAATTCCCATCCGTCCGACTCGGATATTCCGCGGACACCTCTTATGACTTTCTCAAGCCGCTTCTTTGCCCGCTGCCGATCTTTGATCTCTCGCGACTCTACCAGGTCGGCAACTATGACGGTGTATTGCCTTTTCATCTCACAAGGATAAAAGCTTGTTTTTCCAGAAACAAGGTTTTTCCCTTGTTTTTCGGAAAACAAGGCTTAAACCTTGATCATTTATTGCAGCAGCTGTGAGAAATCCTCGTACGGAATCACCGGCCAGGTTTCCGTATCCAGTACGCCTTCGTCGTTGATCTGGCTGGCGACCCGGAACGCGACCGTCTGGTCATCGCACTCAAAAATCGCGATATAGTCGTAGCGGCCCAAGGTCGCGTACAGCTTCTGGACCTTGACTTTGTTGCGGGTGAAGGCCTCGATCGATTCGTTGATGTCGTGCGAGAGTTTGGGGTGGCTTTTTTTGGCCGACGGGTCGATACTCATGGCCATGATGAAAATCGGCATGATTCCCTCCTTTGGCTGGCCGGGCCGGACAATGCCCGGCCGGATGAAACGATTGATCTGTGGTTCAATCTACTACATGGCCTGAGGCGACACAATGAAAAGCGACGGGCCCGGTATCTCCGGAAGTTTTACGTTGAACACTCCGCGCATCCGGCCCTATATTCCCGGCATTACAATCAGGAGGATTTTATGCGCAGAACGATACAAACCAACCGCGCCCCTGCGGCGATAGGCCCGTATTCACAGGCAGTTCGGGTTGACTGTGGCAGCCTCATCTTCTGCTCCGGGCAGATCCCGCTTGATCCGGAATCGGGCGAGATTGTCGGTGAGACCGCCGGTGAACAGTGCAAACAGGTAATGGAAAACCTTATAAGCGTGCTTGCCGAAGCCGGGGTCGACTTTTCCACCGTCGCCAAGACAACCATCTACCTGGCCGACATGGAGGATTTCAAGGAAATCAACGAAATCTACGCCACCTATTTCAATCAGGATCCGCCGGCCCGCGCCACCGTGCAGGTGTCGCGTCTGCCGAAGGATGTCAAAGTCGAGATCGATGCTATCGCGGTGGTATAGAACGGGTTGAAAGATCCATTGTCGACTCGTGAGATATTAATTGTTGACTTTTCAGTCCCTCTCTTTTACCGTGCCTGAATAATTCGATCCCATCCCAGGGATCAGGTGGAGGTTCCTTTTGGCTGAAAAGAAAACTAATCGTCGGGGCTTTCTTGAGATCGTTCTCGGTGGCAGCGCGCTGGCCACGCTCGGCGCCATTGCCTATCCTGTCGTAAAATACGTAACACCCCCCGAGGCCGCTGAGGCTGACCTTTCTCAGGTAAAACTCGACTTCACCCGGGCTGATGTTGAGGCCGAGGAGCAGAAGGCGAAGTACTTCAAGTACGGCCGCGACCTCGGCATCATTTTTATCACCGATGCGGGTGAACTCCGGGCACTGGCAGCGACCTGCACGCATCTAGATTGCACCGTGCAGCACCGTACCGACCTCGGCATCATCTGGTGCGCCTGTCACAACGGCAAATACGGGCACGACGGCTCCAATATAGCCGGTCCGCCGCCCAGGCCGCTGCCGCAGTACGAGGTGCATATTCAGGGCGAGGACATTTTTGTCAGCAAGAAGGGGGCCTGATGGGCAACCAGACAACCTCCGAACAGAAATCGGGCAGCAAGATTTATGACTGGATCAACCGGCGGTACAATGTCAACTCCCTGGTGGAGTACATGGGCAGCAAGGAGGTCCCGCAGCACAAGCATTCGATCTGGTATTACTTTGGGGGTATCTCCCTGTTTCTGTTTATCGTCCAGGTAGTCACCGGGCTGCTTCTGCTGATGTATTATCGTCCGGGCGCCGACTCCGCGTACGAGTCGGTCCGGTATATTGTGTCGTCGGTGCCGTTTGGCTGGCTTATCCGTTCGCTGCATTCGTGGTCGGCCAACCTGATGATCCTGGCGGTTTTTATCCACATGTTCTCGACATATTTTGAGATGTCCTACCGCAAGCCCCGGGAGCTGACCTGGTTGTCGGGCATGGTTCTTTTCTCGCTGGCGCTGGCGTTTGGGTTCTCCGGCTACCTGCTGCCGTGGAACGAACTGGCCTACTTTGCGACGCGGGTGGGGACCGGCATGGCCGGCGCGGTCCCGTTGATCGGCGACAATCTGATGGCGATCATGCGCGGCGGCGAGGAAGTCACCGGCGCGACGATCGGGCGGTTCTTCGGGCTGCACGTGGCTATCCTCCCGATGGTCTTCTCGATTGTCCTGACTTTGCATCTGGTGATGGTGCAGCGCCAGGGCATGAGTGAGCCGCTGGACTGGGAGGGCAAGCAGGTGGAAAGCCCCCGTTATGAGAAGTTTTTCCCGCATTTTATCCTAAAAGACGCACTTGTCTGGCTGATTGTATTGAATGTCCTGGCCGTGCTGGCCGTGTTTTTCCCGGATGGAATCGGGCCGATTCACTGGCCGCTGGGCGCAAAAGCGGACCCGTTTGCACCGGCGCCAGCCCAGATACGTCCGGAGTGGTATTTTATGTTCGCTTTCCAGGCCCTGAAGTTTCTCCCGGCTCATATCTGGTTCATCGAGGGGGAATTGTTCGGGATACTCGTCTTTACGGTCGGCGGAGTTGTCTGGGCGCTGGTGCCGTTTCTGGATAAGGAATCGATGCACGACAATCGCTCCAGGATGTTCACCTGGTTCGGCATTTGGGTGCTGACCTTTATCGTTGTCATGACCCTTGTGGGATATGTGCTGTAGGAGGCGCGTGATGAACAAACGACTGCTGTATACGATCGTGCTCGCAGCTCTTCTCACGCTGCCGCTGACAGCCCATGCCCAGACCAACAATTGCATCGAGTGCCACCAGGCGTTCGAGGAGGAAGCCGGACCGTCGCACAAATTCAGCCGTGGGATCCATTTCCAGAACGACATCCTCTGCCAGGATTGTCACGGCGGGGATCCGTCGCTGGAAGATATGGACGAGGTCCGTAAGAACGCCGACTATGTCGGGGTTCCGGATCATCTTGCCATTCCCGAGTTCTGCGCCGGCTGTCACGGCGACCCGACCTATATGCATGAGCATGATCCCGGCCTTCCCACCGACCAGCTTTCCAAGTACAAGACCTCGGTTCACGGGCAGTTGTTGTTTGAAGAGAACAACAGCGACGTGGCCAACTGTGTCTCCTGTCACGGCGTGCATGATATCGGCGACGCCAAGATGCCGCATTCCTCGACCCACCCGCAGAATCTCGCGCAGACCTGCGGCCGGTGCCACGCCGATGAAGAGTACATGTCCGGCTATGGCATCCCGACCGACCAGGTATCGGAGTACCTGACGTCGGTCCACGGCAAAGCGCTAATGGAAGAGGGAGATCTTGGCGCTCCGGCGTGCAACGACTGTCATGGCAACCACGGCGCCTCGCCGCCGGGGGTGGCCTCGCTGACCGCCGTATGCGGTAACTGCCACGCGTTCCAGATGGAGTTATTCACCGCATCGCCGCACGGGACCGCGTTTGAGGAGTATGATTTCCCGATGTGCGGTACCTGTCACGGCAACCACGCTATCAGCAGCCCGACCGATGAATGGGTCGGCACCGATAATCCGGCGGTGTGTGTGCAGTGTCACAGCAGTGACGACGGCACCCAGGCGTTTACTGTGGCCGCCGGTATTTCCCAGACACTGGATTCCCTGAAGAGTGTTCGCAACAAAGTCAGGGAAAAGGTTGATAGAGCCGACGAACTGGGTATGATGACGACCGATCAGGAGTTTGCGCTGAAAGACGTCACACAGAACCTGATTCAGACTCGCACGACGGTCCATTCATTCAGCCTTGAAAAGGTGACCGAGCAGGCCAGCGAAGGGTTCGCCAGGGCCCAGACGGCGCTTGCGGAAGCTGAAGCACTCATCGAAGAGTACTATTTCCGGCGCAAGGGGCTGGGTTTTGCGACGCTTTTCATCACCATTCTGGCCATTTCGCTTTATATCAAAATACGCCGGCTGGACTGATAGGGCCCGGCCGCGCCGATAATCGGATAATTTTTCTTCGAATTTATACTCGAGGGTGGGGATTTTGGGGGTAATTGACCCCCAAAGTCCCTGTTGCTAACAACCGGGCGGGCAAAGACATAGCCTTCTGCAAACGCCCCCGCTACCTGTTGCGGGCTAACAAGTTTCGTGGTACAAAGAAACAAAAAAACGCTTGACAAGGGGGCAAATTACGGTTTCTTGACCCTTGGTAAATTGTGAATTCAGTCACATGCTGTGACTGGCCGCACCTCAGAGGTTGGTGACTATGGCGGAGTACTTAGCAGTCTTACTTTTCATCTTTGCCGGTATGGGAATCGTCCTGATTACCTTCTTCATTTCCCGACTGATCCGACCCCACAACCCTTACCCGGAAAAGAACCAAAACTACGAATGCGCCGAGGAACCGATCGGCCCGGCCTGGGTCCAGTTCAACAACCGGTTCTATATTTTCGCACTCATTTTTGTCATTTTCGATGTCGAGGTTATTTTCCTGTTCCCGTGGGCAGTGGCGTTCGGACAACTGGGCCTGTTTGCCCTGGTTGAGATGGTCATGTTTGTGTTGATACTCTTTTTCGGGCTGTTTTACGCCTGGAGGAAGGGGGCACTCAAATGGGTGTAATCAAGAAGCTTCCGATCTACGCCGAGAAGATCCCCGGCGGCAACCTTATTTTCACGAACCTGGAGAAGCTCCTGCACCAGGGCCAGGCGAAGTCGCTGTGGTACCTGTTGTTCGGAACCGCCTGCTGTGCTATCGAACTGATGTGCACCGGGGCGTCGCGCTACGACTTTGACCGGCTCGGTATGATTTTCCGCCCGACCCCGCGCCAGGCCGACCTCATTATAGCCGCCGGCACCATCACCAAGAAGATGGCCCCGAGACTCCGCCGCCTGTATGACCAGATGGCCGAGCCGCGCTACGTGATCGCCATGGGCGGCTGCACGATCAAGGGCGGGCCGTTCTACTACGACAACTACGCCGTGGAAAAAGGAATCGACCACATTATTCCGGTTGATGTTTATATCCCCGGCTGTCCCCCGCGCCCGGAGGCGCTGCTGGACGGCTGTATCCAGCTCCAGGAAAAAATCAAAAAGCAGAAGATGCTCGACTGGCAGGAGAAGTAGCCATGACACGCGATGAAGTCACTGCTTACGTCGAGAAAACATACAGCGACAAACTGACCGCGCTTGAAACCAGCAAAGACGCCCCTCTTTATGAGATCAAACCGTCCGAACTGGTAGAAGTCTGCCGCTCGCTCAAAGACGACGCCCAGCTCAAACTCGACTACCTGTGCTGCCTGACCACGGTCGATACCGGAGAAAAATTCGAGATCCTGTATCACCTGACGTCGATAGCGACCCATGCCCGACTCGATCTGAAGCTCACGCTGGCGTACGATCAGGACAAGACCGGCGTCGATTCGGTCCGTGAAATCTGGCCTGGAGCTGACTGGTTTGAGAGGGAAATCTGGGAACTGTACGGCATCACTGTCAACAACCACCCCAATATCGGCAATTTCCTGCTGCCCGAAAACTGGGATCAGGGATTCCCGATGCGCAAGGACTGGGATGCACCGGACTTCATTCGGATGCCGGAGAAGTAAGCCATGGCAGAATTAGTCACCGAAGAATTCCAAATTAATATGGGTCCGCACCACCCCTCGACCCACGGGGTGTGCCGCATGGTCCTGACGCTCGACGGTGAGAAGGTCAAAAAGATCGAGCCGGTAATAGGCTACCTGCACCGGTCGATGGAAAAGATGTGCGAAAACCGCACCTATGCCCAGTGTGTCCCGCTTATGGACCGGCTGGAATACGTGACGGCCATGTCGTGCGGGGAAATGTTCGCGGGCGCGGTCGAGAAGCTGGGTGAGATTGAGGTCCCGGAGCGGGCCCAGTATATCCGCACGATTATGCTCGAACTCAACCGAATCGCCTCACACCTGATATTCTTCGGCGTGACAGCGATGGATATTGGCGCCTATACGCCGTTCCTGTACGGGCTGCGTGAGCGCGAGCTTATTATCGACCTGTTTGAATCGGTTTGCGGCCAGCGTCTGACTTACAACTATATCCGAATCGGCGGGGTGTCGCGCGAACTTCCCGACGGATGGGAATCGGAATGCCGCAATGCGATCAGGATTATCGGCGAAAAGCTGCCCGACTACGAGGGCCTGCTAAACGAAAACCCGATCTGGGTTCGACGGATGAAGACGATCGGCTACCTGCCGCCGCAGCTTGCGATTGACTACGGCGTCTCCGGCCCGAACCTTCGCGCCGCCGGCGTTGACTATGATATCCGCCGCGACGATACCTATCTGATCTACGACAAGCTCGACTGGAAACCACAGGTTCGCAACAACAGCGACTGTTTCGACCGATACATAATCCGCCTCGATGAGATCCGTGAATCGATAAGAATTATCGAACAGGCGCTCGACGCTCTTCCCGAAGGGGATATCATGGCCAAAGGCGTCACCGCCAACTATAAGGCCCCGGCCGGCGAAGTGTATCACCGGGTCGAGAACTCCCGGGGCGAACTGGGCTGCTATCTCCAGTCCGACGGCAGCAAGAAACCGGTGCGGGTGAAACTCCGGGGCGGGTCCTACAACTCGCTTCAGGTCATGCCGTTTTTTGCCACCGACTGCTTCGTGGCTGACCTGGTCGCCATCTTCGCTACCATGGATATCATTCTGCCGGAGGTCGATCGATGAACATCACCCCGATTCTCACCCTCGAACTATATCCGCTGTTCCAGTGGCTTGGTGAAAGACTGGCCTCGCTTGGCCTGCCGGCATTCATGGTCGATCCGGTTCGCTACCTGGCGCTGGGCTCTATGATGTTCGGATTCCTGTCGCTGGTGGCTTTGTTCCTGGTCTGGTGGGAGCGGAAGATTGCGGCCCATATTCAGCAGCGGTTCGGGCCGATGCGTCACGGCTGGCACGGCTGGTACCAGACGATCATGGACGCGATCAAGCTGCTGCAAAAAGAAGATATCCGGGTCGCCACGCGCGACAAAGCGGTCTTTTTCTGGGCGCCGGTAATCGCTTTTACGGCGGCCTTTTTGGCTTACGTCGTGATGCCGTTCGGCGAGAACCTGATTGTCGCCGACCTCAATATCGGCATACTCTATATCCTCGCCGTGACCACGTTCACCGTCATCGCCCTGCTGATGGCCGGTTGGGGATCCAATAATAAGTGGGCGTTGCTGGGCGGTATGCGTTCGGCGGCTCAGGTGGTCAGCTACGAAGTCCCGATGGTGGCCTCGGTGTTGGTTGTCATCCTGTTTGTCGGGTCGCTGTCGATGCAGGACATCGTGATCTCACAGTCCGGCCTGATTGTCAACTGGAACATCTTCCGGCTCCCGTTCGGCCCGATCGCCTTTTTGACATTTATCGTAGCGGCAACGGCAGAGGCCAACCGCACGCCATTTGATATACCCGAAGCCGAGTCGGAGCTGGTCGCCGGCTATAACGTCGAGTACTCCGGCATGAAGTTCGCCATGTTCTTCCTGGCCGAGTTTGTCAACATGTTCACCGTCTCGGCGGTCTGTGTGACGCTGTTCCTCGGCGGCTGGAACGGTTGGGAGTTCATTCCTTCCTGGCTCTGGTTCCTCGGAAAAACGCTGATCATCGTGCTTCTGCTGATGCTGTTCCGTTGGACGTATCCGCGGTTGCGGGTCGATCAGCTTATGGAATTTGCCTGGAAGTTTCTCGTTCCGGTGACGTTCACCAATCTGATGGTGGCCGGACTGTTCAAATATCTCGGATGGTACTGGTAGGAGAAGGACAGCCATGGGAATATTCAAAGACTTAAAAGCGCTCGCCCAGGGCCTGCAGATTGCCGGTAAACATCTCGGGCGTCACGCTGTCACTGTCCAGTACCCCGAACAGCGGGACAAAGTGCACGAGCGGTCGCGCGCTATGGTCGTGCTTCTCTCCGATAAGGAAACCGGTGAGTTGAACTGCACCGCCTGCCTGCTGTGCGAGCGGGTCTGCCCAACCGCGGCCATCGATATCGACTGCCCGCGCGACGAGAACAATAAGAAGCAGCTTAAGCAGTTCACGCTCGACAACACCCTTTGTTGTTTCTGCGGCCTGTGCGAGGAAGCGTGTAACTTTAGTGCTATCAAGTTGGCGACGAAGTTTGAGTTCTCCTCGTACAATGTCCCCGATCTCGTTTGGGATATCAAGAAGCTCCAGGAGTGGGGCGAGGATGTGCCGTACGAGGACACCCGGCGGCGGAAGAACCCGGTCAACAAGATCGGCCCGGCGGCGGAAACCAAAGCAGCCAATGAAACCCTCGAAATCGAGAAAAAGAAAAAGGCGGCCGAAGCCGCAAAAGAGGCTGCCCGGAAGAAGGCTGAAGGTGACGAGGGCGGAGCCGGGGCTGAGAAGCCGGAGGCGAAGCCCGAAGCCAAACCGGCTGATACTGACGACAAGAAAAAACCTGCAGATACAGGCTCGGCGTCAACCGATACCGCCGGAGATGCCAAAGACAAAGACTCCGGCACCGACAGCAACGAGGAGGGTAAAGCCTGACTATGGATCAACCAGATGTCGGTTTCGTATTCTACATCCTGGCGTTCTTTGTGATAGTCTCGGCCCTGCTGGTCGTTTCACTGCGAAATGTCTTCCACTGCGCGCTGTTTTTGATCCTCAGCCTGTTCAGTGTGGCGGGAATCTTTATTCTGCTTGAAGCGGAGTTTCTCGCCGCGGCCCAGGTGTTGATTTATGTCGGCGCGGTAGCAATCCTGATGATTTTCGCCATCATGCTCACCAGCAATATCGCCTCGAAAACGATCCGGCAATCAAACGAGAACGTGTTGATAGCCTTTTTCGTTTCGGCGGTTTTTGCATTCGCCACGATTATGCTCATCGGCACCACAAAAGTGTGGCAATACGATCTCAAGGACCTCTCCACCGACAATGTCCTGTTACTCGGAAAACACTTAATGACAGCCTACGTGCTGCCGTTTGAGGTGGTCTCCGTGCTGCTTCTGGCAGCAATGATCGGCGCCATTGTGCTGGCCAGAAAGGAGCGTGCGTAGTGTTTTACTATCTCACGCTGGCGGCCATCCTGTTTTCCATCGGATTGTTCGGGGTGCTCACCCGGCGCAACACGATCGGTATCCTGATGTCGCTGGAGCTGATGTTCAATGCCGCGAATATAAACTTCGTCACGTTCAACAAGTTCATCGAAACCGGGCCGATGATCGGCCAGATGTTCGCTGTCTTTGTGGTGGTTATTGCCGCCGCTGAAGCCGCGGTTGGTCTGGCTATCGTCCTGCTCATCTACCGGAACTGGCGGGGCATCAACACTGACCACTTCAGCGTCATGAAGTGGTAAGGGGACGTGCATATGACTGAAACTTCATTTTTGATATGTCTGCTGCCGCTGCTGTCGTTCGTGATGATAGTCTTCTTCCTGCGCTGGAAGGAGAAACTCGCCGCCGGCTTCTCGATCGCCATGATCCTCATCGGCTGGGTCATGTCGCTGTTTGTGCTGTTTGAAACGATTGGCCGTCACGGCCAACCCTACGAGGCCTTCTACAACTTTATAGACTTCGAGAACTTCCACCTCCAGATAGGGATCCTGGTGGACTCCCTGACAGCGGTTATGCTGGTGGTCGTTACCACGGTCGGATCATGTGTACAGATTTACTCCTTGGGCTACATGCACGATGACCCGAGATTCAGCCGTTTTTACGCCTATCTTTCGCTGTTTTTGTTCTCGATGCTCGGCCTGGTACTGGCCAACAACTTCTTCATGATCTTCATCTTCTGGGAGCTGGTCGGCCTGACCTCGTACCTGCTGATCGGGTTCTGGTTTGAGAAGAAATCGGCGGCCGACGCCTGCAAAAAAGCATTCCTCACGACTCGAACCGGCGATTTAGGATTCATCATCGGGCTGCTGACAGTCGGTGTCTTTTTCGGGACATTTAACTACTTTGAAGTTTTTGACGTTGCCGCCTCGGGCACGATCCCGGCCGGCATCATGACCCTTGCCGCGGTCGGTATCTTCTGCGGTGCGGTCGGCAAGTCGGCGCAGTTCCCGCTGCATGTCTGGCTGCCGGACGCGATGGAAGGTCCCACGCCGGTGTCGGCGCTGATTCATGCCGCGACTATGGTCGCTGCCGGTGTATATTTGGTCGCGCGGTCGATGCCGCTGTTTGTGGAGTCAGCCGAGGCCTCAATGGTGGTTGCCACAATCGGTTTGATCACGTCCTTCATCGCGGCTACGATTGCGCTGGTCCAGAGGGATATCAAGCGAATCCTGGCTTATTCGACCGTCTCGCAACTCGGCTACATGATCATGGCGCTCGGGCTGTTTGGTGTTGATACGGCGCACGGCCACCACTCAGTCGGCTACTATGCCGGGACGTTCCACCTGATGACCCACGCGTTTTTTAAGGGGCTGTTGTTCCTCGGCGCGGGATCGGTCATCCACGCCGTGCATACCAACGATATTTTCGATATGGGCGGGCTGCGCAAGAAAATGCCGGCCACATCCTATACCTTTATGATCGCGTCGCTCTCGATCGCGGGGATTTTCCCGCTGGCCGGGTTCTGGTCCAAGGATGAGATTGTCGCCGCCACCCTGCACCACCCGATTTTCCTGGTCGGGACCCTCCTGATCGCCTTCATGACGGCGTTCTACATGTGGCGGCTGTGTTTCCTGACGTTCTTCGGCAAGCCGCGCGACCAGCACCGCTACGAGCACGCTCACGAATCGCCTAAGAACATGACCTATCCGCTGATTTTCCTGGCCGTGCTCGCAGTCGGCGGCGGCTGGGTCGGTCTGCCGTTTGACTGGATTTTCGGTCACGGGTTCTCGTCGTTTGTCGCCTTCCAGGGCCACTTCGAGCACCACGCGCCGTCGTTCATTCTCATGGGCGTTTCACTGCTGGTCGGCCTTTCCGGTATTTCCCTGGCCTACCTGATGTACTACAAAAAAGCAATTTCGGCAGAGGCAATGGGACAGCGGTTCCGCGCCCTGCATACGTTCCTTTGGAATAAATGGTACTTCGATGAGCTGTACTTCGGCTATATCGTCAACCCGATCACGTCGTTCGCAAAGTTCATGTGGACATTCGACGCCAGGATTATCGACGGTGTCGTAAACGGTACTGCCTGGTTGACCATACTCTGGTCGGATGTCAAGCAGTGGTTCGACACGTGGATTGTCGATGGTGCTGTCAATGGCTCCGGCTGGATTGTCCGCAAAATCGGCGGCGGCCTGCGCTACCTGCAAACCGGCAAGCCGCAGTTCTATGTCCTGACCATTGTCAGTGTCGTGGTCTTTCTCGGGCTGTCGAAACTCGAATTGAACATGCTGGATACGGACTGGCCGATCATGACGATGATATTCGTGGTCGGGGTAACCGTGCTCGCGATATTTGCCCGCACCGCCGTGAACCGTCAAGCTGCCGAAGAAAGCGCCAAACAGGAAGATTAGTCCAAGAGTGGAGGATAGAAGATAGCATGCTGAGTTCATTGATATTCATCCCGCTGGCGGGAATGATCCTCGTGATGCTGCTGCCCAAAGACAACAAGGCAGCAATACGGTGGACTGCATTCCTGGTCAGTCTGATCCCGATGGTGTTGTCGTTTTACCTCACGTGGGACTATTTTGTCAACCACGCCTCGACCAGCGCCATGGCCTATGTCGAAGGACCGTACAACTGGATCCCGACATTGAATATCCAGTACTTCCTCGGTGTCGACGGTATCTCGGTCCCGATGCTGTTTTTGACCGGGCTGCTCTCCAGCATCTCGCTGCTGGCCTCGTTTAACATCGAAAACCGTGTCAAAGAGTACTTCGCCTTCTTCCTGCTGTTGGAAGCCGGCATGATGGGCGTCTTTGTCGCACTGGATTTCTTCCTGTTCTACGTGTTCTGGGAGATCATGCTGGTCCCGATGTATTTCCTCATCGGTATCTGGGGCGGGCCGCAGAAAGAGTACGCGGCGATCAAATTCTTTCTCTACACGCTGTTCGGCTCGATATTTATGCTGGTCTCGATTTTGATCCTGTACTTCACCTCCGAGCCGCACACGCTGAACATGCTTACCCTGATTGAAACCGCACCGACTTTGACCCACGGGCTGCAGATGATGTGCTTCATCTTCTTCTTTATCGCATTTGCCATCAAAGTCCCGGTCTGGCCGTTCCACACCTGGTTGCCCGACGCTCACGTGCAGGCGCCGACGGCCGTTTCGGTCATCCTGGCCGGGGTGCTGCTGAAAATGGGAACGTACGCGATGCTGCGGATCTCGTGGCCGATGTTTCCCTCGGCGCTGCAGGAACTCGGGTTCTGGGTAGCGGTACTGGGTGCGATCGGAATTATATACGGCGCCCTGGTGTCCATGGCGCAAAAGGACCTCAAAAAACTGGTGGCATATTCCTCGGTGTCGCACATGGGCTACTGTATGCTGGCGCTGGGGGCCTTTTCCTCCACCACGGCGATAGCCGGGTGTATGTTCCAGATGATCTCGCACGGTTTGATCACCGGCGCGCTCTTCCTTTTGGTGGGCGTGCTCTATGACCGCGCCCATACCCGCGAGATTGCCGCCTTCGGCGGACTGGGAGTCAAACTGCCGGTATATACCGGCCTGATGGTCTTGTTCGGTATGGCCTCGCTCGGACTGCCGGGGATGTCCGGATTCGTTTCTGAATTCATGGTCTTTGTCGGCGCGTTCATGGGCACCAACAAGATCCTTGTCGGGATCTCGGTCCTCGGCGTGGTGCTCGGCGCGACCTACATTCTCCGCATGATCCAGCGGGTTTTCCTTGGTGAATTTGATCTCGCCCGCTGGGGCGGCCTGACCGATATCAACGCCCGCGAACTGGTCTGCGTGGTCCCGCTGGCGATCCTGACGATTGCAATCGGTGTCTATCCCAAGCCGGTGGAAATCCTGATGTCGGCTACCCTGCAAAACCTCGTAGACTTGATGGTGCGATAGACTATGGAATTTCAGCTTCCGGAATACGACCTGCGCTACATTGCCCCGGAGATCTTTCTCTTCCTCTGGGCGCTGCTGGTCTTGACGGTCGATGTCACCACCAAACGCCGCAGCGAAACCACCGCCGGCTACATGTCCATGCTCGGGCTGGTCATCACCGGCATAATCCTCGCGTTTACCGGCGAGGGGGTCGGGTTCGGCCAGATGTTCAAGCAGGATACCGCCTCGATCTTTTTCAAGATCGTCTTCCTCGGCGCGGCGTTTATGGCGATCGGCAGCTCGTTTGGTATCGTCAAACAGAAGATCCAGTACCATCGCGGCGAATTTTTCGGGCTGATCCTCTTTTCGACTGTCGGCATGATGTTCCTGGCGTCATCGAATGAGCTTCTCTCGCTGTATGTCGGGCTGGAACTGGTGACGATCCCGCTGTTTGTGCTGGCGGCGTATTACAAAGACAGCCCGACCTCGGTTGAAGCCGGTATCAAGTATTTCATCATCGGGGCGTTTTCCTCGGCACTGCTGCTGTACGGTCTGTCGTTTTTGTACGGCCTGACCGGGACGACTGTGCTCTGGGAGATGCGCGTTGACTTCGCGCGGACCTATCTCTCGTTTGACTCGGTCGGGTTCATGCTCGTGCTGGCGACGATCCTCGTCATGGCCGGTATCGGGTTCAAGCTGGCCCTGCCGCCGTTCCACCAGTGGGCGCCTGATGTTTATGAAGGCGCGCCGACGCCGGTTGCGGCGTTTTTGTCGGTTGGTTCCAAGGCCGCCGGGCTGGTCGCCTTTGCCAAGATTTTTGCCAACGGGTTGTATGCCTTCGCCCCGGCCTACATGTCTCCCAACGACTGGAGCCGACTCGCGGCGATTTTTGCGGCGGCGGCGATGATCCTCGGCAACACGGTCGCTATCCGCCAGACCAATATCAAGCGGATGCTGGCTTATTCCTCGATTGCCCAGGCCGGGTATATCATGATCGGGCTGATCGCGATGAACGAGTTCGGCATGGGCTCGATGGCGTTTTATATCTTCGCCTACCTCTTTGCCAACATGGGCGCCTTTGCGGCGGTGACGATTTTCGAGGACAAGACCGGATCGTGTCAGATTGAGAGTTATGCCGGACTTTCCAAGACCTCGCCGATGCTGGCGGCGGCCTTTTCGATCTTCCTGCTGTCATTGGCCGGGATCCCGCCCTTGGCCGGGTTCTTTGCGAAGTACTATGTTTTTGCGGCGGCGATCCAGGCGGCCGGACAGGACCCGACCGCCAACTGGATGTACTGGCTGGTCGGGGTCGGCCTGCTGACGGCGGTCTTCTCGCTGTACTACTATGCCGGTGTGATCAGGCAGATGTATTTTGCCAAGGCGGAGTCACCGTACACGATGAGCTACACGGTTCCGGCGATGTCGGTGATTGTGATCGGGCTGGTGGGTGTGTTGTTCTTCGGGCTGTATCCCGAGCCGGTGTTGCAGTTGGGTGGTGAGATTTCGCGGGCGTTTGGTATTCTGCCGTAGATTGGATTTGTTGATAGAGATTTGTAGCCCACGCGCTGAGAGGTGCGTGGGTTTTTTTGTTGGGGCAATGAACGGCAGGTGACAACGAGGGGTGGCCTACCAACCTCCAATATTCATACCAGCAAAAGGATCCCTTCTGTAAACAAGACCACCAGTACTACAATCTTAGTGATACGCTTTGGATTTCGTATTCCATGCCTTTTCTTCCAGTTACGAAAATCATTTTCTCCTTTCCAATTATGTATCAAAGGAACAAAGACTCCTATAGCAAATAGAAGTGTCCCATACAGAAAAAGCGCTCCACCAGTTCCTGCGGCGATATACCAATGCATCCCGCCATCAGTCTTCGCGCAATACCCCATTCGCACGACCCAGTACCAGCCAACCAGCAACAACACCGTACCTATCTCGATCAGTTGGTGGCTCAGCTCTGGGACAATATACGGCGAGTGGTCTTTGTTTGTCTCGTGTATCATCCTATCGTCTAACCCATCTACCGATCGCGTCACCCTTAAGAATGTGCACCTGCGCTCCTTCATGCTCACATCATGGAATATACCATCCACCCCCCTCATTCCCCAACCACAAAATCCCCGCCGCACGCCTCACCCCCAAATCCCCCCCGCCAGTTCTGCTTGACACGCGCACCCGTAACCAATAGAATCCCATCAGACCGGAACGACCAAATCCGGCCCTAAAACAATGGATAAAGTTACGGCCGCCATAAAACGGTACTTTATATCCGGGGTGCTCGTTGTCGTCCCGATGATCCTGACCTTCATCGTTCTCAAATTCCTGTTTGAGACGATCGACAACATCCTCGGCCCGATACTGGTCAAGACGATCGGCTACGATATCCCGCTGATCGGGGTGGCCGCCCTGCTTTTGATCATATTCGCGGCGGGCGTGATTGTCCGAAGCTATTTCGGCCACCGGCTCTACAGTGTCGGTGACCGGCTGCTGGCCAGAGTGCCGTTGATCCGACCGATTTATTCGGCGGCCAAGCAGCTGCTGGAGGCAATCGCCGGGCCGGATGTGAAGTCGTTCAAGGAAGTTGCGCTGATCGAGTACCCGCGACGGGGCTCGTGGTCGCTCTGCTTCATCAGCAACTGGGTCGATCTGGCGCTGGAGGGTGAAAAAGTCACCCACGCCGTGGCCTTCATCCCGTCGACCCCGACCCCGATCTCCGGCATGGTGGTCCTGGTTCCGGAGAACGAGGTATTCGCTCTTGCGATGACGATCGAGGAGGGCGTGAAGTTCCTGGTGTCCGGCGGCGTCGCGTCGCCGTCGCTGATAATGAAAAAGGCGGAAACAATTCCGGGCAGCGAATAGAGAGGTTGATTGTGAAGCTTGCTAATCTCCTGATGGACCGCCGCATGAATCTCGACCTGAAGGCGAGAACCAAAGACGACGCGGTCAAAGAACTGCTGGACCTGCTCCGAAGTGAACAGGTCTCGTTGGACTACGAGGCGATCATGCAGTCCGTGCACGGGCGTGAGGAAGTCGAGAACACCTCCTATGGCCGGGGCTTTGCGTTCCCCCACGCCCGGACTAACGCCGTCAACGAGCTGTACATCTTGATCGGCGTCTCCAATACCGGCCTGGAAGACAAGACGCCCGATGGTGTCCCGGTGCATGTCGTCTGCCTGCTGCTGACGCCGTCGACCATCGCCAAGCTGTATCTCCAGACCCTGTCGGGGCTGGCCTCGTTTGCCCGCCAGCCGGGGGTGCTGGAAAAAGTCCGCGCCATCACCAACCCGCGCGACCTGGTCAAGCTAATTTCCGATGCCGGCGTGACAGTCGACAAGGAACTGATGGTAAAAGACATCATGCGGCACGATGTCGTGAAGGTCCGACCGGACGATACGCTTAAGGAGGTCGCCAACAAGATGTTCCGCAACCGGCTCTCGGCGCTGGCTGTGGTCGACGACACCAACAAGCTGGTGGGCGTGATTTCCGACCGCGACTTAATCAAGGCCGCCCTGCCGGACTACAAGACGCTGATCTCAAACCTGAATTACTCGCTCGATGTCGAGCCGTTTGAGGAACTGCTCAAACGGGAGGACAAGATCAAGGTTTCGCAGCTGTTCCGCGAGGACTTTGAAACGACCTCCCCGGAAACCCGCATTGTCGAGGTCGCCGCGATGATGATTTTCAAGGATTTCACGCGCGTCTTTGTCACCGAGAACGACAACCTGGTCGGTATCCTGCTGCGCAAGGATATCGTCAACATGATAATCCGCGGCTGACCCGGCGTGAGTTCCGGCCCCCCCGACACCAAGGACGGCATGACCGACAAGCGTCACGAAAAACACCACATAGATCCATATCTGTACCTTATTCTCTTTATCACGATGGCTTCCTGTCTGCCCGGCCTGTATATGGGGCTGACGCATACGGAGTTTGTCCCCTGGATTGACGCTATCGTATTCGGTATCGCTATTTTCGGCGCCGCCTTTACGCTCTCCTGGGCCGCCGAGGCCGCCCAGGTAGATATTTCCGAATCACTCGCGGTGGCAATTCTGGCCCTGCTGGCGGTTTTGCCGGAGTACGCGGTTGACTTTGTCTTTACCTGGAAAGCCGCCCATGACCCCGCCCAGGCCCACTATGCCCTGGCCAACATGACCGGGGCCAATCGATTACTTGTCGGGCTGGGCTGGCCGCTGGTGCTGCTGCTGTATATTATCGCCAGGAAGAAAAAAGAGATCGTCATGGACAAGACCCAGCGGGTGGAGATCTTCTATCTCGCCATGGCGACCCTGTACTCTTTCACGATCCCGCTCAAGGGCGAATTGAACCTGATCGACACCGTCATTCTCGTGACGTTGTTCGCCCTGTACACGCGCCGCGCCGCCCAGATGGAAACGGTCGAGCCGGAGGAAGTCGGCCCGGTCAAAATTATCGCCAATATGGGGAAAATCCCCCGGCGGATTTCGACGGGCGGGTTGTTCGCCTATGCCGGCTTTGTGATATTCTTTGTCGCCGAGCCGTTTGCCGAATCGCTGGTGGCAACCGGGGCGCACCTGGGGATCGATGAGTTCTTCCTGGTCCAGTGGCTGGCGCCGATTGCCTCGGAATCCCCGGAGTTCATTGTCGCGGCCACGTGGGCCATGCGCGGTCAGGCCGGCTCCGCACTGAAAGCGTTGATCTCTTCCAAAGTCAACCAGTGGACACTTCTGGTCGGAACCATCCCGCTGGTGTTTGCTATCTCCAGCGGAGCTATCCGGCCGTTTGTGCTGGATGTCCCGACCCCTGGGTTCCACGGCACGATCCAGCACGATGAGTTGATCCTGACGGCGGCACAATCGCTGTTTGCGGTTTCGGTGCTGGTGAATCTGCGGTTAAGCCGGACCGACGGTCTCCTGCTGTTTTTCCTGTTCGCCTTGCAGTTAGTGATTCAGGAGATCCGGATGGAAGTTGCTTTCGCGTACATGATCCTCGCGGCTGTTTTCCACGTTCTACACCGCAAGGACCTGCTGCCGGCCGCTAAAATGGGGCTGGGCTGGGGAATGAAAAAGAAGGGCTGAACCCCCTCCGTATGATCGCAGCCCGCGCACCCGGGGTGCGTGGGATCAAACACTCCACATTCACCTATTCTCCGTCTTTGGGCGCTTTCCAGCGAAAGCCGAGGCGGGGGAACGGGTTGGCCACGGCACTGGCGATGTTGGTCAGGTGTGCGTTGATTCGCTTCAGGTGCCGGGCATAGAGCGCAAGACAGACCGCGTCATCGACCGGCAAACCCTTGGCTTCTTCGGTCACGATGGAATATACGATTGCCTCGGCCATTTTCCCGGCCGGTTCTTCGTGGGTGACAATCTCGCGGCTGGTCTCGGTATCCTGTTCTTCGAGAACCTCGATTACCTGGGGGAAAATTGTCTCGATGCGGTTCTCGATACTAACCAGGTTGTCTTCGTATGGCCCGCCGTGGAGCCGCTGTGGATGCATACTGGCCAGATCGGCGATATTCTTGGTGTAGTCCCCGATCCGTTCGACATCGATAACCACCGACACCAGCACCAGCCCCGGTACGATATTCTGGGTGCCGGCGATGGAAAGGTGTGTCAGTACATTGCGGCGAACCTCTCGCTCGTATTTGTTGATGCGCCGGTCGGCTTTTCTGATGTCGAACTGAAACTCGGAGGTATCACTTCGGCGCAGCGCCTCACTTGCGGCCCGGAACATCTTGAGATCCTCCTGAAGCATCGTGATGGTCGTGTCAAACGCCGAGTCCAGAAGATTCTCCGAACTGAACAATTCCATGAATTTACGAAACATCCGATTCCTCCGTGATCAGTCGGCCAGGAATATTACCAGCCCGGGGATTATAAAAAACATAATCAGAACATAAGCTATCGGCATAAGTCGCGACCGCTGGGTCCAGGCCGCCAGTTTTTTGGCCATCGCGATGGGAATACGTTTCAACGGCCAGAAGATCGCAATACCATAAAGATTAAAAATCAGGTGAGCAAATGCAACACTTACCGCCTCGTGCGACCCGGTCACAAACGAGGCCAAAAACGCCGTAATAGTCGTGCCGATGTTCGCCCCCAGAACATAGGGGTATATCTGTGTCAGGCTGAGCACCCCGGCTCCGAGAAGCGGCACGACCAGCGATGTTGTGATCGAGGAGGATTGCACCATGACGGTCAGTGCCGTGCCCAGAAGCATGCCGAGAATCGGGGTCCGGAAAATAAAGCGCTGGAAAAACCGCTCAACTTTCGAGAGTACCATCGACTTGAGCACTTTCACGATATACCGCAGGCCGACAAACAGCATGATAAACGAGAAGATCGCCGATAACCAGCCGGAGTTCCCCAGCAACACCGTAATCTGTCTCGCGACCGGTTTCGTGATCGCTGCCAGCGGCGAGGCGATCTCCATCCCGCCGTAGCCGTCAAACAGGGTCTCGATCAAATGGGCCGACCCGCCAATGATATTGAAATAATATTGAAGCGGCATCAGGACAGCAACGGCGCAGATGTTGAAAAAGTCATGCACAATTGACCCGGAAAACGCCCTCCGGAACTCGTCGCCCCGTGAAATGTGCGCCAAAGACACCAGCGTGTTTGTCACCGAAGTGCCGATATTCGCGCCCATGACCATAGAAATCGCGGATTCGAACGGCAACACTCCCGAACCGACCAGGCCGACGATGAGCGAGGTCGTGGTCGAGGAGGATTGTATCAGCGAAGTTGCGAGCACGCCGATCATGAGCCCGACCAGCGGATTGGAGGTGGCGTGGAAAATAGTGCTCGCGAAGTCTTTGCCGAAAAGCTTAAACGACGCTCCGAGGAGCGTAATAGAGAGGACAAATATATACAGGAGAAGCAGCAGGAGAATCAGTCGGCCCACGATGGATTTTCGCGACAACGATGGAGCCTCTACCTGCGATTCGACTAATTGTGACTCAGAAACTGAACCGTCGGCCATACACGCTGCCAATCCAGGGCTAACGGAATCCTTATAATTCTAACCTTAGCCTAATAATTGCGGCCAATATAGAACCGGTCCCCACCCCGGTCAAGCGAAATGACCAGCTTTTTCAGTCGTGGAAGTCAATATCTGTCAATAGGTAAGCTATTTGTCGGCCTGTTCCGCACTGAGCTTGCCGACAACCGAGAGGACATAACTCCGGGTACTGAAAAACCGGCTGGCAACCCGCATCACAGCCTCACGATTGACAGCGCTCAACTGCCTGAGCAGGACCGGATCGTGAGGAATTTCCCGACCCAGAAACTCATTCACGCCCAGATAGTAGGCCTGGTTAATCGCCGACAGCTTCGCGCTCATCAACCGTCCCCACATCTGGTTGCAGGCCCGTTCGACCTCCTCCGCATTAGGACCGTCGAACTGGAGCTTCTCAATCTCGAGCAGGATACCACTGACCGCCTTCTTGTAATTCTCGGCGGCGGTTCCCATCGAACAGTAATACCAGCCAAATCCGCGATCAAAGGTCGCACCGGCGCCAACCGAATACGCCAGACCCTGGGTCTCCCGGAGGTTGTTGTACAGCCGCCCGGACAGCACCCGGGTGGCCACGGCCAGCGGCACGTTGTCGGCGCTGTTGGCCCCCGGCAGCGGCCCGCCGAGATAGATACTCACCTGCTCTTTTTCCATCGGCATCTGCGTCGTCTTGATCCGTGTCAGCGGCTCCGGGGCGCCGGCGGTTTGGCTTTCGAAGCCGGCTGCGGCGAACCGGGCCGGGCCGGCGGCAAACCAGCTCATGATCTCCTCGGCCGGCTGCTGCGTCACGATGCTGATAATCAGGTTCTCCGGTGAATAGAAAGTCGCGTGGTGCTGTTTGAGATCCTGAAGTGTGACGCCGGATATTGTCTCCGGCGTGCCCATAATGGATTTGGCGTAGGCTCCGCCCTCGAACAGGGATTCGTAGAACAGATCGCGTGCGAAAGTTTGGGGCGAGTCCGCCTGCCGACGCAGGACACCTAACATATTCTGACGGACATTTTCAACTTCGACCGAGTCAAACGCCGGGGAAAAAACCATCTCGGAAAAGAGATTGAATCCCCTTCGCGCAAATTCATCGATCGTCTCGAATTTCATGAACGAGAACTGACGGGTCGTGTAGCGATCGTCATAGGGGATCCACGGGTTATCATACAGGGTAACCTGGGCGCCGATCCCGGCCAGATCATCGGCTAACTCCCGGCCCGTGCGGGTAACGGTCCCTTTTTCAATACACCGGTTGACAAAATCGGTAATGCCCGCCTTATCCGCCGGCTCATTGGCGCTGCGGTTCTTCCCCAGCACATTCATTGCAAACACTTGCTGCCCCGGCGTGGACTTTACTATCACCGTCAGCCCGTTCGGCAGGATCTCGCGGTGATATGTCGCCGCATCCGTCAATTCAAACGCTATAGAATCGGTCGTCGGGTAGGTCAGGGTGTCCCCGGTCAGGTCGTACTCGGCAAAGGTGGCCGTGTCAAAGTAGGCCGTAACTTCCCCAGCCGACATCGTTTCCGGTTCGTACGGCGACAAGCCGGTTTCGCCCGTCGGCCGCACGACAGTCGCAACATAGTTCGGATTGACCAGCCACTTTTCGGCGGCATCGACACAGTCCGCCCACGTCACCGCCCCGATATTGTCCACGTACGATTCGATAAAATCATACCCGGCAGTCATCATGTACGGTGAGATCATGAAACCGTAGTAGTGCAGCTTGGCCTGATTATAAATCCCCTCGGTTCGTACCGAGGTCTTGATCCCCTCGATCGATTCGGTATTGGCTGCATGCCGGTTGATCTGTGCCAGTTCACGAAGGATCACGGCCACAATCTCCTCCCGACGGGAGGCGTCATCGGTAATCGCCGAGACCTCCAGCCGTGAGAATTCCTCGAACGGGATCAGGCTTACGCCGACCTCGGTCGCCGGCGGTTCGGCCCCGCCGGTCAGGGCGTTTTTCAGAGGCGAGACCTCGTCCATCGCCAGGTACTGCGACAGGACATCCATGGCGTAGTAAATGCTGTCACTGTAATGCGGTGCTGCAAATGAGAATTTGATATAGGTCGAGCTGACGTTCGCGACCGTATCAAACGCTTCCTGCCCCACCGGCGAGATCTGGGGGATCACTTCGCGAAGTGAATCCGGCGGCGGCAACTGCACGGTCATGCTCGTGTCCACCGGGGTGACGTCGTTGTCAAACTGCCCGAAAATCGCCGCGACCGACTCCTTCATTTGCTCACTCTCGAAATCGCCGATCACCAGCAGGGTCATGTTGCGCGGGATATAATACCGTTTCCAGTAATCGACAATCGCCTCGCGCGGGATATTTTCGATAAACGCCCGGTAGCCCAGTACCGGCCGGTCATACTCGGTGTCGGCGTAGGCGTGACTGGTGAAAAACTTCTCCGCCGCCGATCCGGGAGCATCGGCGTCACGCTTGATCTCCTCGATGACCACTTTTCGTTCTTTGGGAAGCTGCGATTCCGGAATCACGGAGTTGAACAGCATATCGGCCTGAACCGTCATGCCGTAATCGATATACTGTTTCGGCAGTAAGACCAGATACGCCGTCAGTTCTTTGCGCGTAAAGGCATTGATATAGCCGCCGAGGTCACGGATCGCCCCATCGAGCTCCTTCCGGGAAAGGCTGGTGGTGCCGTCGAAAAGCAAATGCTCCAGAAAATGCGTAATTCCGTTTTCAAAACGGGACTCGTATTTGCTCCCTGATCGAACAAAAACCATGCTGGAGACCATGGGTGTTCCGGGCTGTTCCTTGAGGATCACGGTCATTCCGTTGTCCAGCTTGTAGGCTTCGGCTCCGAATACGGACCCGGTGAAAACCAAGAGGGTTAATAAACTGCAAACAATTGCAGCCGATCTTACTATTAGAAACGGGCGTGACATATATTTCTCCCGCAATAAACGGTCGTTTATATCTGTAACATGTTACAGGGCAAAGTATCGGTCCCGACTGCCGGTGTCAAGGTCAGACGCGCCGGGAGAAAATTCACGTTGACAGCAAACGCATTTACCGTATATTCGACCCACCTATGACGAAACGGGAAGTAACAGTAAAAGTCCATCTTGGCGTCCGGATTGGCCTGACCGCAGTCCTGCTGCTGGTGCTGGCAATGGCCGGTGTTCAGTCGCGTGCTCAGGCGCCGCTCCCGGCACCACTGACCGGCGCCCCGGGTCCGGATTATGTCTGTGACTATCCGCCGGCGCCGTCGGCCGACGGCGGCCAGAGCATGACGCCCGATGGCAACCCGTATATCCCGTCGGCTCAACATTTTATCCTGCCGCTGATGTTCAAGACCGACACCGGCGGCAAACGCTCCGCCCTGCTGGACAAAGTCTGCTTTGCCGGTCAGGTGGAGACGTTGGCCGACGCCGACAAAGATGTCGTGCGCGGCTCTGTCTCTGAGGTCGCTTCCCACGTTGGCCGCCAGTTCACTTTAGTCGGCGCCAAGCCTTCCGGTACCGGCTGACGCCTGCCCCCCGCCTTTTAGCTCCATATCTGTCCGATAAGGATCCGCTCCGGCGGTATCTGATTCGTGACACCTTCGAAAATAATAGAACAATTGTAACTTTAGACGCTAAACGAAAAGGATTTTTGCATGTCCAAATCAAACTGGCGTATCGGCCTGACCTTAGTCCTGGTCATCCTGTCGCTCATCGCGTTCTGGGATACTTTCCGGCTGTGGACTATGAGCGAAGCCGAAAAGCAACGCATGGAGGAAGAATCCCCCGGCAAGCTGATGTCCCTTGAGCAGGATGCAATCCGGCTCGGCCTTGACCTCCAGGGCGGTATTCATGTCGTCCTTCAGGTGGACACGTCCAAACTGGCCCCGGGTGAAAGTGTCGGGGCTATCGAACGCGCCACCGCTATTATCCGCAACCGTGTCGACGGACTCGGTGTGACCGAGCCCACCATCCAGAAACAGGGTAACGACCGTATCATTGTCGATCTGCCCGGCTATACCGATGCTGACCGGGCCGAAGAGCTGATCGGTCAGACGGCGCTGCTGGAGTTCAAACTGCTCGAAACGATGGACAATGCCTCGCTCCTGCTGGAGAAGATTGACTCGGTTGTGTATGCCTACGAGCAGGAGCGCACTTCCGCCGATCCAACTGAGACTGCCCCGGAGGAGCCGGCGGAAATCGAAAACCAGACCCCGGACACACTCGCCGCCGATGAGGAACCGGATATCCTCAGCGAACTGATGGGTGAAGACACGACTGGTGACACCACCGGCGAAGAGGACGACCCGTTCGCGTTTGACGAGTCTCTCGGTGATGTCGACAACGAGCGTCCTTTCTCCTCCCGTCTGGCCTCCGGGCTGTTCAACCAGACGACCGGTGTCTCGTGGCCCGGTTTTGTCGTTTCCAAAGAGGATCGCGCCCAGATCGACCGCTGGCTGAACCTGCCCGAAGTGCAGGAACTGCTGCCGATCGATGTCCAGTGGGCCTGGTCAACCAGATTGGAAGTTCGCGAAGCGCGCGAAGTCTATATGCTGTACCTGCTCAAACGGAAAGTGCAGTTCCTCGGCAAGTTCCTCGAGAACATCGCCCTGGGCCAGGACCAGTACGGCGCCTACACGGTTAACTTCGCCCTCTCCGGCGACGGTGCGGCCCGTTTTGCCCAGCTGACCGGAGCCAATGTCGATAAGCCGCTGGCTATCGTGCTCGACGACAAGGTCGAATCGGCTCCCATGATCAACAGCAAGATCCGCCGCAACGGCCAGATTACGATGGGCGGAACGGCCAGTTTGGAAGACGCCCGAAACCTGGAAATCGTGCTCAAGGCCGGCGCCCTTCCCGCCCCGGTTGAGATTATCGAAAAAAACGTTGTCGGTGCGACCCTCGGCGCGGACTCGATCAAGAAAGGTTTCTACTCCTCGCTGATCGGTCTGATGCTGGTCGTTCTCTTTATTGCGATTTACTACCGAATCTCCGGTATCATCGCCGACATCGGCGTGATATTTAATATCTTTTTCCTGCTGGCCGGGATGGCTGCCTTCGGGGCCACCCTGACCATGCCCGGTATCGCCGGAATCATTTTGACAATCGGTATTTCGGTCGACGCCAACATCCTTATTTTCGAACGGATCCGAGAGGAGTTGCGCACCGGCAAGACCGTGCGGGCGTCAATCGACGCCGGCTATAACCGGGCCTTTGTTGCGATCTTTGACTCGCACGTTACTACCCTGATTACCGCCGGCGCCCTGTTTTTGCTTGGTTCCGGTCCGATCAAAGGCTTTGCGGTTACGCTGTTTTTGGGTGTCACCATTTCGCTGTACACGGCCTACGTGATTACCAAGCAGATCTTCGACATCCGTAAAGCGTACCAGACCCTCAGCATCTAACACGGAGAGTAGAAAACAATGTTTAGAATATTGCCGGAAACCAATATAAACTTCATCGGCGCACGAAAGATGGCTTTCGTCGTCTCGCTGGTGCTGGTGGCAGTGGGCCTCTTTGCGCTCTTCATGGTCTGGAGCGGCAAAGCCAACCTCGGCATCGACTTCGCCGGCGGCACGATGATCTACGGCGCGTTCGAGGAGGAAGTCTCAATTGATGAACTTCGATCGGTTGTCGTAACAGTCGAGCCGGAGGGCCAGATTACCAAACTCGACAATTTCGAGAAACCTAACGCGTTTATAATCAAGACCAAACGACCCGACACCGAGGGCGAAGGCCAGCGGCAGCTCGACGCTATGGAGGCTGCTATCGCCGACGCTTTCCCGAACAACACCTTTGAAACGGTCTCCGAGCACATTATCGGCCCCGCAGTCGGTGAGACACTTCGGGCCGACGCCCAGAAGGCGGTCCTGCTGTCCATGCTGGGAATCATCGCCTATATCTGGATCCGGTTCGACTTCCGGTCCGGTATCGCCGCGACCATCGCGACCTTCCACGATGTGCTCACGGTCCTTGGAATCATGTTTATCCTTGGATTTGAGTTCGACCTGCTCATGGTGGTGGCGCTGCTGACCCTGGCCGGATACTCGCTGACCGATACGGTGGTTGTGTACGACCGTATCCGCGAGAACCTGAAAAAATGGCGCAGCAAGGGTGAATTCGCCAATGCTGTCAATCGCTCGATTAACGAGGTCCTCTCGCGGACGTTCAACACCTCGATGTCGACCCTGCTGGTGGTCGGCACCCTGGCGATCTTCGGCGGCGAGGTACTTCGGACTTTTGCGGTAGCGCTGGTGTTCGGCGTGCTGGTGGGAACCTACAGCTCGATTTTTGTCGCGAGTCCGATCGTGGTCGAGTGGGAGGCCCGCCGCCCGAAACGGTTTAAGTAGACTTACAGTCAGCTTCGATAGACAAAGCGGCGGGTTTCATACCCGCCGTTTTTTTGTGCCGGCCCCAGATAGGTACCCGCAATTTCTCAAATTGTCAACTTCAGCGCCCTATCCCTACTAAAAAATTCTCAAGCTAACTAAGGTTTCTCTTGCTCGCCTGCGTACCAATGGTCCTGAGCCGCAGTATAAGTGTTTGACTCACGGTCCAAGCGTGACTCTTTATCATAAGCAATTCCTTGGTTAATCGAGTACTAATTGGCTCTCGTATTATAGCCTTAATAGTCGCGTTTTCCGCTTGACAGATTCGCTTGGCCTCCATATCGTGTACTTCAATGTCCAATTCCGCAGGGGTTTTCGGCCTTTGACACCGCGAGGGCCTCACGACATGATAACAATCCGTGGGCACCATTGACGAAACAGAATGGACATTCAATTAGTGAACTCACCGCTGATTTCGCCTGTCTTAGGCAGAGTGCTGTTTAAAAAATTAATGCATGGAGGTTTAAGAAAGGAGGGTGAAAGAGAATACCATCTTGTTGTTTTTCATTCAATCAACTCAGACGATGATCGTCTAATTCAAAAATCTATTCAGGTAGGAGGACAGAGGGATGTCTTTTCGAAAAACTTCTTCCTTTTTGAAAATTGTACTCTTTCTGTGCACTATTGTTCTTGCGATTGGACAACCATGCACGGCAAAGTCGGTTTATCTCTCAGCCAATCATCATACGGGGCAGTTCGATGCGTGGAATATTGGCTCAAGTGGGCTGGTTAGCAAACACGGAACGTACAATCTAATGCATTCGACTGATCCCGCCGGTATTGGGATCGATGCCCTGACTGAAAATGATGAACCGATAATGTTCATATCCAGTGAATTCAGTAGTGGGTTGGAAATTGTAAATCCGGTCTCCCTGGAGTATATGGGAGTGTCGCCCGGGCCCAGCAATCTGGCCGGAGTCGATGTTGACGATGCTGATGATATCGTGTATGCCCTACGAAGACAGTCTTCGTACCTTTACATCTACCAGTGGGATCCGGTCGCTCAAACGTTGACCCAGCTTGATGTCGTAAACCTCCCCGGGATGTCTTCTGGTTACGGAATCGCCCTCGATGACTCACGGAACATTCTCTGGGTAGCGGATACTCCCAACCGAATGGTACGGGCCTACAACGTCGACGTATTGGCATGGACTAACATCGCCGAAGTTTCGACCCTGTCTTTTTCCGTCAGCCACCCGCCCGTCGACGTCACAGTTGACACGAGGCGAAACCTTGTCTATACCGTGGGCGGCTGGGCCGGCTCGCACCTTATCAGCAAATACGATGTTGCTGCCGGAGTGGAATCGACTGTTGATCTGGGCTCTGAGTCAGGCATGGGTATTGCAGTCGACGAGATCACTGGCTATGTATACATTACCGGAGGCGGGTATTACGGGCAGTGGGGCGGTGACAATCTGCAAGTATGGGATTGCAGCACGACTCCGTTCACTCATTTACAGTCTACGCCCGATTTGGGCAACCCGGCCGGCATTGCCATAGCCAATGAGGGCCAGGTTGTGGTCAATCCGCTGAACCTCGCTAAGAACGACGAGGTTCAGGGCGTTGGGGTTCCCATCGGTCAGAACTTCACCTATAAAATCACCTGTGACAATCTCGATAACTCTGTCGACGTAACCGGCGTCGTGGTTCGGGACGATCTCCCGTTGGAACTCAATTTTGTCTCTGAGTATGTCAACGGGATGCCGGGAACCGGTGTCTATGACGCTTCAGCCCGCACCGTAACTTGGGACATCGGGACTATTACCGCCGGCGGTACCGGACCGCTCATTGAACTGGTCGTGCAGATTAACGACAACGCCGTCGAAGGCCAGACCATCTACAACTACGCCAATATCTGGGCGAACGAGGTGGATACATCGACAGTGATTGGCGGCGACCCCGACGACTCCACCGGAGCACCCGGTACTACGCCTCTGCCCCCGTCCAACGGCCATATTACCGGTTCGGTTATCGCCGACTGCCCAACTCCGGGTACCGGACTCTATGGCGTAGCCATCGATGCCTTCGACAGTTCAGGTAACCTCGCCGCCGGTGCTGTGACCGATGCAAACGGCTATTTTGAAATGCTGGACCTTGACGCCGGTGACTATACGGTCAGTCTCGTCACCCCTCTTGGCTATCTTGCCGCGGTGGATGAACAGGCCATATCTCTCAACGGTGGCGACACAGTCAACGTGACCTTTGATCTGACCTGCATCGATATTGTTGCTTCACCCAGAACGATCGGCTTCTGGAAGCACCAGTTCGGCGTGGCTCTCAGCGGCCGCGGCAAGGCACAAATCGCTCCGGCCGACCTGTGCACCTATCTTGATATGATCACCGACCACTTCAACAGCAACGGCCTCAACCAGGTTGTCGTTTACCAGCCACCGGTCTCCGGGCTGTGTGAGGACAAACTCATGGTCGCCAGGGAACTCCTAAACCTCAAGGGCTCCGTGGCAATGATTGATCGAGCCCGCCAGCAACTCATGGCCCTCCTTCTTAACGTTGCCGCCGGTAAGATCAGCCAGACACAGGTAATTAGCGCTGATGGTGCCACGGTCTCCCAGGCTATCACGCACTGCGACAATATAATCGATACGCCGGACGCTGACTACGAAACGGCTAAGACCATTTGTGATGAAATCAATAACTGCCGCATGCTTCCGGCCGGGATGATCCCGATGTCGACTGCGAACATCGCCTATAAACCGGAGAGACTCCCAAATGACTTCTCGTTGACGCAAAACTATCCCAACCCATTTAACCCGACCACTGCCATAGGCTTCAGCCTCCCTCAATCTTCACTTGTCAGACTGGAAATCTTCAACATTGCGGGGCAGCAAGTCGAACTGCTGGTGGATGGTCAGTTGGAGGCCGGACAGCACGTAGTGGAATGGAACGCCCGTCACCATGCCAGCGGCACATACCTTTACAGGCTTACTGCTAACAACTTTGTAGAGACCAAGAAAATGGTACTACTGAAGTAGCAGTTCTAATCTTTTACCTTCATCAATAGGGGCAGGGGTCAATTCCCTGCCCCTATTATGTGGTGTCAGGCGACCTCGTCTGACACCACTCCTTACGACGTGACGGGCCGGTTCGCCCGCACACGACGACTAAAATCGACCTGACTGATCTTTTACCTTGAACTTTTCCGGCCGAATGACGTTGTTGTTCAAAGAACCAAAAACCCCAGGAGTGTAGAAACAATTGAATGCCCCGAACACTTAGCCCCGCTGACCGAAAGAAAACCGCTGAATTACAGAAAAAAGTCGCCGCCTACCAGAAACCCAGCCGTGCCCGATCCATCTGGCAACTGACTAACACCCTTATTCCGTATGCCGCCGTCTGGGTCGCTGCGTACTATGCCTACGAGGTCTCTTTCTGGCTGGCTATTCCGTTAATCGTGCTCGGCGGCCTGCTGATGATCCGCACTTTCGTCTTATTCCATGACTGCGGCCACCAGTCGTTCTTTGCGTCACGCAAAGCCAACAATTTCTGGGGCGTAGTCACCGGCCTGCTGACTTTCACCCCCTATCACTACTGGCACGCCAACCATGCCAGGCACCACGCCACGTCGGCCAACCTCGATAAACGAGGTCACGGCGATGTCTGGATGATGACACTGCAGGAATACGAGCAGGCCCCGCCTTTCGAGCGCTTGAAATACCGCCTGTATCGCAACCCGGTCATCATGTTCCTGCTCGGGCCGCTGTTTATCATGTTGATCAGTCACCGGGTGGTCCGCCGCAAAGGCACTTCCACCCAGAAACGAAACGTCTGGATAACAAATATCGGCGTGGTCGTGATGGCTGCGGCGTTGATCTGGGCGATGGGCTGGGAGGCCTACCTGGTCATCCAACTGGGGATCCTCTACATCGGCCTGATGACGGGTATCTGGTTGTTCTATGTGCAGCACCAGTTCGAGGACGTCTACTGGTCGCGCAGCCGCGACTGGGACTTTGTCACGGCCGCCTTAGAGGGCGGGTCATTCTACGATCTGCCGATTGTCCTGCGCTGGTTCACCGGCTCGATCGGCTATCACCACATTCATCATCTCAATTCCCGGATCCCCAACTATCGGCTGGCCGATTGTCACGAGGAGATTCCCGAGCTGCGGTCGGTTCCCCGGATAAGCCTCCGCAAAAGTCTCAAGGCGCTTTGGTATCGGCTTCTTGATGAGGATACCGGCCAGATGGTCGGTTTCGGCGAGCTGCGCCGCCGCCATGAAGCAGCCTAGATTCCTGACGGCTCCCCCACTGCCCGGTGTGGGTGAGACCGCGCGACATGGTTTAACCTGACATTTCCGTTTGTAAGTCCGTTTGCGCACCCGCATGGTACGTTTCCAGTTCCTCGAGGCGATCTACCGAAAATTTCGTCAGCTCGACCACCGTCGCCATCGGCCGAAATGACCGATGCAGGACATTGCGTGCCGCTTCATGGCTGTCGACTTCCACGATAATCCACCCCTTGTGCACACCGTCCTTACAGCCAAACTCGGCCCGGAGGAGGAAGTGAGATCCGCTTTCCGCAAGGATTCTCGCCGCATCGGCACATGAGTGAGCCTCGGCGTCGTGCGGTACCTCAATCAAATATTTTGGCATAACAAACTCCTTATTGGAATTATCTTCAATAGTGTCGTTTTCTGCTGACCGGAGCAGCATGGATTCACTTCGTTGCCTCCAGTACGAAATTGAACGGTGTCTCGGCCGCCTTGCGCAAGGCGCCGAATCCGGCCGGCATAATCACGTCGCTGAGCCGCCGGAACCCCGCCTGCGCTCCCAGTGCCGCCCCGGTTTCCTGGCTCAATGAGGTCGGCGTGCACACCTGGGTCGAGTATCCGTAATGCAGGCGGCCCACCGGGTTCAGGTTGTCCTTCAGATCGTCATGCGCAAACGGCTCGACTATCATCCAGGTACCGCCCTTCTTGAGCGTTTCGTACACATGCTCAGCCGCTCCGGCCGGATATCCCATGTCGTGCAGGCAGTCAAAGAACGTCACGAAGTCATAATCCTCGCCGGGATAGTTCTTTGCCGTCGCAACCTCGAAAGAGACATTTGTCACGCCCTCCTCCCGGGCATGCGCCCGCGCCTCCTCAATCGATTCCCCGTGAATATCAAAACCAACGAAGAGCGACCGTGGGTATGTCTTGCCCATCAAAACGGTGGAAATCCCGTACCCGCAACCGACATCGGCGACCACCGCACCCTCGCGAAGCTTCGATTCCACACCCTGAAGCGATGGGATCCACTCCTGCACCAGGTTTGCACGATAGCCTGCCTGGAAAAACTTCGCCACGCCGCAAAACAGACACCCATTGTGATCTTCCCAGGTTATTCCGTCGCCGCTCTGGAAAGCCGCGGTCAGCTTCGCCTCATCATGGTAAGTAGAAGCCAGCGAGTAATAGCCGCCTGTCATATGAAACGGACTTTCCACATCCGCTAAAACAGCCGCCTGCTCCGGAGTCATAAAAAACCTGCCGGACTCGGCGTTATATTCGACATATCCCGAGGCTGCCTGTGAGGCCAGCCATTCCTGGATATACCGTTCATTAGTTGAGGTTCTGCGGGCCAGACCAGAAGCATCCAGCGGCCCGGCATGAGCCAGTGTTTTGTAGAGTCCCAGTTTATCGCCGATTATCACCAGCGGCCCGGTAACAGCCGCGCCCATCTCGACAACCATTTTGCCGACAAACTCTTGCAGTTTTTCCTCATTGAGATTCATTTGATATCTCCTTCAGTTTCGCGTTTTGCCCGGATTCAGGCATTATTGTTTGACCGGACGTTTGTACCGACCGGTCGGTATACAAACTTGCCAAAAAAATCAGTCTTTAATCATCAGCTCCATATAGCGACGGAAATTTTGTAATCCTCGACGAAGATATCCCCAGTCATCGTGGGCCCGACTCAGTATAATCGACCCCTCGATTATCGACGAATACAACTCGGCCAAATGGCGGGGCCGAAACGCCTCTTCCGCCGGGTGCAGCGCCGCAATTGGCTCAAACAGCTCAGCCAGACGATCCGCTACCCGCGAAAGAATTTCCGACACTCGCTGTCGGACCACCGGATGCGTAGATGATAGTTCGGTTGCAAAGTTTCCCAGCAAACAGCCCTGGTTCCAGAGAGTCGGCGCCTTCTCTTCGGTCTGCTCGAGAAACAGGAACAGCCGCTTGAGTGCGTCCGGCTCGTCCTTAAACGGACCCGAAAAAACTATTTTCCTCGACTTCTCGAAGAAATCATCCAGCAACGCCAGCCCCAGATCCTCTTTCGTCTTGAAGAAATGGTAGAAGCTGCCCTTGCTGACTTCGGCAACCGTGCAAAGATCGTCGACCGAGGTCGCTCGATACCCTTTGGTAAGCATCAGGTCATACGCAGCCGTCAACAGCTTCTCTTTCGCGTTACTCGTTTTCATGACCGCATCATATACCGACTGGTCGGTTTAGTCAAGTCTTTTCTTTAGCTTTTTTTCTTTTTTTGTGAAATTCGACCTGATTAGCTGACAGCCGGCCCGATCCGGCTCAGACAAACGTCGAACCCGAAATCAGGCAACGGTGCGGTAAGTGCGTGTGACTGCGCGCGCCCCCCGTGCTCACGCGATCAGCAGCTCAGACCACTTTCCTGAACTTTGACTATTTTCCCGTCGAGGCTTTTCCCGTGAAGTTCCTTGATCGCAAGCCTCGCCTGGTTTTCAAAGGGCATTTCGACAAAACAAAATCGGTAATGGTTGTTCTCGGTAGACTGCCCGCCCATGCTTATTTTCCCGATTTTTCCGTACTTCCCAAAAGCCGCCCGGATATGGCCCTCGGAGGTCTTCTTCGACAGATCGCCGACATAGATATTCACAAGTCTCTCCAATTTCTCAAACGTCCCGTGTTCTTCGAGCCGCGTGTTTCAGTCCTGTGATTCCGGTGACTTGAAAAACGGCTCATTATTGTCCGATCTCACCCGTGCGGTCTGGCGATAATGCTCGGCCAGGGCGCCCCCGAGAAATCCCGGGATGAGGGCGAAAATGATCCAGGCTAATGTTGACATTCTTCTTTTCCTTTGTTTGTCCAACGGAATTATCAATGTCGATATCGTCACAAAATGAAAGGAGTCTGCAATTACGCATGACTCCTGTCTTAAAATAGAATCGGCCCGCTGAGGCCTCATGCAGGTAGAAACCTACTTCTTGTGGGCCTCGTTCACTTTGAGTTCCTGACCGCCGATCTCTTTGCCGTTCATGCCGGAAATGGCCTTCTGGGCGTTGTCGTCGGAATTCATTTCGACAAAAGCAAAACCACGGGGCTCGCCGCTGTCACGGTCTTTAATCATCTTCAAAGATGAAACTTCACCAAATTCCTCAAACGACTTCCGAAGATCTTCTTCGGTTGTCGACGGTGCGATGTTTCCTACGTAAATGTTCATATCAAACTCCACTGAGAGTTGTCCGGGCAGACGTATTAGTGTCAAACCGAATAACGTTTAGTTGGCGCGTAAGTACGCCGGTGTTACCATATGAAGGGTTTGTCAAGAATTGGGTTGCCAGGACAAGGCTTGATAAACGATCAACTGGATAACATGTGATCTTGCTGTATTATACGCAGATTATTGCAAAACACCTACATATATCTTCCGCAGCGACCAAATAACCGGTATTGGGCGATTGTACCGGCAGTTTGCAGTTCATTTTTCGCCATATTTGATCTGGACGTCACCGCAGCACCAGTCATCGGGATAAAGCGACATAACATCGCCAACTTCATTGGTTTACGTGATGCCGTATGCCAAATCCCTCCCCTTTGAATCAAGCGCACCCCTCAGATATCCCGCCACAATTGAGCGATGACAGGCCTCAGGATTCCTTTCCACCCAAAATAGAACAATGCGCCTGACATCCCTGCCGAGCAGAGCGACAAACTCGTTTGGAGACATCTGTGGCAGAATCGTCGATCTAAACTCTTGGATGAAATTCTTCGTAAGTGCTTGTCTGCTATTCTTCGTTGCTCCTGTGTGCTTGTCTGCAGCCTTCTGTAAGGCCCTGATTTCACTCTTTGGTGCGAACTCTAAGTGTTCAAATTCAACTCGCTGATCCCCCAACAAAAACCATGCACCAAAAACCGACTTCCGTTGTATACTATATGTATGCCCAAATTACTTACTATCATAACAATAGCCCTCGTCACGGCGGCTATGACAGCCCCGGCAGCGCTCGCCCAGAACCGGATCGATATCTCCGGCCAGCGAATGCCGCAAACCCAGCAGACCGCCGAACACCACCCCAATCCCTCGGCGGTCAAAGTCGCCCGCCTGCACTACTCCGGCGGCGGTGACTGGTACTGGGGCAACTCGGCCATCCCCAATTTCCTGGCCTACGTCGACGAAAACACCGATTTCCCGGTCGACACGATGGAAAAAATTGTCACCATCACCGACCCCGACCTGTTCCGCTACCCGTTTTTGTTCGCCACCGGCCACGGCGTGATCAAATTCACCGCCGAGGAACGCGAGCGGCTGCGCCGCTACCTCGCCGGCGGCGGTTTCTTGTTTGTCAACGACTCCTACGGCATGGAAACCGCCTTCAAAAAAGAAATGGCCGAGCTTTTCCCGGAGCGGGAGCTGGTCCAGCTGCCGTTTGACCACGAGATATACCACTGTTTTTATGATTTCCCCAACGGTCCGCCTAAAATCCACGAGCACGACAACGAGCCGCCCCGGGGCTGGGCGATTATTCTAAACGGACGGGTGGTGCTGTATTTCCTGGTCGAGTCGGATATCGGCGACGGCTGGGAGGACCCGCAGGTGCACAACGACCCGCCCGAACTGCGCGAAAAAGCCCTGCAAATGGGTGTGAACATACTGACCTATGCCCTGTTATATTGAATAACTGAGCCGAAAGTACCTGCCAATTTTGCGTCTCGGCCACCGATATACGTAACATATGCCGAGACGGCGCGATACATATGAACATAGATGGCCCCCAAAAGCCGAGGATAGCGACATGACCAAACTGACATCATCCGAACAGCTTCTCAAAAGACTCAAGAACACCCTGCTCAAACAGCGGCTGGTGCTCTTCTCATCCGGGCTGCTCATGACCGCCACCGCGGTGGTCGCCGCCGCCATCGGACTTTCCCTGCTGGCGAATGTCATGATTTTGCCGGTCTGGCTCAAAGTCACCCTGCTGGTGGCTGTCGGGGCCGTGTCGCTGGTCATTTTCGGCCGCTTTGCCCTGGCCCGGCTGTTTTCCGGCTCGCCCGAAACGGTCGCTATCACCCTTGAGAAAAAGCACACTGATATGAAAGGCCGGCTGATCGCCGCGATCCAGTTCGCCAAACTCAAGGAAGACAACCCATACTCCCGCGAGCTGATCGAGGCCACCGAGCGCCAGGCGCTGCAGCGGGCCGGCAGCGTAAATTTTAACCGCGCCCTGACCTACCACCCGATGTTGCGCACCGGCCGTTTCTTTATCGTGGCCGCCGTGATCGGCTCGGCTATGGTCGGGCTGGTCCCGGGCCTGTTTTCGTACTCCTACGAAGTTTTCTCCAACCCGACCACCGAAATCGCCCCGCCGCTGGCTTACAAAGTCGTGGCCTACCCCGGCACTGCCGAATGGGTGAAATACAAAGATATTGAAATCGGCGCCGAGATTTTCGGCGACCGGCTGCCGGACAAAGCCACGGTCTATCACCGCTTTGTCGACGGCCAGTGGCAGAAGGCTGAAATCGACCTGAACAAGGTCCGCCACGCCGCCCTGGAAAACGGCGATTCGGTCAAAATCGGCGTGACCCTTCGCCAGGTGAACAAGTCATTTGATTATTATGTCGAGGCCGGACGGCTCTCCACCGAGGTCCAGCAGGTCGATGTGGTCGACCGCCCGCGCGTCAACGGGATCAAGCTTTCCATTTTCTATCCCGAATACACCGGCCTGGAACCGACTGTGATCAATGAAAACGAGGGTTCCTTCTCCGCTGTGGTCGGATCCCGCGTCAACATGGCGCTTGAGACGAACCTCCCGGTCGAATCGGCGGAGCTGGTGTTCGATGATACCTCCCGCACTCCGCTCGAGGTCAACGGCCGGACCGCCGAAACTTCGCTTCGGGTCGACAAATCCCACAGCTACCATATCCGTCTGCGGGACCATCTCGGCGAAAAGAACCCCGACCCGATCCAGTACCACCTGACCGCCGTGCCCGATGAGTATCCGTCGATCGACGTTCTCCAGCCCGGCGTGAACGTGAATCTCTCCGATCAGATGATTCTCCCGCTGAAAGTGCGGATCTACGATGACTACGGATTTTCGTCGCTGGTGCTCAAGTACACGGTCGTCAACCAGGGCCGCGCCGGCGAAGAGAATGTCGCGGTGCTGCATTTTTCGGATCGGATCAAAACCGAGGGCGAGGTTGCTTTCAACTGGGATATGGACAAGCTCAACATGTTCCCCGGCGATTTCACCATCTATCATTTCGAGGTCGCCGATAACGACATGATCTCCGGCCCAAAAATGACCAAGTCCCGCCAGTTCGTGGCACGGATCCCGTCGCTCGAGGAAATCATCGCCGAGGCCGAGGGCCGAGGCGCCGAACGGATCGACCATACCGAGCAGCTTCTCAACCAGGGCAAGGACCTCTCCGAGCGATTCAAAAAGATGGCGCGGAAACTGCAGGCGCAGAACCGCGACGCCATGAAGGCCGAATGGCAGCACCAGAAAGAACTCCAGGCGCTGACCGAGAAGAACGAAGAGCTGATCGAGAACATCGAGAAGATGGCCGAGGAGATGGACAAGGGCGTGGAGGAACTCTCCAAGCAGTCCCAGCACTCCCGCGAAATAGTCGAAAAGATGCAGCAGATCCAGAAGCTGTTCGAGGAAGTCGCCACACCGGAAATGAAAGAGGCGCAGAAAAAGCTGATGGAGGCGCTTGAGAAGATGGATCGAAACGAGATCCAGAAGGCCATGGAGGAATTCCAGCTTTCACAGGAAGAACTCCTCGAACGACTCGAGCGCCAGCTCGCCCTGCTCAAACAGCTCCAGATGCAGCAAAAGATGGAATCGATGATGCGCAAGGCGGAGCAGCTGCTGGAACGCCAGGACAAGATGAACGAAACAACGGAAAATTCTCCGTCCGAAAGTCTCCCGAAGATGGCCGAACAGGAAGCCGGCATAAAGGAAGACCTCGAACAACTCAAAAAAGAAGTCGAGGAGCTTCGCAAGCTGATGGAAGAAGCCGAGATGTCGGACAACGAGCAGGCGAAAAAGTTCGCCGAATCGGTAGAGAAAACCGACGCCGACCAGAACATGGAGAACATGCAGAAGCAAATGCAGCAACAGCAGAAAGAAACGGCCGGCCAGGAGGGCCAGAAAGCCTCTTCCAAGCTCTCCCAGATGCTCGGGCAAATGCAGGAGCAGTTTGCCGCCATGACCCAGCAGCAGGACGACATGGCCAAGAAGATGATGCGCAACGCAATCGAGGACGCCAACTATCTCTCCCGCTCACAGGAGGAACTCCTGAAAAAAGCGGCCGAGATGAACCCGACCTCCGACGCCCTCAAGGAACTGGCCAAGCGCCAGCAGGATCTTGCCGGCTCGTGCCAGGGCCTGAAGAACCGTATCGCCGAGCTGGGTCAGGCGTCGCCGTTTGTCGCCGCCGAGCTTCAGCAGCTGGTCGAACAGGCCACGGCGCAGATGGAGCTCAGTATGCGCGGCATGGGTGAAAAACGCGGCCTCGAGGCCCAGCGCGCCCAGCACGATGCCATGGTCAAGCTCAACAAGGCCTCCCTGCGCCTGATGGAATCGATGAACGAGCAGAAGCAGTGCGAGAGCGGCGCCAACTGCAACAAGAACATGGCGCAGATGGAATCGCTCTCCCAGCAGCAGCAAAAACTCAACGACATGACCCAGCAGCAATGCGAAAACCCCGGCATGAACCCCGGCTCGCAGGGTGAAGCCCAGGCCGCGCGCGACGGTCTCAAGCGACTGGCCGGTGAACAGGCCTCGATCCGTAAGTCGATGGAACAACTTGCCGAAGAATTCGGCGACTCCCGACAAATCCTCGGACGCCTCAAGGACCTCTCCGATGAGATGAAAAAGGTCGAGGAGGCCCTCTCCTCCGGCGAGGTCGGCGCCGAAACAACCGAACGACAGCTTAAGATCTATTCCCGCATGCTCCAGGCAACCCGCTCGCTGCAACGCCGGGACTACACCGAGCAGCGCCAGGCCGAAACCCCGACCGAACAGGTCTACCAGGTCCCGCCGAGCCTTCCGGCCGAACTTCTCAACGACCGGACCAACCTCGAGGACCGTCTGCGCCGCTACCTCGGCGACAGCTACCCGCGCCAGTACGAGGAACAGATCAAGGCCTATTTCAAGGCTCTGCTGAACGTTGAATCAACTCCCCCGCAGACTGAAAGCGCGCAGTAAGAACCTATGAGGATATCCGGGATAAAACAGCTTTTCACGGCAGGCCTCACCGCCTGCCTTCTCCTTCTGATCCCCTTCGCCCCCGCCGATGCCGGGCCAAAAGAGGCCGAGCGCACCAAGGTGGAACCGAAAAAGATCGAGCAACCGCCCGGTGGTCTGAACCTGATGACGCCGGATCGGCAACAGGCGGAGAACCGTCACAAGCTCAATGTCGCCCGCGAAATGATCCGCAGCCGCAACTACGAGGCTGCCGCCGCCCTGCTCGAGACAATCTACTCCGCCGAACCGGACAATCAGGTGGTTCTGAATCTCCTGCGCAACTGCTACGAGCAGACCGGCCAGCACGCCAAGTCCGAACTGCTGCTTGAGCGCATGATCGAAATGTCGCCCAACAGCCACGTCCTCCATGTCTACCTCGCCGAATCTCTTGTCAATCAGGGTGACACCACCCGCGCCGTCGAAACCTACAACAGGGCCATCGACCTGGTCGAAAACAACCCGCGCAGCAATATCGGGTTCTTCCGCCAGATCGTGTCCAGCATGCGTGTCAACCAGCTCGGTGACCGCGCCCTTAATCTCATCGACCGCCTCCGCAACGAGGAAAACGATCAGACTCTCTTTGCACTCGACGCCGGTGAGATATTCGAAAGCCGACGCGAGTATAAAAAAGCGGCCGAGCAGTTCTATGTCGCCATGGAGGACACCACCCGGATCGGTATCGAAGCGGAAAACAAATTAACGACCATGCTTGGCTTCGAGGAATCCGGCGCCGCCGCCGAGGAGGTCCTCCTGGCACACACCGACGACAGCACCGCGCAAAAAGCCTCGCGACTGCTCTCCAACCACTATGTCAGATCCGATCAACTCGACCGCGCCCTCGAATATGCCCTTCTGGAGGACTCTCTCACCGGCGGCAACGGCGTCTCGCTGCTGGTCTTTATGCGCACCTGTGTCGAGCGCGAGATTTACAAAGAGGCCACCGTTGTCGGCGAGGAGATCAGCAAACGCTATCCCGACAGCCCCATCCTCGGCGAGGCGCAGTTCCTCTATGGTCTGGCGCTGCGACGCATGGGTCGCCCCGAATTCGCGATCGCTGTCTACGATTCGATCATCGCCGCCTTCCCGCGTGTACAGGACAAAGCCGAGGCCGGGTACCGTATCGGCGATATCTACCTGAACGATCTTTTTGACTATCGCGCCGCGCTCGCGATCTTTGACTCGGTCACGACTCACTATCGTGGCGGCCTGGGCTACCTCCATGCACAGCTTGCCACCCCGATTACCTACCTTCGGATGGGCCAACTTGAAAAAGCGCGGCAGGAGTATGTCGCCCTCAATCAGCAGCGCCGCCTCAATGAAGAGACCGCCGAGGAGGTCGCCTTCAATCTTGCCCGGATCGATTTCTTTGACAAAAAATTTGACTCCGCCTCGGCCGGGCTAAACCGGATCCTTGTCGAATATCCGCGCGGATACTATGTCAACGATGCCCTCAGGCTGATGCTCGCTATCGAGGAGGCCGGCCAGGCCAAAGAGGTTCTCTACGATTATTCCAACGCGCTGTTTTTTGAGGAGCGACGGATGTATGACTCCACCGAGGCGAAACTGCACGCCATCGCCGAGGACGACAACCCGCTGGCCGATGTCGCCCTGTACAAGCTGGCCACGATGAAGCTCGACCAGTTCGATACCCTGACCGCCGTGCAGACTATCGACAGTCTCACCACACGGTTCCCGGAGTCGTATTACATGCCGTTTGGGTTGAAAATCAAGGGTGAGATTGCCCTGGCCGATCCGGCGCTTCGGGAGCAGGGTAAGAAGCTGTTCAGGATCTTACTCGAGGAGTTTCCGAATTACCCGTTCATTTCGGAGGTCCGCCAACGCCTCCGCGAGCTTGATCTGGATTCCAGGACCGGCTAGCTTTTGTAGCCCACGCACTCCAAGGTACGTGGGGTGTATCGTCGCCTCCAACGAATCCGTCTCCCACCGTGGGTGGGATCCCGCCTTCCCTACCTGTAATGCGCATCCAACTTCCGCTTCCCCTCCTCCAGAGTCTTCAAACGATCCTCGAGCTCACGAATACGGTCCTGCTGATACTCCATGACCTTCTCTTTCATCTTGGTCGTCGTACGCACCAGCAAAGCCAGCGAAGTGAGCATAAACATCACGGAATTTACCTGACGAAAAATCTGGCCCATATTGAAAACCGAGTCGATAAACGCCAGAATACCTAAGAAAAAGAGTAATCCACACCAGACAAACATAACAGCCTCCGAATTAATCCAGCCGCCGTTTCGGCGGTACAAATTAAGGTTGTGTAAATGACGGCGGCCACTATATTTAGTCGATTCAATGGCGAAGACCGCCATTCTCTATATCGGTACAGTTCCGGCTCTCATTTAGGAGGAGACCTTGGCCCAAACCAGACTTCTGAGCGACAATTCTGTCGACCGCACAAATATCGTCATCGCCGTTGCCATCTGGCTGTTCTCGTTTATCATCTACGCCATGACGGTGCAGCCCACCTTCTCGTTCTGGGACTGCGGCGAATTCATCGCCTGCTCGTATATCCTCGGCATCCCCCACCCTCCCGGCACACCGCTGTTTATCCTCATCGGGCGGGTGATTTCGATTATCCCGTTTGTCGAAGATATCTCCCACCGGATAAACTACATCTCGGTGATTTCCTCGGCCTTTACGGCGATGTTTTCGTATCTGCTGACGGTCCGGATGGTCGGGTATTTCTTCGGCGACAAAAAAGACGAAAAAATCAACCGCCTGACCGCCTATATCGGCGGTATTGTCGGCAGCCTGTTTGTGGCGTTCGGACGGACGAACTGGGCCAACTCGGTTGAGGCCGAGGTCTACGGTCTGGCGCTGATGCTCTCGGTCATGATCATCTGGCTGACCATGCGCTATTTTGAGCAGCGCGGGACACCGGCGGCGGCCAAAACGCTGGTCCTGATTTTCTACCTCGCCATGCTCGGAGTCGGAATCCACATGACGGTCTTCCTCGTCGTACCGATTGCCTCGCTGTTTTTCATTCTCCATCGCGACGCTGAGCCGCGTGACTACGCCCTGCTGTCGGGCTTTATCATCGCCGAACTGGCCATGATCATTCTCTTTTCCAATGGCCGGGGCGGCTCGGTGATGTTCATGCTTGGTAGCGCCGTGCTCGGTCTGACCATGCTGGCAATGTTATACAAGAAGATCAATTGGGCCCTGACCATTGCCATTGTCTCCCTCTCGACCATCATGATCAGTTTCTCACTGTACATGAAATCGATGCCGTTTTTCCTCATTGGCCTGCTGATTATCGGCTACATGTCAGAGAAAAACGGCTGGCGTTTCAAATGGAAAACCGCTGTGGCGGTGATACTGGTCGGTCTGATCGGCATGTCCGTCCACGCCTTTATACCGATTCGTTCAGCCCATAACCCGAGGATCGACGAAAACGACCCGTCCCGAAACTGGAACAGCTTCGTGAGGTTCCTCGACCGGAAACAGTACGGTCAGCAGTCGATGGTCGACCGTATGTTCAACCGGCGCGGCACCTGGTCCAACCAGCTTGGCCGCCACGCGCACATGGGCTTCTGGTCCTATTTCGAGGAACAGTACTCGACCTCCGGCTGGGGCTTCCTGCCGTTTTTCCTGCTGGGACTGCTCGGGCTTTATGTCGCTATCAAGAAACGACAGGAAGTCGGATTGCCGTTTCTGGCCCTCTTGCTGGTCGCCTCGGTCGGCCTGGTTCTCTATATGAACTTTGCCGACGGCACCCAGTATGATCCGCGCACCGGCGATGCCTACATGGAAGTCCGCAACCGTGACTACTTCTTCACGCCCGCCTTTGTCTTCTTCGGCATCGCGATGGGTATGGGTGTCTCCGGCCTTATCACACTGGTACGCGAGGCACTGGCCAAATCGAATCCGTCGATGCAAAAGTCAATTGTCTATGCCTCCATGGTCCTGATCCTGCTGCCGGGATTTTCTCTCGCGCACAACTACCACGCCTGCGACCGGTCGAACAACTATATCCCGTACAACTACGCCGCCAACCTGCTGGACTCATGCGAGCCGAACTCGATCCTGTTCACCTCCGGCGACAACGACACCTTCCCCTTGTGGTGCATCCAGGAGGTCTACGAGTACCGCAAAGACATCCGGGTAGTCAACCTCTCGCTGCTGAACACCGACTGGTATGTGTACCAGATGAAGAACTTCTACGATGTCCCGATGTCGCTGACCGATGACCAGATTCTGTGGAACGACACCACCATTGGTGACCAGGAAATGCAGATTCCCAGTCGACCCTTCCGGGATCGTCCCCGCGAACGAACAACCTACCTGATCCCGATGCCGTACGAGGGCCGGATCGTGAAGGTGCAGGACATGATGGTCGATGAGATCGTGCTGGAGAACAAGTGGCGAAATCCGGTCTATTTCAGCAGTGCGCCGTACGCCGAATCGCCGCTGAAACTCCGCGACCGGGCGCCCGCGGTCGGCATGGTCTACCGGCTCGACCGAAATCCGCCCGAGCGGCTTATCGATGAAGACACCGGCTACGATCTCTACATGAACACCTATCGGTTCAAGGGTTACGAATCCTCCGAGGTCTACCGTGATGAAAACGCGACCGGCGTGTATGTCGGCTACGGTATCAACGCCGTGCGCATCTGGGATGAGATGTTGCGCGAGGGAGACACAACTCGGGCCCTTGATATCGCCGACTTGCTGATTGAGAAGTACCCCGAATACTGGCAGATGCCGTTTTTGAAGGCCAACTACCTCAAAATGCAGGGAGACACGGCCGCCGCCGATGCCATGATGTGGGAATTGCACGACACCCTCGACGCCTTCTCCGAATCAAACCCCGAGAACCTCTTCTACCGGATCGACCTCGGCCTGACCAAAGTCGAACTCGGCAACCAGACCGGCGAGGACCAACTGATCGAGGACGGGCTTGAGATCATGTGGGACGCCTTCGAGGACCAGCCGCAAAGCAACCACATGTTCCGCAAACTGGCAACCGTGCTGGGCAACCAGCGCCGCTACTCCGACATCCAGCGCGCCGCCGAAATGCACGCCGAGTACAAACGAAACCTCGGTGACCCCCTGCTCCAGCAGTTCCTCCGGCGCAACCAGCAGCCCCCGCCGCCAATGCAGGGCAATCCACTGACTCCGCCCGGCGGCTGATCCGGCACAAAAGATTGCACAAAAAAACCTCCGGTGAATCCACCGGAGGTTTTTCTTCTTCTGTCCCTGGACCGCTTCTGCGGCCCCTTTTCCCCTACGCCTCCGACAAATTATACTGCTTGTTCCGACGATACTTCCCGTCGATTTCCTCAAGCATATGATTCTCGACAAAATCCCGCCGTACATCATCCGGGTTGTCGTTATACCGGTTGATCATCCGGTTGACTTCCCGCTGCTCGTACAGCCGGTTCGGCTCAAACTGTGCCAGGATATACTCCAGCATGTACTTGCGGCTCGGCCCCGAGCTTGTCCTGGCCCTGTCACTATCGCTGGTCTCACCCTTCTTCGTCAGACGGACATTCCGTCGCGCCGTCTTACGTTTCGGCATGACCTCGCCGTTACGATTCGACCGCGCCTGCAGCCAATCATACACCGACTGCTCCGGAATCCGCCAGTCCTTCCCGATCTTGTATGCCGAAATCTCCCCCGCCTGCACTTTCCGCGTGATGACCTGCACATTCATCTTCAACTTCTCAGCCAGCTCCGAAGTCGTAAAGAACTCCGTATTCTTGATCACGCCTTCATAGTAATCCACTTCCAATTCCCTTTCTATGACCTTCGAATGTACCGCTAAATATTCGATATTATGTCAAACTGTAAGGTAGTTACCCTTGCTTTGAGGTAATTAGGCCGCCGCCGGATTCTTTTCAACAAAAACATCGGCAATTTCACAAAGAACCCTCCCATGATTTGACTATCCCGCCCAATTCAACCTAATTACCCCTATGACTCTGCTGGTCTACATCTTCCTCTGCCTTGTATTCGGCACCAGTTGGATCGCCATCAAAATCGGCCTGACCGATGCCCCCCCGCTCTACTCCTCCTCCGCCCGCTCGCTGCTGTCGATCGCTATCCTGTTCGCCATCATCGCCATCCGCCGCTACCCCCTCCCCCGCGATCGCCAGACCCTCTTCCAGCTCGCCCTGCCCGGCCTGTTCATGTACGGCCTCCACTACGCCCTCATCTACTTCGCCCAGCTCTACATCCCGTCCGCCCTCACCTCGGTCATCTTCGCCTCGTTCCCCATGTTTGTCGCCCTGTACTCCCTCGGCCTGCTCAAGACCGAGCGCCCCACCCCCGCCGGCTGGTTCGGCATGTTGCTCGGCCTGGCCGGCATCGTCCTGATCTCGGTTGACACCCTCCGCCTCTCCGGCCAGCTTTTTATCGGCACTCTCCTGGCCCTCGCCGGCACCGCCTCGGCCGCCTATGGCATGGTCCTGCACAAGAAATACCACACCGGGCACAATATCGCCGTGGCCGCCGCAGTCCAGATGACCCTCGGCGCCATCCCCGTCCTGCTCGCCGCCCTGGTAATGGAGGACCCCGACAACTTCCACCTCACCGACAATACCGTCTGGACCGTCCTCTACCTCGCCCTCTTCGGCACCGTCGCGGTCTTTTTAGCCTACTACTGGCTGCTGCGCCGAATCCGCGCCATCACTCTTTCTCTGATGGCCTTCATCACACCCATCATCGCAATCATTGTCGGCGTCGTCTTCTTCGGTGAGTCCCTGACCGAGCTGATTTTTGCCGGTTCCGGCCTGATTCTAATCGGGGTCTATTTAGTCGTGAAAAAAGGCACAACCCCCCCGGCCTAGAAAATTCACCATAAGTTGAACCGCTTTATGCGATTACAACAAAAAATGAATCCCCCCCTTACCCCTTGAAACAACACAACTTCGAAGGAAAATCCCTCCCTGCTATTGCCAAACCCCCATTTCAGCCGTATAATATTCACGGAGACACCAAAGCCAGAATCCTCCATGAAACTGCCGGTTGATTTCCCACCGGCACCCTGATTGACACCGTCAATCAACCCCCGCCAACCTCAACTGCACGCTCAAAAGAGCTTCGGCGGCGAAGAACGGATACACTCACACTCCTTGTTACAGGAGGTAACGATAGAAAGGAGGGCCAACAATGACTGCCATGCCGGCACGTGCCCTGAAACGCGAAAAGGATGGGAAAAGACGCCGGGCTAAGTACATCCTCAAAATCGATCGCCTGACGCACATCCCCGAGGAGGAACGCGAACAACTCAAAAAAGTCGCAAAAAAATACGCCTTCCGCACCAACGACTACTACGTCAGCCTGATCGACTGGAACGACCCCGATGACCCCATCCGCAAACTCGTCATCCCGCACGAGCGCGAACTCGAGGAATGGGGCCAGCTCGACGCCTCCAACGAGGGCAAAATCACCGTCCGAAAAGGCGTCCAGCACAAGTACGGCACCACCGTCCTGCTGCTCGTCAACGAGGTCTGCGGCGCCTACTGCCGCTACTGCTTCCGCAAGCGCCTCTTCATGAACGACAACGACGAGGCCACCTACGACATCAACCCCGGCCTGGAGTACATCCGCGAGCACAAAGAGGTCGACAACGTCCTCCTCACCGGCGGCGACCCGATGATCCTCCAGACGCCGAAACTCGTCAAGATCTTCGAGGAACTGCGCAAGATCGACCACGTCCGGATTATCCGCATCGGCTCCAAAATGCCGGCCTTTAATCCGTTCCGGTTCATCAACGATGACGAACTGATGGATGTCTTCCGCAAGTACTCTACCCCCGACAAACGGATCTACCTGATGTGCCACTACGATCACCCCCGTGAACTCACCCCCGAGTCGCGCGAGGCGATCCGGCGCTGTATCGATGCCGGCGTGATTTGCGTCAACCAGAACCCTATCATTCGCGGCATCTCCGATGACCCCGATGTCATGGCCGAACTCTGGAACGAGTTATCCTACATGGGCGTCTCCCAGTACTACATCTTCCAGGGCCGCCCGACTGCCGGCAACGAGCCCTACGAGGTCCCGATTGTCGAAGCTTACAGAAAGATTGAGCAAGCGAAAAAGAAATGCAGCGGCGTGGCCAAACGGCTGAAGTACGCCATGTCGCACGAGTCCGGCAAGGTCGAGATTTGCGGTGTTGACCACCGGCATATTTATCTCAAGTATCACCGGGCAAGGCATCATCGTGATGAGCAGCGGATGATTGTCTGTCATCGTGATGACGAGGCCTACTGGCTGGATCAGCTCAAGCCGGTCGATGGGTATCGGAACGAGTTTTACGATGGCAAGGGATTGCAGTTGTACGGTTTCCAGTAAGACTGGCTCATGAATGCCCGCGTCAAGCGGTATGGACGGCCCTTCACTACAGGAGGGCCGTTTTTTTGTTGGTGGGGCATTGACAGTATAGGTCCGGTGGCGGAAAACGAGTTACTTATTTCCAGTAAAGAAACGTACTGACGTCCTCAATCCCCAGTAGCTTCTTCATCTGGATCTCGGCGTAGTACCTAATTCCCTTGTGATCGCCGGTTTCCTCATCGAATGGGCTTAGGCGAAAAGCATCGCGATAGTAGAAGAATGCCGTGATCTCATCACCCCTGTCAGCCGCCTTTTTCCCCACGTTGAAATAAGCCCTGTTTCGGTAGGACTTCATCCTATTTGATAGTTGCACGTAGTGACCTTCCCCCCGTTTTGTGGACACTCAGTTAGGACACTGTGATTACTCCAG
>CAZTBP010000009.1:0-162859 GCA_964612145.1 uncultured Ignavibacteriales bacterium | reverse complement strand
ATAGGACATTTCTATCTTGCTAAAAACCGGACATTTCTACTTTGCCTTGACAGATAGACGTACGTCTCCTTGACAAAGTAGACAGGTTCGCCACATATTGGTGTAATTTACAAGTAACTTGAAAATTCACAGGAGTGTATCTATGCCGACCAAAGGCGGAAGCAGGAAAAAGACAACGAAAAAAGCAGCGAGCAAAAAGAGGACGACAAAACAGGAACATAACACGATTGACACCCTGCTCGATGAGAATCGTACGTTCAAGCCCTCAACCGCCTTTACTCGACAAGCCAACGCCGGCCAAAAATCCATTTATACAAAAGCGAAAAAGAATCCGGTGAAGTTCTGGGAAGAGCAAGCCTCGGAGCTGGTGTGGAACAAGAAATGGAAAAAGGGGCTCGAGTTCAAGGCTCCCGACGCCAGGTGGTTTGTCGGCGGCAAGCTCAATGTCACTGAATCACTACTCGATCAGCATCTGGATAATGGTCGTCGCAACAAGGCGGCAATTATTTGGGAAGGTGAGCCGGGGGACCGACGGACCTTCACGTATTTCTATCTCCACCGCCAGGTGTGCAAGTTCGCTAACGTTCTCAAGAGCCTCGGCATCAAAAAAGGTGACGTCGTTGCCATTTATTTGCCGATGGTCCCCGAGCTGGTTATTTCGTGCCTGGCCTGCGCGCGAATAGGGGCCATTCACTCGGTCGTCTTTGGCGGATTTTCCCCGGAGTCGCTGCGTGAACGAATCAATGACGCCGGCGCCAAGCTGCTTGTCACCGCCGACGGTGGCTGGCGACGCGGCCAGATTCTCCCGCTCAAACATGATGCCGACCAGGCCCTCGCCGACTGCCCGACTATCGAAAACGTCGTTATCGTCAAGCGCGGCGATTTCCTGCTGCGAGTTAAGGAAGGCCGTGATCACTGGTATCACCGCTTGATGCAGGAGGCGGACCATCACTGTCCGCCGACCTATGTCGATGCCGAGCATCCATTGTTTATCCTCTACACTTCAGGCACGACCGGAAAACCGAAAGGCATCATGCACACGTGCGGCGGATATCTCACCGGCGCCTACGCCACCAGCAAGTTCGTCTTTGACATCAAAGACAACGATGTGTTCTGGTGCACGGCTGATATTGGCTGGGTGACCGGTCACTCGTACCTGATGTACGGTCCGCTGGCCAACGGGGTGACACAACTCATGTTCGAAGGCGCCCCTGACTGGCCGGACAGGGATCGTTTCTGGCACCTTGTTGAAGAGTTCGGTGTAACCGTTTTTTATACTGCCCCTACGGCAATACGCGCGTTCATGCGCTGGGGCAAGCAGTGGCCGGAAAAGCATGATTTGAGTTCACTGAGGCTTCTCGGTACTGTCGGCGAACCGATCAATCCTGAAGCCTGGATGTGGTACCACCAGGTGATCGGCCGGAAAAAGTGCCCGATAGTCGATACCTGGTGGCAGACTGAAACCGGCCATATTATGATTACGCCCCTGCCCGGTATCACGGCCACCAAACCCGGCTCGGCGACTCAGCCCTTCCCCGGAATCGAAGCCAAGATCCTGAATGAGGAAGGTAAGGAAGTGAAGAAAGGCGGCGGCTACCTCGCCATCACCAAACCGTGGCCGGGCATGCTGCGCGGCATCTGGGGCGACCGCGAGAGATTCATTGAGACCTATTGGTCCAAATGGAAAGGGGTCTACTTCCCCGGCGACGGAGCCAAAGTTGACAAGGACGGTTACTTCTGGATTCTCGGCCGCGTAGATGACGTCATCAATATCGCGGGCCACCGAATCTCGACGATGGAGGTTGAATCCGCACTGGTCGAACATCCGGCTGTCGTAGAAGCCGCTGTTGTGGGCGTTCCGCACGAAATAAAAGGCGAGGCTCTTGTCGCTTTCGTAACTCTCTCGGGCGACGAGGAACCGGACGACGAAAAGATGGCGGGACGTCTCCGCGACTTTGTGGTCCGAAAGATAGGTGCTATCGCCAAGCCGCAGCAGCTCCTGTTTACCCCGGATCTTCCCAAGACCCGCTCCGGAAAAATCATGCGGCGTCTCCTGCGGGATATTGCGACCGGACGGGTGCTTGGTGACACGACGACACTGGCTGATCCGGCTGTTATCGATCGATTGAAGAAGAAATACGAGGAAGATTGATCCGGCGTACAACAGGTTGTGATTCACTGCGTTGGGAGGCGTATAATGATAGGGTGTGGAATGCCAGTCGCTTGCAACCTTACCGTTTGCTAAAGATCCTAACGCACTTCACATAAATGAGGCGGTGCGACTGTTCTTTCTGCAATTTATCTCGAGTTTATTCGAGTTATTGTCAGCAGGCACTTTACAGACGGAAGCCGACGGTCTATCTTTGGCGAGCAATGGAAGGCTTTCAATCCCACAACGCAGTTGCTGTCAACACCTTCTCGGTTGGTAAAGTCGTGACGTATTCCATGTTGTACAAAGGCGGTCTTGAGCAGATTGAGCCGGGGAAGTGGCAGCTATGGATCTTCGGTCTGCCGGGATGTTTCTCCCGTGCAACTTCGCCGGAAAAGGCTGTCGAGAGGTCTCGACGGGCAATTGCCGATTACTTTAATTGGCGCGACGGCTACCAGCGAGTGACCGATGACGCCGCGGATCTTATCAAAGTCGAAGTGAGCGAACGTTTCGAAAACTATGAGACTCTCGACGGCAACTGGGTCAACTCCTTTTTCAAGCACGACAGGCGGCCCCTGACCGGCGCCGATGTGGATGATGTCCGGTGGCTGCTTAGTTGTACGCGATCGGGACTCATGGCGGCCACTCGGCGCGCCCCGAGCAACAAACTGAACGAACCGATTGAAGGTGAGCGATTCGGCTCTCTGGCCGGGATTCTTAACCATGTTGCCGTCAGCGAGTGGTGGCTGTGGGACCGCCTGGGATTGAGTTTCCCCCGCGAACAGATGGACCAGGATCCATTTGCAGCTTTAGCGCAGGTTCGTCGACACACAACGGTCCGCCTCTCTAAGCTGATTGACAACGACAAGAATTGCGAAATTGGTGGGGAGATGTGGTCGGCTCGCAAGGTGGCGCGCCGGATGCTATGGCATGAACGGGTACACGCCTGGCATATCCGGCGCCTGGCGGCGCTGCTTTAGTTTGCTCGAACAGACATTGAAAAGGCCGCGTCGGAGAAATCCAACGCGGCCTGTTTCCTTCTTGGGAGCGTGACTTACGTTTATTTCTCGCCCGACAAGATAATCGGCAGGTCACCGTCGCTGTTACCGACAATAACGATCTTCGTGTTTGGTGATTCGGCAATTTTCTGGGTTGCCTCGATCCCTTTCCATTTCAGCAGCGAAGGCGTGATTCCGGCTGAAACAATTTTCTGGAAGTCTGCGATACCCTGCGCCTCGATCCGTTTGCGCTCCGCTTCGAGGCGCTCCTTCTCAATAGTAAACTGCATCTTTTGTGCTTCCTGATCAGCAGTCAACTTGAAATTAATCGCCTCCGAGATTTTTTGCGGAATCTTGACATCGCGCATGAGAACATTTTCTACGTCGACGTAATTGACCTGCATTTGCTCGACCAACTTCTGTTGGATTTGGTCGGTCACCTGCTCCCGTTTGGAGGAGTAGATTTCCTCCGGTGTAAACTGGCCCGCCACACTCCTGGCAATTCCGCGTACTGTCGGCGCTACTTTTACATCATAGTAATTACGGCCGATTGTCACCTGGAGCGAATCGAGTTTCGACGGCATCGGGCGATAGAGAATGGACATTTCCATGCCGATAGTCGCACCATCGGACGACAGCACCTCAAGCACTTCCTTGCGCTCCTGCGTCTGGGTCTGGTAAACGATCATGCTGTTCCACGGCAGGTGCCAGGCGAAACCCTCGCCGTAGATGTTGCCGAATTCAGTACCTTCACCGAATTTCGAATAAAACACGCCGCGATGTCCTGAGGGAACCTCGGTGCCGCAGCCGATAAAGGTCAGGGACAGGACTGCTATCAGAAGCAGCGGCAGATGGCGAATCCTCTTGTTCATACGTACCTCCTTGTTGGTTATATGTCGTGTCTACTTTGCTGAATATACTCCGTTATCAAAAAATCATTCAACAAAAAGTGGACTAAATCGAGAAAACGCCGCCTGCGGTCTGCGGGCGGCGAATACCATACTACTGTCTATTCAGGTCTCATTGCGGAATACGAAAGGGCACTACCCAGGGATGCCACGCTATGGTGTACTCAGGCGGTACAGATCCGGGGATTAGGGTCCGTGTAATCTCCTGGCAGGAGAGCAAATTCCAGACAAAATCGGTGTTGGATGCCAGTGCTATTGTATCAACATATTGACTCGTTGATACACGGTCCATCTTGAAATTCGTGAATCCGGTGTCGGTCTGCGCAGAAATAAGGCGCACCTGGGATTTTGTATCGACCTCACTGGCGGTCACAAATAACTCTGCTCCTTCAGTCACCGGCTCCAGTCTATCAAGCCGCTTGTACGCATGCTGCGTGCCGCCACCTAAGGTGCGAATACCACCAAACGTCAATGACTCTCTCTCTATTGTGAACGAAATCGGGCTATATTCAACGAAGTCGCCGCGAAACGACTCACCGTTGGAAGTCTGAACCACCATGGAGCCGCTTGGCGGCCCTCCACCATTAAAAGCCCATAACGTCCATCCCCGATATGCGCGACTATCGCCGCCGAGCTTTAGAAAAAACCCGTATCTGGTTAACACTCGCTCGAAGGTTTCCGAAGTCGTGTCTCCTTCCACAATTCGAAGTCGCCGCCCGTAGAAGTAGTCGTCCACTGTGACCTCAGCTTCCCACTCTTCACCAATTGGACTAGGGAAGAAGTGCCGCTCCCTGTAATATTCAACTGACCCGTCCGGGAATTCGAGCGTTCGCACAGTATCCACGTGTGCATCCACAAAAATAAACCTTCGGGTCGAGTCTATAACATCCACGAATATCGCGCTGTCATAGGGCACAGTGAATGGCTCTTCCGGAAACAAGCCGTCTACCCGAAAAAGCTCACGGGCATCCTCGGAGGAGTTGATATACCGTATGAGCTCCTCATCGTCGATTACGTATTCGACTTCCTTTTCGCTACACCCACTGATTAATACGATGGCAGGCAGGAGAACTCCCATTAGACAATCCCTAAACTTGCTACTCATCTATTTCCTCTTCTTCTTGTTTTTCTTGCGGCCACGGGACAGACGATCCTTCAGCTCGTTGATCTCGTCTCGAATCATAATAGCGGTTTCAAAGTCAAGATTCTCCGCCGCCTTTTTCATCGCGTTGAGCATAAAGGCAAGCTGGTCCTCATCAGACATCCGGGCAAATTCGCTCGGCTTCTCAAACGACTTTTCTTCGACCGTTTTGCTATCTGCAAACTGGGTCGTGCGCAGGATCTCTTCCCGGGTCTTGAAAATCGTTTCCGGATCGATACCGTGCTCTTCGTTGTAGGCCAGCTGCCTCTCCCGTCGCCGGGAAGTCTCATCCATCGCTCGCCGCATCGAATTGGTGATTTTATCGGCGTAGAGAATTACCTCGCCGTCCTTGTTTCGCGCCGCGCGGCCGGCGGTCTGGATCAGCGAGCGGTCCGAGCGAAGGAACCCTTCTTTGTCGGCGTCGAGAATCGCCACCAGAGAAACTTCGGGCAAATCCAGGCCTTCGCGCAGGAGGTTGACCCCGACCAGCACATCGAACTCAGCCAGCCGCAGGTCACGAATGATCCCGGTCCGGTCGATCGCGTCGATTTCGGAATGGAGATAGCGTACCCGCAGCCCGAGCTTTTCCATGTAATCGGTCAAATCCTCGGCCATGCGCTTGGTCAGGGTCGTTACCAGGACCCGCTCGCCTCTGGCCGAGCGCTTTTTGCTTTCTTCGAGGAGATCGTCGACCTGCGTCGCCAGCGGCTTGATTGTGATAATCGGGTCCAGCAGGCCGGTCGGGCGAATCACCTGTTCGACCACGACCCCTTCGCACTGCTCGAGTTCGTAGTCGGCCGGCGTGGCGGACACATAGACACGTTTCTGGATCAGCTTGTCGAATTCATCAAACACCAGCGGTCGGTTGTCCATAGCTGACGGCAACCGGAACCCATGCGCTACGAGCACCTCTTTGCGACTGCGATCACCGGCATACATGCCCCGCACCTGCGGAATACTCTGGTGGGATTCGTCGATAATGGTCAGGAAATCATCGGGGAAAAAGTCAATGAGCGTAAACGGCCGTTCGCCTTCTTTGCGGCCGGACAAATGCCGGGAGTAGTTCTCGACACCGGCGCAGTAGCCGATTTCTTTCAGCATTTCCAGATCGTACTTGGTCCGCATCTCCATCCGCTGGGCCTCCAGCAGCATGTTTTGGGAGCGAAACCACTCCAGCCGCTGGCCCAATTCTTCCTCGATGCTCTTGATGGCTGCTTTGAGGCGTTCCGGCGACGTTACGAAGTGTTTGGCCGGGTAGATTGCCACCCGTTCACGCTCTTTGAGGATTTCACCGGTTAACGGGTGGATTTCGGTAATCCGCTCGACCTCGTCGCCGAAAAACTCAATCCGCATCGCGCTTTCGTGGTAGGCCGGGATCAATTCAATCGTGTCACCGCGGACGCGGAAATTCCCGCGCGAGAAATCAACATCGTTGCGGTTGTAGTGAATATCGATCAGTCTCCTGATCACGTGGTCGCGATCAAGCTCAGCCCCGACCGTGATTGGAATATATTGACTCTTGTACTCAGTCGGTGAGCCGAGGCCATAGATGCAGGACACGGAGGCCACGATGATGACGTCCTCCCGCTCTAGAAGCGAGGCGGTCGCACGAAGCCGAAGGCGGTCGATATCTTCGTTAATCGACGTGTCCTTTTCGATAAAGGTGTCGGTGGTGGGGATATACGCCTCGGGCTGGTAGTAGTCGTAGTAGCTGATGAAAAACTCGACCGCGTTGTTGGGGAAAAACGCTTTGAGTTCACCGTAAAGCTGAGCCGCCAGCGTCTTGTTGTGCGACAGTACCAGCGCCGGCCGACCGTAGCGCGCGATGACGTTGGCCATCGTGAACGTCTTACCGGACCCGGTTACTCCCAGCAATGTCTGGTGCCGACGGCCGGTGTGGAGGCCGTCGACCAGTTCCTCGATGGCGTGCGGCTGGTCGCCCCGTGGCGTGTAGGTTGATTTAACTTCAAAAACGCTGTCTGCAGTCTTCTGTATAGTCTTTGCCATTTTTGTCATTCCATAGTAGGAGACGGCCTTCTCCGGTAATATATGCAACGAAACCTCGGCTGCACAATCACAAGGCTGCTAACATTATACAAACGCACTGCTGGTGGAACCAGTTTCAAGGTGACGGGTTTAAAGTTTGACTCGCGCGAGATGGGTCGTATAATAAGCCTTGACTTGGCCCGGAAAACGGTTACTTTATGTGGCTTAACCCGATTCTGGATAACAAGTTCACTGGTTTGGAGGATATCGAATGTACGCCGTATTTGAAATTTCCGGTTGTCAGTACAGTGCGCAGGAGGGCGATGTGCTGCGGGTGCCGTACCAGAAAGTGGAAGCGGGCAGCTCGCTGGATATCGACAGGGTCCTGCTGATCAAGAATGATGAAGAAGCGACAATCGGAACCCCGACCGTGGCCGACGCCAAGGTTGAGGCTGAGGTTGTCGGTGACGGCGCGGCTGATAAGGTGCTGGTATACAAGTATAAACGCCGCACCAAGTACCGCAGGACCCAGGGTCATCGTCAACGTTATACGGAGATCAAGATTAATAAGATCACAGCCCCCGGTGCCTGAAAATAGTTGTTGAGACACACCGCCAGACAACAAGCAAGGATTGCTCTGGGCTACCTTCTGGTGGTCCTGATACTGGTCTCGGTTGGTAAGACCCAGCCGCAATTCCGAGTCGTAGATATTGAGGTAGAGGGAAACCGGATTGCCACTCGCTCCCTCATCCTCGGCGTCGCTTCTCTCGATATTGGCACAGTCCTGACCCCGACCAAAGTCTCCGAGACAATTCGTCGGCTTTACAGCCTGGGGATATTTCGCGATGTCCAGATCGAGGCCGAGGAAGTATCCGGCGGCCTCAAAGTTTATATTGTCGTCGATGAACTGCCCAAGCTCACAGGTATCGAGTTTGTCGGCAATGACAAGATTAGCGACAAGGACCTGAACGAAGATCTCGGACTCGGTGTCGGCGGCTACATCTCCCCTTACCTGATCGAGAAAAGTCGGACTAAAATCTACCAGCAGTATGCCTCGGAAGGCTATTTCCAGGCCGCTGTCACTTCGGAGATGGTTCACAACGACGACTCGACCCAGGCGATCCTGCGCTTTAATATCAACGAAAGGGACAAAATCAAGGTCGAGGAAGTCATCATGACCGGTAACCAGCGAGTCGACGCCGGCGACCTGATCGGCAAGATGCGCAACCGCAAACGTGGTTTTTTGCGCAGCTCCGATTTTGCCCAGGATGAATACCATGAAGACCTTCGCAAGGTTATCGATGAATATCACAAGCGCGGATTTATCGACGCCTACCTGATCAACGACTCTCTTTCGATCGACACCTCCCGCAACCGGATGAAGATTTACCTGGAGGTGTACGAGGGGCCGAAATACTACTTCGGCGAAACGAAATTTACCGGGAACGAGGAACTGAGCGACAAGGTCCTGCGCTCCACCCTGAAATATGAGTCGCTCGATGTTTTCAACGCCGAGAAATACGATGAGGCAATTATGGAGATCGCCTCGGCATACTACGAGATCGGGCACCTCCATATCAACATCGTAGATAAGCGCGAGACGCGCAACGATACCCTGATCGATATTACCTATGAGATAACCGAAGGTCTGCCGTCGCATATTAACCTGGTCAAAATCGTCGGCAACTACAAGACCAAGGACAAAGTCATTCGCCGCGAGTTGTCCACCCTTCCCGGTCAAAAGTTTAACCGGTCACTGCTGATTCGCTCTGTACGGGATGCTATGGCGCTCAACTTTTTTGAATACGTAGAGCCGGTTCCAACAGATCTCCCCAGCGGCGATGTCGACCTGGTTTACAAGGTCAAGGAGAAGCAGACCGGACAGATTTCCGCCGGCGCCGGTTACAATAGCCAGGACAAAGTTGTCGGTACGTTTGGAATGGGGATTCCCAATTTCCGGGGGAACGGCCAGAACCTGTCGTTCAATCTGGAATTTGGCCGGAATCGTAATTCGTTCTCGGTGTCCTTTACCGAACCGTGGCTGTTTGGACGCCCGACTCTCCTGGGCGTGAACGCCTTCTCTATTAACCGGCGCTGGTTCGGTGACTATACTGAGGGGCGAACCGGCGGTTCGATTCGTCTGGGACGGCGCCTTCGCTGGCCGGACAACTATTTCCGGGTATTCGGTTCATACTCACTGGAACGGACCCGCTTCTTTGATTTCGATGATGATTTCGAGGCCAGCAGTTCTTACAAAGCCAACTATTTCTACAACAATCCAGCTACACCCCAGACTGGTGACTCTTTGCTGGCGCAGGCAACCTACGACGCCTATCCCGGCTCAATTGTGTCGTACAATGAAGATCCGCTGACCGGTTCGCGGTTGACATTCAACATTACGCGCGACTCACGGAACCTGCCGGAGTTTGCTACTAAGGGGTCGATCCTGTCGTATACGATCGAAAAGACGGGCGGCGTGCTGGGCGGTTTCTGGGAGTACATGAAACATGAGGCCAAAGCCACCAAGTTTATCCCGCTTATGTGGGGTTGGGCTGTCGCAGCCAGGGTCCAGTACGGCGTGGTGACTGCTCCCGCCGGTGACGACCGGATTCTGATCTCGGACCGATTTACGCCGGGCGGTACTGCTTACGACGGCGTCGTACGCGGCTACGACGATGGCGATTTGACCCCGGATTCGCTCGTAACCCAATCTGATACGACGTTCTACTATTCCAACCCCAATGCTGTTGTCGGGGTTGACCTGCCGGAAGATACGAGTTTCACGGCTTTTGAAACGCGCGTCCGGGGTAAGTACATGTTTGTGACTAATCTGGAGCTCCAGATACCGATTTCTCAGGGGCAGTTCTACGGACTGATGTTTTTCGACGCCGGGAATTCCTGGCTGCATCGAGAAGACATCAAACTGTTCAGTGATTTGTATAAGGGCGTAGGAATTGGATTTCGAATAGTTGTGCCGGCGATCGGCACAATTGGATTTGACTTCGCCTATCCTCTTGATGACATTGAGGGCGAGGACAAAGGCTGGAAGCCACATTTCCAGGTCGGAACAACATTTAGATAACGAATTTACAGTGCAAAAGAGGAGTTGTATGCGATTTACCAAACTGTTTATTGCCGCCTTTGTCGTGTCCATGATTGTGACGGCGGCCCTGGTCGGCCGCGCGGAAGCGCAGGGGCTGAGAATTGGTTTTGTCCGGGATGATCGAATTTACAACGAGTACCCCGAATGGCAGAAAGCCCAGGAGCAATGGGAAACCGAGCGCAAAGCATGGGAAGACGAAGCTCGGGCCAAGGAAGAAGAGCTCCAGGAATTGCTGGCCGAGTACGAAAAGCAGAAACTCATCCTTTCTGAGGAGAAAAAGCGTGAGCGCGAAGCCGCTATCCGGGCCAAGCGTGAGGCACTCGATGCCTACACGAGCAAGATTTACGGTCCCAATGGAACAGCCGAACGCAAGGAAGCCCAGTTGCTGGAACCGCTGCTGAGAAACATCCAGCAGGCGATGGAACTTGTCGCCACGGAGAACAACTACGACGTGATATTCACCCTGCAGGGGATCGGCTACATTAAACCGACCTACGATGTTACGGAACAGGTATTGTCGACTCTTGGGGAGCTTGAATAATACGTCGTGGCATACAAGCTGACAGAACTGGCCGAGAAAGTCGGTGGAACGGTCGAGGGGAACGGCAGCGTTGAAATAACCGAAGCCGCCCCAATTGCATCGGCTGCAGCCAACCAGATCAGTTTTGTCGCAAACGTTAAGTACGCGCGATTCATAGAAGACACCAACGCCGCTGCTCTGGTACTGGCTCCAGACATTGAATGTAAACGGGTTCCCGTGCTCCGCCACGAGAACCCGTATCTCGCCTTTGCTCAAATAGTCGATATCCTCTACCCCACGCCACAATTGGTCGAAATTGGGATCGATGGATCGGCTGTCGTTTCAGACCAAGCCCAGATCGATTCATCGGCCGCCGTAGGACCGCTCTGCACTGTTGGTAAAAATGCCCGACTCGGCAAGGACACCCAGTTGGTAGGCTCCGTCTACGTGGGTCGGGATGTCGAAATTGGCGAGGGCTGCCTCATCTATCCCGGTGCAATGATTCTCGACGGCACCAGAATCGGCAATAACGTGATTATCCACGCCTCGACCGTAATCGGTTCCGACGGCTTTGGCTTTGCCGAATCGCCCACCGGGCTGAAGAAGATCAAGCAGGTCGGGTGGGTTGAAATCGACGATGACGTTGAGGTAGGATCAAACTGTTCGGTTGATCGTGGGGCGCTCGGCCCGACCAAAATCGGCCGCGGAACCAAGATCGACAATCTCGTGCAAATCGCGCACAATGTCGAGATCGGCCAGCACTCGATTATTGTGTCGCAGGTGGGAATTTCCGGCTCAACTAAAATCGGCAACGGGGTGGTGCTGGCGGGACAGGTCGGCTTGGTCGGGCATATAGAAATCGGCGACGGGGTAATGATTGGGGCCAAATCGGGAGTCTCCAAATCAGTCGCGGCCGGAAAAACCGTGTTCGGTTTACCAGCCCGCGACATCATGGAAACAAAACGTATAGAAGCGTCGCTCTTGCGGCTCCCCCAGCTTCTCAAGCGAGTCAAGGAACTCGAACGGAAGCTGGAAGAGAGTTAGTGTTTTAGGTCGTCAGTTCATCTTCAATCACGGCGATCTTTTCCCAGTTCCTCTCCATCTGCTCAATGATCATCACCAGCTGCTTCTGACCGCTGACAACCGTGGTTTCGCGCATCGATTCCAGTAATTCCCACTGCTGGCGGTTGATGACTTTCCACTGGGCTATCTTGTGACTGAGGGACCCGGTCGCGATGTTCAACTCGTTCGTAAGTTCCTGGAGATGCGGTGCCTTCTCGGTAGTGTGAATGGTCCCGGCAAGGTCGCCGTCGGCCAGCGCCCGCAGACGCGCCGAGATGGATTTGGCCGGTGCTTGAAGCCGTATTGCCGGAACCAGCGCCATTACCCCAATGGCAGTAATAGCGGCGACGGCGGCAGAAATCATATACGGCATCAGGGTAAGCGCCACCAGTTCGGCGCCGGTGCAGAACTGCTCGATACGGGAGATCGACATCGTTGTATTGAAAATGATAATCGTGGCGGCTGACAGGATGACTGCCGAGCCGCTGAGGAAAAACACCCGGCGATACACGCTCGACTGAATGTCTTCCCCGGCGGCGATATTGGTTCTTGGTGCGAATGACATCGTTCGGGCCCTCCTTTGCCCCATCGGGCGGGATGGGTTGCGGCCGGTTTGACGTGAGTTTCTGTTCGTTCGATGTTTCGGCCTGAAACAACCTGTTGCTTAGACCAATGTCAGTACAACCGCAGGGCCGGCTTTGAACAGGAAAACGCCCTGCAAGACAACAGCTTACAGGGCGTTTCAAATCGACTGGTTGAAACCTGATCAGAATGGGAGATCATCGTCATCCGGGGGCGTCCCCTCGTTGACCCCGGCTGACTGTTCCTGCGAATCGGATTGGGTCCGCTGACCGCTGTCGGATGCCCCGCCTCCGCGACCGCCGATAAACTGGAAGTTCTGGACAACGACCTCGGAGATGTACCGTTTGTTGCCATCCTTATCGTCATACGAGCGATTGACAATGCGGCCCTCGATATAGACCTGATTGCCCTTGGACAAATACTCGTTCATAATCTCTGCCGGTTTTTGCCAAGCGACGATATTATGCCAGATTGTCTGTTCCTGCCGCTCACCGTCCTGATTTGTCCAGCGCTCGCTGGTTGCGAGAGTAAAAGTACACACCGCACGTCCGCTGGCGGTGTACTTCAGTTCCGGATCACGGCCAAGATTTCCGATTAGAATAGCTTTATTCACACCCATTACGTAACCTCACGTGACTAAGGATTAACATTCCTGCTTCAAGCCGGCCTCCAGCCGGTGTCAAGCCGTTCGGAAGCGCTGTTGTTGTCGAACAACGTCGCTGCCGCCCGTGTTATTAACTACAATATTTTGCTTGTACGCACAAGCGCAATCACATATTTATAAAACAATTTCCGGGATTACAGGACGCGAAAATGAAATCACAGATAGACTTAGACCGGGCAATCACAACCATTAAGCGCTTTCTTACCGGAAAGATGCTCCAGTCCGGAATGCAGGGATACGTACTCGGTCTTTCGGGCGGTATTGATTCGGCCGTGTCGGCGGCTCTGGCGGTGGCAGCGGTTGGGCCGGAAAAGGTGCTGGCGGTTATTATGCCGTACAAGACTTCGTCCGAGGCCTCAGTCAAGGATGCCCGCACCCTGATCGATCAACTCGGAATCAAGCACCGCGAGGTAGACATCTCGCCGATGATCGATGCCTACTATGAAAAGATCACCGAAGACAATCGTCTCCGTGCCGGCAACAAGATGGCTCGTGAGCGAATGGCGGTCCTGTTCGATATCGCCCACGAATCCGGTCGACTCGTACTGGGCACCGGCAACCGCACTGAAATAGCGCTCGGCTACACTACCTGGTATGGCGATTCGGCTTGTTCGGTCAATCCCAATGGGCAGTTGTACAAGACTGAGATTCGCAGTGTTGCCGCGCACCTGGGCGTGCCGCAGGAGATTATCAAAAAGCCGCCGAGTGCCGACCTGTGGGTTGACCAGACCGACGAGAGTGAGATCGGCGTTACCTACGATCAAATCGACTCTATTCTCGAGCGCGTTATCGACGACGGAGTCCACTCCATGAAGCAACTGACCGAGGATGGTTTCAACCCAACCGATGTGTCCCGCGTGGTGTCGCTTGTAAACCGGAACTCCTTCAAGCGGAAGATGCCCGATATCGCTCCGCTCAAACGGGTCGAGATTCCGGAAAACATTCACGTGCAGGACTAAGGCGACGTTATGACCGATGATTCCGGGATGCTGTACCTGGTTCCAACCCCGATCGGCAACATGGCTGATATTTCACGACGGGCAATAGACGTGCTGGAATCGGTTGACTTCGTTGCGTGCGAGGATACCCGTCACAGTGGACGATTGCTCAAAGCGCTCGGATTCGACAAAAAGCTTATTTCCTATCACGATTTTAACGAGCGGGCTCGCGCCGAGCAACTAATCGATATGATTCGACGGGGTCAGTCGGTCGCAGTGATCAGCGATGCCGGTTCTCCGGGGATCTCCGATCCGGCCTACCGGATCGTTCGGACGGCAATTGAGCACGATGTTGCCATTGTACCACTGCCGGGCCCAACGTCGATCATCCCCGCCCTGACCGCCTCGGGACTCCCGACCGATCGCTTTTTCTTTGAAGGGTTTCTCCCGCACAAGTCGGCCGCGCGGCGTCGCACGCTGGAGCGGCTGGGTACACTCGAACACACGCTTGTCTTTTTCGAATCGCCGCATCGGATCATCAAGACCCTCAAAGACGTGCGAGAAGTACTCGGCGAACGGCCGTGCTGTGTCGCCCGCGAGTTGACCAAGATGCACGAGGAGTTCCTGCGTGGAACAGCCGGGGAAATTCTTGAGAAGATCGGCGAGCGGACTGTTCGCGGCGAAATTGTCCTGGTACTCGCCGGGACTGCAATTGTTGAAAAAACGGCAAAGAAGGAACGGTCATGACCCCGGGAGCAAGTGAACGATACTATCTCTTTGACCGTCTTATCATCGGCTACTGTCTCCTTATGGTGGCTTTACTGGTTGTTCTCGGGAGACCATTGACCGCGTACGTCGATGAGTTGATATTCTATGCCGCGATGGCGGGTCTGGTGGTTGCGATCGGGTACTATCTGGATAAACGGCGCAGCCGCCTGGCTCACATGCTTCGATTGCTTTACCCGGTGCTGCTGTTCACCGGATTTTACAGGATGACGGGCGGGACGATGTTTTTGTTCTTCGATCAGTTTTTCGATACGCATCTGACCGCGTTTGAGCTGGCGATCTTCGGCGTGCACCCGACTGTGTACATCGATCAGCATTTGCTCAATGTCTTTCTCAACGAGCTGTTCTCGGCCTGCTATTTTCTATACTACCCGATGATCCCGGTCTTCATGGCCCTGGTATATATACGAGGCGATTACAAGGTGATTCGCAGCTCGATGGCGGCTGTCAGCCTCACGTTTTTTGTTTCATATCTGCTGTTTTCTCTCTATCCTGTGGAGGGACCGCGCTGGTTCTTCATGGGCCAGTACGCCAACGAGATTCAAGGACCGTTCTTTCGCGAGGCTGTCAACAGCGTGATACGTCACGGCGCTGTTCGCGGCGGCTGCATGCCGTCATCACATTTCGGCGTCGCTCTGGTGTTGGTTTTGTATTCTGCCCGGCACTATAAGAAATGGCTGTGGCTCATGATACCGGTCACGACCGGCCTCGCAATTGGTACCGTGTGGGGACGGTTCCACTATGTCAGTGACGTGGTGGTCGGTGGCGCGATTGCCGTGGTCGCCACCCTGCTGGCCTGGAAATTTGAGAACTTCACCGAGGACACCGGTACTGTGAGAGTGCCAAAGAAGGAGCTTCGCACCAATTATGCATCCTGAAGTATTCGATCTTGGCCCGATACATATTCGCAGTTACGGCCTGATGCTGGCGATTTCGTTTTTGCTCGGCGTCCTCTACGTGCGCTGGGTGACGAAGAAACACGGCAAACCGTTTGAGCCGTTTCTCACGACCGCTTACATCATGACCATCGGCGGCATTGTCGGCGCTCGTTTGTTCTACGTATTGTTTCATCTGGAGGAGTTTTCCGGAAACTGGACCGCGACATTCAACCCGTTCGCCACCGGCCAGTTCGGGATTGCCGGGCTGAATCTATACGGCGGCGTGGTTGTCGCCATTGTCGGATCATTCATTTATGCCCGGTTAAGAGGCATGTCGGTCCTGGACGTATTTGACTACTTCGCCCCCACTCTGGGACTCGGCCTGGCGTTCACGCGGGTAGGCTGTTTTCTCAACGGCTGCTGCTTTGGTACTCCAACCGACCTCCCGTGGGGCGTGAGCTTCCCACAAGGCTCTCTTCCCTATTACATTTACGGCACTGACCATCTACATCCCTCGCAGCTTTACAGCTCACTGTACGGACTGCTGCTGCTGCTGATTCTGCACTGGCTGTTGGTGAACAGGAAGTTCCTGGGGCAGGTGGTGGCGGTTTTGTTTATGGTGGAAGCTGCCTTCCGTTACATCATTGAGTATGTGCGGTACTACGAGGCTGAGATGCACTTTGAACTGGCCGGGATGGAACCGACCTACAACCAGGTAATTTCTATCAGTCTCTTTGTGCTGGGAGTGATTATTTATGTCTACCAGAAACGTCGCGCCCCAATTGACACTCCGGAAGGGCTGAGGATCGTTTCCGAAAGCTGAGCGTTCGCCCTTTACAATCCACCGCCGGTGGTGTACAGAATGGTTCCTTCGGCACCCACGATCCACCCGATATCTTCATCAAGGAAGAATACGTCGGTGAGTTGAGTTGTGACATTGCTTGGCTGGATCGTCCAGTTTGTACCGTCCTCGGAGAAAATGATTATCCCGTTCTGACCGACCGCCCAGCCCCGGCCGCCGGCCGAAAACGTTAATGCGTTGAGGGTTTCTGTCGTGGGGGTGGTCAGCGCCGCCCACGTGACCCCGCCATCGGCAGAGTGCAGGATCCGACCCGCCTCACCGGCAATCCAGCCGGAGAGGTTATTTGTGAAGTGAACATTCCAGAAATCGATATCGCTCGGCCAGTCGCGCTCCACCCAGGTCGTGCCGCCGTCGGCAGTAGAGAGAATCAGCCCGGAATTCCCAACGACCCAGCCGCTGTCCGGGGAAATAAAGAATATCCCCTTGATGTCCTGGGTAGTCGTGGAGGTTTGCTGAGTCCAGTTGGCGCCCCCGTCGATCGTGTTCAGAATAACTCCGCTATTGCCGGCGACCCAGCCGTTGGCCGTGTCGATGAAATCAACCGTGTTGAAGATAACGGAATCGACAGGTGATGATTGCATCTGCCAGTTTGCCCCGCGATCCATTGTATGCATAATCCGCGAATTAGCCCCGACTACCCAGCCCGTTGTGTCATTGACGAAGTCCAGGTCGGCCAAACCGTCGGCAGTCGGCAATTCGCTCCAGCTCACTCCACCGTCGGAGGTTGTCAGCACTTGCCCACCGCCGGCGAAATTTTCCGAGACACCAACGGCGAGACCATTGAGCTGGTCAAAGAAAAACACACCCTGTAGACTGCGAGGGTTAATGTAGTTCCGCTGGAGCCAGCTGGCCAGTATCATTGTCACAGGCACATCGACCTGACTCTCGGCCGCAGGCGCCGACACCGTTATCGTGTCCTTGTAAATGCCGGGGACCAGTCCGGAAATATCCGCATTGACAATGACCGTGTCACGGGCCATGCCGGCCGTTTTGGACAGCAGCAGCCAGGCCTCATTTTTGGTTAGCGAATAATCCAGCGGCGAGGTGCTCTGGCCGGAAATGACCAGGTCCACCGAATCAGGCGGCTGGCCCTGCGAGTTAGCCAAAAACTCTATCGCTGTCGGCGATACCTGAATTACATTGGTTATCTCAAGAGTAACCGGGAGCGCCAGCGGACTGTTGGTCGCATTGGGTGCCGAAACCCACACGGTATCAATATAGGTGCCTGCCTGTATATTCCCGACAGTGATGCTTACGAGGAAGCTGTCGGGGACGTCATTTGCGGCATTGAACAGCCGCAGCCAGTTGCTGCCACCACCCACAGTGGCCGTATAAGAGGTCTGGCCATCACCGCCGTTGGTGACCCGCACCCACTGCGCCTGCGGATTAACGCCAAACGGAACAGACCGCACGATTTCATCGGCACTCAGCACGATAACCGGTCCACTGGAATCCTGTTCGTCGTCGCTGCAGCCGACCGACAGCAACAGCATTGTCACTGCAGCAAAAGCGATCAGTATTCCACTGCTGAATCTGTTTCGCATAGCGTCCTTTCTCGCTCTAATGGTACCTCGCTTCAAGAAGTTAAACTAGTCGTCTCAAGTCAACATCCATTTGTGTCGGAGCGATTTATGTGGCAGCCGACACCTTGGTCAACTATATAGGCACCCAAGGCGATCAAACTGGTCAGTAGTGACTTCAGGGAACATGCCGGGAATTCTGGAGCCGTTATTAACCCAAAATTGTGCCAATCCGGCTACGGCTATGGCATTTCTCCGACGATGCCCGAATCATTCTGGTGTGCATTGAGCACACCGATTGGATTTTCGCATGCGAGCGTCTGAAAAACCTTTGCACAATGACTATTGCCATTCCTTTTCAACACAAAAACAGGCCGCTCCGAACGGAACGACCTGTGTATTTATCCATATAGTGTGAGTTTTATCCCGGACAATTCATCGGCGGACCGGATCTGAACAGGTACGATATCAACACGGTAAGGTCGGAGATATCCATCCGCCCTGAACTGTCAACATCGGCCAGGTTGGAGTCAACCGGCGACGGACCGTCACTAAACAGGAACGCCACGAAGAACGTCACATCACTGACATTCACCATGCCGTCGGCATTCATATCACCGCAGCTTCCACTGCCGCCCGGTACCACATTAAGCGCAAACAGGTTGTCATAGCCTGACTGTCCTGATAGTTTGTAACGCCAGTAGACTATCGTCGTATCCATTGCCGCAATCGGGTCCGGTACGGAGTACGAATTGTCCGAGACCGTTGCCGAGTGCAATATGCTGGTAAAGGCCGGGTCGGTGGCTATCTGGATGTCGAACTCACCGCTGCCGACCCAACTCAGTGTTGGGGCGGTTGAGTAGACGAATGCGCCGGTGACCGGGAGAACCTCGGACGCTCCGCCGGGATACATCGCGAAGTCGTACCCCTCGAGCCGCATGGAGGCGTCCTTCGCAAGTCGGTACAACTGTCCGTCGAGACTGTACTCTATCGTGAAGGTTTCGCTTCGCGCGGCGCCGGGCTGCGGTACGGCCTTAATACTGTAAGCTCCGGACTCAACAACGCCCAGTGATGTCGTCGCATCGAGCTGTGAGTCCTGATCCAGACTGCGGCGTTGGTAGGTTCCCGACGGCATCGTGGATGAAATTGTATTAAGTACGCGTCCTGAGGGCGAGGTCATTTCAATTGAAGCGTTGTTCATTGAATTGAGCTGCATATTGGTTCGAACGAATCCGGATGGATTCAGCGTGTTTTCGTAGAAGAATAGTGATGTCTCCTGATCAATATTTGTGTTATACGACCCAACTACGATATCCTGATCACCGTCAAGATCGTAGTCGGCGATACTCACACGGTATGGCCTATAGGCCGGTATTATCAGTCGCTGCTCACTCGGAAAAGCACCGGTGCCATCGCCGAACAGGATTCCCCATATCTTCTCGGTCGCATTCATATAGACGATATCAAGGTGTCCGTCACCATTGATATCACCAATCCGGTTTGCGACTGTCTGACCTTTAACTCTCTTGACCAGAGATTGCGTAAACCCGCCGAGTCCGTCACCGATATAGATGAAAATGTTGCTGTATTCTCCACCAACCGAGGGGGCTGCGACACAAAGATCAAAGAGGCCGTCGGCGTTGAAATCAGACCCTTCGTTGGTGATATCAATATCAGTCGCTCCGAATTCCTGTTGGTACTGAGTGTGGAGGGTCAGGCCGCTGCCGGCATTATTGAGATAAATGTTTATGAAATCACCCGATCCGACAGCCAGGTCGTCGTAACCGTCCTGGTTAAAATCAGCTCCGTTTACGCTAATCGAACTGTCCGCCGTGGACAGGCCTTCACTAAAATAAGGGCTTTCACCGCCGTTGTAGACAATCAGGGCCGTCCCGACACTCACAAAATCCAGGTACTGATCGTTGTTGTAATTGATCATCTCAGAGCCGCGCGGGATGATGGTAGAGATCGAGAAGTTGGTCGTGTCAAATCCGCCACCCGGTATTCCCAGTTGTACCTTGAGCGCTTCGCCAGCCTCAAAATCAAAACGCGACATAACGACATCCACGTAATCGTCGTCATTGACATAGGCAAGTTGATAGCCACGTCGCGGGAAGTTAGAGTTAAATGTGTACAGCGACGACATCGGAGAGCCGGCGACGTTGTCGTATGTCCCGAACATATCAGTATACAAAACCCCGGTACCACCGGCAAACAGTTCAGGTTCGGCGTCGCTGTCCAGATTTACGTGTTCCAGAGTGACATAACGTAGTGCGGTTGGTGTTTCACTCACGTTAAAATCAACGAGGTAGTCATTGCCGGCAGCCACTTGAACCATCACGTCCGCACAGGCGCACCCACCCGAACTGTCGCAGGCTTCAATAGTAGCCCGCCAAATGCCTACGTCGGAAGTAGAAGGAGTCCAGTTGAAAGTGTCCGCAGCTGAATTAAACGATGGCGATGACTGGGGCAGAACGGCACCGTCGTCATACCCCGCGAATGAAGACAACTGCAGACTTACCGGGTATCCGACCGGTGAATTTGCCGCAACATCAAATGTGATCAGCTGCGATGCGATACCCTCGACAGCTGGTTCCACCGTGATTTCCGGCAACGGCGTGCCGTCGATCACCACGCCAGTGTCGCCTTTCATATACGGTTCGGTATCTCCTCCGTCATCATAGACAAAAATATTCCGATTTGCGGGCGGCCACTGACCGTCCACTGCGATAATCCGGCCGGTATCGACCCCGGTGACCCAGAGCTCGGCTACCGCTGTATTCCCCGGGGGAAGATCCAAACTCCCCGGCCCCGACAGCCCCACAAATGCAAACGTATCAGGCGGGGTGGCGTCGAAGATAAACGTCGGAAAAGGTCGATCACCTAACACACGCGGATCGGCCATTCGGCCGACCCAAACGAGGGAATCATATATTGCCCAGCCGACGTCAGCCTCCAGCCACATGGCGATATCGAAGGCATGGATAGCATAGTCGTTAACGATAGTGACGGTAATATGTCGTGATTGATTTACAACCAGTGTATCGATGTCGAATCGCACAGTATCCGCCACACCATAATCCTGTGCCTGTACTGAACCGATAATAAGAAACGCACAGATCAACATGACTGTGCTGAGATTTTTGAAAGTCATTTTTCGCCTCCTGGACGGCATAAATATTTCTTTATTGAAAACGGCCTCTCGACCACTGGGATGTGACTCATCGATGTATCCTGCTGTAATATGGCAGTCGATCGGGAATCCGTCAAGGCGTATTTCGGAATCAGGACTAATCTGATTTACGATATAGTCTTGTCGAGCAGCTTACGGACTTTCCGACGATTCCGGTAGGCACGAATGACATTAAAGAGAATATAAAAGACACCGGCGGTTCCCCCGCCAAAGAGGATTATGCGGCTCGTGATATTGAGAATGCTGATAACCGGCTTGGAAAGTGCGATGGCGTCGAGCCGTTCCAAATACACCGGAATGACGGTCAACCGGCTCAATACACTTACCAAAATAACCAGCGCAGTAGTCAATCGGATCAGTTTCTCTTTCACCACCTTGGTTCCATAGGTTCCTATATAGACACCGGACAAAGAACCAAGATACAGCAGGAAAGTAAGCCGGAGATCGACATAGCCGTTCCAGGCGTAGTTCAATGCACCAAACGCTCCCATGAATATCGCGAGGTAAACTTCCGTCCCCGCCGCGACCACTGTCGGCACACCAAAGATGTAAATCATCGCCGGCACGCCTAGGAAACCGCCCACACCGATCGATCCGGCCAGGTAGCCCGTCAGCAGCCCCACCAGTCCGACCAGCCAGACCGACAGGGTTACATCGGCAACCGGAAAGTAAACTCGGGGCGCCAGCTTAAAGCGCGCGATCCTTTCGGCCAGCGATACATGCCGGGCCCGCCGCACATCGGTCGACTCAAACCGGCGCACATCGATCAGCATTGCAATCGAAATGACAGAGAGCACGACCACGTAGAGTCCGCTGATGTACAGGTCACCGGCCGCCCCGGCCGCTTTCGAGGAAGCATCCTTATTCAATTCAAAAAGATAGCTGTTGAGCCAGGCCGCCAGTCGGACCCCGATCAGGGCAGTCACAAGCAAGTACAATCCCAGCTTCTTGTCGACATGCCCCATCTCACTGTGCTGTTTCGTACCCATCAGGGACTTGCCGAATTTGTGAGTGAGGTTCGAGCCGACTGCGATCACACCCGGTACACCAAGGTTCATCATCCCGGGAGTCATGATAAAAGCGCCGCCGGTACCGATGAACCCGCTGAGTACACCGCCGACAAAACCCAGGAAGATGACATCGATGGAATGCCAGAGGTTTAAGTCAAAATATTGTTCGACACCGTTCATAAACTCAATCAAGCCCCATCAGCCGGAGCACGTAGCGGGTGAAACTGCCGTACGCATAGGCAAACATGGGTGCGAATATTACGACACCAATTATCGAGAGGACCCGCACCGGACGCGCGATTTCGCCGCGAAGAAATGTCAGCAGATCGTTGTGAAACAGAAATACTGCCGCCAGCAGGACGACCACTGTCAGCAGCCACAGGGCCATCGAAAACATGTGAGAACGCTTAAATTGAAATGTTTCTTTTAGCTCAGCCTGGTCCACGACTGAGAACCGAAGGTTTTCGACCAGTTGATTGCGGAGTTCATCCCGAAGGCGCGCCCGTGTTGCCTCCGGGCGGTACAGATACAGATCGCCCAGCACGAGCACGCGGATGTCAGTCCGTCGCTGGAGCGCCGGTACCAATGCCCGAGGTGTACCGTAAAAAGCCATGCAGCCTCCGCAGCACTCGGCCCTCTTGAGTTCATCGTGGCACTCCCGCATACCGAATGCCACCGCCTCGTTATCGTCGCCTGCAGTTGGCGGCGAACCGACCGGTTCCTCACTGTCCATGCCTCGGGCCTTTTCGACCGACATCGGCAGCGTCACCAGTTCCACCGCGGCTCGCCGCTCGCGAGCCAGCGTCATGATTGTCTGAAAGTGCTCGGAGCGCTTGTCGAACTGCTCGGCAACAAACATCACCGTCTCCATAGCCGGGCAAACGGAGATTTCTCGGATCCCTTCAATGGCACTCAGAACTTCCTCTACGTGACTGAGCGATTCCCGGAACCGAGGCTGGGCCGTCACCTGCACCATACCCCGGTTGGCCGATACATGAAACTCGCCTTTTCTGGTACGCGGATCCGACGCTAGTATGTAATGTATACGGCTGGCCAGGTTAAGATTCTTGAGTGCCCGAATGGAATACTTATTTAGCTGGAATTCGTCGAGCTGCGCCATCGACATCAGTGCGGAGGCGGCGTGGTCAAAACCGGTGTGGCCCAGATGGATGGTCAGGTCGTAGTAAAACGGGCTGTGCCAGTCCACGCCGTACAAGTAACGCACCCACCGATCGCGAATGACATCGACACCCTTGATATACTCTTTGGCCTCACGGCGAGAGTAGCCCAGCCGCTCCGTGACCCAGTTGACCCGGTACTCAAGGTCCGCGACGACATACATTCGCAGGATATTCGGCACGCCCAGCAACAGCATGTGTCCCGCGTGACCGTTGTACACGATATTGTCGCGAAGCATTCGCTCGGTCAGCAGCATCGTAATGCAGGCGACATATCGGTCGCGTTCGCGGCGCAGTTCCTGGCGGACCCCCGGAGGCTTGGTGATGGATTCGCGCAGCCGGGATGCATCGACACCCATCTCCTCGGCCTCGTGGGCCAGGTCTTCCCGCGTGAGGTAGTTATAGCCCAATTTTTGGGCCAGATGCTTGCCGAGCTCCTGACCGCCCAGAAATGTCTGTCGCGAGAGTGTGATTACTGCCATGCGTTTATCCGCCGGGAAGTCCTGTCAACAATGGTTTCAATCGACAAATTATACGCTAATCAATCCTGTGCCGCAAGTTTGTGCTGACACACGAATTAGCGTCATTTCCGCCGCTTTCAAGATTGCGCCGTCTTGCTCTCTTCTCTATTATGGTCCGGAAAGTCAATTCAATCGGCGAAATTTGCCTGAGGTATATACATGGTTTTGGGAAGTTGGTTCACCGACCTGTCACCGGTCGTGCAGGCTCTGCTGGCAACGCTTTTTACGTGGGGCCTGACCGCCCTCGGCGCGGCCCTGGTATTCACGGCCAGAGAGCCGAACCGCAAATTCTTTGATGCCACCCTCGGCTTTGCCGCCGGCGTCATGATCGCGGCCAGTTTCTGGTCGCTGCTGGCCCCTGCTATTGTCATGTCCGAGGGCGGCAGCGTGCCGTCGTGGGTACCGGCAACGGTGGGATTTCTGCTGGGTGCCGCCTTTTTACGCGGGCTGGACATGGTTCTCCCCCATGTTCACCTTTTCGAACCGGTCGAACATGCCGAAGGAATTCCGACCACCTGGCGTCGTTCGACCCTGCTGGTGATGGCTATCACACTGCATAACATCCCGGAGGGACTGGCTGTTGGCGTGGCATTCGGGGCGGTCGCGGCCGGTCTTGAATCGGCTACACTGGCCGGAGCGATCGCGCTGGCCCTGGGTATCGGCCTGCAGAATTTCCCCGAAGGCATGGCTGTTTCGATGCCGCTGCGGCGCGAAGGGATCAGCCGGGGAAAGGCGTTCTGGTACGGTCAGCTGTCAGGAATGGTTGAACCGGCAGCCGGAGTGGCGGGGGCGGCCCTGGTACTTTTGGCCCGTCCGATCCTCCCGTACGCGCTGGCTTTTGCCGCCGGTGCGATGATCTTTGTTGTGGTTGAGGAAGTAATCCCTGAATCCCAAACCGCCGGCAATACGCATGCTGCAACACTGGGTACCATGCTCGGCTTTGCGGTCATGATGACGCTGGACGTCGGCCTGGGTTAGTATTATGGATCAGGGTCAGAATCAGCGAACCAGTTCGGGGAGAAGTCGGCGTAAGGCCGAGCTGCAGGGCATACTTGCTCACCGCGACCTCAAGGCGCTTGACGACTGGCTGCGATCAACCCGGAATCCGTTGACCATCCTTTCATCGCATCTGTTCACCTCGGACGAGCTGCTCGCCTGGCGGACTATCGAAGCGATCGGCATCGCCGCCAGGCACCAAGCAAATGGGGACATCGAGCCAATCCGAAAACTAATCCGGCACAATTTCTGGATGATGAACGACGAGTCGGGCAATGTCGGCTGGTGGGCGCCGGAAACTATCGGCGAAGTGCTCCACAATGTACCGGAACTGATCGAGGACTACGCCCCGCGTCTGCCGTTGTATTTCGAGGAAGAGCCGTTCGAGCGTGGCGCGTTTTGGGCGGTCGCACGAGTGGCGGAGATTCGGCCCGATGCCTTTGGCGAGGATACAGTAAGTGAACTAGCCGCTTTTTTCAAAGACGAGGATCCCGTAATCCGTTATCGGTCTTTGCTGGCGCTTTCTCGTATCGAATCTAGGGCAACCGCAGATATTCCTTTGGGAGCGAAAGATGATTTGGGAGAATCAATCGAGTATGACTTTGAGTCTGGAAAGCTTGTCACCTGCCGCATCGCTGATCTCGCCGGCAAACTATCCTAAACAAAACAAAAAGGCCGGAGCAAAGCAACACAACGGCCTTCCTGGGCTGTAAAATAACGCCTCAGGACAGCTTTAACCCGTGCTTATCCCGTGACAGCTTCCCTTTGGTCATCAGCTCTTTCTTCTTGTCCTCAACGACATCCTCACGAATCTTGACAGTCGGCTCATGGAAGATCGAAAATCGCAGCCAGTCATAGCCGAACCTGAGCATCTCGATATCGTCTTCCTTCATCTTCGCCAGCCGGTGATCTTCGATAACGAACTTATTGAGGAAGCTGGACTCGAACACAAACTGCCGGAATCGGTCGACATCGTAGCACACCATGAAGAACATCTCGACCTGACCAGGGTGAAGTTCGCCGTTTTCGTTGAAGAACTTGTGTGTGGTCAAGTCCTTGAACAGCTCACCCATCTCGTTGTATTCATTGATTCCCTGTTCTTCCAGCCAGTCCGAGACCTTCAGCGGGCGTTTTTCGCAGAATCCCTTGCAGACATCCTCTTTGAGCAAAAAGTAGAACTCTTCGTCAAGCTGCGAGGAATTGTCGCCCGGCGAAGCCAGACCCAGCGGGTACATGCGGCATGCCCACGGTCGGTCAGCGTAGACAGAGCAGCCCTGCTCGGTTACAAACGGGCAGGTCTTCTTCTCATTTTCCTGCATCTGGAGCAGGATCACCGGATACTGCAGATTTTTATCCATCGGGGAGATGGTGTGTTTGCGCAAAAACTCGGTTGAACTCATCCCCAGCTTGTTCTTCAGCCTGATGACGTCGTATGGCGTCAGGAATATGTTCACATCGCCGCAGCAATCGTTGAAGCACGGTACATCCGGCCCGCATCGAAACTCGAATTCACTGCCGGTATCGAGCCGCGGGTACTCTTTGAGAATCTGCTTTTTGAGATTTTGAATCTCGTCCATGGCTCACTCCTGGTTGTCGATTATTCGATCCCGATGCGCCTGGGACGACCACGCGGGCAGGGGACCCCGCTCACCGCTGGCCGGATCGTGGCGATACCGGTACGAGCAGTTTTGGTCGTACTGGGTCCGCATCCAGTCCCAGCCTTTGACATAGTATGGACAGTCGTCATTGAAACAGACAAACTGCGGCGTAAGCCCCCAGTTGGCCTCAGTCGGCGGCTGCCATTTGAGCATCTTTTCCCCGCAGTGCGGGCAAATATCCGGTTTCTGATTATTGTCCATAGCCATCAATGCCAATCTAACATGTTTCGTTCCGGAAATCAAGACAAACACGTCAATTATTATCTTTTTCCTCTTTTTGACCGCTCAGCCAAAGTAAAGTCCTCCGGGCCGAAGTCCGCCCGGAGGACTCAGTCGTCTAACAAATGTCCAGGATGCTGCAGTCCGCATCCTGCATCAGGTCATGTCATCAACCTCCGAGCAGTTCATGCTCGCTGGCCGGCTCGTAGACGTACTCGATCGGCCGCTTCAGCATTTCCCACTCACCGGAATCGCGGTGGTAAACACAGTTGGCGAAGACTTCCCAGTCCTTTTTCATTTCCGGGAAGTCGGCACGGAAGTAGTAGCCCGGCCAACGGGTTTCCTCGCGGAACAGGATAGTGCGAATATGCGCCTCAGCCTGCCAGGTGCGATGGTAGTTTTCCCACGCACGCTGGAGTTCGTGCAGATCCTGGGCGCCCATCTTCTCCATGTCTTCCTTCAGCCACTTGAGGAGTTCCAGACCCTTTTCCAGGAGCTGCTGGTTGGTGGTGAAGTTGACCGACACGCCGCCCGCGTACTCATCCATGATCTTCTGCAGACGGAACATGGCCTGCATCGGCTTCAGGTAGTTCGGATTGACGTTCGGGTCAGTCGAGGCGTTTTTGGTCTTCTCGTACAGATCCAGCGGAGCCAGGATCCATTCGCGCAGTTTCTCGACTTCAGCGTCGTCGACCTGCGGCTCATCCGGGTTCTCGACACAGAACTTGACAGCAGCCTTGGCGGCGATACGGCCTTCGGTGAACGAACCGGAGGAGAACTTGTGGCTGGAGGCGCCGGAGGCGTCACCGGCCGCAAACAGGCCCTTGATCGTGCACATGTTGGTGTAGCCCCAGAAGTAATTCTTCGGAGCGATGTCTTCCGGACCGGAAACCCAGGCACCCGAGGCGCCGGAGTGCGATCCGATGAAGTACGGTTCACAGGCAGCAATTTCAGACGGCTTCTGCTCCGGCATGGTGTCGGTGGCCGCCCACAGGATCGCCTGCGAGATGGTCATATCCAGGAAGTCTTCCCAGGCTTCGCTCTCGAGCTCTTTGAGTTTTTTCTTCCGTTCCTTCTCGTCAGTAACCTCTTCAGAGAGCTTGGCGATGGCTTCTTCGGTCCGCATGTAGATCGGGCCCTTGCCGTCCATCACGTCAAGCATCATCAGCCAGTTACGCAGGTTTGCCGGAACCGGCTTGACCAGGCCGTATGGCTGCCATTTCTGGAGTTCGTCGCGCCGGGTTTCCATATAGTTCTCGCCGAGGCCGTTGGTCGCCCGCGACTTGAACAGCAGGAACCACGCGCCGACAGGACCGTAGGCGTCCTTGAAGCGGACCGGGATAAACCGGACTTCCTGGCAGGTCATCTCCGCACCGGCTTTGATCGTGAAGTAGGCACTGGCGCCCGAGTTGAACGGCGGGTACCAGGAACGGCCAAGACCTTCACCGACCGAACGCGGCTTGAAGACGTGCACGGCACCGCCCATGAGGGCCAGCACAGTTTTCGCCTTGAAGACATAGAACTTGTTTTCACGAGTCGAGAATCCGACCGCGCCCTGAATCTTGCCGTCTTTGACCAGCGGCTCGACAATAAAGACACGCTCGTAGATATTGTCCACGCCGAGCGCATTCTTGGCGGCTTCGGCCACGATAACCTTGTAGGATTCACCGTTGATCATCAGCTGCCAGCGACCTTCGTGGACGTACATGCCATCGGCATCTTTCCAGATCGGCAGACCGAACTTTTCGAACAGATGCACAGAGGAATCGACATGGCGGGCGATCGATGCCACGAGATCTTCGCGGGTCACACCCATCAAGTCGTTGCGCACGTAGTTGACATAGTCATGGATCGTGTTCTGGCCGTCCTTGACGCCGACGTACTGGTTGATAGCCGACAGACCCATGGCGACAGCGCCGGAACGGTCCATCGCGGCCTTGTCAACCAGCGTTACTTTGAGGTTATTCGCTTTTGCCCAGTGGGCAGCTTCTATAGCCGCACCGCAGGCGGCCATACCGCCACCGCATATCAGGACATCAGTTTTGACCTCAACGGTTTCAAAATTCGCCATTATATCACCCTTCCTTTCTTACTTCACCTGCGGAATCTGGTCCATGCCGCATGAGGCCGGCTCGGTTACCAGAACGTGGCTGTTGAGGTCGTTGTCGCCTTCGCCGAATCCGCCGAGCGGTTCAGCCTGGCCTTCCGGGGTGGTACGGATCGGGAATTTGAACCGCTTCAGCGAACCGCCGCGGAACTTCACCGTCCACATGATCGAGTCCGAGCTCCGCATCGGGGTGACGCTGGCGCCCATGGGCACAAAATCAGCATAGCCGCGAACTTCGACCGCCTGTACCGGACAGATCTTCACGCAGCTATAACACTCCCAGCACATCTCCGGCTCCTGGTTGTAGGCCTTCATGGACTCCTTGTTCAGGACCATGAGGTCATTCGGGCAGATGTACTGGCAAGCGGTTTTGTCCAGTGCCTTGCACCCGTCACATTTCTCGGGGTTGACAAAACTAGGCATTGCTACCTCCTAATCGATGTTTCCTTCACGGAAAACTGTTTCCGCTTTACCAAATCTATTTTCAGTTTACTTTTTTGTCGGAGCGTCGCCGGTCGCATGACCGTGCATCTTGACTTCGACCTTCTCTTCCAGGCCCGCGTAGTACGCACGCAGAATCTCCAGCACCTCGGGGCGGCTGAATTCCGACGGGATATCGCCGCCTTCAGACAGCGATTTCCGAAGCGCCGTACCGGAGAGGAACAACCGATCGTTCTTGTCATGCGGACAGGTCTTCATCGAGGCCATACCACCGCATTTGTAGCACCAGAATGTCCAGTCAATCGGCAGCATTTTGCACTGAAGGGCGCCGTCCCAGAGTTCGTGGAAGATGTTCTGGGCATCAAACGGACCGTAGTAGTCACCCACGCCGGCATGGTCGCGGCCAATGATCATGTGGGTGCAGCCGAAGTTCTGACGGAACAGTGCGTGCAGCAGGCCCTCGCGCGGCCCGGCATAGCGCATATCCAGCGGATATCCGCCGGTCACGACCCTATCCTTGACGAAGTAGTGATCAACGAGCGTGTTGATGCACTTCACGCGCACATCGGCCGGAATATCACCCGGTTTGAGCTTGCCGACCAGCTGGTGAATGTACAGACCGTCGGACACTTCCGAGGCGATCTTGGCCAGGTACTCATGCGAACGGTGCATCGGGTTGCGAAGCTGCAGCGCGGCAATTGTCTTCCAGCCTTTTTCCTCGAAGATCGCACGGCTTTCGACTGGCCGCTGGTAGATGCCCTTGAATTCTGTTGGGAACGAACCTTCGGAAAGCACCTTGACCGGACCGCCAAGATTGTACTTCTTCTGCTCCATCGTCATCTTCACACCCGGGTGATCGAGATCGGTCGTGGTGTAGACATGGCTGCATTCGAAGTTCTTGTCAATCTCGTAGCATTCCTCGACTTTCATCGTCCCCATGATCTCCTCGGTTTCACCGGAAACCAGGGCGATTTCAGTACCCTTGTCGATCTTCTCGTCGTACGAGAGCGTGACCGGTATCGGCCAGAAGGTTCCGTCGGTCATTTTCATGTCGGCGCAGACACCCTTCCAGTCGTCGTGGCCCATGAATCCGTTTAGCGGGGTAAAACCGCCGATACCCAGGAAAATCAGGTCGCCGGTTTCACGTGAGGACAAAGTGACCTTTTTGAGGCCCTCCGCCTTCTTGAGTTCTTCCTCTTTTTCTTTCCCATCCAGCAGCAAGATTTTCAGCTCGTCGCTGCCGTGCGGGGAGATGAGGTTTGATTTTGCCATGGCACAGTCCTGTGGTTTAAGGCTATCGAATTGGAACTTGTTTTATCTCTATTGTATCGTCATCTATGTGACTTTTTTCACAATTATGGATCAAAAAAACAGCACAAGCCGGGAAATGCCCTGACTTCTACCAGACGGGTAAAAAGTAACTTTTTTCACAAGCACTGTCAAGCGAAAAATTGCCTTCCTTGCCTTTTTTAGGTTCTTGGTCAAGCAAACATCTTTTTGTATCTAATTGTCCAGCAATGTCCTTCAACTTCTAAATCAGGACTGGATCTGGATTGATACGTCAACTCTTGCTATACTTTTGAGTGCAGGCATTGTACCGTCACGATGCCAAGATGTACCATTTCTCCTTCAAATATCACCCGATCGACGAAAAGCAGCCGAAAAAAGCGCCGGCAGTTCGGAACCGCTCTCCTCAGGCTTTGCGGTATTGCCTATAAGTCGTTATTTCCCAAGCGCTTCGAAAGACTTGCAAGGTCCTCTGATAAATCCTCCTGGGTACGTCGCCCGGCAGACCTAAAGCTGGTGTAATATATCCTGTTTTTGCCGATAAGATATATATATCTTCTGATTTTGCTTGTGAAAGCTGTAACAATTAACGATTGACAGTAAAGACAATAAGGGCTATTATTGGTTCAATAAAAGAAACTCCGGGGCCCCCCGGTTATCACACCCGAAAGGAGCCGAAAATATGGCCGGTGGACGTGTTTTCGAACCGGATGCCGCACTTATTCGCGATGTCCGCAAGGCCGGCGGTGATGATTTGAAGAAGTGCATGCAGTGTGCAACCTGCTCGACTATATGCCACCTCGCCCCCGCCGATCGTCCGTTTCCTCGAAAAGAAATGCTGCTCGCACAGTGGGGCCAGCGTGAGGCCCTGATGGCCGACCCGGACATCTGGCTGTGCCACCAGTGCAACGACTGCTCGACCCACTGCCCGCGCGGCGCCCGGCCCGGCGATGTCCTCGCTGCCGTGCGATCCTACGCCTACAAATTCTATGCCTTTCCGACGTTTATGGGCAAGGCGTTGTCCAGCCCTTCGGCCCTGCCGCTGCTGGTGCTTGCCCCGATCGCTATCCTGCTGACCCTGATGTTGGTCTTTGCCCCGACCGGTCCTGACGGCAGCTACCTGTTTCTGACGGCACCGCAGGTCGATTTCAACCTGTTTCTGCCGCACAGTTCGGTTGATGCCCTGTTCGTACTGGGAAATATAATCGTCTTTCTCTTCGCGCTGATCGGGTTCGTGCGATTCTGGAAGGCGCTGCAGACGGGGAGACCGGCCGAAAAGCGCATCTCGTTTGCCAGCGGGCTGACCCGGACCATCAAGGAACTCATTCCGCACCGGAATTTCAGTGACTGCGACGCCAACAAGGCGCGAACCTACGCCCACATGATCCTGCTGTTCGGCTTTATCGGCGCCATGATTACCACCGGCGCTATCTTTGTCTTTGTCTTTATTCCCCACTACCTGTACCTGCTCGGACTCGAAGGCATCTCCTCCTGGTTCGAGGTGCCGATCAACCTGCCGCACCCGGTGAAATTCATCGGCGGATTTTCCGGGATCGCCCTTGTAGTAGGCAGCGGCTGGCTGGTCGTGCGGCGCTGGAAAGACAAAGACGGGGTCGGGGCCAACGGCTATACCGACTACCTGTTCCTGTACATTATCCTGTTTACCGGCCTGACCGGCATGGCTGCCTGGGGCATTCGAGTGTGGAACTGGGGTATGGCGGCTTATATCACCTACTTCATTCACATGGTGTTTGTTTTCATGCTGTTGTGGTACATGCCCTACTCAAAATTCGCCCATATGATTTACAGAACCATGGCGCTCTCCTACTGCAAAATGATCGGCCGTGAGCCGCGACAACGAACCGCCCGCGCCGCATAAATGACGAAGAAAACCAATCAATCGAGAAGGAGATTTGCATGACGACAAAAGAGCTGCAATCACAAGTGGTCGCAAATATGAAGAAGTGGATGAAGATCGAAAACGCTTCGGTAACCTCGACCAGCAAGGTTATGGAAAAGACCGACAACCCGGTCATCCACACTATCATGGAGATCATCCAGGCCGACTCGCGGCGGCACTACCATGTGCAGGAGTTGATTGCCCGCAGCATCGAATCCGAAACAATCAAGCTGACTCCGGACGAACTGGCCGAGGTCTGGGACCTGATCGAAAAGCATATTGAAATCGAGAAGCAGACGGTCCAGATGGCCCACGAAACCCTGGCGGAACTGAAAGACAAGAAGATGCTGGTGCAGGAATATCTGCTGCACTACCTGCTGGCCGATGAAGAAAAGCACAACAACATGCTGGAAAAGCTGTCCGTGATCAAATCCGGGATGTACCCTTACGCATAAGCGCTCAAGGTGCCTCTTTTGACCACCGGGTAAGGCCGTCGGTCCCTGTTTTCAGGGTCGGCGGCCTTCCGGCTTTTCAAGCCAAATCACCACTAAAAACGACAACTTAGGTTTGATTAACGGCCGGTTTTTCGTTATACTTTCCCGCAGATTAAGCCAACAGGTTGCCCGCCCCGGCCCGCCGGTGCAGGCGGTTACAGGAGGAACTGATGAAGCTCGATAGTGTCGACGAAATCCTCGATTTCGCCATCCAAAAAGAAGAAGAAGCGGCTGCCTTTTACACCGATCTCGCCAGCAAGGTCGAGCGTCCATCGATGAAATCCGTCTTCGAGGGTTTCGCCAAAGAGGAAATGGGCCACAAAGCAAAGCTTGAAGCGGTCAAGGCCGGCAACAAGCTGATCTCGGCCGAACAGAAGATCCGTGACCTCAAGATCGGCGACCACCTCGTTGAAATTGAGGTCAAAGAGGATCTTTCCTACCAGGAGGCCCTTATTATCGCCATGAAGGCGGAAAAGAATGCCTATATCCTGTACAACAATCTCGCCTCGGCGACCGATGACCCGGAATTGCGCGACACGCTGCTGGGCCTGGCGCAGGAGGAAGCGAAGCATAAGCTTCGGTTCGAGATCGAGTACGACGATAATATTTTGACTGAGAATTGATCTCAGCGCGTAAATGAAGTCTGTGAGAGCGGGTCGCGGTTGCGGCCCGTTTTTTTTGAACTATCGGCGGGACCGCTAAAGGGTCCCGCCCTACTTTTTCGACTGACAGTGTTTGCCAAGGAGGGTTGGTCGGTGTGATGCCAACCTACCCCTGCAGCCAAAGGGCCGCGTCGGGGGCGTGGTAGGTCAGGATGATATCCGCGCCGGCACGCTTGATACTGGTCAGGACCTCGAGAGCGAGCCGGGATTCATCGGCGATGTTGTTCTCCGCCGCCAGCTTCACCATGCTATACTCGCCGCTGACATTGTACGCCGCCACCGGGCGGTCAACAACTTCGCAGACGCTGGCAATGATGTCCAGATACGACAGCGCCGGCTTGACCATGACAATGTCGGCCCCCTCGGCAATATCCAGTTCGACCTCTTTGAGCGCCTCGATCGCATTCGGCGGGTCCATCTGGTACGAGCGCCGGTCACCGAAGTGTGGCGTGGATCCGGCAGCTTCACGAAAAGGACCATAAAAGGCGGAGGCATATTTCGCCGAGTACGCCATGATCGGGATGTGCGGGTAACCATCTTCATCGAGCGCTTCCCGGATCGCCCCCACCCGACCGTCCATCATGTCCGACGGTGCGACCATATCCGCCCCGGCCTCGGCGTGACTGACCGCCTGGGCAGCGAGGATCTCAAGGGTTTCGTCGTTGTCAACGTGCTGGTCCTTGATTACGCCGCAGTGACCGTGATCGGTGTACTCACAGAGGCAAACGTCAGTCACGACCAGCAGGTCGGGTAAGGTGTTCTTGATCTCCTTGATAGCTCGTTGAACAACGCCGTCGACTTTGAGCGACGACGATCCGGTCGCGTCTTTTTCGTCCGGGGTGCCAAACAGAATAATACCGGGGATGCCCAATTCGAAAGCGCGCCTGGCCTCGGTTACTGCTTCCCCTACCGGGAAGTTAAAAATGCCGGGCATGGACCGGATCGGTTCGGCGCGGTCGACGACGGCGCTGACAAAGATCGGATAGATGAAATCGTCGACCGTAAGTTTGGTCTCAGCCACAAGCCGTCGCATCGCGGATGATGAGCGCAGGCGATGGGGGCGGTCTATAGGAAAGGACATTATGGCCTCCGTAAATCGTTATCTTTCGCATATTCGACCAGCTCTTCGAGCAGGTCGGGGATCGTGTGCTTTTTGGCCTCGTAGCCGACAGTCAGACCGCGCTCGCGGATGACATCGGAGGTAGTTGGGCCGATAGACACGACACATCCCGGTGCTATTATCCGATTTATTTCGTCATCGGTCAAGTTTTCGTAGAGGCCGTCGCAGGAGCTGCCGGAAGTGAATATGATAACATCGGGGGGGGTTCCCTCCAGCTTTTCTTTCATGCCCTCGGGCCAGGTCGGGTGAATTGTTTCGTAGACGGTCATCGGGATGACGTCGGCCCCAGCCTCGGCGCAGGCCTTGTCGACATGGTCGTAGGCAAGGTTGCCGCGGATGCGGACAACCGTCGCGCCTTTCATATCCTCACCGGCAATAAGTTCTGCGGCGAGATCACGGCCGGTGTTTTTAGTCGGAGCGAAATCGGCGTGGAGGCTGTAGTTCTTAAGGTAGCTTTTCGTGCCGCCGCCAACCACAGCGATTTTGTATTTCGCCAGCTCACGGACATCGAGATCCTGCTCGCCGAGCTGCTTCATGAAATTCCGGACGCCGTTTTCAGACGTGAAAATCAGCCAGCGCTTCTCGGTGTCGATCTTGCCGAAATTGTTCCAGGCCCCTTTATCGAAATGCTCCTTGCTTGCAATGGTCGGAAAGGCCTGAACCTCTGCACCGAGTTCGCGCAGTTGTTCATACATGGAACCAGCCTGGTCGGCGGGCCGGGTGACCATCACGCGCAAACCCATCAAGGGCCGGTCGTTAAACCAGTCGAGCCATTCGCGCAGTTCGACGACAGTTCCGATAATGAAGATCGCCGGCGCTTTGACATTGTTAGAGCGGACGACATCCGGTAAATCCGTCAAAGCAGCGGTGAAAACACGCTGCGACGGGAATGTGCAGCGCTCGACTACGGCTGCCGGAGTTTCCGGCGACATACCATTGATGATAAGCCGGTGTGCGATCTTGGCGATCTCGCCCACACCCATATATACAATGATCGTCGCATGTTGCGCTTTGGCGACCCAGGCCCAGTCGACCGAGGTATGCGACTTGTCTTTGGCTTTGTGCCCGGTAACCAGGATAACGGCTGATGATCGTTCACGATCAGTACACGGGATGCCGGAGTAGGCCGAGGCTGCCAGGCCGGATGTTACGCCGGGGACAATTTCAAACGGAATGTCATGCTTCCGGAGGAACTGTGCCTCCTCCGCGCCGCGGCCGAATATCAGCGGGTCGGAGCCTTTCAGGCGGACAACAACTTTGCCGTCTGAGGCCAGCCTAACCAGCAGGTCATTGATGAATTCCTGTGAGCAGCAGGGGACGCCGGCGCGTTTGCCGACGTAGTGCTTTTCGAGATCGAGCGGCAGGGTGACGATCAGCTCGTCGGGGATCAGGTTGTCGTAGACGACGGCATCGCACTGTTCCAGAAGGCGGTGGGTCTTGAGCGTAACCAGTTCCGGGTCGCCGGGACCAGAACCGACAAGGTACACTTTGCCTTTTTTCTTACCGCTCATATTTATCTCGCCCCATCAGGTTTCAATTCCGGATTATGATAGAGAGTTCCTAGCCCCGAAGCAAGCGCTGGAGTTCAGCTTCGATTGCGTCGTTGTCCTTTTCCTTGATGATCGACTTCCAGTCGGCGGCGACAAACCGCTCATAGGCGGCGTTTTTTTGTTCGGCGCTGCCTTTGTGGAATTCCTGCACATAGCCCCGATATTTGGCGGCCAGTTTGGCGAGCTTATCCCAGTGCTCGGGAAAGACATTTTCCAAGATCAATTTGAGATGGCTGGAAAGAAACGGCGCTTTGGCATCGGTCCCGACAGCGACAGTCAGGCAATCCCGGCGCACGACGGCCGGAAAGATAACGTCGCACAGTTCAGGATTGTCAACGATGTTAACCGGTACGCCGGCCGACATGGCGTCGGCATGTACCTGCTGATTGACGTGGTTGTCATCAGACGCGCCAATCACCAGCCCAAAGGTCGCAGCCTCACCTACTTTATATTCGCGTTTCTCGATTTTGATCAACTCGCGTTCACCGTAGTAGGCGATCTTGTCGGCGAGCTTCGGCGCCACGAGCGTGATGTTCGCCTCGTAGTCCAGAAGTGTCTCAACTTTGCGCTGGGCGACAGCACCGCCGCCGACTATGAGAACCTTGCGTTTTTTCAGTGAGAGATTGATAGGAAGGTAGGTATTGGCCATAACAGGCTTACTCCGATTTTGAACATTTGCTGCACGTCTTCGCTGTCATTTGGATCACGGTCTGCATGAGATCGCGTGTAGCGCGATCAACATCGTTCCGCAGGGTCGGCGGAAGTTGCGAGAGAACCGAGGCCATGCGAATTTTGCGCGCCTCCTCAAACGCATCTTCGATCGGTACATCGACCGGTTCACGCCGGACGTGATCATACCAGTACATAAATTCACCGAGCCGTCGCTCGATCATCTGCTCGGCCTCGGGCACGGCCGCTTTGCGCCGCTCCTGCGATTCAGCAACATGGTGCTGGACGGCCTCCAGGTCGTAGACCTCTACTCCGGCATGGCCGTTGGCAGTGTAGTCAACATCACGCGGCAGCGCCATGTCCATTATCACCAGCGGCCGTTCCTTGTTTTCGGCTACGGCCGCGTGGATCATATCCCGCGAGATGACCGGCTCACGAGCGCCGGTGCAGGTAATAACAATATCCGACTGCGCCATAAGGTCGGCCAACTGGTCCAGACCGTGTCCCTCGCCGTCGTAGCGCCGCGCCAGTTTTGCGGCTTTTTCCACGGTACGGTTAGCGAACAAAAACGGTCCATGCTGCTCGCGCGAGAGATTTGCGGTGGCAAGATCGATCATCTGGTTTACGCCGATAAACAGTACGGTCGGTTGTTCGAATTTGCCGAGTCGCGTGCGAAGGAGTTCCATAGCCGCGTTTGAAACCGAGCAGCACCCCTTCCCCATCTCGGTTTCGCTGCGCACCTGCTTGCCCATTCGAAACGCCTGGTGAAAGAGGCGGTGGATGACCTTGCCTGAGGCTTTGACGGCACAGGCGGAACTATAGGCGTCTTTGATCTGGCCGAGAATCTGATTTTCACCGAGAACCATCGAATCCAGCCCGCCTGCGACCCGAAAGAGATGTTTTGCTGCCTGCCGATTGTAATGCACGTAGAACTTATCATGCAGAGGCCAGATATTAATGCCTCGAAGGCGGTCGTAATAATCAAAGACAATATCGAAGGGATCGCTGGTGCGGGGAGCAATGAAGTAGAATTCGGTGCGGTTACAGGTCGAGACTATGGTAGCTTCAAGAACCTGATCGAGGGCGGCGAACTCAGCGTGCGCCTCGGCGTAGTCCTCCTGTCCAAACCCAAGGGGTTCTCGTTCGGCTACGGAAGCGGTCTTATGATTGATGCCGCACAAGTTGAGTCGCCATCTTCCGGCTGCCATAATCTTAGTTGCTCCTTTCTGCCGACGCCGTTGTTTACCGGGCAAAGGCAGTCGTACCGCCGGCGACCACCGTTACATTTTCAAAACCTTTCGCTTTCAGCAGCAGGGCCGCCTGGTACGCTCTCGGTCCGCGTCGACAGACGACATAAAGTTCTCTATTTTTGTCCACTTTGTCAAGCTGTGAGCGCAAATCATTCAGACAAATATGCACCGTTTCTGTACTGTTACCGTCATCGAACAGGGGCGTGGCGGTGATTTCGTCGTCTTCACGAACGTCAAGCCAGAGCGCTTTGTCAGGTGTGCGCCGGGCGCACTCCGCCGAAAGAAAACGCACCCCCCGTCGCTGGGCCTGGGCCATGGCGGCCAGGTGATGCATTGGGTCCAGTGCCTCGGAGTACGGCGGTGCATAGACATGTTCGAATTCCAGCAGTTCGCCCACATGGCCGTCGCGCTGAAGAAAGCTGGAGAAGACATCGAGGCGACGGGCTATATCCCCTTTCCCCACTGCCTGAAGCCCCAAAAGCCGCATATCGTACGGCCGGTAAACCATCTTCAGGACCATTGATTCGTTCTCGGGGTAATAGTCCGGACGATCCGAGAATGATCCCCACACGGTCTGTGCTTTCATGCCGTGCGAGGCCGCCGCATGTTCGGTAAGTCCAACGGCGCCGACATTCAGATCAAAAACTTTGACAATAAAGGCTCCGACCGGATGCGGCATTTTGGCCCGGTTGCCGACAATATGTTCGGCAATGACCCGGCCGTGCCGGTTGGCCAGCGACCCCATCGGCAGATACATGGGGCGATGCGTAACGAAATTCTTTGACTCGACACAGTCGCCACCGGCGTAAATATCCGGATCGGACGTTTGCATGTACTCGTTGACTTCGATCCCCCCGGCAGCCCCCAGCATGAGGCCGGCCTGCTCGGCCAGCGTTGTTTGGGGCCGGACTCCAACGGCAAGAAAAACATAGTCTGCTTCGATATGCTCAAAGCGCTCCGAACTTCCCACTGTGTACGCAACCGTCGCCTTTCTTCTTGGCGCGACGACATCGCGGACCCGTGCTCCGGTCAGGAGGTTGACTCCCTGTGCGCGAAGTTCCGTTTCAACGAGAGCCGACATTTCGGTGTCCAAAACCCACGGCAACACCTGGTCCTCGCACTCAATAACGGTAGCCTTGATTCCCCACAGCGAAGTCACCGCTTCCGCCAGTTCGCAGCCGATCAGGCCGCTGCCGATAATGATCGCTTCCTCAAGCCGGCCCTGCTCGGCCAGACGTCGGAAATTGATCGCATCATCCGGACGCGTGAATCGGCTGACGATCTCCGAATCCGGTACTGAGAAGGGCACGTCGCGTGTAACCGAACCTGTCGCCAGTACCAGCTTCTCGTAGCCGTGCTCTGTCGTTTCGCTCGCATCTCGCTCTCGAATTGTTACGGTCTTGCGGTCGCGGTTGATCGCGACCACTTCGGTTCCGGATCGAACCTCAAAGCCTTTCGAACGAGCAAAGAACTCCGGTGTGCGCTCGACGCCCCAGGCTGTCTTCGTGAGTTCATCGAATGAGCTGATGTCACCGGAGGCAAACCACGGCATTCCGCATGCGCCGTACGAAATGCGGTCCGACTTTTCGAACAGGGTGATTTTCCAGTCCGGCCGACGCCGCGCGAGTGTTGCCGCTGCTTTCGGTCCGGCTGCAACCCCACCGACTACGACGATATCCGATTTGTCCAGCGTGTTCATACTCTCACAGACAACACAGGGGCTGCATTGATGCAACCCCTCGTGTGTGTGTTTACAACCTCATTGTCTATCTACGGGCGGACCGGCTCTTTGCCGGACCGCCCATTCCCATTTGCCCGGTGCGCGCCTATGTCGGCAATTGTTTACGCACCGAGAGAGCAATTTTATACAGTCCGGTCACCAGGAGTGCCCCGAGTCCGTAGACTCCGAGCGTGATCAATATCTCCGGCAGTGTCGGCTGGTAATTGACAACTTCGTGCAGCGGCGTCGGGATGAAGCCGGTTACTACCATACCCATGCCCTTGTCAATCCAGATTGCCACAAAGATGGCAATACAGGCGGTTACAAGGGTACCGGTTTGTTTGCGCCACTTTGGAACCAGCAATATCACCAGAGCAATCACGGCCAGGAATTCCGAGGTCCACATCCACGGCACCAGCGTGTTATTGTCTCCGAGGCCGAAGAAGAGGTATTCGAAATGCAGCATGTGTTCGGGGATATTGCTGTATGAGGCCGTGAATATCTCCATCAACACAAAGAAGATATTCAGCGCCATGGCGTACGTCACAATTACGGCGAGTTTGTTGATGGCTTCTTTCCCCGCATCGAATTTCGTGAACTTGCGCAGAATCAGCGCCATCAGGATCAGTATCGCCGGGCCGGAGGCAAAGGCGCTGGCCAGAAACCGCGGCGCGAGAATCGCCGTCATCCAGAAGGGACGCGCCGCCAGACCGGCATACAAGAACGCCGTCACGGTGTGAATACTCACCGCCCATGGGATCGACAGAATGATAATCGGCTTGATCCACTTAGGCGGCGGCACGTCTTTGCGCTCGGAATGGAGGGTTACATGACTGATGATAATGTTCAGTAAAAGATACCCGCCCAGCGCGACCGTATCCCAGAACATCATCGATCGTGGCGATGGGTGCAAGAACACATTCAATATACGCGTAGGCTGGCCCATATCCACGAAGATGAAGGTCATACACATAATGACCGCAGAAATTGCCAGAAACTCGCCGAGGATGGTCATTTTGCCGAACGCCTTGTAATTGTGCAGGTAGTACGGCAGCACGACCATGACGGCCGAGGCGGCTACACCGACTAAGAACGTGAACTGAGCGATGTAGAAACCCCAGGTAACGTCGCGGCTCAGGCCGGTAATGGCGAGTCCTTGTTCAAACTGGCGGAGGTAGAAAAAAGCACCGACGCCGATGACGATAATCAGGGCCGTCACCCAGCTCCAGTACTGCTTGCCTCCGGTAAATGCCTTTTCTAACATCGCTTCCTCACACTATGTAGTAAACTTCGGGCTGCGTACCGAGACCCTGTTTCCGGCGCAACGAGAAATTGCCGTGCAGGATCTCACGAATTTTAGAATCCGGGTCCTCGAGATCACCGAAAATCATCGCCCCGTGGTCACACGCCTCGACACAGGCCGGAAGTTGACCCTTGACCAGACGTTCCTCGCAGAAGGTGCACTTTTCGACAACCCCCCGCATGCGGGTCGGGAACTCAGGGTTGATTTCGGCTATGGCCGACCTGGGATCGCGCCAGTTGAAACTGCGCGAACCATACGGGCAGGCCGCCACACAGTACCGGCAGCCGATACAGCGGTGCCAGTCCATCATCACGATTCCGTCTTTCTCCCGTTTCCAGGTCGCCTTGGTCGGGCAGACACGGGTGCATGGCGGGTTATCGCAGTGATTGCACAGCACCGGCAGGTTGGCATGTTTTATTTCCTCTTTGAGATGTTCGTGCTCGACCTCGTGGAAGGCGTGTTCGAACTTCTCTTTCCAGATCCACTTGACCTCATCCTTGCGGTTCTCGAACTCCGGAACATTGTGAACCTTGTGACAGGCCTCGGCACACTTGGTACAGCCTTTTTCCTCGAGACATTTGCGCAGATCGATAACCATTGCCCAGCGGTGGGCTGTCAAAGGCTCGCGCGGCGTTTTGGGAGTTACGGCCTTGAGGGTGTCCTCGGCGCCAAGCAGTCGCGCCGGCGCCGTTGAAGCCAGACCGAGCACCGCCAGCCCGGACGCACGAAGGAACTTCCTGCGATCGATAGCCATCAGAGTGCCTCCTTTGGTTCGACATGACAGTCCCAGCAGTACGGATCGACACTCATGTAATTGTGGCATTTATCACAGAACTGCTCCCGGTCCTCATGGCAGCCGAGGCAGGTGTGGGTCAGGCTCATCTCGATCTTGTCACCTGAATCATCGAGATAGTACCTTTCCCCATCGCGGACAACTTTGTCGCGCCAGTCGTCGAGCAGGTCCATGTGGTGAGCAGTCATCCATTCGGTATCACGGATACACTGCTGACTACTTTCGGGCTTTTTGAGTTCGGGCGCATTGGTTGGTTCCCCCGTGGCCACGTTGTACCAGACCGGGAATGAAACGAGAATCAGGAAGACGACCAGCCCGATGATGATTCTGCCTTTGTCACGCATCAGCAGTCACCTCCTTTCCTTCGGATTCTGCCGGCTCGGGTTGTTTGATCGGCTGCCCCCGCAGGTCGGTTTCGCGCGAGTTCTCACCTTTCATGATCAAAGCATTGCCGACCAGTTCGTGCAGCGCTCCGACCTGCACCTCAGGCACCCAGTACTCCATCAACGGCGGAAGCGTCGCCTTGTCGATGGCACAGATGGTGCAGAGATAATTGACACCGTTTTCTTTGTTCACGTGGTCAACCGCATTAGCACGCGGGAAACCGCCGCGCATACGCATTTCGAAGTTCTCATCGGTGCCGATACCGGACCCTGAACCGCAGCAGAACGTCTGCTCCTTGATTGTGCTCTCGGGCATTTCGGTAAAGTTATTGCACACGTGGTTGATCACGTAGCGCGGTTCTTCCAGCAGGCCCATGGCGCGAGCCGGGTTACAGGAGTCGTGGAATGTGACATGCCAGTGATCGTTGCGGCTCGGGTCGAGTTTGACCTTGCCGTTCTTGATCACGTCGGCCGTAAATTCGGCGATATGCACCATCTTCGTGCCCCTGGCATTTTCGAATTTAGTCCCGGTAATCGGCGACACCGGCTCTTCGAGGAAATCAGCCGGGCCGTTCATGGTATCCATATACTGGTGGATCACCCGCCACATGTGGCCGCATTCCCCACCGAGGATCCATTTCACGCCGAGCCGTTCGGCTTCCATATACATCTTGGCATTAAGCCGCTTCATCATATCCGATGAATGGAAGAGGCCGAAGTTCCCGCCTTCGGAGGCGAACGAACTGAACGTATAATCCAGGCCGATCTCTTCGAATAGAGCGAGGTATCCAAGGAAGCCGAAATAGTGCGGATCACCAAAATAGTCAGCCGACGGCACAACAAAAAGCACTTCGGCGCCCTTCCGGTTGATCTGCGGCTCCACCCGAACCCCGGTCAGATCAAAAAGATCGTCACAGGCAAATTCGACCGAGTCTTTAAAACCGTGCGGCTGGATACCGAGGTGATTACCGGTCCGAAAACAGTTGGCTGCCGGGGTTGCTATCCAGTCGATGTCAAGCCCGAGCAGGTTGAGCAGTTCGCGGCCCATCATGGTGATTTCGGCGGTGTCGATGCCGTACGGGCAAAACACGGAGCAGCGGCGACACTCGGTGCACTGGTAGAAATAGTAGAACCATTCCTTGATAACGTCGACCGTCAACTTGCGCGAGCCGGACAGCCGCCCAAATATCTTACCGAAGGTCGTGAAATCGTTGCGGTAGATCGAACGAAGTAGTTCGGCCCGCAGGACAGGCATGTTTTTCGGATCGCCGGAGCCAAGGAAAAAGTGACACTTGTCGGCGCAGGCGCCGCAGCGCACGCAAATATCCATGAAGACCTTCAGCGAGCGATATTTATCCAGCCGCTCACGGAAACCGTCGAAGATGATCTTCTGCCAGTTATCGGGAAGTCCCCAGTCATCATCGGTCGGCGCAAACTTGTGCGGGTTCGGCAGGTCCAGGTATTTCGTACTGGACGCCTGGGCACCGTAGTTGTACGTGCCCTTCCGGAATTCCGGCTTGGTGTCGATCCAGTCTTCTTTTGGCGTAGTGTAGTCGACTTTCCCGAGCTCTTCGGGTGGGATAATCTTTTCGCCCATGTCTACGCCTCCTCTTTCTCAAGCGGCATATCGGCCGCCTTCATGACGTCGTGGAACTCCTCTTCGTATTCCTGGTAGGTATGGACCTTGACCTCAGGATTCCACGGGTTGATATGGCGCTTCTCACGGCTGTTGTTGGCCAGGTTGCGTGTCGGGGTCAAAAATACGCCGCCAAGGTGCATCAATTTCGAGAAGGGAAAATACGCCAGCAAGACACTGACCAAAAAGAGATGCACGAAGAAAGCGTCGCCAATTCCAGCCGGCACGGTTGGGCTGAGTGTAACAAGACCAGCAGCCAACTCCTTCACGCCGGTTATATCGGTCTTCCAGAAATAGCGCACGCCGACACCACTGATCGCAATCCCCAGAATCAGGAACAATGCAAAGTAGTCCGGCATCAGCGAAACGTACCGAACCTGTGGGTTAACCAGGCGGCGCACGAACAGGAATGTCAGCGCGGCTACGATGAAGAGATCGGTGAAATAGATTACCGGTAACCCGACCTGGAAGAAGCCGTCGAGCCCCTGCAGGATGTTCACAAAGCCGGGGACCGGTTCGACAAAGAACTTGAAGTGGCGCAGGATGATAATTAAAAACGCCCAGTGGAAGATCAGGCCGGCGGCCCAAAGCCATTTGTCGGAACCATAGGCAATTTTGGGTCCGTCGCGAAGCTCTGCTTTGGTGTTGCGAAACAGCGACCGAAAGAACAGTATCTCCAGTGCCATGCGCCCCACGGTGCCCCAGAATCCGCTGGGGTTGTCCAGCTTGTTCTGTTTGATCCAAGGCAGGCTTTTCTGCTGGCCGGTCGTGGTTGTGATCCGGAACGGCACCGGCGATTTTGCCCAGTTGATAATCCGGTAGATGAAGCCTACCAGAAAAACAGCGATGGCTGCGTACGGCAGGATGACCCCAAAAACATAACCTAGATTCAGGGCACTCACTGCGAACCACGGAATGGCGATCAGCACCGCTATCAATAAGAGAGCGACAAAAACTTTCATAGGCCGGCTCCCGGTTTTCTTCGTATTGATGATAAAGCTGCCATATCTTCTTGCTATCTCCTACTCTCGCGTCGTCTTACCGAAAAGCCCGGTCCGCTCCAGCAACAGGTGCGTCCGGTTGCGGATTTCATTGGCTCGAATCTCGCTGATCTGTTCCCGACAGGACATGTACACATCGAATGCAAGCAGTACGAGCCGATCTATTCTTGCCTCGAATTTCTCCAACTGGTCGTCAGGCACGTCGCCCGTCCCGTGTCCCCGAACGATACGTTTGAGTTCGAGGACAAAACCGAGGGCTTCCGACGGCCTGAAACTCTGGACAGCTCGAATCCGGATGATCCTGTCTAGGGCCGGCACGAGCACAGTGTCCGCGGCGCCGCAAGCGAGACCGTCGTACAGCACGTTTATCGACTCGGCAAGGTTCTGCCCGACCGGATTGCGGAATCGGTCGGCCTGCTTGCGCATAATACCGGCGGTTTGCTCCGGGTACGAATTCAGGAGGGAATCCAGCCACTCGCGGCGGATGTCATCCCGATGAGTTTTCAAAAACTGTTCGAGCATGGTCCTTCGATTCCTTGCGCGACCTGACCGTCACGCTAAAAAACAGGCCCCGGCATTTGGTACCGGGGCCTGCAGTGACAAACGGTTCTTATACGCAGCCGGTCGGCTTGGCCAGGCCGGCAACCTTGCAGGCGCCCTTAGCGGGGCCTGACGGGAACAGCTCGTAGACTTTCTTCAGCGGAAAGCCGGTTTCTTTGCAGAGCTTCCGAATCATCGGCGCAATACCGTACTTCTGGTAGTAGTCACGCAGGTAGTTAACCAGTTTCCAGTGTTCTTCGGTGAGATCAGAAACGCCTTCCGTCGAGGCCAGAGCCAGCGCCACGCGCTCGTTCCATTCCTCCGGGTTTTCCATGAATCCGTCCTCATCGACTTCGATGCTGACATCTTCCCATTCAAATTTCGCCATCGTTTTCCTCCGATGTTTTTTTGTTATCTTCCGAGTTCCCAATGTCCGACTTCTGTTATCGCATATCAATGTATCCGCACGGGCAGTTCTCAGCACACTTTTTGCAGCCCTTGCAGAAATCCATCTTCACTTTGTACGGCTGGCCCTTTACCAGCGGTTTTACTATAGCGTTGTCCTGACAGTAGCTCCAGCAGGTGCCGCAATCAAAGCACTTACCGCAGCTCATACAGCGTTTCGCTACCTGAATTGCTTCGTCCTGCGAGATGGTGGCAACAATCTCAGCGTCCATTTGACCGAGCCGTTGATCCGGCGGCATTTCATGGACCGGCACCGACTCGCGCTTCTCGTAGTAGGCGGTGGCCATCTTGTCCGGCTTGATCTCCGGCATGTTTACATGAGGTTCTTCAGTTACCTCGCCGGTGATCAGTTCGTGGATGGCATCGGCTGCCCGCCGACCGTGATAGACGGCGGTCACAGCGATATCAAGATTGACATTGTCACCGCCGGAGTAGATACCTTCGACCTTGGTCTGGAACTTTTCGTTTACCTTGATCCAGTCCTTGCCTTCGATCAGGGATTCAAACCCCTCAAAATCAGGCTGCTGCGAAATAGCTGCAATTAGCGTGCTCATTTCGAGTTCGAAGGTGTCGCCGTCGATCGGCACCGGACGGCGCCGGCCGGACGAGTCAGGCTCACCAAGCTCCATCCGCTGGCAGGTCATCTTGACCGCCTTGTCGCCCTGCTTGGTAATCTCTGTTGGTGCGGCGAGGAATTCGATCTTGACGCCTTCTTCTATGGCACCTTCAATTTCCGGTTCGATAGCGGGCATCTCCTTGCGCGTGCGGCGGTAGAGGATAGTCGTATCGGCCCCGAGTCGGCGTGCCACCCGGGCGGCGTCGATAGCGGTATCTCCACCACCGATGACCACAACTTTGTCGCCAACCTCGACTTTCTCACCAACATTGACTTTGTGCAGGAAGTCCGTACCGGTCCAGACGTTTGCGGCGTCATCGCCTTCGATTCCGAGGCGTTTGCCCTGGTGGGCGCCGATACCGACAAAGATGGCTTTGTATTCTTTCTGGAGGTCCGAGTATGGAATGTCGTGGCCGATAGCGGTACCGGTTTTTATTTCGACACCCATGTCAGCGATGCGGTTGATCTCGGCATCGAGGATGTCCTGCGGCAGCCGGTAGTCGGGGATTCCGTAGCGGAGCATACCTCCGGTCTTGGGGAAAGCCTCGAACACCGTGACCGGATAGCCGCGCCTCGCCAGATGATAGGCCGCGGTCATGCCAGCCGGGCCGGAACCGACGATAGCGATCTTCTCCGGGCGGGTTTCCTCGGTCAGCTTCTTCGGTTTCAGGTTGTTCTTGATTCCGAAGTCTCCAAGAAACCGTTCGAAGGCATTTACATTCACGGCGCCTTCGAGGGTGCTACGGTTGCAGTCGTCCTGGCAGGGATGTGGACAGACCCGTCCGAGCGTTGCCGGGAATGGGCTGGTTTCCATCCAGATGTGCCACGCCTCTTCAAGCGCCTGCTCGTACGACTTCTCGTAATCCTCGGCTTTCTGGACTGTCATCAGGGCCTTGCGGATCTGATTATGGTTCGGGCAGTTGTGACCACACGGCGGCAGTTTTTCAACAAGGTATGGCCGAAGATCCGATGTCTCCTGGGAACCGCGCTGGGCGCCGCCGCCGAAGCCCTTGGTTCGCAAGCCTTTCTTTTTCTTTTTGACTAACTTTCCCATTATGAAACTCTCTGTTTGAGTCGCTGATCTTCGTTTTGCCGGCCCGCCGGACAAGCCGGTTGGCCCGACAATGCCATATGTGTTTTCATGTTCTCATGACACCTGCCGTCGATGACGACACGGGCCCGGGGTCTCCGGGTCGTTTGTTTTCCTCCGGCAGTTCATTAGCTGTCTTATTTGATGTTCCTGCTTTGCGCTCACGGCGATAGGTTCGTGCGTTGTGTACCATGCCGGCCGCCCATCCCGGGGCTCCGTCAGCGTGAAGGTGCACATACGCCCCAAGGGTCCGGTTGGCCACCAATCCGTCGCGCCGGTTACCCGTTCCGACGCCACGAGACAGTCGCATACAGCCGGTTAGGTCCGAGCTGTCGATCGGGCCGCTGTAATGGAATTCGTGACCGCGCAGCACCGTCCCTTTGGCAAAAAACGGATTGTCTCGATCAACCTCGGCCTCGACATAGCCGTGACCGACAGGTTTCTCCTGTAATTCAAGGTCGATGTCAAAGACCCCGGCCATGGGATGGACGCTGTCTTTCCATTTCAAGGAGCGGGCCAGGTAAATCAGCCCGCCGCACTCGGCGTAGATCGGCATGCCGACCTTGGACCGCTCTTTGACTGCCTTCATAAGCACGGTGTTGGCGGCCAGTCGGTCGGCATGGGTTTCGGGGAATCCGCCGCCGATATAGAGACCGTCAACTTCCGGCAGCTCGGTATCATCGAGCGACGACACGGGCATCAGGTTGGCCCCATGGTTTTCGAGCGCCTCGAGATTTTCGGGATAATAAAACGTGAAGACCGAATCGGCGAAGTAGCCGATTGTAACTGCGGATTTTTCCTGCTGTGTCGGAGGCGTAAGCATCAGTCGCGACAATGGTCCGGCCGTGCCGGCCAAATTGACAATCGCATCGATGTCGAGATAGTCCCGTGCGATTCCGGCCAGCCGATCGGTCATGGCCTCGGCGTGTTCGAATTCAGCCGGGGGTACCAGACCGAGATGACGGCCGGGCACCAGTCCACTTTTGTTATCGAGCTTGGGCAGGATGCCGACCACCGGAATCCCGCAGTAGTGTTCGATTGCCTCGCGCATCACCCGGGCATGCCGCGTGCCGGCGCTCCGGTTGAGAATCACTCCGGCGATGTGTACGTCGGGGTCAAACACCTGACAGCCGCGAACGAGCGCAGCTACCGTGCGGGTGATTTTGGTGGCATTTATAACGAGCACGACAGGAGCCTGCAATAGTCGGGCGAGCCCCGCCGTGCTGTGAGTACCTTCGACATCTTTGCCGTCGAACAGGCCGCGATTGCCCTCAATGACAGCCAGGTCTGACTCCAGAGCGTGGCGAATAAACGAACCAAGGACGGTCGCCTCGGGCACCATGAAGGTGTCGAGGTTACGACAGACGCGCCCGGCGGCGAACCCCAGCCAGGCAGCGTCGATATAGTCCGGCCCTTTCTTAAAGACACTCGTCATCAGGCGGTCGCGCAGGGCGACCAGCAGCGAGAGACTGACGATTGTCTTTCCGGAGTCTCCGGACAGGCCGGCGATGATCACGCGCGGAACAGTCACGCCCATGGAGACACCTCACTACCGCTAGTTAGTCGTTAGCGGCGCCTTCCCTGTGTGGAAGTTCAAGATAACTTCCGCCGAAGTAGGTGTACACGAGACGTCCGGAATTGACCAGTTGCTTAATCGCCTCTTTGCACAACTTCTTGTCTACTTCGTCGCCATAGATTTCTATCATGGCCTTCTGGAGGTCGGTGGGTTTCAGTTTTTTCTGACCCTGAGCCTCCGAGACCATTTTGAACATGGCATCCGCTACTTCTTCAACGGGCTTCATACGAATATCCCTCAATAGGTTAGATGCGTCGACCGCTTAAAGGTCAGACCCGCATGCTTAAAGTCATCGATGTGCTCCTTCTGGAACTCGATGCCGGAGAGCTTGAAGAACTTCGGCCAGCCGATCCGTTCGATCCACTCGCCCATCCGCTCGTACTTGTTGGCATTTGCGGCCCAGAGTTCGACCAGGCCGCGAATAGCCTCGGTAACTTCGGGCCAGCGCGGCGGGGTGTTCGGGAGGAACGGGATCGCGAGTTTGGAGAACATCGGTTCGTGACGCGCATTGGACACCTTGCCGCCAACCCAGATCGACACGCCGTCGTTGAGCGGGTCGTTCAGGGGCATCGACGGACACACGGTGTAGCAGTTCGCGCAGTACATACAGTTTTCTTCGATAACTTCAACCGACTGATTGCCGTCAACCGTGGTCGGTCGAATCGCCGCCGTCGGACACGAGGCCACCACGTTCGGGATTTCACACTGCTTCTTGAGCATACCGTGGTTGACCTTCGGCGGGCGGCGGTGAATGCCGAGAATGGCGATATCCGAGCAGTGCACCGCGCCGCACATGTTCAGGCAGCAGGCCAGGGCGATACGCAGTTTGCCCGGGAGTTTGGTTTCGGTAAAGTACTCGTTTAAGTCGTCCATCACCGCCTTGACAATACCGGAGGCGTCGGTCGCCGCCGAGTGACAGTGAACCCAGCCCTGGGTGTGGACAATGCTTGTGATGGCATTGCCGATACCGCCGATCGGGTGACCGATTTCGGCCAGATCCTTGATCAACGGATCGATCTTGGATTCATCCGTCAGCAGGAACTCGACATTGTGTCGGCTGGTAAAGCGAAGGTAACCATCGCAGTACTTATCGGCCAGGTCGGCATACATCCGTATTTTGTCGATACTGATCAGCCGCGGCGAACCCGCGCGAACCGTGTAGAGCTTGTCGCCGGATTCGGAGACATGGACCATGACACCCGGCTTGAGGATTTCATGGTATTTCCACGTGCCGTAGTTATCCTTGATAACCGGCGGCAGGAACTTCTCATAATGAGGCGGGCCAAAGTCTGTCCGCCGTTCTGTTGCTTCTGGCATATCGAACCTCTATGAGTATAGCGTTTCTTTCCTTTTTACGGCGACCGTTACTGATCGTCGTCCTCTTCGTCGCCTTCTTCGTAGTATTCCTCGTAGAAGACGTATGGGTTTTCACGCGGATGCGCTACCATCTCGGCCTGCGGTTCGAGGCCGATGGCATCCAGGAAGTTGCCCAGGCCAACACGCTGGATGAACTCACCCACACGCTCACGAGCCTTCCCTTCTTCGCACCAGAGGTCCCAGATGTTGTCAACGAGCTCCTTCAAATCGTCATACGGCGGTTCCGGTTTCCAGAACGGCACCAGTACCGACGAAAGCAGCGCTCCTTCGACAATCGGAGCCTTGGAACCGAGCAGCAGGCAGGCGCCGCGATCCTTGCCGGGACGCAGTGCTTTCGGCATCACGTTGATGCAGTGCATGCATCGAACACAGTACTCGTTGTCGATATGCAATTCCTTACCGTCCCACGCCATGCACTTGGCCGGGCAATTGGCAACGACATCCTTCTGAATGTCCATGCCCTTGTCGGCGTATTCGGCGACCGCGTCTTTGTCGACCTGAATCTGGTCGCGCCAGGTTCCGATGATCGAAAGATCGGCGCGGGCGATTGAGGCCACACAGTCGTTGGGGCAGCCGGCCATTTTGAATTTGAACTTGTATGGGAACGCCGGACGGTGCAGTTCATCCTGGTAGTGCATTGTCAGGTCGTAGGTCAGGCCCATCGTGTCGTAGCAAGCCCACTCGCAACGCGCCTGGCCGCAGCAGCAGCTGGGCGTCCGGAGATCCGAACCGGAACCGCCAATGTCAAAGTCGAGCTTCTGAAGGTCGTCGAACGTCGGCTCGAGTTCATCGGTAGTGGTACCGAGCAGGATGATATCACCGGTCGACCCGTGCATATTGGTCAGGCCGGAACCATGTTTTTCCCAGACGTCACACAGGCCGCGCAGCGCCTCGGAGGTGTAAAACCAGCCCGCCGGCTGGTTGATACGCATGGTGTGGAAATGCGAGATGCCCGGCCACTTGTCCGGCAGGTCGGAGTAACGGCCGATAACGCCTCCGCCGTAACCCATGACACCGACAATACCGCCGTGTTTCCAGTGACCGATTCTCTCCTCATAGGATTGTTCGAGCTGGCCTAAAAGGTCCCGACTCATGGGACTCTTCTTAGCCGCCATCTTGATCTCCTTGACAAAGCTGGGCCACGGCCCCTTTTCCAGCTCGTCAAGCTTTGGGGTTTTGGGAATCGTCTCAGCCATTGTAACTCCTAAGTCTTCTGCTATTTGTGAAGCGTGGTTGATGTCACACAAAATCGAGATCACGGCAGCCGTGTCTCTCACCTAATAAGGTAGAATTACTCGATTTACTGACCTCCCCGGTTGACAAATCTCAACCGAATAAGTTATTTTTTTCACGAACTTACCATTCAGAGTAACGAACTTTTCGGACACCGTCAAGAGAAAATTGTGAAAAAAATCATTTACTTGCTTTTTCGGCAATTTCACCGATATCTACATTCCAGCGTCAAGAATTTCTTTAAACGGCTTATTTGCAATCTGTTACTACAATTCAATGTGAACCGCTAAAACTATACTGAACTGGTTGGATTTTAGCCAATCCTTTAACTTTATGGCTATCTTTGTAAATCAACTACGACATATCACTCTTTTATTCAGCGAGAGCCAGACTAAAAGAATCCCCCTGAAAGAGGGGGATTCCAGTTTTGTTTTGTCGGTTTACATGTCCTTGTATGGGTTCGGCCCGACCGTGTCGATGACCTCCAGGAAATCGTCAAATATCTGCGGGATTCGATCATAGTCGGTAATCGCCAGCTCGTGCATTTCTACCCGCTCTTCTTCCAGGACCAGCTGCTTCAGTTTCTCCTGGACATTTTCCATGCGGTACGACGCGAGCTCACTGCCACGTATAAAGTGACACTGGTAATCGTCACCTTTCTTGCAGCCGATGAGGATAACGCCGTCGAAACCGGCGCTGAGAGCATCGCCGACCCACACCGGGTTCATCGAACCCAGGCAGCGCAGCGGGATGATCCTGATGGCCGAGTTGTATTTCATCCGCTTCATACCGGCCAGGTCGATCGCCGGCATGGCGTCGTTTTCGCACACAAAGCACAGTATCCGCGGCTTCTCATCGAACTCGTCGGGCATCGAAATACACTTGATCATCTTCGACATCATATTGACGTTGTAATCCTTGAACGAAACGATTCGCTCCGGACAGGAGCCCATGCAGACACCGCAACGACGGCACCGGAACGGGTTCGGCTGCGGTGTGCCCTTGGCGTCTTCGTCCAGGGTGCCAAACGGGCACTCTTCGGTGCATCGCTTGCACTGGGTGCAGCGCTGGAGGAAGAAGTCCGGGAAGCTCTTGTCGCCGGCACGCGGGTGTACTGCTACACCTTCGGCGACCGCCTCGGCCGCCTGGATCGCTTTGAGAGTCGCACCGTAGGCGTCGTTGGTCGATGACCACAGATCCATTGGCGCCCGCACCGCGCCGGCGGCATAGATACCGGTCCGACGGGTCTCGTACGGGAAGCAAATGAAGTGCGAGTCGGGAAAACCGTACTTCAGCGTGGGCAGGTCGGTCCCCTGGCGATATGTCAGGTTGAGAATCCGGGCGCCTTTTTCCGCCCCGGCGGCGGCTTTCTTTCCGCCCAGCATATCCTCATCCTCGTCATCGCCGGAACTGTCAACCTGCTTCTGTGCCTCTATCTTCTCGGCCTCGGCATCCGGCCCCTTGGACGCCTTCTCCTCGGGAGTCGCATCCTTGGGAGCGTCCTTGGGATCGTCGACCTTGCTGGTCGGAACCATGCCGGTTGCCAGCACTACCATATCCACCTTGACCGTGATATCCTCGCCCAGCAGAGTCTCCGATACATCGATCTTCAACCGACCGTCGGAGTCTTTAGTCACGCCCTCGAGTTCACCCTTGGTGAAGAAGACATTGTTGTCTTCCTGGGTCGCGGCGTAGAACAGCTCGAACTGCTGGGGCGAACGGACGTCTTTGTATATGACGTAGATTTTGGCATCCGGGTATTTCTCCCGCACATACCGCACCTGCTTCAGCGAGACCCGGCAACATACGGCCGAGCAGTATGGCAGATGCTCCTGATCGCGCGATCCGGCGCACTGGAGAAAGGCGACACTCTCAATCGATTTGCCGTCGGACGGCCGCTTGATCTCACCTTTTGCGGCGAGATCCTCCATCTCGATGTTCGTGATGACGTCCGGCGAGACTCCGTAGCCCCACTTGGTAAGCTTGTCGGTGTCATACGGTTTCCACCCGGTCGCCATTACAATCGAACCGACTCGGAACGTCTCCGCCTCCGGTTTGCCGTTGCGCAGGGTAACGTCAAACAGTCCCGGCTGACCGTCGGTGCGTTTGATGCGGGACCCCGTATGGACCGTAATGCCGTCGGTCGACTGCACCTGCTCCACCAGCGCCTGGTAGCCGGAGTCTTCGAGATCGCGATACGGTGGTGTCTTGGGGAAGACTTTTGTAAAGCGCCGTGCCCAGCCGCCAAGCTGGTCCTCTTTCTCGACCAGGTGAACCTTATAGCCGGCGTTGGCCGCGGCGAGTGCGGAGGTCATTCCGGTCACGCCGCCGCCGACCACCAGGATGTCTTTACTGGTATCTTCGGTATACGGTACCGGCGGTTCCGAGTTGGTCACCCTGGCCAGGCCCATATTAATATAATCCTCGGCCAGCACCTGGGTGTCTTCATCGTTAGGCTCATGCGCCCAGACCACTTGTTCGCGCAGGTTCGCCCGGTGCGTCAGAACATCCGGGCCGAAATCAAACAGCTCCGGAAATTCTCTCGGCGAACAGGCCGCTACTACGACCCGGTTGAGGCTTTCGCCGCCGATATCGTCTTTGATGACCTGCACCCCTTCCGGACTGCAAAGGCAATCGTGGCTTTTGCAGACGGCGGACTGGGACGAAGCGGACTCGACCAAAGCGTCGACATCGAGCGACTTGCCGATATCGCAGCCTTTACAGATATAAACGCCTATCTTGGTATCCATGGTTTACTTCCTCCCCCCGGCAACGAGTGCTTTGAGCGCAGCGCCGGTCGCATCCTGCACCGATCCGGCAACGTCCAGCGGTCGCATGACCGTTCCGGCCCCGACCACGCCCTGGTGGCCGTTCGGTGCAATGAACCCGAATTCATCCAGGGTCGTGTCCAGCGGCGGCTTGTCAACGGCGGTATTCGGTACCATGCCGATGGCCAGCACCGCCAAATCAACCTCGGTTTTGGTGATTTCGCCGGTGAGGGTGTTTTCGGCTTCAAGAATTACGTTGCCGTTTTCAGGATTCTCCGAAATCTGACCGACCTTACCCCGATGAAAATGGAACTTCTCATCTTCCTGCATTTTGGTGTAGAAGTCCTCGAGTCGACCGGGAGAACGCACATCTATATAAAACATGTGGACCTCGGCCTCCGGATACTGCTCACGGACATATGTCGCCTGCTTCATCGACGCCAGACAGCACACGGCGGAGCAGTACGGCAAGTGGTTCTCGTCACGTGAACCGGCACACTGGACGAACCCGATCGACATGACTTCCTTCTTGTCCGACGGGCGCAAGACCTTGCCGCCGGTCGGCCCGGATTTCGACGCCAACCGTTCCATTATGACGTTGGTCACGACATTTGGATAGCGGCCGAATCCGAGGTTGTCAATTTGGGTCGCATCGTACGGCTGCCAGCCTGTCGCCCAAATAATGCTGCCCACTTTCGCAGTCACCGTCTTCGGCTCCTCGTCCAGATTGAATGCATCGTACTGGCAGGCCTCGACACATTTCTTCATCCGCTCATCGGCGGCAAACTCCGGATCGACAACATACCGGTGAGGGTATGCCATGATGTGCGGGAGGTAAACTGCCCTGGTCTTGTCCAGGCCGTAGTTGAAATTGTTGTCGCGTTCGATTTCGCACACCTCCGCACAGTCACCACAGGCAGTACAGCGCTCATTGACAAACCGCGGATTCATTTTGACGGTCACTTCGTATGCCCCGGGATCGCCGCTTACCTTTTCGACTTCGGACAACGTCAGGACCCGCACATGCGGACTGACTCGAATGCGACGGAGATTGATTTCGATCCCGCAGGTGGGCGGACATAGTTTAGGAAAGTACTGGTTCATCGCCGCCACGCGTCCGCCGATCGACGGTTCTCTCTCGAGCAGGATCACATCTTTGCCGATTTCGGCAGCCTCAATGGCGGCGGTCATACCTGCCGGTCCGCCGCCGACTACTAAAATGTCGGCTCTGATGGTTTCTTGAATCGGTTCTTGAACGGCCATAACAACTCCTTCGAACCGCTGGTCTATGTTCAGCTATTGATGTTCAATCAGGTGCGCCTTGCAACCTTGTGAAAAATTTAACAAATCAATTTAAAACAAACCCGGCCAATGGCAGACACCGGCAACTTGCTTGTGACAAAAGTAACACGCTACCCGACCATTTGTCAAGACCCACCACCAAAAGATATACCTCTTTTCGGACAATAAAGCAGACTTTTTATACTCGTTTTAGGGATTTTCAGGAGACACTTCTTGTCTCGTATTGGAATTCCCGGTAGTCCGAGCCTTTTATTCATGAAGATAACGGTCGAGATGCGAATGGCCAAGACGATAACAGGAACGTCGCGACCAGGCACTCAAGGCCGCGTTTATCTTCTTTTATAACAAGCGATTCGGTGATTAGCTAAAGGTGAGGGTTCACTAAAGCCTGAAGCTCGGCCGGACGACAATCCAAGAAAAGCGCAAAATGGTTCAACTAAGCCTTGACTCCGGAATCAAGGAAACATATATTGGCCTGTCTATATATAAGGGAGAAGGTGGCAGGACTATGCCATTTTTTGATGACAGTTTACGAGAAAAATTTCACAATCTGGTGAACCGAGACCACTCCCCCGAGGACTGGGAAGCAGTAATTTCTATCGGTACCGCAGCACGGATACTCTCTCTGTCTGTTTCTGCGCTGCGTAAATACGAAAAAGAAGGCCTGCTTTTATATCATCGGACTCCCACCGGTCGGCGCCTTTTGTGCCGGGCCGATATCAACCGGGTGCGGATGATCAAGCATCTGGTTAATGACCTTGGCCTTAATATGGAGGGAATCCGACGTCTGTTGGCCCTCCTCCCCTGCTGGGAACTGATGCCGTGCACCAAGGAGCAGCGGAACCGCTGTATCGCCGCCGCCGACCCTAGACACCCATGCTGGATGACTCCGCGTACCGAGTGCGCCCGTCTCGGGCATAACTGCCGGGAATGTAATGTGTATCGCAACGGCGCTTATGCTACGCCGGTTATCAAGGCCTTGCTCTATGATCCAAATCCTGACGCCACGGACAAGAAAGATGATGTGAAACATAACGGAGGAGCTTCATGACCGGTCTGCAACTGCTGCTGTATATAGGACTGATGATCTTTATCGTCGGTACTATCTACAAGCTCATCCGAATCGCCAAAATGCCCCTTCACATTCGATGGGATCTCTACCCGATTCCACACGAGAAAGGCAAAGGGAGTTACGGTGGTTCATATTTCGAAGAAATCGACTGGTGGACAAAACCAGCCGAAACGACATCTATCGGAGAACTCGTCGAGATGGGCAAAGAGATATTTTTCATCCAGTCGATGTATCACCACAACCGCCCGTTGTGGATATTCTCGTTCCCCTTCCATATCGGTCTGTATTTGCTAATCGGCTTTGTCGCATTGACGATTCTCGGCGGCCTTCTGGAGCTTTCTGGTGTAACTGTCAGCGCGGCTGCGGGTGGGTTTGGTCTGCTGATCTTTACCTTGACCCGGATATTTGCACTGGTCGGTTCCATCCTCGTGGCTCTCGGTGCGGTCGGTTTGTTGATCAGCCGCATGGCTCGCCACGAATTGCGGGCTGCCTCTGTCTGGACTGACTACTTCAATCTGCTGCTGCTCGGCGCTGTCGGCGTGACACTCTTCGCGCTGTGCAGCACGCCCGCAGGTGACTTCCACTCGGCCCGGTCGGTAGCCGCGTCGGTGATGACCTTCTCCTCTCTGCCTCAGCTCGGCACGCTGGCAGCCGTCCACCTCGCCCTCGGAGCGTTGTTCCTGCTTTGGCTGCCGGCCACTCACATGACACATTTCGTCGGCAAGTACTTCACCTATCACAAGGTTCGCTGGGAGGATCACCCGAACATTCGAGGCGGCAAGATCGAAAAGGCGGTCACCACCGCCCTCGGCTATAAGATCACCTGGTCGGCTAAGCACATCAAATCCGGCGGCACCTGGGCCGGAGCTGCAACCGCGAACGACAAAGAGGAGAGCAGTAAGAAATGAAAACGGAGAAAGTCACGATCAAGGATTTCTGTCGGAAGACGGGCCAGCTGATCGAACTGGACACCGAACAGTTCCTGCCGCTGCCTCCTCCGTACGACACGCTGGACGTACAGCCAAAGTTCAAGCAACTGTCCGATGAAGCCAAACAGAAATACGAAACTGACCTCGACGGCGTTACTGCCATCAAATTGCCCCGGCCCGAAACCGACGAGGAAAAACGCGAGATGGTCGAGAAGTTCTTAAGCGGCCTGAAGAAGCTTTTTGAGCCGGAAAACAACTGGACCTTCCTGCAACCGCTGTTCATGACTATGGAGTTCTGCGCAAAATGCCAGACCTGCTCGTCGGCCTGCCCGATTTATGAAGAATCCGGTCGTCAGGATATCTATCGACCGACCTTCCGCAGCGACATCCTCCGACGTCTCTACCGCAAGTATGTCAAAGGCGGCGGGGCCGTGATGGCCAAGCTTTCCGGCAACGATATCGATGCGTCGTGGACCATGCTGGCGCGGCTGATCGAATTATCATACCGCTGCACAATCTGTCGCCGCTGTGCCCAGACTTGCCCGATCGGGGTCGACAACGGCCTGGTCACCCGCGAATTGCGCAAGATATTCAGTCAGGAAATGGGAATCACGTCCGAGCCGCTGCATACCAAAGGTAGTGTTCAGCAGTTGGCGGTCGGCTCTTCGACGGGCATGAACACCCCGGCGTTTCTGGATAACCTGGAGTTCCTCGAAGAAGAAACCGAGGAACGGACCGGCATGAAGTTCAAGTGGCCGGTGGACAAAGCCGGCGCGGACATCCTGCTGATTCACAATGCCGGTGAATTTCTTGCCTGGCCGGAGAACCCTGAGGCATTCGCGGTGATTCTTGAAGCCGCCGGAGTAAACTACACGCTCTCAAGCGAGGCGCTCGGCTATGACAGCGTTAACTACGGCGTCTGGTACGACGACGTCCAGTTTGCCAAGGTGGCGTTGAAACACCTCGAAATCGCTAAGAAGCTTGGCGTGAAGAAGATCGTGCTGGGCGAGTGCGGTCACGCCCACAAGGCCCTGACCGTCATCGCCGACCGGGTCTTCCCGGGCGAGTTCAACATCCCCCGCGAGAGTTCACTGACTCTCCTGCATGAGATTTTGGTGAAGGAGAAGCGGCTCAAGTTGGATCCCTCGCGCAACGACCACATCCATACGACCCTGCATGATCCGTGCAACATGGTTCGCCTGATGGGAATCGTGCGGCCGCAGCGGGAAATCCTCAAGGCGGTCTCCAACAACTTCCGCGAAATGGAACCGCACGGCGTACACAACTACTGCTGCGGCGGCGGCTCAGGATTCGCAATCACGCAGGACCTCAATTTCCCCGACTGGCGGGAAAACATCTCGGGACGTAAGAAACTCCGCCAGGTGCTGGATACATTCCAGGATATTATCGGTCCCGAGCATAAGAAGTACGTCTGTGCGCCCTGCTCCAACTGCAAAGGGGCGATGCGAGACATGTTTGCCACCTTCGGCCTTTTTGAGAAGTGCAATATCCTCTACGGCGGCCTGGTCGAACTGATTGTCAATGCCATGGTTGATATCGACAAGGAGTACCTTGAGTGGGAATGGCATTAATGAACTGAAAGGCTCAGTCCTTACCGTAGCCCGACAAAGAAACCCCCGGTGCCAGTGGACGCCGGGGGTTGTTTTTTCTCAAGGACCTGATTTGAAACCGGCTACAACTTAAACAACAGGCCGACATGCAGCATGTAGAAGTCGGCATCGACGCCGTCACCGGGAACCTCGCCAAAATCATAGTCAAGAAAAACGTAGCGCAGGTCGCCGGTCACAAGTGCGCGGTCACCAACAGGTAATTGAATTCCACCGCCAAAGTGCCAGCCAACCTCCTGCTCACTCTCGTCGTCTATTCCGGTATCATTGACCTCGTCGGAGTAATCAAGCCGGTAGTTGTACCAGCCGAATCCAACGGCACCATAGAGAACCTCCACCGGGTAAAGCATGCCCGTAACAAGCACCGGATAGCTCTTGATAGTCACCGCATTATTGAGGTAATCCTCCTGGCGGTAGTTGATAGACGCCTCGCCGCCTAAAATCGGGATGAACTTGACTCTGACAGCGCCGCCGATCATGGTCTTGAAATCGTCATCGGAATCCTCAACATTGTAAAATCCGAGCTGTGGCCCGATATGAAAATCCTGCGCCCCGGCGATCGGAGCCGCGAGAATCAAGCTTACCACAGTTGCGAACAGAATAATAGTTTTCATCGGTTTGTCTCTTTCTCCCCGCTCTCTTGTTTGTTTGGCGTTCAATATATCTAACATAGATCATTTAATCAACGTCGAAAGATTAAGAGATGGATCTCGCAATTTGTCGATCGACGGGATCAGCCCCCGGCGTAGAAGCTCATGAACGGTAGCCAGTTCCTTGTCGCGGCCGCATCCGGCAACAGCGTGGACTGAATTGTTCTTGATGTAGAACACGAGGAAATTGCGCTTGGCAACATCCCCCTTGATTATGGTCTCATCCCACTCAGCCGCGTGACCGACATAACCGACCGCCACATCCCCGTGCATCGTCCAGAAAAACGGCACGGCTGTATACTTGACATCCTTGCGCACCATGTTGTGTGCGGCCTGTCTCCCCTGTTGCTGGGCTGTGCGCCAGTGCTCGATACGGCCGCGCAGTTTTGTTCGCCAGTCGGAAAAGTGCGCAATATCACCAGCCGCATACACGTTTTCGCTCGCCGTAAAATAGTCGTCGACCACAACCCCGCCGTCATCGGCCAACTCAACACCCTTGATAAAATTGGTGGCGGGCTTCACCCCGATACCTACCACGACGAAGTCGGCCTCCAACTGCTCGTCGTTGTCAAGCATCACGAATGAAACGCTGCCGTCACCTTCGAATTTATTAACAGAGCGTCCAAGCTTGAAGTGCGTTCCTGCCTCTTCATGCAGTTTCATGAACATCTCACCAATTTCAGGACCATACACGCGCTCAAACGGTAGGTCATCCGGAGCCACAACGGTCACGTCGATATCGCGCTTGCCGAGACTCAGGGCTGTCTCCATGCCGATGAACGAAGCGCCAATCACGACCGCCTTCCCGGCATCTTTTGCGGCGGCGATAATAGCGTCAGAATCAGCGTAGCTGCGCAGAGTGAACACATTGTCAAGGTCCGAACCCGGGACGTCCAGGGTCCGCGGCACACAACCGCTGGCGATGAGAACCTTGTCATACTCTATAGTGCCGCCGTTTTCGAGGCTGATCGAATTTGATGGAGTATCCAGGCTTTTCACCCGCTGTCCCAGCTTTACCTCGATGCCGTGATCTTCGTAAAACTCCTTCGGACGCAGCGGCATCCATTCCGGCTCGGCGGTGCCCTGAAGATAGTCCTTACTCAGGTTGGGCCGGTCATAGGGCAGCTTTTGCTCGTGCGTGACCATCATGATGCGACCCCGAAAACCATCCTCCCGCAACGCTTGTGCGGCGGCATTGGCGGCCGCGCCGGCGCCGATTATAGCGAATGTCCGGTTGTCTCTAGCCGCGTCGAGCGAGGCCATCTCGGGAGTCCGATGGCTCTCGACCTTATCCGGCACGATCACTCTGATCTCCTCGCCAGCCAGTCTTACTTCAAAGGTCGGCAAGCAGTCAAGCGCTGGTGGTTCCTCACACTCGCCGGTCTTGACATCAAATGCGGCGTGATGCCAGGGACAAACGACACGTTTATCACTAAGTACACCATCGGGCAGCGGCGCCCCGTAGTGCGTACAACTGCCGCCAACGGCAAAAAACTCGCCATCGACCTTGGCTAGCAAAATCTTCGTATCATTCGCCTCGACCATCTTCATCTCGCCCTCAGCGAGATCGCTGGTCCTGGCTACGGTAACTTCTTTTTCGTTCACAATCTTTCCTTCCGGATCCACTCTATCTTCATCTGACATTTATTCTCCTCGGCAGTGAACCGACGCTTCCTGCAGGTAATACAGGATCATCATCGCCCCCAGTTTTGCCGTGCGACCATCGACATCGTACGACGGGTTCACCTCAGATAACTCGACAACCCGGCTGCGTTGATCCTTTCCGGCCAGCGCTGCCAGTTGACAGATCTCCTCGGCAGTGAGCCCGACCGGATAGGAGGCACTGACTCCCGGCGCATCGTTGGCCCGGACGGCATCGATATCAAAACCCCAGAAGACGGCATCGCCGGAAAAGTCAGCCAGAATCTTCTCAAATACAGCCGTCATGCCTCGCTCACGAAGTTCCTCCAGCGGGACGATGTTCACCCCCTTCTCACGAAGATATGACTCGTATTCGGGAGCATTGGCGATAGTCTTACCGGCCATCTCAAAAAAATGCGGCGGATGCAGATACTCCTGCTCCAGCAGTTGACGGTATGGTGTACCGGAATGGCGTTTTTCCGATTCACGGACATCAAAGTGGCTGTCGATATTGAACGCGAGGATGTTGTCGGCGACATCGTCCAAAGCAGCCACATCGGGATAAGAAATATCATTCCCGCCGCCAAGGACTATCACTCGTTTGCCGTCCGAAAGCGCTTGCCGTACGATCCGTCGAAGTCGTGCGTGGGTCCCTTCCAGTGTCTTGTGCAGGTTGACGTCGCCCAGGTCGCATACGCTGCCCTCGCGGGCAAAATCGGGAGCAGGGAACTTGTAAAGCGCACGACGGATTTCCTCCGGTGCTTCGTGGGCACCGGGTCGCCCCTTGTTGCGCCGGACACCGATATCCTGGGGGCAGCCGATCAAAACAAAATCCGCGGCATCGTAAGATGCCGTCTCCGCCAGAGCCCGACCCATGTTGAAGTCCCGATCGTCTTTGGGCGGCGGGATCAGGGCGCGGTCGGGCGTGTTCATGGCCTCCAGCGGGTCTTTATGCACCACATCCTCGGGCATAGCTTACGATCCGGCCACAGCGTCTATGAATGTGCGGCAGAACGCGGGCAGATCGTTGGGATTGCGCGACGTGATGATATTACGGTCGTTGACTACCTCCTGGTCAACCCACTGCGCCCCCGCATGCTGGAGATCATCCTTGATAGAGAAGAAACTGGTTACTTTTCGGTCGTGCAAGATGTCTGCGGAGGCCAGCATCCAACCGGCGTGACAGATTGCCGCCACCGGTTTGCCCTCGTCGGCCATTTCTTTGACGAATTGCACCATCTTCGGCTCCCGCCGCATGTGATCCGGCGAATAGCCGCCCGGGATAATGAGGCCGTCAAAGTCGGCCGCTTTGACATCGCTCGCCGCCGAATCAGCCTCGGCCGGCACACCATGTTTGCCCTTAAACGAGCCCTTCTGTGGACCAATGACCGTTACCTCGGCCCCCTCTTCCTTCATACGAAGGTGCGGGTACCAGAATTCCATATCTTCATAGAGATTCGCGACAAAAATCGCGATCTTCTTGCCTTTAAGTTTCATATGTCGACCTCCTGAAACTTTGTGGACACTGCTTTCTACTCTGTCGCACCGGACTTAATAGCGTAGCGGAAGATTGCCGCAACACCGCCGTCCCCTGGGACATTCTCCGGCTCCATAGCGTACACGGATCCACCCGTCGCCAGAGTGTGGGTTACGGCATAGTCCAGCAGATCCTGATCACCCGGCTGACGTTCATCGTGCAATTCAACTGTTGCCGTCTCCGGATCGTACGTCCCCCACTGCTGAACACCGTACGGGACCAGCAGGGTCTCAATCCTGGCCTGCTGTGCTGCCGGCACTATTTCCATAAACGAGCTGGAACCGTCCTTGCGATCAGAGCCGAGTACTTCCTCGACCCGCTCAATCGCTTTGCGCTGCTGCTCTTTGAAATGCGGCCTGATAATCTCCCAGGCCTTTTCGTGAAGCTCCTTCGCCGACGTCTCATCGGGGTTGCCGGCAATACCCTGTTCGGCAATATGCTGATACTTCGAGGCCTCCCGATAAATCGGGAAAACGTACTCAACACCGGCAAGTATCAGCGGCACCTGCTCCTCTTTGAGCAACTCGATCACACCGCGGTCAACCTGCTGGAAATAGCGCAGTATCTCGTTTTTTACGTCGGGATCAGCATCACCGGCACCAAAGAACATGGCATCGCGTCGACCACCCTGGCCCGGGCTGCCGGTATGAAACTGGAGTTGTTTTTGCGGCTGCTCAAACCGCAGCGCCTCGGCCAGACTGCTCGGGATGTCCTCCAGGTCGACCTCGGCCACACTGTCACGGGTTCCTTGCAGAATACGCACGCGATCCTGACTGATTGCCAGAATGTAGAATTTACCGTCGTTCGTAATGACCGGCACCAGCGGTTTGATATGCAGCCGGTCACCGGCCACAACCAGTTCCGGGAAGGAAAACGGCAGTCGGAATTGGTGGAAAGACTTCTTATCCCGGCAAACGAATACTGCCAGACCATCCGACTGATGCCGCCAGAACATAATGTCCTCGAGCAGTGGATCGGTCACACTGAGCATCTCCCGCGCGTCGGCACTGCGCATTCCCAACTCTTCAAGCTGGGTAATCGCCTGCCGCACGAGATTCTTGAACCGAATAGGGTCCTGCTCAACTTCTTTGCCCGAGCGATGAGTGGGCATGTATATAGAGACACACGGCCCCTCGTACTCACCGATCAGTTCTTTGAGGTCTTTCATACGCAGTATATTCATATCTTTTCATCCTTCCCTTGGTTGGAATTCTCGGATATTTAAGTCGACGCTAGTTTGCATTGTGACCCCGGACGGTGAAATGCGACTCGAATGAGTTAAACAGATCAAGGTAATTCTCGAGATACCGCGTGAGCAGGAACCGCTCTTTCACCGTTTCCCTGGCCTTCTCCCCCATCTTTGTTCTAAGGTCCTTGTCTTTCAATAATTGTACCATCCGCTCGGCGGTTTCCTCAACCGAACTGACTAAGAAGCCGTTCTCGCCATCGGTTATCTGTTTCTTGATTCCACCTGCTTTACCGCCGATCACAGCGGCTTTCTTCCACATCGCCTCAGCTACAGTCAGACCAAAACCCTCTCGAATTGATTTCTGTACCACTATATCAGCTCTGCACTGTAGTGCGTTTACCAGAGCCGTATCCTGCTGCGACAAAATGATAATCCGCTCTTCACTCTGATCCAGCAGCGACTCGAAAACGTCCGCACCCTCAGGATCGTCCGTGGCCGGATTTCCCAGCAGTACCAGCGTCGCATCAACTTCGCGGCGCGCTATCTTGAACGCATCAATCACCCCCTGCGGGTCCTTCCACTTGTCGAACCGGGACACTTGAACAATCAACGGCAGGTCGGTCGGGATATTGTGATGTTCGAGCCGCTCTTCGATCTCGGCATCGTCGAGCTTCTTGTTCTTAAGACTGAACGGATCAATCGCCGGCTCAAAGAACAGCTGCGGTGTCTTTAAATCACGTTTGTACTCCTCGAGCGACAGAACAACCGCGTCGTAGCGCTCGACAAAATCCGTCAGGTAACACCACAGGCCCGGATGCGGTTCGGTGAGATCAATATGACACCGCCATATCCATGGTGACTTCTTCTTAAAATGCTTGATCATCGGCAGCGGCTGCGGATCGTGGATCACGATAATGTCGTGGTCCAGGTGATTTCTTACGGCATTTTCGAAAATGACTTCTTCAAAGACTTTCTTCTTACGATCCGAGAGATTGATGTCGCCGCCCTGAAGTGCATTATGCATCTTCTTGGTCACCCCAAAAAAGTCCGGCTCGCCCTGAATCGCCCGCCAACCGGTCTTGATTCCGACCGAGTTCATCAGGAGTACCAGGGCCGACAACAATTCGGCCACCCCGCCACCGTAATATGTTGAATTGACGTTGGCAACGTGCAGGTCGCGAAGATTTTTGGCCTTGTTCAGGATTCGCTCGACTGTTTCGGCGCCAATGTATTTCGCGTAGTCCTCGACACCGATCAACTCAAATTCGTTCGTTTCTTTACTCATATCCGTTATGTCTTATCTCAGATAACCTTGGTTTCCACTATCATTTCACCCTGTCCTGTTGATCACGCCGGTGGTTTCTTCGGTGGTTTATCCGGCGTCTTCTCGGTCGGATCCTCGGGCGGGGGCCGGCGCGGAGGTTTTCGCGGCCGTGGCGGTTTATCACCCGGCTTACGCTCCGGATCCGGCGGCGTCTTTATCGGTACTTTCGGTTTGTCCCGATCGGGCGGATCGGGCTTCTTCAACGTTGCTCTGTCTTTGTAGTCTGCATGCTCTTTATTCATTGTCAACTCCGCTGTATACTCTCATCTAAATCTATCTTCTGATTCACTTGCATCGTCCGGTTCATATTCAGGATCCGGTTGCCCTTTCTTCTTTGTCCGTTCGCAGCGGTACCGGCAACGGCGACCGGATATGCAAATCGCGCTGCGGGAATGGAATCTCTATACCGCGCTCACGGAATTTCCGCACGATTTCACAGTTAATAGCTGATGTCGCCACAAACGACGCATACGGCGTCTCCAGCCACACACGCAGTTCCAGGTACCACGAGGAATCACCAAACTCCAGCAGCAGAACCTCGGGTTTGGGATCGTCAAGGGTACTCTCGTTCGCTTCTCCGATCTCCTGAAGCGTATTGAGGACCTTGTCCAGGTCTGAACTATACGAAACACTTACCGGCAGGTCCAACCGGACTTTTGGGTCGGTGTGCGTCCAGTTGACCACCTCCTGTGACACAAAGTTGGAGTTCGGCACGATAATGGACACATTCTGCAGCGACCGGATGGTAGTAGACCGTATGTTAATAGCCATTACATCGCCGAGCGTATCGCCCACCGTGACACGGTCCCCGATGCGGATCGGGCGCTCGAAAAGCAGGATGATCCCAGAGATGAAATTGGAGGTCACATTTTGAAGCCCGAAACCAATACCAACCGACAGCAGGCCGAAAATAACGGCCAGTCCGCTAAGGTTAATCCCGACAAACTGGGACGCAATCACGACCGAGAGAATCGAAAGCGTGTAGAACGTAATCCGTTTGTAGGTATAGACGGTCCCGCGCTCCATCCCAAGCCGGGACAATACCCGTGAGGCAAGCAGACGCGCCATAATACGCGATATTATCAGCAGAACTCCGAAAAGGAGAAAGAAAACGAGAATAGAGCTGAATGTGATCGGGGTTTCTCCAACCTTGAACAGCTCGTAATGCAAAATCTTCTCGAACTGCTCCCAAAAGTCGGAAAGCGTCAGTGAGTCAATGTTCATAACTCGTATACTCCGCGCTGGAGGTTAATTCCTGTTGTATTTCCGGGCCACATATATCTCGCGAGATTAATAGCAGAACAACACGGCATCGTCGCGTCCCGGCGATCACGTCCAGTACCCCGGTTTGCCAAAATGTTCATGGAGCCGCCTCTCGAACTCACGATCGAGCACCACCGACGGATCAAACTGGGGGCTCTGCTTTAGTTCCTGTTTTGTAACATCGACCTGCACGCCCCGGGTCTCCCAGTCGACCCCTTTTACCCAGGGAAGGGCAAGGACGAGCTTTCGGTCCGAGAGCCAGCCACCGGCATCGATCACAAAGTACCGCAGGCTCCATGAGTCATCATCAAGAATGAAGTCATCAACCTCACCCACGTCGCCGTCCCTGCAGGCAACAGCGTACCCGAGAATCTCGTTAAACGATCGAAGATGCCGGTCGCCGGAGGACCTTTCGCTATCAGGCGCTTCTTTCTCCGTCCCAACCGCTGTTCCTGAAACCGGGAATCCACCCGGAGCCCTTCCCTCCCAATACGGCTGCCATGTAAAATGCTTATGAATCTCCGCCTCGTGCTGACGCGACACAGGTTCATCAGCCGCCAGAGGCGGGCTTGCTTTTACCTCTTCTTTATTCAGGTCCACCGGAAACGCCCTCGATTTCCGGTCGGGTTTCTCCAGGACATCGGGCGGAATGATCACTTTTCGACCGGTAAGAAATCCACCGGTATCGACAACAAGGTAACGCAGCCTGAAACCGTCGTCGTGAAACAGGAAGTCATCGACTTGGCCCATCGCACCGTCCGCTGCTTCGACCGCGTAACCTTTTATTTCTTTTAGACTGCGGAGCTTCAAATCATCCTCTTAAATGTCTTTCATGGCGCTTAGAAGTAGTGCGCAATTATCACAATTACCAGGGCAATCAACAAAAGCCAGAACGCCACATGGAGAATGCCGCCTGCTCCGGCCGAAATTTCAGCCTGCCGCTGGGCTTCTTCGGCTGAATCCGGACGACGAAACGGCGCCACTCCCAGCAGCAAGAGGGCAAAAATCGCACCCGCCATCAGAAACGGCAGCCAGTACACACCGCTGACTTCAGGACCAAATGGCGCCGCCCACACTCCCCCGGCCCAACTGGCGACAAACAACAACACAAACAAGTACAGGGCCGAGGCCCAATAGCCGCGGACACCCGGACGCTGCCACCGAAACACCAGGATCATGACAGCGCTGAGTGCGATAGCAACCACAAGAGCCGTAATTGCCTGTAATGAAAACATCTACTTACTCCTCGCCGGCCGGTATTGATCGCTCGGACACCTCCGGGGCCAGAAATTGCCGGTACGGCTGACTGTTGCCCGCAGACCCGACTTTGATCCCGCGAAAGAGGCGTTCTATAGTCGTGCTTCGTCGGAAGATGGTAATGTCGTGGTGGCGTGAAGGCAGCTCGAAATCTTTCTTTATCCGAATGCTTCCCTGGATGAAACGAGCAACTCCTTTCTGTTTCTATATCTGTCTAACACAACAGGTTGAGCATTGTTCCGGGTCTAGGACCCGGTGGCCAAAACAAAACCCCCACCCGGAATTCCCGGCAGGGGCTGTCATTGATCTTGAATAGTAATGACTTAACGAGTCAACAGACCGTTAATAATAGTCTCAACCGCCTGATCCTCATCGAGACCACGCGACATCAGCGTTTCAAGCTGCCGGCTATCGACACTGCCGATGGCAGCTTCGTGGGTGACATGCGCTTTAGGGTGACGCACCTGCACAATCGGCACCGCTTCGGCCATGCCCTCGTCCTGAATGATCTCCTTACAGTCGACATGCCCGCGGGCATAGGCCGCTTCAGCGGTCAATTTGTTGAAAACCCGGGCGGTCGCCTTGTCGCGCACGGCGATCTTCGAGGTCAACACACCTCTGGCATACTCACCGAGCAGGTGGGCGGTCTCGTTGATCCTGATATCGTCATCGCCTCGACCACTGATCCTGGCCGACATATCCAGCAGGCTGTGAGCCTGACAGAACGCCTCGTAGTCGATGTCGATTTTGCCAACCCGACCTTTGAGCAGCTCAAACTCCGTTTTGAACGACGCCCCTTCATCCACAAGGATCTTCGCTTTCGGCACCACGATGACACCCCCGGAGGGGCTGTGCACATGACGCTCAAAGTACGAATACTCCGCCCCTTTGCCCACCCTGATTTCGGCGTTCATCAAATGCTGAACATCGACTGCAACCGGGAAGGTGCAGTGCGCCAGCAGCGAGATTTTGGAGTTGGCACCGATCTCAACGTCGAGAATAATTCGTTGTATACCCTCTTTCGGCAGCATGCCAAAACAGAGATGCACCGGATTCTCTACGACTGTTCCCTCATCGAGCCGAATGATCGCGCTAATGCCGTCATTTAGTTCGTCGACATCGATATTCAGCCCCGGCACCGCGTTCATACCCAGCACCCGGTTGTGATTGATCTCCATGTGCGCGACATTAGGATCCTTCAACTGGTGCGGATCGGCGCTGATACTCTGGTAGAGATCGCTGATGAGTTGGGAGTTGCTGCTCAATTGGCACCTCCCGTATCTTCGAGTTCAGGAAAATTCTTGTGGTCGCACGGGAGACATTTGCCTTCGAAATACTGCCGAATATTCTCGACCGACCCTTTGTCAACCAGGCTTCCTTTGCAGAGCAAGAAGGCATGCTCGGCCTGACCAAGCACCGCCAGGCTGTGGGTGATCAGAATGACCGTCGTGCCTCGCTGCTTCAACAGCTTAACCGCTTCAAAAATCCGTTCGATTGACTCGATATCAATTCCCGAATCCGGTTCGTCCAGTACCGCGACTCTCGGTTCCATCGCCAGGATCGAGGCCAGCTCCACCTTTTTCCGTTCGCCGCCGCTAAGCGTTTTGTCAACTGCACGGCGAAGGTAATCATCAGGATTAAGGCCGACGTCGTCAAGAATCTCGCTGAGATTCTCCCGGCTCTTGTCTTTGGCCGCGGTCGCAAGAAACTCCCAGATTGATAGTCCTTCAAATCGGGCCGGTTCCTGCCAGCCAAGGGTGATGCCTTTCCGGGCGCGCTGGTCAATTGCCTCGTCTTTGATCGACTCGCCGTCGAACAAAATATCACCGTCGAAATCACGGTATCCGGCCAGTCCCATGATCGTCGCGGCAAGTGTTGATTTGCCGGCGCCATTGGGTCCGACCACGGCGTGCACATGACCTTCCCAGAAATCTATCGTGAGGTTGTTGAGAATTGGTTTGTCATCCAGTGCAAGACTGACATTATCGACAGTCAAAATGCCCATTTCCGGCTCCTTTCGTTCCGGTCCTCGGTGCCGGCCCGTCAATGCATAACGGGCAGGCGACATCTTCGTTTCGCCTACAATAAACACCATTTTCGCCCGAAATGCACGAGATTTTTTTCACAATCTTTGGCAAAGCAATAAGCCTAAGATACAATTTGAAAACAACTTAGCTCTTCACAGGATTATTATATCCGACAATCACTCAGCCCAAAACCGTCCCATGAGGCTCTATTGCATCCCGATTACAAGGCATTCTTCAAAGCCAGCCTGGCCGCATGATAGCCGCACATGCCGTGCACCCCGCCACCCGGTGGTGTCGACGATGAACACAGGAATACGTTCTTCAGCGGGGTGGCGTAGGGATTCAGCGGCCTGACCGGACGGGCAAACAACTGCCCCAGATCCTGCACTCCACCGTTAATATCACCACCGACATAATTTGGATTGTATTGCTCAAAGGCGGTGGCGGTCATTGTGTGCCGAGAAAGTATCCGTTCCCGGAATCCCGGCGCAAAACGCTCAATCTGTCGTTCTATCTGCGCCGTCATATCGACTGAAGAACCATGCGGGACGTGACAGTACGCCCACACTGTGTGCTTTCCCGCCGGAGCGCGGGACTTGTCAAACAGCGTATGCTGGGCAAGTAACACAAACGGTCGATCGGGGTGCTTCCCCTCCCACACCGCGGTTTCACCGGCCGCAATTTCTTCAAAGGTGCCGCCCAGATGCACTGTCCCGGCATTCGCACAGTCTTTCGCTTTCCACGGGACAGGACCATCGAGCGCCCAGTCAACCTTGAACACCCCCGGACCGTAGCGGTAGCGTCCCAGCGACTCTCGGTACTTTTGGGGCAATTGTTCTCCCCCAATCTCCAGGAATTGCCTTGGCGAGATATTCAATAAGACCGCCTTTACCGGCGGAAGATCTTCCAGCGACCGCACCGGCGAGAGCAGACTCACTTCGCCCCCGAGCGAACTCAGATAATCGACGAGTGCATCGGCGAAAGACTGCGCCCCGCCGACCGGAAACGACCAGCCGACCGCATGACCGGTCATAGCCAGCACCAAACCAATGGCCGCGGAACCGCGACGGTCCAGCGGCAGTATTGAATGCGCCGCCATCCCGGCAAATAACGCCTTAGCTTTTTGAGCCGAGAAATACTTATGGGCAAGGTCCTTTGCTGACCGAAGGCCGTTCAATCCAAATCGGGCCATGGCAAGCGGATGTCCGGGCAGACCGAACGGGCGCAATAGATCGGGCGCAAGTTTCTCCCACTTATCGGCAAGCGGCCCCATCAGCTTACGGTATGCCTCTGCATCCTCCCCAAACTGTTCGGCGGTATCATCGACCGATCGTTTTAGAATCGCCGCCGAGCCGTCAGCGAGTGGATGGGCCGCGGGAAACTCAGGCTCCACCCAGCTCAGGCCGTGTTTTTCCAGCGGAAGCGAACGAAAAAAGGGCGATCCAACCCCGAGGGGATGTATCGCCGAACAGACATCGTGAACAAAGCCCGGCAGAGTCAGCTCTGCCGACCGCAGCCCGCCGCCGACTGTCTCGGCCCCCTCCAGCACGAGAACCTTCTTACCGGCGCGTGCAAGCGTAATTGCAGCAGCAAGGCCGTTGGGCCCGCTGCCGACAACTAGAGCGTCATGCATCTTATCGATTGTTCCTCTGAACCATCGGCTGCCACTCGCTCTGCGACACAGGATCTGAGACCGGCTGACACTATTGTTTGAGTGACGCCTCCAGCGAAATGTTGACACCGGTCAGTGCTTTTGACACCGGACAGTTGTGTTTAGCGTCTTCGGCGATCTCTTTGAATTTCGATTCGTCGATTTTTGATACGGTTCCCTCGGTCACGAGGTGAATCGAGACTATCTTGAATCCGTCCTCGACTTTCTCGAGTTCCACGGTGGCGCTGGTATCTACTCGCTCCGGGGCAAAACCTGCTTCGTCTAGAGCGTGTGAAAGAGACATCGAAAAACAGCCGGCGTGAGCCGCGCCGATGAGTTCTTCCGGGTTGGTGCCTGCGCCTTTTTCGAAGCGCGAGGCGGCGGAGTAGGATCCCCGGAATGACCCGGAATCGACTTCCATTGTTCCCTTACCGGATTTTAAATCACCTTCCCAGACAGCAGAAGCCCTGTTGGTAGCCATTTTCTGTATAACTCCTTCTTTACCGCAGTAGTGCGGTTATTCGAATGTGATATCCTCGGTCGACTTCACCAATCGTCCAGCGTAGAGTTTGCCGGTCTGATGTAATGTGAGGGCCTGATCGAATTCAGTCAACGCCGAAATGCCGTCAGCCGGCATCACCAGCTTGTACCAGCGCAGACCGGCCGAGGCCGCCGTGTGGGCGACACAAATGTTGGCCACTGTTCCGACAATAACGACATGCTCGCACTTCCAGATGTTGCCGAGGAAATGCCCAAGCCAGCTGTCGTAGAAGCCGTCGTACCGATTCTTCCGGCAAATCAGTTCGTCCTCACGCGGCTTGAGTTCATCGATTATCTCCCAGCCCCAGGTTCCCATCAGGCAATGCTCCGGCCAGATGTCAAATTCCGGATCACCTTTCACCTGGCTATCCTGGGTAAACGCGATCTTAGCCCCGGCCTTCCTGGCCGACTCAAGCAGGTTCTTTATATTCGGCACGGTGTCGACTGCCGCCGGCACGGTAAGGCTTCCCTTCTCCTTCACAAAGTCATTTTGCATATCAACGATAATCAGCGCCGTCTTCGAGGCCGGCAGAGAAACCTTCCCCTCATAAGATATCTCCGGTACCTCGACCTCGGGACCCGGCACAAACGGAAAACTCATGCTGCTCTCCCTTCCTCAGGTACTAGTCATCCTCGACATGGGAACGGCGCGCACCCGGTTTGTCAACAATTTGGACCGTACTCGCCTGCGGCCCTTCTTCACCTTCCCTCTCGACATACCGCACACCGGTCCCGACTTCGAGCCGGCCCCAGTCGTCGTGCACTACCGCGTTTTTGTGAAAGTAAATGTCGCGACCGTCCAGTGTCTGCAGGAAACCGTAGCCCTCATCAGCCACAACTTCCCTGACGATCCCCACCACCTGTGCGTCCGCCGGCGTCTTCATCTCATTGCGCTGCAACTCCGTTGTCTTCTTCACCTGGCGTTCCATTGCCGCGAAGGCATCGCGCACTACGGCATCCAGTGGATCGTGCATTTCCCCCTCGCCGGGGTCCCGACGCACCACCAGATTTTTGTTCGGCGGGATTCGTACCTCGATTACGACCTTGAACGGATTACCGGAACTCTGGTGCTTCTGCGGCTTCTCGATTATAACGAAACAACTCGTGATGTTATCACAGAATTGTTCGAGTCGGTCGACTTTTTCATGCACCAGAGACTCGATGGCATCCGACCTGTCTATGTCTTTGAATGTTAACTCAAGCGGTTTTTGCATCTGCTATCGCCTCCTTGGAATGAGCATTACCTGTTCCTGTGCGCGGGACAGACCCGCCATAAACCGGTAGACAGTGATGTAAGAGCGGGTGGTAACCAGCCGACAGAGCCGCCTCCGTTTAATTATTGTAACACCAAAAAAGCCCGTTCCGTTCACTTTTCACCCCGGAACAGGATTGCCCGACCACTGTTAATTGATTATCATCGGTCGTCGCCGCCATCAGCGAACTGCTTTTCCACGAAAACTCACTTTGAGGATTCAAGCTCATGCAGAACATAAACTCCCATGTGACCCCGCTACTCACTGATCTGTACGAAGTAACGATGGCATATGCGTATTTTCAAGCCGGCAGACACGAAGACCATGCTGTGTTTGATCTCTTTTTTCGAAAAAACCCGTTCGGAGGCGAGTTTACCGTCTGTGCCGGCATCTCCGAAGCCCTCGCATTCATCGAGAACTATCGCTGGACGTCTGAAGACATCGAATATGTTGCGAAACAGATACCGCAGTGCACCGATGCCTTCAAACGATGGCTGGCCGGGCTGGACTGTTCACAGGTCACGGTGCACGCGATCAAGGAAGGCGATGTCATGTTCCCGCGTATCCCGGTCATCCGTGTCCAGGGACCTTTGGCAATCTGCCAGCTGTTGGAATCAACACTCCTCAATCTTATCGGATTCCCGAGCCTCGTGGCGACCTACGCCAGTCGACTCCGACTGGCCGCCGGCGATGATAAATCTGTAATCGAGTTTGGCTTGCGCCGGGCACAGGGCCCCGACGGCGCCCTGTCTGCCGCCCGTTACTCGTATCTCGGCGGTTTGGACGGAACCAGCAACGTGATGGCCGGGAAGCTCTTTGATATGAGTATCTCGGGCACCCAGGCCCACGCCTACATTTCGTCGTTTACCGGCCTGGAGGAAATCTCGGATCGAACCATGACCGATACCAATGGCGACACCCACAACTTTGTCGAGCTCGTGCTCAACTATCGCAAGAAACTGAACTACATACACACCCACGACGGTGAACTCGCTTCGTTTATCGCCTATGCCCAGGCGTTCCCGAACGGCTTTCTGGCGCTGGTTGATACGTACGACACCCTTCGCTCCGGAGTACCGAATGCTGTCTGCGTGGCACTTGCTCTTGCATCGCTCGGTCATCAACCATTGGGCATCCGGCTGGATTCAGGAGACCTGTCCCACCTCTCCAAGGAATCGCGCCGGATTTTCAACGAATCCGCCGAGGTGGCCGAGGTTGATCTGCCCGAGCAGAAAATCGTCGCCAGTAACGAAATCGACGAAGACACGCTGGGCTCCCTCAATCAGCAGGGCCACGAGGTCGATATCTTCGGGATCGGAACCCGCCTGGTGACTTGTGCCGACGATCCCTCGCTGGGCGTCGTCTATAAAATCGTTCAGGTACGCGATGAACCACGAATCAAGCTGTCCGAGGATACATCCAAAGTAACCATTCCCGGTAAGAAGCTGGCCTATCGGCTCTACAGCTCGGAAGGATTTCCGCTGGTCGATCTCATGATAGGCGATGATGAAAAACCACCCGAGCCGGGCAAGAAAGTGCTCTGTTGTCATCCCTACGAGCGGGCGCGCCGAACCTACGTCACACCGATAGAGGTCGAGCCGGTGCATCATGTCATCTGGGACGGTAAATTGGTCGGCCCCATCGCCACCCTCAACGAAGCCCGTGAATATCGCAAAAAACAGCTTGGGCGACTTCGCGAGGATCACCTTCGCAGACTCAACCCGACACCATACAAGGTATCGCTGAGCGAGCAGCTGTTTGATTTCATGCACGAACTCTGGCAAAGGTCAGCCGCGCCCAGGGAACTGTTTTAGCGCCGCCGCGACCCTATCCCAACCGGTCCGGTGTCTCCCGCAGTACGCGGGCCGATTCCTCCGGTGCCACCGTATTAATATAAATTCCCGTGCCTATCTCAAAGCCTGCCCGAATGGAGACCTTGGGAATAATCACCATATACCAGTGGAGATAACGGGTATCATGATCGCCAACCGGTGCGGAACGAATCAGGTAATTGTAGTCCGGGTCACCCAGGGCGATATGGAGGCGCGCCAGGCACGAGCGCAGCAGCGCAGCCAAGTCAGCCAGTTCCTCATCGGACGACAGATAGTAAGTGGCGACATGCCGCCTCGGATAAATCCGACATTCATACGGCGACCGAGCGGCATACGGACAAAAGGCGACAAAGTGCTCGGATTCCGATATAATACGTTCTCCCTGCTTCAACTCCTCGTTTACCATATCGCAGTAAACGCAAGACCCATACTTGTCGTAATGCTGGACTGCCTGCTGAATGGGGTACCGAACGTGCGGAGGCACTATCGGCGTGGCAATAATCTGCGAATGCGGATGTTCCAGGGAGGTTCCGGCCGCAGCCCCGTAATTCCGAAAAATCGTTACCAGGTTGATGCGCTCGTCACTATTGATTTGCCGCTGCCGCATCCGGTAGGCGGTAAGAAACAGCTCGACCTCGCTGTCATTCATCTGCGCCGGTGAGACATTGTGTTTTGGGTGTTCGATCAGCACATCGGCCACCCCATATCCGTCGGCGGCAAGAAACCGGCCGTGCCATTCCCGGGTCGGGTCCAGGTCGCGCTTCAGCGCGGCAAACTTGTTCGGCACGACTCGCACCCGCCAGTCATCCGCCGACGGAAGCTCCAGAATCGGCTCGGTTGTCATCGATTCATTGCCGCGGCAGAAGGGGCAGTCTTCCTTGTATTCCGGAAGCGAGTCCCGCGGGGATGTGGCTGTATCGCTATCTTTCGGTCGTTTCCCGCGCTCGGGAGCGAGGATTATCCACTCCTTGGTGGCAGGATTCTGTCTGAATTCGGGCATCGTACCTTCTTCCGTTCAGGTGTCCCATACATGGTATGCTCTGACACCCACCGGGTCAACAGCCCGATATAAATTATAGAAACCGGTTGCACTGATCGGCTGAATCCGTACATTGAAGACAGACACCGGGCGCCTGCATCGCACCGCACCAATACGCACTAGACGAAAGATACCAATGCATGTAGAATATTCAATAGACTCAACCGATATTATTACATCGGTCGGCGGCGACTGGGATACATTCGCCCGTCAGGGCGACGCTGAGCAGCTTGTGGGCGATGCTGTCGTGGGCCGAAATCTCAATGACTATATTTACGGCGAGGACACGCGTGAGATTTTTCATACAATCTACGAGCGCGTGCGGTCCTCAGACCGGGCTATCCGGATTCCTTTCCGCTGCGACACATCAGCCCGCCGCATGGAGCTTGAATTGCACATCGCGCCGATGCGGAACAACGCCCTCTTTTTTCGCACCCGTGTATTAAAAGCCGAGGACCGCGAACCGGTCGACCTGCCGGGGGTGGCCGTCAGCGGAACCGAGACCGTGATCCAGATGTGCAGCTGGTGCAAGCGCGTGAAAATCTCACCGGAATTATGGGTCGAGGTAGAAAAAGCGGTCGATGCCATGAACATCTTTCGACGCCATACCGAAGTCGGGCTGGAGCATACTATCTGCCCTGACTGCACCAACAAAATCGATCAAACGGTGAACTGATTTTCCCCCGGCCAGTTTCTACTTGGCAAGCCGCCCGAAATCCCTACATTACCTGACTTAACGACGGCGGATCGTCGAATTTGTCGTGTAACCTGCCGACAAAAAGCCGTAATGATTGCATCGACAAACTCTAGCCAGAGAGCGATATATGAATGCCAAAGAAGCCACCGCGAGTAACTTCATCGAAGAACACATTAACGAGGACCTGGAAAACGGACGTTACGACCGCGTCCATACCCGGTTCCCCCCGGAGCCGAACGGCTACCTGCATATTGGCCACGCCAAGTCCATTCTGCTGAATTCCGGCCTGGCTAAAAAGTACGGCGGCAAGTTCAATCTCCGGTTCGATGATACCAACCCGATCAAGGAAGAGGCCGAGTACGTCGAGTCGATTATCGAGGACGTGACCTGGCTCGGGGCCGACTACGAAGACCGGCTGTTCTACGCCTCGGACTACTTCGACCAACTCTACACATGGGCTGTCCAACTGATCAAGGACGGTAAAGCGTATGTCGATGATCTGACTGCGGATGAAATCCGGGAACACAGGGGCACGCTGACAGAACCGGGCAAAGAATCACCGCATCGGAACCGTTCGGTCGAAGAGAACCTCGACCTGTTCGAACGGATGAAAAACGGTGAATTTCCTGACGGCTCCAAAACGCTTCGGGCCAAAATAAACATGGCCTCCGGCAATCTCAATATGCGCGATCCGGTCCTGTACCGCGTGCTCCACGCCAGCCACCACCGGACCGGTGATAAATGGTGCGTCTACCCGATGTACGATTGGGCTCACGGTCAGTCGGACTCGATCGAGAAAATCACGCATTCGATCTGTACCCTCGAATTCGAGGACCATCGGCCGCTGTACAACTGGTTTATCGAGAACCTCGGTATCTACGCTCCGCGTCAGATTGAATTCGCCCGGCTGGAACTGAGCTACACCATCATGAGCAAACGCAAGCTGCTGAAGCTGGTGCAGGAAGGTCACGTCAGCGGCTGGGATGACCCCCGCATGCCCACGATTACCGGCCTGCGCCGGCTGGGCTACACGCCCGAATCGCTGCGCGATTTCGCCGAGCGGATCGGTGTGGCCAAACGCAAAGACAGCGTGGTCGATATCGCCCTGCTGGAACACTGCCTGCGCGAACACCTGAACAAGGTCACCAACCGCGTTATGGCCGTGCTGGACCCCATCAAGGTCGTTATCACCAACTACCCTGAGGGTCAGGTCGAAGAATTCGAGGCTGTCAACAACCCCGAGGATGACTCCGCCGGCACCCGCAAAGTGCCGTTCAGCGGCGAGCTGTATATCGAACGGAATGACTTCATGGAAGATCCGCCGAAAAAGTTCTTCCGGCTGGCTCCGGGTCGTGAAGTACGGCTCAAGCATGCCTACTTCATCACGTGTGACGAGGTCGTCAGAGATGACAACGGCAACGTGGTCGAGCTGCGCTGTACCTACGATCCAAAGACACGCGGCGGCGATGCTCCCGATGGCCGAAAGGTCAAGGGCACCCTGCAGTGGGTATCGTGCGCGCACGCCTGTGAGTGCGAAGTGCGGCTGTACGACCGCCTGTTCTCCAAAGAGGATCCCAACGACGCCCCTGAAGGCGAGGACTTCCTGACCAATGTTAACCCGGATTCGCTCGAGATCAGGACCGGCTGCAAACTTGAACCGTCGCTAAAAGACGCCAAACCGGGTGAACGGTTCCAGTTCATGCGAACCGGCTACTTCTGTGTCGACAACCGGGACAGCAAGCCGGGCGCGGCGATATTCAACCGCACGGTCGGCCTGCGCGATACGTGGGCCAAGATCGCGAAGAAGGGATAACCCCCTCGACTACCGCGACAATGCCTGACTGATCACGCCGGCAGGTGCCTGAAGCACCTGCCGTTTTTTTGTTCATTAAACACCAACGTTGCTCCGCGCGTCAGTTACGTAGAGAGCAATCACGAATTGACACCAGACGGAGCTGAAAGTATACTGGATTGTCGGGTCCATCGGCAATCAAACCTGGAGGGATTATGCCATTTCTGTCGCGCCTTTCGCTTGACGGCCTACGGCTGTCAATTATCACTTTGATCCTGCTGTTTGGCTTCACCGGTTCCGGACTCGGTCGCACCCCGGTAAACTTCGAGAAGTCAGAAGAGGTAAATCAGCTTGAGCCAACCCTGTCGATTTCTCAAGCAACGTACTTACAGGAGTGGCCAAAATTCTTTGCAACGCACGAAACCGGCTTGATTAATGCCTCATTTGACTGCTTCGGGTTCTTCGGGTCGGGTTTCTCGCGAAGTTTAGGATTGACGATCGACGAGTCGACCAGCTTCAATGTCGTGCCGGAGAACCACGCCCAGTACCTGTTTGCCGGTTCCATGTGGATCGGCGGAGTGGTAAACGGAGACACCCTGGTGTCGACCAGTTCCGACGGTTGGATCGGGCTGTACGAAATGTACCCGTCGGCATATCCACAACCGACCATGACGCTCATTCCATCGCCGGGAAGTGATACTGCCTTCCGTGCCGAATTCGTGGATACTTTCCCGAATCTCCCCAACCCCGATTACGACAGACCGCATCAACCATTGGGGCTGCGTGTCGCCAATCGCAGCTACTCCTGGCACATGCCCAACGAAGATCGGATCATTCTGTATGACATGGTTGTCAGCAATGACGGCAATGATGCCATTGAGAGCGGCTACATCGGCTTTTACTACGACGCCGACGTGGCCTTGGATCCCGCCCAAGGGCAGGGATTTGCTGATGATATCGCCGGCTATCTGAGCGACTCGTCGATAGCGTACATCCTTGACAACGATGGCGATTTCCAGCTCGGGTCGGGCAGTACTGTTCAGCGGGGCTTCTGTTTCCGACTGCTGGATGCTTCAGTTCCGTTGGCCAACACCAGCTTCAACTGGTGGATTAGCAACGGCAACGCCTCGCTCGATTTCGGGCCTCGGCACAAGGGGACCAGACCGTTTCCGTCGGGAGCAACCGGAACTCCAGTAACGGACACACTGAGATACCATGTCTTGAGCAATAAAGAGATTGACTACGACCAGATTTACACAGCATCGATTGACTCCACTGATCCCACCTGGGAATATCCTCCCCAGTCAATTGCAGCCGACTTTACGGATGGGTTCGATACCCGTTTCCTTCTGTCCTTCGGCCCGTTTGACCTCCAGCCCGGCCAAAGCGAGCGATTCATCTACTCCACCTTTATCTCTGATACCGTTCACGTGAACTCGACAAATTTTGATCACTTAATGTCCTCAGAGCCAGATTCTTTCCTCGCCGGACTTGACCTGAGCAGCCTGTATTCAACCGGTGCGATAGCGGACTCACTCGCCCAACTCCTGCTCGACCCGGACATCCCCCCGCTTGGCCTCAAAGTCGTATCGACGGATACGACTTCGGCCCTGCTGGAATGGGACTCTTATGCATTTGACGATGTTGTCGGATATGCAATCGGGCTGGGCGCAGTCACTCCGGACATGCTGGACCATGCGGGAACACCGATGCCGTGGTTCGATCCGGTCTCGCTCGACCGAGAAGTTTTTGTCGACGCAGACAAATTTCAATACGAATACACCGGTCTTGACCCGAATCAACTCTACTTCGCCGTCGTAGCACATCGGACAACATTTGGAACGCGTCAGTACAGCAAACCGATTTACTTCCGAACGGGGGGCCGGATCGACGCCCCCACCCCCACGGAAGAATTCGCTTTCTATTCGGTTCCAGGCTCGCTGACATTATCCTGGTCGCCGCCGGATGATCCCCTTGATGAGTACCGGATTTACCGAATCGATGATACCCTCCCGCCCGCTCCGGTCTACCACGCGTTTTACGACAGCGGATCGGCCCTTGCCGCCCTGACACCGACGGACATCCATCTAGAGGGTGCGGACACCTTCTACTACTACGAAATGCCCGTCTATGCCACAGTACCGGCATCGGACACGGAATTCGTCGACTACTCACCGGTCGACGGCTCCTTCTACATCGTCTCGGCCGTCCAGGCCGATGGTTCCGAGTCGGAATTTTCGCCATACATCGAGGCTCTCATCCAGCCCGAACGTACCCGCGGCGTCCTCGTTGTTACTCATTCCAACCGAACAGCCAATTCCATGATGAATTACGACAGCGTAGTTGCTTTCTACAACCAGATTCTCAGCGGTCTGGACTACGATATTTACAGTTGGGGCGATACGGCCAATTCAACCTGCCCGGACGGGGTCGGGTGTGTTGACTGGCGCACCTTCATGAAATACGAGTTGGTAATTGTCGACGATGACTGGAATGAACAGGCGCTCAACGAGAGCTACGAAGCCACCGTCGCCGGCTACAAGAAGATCATTCTTGGCAGCGGCAAACTGGCCTACTTTGGGTCATTCTCCGGTCTCCACGACGATTTTGTCATCGATGCCGATCCGCAGTTCCATGAGGCGACTCATCCGTTCGTTCAGCGATTCTTCCCAGTAGATTCGCTTTTCCATGTCGGACTGGCCTACTTCTTCGACCTCGGCCTGCCGCCGGAAGACGAGCTGTTCGGATTCTCCCGGGCTGTCTCCATCGTAGACAGCCTGCCGTCGATTGCCTATGACACCGCCCGCAATCCATTCAGCAATTTTGCCAATAGTCTCTGGCCGGATAACTCGCCCCCGTCGGTGTCTGTCTTTAGCGGCGTCGACCCTGAAAATGTCACTCACCTCGCCGAGGTCCTCCCGAGCATTGTCGGCAGTCCGCTCGATAACCAGCCCGTTGGCGTTCGTTTCACCAGCCCCGAAGACCAACCCCTTTATCTGTACGGCTTCCATCTCTGGTACATGAATCCGACCGAAGCGAGAACACTCGTGTTAGACATGCTCCAGCAGGGCTGCTGCATTGCCAGGGGGAATGTTACCGGCGACGACGCCGGGACTGTTAATATCGCGGATCTGACCATGCTGGTCGATTTCCTCTTCCGCGGTGGTCTGCAGCCCTCCTGTCCCGAGGAAGCGGATGTCAACGCCAGTGGATCTATCGACGTGGCCGATCTCACCACCCTTGTCGACTTCCTCTTCCGTGGCGGCGCGGCCCCTCCTCCCTGCCCGTAAAAGACGCCGGTCACTTCCAAAAAACTCTGCGGCGGGGTCTCGTACCCCGCCGTTTCTTTATGTCTTGCCCACAAAATCATCCGATTGGACTTGGCTCAGAACAGCGAGAATGTTAGCTTGGACCAAAACAAGAAAACCTGCCGTCGCCCAATAGGAGTTCTGCCCGATGCCGCCCACCAAATCTACCGCCACCGACCTCTACTGCAGCAAGTGTGAAAAACGTTTTGACATCAGTTCCGTCCAGACCCTCTGTCCGTGCGGCGGCCCGATTCTGGTCGCCTACGATTTTGAAACTGCGGCCCGAATCATGGATCTTGCCGAAATCCACGACCGCCTTCCAATTATGTGGCGCTACGAAGAAATCCTGCCGGTCAAACACACCGACAACATCGTCACCCTCCACGAGGGCGGCACCCCCCTGATCCCCTCCCGGCGGTACGGCGCTGAACTTGGCATGAAAAACCTCCTGCTCAAAGACGAGACCATCAACCCCACCGGGTCCTTCAAGGCCCGCGGCCTTGGCATGGCTGTATCCCGTGCCAAAGAACTCGGTATCAACCGCCTGATTATCCCCACCGCCGGCAACGCCGGCTCGGCCACTGCCGCCTATGCCGCCAAAGCCGGACTGGCCTGCAAGGTCGTGATGCCGTCGAATTCACCGGAAGCGTTCCGCGTCGACTGCGCCTACCACGGCGCCGAGATTGAGTACGTCGACGGCTCCATCGCCGACTGCGGCACACGTGTGGCTGAGCTGGTCGCCAGCGAAGGATGGTTCTCGGTGGCAACTTTGAAAGAACCGTACCGTATCGAAGGCAAGAAAACGATGGGCTACGAACTCGGCGAGCAGCTCCGGTTCGAACTCCCCGATGTCATCATCTATCCGACCGGCGGCGGCACCGGCCTTATCGGCATGTGGAAAGCGTTTGGCGAAATGGAACAACTCGGCTGGATCGACAGCACCCGCCCCCGCATGGTCGCAGTCCAGGCCGAGGGCTGCGCTCCGATCCCGCGCGCATTCGAGGCGGGCACCGAGTCGGCCGAACCGTGGGAGAACCCCCTCACCCTCGCCGCCGGCCTGCGTGTCCCCGGCGCTGTCGGCGACTTTCTTATGCTGCGCGCTATTCGGGAATCCGGCGGCACAGCTGTGACTGTCACCGATGATGAAATGATTGCCGAGACTAAAGCTCTCGGCTCGCTTGAGGGGATTTTCGGCGCCCCCGAGGACGGTGCCGCGCTTGCAGCACTCAAGAAACTGCTCCAACAGGAAAAGATCGGCCGGGACGAAACCGTCGTGGTCTTTCTGACCGGCAGCGGCTATAAGTATCTTGATGTGCTCGGAGCGGCGCTGTAGTTCATTCGCAGTACCATAGGCTCCATATCACAGTTCATGGAGAGAATAAGCCGGCTAATCAGCCGAAGCATCCGGTTCGGTGATCTGTTCACTGACTCAGATGGGTTACTGTCGGTCAGAAAAAAGCTGGGCGACAGGGATTCGAACCCCGATTCTACGGTCCAGAGCCGCATGTCCTACCATTGGACGATCGCCCAGTATACTTCATGCTATCGGCGCTTTCCGCTGTATGTCCACTCAGCGGCCGCCATAATGCCTGTGAATATATGTATTCGGCAGGCGTTGTCAAGCGCTGATGCCCGCCGACAGCTTCCCTTTTCTTTACTCACCCTGCACAACGCAACGAAATGTGCCCAAAGTTCCACAAACTCAGTCGCATCCGCATAGGTTATTGAACAACAAAGATTACGACTATCTAAATAGGTGCACCACCAGCGCCCGTCCAACAACCGTTACCGTCGATCGGGCAGCCGTGATTTCGTTGCGCAAACCGCGCGTTTCACCTATTCGGATTCTCACGTTCTTCACATTAAACGCCGTGCCGGTCAGGCTCAGACGAATGCTCGCTGAAAGCGGAAGCACTGAGAGTCGGTCGCCTTGGCACCCGCGGAACGTCGTCGAGACATCGGCCACCAGCCGAATTTCATACGCCGGATTGACGACCCGGATTTTCGGCCCGCCGCTACGGGACGATTTCAGCTGCCCCAGCCCCAGCAGCAGAATCGATCCCAGTGCATGATCGATATCACCAAACCCGGGCATGACAATATCGATCTCCGTGGCACCCTCGCGGAGACAAAAGTCCACTGCCAGGTGAGCATCGGTCATATCTTTCTCCGGTGGAAATTCCATTACGGTCGTCATCTCGGCAATGTCGCGCGGGAGACGCGGCACTGAATCAAAATCACCAATAAGAAAATCCGGTATCAGGCCGGCGGCCCTGAAAAACCGATATCCGCCGTCGACCGCAATGGTCGTACGACCGCGGGCAAGTGACTTGTAAAACGAAAGATCCTTCTTCGAGTAAGTGCCCTGGAGGTAGGCGACGACTTTCTTCATTGTCAGACTTGACTCTCCAGCGCGAGGCAGGCGGCTCCCAGCAGGGCAGCCTCGCGATCCATGACAACATGAATCGGCGTAGCGGCCAGCGTATCCTCAATCGCACCACGTCGCACGAAATTGTCCATGAACCTTCCCTGGTCCAGGGCCGGCATCAATTCGCTCACAATCCGTCCAGCCAAAAACAGCCCGCCGGTCGTTACACCGCGGAGGGCCAAATTCGCCGCCTCTCCCCCGTAGCAGTCGACAAAAAGATCGACCGCCTCGACCGCGATATCGTCGCGCCCGGACAGCGATAACTCAATGAGTCGTGATACCCGGTCCGGATCGGATTCAAACCACTCCGGCGTCGGCAGCCCGCGGGTTTCCAGAAAGAACTCGTAAATAGTCAGCAGGCCCCGCTCACTGATGACATCACCAACTTCCACAGTGTCTTTGCGGGAATAAAGGTACTGCCACAAATCGACCTCGAGCTGCGTCGATGGCCCAAACCCGGTGTGCCCCCCGTTGGTCACAAATGTCGTGTACCGACCCTCGTTATGAATCATGAGCGCCTCGGCCAGATTCCGCTCGACCGTCATCACCCCGACATTTCCCGGCCGCTGCCGGGCGGCATCGTTGATACTGAACAGTTTATCCGACGGCAACTCGAGGATGCCGCGAGCGGCGGCAAGGTACTCATCGATGAGACTCACACCACCAAACGACATGCGCTCGGCTACCGACTCCCCGTTGATCGGCCACGGCAGATGATGAGTGGAAACCTCATTGCCGGACAGCGGCCCCGGAACGGCTATATACATCGTGCCGCCCTGGGCCTCATGATCACGGAAATAACGCTGGAGAATAGACTCAAAACCGTCAAAATCGGCAGTATTGAATTGGGCTCGATTGAGCAACTGGATCCCGCCGTCCATCCGCGAAACTGTCGCAAGCCGCGTGGTGCGAGAATTGACGTTGGCTACAAACATAACGCCGGCCGAACTGGCCGCCTTTCCCCTCTTGACAGGCCGGCAGCTGACCCGGCAGCCGCCGAACACACACTTTATCTACCTGATCATAGAACCCGCGGCGGGACCGGGCAAGTGAAATCGGCAGGCCGACAACGATTCGCTACTGCAGGATTTTGGTGATGCGCTCTACAATCGTATCCGGGTCCAGTCCGATCAGCTTGAACAACTCGACCGGTTTGCCAGATGACGCATAGCGGGTCACACCCATCTTCGTCAGTGTACACTTCGCACCGGCCTCAAACAACGTCCCGGCCAGCGTTGTGCCCAAGCCGGTCTTCTCGTTGTGATCTTCGAGAACCACGATGTGCTCATAGGTCGCCAGCATCTGGATGTCATCCGGATGGATATCGCTCCAGTCGGAAACACTGATTAACGAGACGAAGGCACCCTCCTCCTCAAGTTTCTCGTACGCCTCCATGGCGACCCCGGCCATATTTCCGGCGGTGACCAGCACAAGCCTTTCGCCTCGACGAAGCACTTCCATTCGACCGTAGCGATACTCGTAATCCCCGCCAAAAATAGGTTTTCCGTCGGTATCGGTAATTATCCGAAGTTTCGCCCGGCCCATAAAGACAGCGTAGTTGCCCGGCTGAGCCAGTACCCAACGCGTAATCCGGTCCGTCTGATTCGGGTCGGCGGGCGTGATCACTTTCCAGCCGAAGGTCGAATTCAGCAGCGCAAAGTAGTCAATACACTGGTGTGTTTTACCGTCCTCACCCACCTGCACGCCGGTATGCGTGCAGAAAAGCTTAAGGTTGGTGTGATTGATATCGTTCAGGCGAGCCTGGTTGTACGTTTCATCGACTCCGAACACGCCAAAATCGGCCCACACCGACACCGCATGCTCCGCTGACAACGCACCGGCCGCGGCGGCAGTGTTGTGTTCCGATATACCCATTTGGAAAAAATTGTCGGGATACTTTTCGCCAAACGCCGCCGTCTTGACCGACCCGGCCAGGTCGCAGTCAAATACACCCATTGTGAATTCCGGTCGCTGCATATTCAATTCCGCAACCGAGAGCAACGCCTTACCAAACGCCGAGCGGTTGTCCATGTTGGTATCAACGTCATAGGTCGTGGGCTGCCCGGATTCAACAATCGGGTAGCTCGGCAACTTCATTTTGTACTTTGGCGGCGGTCCCTGCTTACGCAGCTCCAGCAGCGAGTCAACATCTTTGTCGCTCTCGCCCACCTGCTGGAGGGCTTCCCCAAGCAGGTCGCGCTTGACCGGCGCACCATGGAACCCTTCATCGTTTTCCATAAACGACACGCCCTTCCCCATCGTCGTGCGGGCAATAATCACCGTCGGGCCTTCTTCACCCTGGGTTGCGCGATACAGTTCGGAGTAGATCTGGTTCAGGTCGTGCCCGTCGATCTCGACCACCTGCCAACCGTCGGCCTCCCATTCAGCCGCGACATTTTGCGGCATGATTTCGCGGGTCCTTCCGGAGATCTGGAGTCGGTTAAAATCAACAATAGCCGTCAGATTCTTCAGAGCAAACTTGGCCGCACTGCGCCGTGCCTCGGAAATTTGTCCCTTCTGCTGTTCACCATCGCCCATCATCACATACGTGTGAAACTCAATCCCGGACAAGCGCGCGTAGATTGCCTTGCCGACACCGACCGAAAGTCCCTGGCCAAGATTACCGGTATCCCACTCGATACCGGGGACCGTCCGCTCAACATGTCCCTCAAATGGCGATCCGCCCTGGCGAAATCCATGAAGCGCCGGCGTAATGTCGAAGAATCCGGCCGCCGCCAGCGATGAATACGCACCCGGTGACGTGTGACCGTGCGACACAATAATTCGGTCGCGATCATCACGCATCGGATCCCTGGGATCGACCCGCGCCATATTGTAGAGCGTCAGATACAATTCCAGCGACGACATCGAGCCGCCCGGGTGACCGCTCGCCGCGATGCTGGTCATTTTCAATATATGGCCGCGGGCTTTCCGGGCCATCTCGGTCAGTTTTTTATGCCACTCATCGCTGAGGGCCGGTTCGGCGAATCCTCGCCAGGGGTCAAACGGGGCCACTGCGGCCTCCTTATTTGCATATCGCATGGACGACATCGGCAAACTCCTTCAATCCTTTGGCAGCATTTCCATCTATAGCGATAACCAACAGCGGCAGGTTGCGAGACAGCAGCGCCCGGACGTCGCCAATCGCCTGAGCGGATATCAATTGACCAAAATCATAAAATCGTCCGGGCACCTCCAGCTGCTCGTAGTTGTTTCGCATAAATACAACAAACCGGCCCTGTTCAGGCCCACCTTTGTACAACTGACCGATTGAATGCAGATAGCGGGGACCATACCCGCGAAGCGTTGCGACCCGAAACTTCCGGCGAATACCGGTACGCACTTCGGTCAGAATCTTTTCAATCGCCCGATCCTCTTTAAGGTAACAGAGCAATGAAACATACTGCGGTTTCTTTGTCCCGGCGAGAAATTTCTGCACAACTTTTTTCAGGTTACGAATCTCGGCCTGCGTATATTTCTTCCGCCCACCGTACGTGATCAGCGAGAGCTTCTTATATGATGCTATCGGCGTCAGGTCGGCAAACTGGCCCGACTCGCGGTAACCGTCGAGAATCCTGTTCGAGTTTTCTTTACTCTCGGTGACATTCGGCTCATCGAACGGGTTGATCCCCATAAGGTACCCGGTCAGCGCCGTGGCAGCCATCCACAACATGAACTGGCCGCCAAGCTGGTCTCGCGAACCGAGCTGAATTTCTGCAATCGGGAAACCCTTCTTCTTAAGCTCCTTGTGTTGAGCATTGGACAGGACCGGCTTCTCCGATGCCATCCGAAGCACCACAAACATCCGGTCGTTATGGTACTCCTCGAGCTTCCCCGGAAGTTCACCCTCGATCGGCACCACCCCTTTGCCTTCTTTGCCCGTCGACTCAGCAACTAATTGCTCGATCCAGGGCACCAGCGGGGCGGTCTGTTTCGACACGAGAAACGTCAACTTGTCGATACCGTTTTCCTCCCCGGCCGCCATCAGCGACGCCAGCGCCGCCGCTGGATTTGTTTCACCCTCGCGATGACGAATGAGCCGCTCCATCGCGGCGGCGTCGTCCGTCATAGCCGTCAAGTCCACTCCGGCGAAGAAACCGGGAACCATGCCAAAATACGACAGCGCCGAGTAACGCCCGCCAATATCCGACGCGCTCAGATAGATCTTGCGAAATCCTTCACTGCGGGCAATTTTGTGCAGCGCGCTGTCCTTGTCGGTAATCGCGATAAACTGGCGTCCCGGTCGAGTGAATCCGGAGCGCTCCAGCAAACCGACAAAGTGCGTCATCTGGGAGCGCGTCTCGACGGTCGTACCGCTTTTCGACGACACGATAAACAGGGTGCGATCCAGATTGATATTCTTCTGGATCGCCTTCAGCGCCCGTGGGTCGGTAGAATCCAGAACATCAAACGTAGCCAGGCGCTCGTTGACGCCAAAAACGTTGCCGAAGAGGTCCGGGCACAGCGACGAGCCCCCCATGCCCATCAACAGAACATGCTTGAAACCGGCTCGGATCACATCGTTGCCGAAATTCTCTATCGCGTTAATGCGACGGCGGATACCCGCCGCGATATCAACCCACCCCAAGCGATTGGCAATCTTCTCTTTCAAATCGCCCTTGCGCGTAAACAGACCGGCGTCGCGATTCATCAACCGCTCAGCCGCGGAGTTGCGCTCTAATCGCCTCAGGTTCTTATGGTATGAAGCTCCGACTCGGCCGGGAGTAATCGAGAAGTAGTCCGGCTTCATTGTAATACGGTCACCTCGCTTTTGATAGTCCCCTGACCTGCTCGGTCAGCGCTCTTCGATCTTTGGCGTTAAAAAAGGCGGTCCCCATGACCAGAATGTCCGCACCGGCCTCTACTACCCGATCAGCATTGGTCGTATCTACTCCCCCGTCTACCATCACTTTCGTAGACAGGCCGTGCGAGTCGATAAAATCCCGCGCCACCTTGACCTTCGCCAACGATGCCTCAATAAATGACTGCCCGCCAAACCCGGGAAAAACCGACATTATCAGCAGGTAGTCAAACTCACCCAGGTACGGCAAGACCTTTTCCATCGGCATATCAGGATTAAGCGAAATCCCCGCGTCGCATCCCATGGACTTGATCTGGCGGGCGTAGGCCGACGGCTCCGGATGTACTTCAATATGAAAAGTAATGCTGTCACCTCCCGCCTCGGCGAAAGGCTCGAAGTACCTCTCCGGTTCGGAAAGCATCAAGTGAACATCGAGATACGTATCGGTGATGTTGTTTATCGTCTTCACGATCCCCGGGCCGTACGAGATATTCGGGACAAAATGGCCATCCATGATGTCCAGGTGGAACATGTCCACTCCCGCTGCGTCGGCGGACCGAATCTCTTGTTCGAGGTTGCCAAAATCGGCACCGAGGACGGACGGAGCTATCCTGGCCATGACGCCAATTTATGAAGATCATAGTGCGTGTGCAAACGATTATTCCCTGTTCTCACCGTGCGGACCACGTGAATCACAATCTTCTTGCCGCTGAAGGTACCGGTGTTCATTCTCCAGCACAATCTCCGCATTCTGCTTGAGGCCGTCCAGTTTTGGCCGGGTCAGCGGCGTGCCCGCCGTCAAACTGAGAAATTCCTCTCGTGACTTCATCTGAAGCACTTCGCGCGCGTCAACAAACGCCCCCACCCCGGCTTGCGGCAGTAATTCGTTATGACGTGTCACTTTAGCCCAACGGTTGTACGGACAGACTTCCTGGCAAATGTCGCAGCCGAATATCATCGCGCCGAACTTTCGCGCCAGCGGCTCCGGGATCTCACTCGGCCTCTCAATTGTGAGATATGAGATACACTTGCTCGCATCCACTTCGGCCTCACCCACGATCGCATCGGTCGGGCAGGCCTCGATACATGCGGTACACTCACCGCACGCGCCGTGAAACACTGCCGATGGTTCATCCAACTCAAGCTCCACCGAGGTCAGAATCTCTGAAAGGAAAAACCACGACCCAAATGTCTGATTGATCAGCATCGAGTTCTTCCCGATAAATCCCAGCCCGGCCTCCTGCCCGTACGCCCGCTCCAGCATCGGTCCGTAGTCTACATACCAGAAGAAGTCGTGTTTTTCCGGCGCAACATACTCCTGCATCTTGGTTATCATATGCTGCGTCATCCGCTTGATAACCTTGTGGTAGTCCCGCCCCCTCGCATACCGCGACACCCGCCCGTGACCATCCGGTCTTTCCTCCGGGTCCGGCGCCCAATAGTTGACCCCGAGCATAACTACGGATCGTGTCGACGTCAGCAACTTGCGCGGATCGGTGCGGCGCTCGCGGCTTCGGGTCATCCAGTCCATTTCGGCCTGGTACCCCTGATCCAGCCAGCGCTCAAAACGTTCCTTCGCCTCAGGAATCGTATCAGGGCTCGTGATCCCAACCAGATCGAACCCGGCCCTTTCGGCCAGGTGCTTGACAAGAGTGGCGGTCAGCATACACTAACTTGGGACATTTTATGTATGGACGCAAGCCTCCGACCTGCTCAGAAACCGGCCACCAGTTGAAATCTCGGTTCAGACCGATCAAACTCAAAATCTGTCCGGTACTCGCCGCGCAGAATAACCGACTCCTGCAAATTGACCCCGAGAGCAGCAGTCAATTCGGAAACATAGGTTGAAAAGGGACCGTGCTCGCCAAGATCACCGATTCGAACTACAGCGTGATATCTGTCTACGAATAGCTGGTTCTCCAGGTAAAACCCGCGCCGGGTCAAATCAGCGCCGACCGGGTAGAAAATTTCCTGATGTAAATACTCGCCGCGCACACGAAAATACGGCGCCGACCATTCAAAATCGGCCCCAACCATGAACTGGATATGATCTATCGAACGCGGATCGGCATGAGCGAACGAGACACCCGTGGTCACAGAGTTTATCGGCTCAACAGCAACTCGTCCCCCGATCACAAACGCATCCTCCCACTCCGTTTGCTCCTCCGATGGGTCCTCACCGGGATGTCCCGTTACCTGATTCACACTGAAGACCGTCGCCCGGGCCGGGCCCAGGTGTGCCGTGGCATAAGCTCCCAAACTGTTCCAGGCGTCGTGAATCTCCACCACCGCCAGCGGCTCCGTAATGGTTACCCGATCGATGGAGGAATACACCTGCCAGTCAATGCCGAACGGCACGTCAAAACGACCGCCTCCGACCGACAGGTATGAGAATGGACCGATTACCTCCCAATCGTGCTGAATAGTGAGTACTGACGGCACGAAGGTATCATCCTCCAGCGCGACCGCCAGCGACAACGAAGTGTTTTCCGCCACGGCAGCATCAAACCCAAATTCCACTTGCCCCAGTTGGACCGTTCGATCACTACGTTCATCGCGAGCATCGACCACGACATCACCGAACCCGTAGATACTGATCTCCGGACTTGACAGCGCCGGACCTTCCTGGACGTTCTGAGTGTCCGTACGCCCCGTACTGGCGATGCTCATTGCTAACACCAGTGCAGCAATTGTTAAATGGCATAAGTTCCTGCTCATTACCTGTACCTTGTCATCTATTGCCAGAGTTTCTGGCGATTTACTTTTTTTCGACCCTTCCGTCGGCCCGCCGACACCGGGCGCACCCTTCGCGAAGACCGCTATCCTCACAGATAAAAGCACCGTTGATCCACTCGTACCCGCCGCCGGGACACTCCTCGAGACACTCAATGAAGCTGAGAAAGCGTTCCATCACCGTTGACGGCACCACATGCTCCACCCGGCAGGCCGTTTCATCGGCAACGTCGAGGTCGACTTTCAACACATCCGTAAAGAATCGCTTAAGAATAGCATGCCGGCGGTCAACATCGTGCGCTACCCGCCGGCCCATATTGGTCAGTGTTATTTTTGAATATGGCTCATAATCAATCAGCCCACGCTCAGTCAGAACTTTCAACGAACCGGTCACCGAGCCCATCGCAACCCCGAGGGCCGCTGCGATATCTTTTACACGCGCCAGCCCGTGCTTCTGCTCAAGGCGGTAAATTGCCTCAAGGTAATCTTCGAGGCTCTCGCTGAGTCGATGTGCGTTCACTGCTTTCCTCCATTTCCCTCAAAAAGTTAGGTTTGCCTAACATTGATCAGAAGTAATATACTCGGGTTTTATGGATGGTCAAGGACAATCGGTTTATGGGACAAAAAAGGCGGGCCGAAAACGGTCCGCCTCTGGATTGCTATGCCAAGACGCCCCGCCTATCCTTTGGCCATCATATAGTCGTGCATGGCCCGGGCCGCTTTCTTGCCGGCGCCCGCCGCGAGAATCACGGTCGCACCGCCGGTGACGATGTCGCCGCCGGCGTAGACGCCCTCGCGCGAGGTCTGCATCGTCTCCTCGTCGGCAATGATATTCTGCCAACGATTAGTATCGAGCCCCGGCGTCGTGGCCGGAATCAGCGGGTTGGACCCGTTACCGATTGCTACCACTACCAGGTCAACCTCCATCGTGAAATTGGAGCCTTCGATGGGCACCGGGCGGCGTCGGCCCGAAGCATCCGGCTCGCCCAATTCCATCTGAATGCATTCCATCGCTACCACCCGATCCTTATCGTCACCGATAAACCTCACAGGGTTGGTCAGCATGTGGAACCGCACGCCTTCCTCGAGCGCGTGATGGATCTCTTCTTTACGAGCGGGCATTTCCGCCTCGCTCCGACGGTAAACTATGTAGGCATTTTCCGCACCCAGGCGCAGTGCTGTACGCACGGCATCCATTGCAGTGTTGCCGCCGCCGAGGACAGCGACATTTTCGCCACGGATAATCGGTGTGTCGTAGTTCTCTTCGTCGAACGCCCGCATCAGGTTCGAACGGGTCAGGTATTCGTTGGCCGAGTAAATCCCGATCAGGTTCTCGCCCTCAATACCCATGAAGTTCGGCAAACCCGCACCGGTCCCGATAAAGACAGAATCGTAACCCATTTCAAACAGCTCGTCGATGGTGTCCAACTTGCCAATGACAGTCGAGTTTTGGAACTCTACACCGAGATCGCGAAGGTAGTCACACTCGGACTGCACGATGTTTTTCGGCAGTCGGAATTCCGGGATACCGTACACGAGCACGCCTCCCGGTTTGTGCAGTGCTTCGAAAATAGTCACATCGTGACCCTTGAGAATCAGGTCACCGGCCACGGTCAATCCAGCCGGTCCGGCACCAACAACAGCCGCCTTGCGACCTGTCGGCGGCTGTTTCTTCGGCAGCTCGACCAGGTTGTTTTCTCGTTCGTAGTCAGCCACGAACCGTTCCAAAGCACCGATTGCCACCGGGGTAAATTTCTTGTGCAGGACGCAGGCGATTTCACACTGTTCTTCCTGCGGACAAACGCGCCCACACACCGCCGGGAGAGAGTTAGTCTCCTTGATCTTCCGCGCCGAGGCGGCGTAGTCTTTCTCCAGTATCAGCCGAATAAACCCGGTAATATCAACTTCGACCGGGCAGCCTTTGATACAGGGCGCCTTAGGGCATTCCAGGCACCGCTGCGCCTCGGCCAGCGCCTGTTCCTCGGTGAAGCCGAACGGCACCTCGTTGAAATTCTGTATCCGTTCCTCGGGAGCCTGCTCAGTCATGGACTGCCGAGGAACTTTCATCCGTTCCTTTTTTGCCAGCGGATTTGGTGATGGCTCTTTCGGAGCCCTGGTCGTGCGACCCTTCGGTGTTGTGTCTTCAGTCATGATCGCATCCTCATCTTTCATCCGGATACGTGAACTGCTGTACCGACCGGGTCAGTTTGCAGTTCGGGTCTTCCAGCAGCTTTTTCATAGCTCTGCGCTCCTGGTCCTTGTAGGCCTGGAGTCGCGAGGTTAACAGGTCAAAATCAACCAGGTGCCCGTCAAAATCCGGGCCGTCGACACAGGCAAACTTCGTTTCCTCGCCGATCTTCACCCTGCAGCCGCCGCACATACCGGTACCGTCGATCATCAGCGGATTCAGCGATACCCACGTCGGGACTTCATAGTCCTTCGTGAGGTCGGCCACGACCCGCATCATGGGAACCGGGCCGATCGCCATGATCATGCCGATCTCGCGCCCCTCGTCCAGCAGCCTCTTGAGGACATCGGACACAAAGCCGTGATGACCGTAGGATCCGTCGTCTGTACACGGGTAGTACTCATCGGCGACAGACTTGTGCTCGTCTTCGTAAAAAAGCAGGTCCTTGTTACGGGCGCCGATAATACTGACTACTTTATTTCCGGCTTCTTTGTAAGCCTGGGCGATTGGATAGACCGGAGCGATCCCGATACCGCCGCCAACCACAACCGCCGTCCCGTAGTTATCTATGTGGGTGGGTAGACCGAGCGGACCGACACAGTCGGACAGCTCACCACCCGCTCTGACGGTTGTCATCAGGGCTGATGTTTTTCCAACTACCTGGTAGATGATGGTCAAAAGGCCGTTCTCTCTGTCCAGGCCGGCGATAGACATCGGTACCCGCTCACCCTCATCCTGTACCCGGAGAATGACAAACTGGCCGGCTTTCGCCTTGGCCACCAGTCGCGGCACTTCGACCCGCATCTTCCAGATCATTGGCCCCAATTCAACGTTGTCGATTACCTTGGGCATTAGACCTCCACTATGTTACAACAAATCAGCTTCAAGTATACCTAAACTCGATCAAAAATCAAGCCAATTCGCCCCAAATTCATCCTGTTATAGGCCCTTATATCCATTACGCAGAAGTATACTATTGGGGCTGCCTGTCGATGTTTCGAAATCGCCCGAAATACGTTAATTTTCAGGCCGTTTCAAACTACCGCCAGGGCCCTCAAGTTCTTCGGTATTGGCGCCGAAAATCGGAACAGCCCCGCCCTATTTGTTTGTTACGGGCAAAGGAGAGATTGTGAAATTCCGAACGTATTGGCAATGACTTCTATTGAGTTTTGCCGCTATTCTACATATATTGCCGGGATTTTGAGAACGACGACTCGACCGATTTTTTTATGAGGTGGAACCATGGCTGATGTCAAAACCAACGCGACCCCGATTGGCTACTCGACCTTCCCCGATCAGGCGGTCTACGACTTCGAGAGCACTTACGGTGCCAACCACTACACGCGGCAGCATCTGGTCGTGCGCAAGGCCGAGGGCGCGTGGCTGTATAACCAGGCCGGCGAGAAATTTCTCGACTGCTTGGCCGCCTACTCGGCCGTCAACCAGGGCCACCATCACCCGCGCATTGTCCAGGCCGTCACCGAGGCCCTCAAAGGCGGCTACGGCTCCGTTATTTCCAACGTCGTCTATACCGACGTCCTCGGCGCTTTTCTAAAGAAACTCGCCGAGCTTGTTCCCCAGATGGCTCCGCGATTCGGTAACTGCGGCAACAAGGTCCTCCCGAAAAATGGCGGCGTCGAATCGGTCGAGACCGCCGTCAAACTGGCCCGCTACTACGGCTACTCGGAGAAGAATATACCCGACGGCGAGCAGGAAATTATCGTTTTTGACAATAACTTCCACGGCCGAATGATAACGACTGTATCGTTCTCCACCAGCAAATACTACAAACAGGGTTTTGGTCCCCTGACTCCTGGTTTCCGCTCCTGCGAATTCGGCAACCTTGAACAGGTCCGCGAGGCCGTTAACGGCAAAACCTGTGGCATACTCGTGGAACCGATGCAGGGTGAAGGCGGCATGTATCAGCCGCCCGAAGGCTTTCTGACCGGCCTGCGTGAGATCGCCGATGAACACGACCTGATCCTGATTTTCGATGAAATCCAGGTCGGCCTTGGCCGCACCGGCAAGATGTTCTGTTTCGAACACGAAGGCGCTGTCCCCGATGCCATCGTCCTCGGCAAGGCTCTCTCCGGTGGCGTCGTGCCCTTGAGCGCCATGGTCACTAACAGCCGCCTGATGGACCTCACCTTCCAGCCGGGTCGCGACGGCTCCACCTACGGCGGCTACCCGTTGGCCTGTGTTGCCGGACTGGCTGCACTGGATGTCCTGATCGAGGAAAATCTGGTCGAGTGTGCCCAAACAATGGGCAAGTACCTCGCCGATAGAATCCATGAAGTCGCCGACCAGTCACCGCAGGTCAAGGAGGTCCGCAACAAGGGTCTCTTTATCGGTATCGAGGTGTTGAACAAGGATGCAATGGGTTACTGCCGCGAGATGCTCAAGCACGGCCTGATGGCCAACGACAGCCACGGCCACACCATCCGGATTTCGCCGCCGCTGATAATTACCAAGGAAGAAGCGAACTTCATTGTCGATGGTCTCACGAAAGTCCTGGCGGAATAACCCGGACAAGACAAGATGGTGCAACAACGGCGCAGCCTCAGGGCTGCGCTTTTTTATTTGCGAAGGAATCAGGCTGACAGAGCTTTTAGCAGGATATACCACAAAAGCGAGTGCATCATATCGATCTTGGCCCCAGCCACGGTGATATTCGGTATCAACAGATGAAAAAGGAAAAGCCACCCCACCCAGCGCCGGAAGTCAAAGACATTCATCGTAAAGAGATATCCAAGCGAAAGAATCAGTACCATAAAGCCCATGGTCAGCATCCGAGACGTGTCGTAGGCGAAAAATAACTGGGCTGAGACACACACCAAAAGCAGGATCATCGACCATACCAGCCGACGGTCTCCCCGCCGCCAGGCCGCAAGCCCCGCCGCCAGCGGCACAATCCACAACACCTTGAACACCGAGAAGACCGACAGCCACAAATTCGAAAGGTGCTGGCGCGCCATGTGCAGGGGATCATCCAAGAAAGGCTCAAGATAGTATGCCAGCGAATACCCGATTTCACCCTGCTGTGACAACAAGTAGCGAAATCCCAGATAAATTCCCACCGCCACCATAAATCCCGCCAGAAGTCCTGCACCACGAACTGTCTTTTGTCGGGTGCCACTGACGGACTCATACAACAACCACGGCACCAAAAATATCACTGTCTCCCGGTTGAAAAGCGCCAAGAGAAACAACACGACCATTCGCATCGGTCGCTCTCGCTGGGTCCACATAGCAAAGATCAGCAGGTAAGTCAGCGAGTCATTATAACCGCCGTAATACACGGTCCCCAGCGTCACCAGTGAAAAGGCAACACACGCCGCTGCCACCAGGGCATCTCCCGGACGCGGCCCATACTTACGGAAGTACCGGTACACGAGATAAATCAAGGCTGCCGCTATCAGCAGATTTGTGACAATGACCAGCTGTCCGCGCAGGCCGATCAGATAACTAATCAGGGATGTCAGAATCCGGTGCGGCACGGGATTGGATGGGTCAAAGGCGAAAGGGTCCGATGCCATCTGCGCATAGTACTTGCCCACAAACGAAGCATGGCTGGACAGGCGAGTGTTAAATCCGGCTGCCAGGATCATAAAGCCGCTGACAGTCAGGCCGGTTCGAAACACCCCGCGTGTTGATTCTTTCCGACGCACCCACTCATCGACCGAATCGTACGAAACGGCTCGCAAACCATCGCGTCTGGTGACGGCTACAATCACAAGAACTATGACAACTTCAAGCATGCCAAACGCTTTCCCCGTATCTGGAGGAACTGCCTATCAGAAGGATGACCTGTCCGGTCAGTGTTGTCAACAAGAGCCTCAGAAGAGCTGCCGGCCTTTACCGCGAAGCTCAAACCACCGGTCCCGCGTCAATTCGTAGACATAAAATTGCACGTCGATTGTCTGGACACACATTTCATCATCGAATAGAAAAACCCCCTCGCCCACCCGCTGGGCGCCGACTTTTTGCTGCATCCGCTGTGATGGAATATTATCCTTGTTTGGTGTCGCCCGGACCACATTGCACGTGGTGTGTGTGAACAGGTAGTCTACCAGCCCCTGCTTGATTTCCGTCCCGTAGCCTTCCTCCCAGAACTCCGGCAGCAGTTTGACATCGGTTTCAGACACACCCCGTTCGCTCGGTTTTCCCAGGTTCGCCTCCCCGATCACGGTACCGTCGGTCTTTAACTCCGCAACAAGGTGCTTATCAAGCGGATCAGAACGGTCGTGTTCCAGCGCTGTCATTATCTCCGGCCGCGATATCCCCAGCCCCTCGGGCAGCCCAACTGACGTCATTACCTCAGGGTGATTCCATAGGACAAGAAAGAACTCAATGTCTTTCTCTATCTGATCGGCCAATCGGATACGAAGTCGTTCGGTCTCAAAAATCATCGTATAGCCTTTGTCTGTCACACCTCCTTCCCTCAATCAGCAGGTGGTACGGGAATCCGGCGGGCACGCCGACGCACGGTGCCGACATAGATCGCAGCCAGCGTGATGGCGGCGCCGGTTAGCTGAAGGATAGTCAGATGTTCGGCGAAGAACAACAGACCCCAGACCGTCGCGAGCACCGGCTGAAGCAGCAACGCCAGACCGCCCCGATGAGCGTCGATCTTCGGCAGTGACATCGAAATCGCCCACCAGCCCACCGCCTGGGCTACCAGGGCCAGTGAAAACAAAATGAACCAGGCATACGGGGTTGGGGGAATCATGGCATCGGCTTCGGTAAACAGTGTCGCCAGGCCGAGAAAAATGGCAGAGAAAGTCGATACCCACGCCATCAGCGTGATGAAACTCGGCGGCTGTCCCTCACGTTGCCCGGCAACTTTCAGCGTAACGATGTAGTTCGCATAAAACACGCCTGTCGCCAGCCCGTATATGATGCCACGAATGTAACCCGCCGTGAACTCGAAATCACTGCCGACTCCGACCAGCAGGATTACTCCTACAATACCGCTGAGGGCCGCCAGAAAGAAGCGTATACCTAATTTCTCTTTGAAAATGAAAGAACTCAGTACTGCCGTCGCAAAAACCTGTGTGTTGGCGAGGATTGTCGCCATACCGGCGCCAACAAACAGTATCGACCGGTGCCAGACAAACAGGTCGCAGCAGAAAATCAGGCCGGCCAGGATCGTCCAGCGCGTCATCGACCACGGCAACGATACCTTGTGCCCGGCCAGTGTTGCCCAGACAAACAAAATGGCGGCTCCAAACAGGGTCCGCCAGAAGGCAATTGCACTCGGGCCGAGCACTTCCTGCCCGATCAGTTTGACAAAAACCGGGGCAAAAGAAATACATACGGCGCCGAATGAAAGTACGGCAAAAGAGCGTAACCGGTTTTGTCCGGATGGGTCAGCCATGACGGCAACATACGCCCCTGGGAGACGTGCGCAAACTGATTTTCGGGGCGGAGTTAGTATTCCTGCCAGTGGTAGTCGGCCTTCACCAGCAATGCAACCAGCGTCCACGAAAGAACCAGCGCCGTACCGCCATACGAAAGGAACGGCAGCGGGAGCCCGGTAACCGGCATAAAGCCAAGCGTCATCCCGATATTAACAACAAATTGAAAGAAAAATATCGAGATGGCGCCAAACGCAATATACGAAAGAAACCGCGAGCGTGCCTTGGCGGCAATACGAATCCCCCGGTAGCAGACATAGGAGAAAAGCAGGAGAACAATCAGTGAACCCCACAGGCCAAATTCTTCCCCGAGCACACTAAAGATGAAGTCGGTATGGCGTTCCGGAAGAAAGTCCAGGCGAGTCTGTGACCCGCTGAGAAACCCCTTCCCCCAGACCCCGCCCGATCCTATCGCGATCTTTGATTGAATAATCTGGTAACCCGCACCGCGCGCGTCCTCCGCCGGATTCCAGAATGATATAATGCGCGCCTGCTGATACTCTGCCAGCCTGTTCCATACGAATGGCGTCACGATGCCGAAGACAAGATTCGCTACAACCGTCACCAGCGAAAACACAAACCCCGGACGCGTTACCACCAGGATCGTCACCAGTGCAACCATGTAAATTAACCAGGGAATCCAGTTACTGGCGCTGACCAGCGACACAATCGGCGACAAGATCAGCGCAAGATACAGCGGGGACAGTCCGGCCCAGAACCACAATCCAAACAGTATCACCGGAAATACCAGCGAGGTTCCGAGATCAGGCTGCCGAAGAATCAGCATCATCGGAATCGCCACCAGCATTAACGAAAGCGCCAGGCGCCGTTTCGAAGTCACCGGAAGCTTGGTATAGGCGAAAAATCTCGCCAGCACAAATATCACCGCGAGCTTGGCCAGGTCTGATGGCGCGAAATTCAGCGGCCCAATCGAGAGCCAGCGGGTCGCACCCATTCGGGTAGAACCAAATGCCAGCACTGCCACCAGCAGCAACAGCGCCGCTCCATACAGAAAATACGCACCGAAATCAAAAAGTCGATACGGCAAATGAATCACGATCGTAAAGGCAACCAGCGCAATTACCAGCCAAAGAAGCTGGCGTGAATAGTAATTCTGCGTGAATTCCGATGCCGCGTGATACTGCGCCGAGAGAATCAACAGCACGCCAATCAACGACAGGGCGAGCACGGCGCCGATCAGAGTCCAGTCAAGTTGCCGATAATCCAGCATCAGTCAACCTCTCCCTGCTCCACCGATGAATCCTCATCGAGCTCGGCCGTACTGACTGCGGCGGCGTTTTCGGGCGGAACCTCCTTATCCGCGACCACGAACAACCCTCCCGCCTTCTTTCTCATATACGTTTCGATAATCTCACCCACAACCGGGGCGGCAACCACCGAACCGTGACCGGCATTTTCTACGATAGCCACAACGATAATTTCCGGGTCCTCCAACGGCGCCACCCCGCAGAATAGGGAATGGTTCTCGCCATGTGGATTCTGGGCCGTACCCGTTTTCCCGCCCACGGTGTATTCTTTCCGTCGGAGGCTCCTTGCGGTACCTTTCTCCCCCTGCACCACCAGCGCCAGCCCCTCCAGCAGGGTTCTCATAGTTGCGTTGCTGAACGGCAGGGAGAAAGCGACACGCGGCTCAGTCACTTCCTCGGACCCATCGGGGAAAATGCGCCGCTTGACCATGTGAAGCTGCGGTACCAGACCGTCATTAGCCAGTCCGCAGAAAAACTGCGCCAGTTGCAGTGGCGTGGTGAGGAGCTCTCCCTGCCCGATAGAATTGTTGAGCACCAGGCCCCGGGTCCACCTGTTTTTGCCGTAATTCTTGTCATACCATTCGCTGTTCGGATTGAGCCCCTTCAATTCGCCCGGAAGATCAATCCCGGTCGGCTGACCAAACCCGCATCGGCCATAGTACTCGCTGAGTTTATCAACCCCCATCTTGAGACCGATTTGATACATATACACGTCGCAAGACTGCTCAAGCGAATGGGCTGCCGTGACGTGACCGTGACCGGCCGGTTCCCAGCACCTAAAGAATCGATTACCGAATTGATAGCCACCCAAACACGGTTTCAGGGTTGTGTGTGGAGTGACAATACCTTCCTCTAAAGCGGCCCCCACGGTTACGAACTTGACCGTCGATCCCGGCGGATAGAGTCCGGCCAGCGGTCGGTTGAGCAGTGGATGGGTCGAATCCGCAGTGATTTCCAGCCAGAGTGATTCCGGTATCACACCGGAGAAGATATTTGCGTTATAACCGGGATAGGACGCCATCGCCAGTATCTCACCGGTCTTCGGATTAGCGGCGACAATTGCGCCGCAGCAGAATGTGTCAAGCGCCAGACTGCAGGCCTGCTGCAGATCCATATCTATCGTCAACTCGAGATCGACTCCGGGAATCGCTTCATCCCCCCGGTCCTCGAGATACTCACCAATGATTTGTCCCGAGGCCGACACCTCGACGAGTTTCTCACCCTCGGTTCCCCGCAGCGCTTTGTCGTACTGCCGCTCGATTCCCTTTTTCCCTATCATGCGGCCCAGCAGAAGCGAATCCCCCGGTTTTCTGATCTCATCACCTGAGACTTCCCCCACATAGCCGGTGAATGTCTCCGAACCAAGCCCGGTCGGGTACTGGCGCACCTGTTCGGCCTGCCAGCTAACACCGGGGAATCTGGTGTTCTGCTCCTCGATGACCGCTATCGCCTTGAACGGAACATCCCGTTTGACCGTAGCCGGCTGATACCGGCTGATCGTGTGCTTGCGAATTCGTTTGCGGATGGTCAACGTATCCATTTGCAGCAGCTCGGCAAGCTGTGGCAGCGTGACACCAGGCATCTCCTCCGCCGGCACGACCGACACGGTATACGATGGGCGGTTGTCAATGATACGCCGCCCGTCGCGATCATATACAATACCCCGCTTGGGTATAATCGGTTCGACCCGCAGCCGGTTTTCCCGCGATTGCTTCGCATACTCCGCGTGCTTGAATACCTGGAGGCGAACTAAGCCGAAGAATAGAAGCAAGACCGCGGCGCCGACTATGGCCAGGCCGATTTTGGCGCGTATGTCTACCGAAAGGCTGGTTTGTGTCATGTCTTGGTCAGAACAAGGCCTTTATCCTTTTTATCGTCACCCGCTCCTCCTTGAACAGGAAAAAAATCCAGGCAACAACCAGCGTATAAACTGCCCCCGGCAGCGCCACCGTACCGAGCCGGAAGAAGAATCCATCAAGGCCGTCGGCAACCGTTGTCGCTACATTATACACCACAAGACCGCCAAATATGAGGGCCAGTTTCGATTTGAGCGACTCCAAATTAAGTCGTTCGCGAACATGATAGGCCGCGGCCGCCAACGCCGCCGTCAGAAGGGTGTACCACCCCAGTAGCTCAGGTCGCCCGGCCACGGTAACCAGTCCGGCACAAAACCCGAACCAGATACTGGTTTCCTCAGATTTGTACATACTGACGGACAATACCATAAAGCCGGTGAGATCGATTGTCGCGCCGTAAACAGCAGTGACATCGCGCAGGATCACCTGGTGAGACGCCAGCAGCAGGAGATATAGTATGTATGGTAGAATCGTCATTTGAGATCCGCCACCCGGAGCAAAAACAGCTCCTCAATCGAGTGGAAATTGACTACAGGCTGCAGCCTCACTTTGGCGAATGCCTCGTGTTCATTACGTTGTACGTCCGTCACGGTCGCCACACCCAGCCCCGGCGGGTAGACGCCGCCAAGCTCCGATGAGATAATGGTGTCACCGACTGCGATTGTACCGTGTATCGGAAAATTGTCCATGATCATGCCCTCACCGGCCAGATACCGTACAATGCCCATTTCCCGGCTCTTCTCAACCCTGACCGCCACTCGATTTGCCGGATGAGTCAGCAGCTGCACGGTGGCAAAACGATCGGTGACATTGATCACGCGGCCGATCAGACCATCCTGATTGATCACCGGCTGGTTAACAAACACTGAATCTCTGGCCCCACGGTCAATAATAGCCGTCACCGGAAGTCTATGTCCGGAGAGCGATACGATCTCGGCCGGCATCAACCGGTATCCACTGGGCGGCTCGAACCCGAGAACATTCCTCAGCCGCGCGTTTTCCCGGATCGCTTCCTCGTATAGTTCCACCTGGACTGCGGTTTCGGTCAATTTCTTGCGAAGGCCCTCGATATCTTCAGCCTGAGCCGAAAGCGTCTCGACCGCCGTCTTTATTTTGAAAAAAGGGTAATAGAGGCCGTTGATGACGACCGGTACGACTATCTTATTCGCCTGACCCGGCCAAATTATGAGACAAACCGACAGGACGACAATGATGCCGTATTGGATATTGCGCCAGTTTCTGGCGAACTGCGAGGAAATCCAACCCATCCCTGTCGGGTCCCCGATCTACGAAATGATCATTCTACATTATCCATCAGTGCCATGACATCGCCCGGCGAGGGCGCTTCAAGCAGCTTCTGGCGATTCTTTTCCGATTTCATCAGATAGGACAACCGGGCCATCACGTTCAGATGCGCCCCGATCGCATCCTCCGGAGCGGCGATAAGGAAGAACAGATTGACCGGCTTGTGATCCATGGCATCAAATTCGATACCACCTTCACTCCGACCAAACGCAATCACAATCCCCTTGACTGATTTTGTCTTCGCATGCGGAAACGCCACCCCATAGCCCACACCGGTGGTCACCAGGTTCTCCCGCTCGCGAACATCAGTCAATAATTGATCGCGATCCTTCACCATATTGGAATTCGAGACCAGATCAACCAGCTCTTCAATGACGTCATCCTTCGTGGAAGCATCGAGATTGAATTTGATCAGCGTCTCGTCACAAAATTTAGACAGCTTCATTGTCATAACCTTCGCGCTCGTTCAGATTTTTTTCGCTTCATCGACCAGCAGTACCGGAATATCATCACTCACCGGATACGATAGTTTGCATTTGTTGCAGATCAGTTGCTCCTTTTCATTCTGCTTATGTTCCAATGGTCCGCGACACTGCGGGCACGCCAACTTTTCCAACAGGTTTTCCGGGAGAGCCATATCTCGCTCCTTCTCTATTCCTGAAACTCGCCCATTTGGCGGTACTTCTCCAGCCGTCGCTGCAAAAGCTCGTCAACAGACAGCTTCTTCAACTCATCAAGAGACCTGATGATTTCCTTCTTAAGCATTTCGGCGGCCGCGCCCGGATTCGAATGAGCACCGCAGTTCGGCTCCGGGACCACGCGGTCGATTACTTTCAGCTCCATGCAGTCACTCGACGTCACCTTGAGCGCCTCGGCCGCCTCGGGAGCCTTGGCCGCATCCCGCCACAGAATCGCGGCACAGCCTTCCGGTGAAATGACCGAGTACCACGCATACTGAAGCATCAGAATCGCATCCCCAACACCGATCCCCAGCGCACCGCCGGAGGCGCCTTCCCCGATAATGACTATTATGATCGGCACTTTCAGGCTGAACATTTCACGGATATTGTACGCGATCGCCTCGGCCTGACCACGCTCCTCCGCCCCAATGCCGGGGAACGCCCCCGGCGTGTCGATCAGGATCACGATCGGGACATCAAATTTCTCCGCCAGACGGAACAGCCGAAGCGCCTTGCGGTACCCCTCGGGATGCGCCATACCGAAATTGCGCCGCACCTTTTGTTTTGTATCGCGCCCTTTCTGCTGCCCAACAAACATCACCGGCTGATCATCAAGATAGGCAAACCCGCCGACCATCGCCGCGTCATCGGCGTACCGACGGTCACCGTGCAGTTCAACAAAACTGGTGGACATATTGTTGATGTAATCAAATGTATAGGGGCGCTTGGGATGCCGTGACAACTGGACCATCTGCCAGCGCGTCAGGTTGTTGTACACCTCATCGCGGAGACGCTCCAGTTTCTTTTCCAGCGAGGCGATTTCGCCCGACAGCTCAATACTCTCGCCGACACTAAAATCCTTCATGTCGGAAATCTTCTTTTCCAACTCGGCGATCGGGCGTTCGAATTCTAAAATCGGTCGTTCGGACATGTGTCCCTTTATTCGTATGCTTTCGTTCCGTGACAGACTGCCGGGCCTCCAACCGAAACCGGCTGCTACCCGGAGTCAAGCATGTATAATAAAAAATCGTGGAGAATAAACAACTATAAAAAGCAACGGCAACGAGTTAGCGCTCCGTCACGGTCGGCGATTCACCGGCTGCGGTACCGGGAGAATAGTCACAAAAAGCAGATTGAGCGCCAGGGCAAACGGCAGCAGCGTATAGGTCAGAATGTTGCCGTGGTGCTTCATGAAGTACCGCCAGACATTGAGATGGTGGTGCAGGTTGCGGCGGAATTTCCCCGCCCGGCTGCCTCGCCCCCACAGATGGACCGCACCTGCTTCCGGCACGAAGTAATTACGATAGCCCAACAGGCCCAGCCGGAGGCACAAGTCAACGTCTTCCATAAACATGAAAAAGCGCGAATCAAACCCGCCGACCTCGTCAAACAGCTTCTTGCGGATCATCATCATAGTCCCCGCCGCGGCGGGAACGGCTGTGACCTGATCATAGTCCGGCAGCGTGTAATGACCGTTGGCATTGGCCACCCGTGAGAAAATCGACCCACGCGAGAAAACCATGTTATTGAATCCCGGCAGACGCCGACAGGTCGCCTGAAATGTGCCGTCCGGAAACCGCATCCGCCCGACCGCCGTGCCGACCCGCTCTTGCTTTCGGCAGACGGCGAGCAGCCGCTCGATAGAGTCATTGTCGATTTGCAGATCGGGGTTCAAAAACAACAAGTAGTCACCGCTGGCTTTCTCAGCGGCAATATTGCAGGCCCGGCCAAACCCGACATTCGTATCGTTACGAATAATCGTCGCATCCGGGAAATACCTCCGAACTACCTCGGGAGAATTATCAGTCGAACTATTATCGACATTGACCACCTCGAGATTGGTGCCGTTGATTCCCTCCTTCAAACTGCGCAGACAGTCCTCAAGTGGCGGCATCGAATTATACGTAACGATGACAACCGATACTTTTTCGGCAGTGTCGGACATTTCAGGCAAACTATGACAACTTTCCAAACATCGATTTCAGTCGCAAAATCCAGACCATCCAGATTGCTTCACGCACGATCCGCTTCGACATCTTCGACTCGCCGGCCGTGCGATCATAAAAGATAATCGGAATTTCTTTAATCTTAAAGCCTTTTTTCCAGACGCGCATCGATACTTCAATCTGGAACGAATATCCGTTGGACTTAATTTCGTCAAACCGGAGCGCTTCGAGCACCTCTCGACGGAAACACTTGAAGCCGCCGGTGGCGTCGCGCAACGGAATCCCGGTCACCCAGCGCGTATACACGTTCGCAAAATACGACAGCAGCAAACGCGACATCGGCCAGTTGATTACATTCACGCCGTTGATATAACGCGACCCGATTACCAGGTCGTGGTGCTGAATCTCCCGCAGAAAGTCCTTGATATACTCCGGACCGTGCGAAAAATCCGCATCCATCTCGAAAATGTAATCAAAACCCTGATCCAGCGCCCATCGGAATCCGGCCAGGTACGCCCGACCGAGACCATCTTTCTTTTCCCGGTGCAGGACATGCACCTTGCTCTCCTGCCTGGATAGCTTATCGGCGACCTCACCGGTGCCGTCCGGCGAACTGTCGTCGACAACCAGGACATTCACCCGCGGATCCAGTGGCAGCACGGCATGTACAATCTTTTCGATATTATCCCGTTCGTTGTACGTCGGGAAAATGATCAATGCTCGCTTGGACTGGTTCATTCTTCCGGTTCTTCCTCTCGCTTGCGACCTCGGTATCCCTGTATTAAATAGAAGCCGAGAACAACGGCCAGAAAGATCGTTGTCAGCGTCGTAACCAGTTTTCCGACCCGGTACCTGTCGGACTTGAACACAAACAGCGCTTCACCCGTCCCGGCCGGAATCGCCACCGCCCGGAAAGAACCGTACGCCCGAAGAACCTCGGCCGGACGGTTATCCAGCGTGACCTGCCAGGCATCGTACCAGTTATCGGTCAGTACCAAGAGCTTGTTTGAAGCGACACTAAACCCGAGACGAACCGTATCCGGCTGGTGCTCGATTATCCAGACCGAATCGGCCCCGGTCATGTCACGCGGGACATCCAGTTCCGGTTCCTGCTCGAGGTAGACGATCTTTTGCAGGTCCTCGGTGCCGGTCAACACCGAATCAACCAGCGCACTTCGATCATCAAACACCCGGTACCGGTCGACCAGATACGCTCGCGGATAGGCATTGGGGTTCTGCATTACGGCCGCCTGTCCGAAATCCGCCGCCACCGACAACGACTGCGACCCGACCTGGAGGTTCTGGAACATCTCCTTCTGCTGACCCGGTACCAGCAAGTACTGCGCGCCAACCAGATTCAATAAACGGGTGAGTCTGCCCCGGTCACGCATCGTCTGCTGCTGCGGACCACCGAGTAACTGATCGTACCATCGCAACTGGTTGCCATGGTAACCAACAACGACTTCAATACCGTGATACGGTAAAAGATCCTCCGGCAGTACCCCGAAGTTCATCACACGATACGGTTTCTCTCGCTGCGTAAAAAAGTCTGTAATCACATTGGGCGCCCAGGATCGGTCCTGGTCGTAGGTCTTCACGAACCGACTCCCGAACCGGACCCCGTCGACCATCACGATCAGCACCAATCCAGCAAGTATAATCGGCCCCGCTTTGCGCGACCGATACAGCCAGATACAGGCCGCCGCCAGCGCCACGAAAAAAAACGCCAGCCAGGCCCCGCTCTGGATCGCAGGAAGATTCCGGTAAGCCAGATCCAGTTTGGTAATCCCCTGCTGGACCTGAGTCCGGGCGGCATCACTATAAAACAGCGAGGTCCAGAAGTCGATTATCCCGCGCCCGGCAGCCGAAAACGCCAGCGCCAGCAACAGCAGGATCCCCGGGTAGCCAATGAGGAACTTGTCGAACTTGTTCGATGGTTCCTTGACCTCTTTTTTCTCCCTCGCGTCACGAAGCCGCTGCAATCCCATCGCCGCCAGCATCGCCGCCGAGAACGAGAACAGGAACATTATCATCGAGGGCGCTCGAAGCGCCTGTACTTTTGGAATCAGGTAGAAGAACACATAGAAAAACGGCGTCGTCCCGCCCAGCGCATACAGCAGTGCAAAGACCGCCAGCCCCGTAAAGAAATACGCCTCGCGTCGCCGCGCGAAGAACGCCCCGATCAGCGCCAGGAAGAACGTCACCGCCCCGACCGCCTCGGAGTTGTCCTTGAACATGTTCTCGCCCCAGTAGAAGGTGTTGGCTTCGTTGGTCGACGCCCCCGGGAATTCCGGTATAAGCAGCGCCATTGCTTCTTCCTCGTGCATGGACCACGAGGTGGCCCAGTCCCAGCCCCGCTTGGTATCCGCGCGCGGAGAGAACTCGTTCGTGTAAATGTATCCCGGATAGAACTGAATGGCACTCAAAAGCAGCCCGATCACCACCGCGTATGCGGTCAGCAGTGCCGGTTTCACCAAGAGCCCGAACTTCCGCTTTTCATACCACAGCTCGACCAGCCGAAAAGCAGCAAAGAACGACAGTGCCCACAGCATGAAATACGACATCTGCGGGTGAGGCGACAGGATGATCACACCGATCACCAGCCCCAGCATGGAAAAATCGAAAATCGAACGCCGCTCAAATCCCCGGTCCAAAAACAGAATCACCAGCGGAAACAGCGCTGTGACAAAAATCTTACCATCGTGACCGGGAGAGACAAACGACACCAGATAGGCCGCAAACATGTAACCGGCCGCTGCCACCAGCGACGGAATCTTGCTGATCTTGAATTGCCGCACGGTCAGGTACATGAAGACTCCCGCCAGAAAAATGTGCCAGAACTGGACCCAGCCGAGCATGCGATAAATATTACCGAAGAACTTCAGCGTTGACAGCGGATAGAAGATGTCGCCGTGGAATGCTTCGATATACGGCATCCCGCCGAAAATATACGGATTCCAGCGCGGCACCGCACCATGCTGATGCACGAAATCAACCAGGTACGACCGGAAAAAGATGCCGGCCTGGATCATATCCGAGCCGTGCAGCATCTTGTTGGAAAACACAAACTCGTGGAACAGAATCACCAGCCCGACAAACAACACCACAAATGCGCCGGGGGCAAACCACGGCGATTCCTCCAAAGTAAAGCGCTGATTTCTCGGGGATGGCTTCTGAGCAGTGCGTGACTGTTTTTTCTTTCCCAACGGACACTCCGCCTGGTTTTGTACCTCTTCTCGGGGTGGACTACCCAATCAGGATTTATACAACTGATTTAACCGGTCGTGCCGGGCCGCCACCTGAGAGTAATTCAGCCGATACCATAACCAGAAACATCCACTAAAGCAACTTTTTTATGCCGCCGCAGAACAGTCAGGCGCCGTCAAATCTCGGATTCAACTGGTTGCAATATCAGGAGATATCGACGTTGACCAAATGCCGAAAGTGTGTTCGGCCTAGTCGGATTCGTTACTCTTAAGATTGGCCTGACGGTCGAACTTTCGCCTGAGAGAAGTGAGCTCTTCTTTGATCGCGGCCTGCCCCTCGGTAATAAATCCCATCATGAACAGCCCCAATCCCAAACCGGCAAGCAAAATGACCAGATAGAGCAACGGAAGCTGTGTTTCTCCCTGCCAGTATTTGAGATAGATCGCCCAAAGCCCGACCAGGAAGCCCAAGAAGAACACGCCCAGCCCGATGAACCCAAAGAATAATAAAGGCTTACGGAGGAACGTCAGCTGAAATTTGACCGCCAGCATATCCAGTACACCGACCGGAATCCGCCAGATTGAACTGTACTTGGACTCTCCCCACGTCCGTGGGTACAGCTTGACCTTGACCTCCTCGACCGTAAAGCCCTCGTGCGCCGCCAGCGGGACAAGATATCGGTGCCAGTCCTGGCGGAGGAATATCTGTTCGACCACCTCCCGCCGGAAAGCCTTGCAGGCATTGAGATCGTGCACCTTGAGACCAAATATCTTCCGCGACATCGAGTTATAGACGTTCGAAACGAACTTCTTTTTGTAGTCTCCCTGCTTCCATCCGGCCACCAGGTCCGCACCGTCGTTGATCGGCGCCACCAGTGAGGGAATGTCTTCCGGTAAAAACTGAAGATCAGCCGGATAAAACACAAAAACCTCACCTCGTGCCATTGCAAAGCCGGTCTGGAGCGCCGCCGTCACACCGCGCCGGTGCTGGTGAACGCCGAACCGAACAAAATCGTATTTTTCAGCCGCCTGCCTGATATGCTCCAGCGTCGCGTCATCAGAACCGTCATCGACATAGATCAACTCACCGTCAAACGGCGCGCCGTCCAGCATCTCCGCAAAAAGCCGGCAGAACTCTTCGATATTGCCTTCCTCGTTATTGGCCGGAACCACGGTTGAAACGAGGAAAGGATATGTTGTCTGTTTGTCGTTCAACGGTTTAACCTCTGGACACACTCTCTCTACTATACTGCTCGGTCATTTGTCGCTTTTTCTTCACGAAACCACCCGGCCATGACTAGTCTATAATGCACAGACGCCGCCGATAACTCAACCGCAAAATGATCCGGCTATGGCGACAGTCCGACCCCGATATTATCGTTCTTCAATTCCCGGTACGCCACTTTTAGTTTACCGACGCCTGGCGCCAGCCGAATCGCTTCCTCGAAATACTCCATCCCCCGTCGCCGGAGTTCGGCATCTCCGGTCCTCTCATACTGATCTTTGTACAGCTGGGCCAATCGCGAGTTGAGGTTGTAATTGGTCGGGGAAAAACTCACCGCCTGTCGGAAAGACTGCTCGGCCAGCCCAAAATGCCCCTCCGCCGCGGCCACCTCACCGACAGCCTGATACCCGGACAGATTCGTCGGGTGCTGCTCCAGGTACTGCGCCGCAAAGACGTGTCCCGCCGCCGTGCTGTCATCATAGTACCCTTCAACGGCCCGCTCCAGCAGCGACGGCCGGTACCTCGCCGCCTGCGGATTCCCGGTTATTCCGGCAATCTGATACAGCCGTACTTTGTCCAGCCCCACGTGATAGGTCCATAACAGCACGGCACTGTCCATTATCTGTGGATAGTCATTCTTAGCCAGCCGCTCGTTCGATTCATCAAGCAGCAAGTGCGTAATCGGGAATCGCCGAAACAGCTCCGGATCCGCTTCGGCCACTCCGAACATGTGAATCACTACCTCGTGCTCATTCTCCAGGGCCAAAAGCGGGGCGTACGGTCCCGACAACACCGCTCCATCATTCAGCGCCATCCCCAGATCCTTGCTGTTGTCGCGAGCCGTAAAAGTCGGCCGGTTCGCCCAGTCGGCGTAATCCAATACGCCGGTGATGGTTGTCCCCAAAATAGCAATGACTACCAGCGCCTTACCCACAAGATAGGCCTCCTTGCGGATATTCTCCGGCCAGTACCGCAAGGCAAGCACCACAAGCCCAACCACAAGAACCGCGACTACAATCACCCACCCCTTGTCGCTGTTGTACGAGAAGTGCCAGGCGTACTTCTCCGAGAGAGCATCCCAAATCTTGTATACCGGAATAGTAAACAGCACGACCGCCGGAACATACCAAAGATAATGCGGCAGCGTGCGTGAAAAATCGGCCCGGCTTCTCCAGACTGATGCCATCAGAGCCGCCGCCGCACCATAAACGGCATAGATTAAGACCAGCTGGTAACGCAGTGGACGGTAATTCCAGATCATCAGCGAACCATAAAACCCAATGACCGTCGCTGCCAAAAAGACCCTGCCCGGCCCCAGTCGACGTAGACCCTCCCGCACCTTTCCCACGTTGGTCGCGGCGTAAAACACAACCGCCAGAAATATGACGGTGGCGATGCTTACCACTTCCATTCGCTCAAACAGCTTCGAGCTGTCACCGAAACTCAGCATCTTTTTGAAAAAATCATCAAATGAGGCCAACCCCGCCGGCGCACCGTACAGCGAAAACGCCTGCTCACCATAATACCCGCTGACCTGCGACTGCGCCGGCCCGTAGGTCACGAAGTACCAGCCCACCGCCACTACTGCAAAACCCACGACATAGAGAACCACCTCACGCCATCGCGCCATCCATGGCCCCTCTTTCTCGAGAAAGAGTCGATACACCAGCAGCCAAACAATCGGAAAAGCGAACACAATACCAATTGCCTTGGAAAAGAAAACCGCCAACCCAAAAGAAATGCCGGCTAAGACGGCCACCCACGATCTCCCTCCATAGACAATCAGCACAACCGACAAAAACGCCCAGAATGTCATCGCATGTTCGAGAAACGGCAGCCGCCCATAGAAAATTAGATTATAGTTCACCGCCACCAGCAGCAAGAACAACAGCCCGGCCAGTTGACCTACCGTTCGCCGCATAAACAGCCACAAACAAACGAGCGCCCCCAGCCCGTAGAGCAGCCCCACGAAGTTTGACTGCCAGAGTCCGGTCCCCAGCAATCCAAAAATCCCAAGAGCCAGCACTGTCACGGACGATTTAAAAAATACTGACCGGCGCGCGTCATCAAACGGATCAAACTCCCCGGTCTGCACAAAATTTTTGGCGAACAGCGTGTACTGCGGTGGATCGGTCTCGGGCCCCGAGGAAGCCGACAGGCCGGTGGGCGGATCCGCATCGAGGTGATAAACCTGCAACAATACGACGAGCACCAGCAACGCCAGAGCCGTAACAAGCTCCATACGGATACTCAAGACACGTCTATCGGCCATTGAAGAAGTCACGGATTTTTTCGCACACGTAGTCGGCCTGTTCCCAGCGAAGTTCCGGGTAGATCGGTAGTGATAGAACCTCCAGGGCCAGCTTCTCGGTGACCGGGAATTCACCGGCACTGTAACCAAGGAACTGATACCCCGTCTGAATATGCGTCGGCACCGGATAATGAATCAGGGTCGGCACGCCGCGCTCCCGCAGATACGCCTGCAGCGCATCGCGCCTATCCGTCTCTATCACATACAGGTGATACACCGGCTCGATATCAGGATCATTCACCGGCGTTGTTACCGGAACATCGGCCAGCAACTCGTCGTACCACGACGCTACGATCCTCCTTGCCTCGTTCCACCTGTCCAAATGCCCCAACTTCACCCCCAGCACCGCCCCCTGGATCCCTTCCATCCGGGCGTTATACCCGACCATCTCGTGATAGTACTTCCGGCTGGAACCATGATCGCGCAGCATCCGCAGGCGCTTATCCAGCTGCTCATCATTGGTGGTCACCGCGCCGGCCTCACCGTACGCACCGAGGTTCTTGCCCGGATAAAATGAAAAGGCCGCCATCCGCCCCATTGATCCCACTCGCTGCCCGTGATAGTAGGCCCCGTGCGCCTGAGCCGCATCCTCGATAACCGGCACTTCATACTTTCGCGCCAGATTCAGAATCGGATCCATCTCCGCCGGCCGGCCGTACAGGTGAACCGGTATGATCGCTTTGGTCGCGTTCGACATCGCCAGCGGCAGCAGCTTGGGATCCAGGTTCCGGCTCTGCTGGTCAACATCGACCAGTACCGGCCTTGCCCCGGTATGGGCTATCGCCGCCACGGTTGCAACAAACGTATTGGCCGCCGTGATCACTTCGGCCCCCGGCCCGATATCCAGCGCCCGCAGCGCCAGCGTCAGCGCATTTGTGCCGCTGTTGACTCCGATTGCGTAGGTCGCCTGGCAGTATCCGGCAAAATCACACTCGAACCGCCCGACCGCTTCACCCAGTACATAGGCCGAGCTGTCGAGCACACCGTGAATTGCCTTATCTATTTCGCTCTTGATTGATTGGTACTGTGCCTGCAGGTCGAGGTAGGGTATTTCCATGGGGCCGTTCTCCTTAAGACCCGCAACGTACTCCGGCGGCTGACAAAAGTCAAGGCGGTTTCCACGCCAACCCGGAGTACGCCCTCCGGTAGGGTCGGAACGGGATGAGACGAGATATTACCCGGTTCAAAGAAATGGCGTGGGAACTCCGGGCCGAACACGCCGCAAAATAGAATCCGCTAAGAAAGCCCGGTGAGCTAACCACTCACCGGGCATATCATGCTAATCGGACATAAGAGCCCTACCGTTTGAACACGACTCGTCCGCCAAGAATGGTAATGTGGGCCCGACCGTTCAGCTTCCAGCCGATAAACGGCGAGTTCTTCGATTTGGATTTGAACCTGTCCGCGTTGACCGTCCACTTCTTGTCCGGATCGATGATCGTAATGTCAGCGATGGTACCGGATGCCAGCGTACCGCCCGGCAAATTAAATATCCGCGCCGGGTTGGCCGTCATCTTGCGGATTGCATCGGCCCAACTCAGATAACCCTTGTCAATAAGATAGGTCTTTACCAGACCCAGCGTGGTCTCCAACCCGATCATTCCCGCAGGCGCCTGATCAAATTCAGCGTCCTTTTCTTCCTCCGAATGCGGGGCATGATCGGAGGCTATGCAATCGATAGTCCCGTCGACCAGACCGCCGATAATCGCCAGCCGGTCATCCTCGGTGCGAAGCGGCGGGTTGACCCGAAGGTTCGTGTTGAACTCCTTACCGATTTCGGTGTCATTCAGCACGAAATGATGCGGACACACCTCAGCCGTTATCTGTACCCCCTCTTTTTTCGCCAGGCGAACCGCTTCCAGACCGCGCCGGGTCGACAGATGCTGTACATGAACCCGCCCACCGGTCGAACGCGCCAGCGCGATATCGCGCAGGATCGCGATCTCTTCCGCCTCCGGCGGCGCACCTTTCATCCCCAGTCGCGTGGATTCAAATGATTCGTTCATTATTGCGCCTTCAGTCAGCTGAGCATCCTCTGCGTGCTGCATCACGGGAATGTTAAACATCTTCGCGTACTGAAGCGCCCGGCGCATCATCTCGGCATTTTGCAAATACGTACCATCATCAGAAATCGCTACCGCGCCGCTTTTGACCAGGTCTCCAATCTCTGCGAGCTGCTTGCCCTCGCGGCCCTTTGTGACGGAACCGACTACGTACACGCGGGCATCGGCATTCTGCGCCCGGTCCTGCACAAACTTGACCGTCTCCTGGTTGTCAATCACCGGCAGCGTGTTCGGCATGCAGCAAATACTGGTAAATCCGCCCGCCGCCGCGGCCCTGCATCCGGTCTCGACCGTTTCTTCGTCCTCGCGGCCCGGTTCGCGCAGATGAACGTGGACGTCAATCAGCCCCGGCACCACCAGCATTCCACTAACGTCGATCAGTTGATCCTCGGACAAGGACTTCATGTCACGCGACTGCTTGCCCGAATCCTTTTCCACTTTGACAATCTTACCATCTTTGATAAAGACATTGGCATCTCGCCCGAAACCCAGTGCCGGATCGATAACGCGGCCGCCGGTTATTACGAGATCGTATTTCTTGCTCACCATTATACCGTCACCTCCCCCTCGTCCTTACCGCGCAACAGATACAACACGGCCATTCGAACCGCCTGACCGTTTGTCACCTGGTCGAGAATAACCGAGCTCTTGCCGTCGGCCACGTCGGACGTCACTTCGACACCACGGTTGATTGGACCCGGATGCATGATAGTGAAGTTCTTGTTGAGTCGTTTGAGACGGTCCTTGTTGATCCCGAAGAGGTTTGTGTACTCGCGCTGCGACGGAAACAGGCCGCCCTGTTGACGTTCCAGCTGGATACGCATAATATTGACCACATCCGCGCCCTCGAGCGCTTCGTCGACATTGGTGTACACATCACACCCGAACTGCTCGACCTCACGCGGGATCAGCGTCGACGGTCCGCACAACGCCACCGAGGCGCCCATTGTCTTGAGACCCCAAATATTCGAGCGAATGACCCGGGAGTGCTTCACGTCGCCGACCAGCACCACCCGGAGACCATCCAACGAACCATACTTCTTGTAAATAGTGTGCATGTCCAGCAGCGCCTGGGTCGGGTGTTCGTGAGACCCATCACCGGCGTTGATAACGTTGGCATCGACACACTTGGTCAGAAAATACGGCGTCCCCGCCGAACCGTGACGGACCACCACCATGTCAATTTTCATCGCCTCGATATTTTGCACCGTGTCGCGCAATGATTCACCCTTGGCAACCGAGGTCCCCGCCTTCGTGAAGCTGATCGTATCTGCCGATAGCCTTTTCTCGGCCAGTTCAAACGAGATGCGGGTACGGGTGGAGGGTTCGTAGAACAAATTGAGGATCGTCAGACCCCGGAGAGTCGGAACTTTTTTGATTGTGCGCTCGAGAACCTCGCGGAAAGTGTCGGCCGTATTGAGAATCAGCTCGATATCCTTGCGCGGCACGCCCTCCAGTCCAAGCAAATGATGTGAACTGAGCCGGCTCATTTCTTCGTTCCTTTAGTTGATGCTTTTTTCTTCGGGGAGGATTTTTTCGCGGCAGACTTCTTCTTCTTCGGCCTCTTCTTCGCCGCCGCCTTGCCGTTTTCAGCCCGGACAACATAAACCCGATCGGTGCCTTCCTTCTCTTTCACCTCCAGCACCACCTGGTCATTCTTGGCGGTCGGTATGTTGGCGCCGACATAGTCAGCCCTGAACGGCAGTTCACGGTGCCCGCGATCAACCAGCACCGCCAGCTGAATCGACCGTGGCCGGCCGAAATCAACAACCTGATCGAGCGCCGCCCGCACCGTTCGACCGGTAAACAGCACATCGTCGATCAGGATAACATTACGGTCAACCACATCGAACAGAATCTCGGTGCGCTGCACTATCGGCTGGTCCAGTTTGGAGTGAACATCGTCCCTGTACAGACTGATATCCATCAGCCCCACCGGGACCTTCACCCCTTCCAGTTCTTCGATAATTTTTGCTATTCGGCGGGCGAGATACGCCCCGCGTGTGAGGATGCCGATGATCACCAGCGACTCGGCCCCGGCATTGCGCTCGACAATCTCGTGCGCGATCCGGTTCAGTGCGCGGCTGATCTTCTTCTCATCCAGTAGTAAGTCGTTACCGGCGGGCAAAGAAACCTCCATGTCCTCTTTATCTGTCGCAGTTACGTTTCGTCAGGGCAGTGCCGACACTCTTGTCTAAAGGACGGTAATTCACGTCGCAGTTCCTTTGGTGACCTCGCTGGATCACCTTAAAAGGTCGGTCGGGCGACCGGTTTCGGCTATATGCAGGAGACTATTGCAAGACCCTGCGGCCATCTCTGCGCGGCATTATAAGCCATTCAGCAAGCGCGTCAAGCTTCCCGCCGGAAAAAAGCGATTGGAATCAGGAGTTTTTTACAGACCAGCCCGGTGCAGACACAAATCGGGACAACTCAGGATCGTCAAAGAACTCATCCGCCGTTCGAATAAGACAGCGCCTGTCAGGTAGAAGCAGCAACACCCGATCCGCCAGTGCCCGCACGATATCACCGTCATGGCTGATCACCACCAGCCCCGCCCCGCGCGAGCGAAGCTCACTGGCCAGTTGAATGAACCGCCCCACTCCTTCCTGATCAAGTGCACACGTCGGCTCATCGAATATGACAATGTCCGGCTGCATCGACAACACCGCCGCAAACGCCAGACGCCGCTTCTCACCCCCGGAAAGGCGGAACGGATCACGCTCGGCGAACCGGACCGAATCCAACCCGACCTGCTCAAACATCTCGCTCACCTGCTCGGGGGTAACTGGCCGACCAAGATTCTCCGGCCCAAACGCAATCTCTTCGGCACACGTCGGCAGAAAGAACTGACGCTCCGGCTGCTGCAAAATCGCACTGATCTTTCCCGCGGTCGCCTCGCGGGAAATCACCCTCCCATCCTCCCTAAGCACTGCAATCTCCCCCCCGGTCGGCTCAAGCAAACCAGTCAGCAACAGCCCCAACGTGCTTTTGCCTGCCCCCGACGGCCCCACCACCGCAACAATCTCCCCGGCTTTCACCCGAATCGACAGCGCTTGCAATACCTTCGCCTGCTCCCTGTAACCAAAGGTGACCTCGCTTGCCTGCACCATCGCCACTTGCGATCCTCCCGTCTGATCTTCATAGCGGACAACACCAGAAGTCACTGGCGGCTCAAATGCCAGCGCTGTCCGCATACAAAACTCCCGGTCAGCGAACACCGACTCGGGCGGGGCGTCGGCAGCAATCTCGCCGCGCTCGAAGACAATCATCCTGTCGTACCCACGTGCCGTCTGCGGGTACTGAGTTATGTGAATCTGCACCATATCGGGCATCCGCTCGCGAAGCTCAGCCAGGACCGCCGTGAGCGCCGCCTTTCCGGCCTGATCAAGAAACGAGTCCGGTTCATCCAAAAGTAGTATCTTCGGCCGCGCAACCATCACCGAGGCCAACGCCACCCGTTGTTTCTCCCCGCCGGAAAGCTCCGCCGTCAGCCGCCGGCGCAAATGCTCAATATCGAACTGCCGAAGCGTGGCTGTAATCTGCTTCTCCATCTCCTCCAGTGGTACCGCCATGTTCTCCAGGGCAAACGCGACTTCCTTCTCAACCGTGACTGCGACCAGTTGATTGTCCGGATTCTGAAACAGGATTCCCACCCCCGGCGCCTCTCCGGCTCCCTCCCCGAGCACGACCCGCCCGCGCGAGGATTCCAGCAGCCCTGCAATCAACCGTACAAATGTAGTCTTGCCGGACCCGTTGGCCCCCATCACCGCCACCGCTTCTCCCGGACGGACCTCAACAGTCACATTGTGCAGGACATCGGGGCCATCGTCCGTATACCGAAATGTCACGTTCTCAAATTTAACCATAGAAAAAGCCGATGCCCCAAAAAGCAGGCATCGGCTTGAAATCTCAAGTGCTAATGTCTATTTCAGCGCGCAGACGTCCAGATTCCGTGCCGCCGAAACTTCGTCCAACCGCCGCACCGGCGTATTGTGCGGAGCCGAGGTCACCTTCTCCGGCTCCTCCTCCACTTCCCTGGCGATCTGCTTGAGTATCGCCGCGAAGCGGACGAGAGTTTCGCGGCTTTCGGTCTCGGTCGGCTCGATCATCAGCGCCTCGGGCACGATAAGCGGAAAATAGTTGGTCGGCGAATGCACACCAAAATCGAGCATCCGCTTGGACAAATCAACCGTCTTTACGCCCTTTTTCTTCTGGCGACTGCCGGAAATGACAAACTCATGCATGCAGTGCACATCGTACGGCAACTCGAAGTCATCCCGCACCAGTTCTTTGAGATAGTTGGCGTTAATGACTGCGTTTTCGCTGGCGTGACGCAGACCGTTGCCGCCGAGCGTCATGATGTAGGCGTAGGCTCGTACCATATTGGCGAAGTTGCCGTAGAAGGAATGAATCCGCCCAATAGAATCCGGCCGGTCGTAGTTAAAATACAACGCCCCGTCGTCAGCCTTATCCAGCACCGGATACGGCAGGAACTTATCCAGTTCAGCCGTCACCCCAACTGCACCGGCGCCCGGTCCACCGCCGCCATGCGGCGTGGAGAACGTCTTGTGCAGGTTGAAATGCATGATGTCAAACCCGACATCACCGGGCCGGAAAATCCCCATATGCGCGTTCAAGTTGGCGCCGTCCATATACAGCAGGCCGCCTTTTGAGTGCACGATATCAGCAATCTCTTTGATGTGCGTCTCGAAAATGCCGAGCGTATTCGGGTTGGTCATCATGATCCCGGCTGTTTCGTCGTCCATCAACTCGGCCACCGCCTCCGGCGGTATCACACCCTTGTCGTTCGCCTTGACCTGCACCGTCTCGTAACCGACCGCGGCCACCGAGGCCGGGTTGGTCCCGTGAGCGCTGTCCGGGATGATTATCCGTGAACGGGTATTGCCCTTGCTCTGGTGATAGGCGCGGATAATCAGCAGCCCGACAAACTCGCCCTGGGCGCCGGCCACCGGCTGAAGCGAGATCGACGGAAACCCGGATACCTCGCCCAGGTAGGTTTTGAGATCCCACATCAATCGAAGGATCCCCGGTGCCGATGAACACGGCGCCAGCGGATGATGCTCGCGGAAATCCGGCATCGACGCCGCGACATCATTGAGCTTCGGGTTGTACTTCATTGTGCACGACCCCAGCGGATAGAAATCCTTGTCAATATGATGGTTCTTTACCGACAGACCGACAAAGTGACGCATTGCCTCACCCTCGGTCACTTCCGGCAGCTCAGGATCGTCCTCCCGACGAAACTTCTCCGGAATCGCGGCAAGAATCTCAGATTCTCCCTTTGTCGTATTCGGCAGGGTGTACCCGGTACGTCCGGGGACTGACTTATCGTAAATGAGAATTCGCTCGTCCATACAGCGTCGCATTTATCCCGGCGGCCTTCAGCCGCCATTGTTCAGGTTATTCTTGTTCGGACTTGTTTTTCGCTTCGGTCTTTTCCTTAGTCTCGGCCTTGTCTTTGGATTCAACCGCAGCCTTAGCTTCCGTCTCGCCTTTCAGCTTGGTCGCCTGCTCGCGCGCGTAATCGGCGGCATCATGATCCGGATACTCCGCCGCAAACTGCTCGAACGCCATAATAGCGCTGGTAGTATCGTCCATCCGCCGGAAGGTAATCGCCCGGTAGACCTCGGCCAGCGGGGCAAACCGGGTACCTCCAAAATCGGCAGCGATACCTTCAAACGCAGCCAGAGCAGCCGTGTAGTCATCGTCGCGAAGGTGACCGTCGGCAATCGCAAACCGGCTTTCACCCGAGAGCGAATCGGTCGGCTCGCCAAGTTTGATTACAGTGCCATACCAGCCGGCAGCTTCATCGAGTTTGCCTCGATATTTGTATTTATCCGCGATTTCAAAAGCCATCTGGCGATCCGCGTTGGCCTCATACCTGGTCAGCAGATCATCAAGCGTCCCGATACCCTGGGCATAATCGCGGAAGGTACCGATGTACTCCTCAGTCGGAGCAAACCCCACCAGGCGATCCACCTCGGAACCATCGGCTCTAATCATGACCGAGGTCGGGTAACCCATGATGTGGTACTTCTGTGCCGTCAGCGAATCTTCTTCGGCATTAATTTTAGCAAGAATCATTTCGTTGCTGAAAAACTCAATGGCTCTGGGATCAGTGAACACGACCGTGTCCAGCGTCTTGCACCATCCTCACCAATCGGTGTAAAATTCCAGGACTATATGCTGGCCGTCACCGGCGGCCTCCAAAGCTTTGTCGTGAGACGCGAAAAACGGTGCGCTCTCGACAGAATCCGTCTGGGCGAACGCCGATGATGCCACCAGCATCATCGCAATCGCCGCAACTGTGAATAGGTGCTTCATTCTTCTAAGCTGCCTCTCGAAATTAGTAATTGCCCCTGTTTTGTTTACTGGTCAAGCTCCATAAGGTCATCACCGAGCACCGCTTCCAGAATAAAAAAGGCATCCTCCTGATACTCGCGCGGCACCATAATTATATTCCCCTCCGCCCCCGAATGCATCAGGCCGGACTGCAAGTCCATACCCTTGCCGAAGGCGTTAAAACTCGAGGAAAGTATCACCGAGGGGATATTATTCGAGTCGAGAGATCCTTTGGCCATGTCGGACTTCATTTGCGAGGCCACCTGGCCCATCACCACCCAGCTCTGGTCCGGCGTGACCGCCGCTCCAGCGCCCCTGGGCAGTTTCTCGACAAGCGTCACATTACAATCCGAGCAGATCATTACACCCGGTTCGTATTCATATCTGCATTTTGGACAATATGCCACTTACTCATCTTCCTTTCGCTGCCACTTTTCACCGAGTGTCGCATCGAGCACCTCGATCGCTTCTTCCCGGTGCACGGCCGGGACCGAAACCTCAAACGCCGCCGTCTTCGGCTCATAGAACGGATTGAGCGGTAGCCCGACATTGCCGAAAAAACCGGACTTCGATATGACTACCGACGGGATCCCGCATGATTCCAGCGTCTCACGTGCCAGATCGGCGAATACTTTACTCTGGACAATCCCTATCAACAGCCACCCCGACTCATCATCCGAGACGACCTCGCTGCCACACACGTAGCAGCGATCCGGTTCACCCTTGAGTTCTATGTTACATTCGGGACAAAACGCCACTGGCAGACAGTTCCTTGAGGCCCGCCACCAGCAGACCGATTTCATCCTCGGTCCGCTTTTCGGTCAATGCCACGATCAAACAGTCATCCAGGCCTTTATACCACCGACCGGCGGCAACACCCGGAAGAATGCTGTGTTCTACCATCGCCAGCACAATCTGTTGCGCCGGTTTTGGCGTTTTTATCGCAAATTCGCGCACAAACGGGCGCGACCAGTACATATCAAATCCATCCAGCTTACCCAACTGCGCCGCCGCACTCTGGGCCCGCTCCGCCGACAGCACCGCTACCTTCCGAAGCCCGGTCTTACCCAGCAGTGTCATATACACCGCCGCAGTGGTCGCACACAGCGCCTGGTTGGTGCAGATATTGGATGTCGCTTTCTCCCGACGGATATGCTGCTCGCGCGTCTGAAGCACCAGCACAAACCCGTCTTTACCGTCGACATCCCTGGTCCGTCCGGCAATGCGTCCAGGCATGCTGCGTACAAGGTCCTTGGTCGCCGCAAAGAACCCCAGCAGCGGGCCGCCAAACGATACCGAAATCCCCAGCGGCTGACCCTCACCGACACAAATGTCGGCGCCATACGCGCCCGGCGTCTTGAGAATCGCCTGTGAAATCGGATCCACCGACATGATCAGCTTGCCGCCCACCTTGTGCACCATTTCTGCAACCGGCTCGATTTCTTCCAACAGACCAAAAAAGTTCGGCTGCGCCAGTAAAACACAGGCGGTGTTTTCATCTACGATGTCTTCCAAGCGATTCAAGTCCGTCGCCCCATCGGTCATCGGCGCCATCACCAATTCAATCTCCAGTCCGGAGAGATACGTGTTGATCACGTCCCGATAGGCCGGACTGACCGTCTCGGCCACCACGACTTTGGAGCGCTTGGTGACTTTCATCGCCAGCATTGCCGCTTCGGCGGCCGCCGAGGCCCCATCGTACATGGAGGCATTGGCCACATCCATTCCCGTCAAGCGGCAGATGTGCGTCTGGAATTCATATATGGCCTGGAGCGTTCCCTGCGCCACCTCGGCCTGGTACGGCGTATACGCCGTCATAAACTCCGGTCGCGACACAATCGAACTGACCGCAGCAGGAACGAAGTGGTCATACACACCGCCGCCGGCAAACCCGATCAGCCCCTCACGGCTTTCGCGCGAGAGCAAACGGATCTCCCGCATCAGTTCCATCTCGGAAAGCCTCGGGATATCCAGATCCCGCTTCAGGCGCAATTCATCAGGAATGCCGTCCAGCAGATCCTCAAACTTGCCAACGCCGATCTGCTGAAGCATCTGGCGACGATCATCATCGGTATTCGGTACGTACGGCATCAGTTGCTTTCATTACTTACGTTGAATGGCCATCTCATCCGGCGATCCAATAATTACTGCCGCCGGAAACTCAAGGCCCGACCGGTTCCGGTGCATGAGGCCACCGAACTCAGCCAGGTCCATTCTTGTCGTGTAACACCGAAACGCCACCGACTGTGCCTGAAGAACACCCGGTTTTCCCGCCTGATCGGCCGCGTTTTGGCCCTGTCTAACTTCTTTCAGACCCCTACAGAGTCTTCCGCCCCAGTCGCTTACTGCTCGTCTAAGAGCTTCTCGTACCCACCGGCGTCCAGCAGTTCTCCCAGTGCCGACGTATCGGATACTTCCACTTTAATCATCCAACCGTCACCATAACAGTCACGGTTGATGACCATCGGATCATCTTCGAGAGCCGAATTGATTTCGGTCACTTTCCCTGTCACCGGGGAGTAAAGCTCGGATACAGCCTTCACGGCCTCAATCGTCCCGAACGACTCGCCCTCTTCAACGTCGTCACCCTCGGACGGCAACTCGACAAAAACGATGTCACCCAGTTCCCCCTGGGCGTAATCCGTAATGCCAACCGTGGCCACGTTGCCGTCAATGCGCACCCACTCGTGTTCTTTCGTGTACTTGAGTTCGGCAGGAATGCTCACCAGACCCTCCAGAATTCGTTATCAGTTGCTGATCTCATGACTCTTTATCGGATGCCGAGGCACCCGCCTGTTCAGGTTCCTTGTCGTCTTCCTCACCCACCTCACGTCTCCGCTTGAACGTCAGCGGCGTCGGAGGATCCGAATCCGACCCGGGTTTCCCTATTACCGCCTTCATATTGTTCTCCAGCCAGTTGATATTGTACTTGCCGGAGATAAAATCCTTATGGGCAAAGATCCATTTATGAAAATCAATAGTCGTGGGTATTCCCTCAACAATAAACTCTTCCAGCGCCCCACGCATCCGTATGATCGCCTCTTCCCGTGTCCGACCCTTGACAATCAACTTGGCGATCATAGAGTCGTAAAACGGCGGAATCATGTATGTTGTATACACCGCCCGGTCGACTCGAATTCCGGGTCCGCCCGGAATATGCAATCCGCTTATCACACCCGGCATCGGTCGGAAATCCTTCTCCGGATCCTCGGCATTTATCCGCGCCTCAATGGAGTGCCACTTCGGCACCAGTTCTTCCTGCTTGTACTCAAGCTCTTCTCCCAGCGCCACCAGCAGTTGATCGCGAACGAGATCCACCTCGTAAGCCTCTTCGGTAATCGGGTGCTCCACCTGGATCCGGGTGTTCATCTCCATGAAAAAGTAATTCAGGTCGTCGTCGACCAGAAATTCCATCGTGCCTGCCCCCCGATAGTTGGCTTCACGCGCCCCCTTGACCGCGGCATCGCCCATCTTCTTGCGAAGCTCCGGCGTCATCAGGGGTGAGGGCGTCTCCTCGATCAGTTTCTGGTGACGGCGCTGAATCGAGCAGTCGCGTTCCCCAAAATGGAAGAAGTTGCCGTGGGTGTCACCCATTACCTGAATCTCCACGTGATGCGGATTGATCACGACCTTTTCCAGATACAGGTCCGGGTTGCCGAAGGCGTTGCCCGCCTCAGCCGAGGCCAGATGAAAACCGCGTTCGAGCTCGGCCATATCTTTACAGATACGCATGCCTTTTCCGCCGCCGCCGGCCACCGCTTTGAGAATAACCGGATAGCCGAATTCCTCGGCCAGTTCGGCCGCCGCGCCAAAACTCGGCACGACTCCATCCGATCCCGGAATGCACGGCACGGCGGCCGCCTTCATGATCTCTTTGGCCCTGACCTTATCGCCCAGTTTACGGATCTGGTCCGGCGTGGGGCCGATAAAAGTCAAGCCGCAGGATTCAACAATTTCGGCGAAGTCGGCATTTTCGGCTAGAAATCCGTAGCCCGGGTGGATCGCCCCGGCATTGGTAACTTCCGCTGCCGCAATGATATGCTTAAAATCAAGGTATGACTGCGAGGCCGGCCCGGGACCGATACACACGTCCTCGTCGGCAAACCGCACATGCAGCGCGTCCCGATCTGCTTCGCTATATACCGCGACCGTCTTCAAACCCAGTTCACGGCAGGCACGGATTATCCGCAACGCAATCTCGCCTCGATTGGCTATGAGTACTTTCTCAAACACAGCTATCCTTCGTCTTCAGTTAAGCGGCAAACGCAACCATTTGAGCGGCCCACAACAGGCCCACTCCGCTGCCGGTTACAATTGCTTAATATATGGCAAAAGCCGTTTTAAGCCAAACGAAAAGGCGCCCGCGCGGTTTCTCGGTCGTCCCGAACAACAACGATAAAAACGTGTTACAGCGGTACATAAGGTATCGATCAGCCTGCTCCGACACCCCGGTATATCCTCTACAGTGCTCCGATTGACCAAAAACGCGCGATGCTGATAAATCTCCGGAGGTTTCATGCCTAATCCCAAGCAACCATCCCGTAACGACCCGGCAGTCACGACCAAAACCGCTGAGATCGACACCGCCCAATTGCTGGCAGAACTGAAAAATCCCAACACAACCGTCATCGACACGCGCCCCATCGCCGCGTACAACGGCTGGGCTCTGCATGATGAACCACGCGGCGGACATATCAAAGGCGCTCGCACCTTTCCGTTCCGATGGACCGAATTCGATGAGTGGCCGGACCGACTGAAGGCCAAAGGCATCACACCTGACCGCCGGATCATCGTTTACGGCTACACACCAGATGAAACCGGCGCGATGGCCGATCTCCTGAACGATATTAACTATCGTGACCTTCGTGTCTACAACCGCTTCCTCGATGACTGGAGCGCAAAACCGGACTCACCGATGGATTTCCTGCCCCGATTCGAACAACTGGTCCACCCCGACTGGCTCAGCCGGCGTCTGACCGAACGCCAATCGGCCGGTCCTGAAGGGGACAATTTCGTGCTCGGACATGCCAGCTACGGTTTCCGCGAAGATTACGAAGAAAGTCATCTCCCGGGCGCGGTATATGTCGACACCCTCTCTCTCGAATCGGAAGAAACCTGGAACCGCGTTTCGCCCGAACTGCTGCGGCAAAACCTGCTCAAGCTCGGTATCCGGCACGACACGACAGTGGTCATGTACGGCCGCTTCTCCCATCCGAAAGTCGAAGACCCTTTCCCGGGTATCAACGCCGGTCATATCGCCGCCATGCGGTGTGCCGCGATAATGCTGTATGCCGGGGTGCGCGACGTGCGCGTGCTCAACGGCGGCCTGGTGGCGTGGGTTGATGCCGGCTACAAACTCACCACCGAGGAGGAGCCACCCACACCGGCAGATGACTTTGGTATCAAAATCCCCGGACGGCCGGAATTCATGGTCGACACCCCCGAGGCCAAAGAAGTCCTCGCCTCAGACAACGCCGAACTGGTCAGCGTACGAAGCTGGGACGAATTCATCGGCGAGAAATCCGGCTATAATTACATCGGTCGAGCCGGACGAATCCCCGGTGCGGTGTTCGGTAACTGCGGTTCCGATGCCTACCACATGGAAAACTATCGAAATATCGATCATACGATGCGCGAGTACCATGAAGTTGAGGCCAACTGGGCCGAGGTCGGCGTGGTCCCCGGTAAACATTGTGCCTTCTACTGCGGCACCGGCTGGCGGGCCAGCGAAGCGTTCATTAACGCCTACCTGATGAACTGGCCGCGAATTTCCGTGTACGATGGCGGGTGGTTCGAATGGAGCAACAACCAGGAAAACCCGGTCGAATCAGGCGTGCCGCAGTATCCTGGACCGCCGAAGAATTTCATGCGATCGAAGTAATCGTCCCGGGGTTCACTCGCTCCGATGCGCACCTAAAACCGCGAACTCGTCAACTCAACATCCGAGCGCGACCACGCCTGCTCATATCGCTCATGAATCTCCTCGGCCTCATCGGGTCGGCCCTGCGCCTTTACCGCCTGATAGAGCCCGAACAGCGACCAACCGTTGTCCGGGTGTCGCTGCAAATCCTCTCGATAAACCGCCTCGGCCGCACCCGTACGGCCTGCCTCCAGCAACACCGCACCCAGCGTGCGCCGCACCGCACCGAACCACGGCGGCGGCTCACGGTATCCTAAATTATCCTCGTGCTCGACCGCTTCCCGAAGTGTCTTGATTGCTTTTTCGTAGTCACCCTCGGCTGCGGCGATCTCGCCCTCGAGCACACCCGCCGCCATCCGCACAATTGCCAGCGCAGTTGCAGGATTGAACACATCCATTTCTTCCGCGCTGTCGTCATTGGCCACGGCGCGGATCTTTCCCAGGTGCCGCCGCGCTTCATCGAGCATCCTTAACCGAACCTCGGCCAGCCCGCGGGCATAATGCCAGATCGCAGCCGGATAAATCAACTCCTGCTCCGGTTGCGGCTCTTCACGCAACGCCTCCCACTTCCCGAATTGCGCCATTACCTGGTATCGCAGCGCGTAGCCCTGGGTAAGCGAACCATATCCCGGCGCAATCAACTGGTCCCACAGGATTAAATCCCGTGTCGTTTGCGCTGCCTGCAAACACGCCTCCGTCCGCCCTTCCATCATGGTTGTGTTGCACAGGTAAATCGAATTGTGCGGCATGTAGGAGATACGATACATCCCCCGCGCACCATACTCCTGGTGGTACTCCCGATCCGTCGCCACCGCCTTCTCATTAGCTGTTGAAGCGTTCGCATACCGCCCGATCTGCAGATAAATATGCGACGGCATATGCAGCAGGTGCCCGATTTCCGGTGCATGCTCCGCCAGACGATCGGCCGCCTCTTCGCCGCGCGACGGGTGCATTGGCTCGACTGTATGGATATAAAAATGATTCGTTCCCGGATGATTCGGATCCCGCTCGAACGACTTCTCCAGCGTGGACACAATCTCCTCCCCCACCGGCTTCGGCTCGCCGTTCGGCTGCCAGTAGTCCCACCGCGACGTCACCATCAGCGCCTCGGCAAACAGCGCCTGGGCGTCCGGATCATCAGGGTACTTCGCTGCTACCTCTCGCATCGCATCGGCATACGCCTGATCAAACGCGCCAACGTCAGTGGACTCCTCACCATACCGTGCCGCCAGCGCCTCAATAAAGTCCTGCTCTTGCTGCGTGGCGCTGCCGGCAAGCTCTTTCGCCTTCCGGATCGCATCAAGGGCCGGGGCAACACTCGCGTGCGCCATCGCCGCATTCAAATGTGGCCCCCGCGAGAGTGCCTCCCCCCAATAAGCCATCGCACAAGTCGGGTCCAGCCGCTGGGCCTGTTCAAAGGACCGGATCGCCTCGATATGATTGAATCCGTAATGCAGATTAAGCCCCTGGTCAAAATATTCCTGCGCGAGTTCGCTGCTGGTTGTGATTTCGCGTGAGTAGTCGCCGAGGTTTTCGAGTTGCGGCGCTGTAGGTTCCTCTTGAGACAGCACCGGAGCAGAGATCAACACCAACCCAAAAATCAATACAGGGACGAAGAATCTATGGACCATCCCGCTCTTTGTCTTCATGACTTGTCCTCTCACACTAATATAAGTTGTCCGGGTTGTCCTCTGGATGAACAGCTACCGATGTTATACCTGTTCAAAAAAGCAGATACGCCCCGAGTTCCCCTGTATTCTCCCCACACCCCACAAAAAAACCGGGACGCCTCGCGGCATCCCGGCCGAATAGAACTCTTTGGTCTGTCTATCAGAACTTGTTAAAACCACCCGGCATTTCGTTGCTCGGCGACGAACTCGGACCCTGGTCCTCGTCTTCCTCGCCGCCGCCCCAGCGATCCGAGGTACCCGTGATTCCCTTGACCCGTAGATCAAAGTCATCCGGATTGGTCGCCTGCGCGATAGCCTCTTCGTAGGTGATATGACCTTCTTTGTACAGCTTCATGATCGACTGGTCAAACGTCTGCATGCCGTACTGAACATATCCCTGCTCCATCAACTCGGAGATATTCGCCGTTTTCTGCGGATCCATGATCGCTTCCTTCATCGCACCGGAGTTGATCATGACCTCAACCGCCGGCACCCGGCCCATCCCGTCGGATTTGACCAGCAGCCGCTGACAGACGATCGACCGGAGCGTACCGCCCAGCAGCAACCGAATCTGCTCGTGCTGGTGCGGCGGGAAAAACGATATGATACGCGAAATGGTCTCGACCACATTCAGCGTATGCAGCGTTGTCAGTACCAGGTGACCGGTATCAGCCGCCGTCAGCGCGATTGACATTGTCTCCAGGTCTCGAATCTCACCGAGCAGGATGACATCCGGGTCCTGACGGAACGCATGCCTCAGCGCCGACGCGAACGTCTCGGTATCACCGCCCACCTCGCGCTGTGAAATAATCGATTTCTTGTCGCGATAGATATACTCGATTGGGTCCTCGACCGTAAGAATGTTGTCCTGGCGTGTCGCATTCATCTGCTCGATCATCGCCGCCAGCGTCGTCGATTTACCCGAACCGGTCGTCCCGGTGATAATAATCATGCCCCGCCGCGTTGTCGCCAGGTCCTTGATGACCGCCGGCAATTTGAGCTCCTCAAATGTCGGTACAGTCGTGTTGACGGCACGGATCGCAATCGCCGTCGTACCCCGCTGGCGATAAAGGTTGATACGGAAGCGGCCCAGTTTCGCCACCGAAAGCGCCAGGTCCATCTCGTTTTTGCGATAGAACCGCTCACGCTGCTTTTCGTTGAGGATCTGATTCACGATCTGATCCATGTTGTCGATTGTCATCGGCTCGGTGGGAATTTGCTCGAGCTTACCGTTGACCCGCAGGTGCGGACGTACGCCCACACGAATATGAAGGTCAGACGCTTTCCGGTTGAGCATCTCAACCAGCATCTGCTTGAGATTCATTGAGAACCCCTTCCGCTGTTAAGGCCGTTTTATTCTGGCTCGATCAAGAACAACGTCTGGCCGAATTCAATCGGCTCTGCGTTCTTCACGAGGATCTTGACCACCCGGCCATTGACCTCGCTCTCGATCTCGTTCATCAATTTCATCGCCTCAACAATACAGACCACCTGCCCGGAACGTATCTTCTGATTCTCAGACACGTACGGATCGGCGTCCGGAGCCGGGGCCGAATAAAACGTCCCGACCATTGGCGACTTTATTGGTACATATCGGCTGTCGTCGGCTGCTTCTTGAGCCGCTGTTTCAGCCGGTTCGGCCTTCGGCGCAGCTGATGGCGCCGGAGCGGAAGGTGCAGGAGCGGCCTGGGCCGGAGCCGATGCACGGATAACCGCAGCATCACCATGCCCGTTTGAGGAGTTTTCCGGTCGCTTATTGATCCGGACTTTCCGTCCCCAACTATGGACTTCCAGCGAATCGATATCCGATTCTTCTACCAGGCGTATTAATTTGCGTATATAATTCTCGTTCATATTCACTTTCTGTGTGAGTCCCCTCTACACTAAAGTTGCGGCCGCATCGGGCACAAAAGCGGGACGCTTCACAACAACACAGTATACGAATCTGCCGTTACAGCTCCAACAAGTTTTTTAGAGCCTTGTTCAGGACTTTACAGGACGATTTGGTCACCACCACATCATCCTCAATCCGCACCCCGCCCCAGCCGGATATATATATTCCCGGCTCAATCGTCACAACATTGTTAACTTCAAGTGTATCAGTCGATTTCTGGGACACCCGGGGCCCGACATGGACAAAAAACCCGATTCCGTGACCGGTCCCGTGCCCGAATTCCCTGCCATATCCGGCCCGTTTTATCACATTTCGAGCCGCGGTATCGACCGCTTTGCCTGTCACGCCCGCTTTGACCTTTTTAATAGCCGTCTTCTGGGCGCGTAAAACTATGTCGTATATTCGCTTCTGGCGTTTTGTCGGTTTCCCGACCACGATTGTACGGGTTATGTCCGACACGTAACCATCGACCGTCGCCCCAAAATCGAACGTGATAAAATCACCTTTTTCGACCTTTTTATCAGAGGCCACCCCGTGCGGCAGCGCCGACCGCCACCCCGAGGCAACAATCGTGTCAAAAGCCGGCTTGCTCGACCCCATCATTTTCATCTGGTATTCCAACTCCGCAGCCAGTTCGTTTTCCCTCACTCCCGGCGCGACAACGTTCAAAATCCGCTCAAACGCCAGGTCGGAAACTCTCACCGCCTCCTTGATCTTGTCCAGTTCGACCTTTTCTTTCACCCAGCCCAACTCGGCCAGCAAATCCTCGGCCTTCGGAAGCAGGACATCCGGCCATATATGCCGAAGCTTGTTGTGCTGCTCCATCGTCACGTGCGCGCCGTCGATCCCGTACCGCATGTTCTTTTTCGCCAGGTCAGTGTGGTCCTTCAATCCCTCAATTGTGTCCCCCTGCACAATATTAACCTTCGCCCCTTTGACCTGCGCTTTGGCCTGATCGTTGTACCTGAAGTCGGTGAAAAAATCCGCGCTCTTCGGCCCGACCACCAGTAGCCCGGCGCTGCCGGTAAATCCGGTCAGGTACCGAATGTAGTCAAGGTGCGTGATAATCATGCCGTCGAGATTGTTGGCTTTGATCTTCTTGCGAAGGGTAGCGATACGTTTGGCTGACATAACTTATTTATCCTTTACGCTGGTTCGTTTTTCTGCCTGGTCAAGTTTGTCCTGTAGACGCTGGGCCGGGTTGCGGTCATGCAAAGTTCGAAAGACCTCCGCGGCCAACCGATAATGCCCCTGCGACAAATACAGATCCCCCATTGTTTCAGTGATAAACGGTATCTCCCGAAGTCGCTCGCTCCGTTTTGACTCACCCGTTTCCCCCGCCCGCTTGAGCGTGACGGTTCTTGTGACTTCGGTGTCGCCCGAGGCCGCCCGGCTGCCGATAACGGATTTGTCTTTTTCAGCCGCGGTCTGTCCCTCTCCCCCGGTAACCTCACTGACCGTAAGATCCGTTTCATCTGTCGCCGCCGCTTTCTCAGTCGCGTCCTGAGAACCCTCACCCGCATCGTCTTGCCCATTAGCTTTTGCAACCGACACAGTCGACACCCTCGTCTTCACCGCACACCACAACTCCCGGCACCCGGGATCGATCTCCAGCACCCGACGGTAATGCGCCAGGGCGGTGTATTGATCCCCCTCGGCAAACTTGATATCGCCGAGATATTTCAGCGCCACGAGGTTCTCCGGATCCAGCGACAGCACGGCATAGAACTGCTCCGCCGCCGACTCCCGCTGCCCGGCGTGATACAGCGCTTTGGCGTAGATCAGCCGCACCGAGACCAGCTTGGTGTCGTCGGCCAGCGCCTCCTTGCAGATCTCGACCGCCCGCGAGTACTTGCCCTCGGCAAAGAACTTCGCCGCCACTGCCGGGGCATACCCGACCGCGGCCAGCCGTTCGGTGACGGTCGTCTCCGGTGTCGCTTCCAGATCAAACATGGCTAAAGGTATAGTGCGGGGGGCTGAAATGCAAGGGGGAGAGATTGCTTACCCATCAAGCGCCCAAAAATCCTATTTGGATTACTGGTATTCATACCTATATTGCGCTACGTACGCGCGAAAAAGGAGTCTCAATGGGAAATCTGCACCCACTAGGTCAGTATAGATGGAGCTAGCAACTTCGATGGATGAACGACAGTATTATTCAATGAGGACCGGCAAGAATTCAGAGCTGCAGAGAATAGACTTGGAACGCCTAAAGCAGCTATTTCTACTCATATACAATAAATTTCTTGAAAAGTGCTATTTTCAGGAGTCATTTGGCTATCATTGTGTAGATGAGGGCGACGTTTCCGGGGCTATAGGCAGCGATTTAGAGGCGGCCGTTTTCTTGCGTCTGCGAAGGAACGGACTTTGGCCAATACGGGACAATATCGGCGGTTGGCAAGAACATGATCTTTTTGATATGATTGAATTCCTCCACGATGAAGTCTCCAAACCTGAAGACGGCCAATATCATAGTTTCTCGAATTGCGGATGGCATTATTGGAGTTTTGACAAAGAGACGGGTCAATCCGAGTTTAGATCTGAACTCAACCCAATTTTGAGAGACTATTCCGCTGGGTATCTCTTATCAGAAGAGGGAGAAGTGCATTCGAAGCCACTAAGAGGTACTGAGCGTCTAATCGAAGCTCCCATTCCCGCAACACAGGATGGGGATATTGATGGCCGAGTGAAAAGTGCCATTCGGAAATTTACACATCATGGGGCCTCTATTGAGTCTCGCCGTGATGCATTAAGAGACTTGGTAGATGTACTTGAATTTCTGCGCCCGCGCCTGAAAAAAGTTTTGGATTCCCGCGACGAAAAGGACCTATTCAATATCGCTAACAACTTTGGAATCCGACACCACAATGAACGGCAGAAGTTGACATATGATCGGCCTATTTGGTTTAGCTGGATGTTTTACTACTACTTGGCTTCGATACATGCTGGCATGCGTCTAATAGAAAAGCATGGGAGTAAGGAATAAGCACTCTCGAGCTGCTCAAGCACTTAGGGTAGATATATTCGGCGGCAGTTCACGCCTTATCGCAATTACTAGTCTATCCGTCTTTAGGATCATCCGCTTTGGTAGTCTCAACTATTCGCTGAATCGTCCCAGTAGTAGAGTGCCCTGGAAGATAAGGGATAACTCTAACTTCACCTCCGCGATTCTCCACACTCTCTCTACCCGCGATGTTCTCAACCAGATAGTCCCCGCCTTTGACCAAAACATCCGGAGCTATGTCAGCAATTAACGCCTCAGGCGTATCTTCATCGAAAATGGTAACATAATTGACCGGCCTCAGTGAAAGTAGGACCTCGGTCCGATCTGCTTCACAGTTGAAGGGCCTACCTCGTCCCTTCCCCAATCGCTTCGCTGAATGATCCGAATTCAAGCCCACCCAGAGCACATCTCCAAGTTTCTTAGCGGCTTTCAAGTATGCTACGTGGCCAACGTGAATAATGTCAAACACGCCGTTTGTGAATACGATTCTTCTACCCTTTTGCTTGAGCTCTTCGGCTTTACTCCTCGCCCTCGAATACTCAATTACGCGTTTGGACATTACTTGCTCCGACTCGTCATTAGGAACCGGCCTTGGTTCCAGCCAGCAAATTCCCGTTCTTGATATTGCGCTCGAGTTCCGCCTGGAGGTCCGCCGCCGTCACTGTCGCGGTTCCAACCTCACCGACCGTGATCCCCGCCCCCGCATTCGCACACACCGCCGCCTCACCCAGGTTCGCCCCGGCACACACCGCCGAGACAAAACTGGCGATAACCGTATCGCCCGCTCCGGTCACATCAAACACCTTCCGCGCGAAAGTGGGAATATGAGTCGGTTCCTCCTTCTGTTGGAAAAGCGACATCCCATCCGGACCCCGCGTGATCAAAATCGACTCCGCCTCCAGCCGCTTCAGTAAGCCGTGGCCCACCTCGACCAAATCCTTCATGTTCTGGATCCGTCGCCCGTAGGCAAAGCCTGCCTCGTGATGGTTCGGCGTGATCACCGACACATGCTTGTAATTATTGAAGTGCGTTTCTTTCGGATCGACCGCGACAAAGATCCCTTTCTCCCGGCAGACATCCATCACCTTCTGCAGCAGTGAGAGCGTAATAACGCCTTTACCGTAGTCGGAGATAATCACCGCTTTGATCTGGTCGGCCACCGACTCGAATTTCGAAAACACCAGCCGCTCGACTTCTTCGGTGAGCTCGTGACGGTTCTCCCGGTCAGCCCGCACCACCTGCTGGCTGTGCGCCAGGATCCGTGTCTTGATTGTTGTCTGGCGTGATTTATCGGTCACACAAAACGAACTGGAAATTCCCCAGCGTTTGAGCAGTTGGGTCAGCTTGACCGAGGCCTCATCCTCGCCCATCACCCCCAGCAGCAGCGGCTCGTCACCCAGCGACCGGATATTGGCCGCGACATTGGCCGACCCGCCCAGAAGCAGCTTGTCCGAGGATATCTCCACCACCGGTACCGGCGCCTCCGGCGAGATCCGGTCGACCCGCCCGAACAGGTACTCATCCAGCATGATATCGCCGAGGATAAGTACTCTGGCTTTTCCGATTCCGTTGATGATCTCTTTTATGCGTTCAGGTCTCAGCGGCACCCGCCTGCACTCCTGTAATCGGTGTCTCCGGCTCTGCGGCCGGATAAACAGTTGACTTAACAGGGGAATATATTACCATAAAAGTCTGTCCACAAGCACTTTGACTATTACCGAAAGGAGCGCTCATACATGCAGCAGAATCCCCAACAGCAGCAGATTCAGGTCGAGTTCGATGAAGAGGCCCTCGAGGGCGTCTACGCCAACCTGGCCATGATAATGCATTCCCCGACCGAGATTATCATAGATTTCGCCCGCATCATGCCCCGTGCCCCAAAAGCCAAAGTCAAGGCCCGGATCATCATGACCCCTATGCATGCCAAGCTGCTGCACAAAGCCCTGACCGACAATATCAAGAAATTCGAATCGCAATTCGGCGAAATCAAGGTCCACGGCGGCCCCGGCGCCGCTTCCAAACCGATCGGATTCGAATCCAGCACCCAGCGGGTCGAGGAGGATCAGGACAAAGACTGATGGCGCGTCGCTCGGTTGCGATAGTTCTTCACGCCCACCTGCCGTGGGTGCTCGGCCACGGCCGCTGGCCGCATGGCTCCGAGTGGGTCTGCGAGGCCGCTGCCGAAACCTACCTGCCTTTGCTGCGCATGCTTGGCGAACTGGCTGACGAAAACCTGCCGGTTCACCTTACCATCGGCCTCTCCCCTGTCCTCTGCGAACAACTGGTCGACCAGCGGTTCCAGATTGAATTCCGGCAATATATCGAACAAAAACTCGCCGCCGCCGAACACGATACCGAAGACTTCCTTGGGCGCGGCCTGCACGGCCTCCGCGACAACGCCGCCTTCTGGACCGAGTTCTATACCGAGACAAAAAACCACTACGAGCGAATCGGCGGCAATATCGTAGGTGCACTCCGCACGTTCCAGGATACCGGCATCCTCGAAATCCTCACCTGCGGCGCCACCCACGCCTACTTCCCGCTGCTCTCCCGCGATGAAACTATCTCGGCGCAAACCAAAGCCGCCGTCGCCAACTACAAAAAACACTTCGACCGAGACCCGCGCGGCATCTGGCTGCCCGAGTGCGGCTACCGACCCGGCTACCGCTGGCGTCCGCCGGCGCCGATCAACGGCGTCTACCCGGAATTTGACCGCCAGGGGATCGAATCTATCCTCGCCGAAAACAACCTCGAGTTCTTCGTTGTCGAATCCGCCCTGATGGCGCAATCGAATCAACCCGGCTCGCCGGACCTCTGGCACGACACCGCCAGACTGGCCGCCGGCCTTTCCGGGTTTGGGGCCATTTCATCCGCCGCGGCGGTCCACACCCGGGGCACCGACACAATGACCGACCTCAATCCGCACCGCGTCTACCGAGTCACCTCGAATCACTCGGAACCGGGTAAAGCCAGCGCCTTCATCCGTGACCCGGAAACCGGCTCGCTCGTCTGGTCCGGTGCCCATGGCTACCCCGGCGACCAATACTATCTTGAGTTCCACAAGAAGCACTCCCCCGGCGGCCTGCGCTACTGGGCCGTCACCTCGCAGGACACTGACCTGGGCAAAAAAGTCGAGTACCGCCGTGAACTGGCACTGGGACGGGCCAGGGTCCATGCCTTCCACTTTGCCTCGGAAATTGAAAACACTCTATCCGGCGCCGATGACAACGCCATCCTCGTGGCACCATACGACGCCGAACTCTTCGGGCACTGGTGGTTCGAGGGTCCGCAGTTCCTCAAAGATGTGCTCCGACGTGTCGCGTACTCGGATACTGTCCACCTGACCTCTCTTTCCGGCTATCTCGATGACGCTCCCCCGCAGACCACCGTAACCCTCTCGGAGGGCTCCTGGGGATTCGGCGGCGGACATTTCACCTGGATCAACGACCGCACCGAATGGTCCTGGCCGATGATTTACGAAGCCGAGGACCGCGTTGCCCGGCTGGTCGCCCGATGGCGTCGGCAGCCCGCCAGTTTCTCCCAACCGGCTGTCGAAACCCTCCGCCAGATGGCCCGCCAGCTAATGCTCATGGCCGCCTCAGACTGGCAGTTCCTCATCACCAGCGGCACCGCCGTCACCTACGGCACCGAACGCCTGAACGAACATTACCGTGTTTTCCAGGCCCTCAACTCCGTCCTCTGTCACCACCTGATGGGCAGCCCCGTATCGGCCGAGGATCAGCGCCTGGCTGAGGAAGCCGCCCGCCGCGATACGCTTCTGCCGGAACTGGACCTCACCTGGTTCGCTTGATCGCGTTTTTAAACTTGCCGCTTCCGACCTCTCGCTCTAATGTTAAAATGTTATGGCTGTTGCGACCAAACCGATGAAGGCCTGCCCCTACTGCAAGGAGAAAATCCGCGAGGAGGCGGTCAAATGCCGATATTGCTACTCAGAATTGCCCGGCAATAAGAGCCGTGCAAAACGCTTGAAAAATGCCCTGAACACCTTCCGGACAGGGTTTTTGACGGGAGTAGTTTTCATGCTCCTGATTGTCATCCTCTTTTACCACCATTTTAACTGAGATTCTTGAAACCGCCCGCTCAAATACTCATTTCTCACTTAATCGCTTCTCTCCCTGTGCCGATAAGGACTATAGTTAGTAAGGGCTGGATAAAAATCTATTTAGCAAATGTTAGTGCGAAAATATGACTGACAAGCGAAATGTATCTGTGCTCGTTGTTGATGACGAACCGTCCATTCGGGTCATTCTCTCCCGTGGCCTCTCCTCCGCCGGCTTTAATGTTGAACTGGCTGAAGATGGAGTCGTAGCCCTGAGCAAAATGAAGGAGCGCACTTTTGAAATGGTAATCACCGATGTCCAGATGCCCAATCTCAACGGACTTGAATTACTCGAAAAGATACGCACCCACTTCCCTGAAACCGGCGTCATTCTAATCACCGGGCAGCGTGCCAGCCTGCACGACAAGAACATCAAGAAAGCAGGTGCCGACGCCCTGATCAGCAAGCCATTCCGCAATGTCGAAATCGTTAAAACCCTCACCCAGGCCTACCGTGACCGCTGCCTCAAACGTGCCCTCGAACAACGGGAATCCAGGGAAAAGAAGAAACTCGCTTCGGCGCTGAAGAAGCCCGTCCAGAAATCCCTCGAGTCTGAGTAAGTCATTGGCCCGCAAATAGTCTCAAGCCCGGAAACGGTCAATCTTTTCTCCCTGAATCGTTAATATTCCAGTCCCGTCATCCGATAATATGAGAACGAGCGTGTATCCGGACCCGGACGGCGCTTGAATGCCGCAGAAGTCCAATGTCGCCCGATCCGAGCCACATACGAACCGTTCATTTCAGGAGTATTAGCCGGCTTGAGAGCCTCGAACTCATACCGAACCGGATCTCTGAGCGGCCTTGTCGCCGGTTGGTGGTCTACTATCCTTACAGCACTGCTGGCCACAATCTGTGGCTTCGGTATTGTATGGGTTTACCTCCTGATTGATCACGAAGTATCTCGTGACACCGGCGCCATACGCCACCTCAACGAGTTGGACAATGCCGTTATTCACAATCACCTCTGGCTGGAAGAGTACATCGCCGGGGATGACACATTCAGCCGTGAACAGATCGAGGCCAAATTTGCGGAGGCGTCGGTCCACATAGACAGTATTTCCGCCGACATTTTCCATGATTCCCCGGTCAACCTTATTCTCGAACCGGCTGTCATAGATGGACTTTTCTCGGGCCTCCGGGACCGACTGACCGACCTCGAATCCAAAGCGCTCGCCCGACTCACCAGTCGAAGCCCGTTAACCGCTGACGCCGGGGCAGACGATGATTTCGATGCAGCCTATCACGATTTTCGCGCGGCCCTTGATAATTTTAAATCCGGACTGGAAAGCGAAATCACGCAAAGTAACGACTTCCGTCGGCAGATCATCTACGCCCTGTTCGCCGTTTGGGCCCTGTTGGCCCTCCTGACCGTTTTCAGCGCTGTTCGTCGCGAGAAACGCCGCCTGGCAACACAGGCCGCCTTGCATCAAAGCGAAAACCGGTTCCGGGATCTGGTGAATTTGCTGCCAACCGGTATTTTTGAGGTCGACCAGTCCGGAACGGTCATGTATGCCAACGAACGGATGCTCAAAATGTGCGGCGTCAGCCGTGAACAACTCGAGTCCGGAATCTCATACGAATCGGTAATCGCCGATGACGACCTCCACCGAGCTCAAAGTGATATAGCCGAACTGCTGCGCACCGGGGCGACGACGGTCGAAAAGTATTATTTCAAACGGTCCGACAGCACTTTTTTTCCGGCAATAGTCCACGCCTCGGCATCGCTTGACGGAGGACGTCCGGTCGGTTTCCGAGGCGTCGTCTCAGACATATCCGAGCAGGAAGAAACCGAACAGGCGCTGCGTCATCGTAAAGAAGAATACCAGACCCTCATGCGCGTTGCTCCGGTCGGCATCTTCCGTATAGATCCCGACGGCCGCTGCACCTATCTCAGCGAACGCGGCTCGACCCTGCTGGAGATGCACTTTGAACAGGCTTCAGGCTACGGCTGGACTGATTCTATTTTGCCCGAAGACCGCGACCGAATCGTAAACGCGTTCAAAGCAGCCGCCCAGGAACGCAGCCCCCTCGCGGTCGAGGGTCGCCATCGGAGAGCCGACGACAGCATTGTCTGGCTGTACGCCGAAGCTGTCCCGGAATTTGATGAAAATGGCCGGCTGCTGTCTTACATCGGCACTATAATGGACACCACCGTTCGCAAAACCGCCGAGGCCGCCGTACGCGAGAGTAAAGACCGCTTCCGCCGTCTCGCCGAGGCTGCCTCCGAAGGCATCCTGATTCACGAAAAAGGCGTCTGTCTCGATACCAACAGCGCTTTTGCCCGAATGGTCGGGGTCACACCCAAAGACCTCATCGGCCAAAACGTCATGCAGTTCATCCACGATGACTATAGTCAGAAAGTTGTCGATAACATCACCGACGGTTATGAGAAACCATACGAAGTTATCGTTGTCCGCAAGGATGGCACCACCTTCCCCGCCCAACTGCACGGCCGAAACGTGCAGTCCGGGGGACGACATGTTCGCGTGGTGGCAGTGCGAGATTTGACCGATGAAAAACAAGCCGAGCAGGAAATCCAGAAATTCAAGACCATTATCGATATCGCCGAATACGGTTCCGCCATTTCTGATCTCGATTACAACTTTGTCTACGTCAATGACCATTATGCCAGGATGCACGGCTACGAACCTGCCGAACTTATCGGTCAGCACGTGAGCGTGTGCCGCGATTTGGACCGCCTCCCGGACCTCACCCACCAGCTTGACGATTGCGTCAAGAGCGGCAGCCACGGAACCAAAGAAGTCTGGCACCGTCGAAAAGACGGCACCGTATTTCCCGGCTTGCAAACGGCGCTTGTGGTTCACGACCCCCACGGGAAACCGATGTACCTGGCCGCTACCATTATCGACATTACTGAAATGAAGGAGAATGAGCGCAAGCTCAAGCAACTGGCAGCCTTTCCGGAAAATAATCCGAACCTCGTCCTCACCATCGACAGCGACGGCACCGTTCTTTACGCCAACCCGAGTGCACGGAAACTCACCAATGAATCGGCGCACAGCAACGGTCTCCTGGCGTATCTCCCGGAAAACGCAAGCGAACTGATCCAGAAGTGCCTGAAAACCGGACAAGCGATGATCGACCTCGAGCGGCTCACAACCGACTCTATTTGGACGTGGGCCCTACACCCCGTTGAAGGCGAGAACTTCGTACACTGTTACGGACGCGATGTAACCGACCGGAAGCGCAATGAACAGGAACTGCGCAAACTCTCTGCGGCTGTCGACCAGAGCGCCAACATTGTCGTGATTACCGATACTGAAGGCACCATCGAATATGTCAATCCGCACTTCACCAAGATTACCGGCTATTCCCCCGAAGAGGCCGTCGGCCAACCTGCACGAATCCTGCGTTCCGGCCGTCACGACAGAGCCTTTTACGAGGAACTCTGGAAAAAGATCACTTCGGGTGAAATATGGTTTGGACGAATGCAGAATCGACGCAAGAACGGCGAGCTGTACTGGGAACGAAAGACAATCACGCCGATAACCGACGCCGAAGGGCGCATCACGAACTACCTCTCGGTCGCCGAAGATATTACACTTGAGCTTTACGCTCAGCAGAAAGTCGCCGAATCGGACAAGATGTCAGCGGTCGGTATGCTGGCCGCCGGAGTCGCTCACGAATTCAAAAACTATCTCGGTGGCATCATCGGCAACGCCTCCTTTGCCCTCGACGAACTGGAGAACGGAGAAAACGACCTGGCCCTTGCCCGCGACACCCTCTCCCAGATCATCGAGATGGGTGATCGGGCCAACGACGTCGCCATGTCCCTGCTGAGTTACTCCAAGGCCAAACCCGATGACTTCGGTAAAGAGGACCTCAGCAAAATCATTCTAAAATCCCTTGGCCTCGTTGAAAAGGAAATGCGGAACGTCTCGATCGAGGTCGTGACCTACGTCGAAGAGCTGCCCAAGGTCCTCGTTTCCGCCAGCAAGATTCAGCAATTGCTGCTGAACCTCCTGATAAACGCCCAGCACGCCATTGGCTCCGACGGTGTCATTACCGTGTCGCTGATCCGGGCCGAGGACCACGCCCGTATAATCGTCGCCGACACCGGCTCGGGCATCCCCGAGGAAAACATAACCAAAATCTTCGACCCGTTCTACTCAACCAAGGGTGTCTGGGGCAAGGATGAGCTGGTCGGCACCGGCATGGGGCTCTCCATCTGTCGAAATATCGCCCGTGAGCATGGCGGTGATCTAACCGTCGAGTCCATCGTCGGCATGGGCACCGCCTTTACGCTCACAATCCCCATTGACGAAAAATCCGGCACGACTCCGGTACTCAAAAACTCCCTCTCGACCGTGCGACTGCTTCTGTTTACGCTCGACCGTGGCATTGTCAAACAGTACTTCGCCGAGGCCGCCCGCATGAAGACCAAGCTGCTCTGGGTCGATGCCGCCGCTAATGTCGGTGATACCGTCTCCCGCGTTGCCGATCTTGTCATCTGCGATGCCCGCTTCACCGGCAAAGTCGAACTTTTCCGGCTGGTCGAGATGTGCAACCGCGACCGCATCCCGTTTGTCCTGATCAATTGCGGCGTGATGGAATACCAGCTGGCCGATCTCTACGACTGCTCGCGGGCCAACTTCAAACAGGCCCCTGCCCTTGACCGTGTCCTGAGCTGCGGTCTCAAAAACGCGCCGACGAGCCCCGAAGACGCTATGGAGACATCCGTCCCCGACAGCGACCAATCCGGAATCTAACGATTCGGAGATAAGTGTTACTTGCGGACCCTGACCGAGATAATCCGCTGCCCCTCAACCCGGTCGACTTCAAACTCAAGATCGTGCCACTTAACATGCTGCCCTTCTTTGGGCACCGACCCGACCAGGTCATAAATCAACCCGCCCACCGTGTCGAAATCAGTTAACTCGTAGTCGGTGTCAAGCGTATCCTGCAGCTCCTCAACCAGAACCGCCGCGTTGACCAGATACCCCCCGTCCCGTAACGGTACAATCTCCTCCTGCTCAAAGTCATGCTCGTCACGAATTTCGCCGAAGATCTCTTCGATAATATCTTCCAGCGTCACCAGCCCTGATACGCCGCCGTACTCATCCACCACAACCGCAATATGCATCCGCTTGACCTTGAACTCCCGGAGCAGTTCGCCGATCACCTTTGTTTCGGGGATGTAGTAGGCCTCCCGCAGATGATCCGTAAGGACAAACTTCTCGCCCGGTTCAGGGTAATTGTTGAACAGGTCCTTTACGTAGATAAGTCCTATCACCCGGTCGATCGTCTCGTCGAATACCGGATAACGCGAATGACCGTCCTTGACCACCATCTCTCGAATATCCTTGAAACTCATCGTCTTCTCGATCCCCACCATGTTGATCCGCGGAATCATGATCTCCCGCGCCACCGTCTGGTCGAGTTGAAATATTCGGCCGATCATCTCCTTCTTCTCATCTTCGATGATCGTCTCGCCGATTCCGGCCTGTTCCGCCAGCGTTTCTATCGCCCGCTCGACAATATCCTCTTTGTCCTCTTCAGTTACCCGCTGGGCCGGGCGAACCCGCTGCAGGCCGCGCCGGTAACTTCGAACTACCGGGAAAAAGACTGCGTAAATTATCGTGATCAGCCAGAGGTGTCGAAGCAGCTTTGCCCGATTAACCGTCCGCGCCGAACGGCGCGGCATATATTCGACAAAATAGATGTACGCCAGCCAGGTCACCAGCACCCCCAGGACGCGCAGCGCCGTCGCATGCAGCCCGGTTGCAGCCGCCAGACTGCTCATCAGCGCATACACCGCCAGCGTCATCAGTATCAGGACGAACGACTTGTAAACATTGGCAATCTGCACAAAAGCCAGCGGATCACCAGCCAGCCGTTCCACCGATCGCCGCCGCCGCTCCGGCAAATTCGGATACAGCTTTTGAACATCACCCGGATCGACATACACCGCCAGCGAATACAGCGACGCCACATACGCCGTCGCGAACCCAAAAACAACCCCAAATATCAGCAACGCTTCGGTCACAGCCGCCGCCCTCGCACCACCCCGAGATACCGTTCCTCACGCGCCCGCATCTTCGCTGCATCCGACTCATTCTCATGGTCGTAACCGAAGAGGTGCAGCAATCCGTGACAGGTCAACCGAAGCAACTCCCCGGCAAACGTCTCCCCGTACTCCGGCGCCTGCCGCCGGGCCGCAGGAACCGCTATGTAAATCTCCCCGAAGGGCTCGTCCTCCGCCGGGGCATCATCGATATGAAATGAAAGCACGTCCGTCACGCTATCTTTGCCACGAAATCGTTTGTTCAGATCTCGAAGGGCACGGTCTGTGGTGAACACCACGTTGATCTGTCCGGCAGCCTTGGGATTGGACTCGGCCTTGATAATCCGGTTAAAAAGCTCCATCAGCCGCCGGCGCGGTAATCGAACCTCAGTCTCTTTGAACAAGTGCAGCGTCACGCCTCTTCCGCCTCCTGCCTGGGATCCTTGGGATATTCCACCCGGTGATGGAAAGCGGCGATGATCACCTGTGCAAATGCCCGCTTGATTTTGGCCAGGTCGCGCAACGTCAGCGGGCACTGGTCAAGCTCGCCGGACTCAAACCGGTCATTGATAATCCGCTGGATAAGATTGTCGATTCGTGCCGGCGATGGGTTCTCCAGCGTTCGACTTGCCGCCTCCACCGCGTCGGCCAGCATCGCAATCCCGGTCTCACGAGTCTGCGGTTTTGGACCGGGATAGCGAAACTTATCGACATCTTCTTCGCTGGCCCCTGCCTTGAGTGCCTTGTCGTAAAAATATTTCTGCACCATCGTGCCGTGGTGCTCTTCAATGAAATTCAGCACGTCATCGGGAATATCAGCCGCCTCTCCCAGTGCTCGCCCCTTCTTTACGTGCGACGACAGGATCAAGGCCGACATCGACGGCGTCAGCGACTCATGCTTCGACTTGGTACTCAACTGGTTTTCCACAAAATACTCGGGAATCTCCATCTTCCCCAGGTCATGATAATACGCCCCAACCCGCGTCAGTAGCGAATTCGCATTTATCGCCTTGGCGGCCGCTTCGGAGAGATTCCCTACGATGATTGAATGGTGATAGGTCCCCGGCGCCTCCAGCGCCAGCCGCTTTAGCAGTGGATGGTTGAGGTCCGACAACTCCAGCAGCGTAATGTCGGTAGTGATACCAAACAACGATTCAAAAATCGGCAGGAACGCAATCGCCAAAATAGCACACGCAAACCCATTCCCCAGCCCAAATGCCATTTCAGTGATCAGATCCGCCGATGGCGCCAGGCGAAGGTTTTCGACAACCAGGATAAACAGCGCATATGTAAACGCCGTAAACAGCATGATCCGGAAAAACTGTGCCCGTCGCCTGACCTGCCGCGAGGAAAAGACCGCAACTGTCCCGACCACCACCGTCATAAACGACAGCGTAAAGTCAAACCGATGCATCATCCCCAGCAACACCGCCAGCACAATCGTGGAGAGCAAACCGACCTCGATATCAAAAAGGATGGTCAACACAATCGGCAGGAACGCCACCGGATAGAGATACACCGACGCTCCCCACTGCTGCAGGAAGTAGATAAACAGCAATTGCAGTCCGAACACCAGCAGAATCGCCAGCACCTTCGGATTCGAGTAGAACACTTCACGCCGGAAATGATACAGGAACAAGAACAGCGTGCCGAACGCCGCAAACACCAGCAGAATCCGTGCAATCGCCGGAACCAAATTCAGAAGCCACCCCTGCCTCGCCGCCGCATTCCGCTCCAGCCTGACCATCTGTCGAAGAATCCGTTCCTGGTTCTCGTTGACCCGCGTCCCGGCCCGAACGATCATCTGCCCCTCCTCCACCTCCTCCTTAATCAGCTCGATATCGGCCAGCTCTGTCGAAAGGCGACGATTGTACTCGGGCATGTTAACCCGGAGATTCGGCGTTATGAACGTCCGGCCGACCAGGTAGTAATACTCAACATCAATCGAATCACGGCTGGCCAGCCGGTTCAGCGCGCTGAGAAGCTGAGCCTGCGCTTCTTCGACAAACATCAGTTTGTCACGAGGATGAATACTCTCCCGCTCGCCGCGACGTACCAGCACATGCTTATTGCGCGCGTCGGGAATGGAATTCTTCTGCGACAGGACCCCGATCCGGTAAAGCTCATCCCGGTAGATCCGGGTCAGCACTTCCCGCACCCGATCCAGATCGGTCCTTCCCAATGACTCAGTAATTGCCGCCGAGGTCAGCATCGGGAACCGCTTTTGAAGGGTGTCAATCAACTGCGGTTGATGCTCCTGCCAATTAGTATTTTGAGTGAGTGAATCAGCCGTCTGGAGAAATTGACGCAAATTGGAAAAAGCCGACATGACCGCCACCGAGTCATAGTCGACAATGTGCGGCATCGTCATCCGCACCATGTCTTCATCGTCCTCGATCTCCCGGTCCGTCCTGGCAACGGTGAACGAGAATGGCGCCGTGATGTCTTTTTGTGCTATTTCACCCCGGCGCGGCACATCGAACGGATCAAACAACGCCTCGCCCGGATACAGGATCCCGATAGCCGCCGAGGCCACGATCAGCATAATGATCTTGACCGTGCGGGCCCTCGTTGAGCGCTGCGGAATCTGGCGACTTTCGCTCTGGACCTTCAGCAGGCGCTTGATCGACCGTTTCAGTCGTAACAAAAATGAAAACATACCCGACTACTCCCCGGTAACGCCTAGCGCTTCTTGTTGCCGCCCTCGTGCCGCTCGTAGGCCCGGATAATGGCCTGCACCAGGCGATGACGGATAACATCCTTGTCCGTCAGGTAAATGAACTCGATGCCGTCGATCCCCTTGAGAACCGACTGCACCCGTACAAGTCCCGATTTTCTCCTATCCTCCAGGTCGATCTGCGTGATGTCTCCGGTGATAATTGCTTTGGACTTCTCACCAATTCGGGTGAGAAACATTTTCATCTGCGCACTGGTCGTGTTCTGCGCCTCATCCAGCACCACAAAGGCTTCATTGAGCGTCCGCCCCCGCATGAACGCCAGGGGCGCAATCTCAACCACACCCAACTCCAGCAGCCGACGGATCTTATCCGGCTGCATCATATCATACAACGCATCGTACACCGGCCGAAGATACGGGTCTACCTTGGCCCGAATATCACCGGGCAAAAAACCGAGCGATTCACCCGCCTCGACGGCCGGCCGCGTGAAGATGATCCGGTTCACCCGGTTGGCCTTCAACTCCGCAACCGCCATCGCCACGGCCAGGTACGTTTTCCCGGTCCCGGCCGGACCTATAGAGAACACGACATCATTCTTGTCAACCGCGTCGACATATTTGGTCTGGCCGATAGTCTTTGGACGGATCTCGCGCTTCAGCGAACTGGTCAGAAGCGACTCGGTGGAAATATCCTCCGCCGGACCCACGCCGTTTTCCTTGACCATGCTGACAGCATAGCTGAGATACTGGTCCGTGATTACATCCCCGGCTTTGATGCGGGTTACCAGATCGCTTAACAGACGCTGGACCATCCTCACCGCCTCGGGGATCCCCTCGATGACCAACTTATCGCCGCGGGCAACGATGCGGCAGGCGAAACGTGATTCGATTATGCGTAAAAAGACGTCGTTCTGTCCAAACAGGATGCGCTGGTCGATTCCCTGAAGTGTAAATGATCGAACGACCGTTTCTTCTAAATTCGGGTTCATATGGGGCGCTTCTCATGCGCCTCGGGTTCCTCCTTTAAGGCCAGACCAAGCTCTGCTAATTGATCCGGATCAATCTCTGCCGGTGCACCGTCCATAAGCGACAGCGCATTCGTCGTCTTCGGAAACGCGATTACGTCCCGAATCGATTCCGTCCCGGTCATCAATGAGACGATCCGATCCAACCCCGCCGCAATACCGGCATGGGGCGGCGCGCCATACTCCAGCGCCCGCAGCAAAAACCCAAACATCCGTTCGGCCCGGTCATCATCGATACCCAGTATATTCAGTATCCGCCGCTGAAGTTCCGAATTGTTTATCCGCTGCCCGCCGGAAGCGATCTCCCAGCCATTGAGCACCAGGTCATACTGCTGCGCCCTCGCCCGTCGCCACGGATGCGTCGGATCGGACAACGGCACCTCGGTCGAAAAACCCTCCTCAATCAGCGGCACATCGTCTTCCATCGGATGCGAGACGATATTATGCGCCGCATCCAGCCTATCCGTCTCTTCATCGTATTCAAACAGCGGGAAATTCGTCACCCACAAAAAGCGCCACTGCTTTCGATCGATCAGTTCGTGCTCCCTGCCCAAATGCAGCCGAAGCTGGCCCAAAATTGACTCGGTCCTGGCCGGCTTGTCCGAAACAACAAACAGTGCATCGCCTTTTTCAACACCGACTTTTTTACACAAGTGCTGCGCCAGGTCCTCACCGATAAATTTCATGATCGGCGACTTGTCACCGCCCTCGGCCCGAAGGATATACGCCAGCCCACCCGCGCCGTGCTGCCTGGCCAAGTCAGTGAGACTGTCGATCTGTTTGCGCGAATAACTCCCGCCGCCTTTCAACCCCAGCGCCTTAACCGCGCCGCCACCGGCGACATTCTCGGAAAACACTTTAAAACTGCAGTCGCGGACCTCATCGGTCAGGTCGACAATCTCCATCCCGAACCGCACATCCGGCTTATCGATTCCCCATCGCGCAATCGCCTCCTGATACGTCAGCCTCGGAAACGGCAATTCCAGATCGACACCCATCATCTTCTTGAACACATTCGCCATCAGCCCCTCGGTCACGGCAAACACATCTTCCGGCGTGGCATAGGACATCTCCAAATCGATCTGGGTGTGTTCCGGCTGACGGTCACTGCGAAGGTCCTCATCGCGAAGACACCGGGCAATCTGGAAATACTTGTCAAAACCGGAGACCATCAAAATCTGCTTGAACAACTGCGGCGATTGCGGCAGCGCGTAAAACTTGCCGTGATGAATCCGGCTCGGGACCACATAGTCCCGCGCCCCCTCCGGCGTCGAACGAATCATAAGCGGTGTCTCTATCTCGTAGAAATTCTGCGCACTCATGTACCGTCGCGCCGACAGCGTAAAATCATGCCGGAATCTCAGCCGGTCCTGCAATGGCTTCCGCCGCAAATCAAGGTACCGATACTCCAGCCGAAGTTTCTCGCTGGCATTGGTCTCGTCTTCTATTTCAAACGGCGGGGTCTTGGACTCCGAAAGGACATAAAACTCATCAACCACGACCTCGATCTCACCCGTCTGCATACTCTCGTTCCGGGTGCCTTCCGGCCGCTCCTGCACTGTCCCGACCACGGCGACCACAAACTCGTGGCGCGCCCGGTTGGCCTCGGCCAGCATCTCTTTGTCGAATGTCTCGGGATTGATAACGACCTGCGTCAGGCCGTAGCGATCGCGCAAGTCCAGGAAAAACAGTCCGCCCAGATTTCGATAGCTGTTGACCCAGCCGTTGAGCCTCACCATGGCCCCGATATGGGCGGCGCGAAGTTCACCGCAGGTGTGAGTTCGTTTAACTTTTGAGAAATTTACCACTAAAGGGATTTAACTCCTTACTGTTTACATATTTATCGGCAGTTACGGAGTGGAAATCAAGCCGCCGCACCGCCTGCCTTCATAAGCGCAAAAGTACGACCTCCCTGCCGGAAAGTCAAGCCGCACGGCGATGTCTACCCAACGGCGTGAGTTTCCATAATAAATACGTGCCACCAGCTTTTTTTCGGGAATCGAATCGACTCTTTACTCATCTAATTGAAAGAAACAAGACTGGTTGCCCGAGGAAATAGACATGGCCCCCCGCCCGATTATCATCGCTGCCCTGACCATCACCGCCGTAATGGGCCTCTCCATACTCTCCGCCACTCTCTGGGACGCCAAACCCGAGAAACTCGACCTCCCTGAGTTCACCATCACTGCCACCGACATCACCGCGGCAGCTCTCATCTCCAATTACAACCTCCCCGCCCAGCCGGTTTTCAATGCCCTCGGCGTCTCGCCGGAGCGGGCCTCCACCACAACCCTGTCCGAGCTTGGCCTCAGCGGCCCGCAGGCGCAGATGAAGATCCGCAAAACACTGATCAAGTACTACGAGGAACAGTCCAAGGACTGGCGCAAAATTGCCGCGAAATTCCTCCTCTGGTTCTTAATCCTGCCCATCCCGTTTGTGTTGCTGCTCCGAAAGAAAGTCAACCCACGCAACCGACTCTTTCTTACCGGCGCCGGCATCCTGATCTTCGGCATCGCGCTCGGATCGGACCCCAGCCCCATGGGTACCGTTAAGGACGCCATCTTCCTCATCACCGCCCACCAGACGGTTTTTGTGCCCCGCATCGTCGCCCTGGCCATCTTTCTGTTAACCGTGGTCATCGCCAACAAATTTATCTGCTCGTGGGGATGTCAATTCGGTTTGCTCCAGGAGTTCCTGTTCCGGCTCAACCGACACCGCTTCGACCGCAAGGGGATCCTCCCGCAGTACAAACCGCCCTTCTGGCTGACCAACTTCATCCGCGTCGCTGTTTTTGTCACCGTCGCTCTCATTGGCGGTCTCTGGGCTTTCGACATAATCGGCGTTATCGATCCTTTCAAGATCTACCACCCCGCCGTACTCACTGGTGTCGGCATCGGGTTCCTGCTTATTCTTCTTGCGTCGTCACTGGTCACCTACCGTCCCTGGTGCCACTTCGCCTGCCCTTTCGGCCTGGTCTCGTGGATATTCGAAAAACTCGCCATCTTTCGCATCAAAGTTGACTACAACAAATGCGACGCCTGCCAACTCTGCTACCGATCCTGCCCCTCCAACGTAATGGAATCCATCATCAAACAAGATAAACGAACGATCCCTGACTGCTTCTCGTGCGGCACCTGTATCGACGTTTGCCCACAGGATGCGGTCCGCTTTACATCCAAGCGCACCAAAACCGGCACCTGGCCGGACGCGCTGAATAACCGTACCGCAAAGCGCCGCAAGCGAGCCAACAGGACACTATAGTATAGCGATTTACTTCCTCCCGTATACCGGCCGAGCCATGCGACCCGCCCTAATAGTGTTGACAAAACGAATTATCACACGCTATACTTGGCCTTCAGCACGAATTGCCAGAGGCCGATATAGTTAGTATGAACATCTTGCGCTACATGACCGAGCACCAGATCAAACTGGAGATGGAGACTGTTATCGATCCACCCGAGGAGGAACAGTCGGTCGAGAAATGGAAAGAGCAGGCCAAATCCCTCGTCCTGCTCGAACTGGTTGATCTGCTCGATGAAACCCACCGGGTCGGCAACCGCAACAAACTCCTGATTGACTTCGTTAACCGCGAAAAGAAAGCCACGACCGCCATCGGTCACGGCATCGCCTTTCCCCATGTACGCTCGATGCAGGCCACTGAATTCATGATCGGTTTTGCCCGGTCGAAAGACGGCTACGAATTTGATGCCCCCGACAACGAACCGGTCCACCTGTTCTTCGTCATGGCAGCCCCCCCATATGACGACACCCTCTACCTGAAGGTATTCAAAGCTCTTGCCGAGATGCTCCAGTACGAACCCTTCCGCGAAGAACTCATGACCGTACAGTCGCCCGGCGAAGTTCTCCGGGCTATCCGTGCCATGGAATAAGACTCCCAGCCCGCCAGCAAAAACAAAGAAACGCCCGGTGATTCTATCCACCGGGCGTTTTCGTACAGGTCTACGTGGGAGATTATCTAAGCTATCTCATCACGGACAGTCCACCGGTGACGGACCGCCGCGGAACAGGAAATCAACCATGTAAGTCAAATCGGTAACATTCGTATTACCATCATTGTTGAGATCGCCGTGCACGTCACAGATCGGCGCCGAGCCACCCCGGAACAGAAAATCAACCAGGAACGTCAGGTCGTCGACCGCTACGTCGCCCGACGAGTTCACATCGCCCCGCACCACACAGCACGTCGGCGGCTGCGCGTAGAACTGGAACGTTTCGATCGAAACTGTCTGGGCGCTCAACCCGTCTCGAGCTGTCACCCGCCAGTAATAGGTCAGCCCCATATCCAGCGGGGTTTGCAGCAGCAGGCTCGTCGAGCCGAGACCGGCGAATTCGCGAGCGATAGCCGTAAACTCACTGTCGGTCGCAAGCTGGAAGTCATACACAACCTGATCGGCGATGTCGACATCAATCGCCTCCTCCCAGGTAAACTGCGGCAGCGAATCCTCAATATCGACATTGTCTGCCGGGCTTAGCAGTGAGAACGCCAACGGCGCCTGGTTCTGTGCGTTTACCAGAAAACTGCCCGCTTCGCTCCAGGCAGTATGCTCAAAACCGTCGAAAGCCCGGGTCCGCCAGAAATACTGCTGATCATCAGGGAGCGCCTGATCAACCGTCCAGGTCGTCACACTGCCGCCCTGCGCCACGCCGGTTGCCGAAGTCACCAGGCTCGTCAGACCGGCATCGTCATACACTTCAAATTCATAGGTTGGCGTATCGCCGTCGGGATCCACCGAGTTCCCGATCGTGAGAACGGGCGTCGCCGTCGTCACCAGCGTATCCGCAACCGGCTTCACCAGCAGACTCGGAAGCCCAATCCCGTTCATCGTAAATGACATGTTCTGCCAGGCCGACCACGTCGTTCCGTTATTTACTCTCACCCGGAACACATACGTCTGTCCGTCCTCCAGCGGCAGACCGTCGTACACCACACTCGTATCGGAACCGGCGAACACCGGGGGCGACCACATATTGTCCCAGTTGTAACACAGGTTGCCGGTTCCTACCTGCACCTGGTACTCGATGGGCGTCGCACCGGTTGTATCATCGTACGACCACGCAAACGTCGGCGTATGATCCACGACATGTGTCACCGGCTCCGGTTCGTCCACAGCCGTTGCGACGACCGTCGGATTCTGCGAGGCGGTATCCGGGCGGAAGAACTCCAGGATCCGCACCAGCACGCTGTCGCTGGACACCCAGCCCTGCGCAACAAACTGATCCGAGATCCCTTCGAACCCGACACTCGACAGCACTACTTTGTACGATCCGTCGTACGAGATCATCGAGGCGTCGGTCGGCATCAGGTACTCGGCTACACCGCCGTTGAGCGGCGCCATTCGCTGGAGATCCGACTGATTGGTCCCGTTGTCAAAACGGTACTTCGCTACATCACCAATTTCCGTACCGCCCACGCCGTAGTGGAACGGATAGAAGTAATCACCAAGGTAATCGGCATGAAGATACGTGTTCAGGAACGTCTGATCATCACCGTCCAGTTCACGTACAATTCCCTGGCCGTTAAGAAACAGGTTTCCACCGCTGTCGAGGAACGACTGCATCGCCGCAATGTCATCGGTCGAGAGCACGTCAGTCCGGGAGTCACCGGTTAGCCAGATTACGCTTTCATACGCACTGAGTTCGAGACCGGTTGGCGACCCTTCAACAGACTTATCAAGTACATCGAATGGCGTGCGCAGATTAAACAGGCTCGCCTCAACCGACTGATTCCAGGTATCGCCGCCATCGTCATCGACTACCAACACTGTCGGCTCACCGATGTGCAGCTCAAAACCAAACTCCTTCTCACTCCCGTACTGATCGGAATAGACCGTGAGATAAAATGAATCGATACACGGGACAAAATCCGACGGCACCGTGAACTCTATCAGGTCACTGCTGTTGTCGGCGGTCCCGCCGGCACCGGCCACGGTGCCGATATTCGATGACGGTTGGCCGAAAATAATATCGTTGTTGTCCGCCTCCAGCACACCTGTCACGTTCGTACCGGTCAGCCAGAGATTGCGAACATTGAACTCAAACGTCAGTGTCTCCCCCGCCTCAGCAACTCCGTTACCGTTGCCCAGGGTGGCATCGGAAAACGCTCCCGACAGAAGCTCGAATCGCGGTCGTGAGTAACTGATATCAAAATTCGCGGTCATCACGGAATCCGGAGCGGAAATCTCCCACACCGCCACCTCGGTCGTGCCGTTCGAATAGGTACGGGAACTCGGCATCGAGAGATCATCAAAACTTGTCTTGGTTAGCGTCGACCACAGATCCCCACCGTCACCCTGATTGTCCTTGTTCTCCAGATTAAACAATCCGTCTGCCTGCTCCACGGCCACTTTCGGGTGGTTCTCATTCGAGTTCCCCCCTATCGCCTCGTCGACATGGTAGATCAGCAAACCGGAGCCGGGGATCCCGAGGTCGAGATCCGTCTTTCGACGGTTCTCCACAAGAAAATACTGAGAACCCACGCCGCCACTCGACCACACCCGGAACGCCACCGGATTATGCGCTGAACTCGGGATATCGACATTGATCGAATTAGCATCGATATTGGTTGGCGTCAAAAAGCCGACATCCTTCTTGCACCAGGCATCCAAATACGCCGGATTTTTGCCGCCATTGTTCCAGCTTCCCCCGGCCATCAACGACCAGTCGCCGACACCCGACGACGAATAATCAGTATCGTACAAATCCGGCAGCCCGATAAAATGGCCATACTCATGCGCATAAACACCCATAGTCGTCAAACCATACGCCGTGTTTTCTTCCGGCTCAGCCGTGTAACTGTTCACATTGACGCCGTCGAGGCTCAGCGTCGAAGACAGGCTCCATTTGTGTGACCAGATCTGAAAATCACTCCCGGTCTGCTCTGCGCCCGGCCCGGCGTGAACAATAAACACACCGTCCATCCAGCCGTTGCCGTCACCATCGAACTGCGAGTAATCCACAACCGGATCGGCCAGAATGATCGCATCCTCGGCAAGCTTCTGTGCGTTTTGCGGGTACGACCCGAATCCGTTCTGACCATCAACGTAATAGGCGTACGTCTGCGGGGCACGAACCCAGCCGACGACCAACCCTTCCATGACAAAATTGCCGTAGGAGTTATCAACATAGAACTCGGCCATCGAATAGTGATTATCGTTCTCATCATCTGAGAACAGCAGATGCTCAAAATCGGCCGGCTGGCCATAGATCAGACCGCCCGAGGCCGGATTATCGGAAAAATCAACGAGAATAACGAGCACCCTGAACGTATCCGGAACACTCGGATCAAAACTCAATGCCTTCCCCTGCATATCCTTGCCGGATACAATACTCGGATTCGGCACCCAGACGCCCTTGGAGCGAGCGGCATTCATCCGATCAACCATCCTGTCTAATTGCCCGGTGGATTTAAGCTGTTCAACAAGATCCGGATCGAGCGACACCGCAAAGGCCGGTTGACCGGCGGTGAGAACAAAAATCGCGGCGGCGATCAGGATCAGGAAAGAAGACGTGAGACTTCGGCGGGACCCCATCGTAGACAATAGTATTCCTCCTGTAACTTGTTTGCTATCAATACAAAATACCCCCTCACGCACATTTGTCAATGCGTTTCACCACACCTTAAACAGTTACTCTAAGGCCCTCGTTCCAAATCACACAAAAGGACCGAACCCATACTGGCTCGGCCCATGTTAACCGTTTTGAACACTTGCTGTTAGACGATTCGGTGACTGGAATCGAGTTGGCTGCGACGCCGGGCAGCATCCCCCCAAAGCCCACCGCTAATCCTGCGCCGCATTTCGATTATAGCGCGCCCGCTAAAACAGCATCGCGCCAAACGCCTCGTTCGGCGCTACGATCATCGCTATCGCGAAGATAATCAGAAAGATTATGAGCTTTTTCACAATATCACCTCACAGTTTACCCTTCCTTCCTGCAACCCGTGTGCCCACCCAATCGCAATGCATAAGAACCTGTAAGACAATGACTTAATAAGAACCAGAGGGTATCGCCCCCTCGGCAGAACTGAATCACGATGCACAAAAATCCCGCGCCTTACTGCTTGGTCGGCGCCTGACGGATCGCCCGCCGCCGCCGCGCGGCCAGATAAACCCCGACCAGCACCAGCGCCCCGCCAAATGCTGCAAACAGCCCAAAACTCTCTCCGAGATACGGCACGGCCAGCCCCGTGGTCGCCAGCGGCTCAAGATAGAGAAAAATCCCCGCCCGAGACGCCCCCAGTTTTGCCACACCCTCCTGCCAGAACCAGAACGCCAACCCCTGCACCGGCACTCCCAGGAAAAGCAGCGCGACGATCGCCTCCGATGACAACCCGCCCAGCGCCGCCATGTCCGTCGTGATCAGCGCCAGCGGCACAATTACCAGTGCTGAAATCACCAGCATCAGAAACGTAATCGAGAGGGGCGGATATTTCCGCGACAGATCCCGCGTCATGATCGTAAAAATCGCCCATGTATGCGCCGAGGCAAAGACCAGCCAGTCACCGACACTCTTTAACCAGTCCAGATTCCCAATCGCCCCTCTCGAAATCAGCAGCAACACGCCCACTGTCGCCACAATGACCCCCACCACCGCTCGTAGTGTCAACCGCTCCCCGAGAAAGAAAAACGACAACACCACCATCACCAGCGGTGTCACCGAAATCAGCCAGCCCGTGTTGGTCGCCGAGGTCCACTGCATCCCAGCCACCTGAATGAGAAAATGAAGGGTGATTACCGCTGTCGCCGCCAGCAACATCCACCGATCCCCCCGCTCGATCTTCAGGGGCCGCCGCTTAAACGTAATCACCGCAAACATCACCGGCAGCCCGATTACATAGCGCATCGCAATCACCTGGAGCGGCGTGAGAAACTCCAGACAGATCTTGGTCGCCACAAACGACCAGCCCCATAAACAGACAGTCAGAATTAGCAGGAATCGGATCAGCATTCAGACAATGTGTTTTCCCCTCCCGATCAAGTCAATCGATCTATCTTGATTTTGTCTAAATCAACACTTGTCAAAAGTGGGCCAATCGGCGATATTATTGCTGTCATAGCACATACCTGGTGACAGGGTCCATTGCAACTCAGAAAAGCGGTAACTTCCTCATATCGCAGGGAGAGCGTAATGTCGTCAACTGTCGAAACCTACTGTTGGCAGGGCCGGACTTTCAGCGTGGACGTTCTCTACTCTCGCGCTGGAGTCGCCACCAACACCCTCGTGAGAACCGCCGACACCACCCTGCTGGTCGACTGCGGCGACGGCTGCCTGCGCGACCTCCTTACCGCCGACATCCGCCTCGAAACCATCGACGCCGTCTTCTTCACGCACGGTCACTTCGACCACATGGGCGGACTGCATTCGATTCTCGGCTTTATGCGCATGATCGGCCGCCCCCGTCCGCTCCCGATCTACGCCCCGGAAATGTGCACCGAGGCCTTCGCCGCTGTACACAATTTCCGGCGTTGCTACCCGGACAGCATTCCCTTTGAAATCCCCCTCGGCGAACTCCATCCCCGAGAGATCCTTGAAATCGGCAGTATTCGTATTGAGAGTTTTCTCCTGGTCCATGCCGGCAGTACTTTCGACGGCGCCATCCTCGAGCGAATCCCGGCCATGGGCTACCGCTTTTCCTCCGGCGATGAGTCCGTCGCCATCAGCGGCGATACCGGTTTGTGCGACGAACTGAAGAACCTCGTTCGCGATACCGACTTCGCCGTCATCGAATCCACCTTCAACGAGCACCACGACGTTCCCGATGCAGTCCTGTCGCAGGTCCACCTCTCCGAGAAACTGGCTCGCGAGGTCGGCTCACTTGCCAGAGACTTCGTGCTCGTTCACGGCGCGAAGCGCTGATAGTCAGTTCTGGATCGGGGCGTCGGCGTCATCCCATGCCGCGTCGGACGGGTCCACACCCACCTCCTTCCCCAGGAACCCGTCAAGCCCGGTCAGCGAACGAAGCGTATCCCCCTCCAGCGGCCCAACCAGAGCAACCGATGGACCGAAAGTCGGCTGCGACTCCGGGCCGATAGTCTCAACTTTCCGACTCTCACAACTCACCAGCGACGGAAGCAAACAAGCTGCAAGTATCAAATGGCGTGACTTCATATATTCTCCCGGGCAGTCCACTAATCATCTCCGGCACAATACACGCTTGATCTTCTTGGTACCGAGCCATCAACAAGAAAGGGGGCGGGCACCAGCACAGACACGGCTGATCGGAATACAGAATCCTTAGTTACTCTCCGCCCACCGTTATTAAATCTTGATAACCGCGACCACTCGACTTTCCATTAAGCAGCTGACGACCGATAGACCCGAGCTTTGACTGAACGTAACGAGAGAGACCGAACCGTGGCTATTAACCGACATGTCAGCCGAGCCATCAAGCTCATCCTGACTGCGATTGTCATCTACTTTGTCTACCGCCAGGTCGCCGCCAGGTGGCCCGCCATCGAGGCCCATGACTGGCAGGTCCAGTGGAGCTATCTTGTGGTGTCGGTATTGATCACCCTCGTCACTTTCGGCATCCTCGCGGCTCTGTGGCAGCGCATCATCCGGGGCTTTAACCACCACCTCAACCTGGCCGAATCATTCCGAATTTTCTACCTCTCCAATCTCGGACGGTATGTCCCCGGCAAAGTCTGGCAGCTCTTCGGCATCCTCTATCTCGCCAAACGAAAAGACATCCCCGCGGCCCACGCCACCGCCTCGTTTGTCGCCGTGCAGCTCTTTGCCATCCCCGCCTCCTTTTTAGTCTTTGCCGCCACCCTCTGGCTGGAACCGATCCTGCTGGACACTGTCGCCGCCGACTTCCCGATCACCCTGATCTACACTTTCCTTATTGCGATGGTTCTCCTTTCAGCCGGCATCATCCTCTTCCCCAACAAGCTGTTCGTCCTTGGCGACAGACTCGTCAAACGATTCAACAAGGGCGACCTCGCTTTTCGTATGAGCCGCCGCGAGGCCCTCCTGCTGTACCTCGGCTATATCGCCGCCTGGACTTTCTACGGCGTCGCCTTCTGGTGCTTCCTCCGCAGTGTCAGCGGGACCGTGTCGTTTCCCCTGATTGCCGCCATCGGCGCCTTTAACGGCGCCTACCAGATCGGCTACCTTGCCCTGTTTGCCCCCAGCGGCCTCGGACCCCGTGAGTTCATCATGACCGTGCTGCTGACTCCCTTTATCGGCCCCATCGCTCCCGCCGTTGCCATCCTCGCCCGCCTCTGGTCGCTGCTTGTGGAATCTATCGCCGCCCTGATCGCTCTGGCCGTAGGTAAATAACCCAAAAAAAGAAACCGCCGGGCGAATCACCCGACGGCTCCTTGCAAACTATTCTTGCGTCTACATCTCACGACTGCATCAGCAGTTCTATCGTCTTTTCCGGGTTGATCAAACGCACTGTCTTGTCGCCCACCTGGCGTTCATCACAACCCTTAAGTATAAGATCCTTCACTTCCGTCGGACTCAACCCCGGCTTGACCGCAAGGATCTTCGCTGCCAGATTCACCACCTGCGGCGAGGCCTGCGAGGTCCCCGACAGTGGCATCCGGTCGCCGCCCGGCACGTAACTCTCAACCTCGTAACCATTCGCATAGCAGTCGACATTGCCGAAACTGGTGAAACCGGTCTCGTCGCCTGCCTGGTCAACCGCACCGACTACGATAATATTGTCCAGATCAAACCCGCTCGGAATATATTCCTCGAACTTCACGTCGTTATCGTCGTTGCCCGCCGAGGTCACGTACAGGATCTCCGGCGTGTTTTTCATCGACTCAAACAGCGCATCCCGGCTGATCTGGAAAATCTGCCGCACCAGTTCCTTGCGCTCTTCGGGCGTACCGCCGGCGTTGTTCTGCTCCAGTGCACTTTCCACACCGGCCAGCGAACCACCCCAGCTCATATTCACCACGCGAACCCCGTTGGTTTTGTAGTAATTTACGACCTCAACCGTCGCCGCACTGTCCTTGCGCGCCTGTTCAATCGTCGGTTCCTCCGGAATCAACTCATGACCGAACGTAAGCCGCGAGGCCATCACCCGAATATACGGGTTTCCTTCCATCGCAATCCCGGCCACGTGTGTCCCGTGACAATAGTTGCCGTACTTGGAAATCTCTTCAATGAACGGCTTGGCCTGGTCCTGCGGCAGCGAACCAAGCATTTTCTTAACTTCGCTCGCCTCGTCACTATCAACACTCATGCTGATATCGACCAGCCCCTTCATCTGGCGCTGGAGCCGCGGTCGTTCCGATGCAACATCTCCGATCGGATACAACAGGTCTGTCGTCTTGTCCGAATGGAGTGTGTACGCCACCCCGTGGACATCATCGACATACCCGTTGTTGTCATCGTCCTTGCCGTTATCCGCAACTTCATCCTCGTTGACCCACAGACGGTCCTTAGTGCCGTCGATCATGCAGTCCAGACCGGAATCCCAGATCGTCACCACGACCGGCTGACCGCCCTCGTCGCCGTCAAAAACAACCTCACGCTCAGCCCAGATATCTTCCTTTTCAACCGAATGCGCGTCGAGATACGCCGTCAGCACCGCCGTTACCTGCTCCTTGTACGGCAGCAATGTGTGCACCGTGTTGGCCGTGCCGAGCATCGAGAGCGCCACATCCTTGGAAATCTCACCGCCGCTCTCGTCGAGCATCGGCTGAAGTTTCGATTCCATCAAGCCTACGATCAGATTAGCCGAAATCATCTCCGACATCCCCTTCGCCTGCTTGAGCTGCGCCTCGACTACGTCGTATGGAAGGTCCGTGACCTGTGCCTCGTACGCCTTCCGGAATACTTCCTCACGGTTCCCTTCGGGCGTATTGGAGGCCGCGATATACGCCATGCCGGTCATACCCGTCGTCAGCTCTTTCGCTTCCTTTCCTTCGAGCTCCTTCACCTTGCCTACCCAATTCTCGTAGCCCTCAAAATCTCCCTGTAGCATCGCGATCGTGGCCAGGTTGCTGTAGTATTCCTGGACCGTGTTCTGGTCGGCGATATCGTATTTCTCCAGATCGGCCAGCAGGTCCTTTTTCACTGCCGCGGCCAGTTTCACGATGGCCTCATCATCGTATACAAAATCCGCCGCCTTCACCTCGACCATGTAGGTATGCCGCGGAAGGTCATCGAGCTTTTTGACTTTGATCTTCTCGGCACTGACTGCCCCGGCCATAAACAAAAGCGCCAGCAGCAAAGCAAACGTAGTGATCAATCTTGTGTGGTGCATCGCAACCTCATCCTGAGTTCATGTTGTAGATCGTTTAGTCCTGTTATTCTACGATTATACGCCGTCCGGGTTTCGCATCGTTGCAACCGTTACAACAAGGGCCCGCCGGTGTTTCCCGACGGGCCCCATGTTTTCTGTGCACCCACCCTTGAGCCGCTTCCACACAACCCTTCAGGCAGCCGGCTCCAGCCGGGCGTCCCCGCAACACACAGAAGTATCTACTTACGGCTGCTACCTTCCGGTCCTGACCGGGTTTATAGGCTTCTGTTGTACGGGACCCAGCCTTCAACACTACTTACCTGCCGGTGAGGTGTGGTCACTGCACCCGCAGGTGGGAATTCAGCCCCGGTATAGCGGATTCCGGGTTACAGGGCACCGCTAACTCCCCGCCTAGCACATAGCCGGACGTCCCGTACCGACCCGGACAATAACGGCCTCCCGGGGTGGGGAGGCCGCGTTGCCAGGTCCATACGGACTGTAAACTTATGGAGCAGATCGGGATCGAACCGACGACCTCAACGTTGCGAACGTTGCGCTCTCCCAACTGAGCTACTGCCCCGTCAAATCTTGTCTTCGGCCACGGCGCGGCCGGCTGGCCGTATTTCCGCGACCGGTGGCTTATACAATAATAATGCGTATCGGTTTTGCCAAGCGCTTTTTTTTGGTTCATCCGGTATTTCCGGGGAATGCCGCTCGTATTTTGAGGA
>CAZTBP010000008.1:0-168823 GCA_964612145.1 uncultured Ignavibacteriales bacterium | reverse complement strand
AAATAGGACATTTCTATCTTGCTAAAAACCGGACATTTCTACTTTGCCTTGACATATAGCGTATTAATCCTTGACACCGGCATCTTTTTTATGTATGATCGGAAAAGCCTGTGGGGTTAGGCACATTGCCTTCATAGTTCTCCGCAGAGTTGCATTCGTTGTTTATAACGCGTAGGGCTTCAAATTTTACACTGTATGGCTAGATAAGGATTCGATTGCTGTACGAATGTTTTCCCGGGTAATAGCTTACCGGCACGACGAATCGGTATGCTCCCTGTATAGCAGTTTACTTCGGAAGTCTTTCAGGCTCACTGAGGAATCTCAAAGCAAGGGGAGTGGTATGTCCGGGCGAGCACACAGATGTATCGATCTATGATTCCAAGATAAAAGCCCGTCGGGCTATAAGCAAGCCCGGCATAACCTCCAACTCGTTCAATTACCGAAGGGGGGGTGATATTATAGAGTAGTTATCCAAGGATATGGAAGCCGTAATTCTAACAACGAATGCGTCATCGCGGGAGTTGCATGAGGCTCCCGCGATGATTACTCTGAAAACCAATTTAGAAGGAAATGCAAGATGAGCAAAATTGTGAAAGGACTAAGTCTGGTGTTCGTGTGTGCGGTACTGCTAGTCGGTTCCGCCACGGCCAGTGTAGAGGGACTGCGTGTTTCAACACCGGACACGTGCTGGTATACGGGAAACATGATGGCCTTGCCTATACTTGTTGAGTGGACGACTTGGAGTCAGTATCCGCCCAGCAGCTTTAATGATCCGAGTCCGTTGTGTTTTTCGCACGATTGCGACGGACCTGAATATTGGGTAGCGCCTGAGCACGACACGCTGATTCGCGGCTACTTACCATCGGTCCCTGGTCTGAGCTATTGCAACTATCCGGATGTGCTACCGGACAGCCTGCGGCCGGATCTGCCGGACGAAGAGATGTGCGCGTTTGAGATTTACGGGCACTTCGATGAGGACGTCATTCAGGGGATAAACGTTTCCAACTCCGAGCTTCTCGATGAGAACTGGGAATGGGACGACGTCTTCTATGAATTCGACAACAACTCCGGCGAATTCTATATCGCCGTCGCCGCCTCGGATTGTCAGGATCTCACTGATCTAGATGATCCCACGGTCCTCGTGTGGCTTGGTTTCTACGTCGACGGCGGGCAGGGTGATCACACCGGTTTCATGATTGATTCGGTGTTTTACAATGAAGTCGATCCATACTTCGTATTCATCGACAATCGGGAGTACTACCAGGACTGCGACAACGACGGCATGGATGAGCTGGTGTATACCGGCAATAAGTCGATTGGTGATTTCATCGTTTGTGAAGACCTGTATGCGTCGGGCCGGGTCACATATATGAGTAACGGACGTCCGGTTTGCGGTGCAGATGCGATGCTGAAGTATATTCCTGATCCGGATGCTCAGAACCCGCCGAATATTCCTGACAAGGTGTTCGAAACCCGTTGTGAAATCAGCTGCGAAAACGACTGCCGTGGCTCTTTCTTTATCCCGGACATTACCAGCGAATACCATTATTGTCTGGGTGTCTGGCATGATGACGAAGATGCGTATGACGTTGCTATTTCGGCGTTTGACGCCTCGTTGATTCTTCGTCACTTAGTTGGGCAGTTCCATCTCGATGATTTCCACCAGATTGTGGCTGCGGATGTGACCGGCAATTGTGATATCTCGGCAATGGATGCATCGCAGATTTTGAAGTGGCTGGTCGGCGAGTACGATTATTTCCTGAAAAAACGTGCCGAGGAGACTAACTGGCTGTTTGTTACAGCGAACAGTCCGCACGATCTGTGTCCGGTAGAAGAATACTGCTGGGATCCCATGACAAGATCGGCTTCCGGCAGCGATTTTGAGGCGATCATTTTGGGCGATGTCTCAGGGAACTGGGGTATCGAGCAGCCCGCTCCGAAGTTTGTCGCCGGCGATCCGGTCACGGCACACTTCATTGGCCGTGAGGATGGACGCGATATCTACGAATTGCGGTCTGCTCTTCCCCAGACGTACGGCTACCAGTTCGAAACGTCGTCCGACGTGAAGGTGAGCGGATGTGAGTCCGAAAGCTGGTTCAGCCAGATCCGTGACAACGAAACCGGAGTTGCGGTAGCGGCTGCCGGCGCCGAACCCACCTATGTGATGGGACGCTTTAATGTGCCGCAGGGTACCGAGAACGTCGAGCTTCGGAACATCGTGCTCAACGAGTATCGGATCGGGAACCAGGAAATCGTCCTGAAGGGCACCGATGATGTGCTCCCGAGCGAATTCTCGCTTGGTCAGGCGTATCCGAACCCGTTCAACCCGACAACTAACATCGACTTCGCGCTGCCGGCAGCCTCCGATGTCTCACTGGTGGTCTACAACATGCTCGGTCAGGAAGTCAAGACGCTCGTAAATGGTCACCGCGACGCCGGTGTCCATTCCGTTACGTGGGATGGCACCAACGACGCGGGTGAACAGGCTGCGAGCGGCATCTACTTGTATCGTCTTGTTTCAGGCGACAAGGTTGATACCAAGAAGATGGTGCTGATGAAATAGTCACATGCCGCCTGAGATGGTTGGGAGCGGCTTAGGGCCGCTCCCGGCCGAGGTATTGTCATGAAACTACTCACACTACTACTACTCGTTTCGGTTCTTTTTACAGGTACCGACGTCGTTCGAGCTGACGTGTACGGTGAATTCCTGTACGAGTTTCCGGCCCCCGACACGCTTCGTGTCGCGATGTGTTTACGGTCTATCAACGATTTCGGCCAACCAATCATCAGCCTAGAAATCAATTCCGAATATGATGTCGATTCACTGAAGCTTATCGATATCGACTACGACGGCTCGATACTTGAGTCCTGGGGAATGATCGCCGAGGATGTGGATTCTTCCTGGGGGCATATCAAAGTCGCCGTCGCCAGCGCTTATGAACTTGATGCTGACGAAGGACGGTTGCTAACGATAACGTTTGTATATATGAATGGTACGACTGCGGCTTCGATTTCCGATTCCACCCCTGCCCTGCGAGTCGACAGCACGTGGCTACGGATCAACGAGACGGTGCTTAATCCGCCGCTTTCTGTGGATAATGACAGTTACGAGCTGCCGGAGACTTTCCAACTGGCCCAAAATTTCCCCAACCCGTTCAATCCGACTACGACAATTTCATTCAGCTTGGCCCGCTCCAGTGCGGTTCGGCTTGCTGTATACAATGTGCTCGGCCGTGAGGTCAAAGTACTTGCGCAGGGCACGCTTGAAGCGGGCCGGCATGAGGTCGTATGGGATGGGACGGATCACCGGGGTCGGTCTGTTGCCAGCGGCGTTTACTGTTACCGCTTAGAGACGATAGAATACATTGATGCGAAAAAGATGATACTTCTCAAATAAGTTAAATAAAGAAATCGGAGCGGCTTTAACCGCTCATGACGGGTGACTTGCCATGATTACACGAACACTATTTTTCCTGCTTAGCCTGCTAATATTCAGCGGAGTTTCTCCCGGCCCGACGCTTGCCGCGGTCGCGTGGGAGTTTAGCGCGGTCGATCATTCGGCCGACACGGTTCTGATGGAATTTACGCTGGATGATGTTGCCAGTTTTGGCGAAGTTTACGGCATGGATCTACATTTCACGTTTGACCCCTATGCGATCCAGTTCTCGCATTTTGACTTTGACAACGGATTGGTCGAGAGTAATTGGAATCGGTCTAAGTCGGTGGACAACGTATGGGGAGAGGTTGTGCTTGCCCTGGCTGCTCAAGGCTCACCGTTGGCTGATTCCGGATGTGTGTTTCGTGCCTACTTTGTGAAGCAACCTGGCCTCGTATTCAGCGAGTATGACGACGAATGGAACACCGTATGGTTCTTCCGATTGAACGAAGAGTCTATTGTGACTCGCGTGCCGACTGATGTCCCGGATGATAGCCCGGAGCTGCCGGAGAGTTTTCGGTTGGACCAGAACTATCCCAATCCGTTTAATCCAACCACTCATATAGATTTCTACCTGAAAGAGAAAGCCGCCTTATCGCTGGTCATTTATAATATTCGCGGTCAGGCGATTCGATCATTCGACCTTTCGTCCTGCGGGCCGGGTCAACACCGTGTCACGTGGGACGGTCGAGATAACTCCGGTCGAGCGGTCTCCTCCGGCTGCTACCTTTATCGACTGGAGGGAACGGAATCGTCAAGGGCCAGAAAAATGCTTTTGATCAGGTAGAGCTGTTTACGGCTGTGTTGGCCGTCGTTGTTAGACCAACGGGCGACCCCGACTCACTCAGAGGCGGGGTCGTTTTTTGTTTCCATTTGCCCGCAAATTAGTCAGATTGGCATGGTCAGTTGTCAGAAGTATAAGTTGACCGGGAATGTAAGGAAGCTCATGGACAAATTTGTGATCAACGGCGGCCGCAGGCTCAGCGGGGAACTCAAGGTGGAAGGCTCCAAGAATGCGGCGTTGCCGATTATATTCGGGACGCTGCTGATTGGCAGCGGCAAATCGACGATTCGGAACGTGCCGCCGTTGCGGGATATCTTCACGACCATCAAAGTAATGGAATATGTCGGGGCGCAAATCACCTACGACGAGAAGAAGCAAGTGATGACGGTTGATGCCGGCAATATTACCGAAAACACGGCACCGTATGACCTGATGCGTCGGATGCGGGCGTCGTTTCTGGTGCTGGGACCGATTCTGGCACGGCTGGGGTCGGCCCGGGTATCATTGCCGGGTGGTTGTGTTCTGGGAACCCGGCCGGTAGATTTTCATATTAAGGGATTTCGGGCACTGGGCGCAAATGTTCGTGAGGAGGGCGGCTATGTCATCGCCGAGGCGAAGCAGCTCAGCGGGGGCTCCATGTATTTCGACCGGCCATCGCATACGGGAACGGAAAACCTGCTGTACGCGGCGGTATTTGCAAAAAAGAAGACGTATATCGCGAATGCCGCCTGTGATCCGGAGGTGGTCGATGTTGCTGAATTTCTGAACAAAGCGGGGGCAAAAATCCATGGCGCCGGAACGCCGAATATTGTGGTTGAGCCGGTAAAGAAGCTGAAGGCAGTAGATTATACAGTGAGTGGTGATCGTCTTGTGGCCGGGACGTACCTGATGGCCGGGGCGATCAGCGGTGGTGAGGTAAAGGTGAAGGGCGTTGTGCCGGAACATCTTACGGTGGTTCTGCACAAGCTGGCGGAAATGGGGTGCAGCTATTCTACGGGTGGGACGATCGTGACGGTCAAGGGCCCCGGGAAGCTCGAACCGGTCAAGGTTACGACTTTCCCGTATCCCGGTTTTCCGACCGATTTGCAAGCCTGCATAATGGCCCTGACCTGTCTGGCATCGGGAACATCGCATATCCGTGAAACTGTTTTTAATGACAGGTTCAGTCATACTATGGAAATGCGTCGGTTAGGCGCGAGAATAGACATTTCCAGTGACGAAGCCGTCATTAATGGGGTGGAAAAGCTGATTGGCGCCGAGGTGATGGCCTCAGACATCCGTGCCGGCGCCGGGATAGTTTTGGCCGCCCTTGCCGCAGAAGGTCGATCAGAGATTCTCCGAGTCTATCATATTGACCGCGGGTATAACAAGTTAGAGGAAAAGCTCCAGCGGTTAGGCGCCGATATAGAGAGAGTACGGGCCTGACCGAGAGGCGTCAACTTCCGGAGTAACTATCGGACCGTCTGCTCATGATTGACCACGAGTCGCCTGTAGTCAGGCGACGACAGGCCCGAACGCGGCGTCCGGGCGGGGGCGCCCGAACCAGTAAAGGTGTGTGAATTTATATGAAATGTGTCATCCTGGCGATCCTGATACTGCTGGTGGCGGTTCCGACGGTGCAGTCGCAGGAAACCTACTTCGGAAAGAACAAAGTCCGCTATAAAGATTTTGACTGGAAGTTTATCCAGACGCGGCATTTTGACGTTCACTTTTATGAGGACGCCTATCCGACTGCCACTTTTGCCGCGGCCGTCCTCGAGTCGGCCTATACCGAAATTACACGGGAGCTGAATTACCGTATTCAGGATCCGATTCCGGTTTTTGTGTACAATTCGCATAATGATTTTCAGCAGACGAATATCATCTCAAGCTTAATACCGGAGGGCGTGGGCGGTTTTACGGAGGCGTTCAAGAACCGGATCGTGATTCCGTTTACCGGTTCGTATGAAGACTATCGCCACGTGCTGCACCACGAGCTGACCCACGCCGTCATATATGACATGTTATTCGGCGGGGCGTTTTCCTCGATTCTTTCCCGCCAGCGGTTGTTCAACCTGCCGTTGTGGTACGCGGAGGGGTATGCCGAGTATTCATCGCGTCACGGCTGGGACTACTGGGCCGACATGGTGGTTCGGGATGCAACCATCAATGGCTACCTCGCTCCGCCGCAATATCTCGGCGGCTACCTGGCCTACAAGCAGGGCCAGGCGATGGTGAAATTCATTGCGGACAAATACGGCGAGGACAAGTTAGGCGAAATTCTTCGCAAGGGGCGCGTACACCTGACGATGAACAAGGCCTTGAAGGAATCGATCGGGATTACGCTGGAGGAGTTCTGGAAAGAATTCCAACTGGAGATGAAGCGTCGGTACTGGCCGGAAATTGAAGTCCGGAAGAATGTCGACGAAGTCGCCGAGCAGTTGACACACGCCCGCAAGGATGGATCGTATTTCAACGAGGAGCCGGCCTATTCGCCGGATGGTGAGAAGATAGCGATTTTCACTGACAAGTCGGACTACACTGAGATTATTCTTATTTCAGCTACTGATGGGCGGAAGCTGGATGACCTGGTGAAGGCCGAGCGATCCGGTGACCTGGAGTCTTTGCATTCATATGTGTCGGGGATTTCGTGGTCGCCCGACGGCCGCCAGTTGGCATTTGTCGCCAAGTCCGGCGGCAGCGACGCCCTGATGATAATCGATGCGATTAAGAAAGACATCGTGTTGAAGAAGAATCTCTCGTATTACAACGTCCTCTCCCCCGCGTGGTCGCCCGACGGCGAGAAGATCGCGTTTTCGGCCTTGAAGGAGCACAAGCGAGATCTGTTCGTTTATCATATTGAAACAGCTGAGGTTGAGCAGATTACTGATGATGTGTATGACGATGTCGACCCAACCTGGATGAAGGATTCGGAGGAGTTGATCTTTTCGTCGGATCGTCCGCATCCGCAGACCCCGGAGAATCGCGGCGAGAATAATCTTTATGTCGCGCCGGGGGTGTTTATGCCGGGTGATTTCAGCTACGGCTTTTACAATCTGCAGCGGGTTGGTCTCGGACTTCACGAGGTCCGGCCGCTGGATGTCGGCCCCGGCCAGAACAAGCAGCCGGAGGTTTCGCCGGACGGCACCAAGCTGGCGTTTGTCTCAAACCGCAACGGTATTGACAACCTGTATATTGCGGTTCTCGAAGATAACCGTGAGTTTGCGATCACGGATATTATCTCAGGGATCAAGTCGATTTCGTGGGCGCCGGACGGCAAGAAGATAGCTTTCTCGGCATTTCACCAGGGTGCGTTTGATATCTTTGTAATGGATGAGTTGACGCCGGTCGGGGATCATGGGATCCTGACGGTTACCGATTATTTGAAGGGTGAGTACGATCTGTTGAAGAAAGAGCGCGGTAAGCAGGCGCTCGCTTCGCATCAGGACAAGGCGGATGACGAGAGCTTAGAGTCGGATTCCGCTGCGGCCGATACGGCCGGCAGCAGCGATCAGCTGGTGCTTGATGACGATACGACACGTACGCTGGCCGAAGTAGATACAGTTGCGGATAGTTCTGCGGTTGTGTCGGCTGACTCAGCCGCGACGGAGTCATCGGATACCGCCACCGTGGCCTCTGCTGAGGATGCTGAGACTGATTCCACGGCGGTGACGACCGATACCCTGGCGGCTGTAAGCGATACGACACAAACCGATACGGCTGCGGTGGCGGCGGATATGGGTGATGCTCCTGACAGCACGGGCGTCTACGACGATGAGTATGTCTTTGTGAGCGATCAGGAATCGGATCCGCTTGATTCGCTTCTGATGGATATCGAGCCGGATACCGTGGCTGCGGATAAGCGCGGCCGGAAGGAAGCCGAGGTGTTTGCAGAGCGGCCGAACCCCGGTCCGGAAGACGATTATGAGGTTAAGGACTACAAGGTACGGTTTACTCCGGACTTTGTCGGCGGCGGCGTTGCATACGATACGTTCTTCGGTCTGCGCGGGCAGTCGGTGTTTGTGTTTTCCGATTATCTCGGCAACCATCAGATTTATGTCGCGACCGATCTGGTCAACACGATTGACCAGTCGTTTTTGCAGGCGTTTTATTTCAACAATCGGGATCGTATAAATTATGGTATCGGGATGTTCCACACAAAAAACTTCTATCTCGATACCCAGGATCACCTGTTTTCGGATCGCTTTTATGGTTTCCAGGGATTTGTTAATCGTCCGTTTTCGACTTTCAGCCGGCTTGAACTGAGCGCCTCGCAGTACTTTATCGATCGCGAATATGTTGATTTCAACGATCCGCGGGAGGACCGCAGTTCCAAGGTAACGGTCGGTGACCTGTCGTATGTGACGGACAACATCATTTGGGGCATTACCGGACCCGTAAACGGACGTCGGGCGAAGCTGACCCTTGAGGGCGGAATTAATGCTTTTGACTCGGATGATATCTCGTTCTATGCGACGGAACTGGACTACCGGAAGTACTGGCACTTTAAGAAGACGTATTCTATGGCGTTCCGGGTGGCCGGCGGGGCCTCGTTCGGCAAGACACCGAAGCTGTATTTCCTGGGCGGCACGACAAACTGGATCGGCAACCGGACGCTGGATGCCCGGGTGTTTGATGTTGAGAATTTGTATTTTTCGAATGTCGTGACGCCGCTTCGGGGTATTGAGTACTATGAGCTTTCGGGCGACCGCTACGCGCTGGTGAACTGGGAGTTCCGTTTCCCGATGATCGATTACTTTATCATGCGGTTCCCGCTGGGCCTGGCGATAACGAATGTGAAGGGTGCGATCTTTACGGATTTCGGTGCAGCCTGGACCGGCGATAATTTCAAGTTCGGCACGACCAGTGATGGTACGCGGCTGCAGGATGTGAAGTCCGGATTTGGGTTCGGCATGCGGGCCAATTTAGGGTTTGTAGTCCTGCGATACGATCTGGCGTGGTCGACTGACTTTCGCACGGTAGCGGATCATCCGAGGCATTATTTCTCATTCGGCGCGGACTTCTGATCCGGCGTTGCTTTACAGCGACACAAAAATAAAAACGCGGTCACAGTGTGACCGCGTTTTTTTCGTAGACGCTGTGCGTGCTGCTATCTCTTTCCTTTGTGCAGGTAGCAGTTCTTACTCCTGCCGTCCCTGTAGCGCTTGCACCGTTTGCCGTCCCTGGTTTTGGCAGCGCACCGGGTCTTTTCGGCCACCGCTCGCCTTTTGGTTTTCCGAGTGGCGGCCTTTTCCCTTGTTGCTCTTTTAGCATTGCGCATCGAGCGTCCTCCATTGAGAATGGGTGGTCACTCAAGAATCACAACAATTGCGGCAGTATGTCAAGGAAAAAAAGACCGCTTTCGGCAATATCCACTATTTCGTTATAAGGGCGCATGGTCTTTTGGCGCTAGGACGAGGATCCTTGCTTGTCATTTTTGGTATCGTCGCGACCGAAATTCTGCAGGGCCATAGCCATTTCCATCAGCTTGTCATCGACGGTGGCAAAGACGGATCCTTTGGTGAATTTGCCGTTTCGCTCGCGCCGTCCGGAGGGAACGCCGGTGAGGATCTCTATTCCCTGCCCGATTGTCTTGATCGGATAGATGTGGAACTTGCCGCTTTTGACAGCATCGATAACCTCGGGGCGAAGGAGAAGGTCACCGACGTTCTGATGAGGGATGATAACGCCCTGGTAGCCGGTCAGTCCTTTGGCTTTGCAAACCTCGAACCAGCCCTCGATTTTCTGATTCACGCCGCCGATCGGCTGGATGAATCCCTGCTGGTTGACCGAACCGGTCACCGCGACATCCTGTTTGATGGGGATATTTCCCAGCGACGATAAAATGACAAAGATCTCGGTCGAGGAGGCGGAGTCACCATCGATCCCGGTATAGGCCTGCTCGAAGGAGATCGACGCCGACATTGAAAGTGGTTTGTCCTGCGCAAACATCTGGCGAAGGTAGCCGGAGAGCACCAGGACGCCCTTGTTGTGAATGGGGCCGGAGAGATCGGCCTCGCGTTCGATATTGATGACGCCGGCGCGTCCGAGTGAGGTGCTGGCAGTGAGGCGGCTGGGTCGACCGAAGGCGTACTCCCCGATGTTGTAGACGGAGAGGCCGTTTATCTGGCCGACTACTTCGCCGGAGGTGGAGACCATCAGGATGTCCTGTTCAAACAGGTCCTGAATCTTTTCTTCGGTGAGGTTGACCCGGTTTCGTTTGAGCTGGATTGCGCAGCGGACGTCTTCGCGTTTGACGTATTTGGCTTTGGGTTTGCGTTGACGGGCGCAGTAGGCGGCCTCGCGAACGATATCGGAAATTTGTGAGAATTGCGTCGTAAGTTTTTCGCGTCGGCCGGACAGTCGCATGCCGTATTCGGCAACAGCCTGCATGCCGGAGAGGTCAAACGGCTGGAGGTTCTCCTTATCGACAACACGGCAGACAAATTCAAAATAGTGCTGGAGATGTTTTTTGTCGGCCTTGACATGACTGTCGAACTCAGCTTTGACCTTAAATATCTTTTTGAAGTCGTCATCGAGTTGCCACAAGAGGCGATAGATGCGCGGATCGCCTATCAGGACGACTTTGACTTCGATAGGGATCGGTTCCGGTTTGATGCCGGCTCCGGCCATCATATAGAACGGATCGTAGCCGGCGATTTCAATTTCGCCGTTTCGCAGAGTGCGTTTGAGGTGGGTCCAGACGCCTGGTTCGACGAGGAGGTCCATCGCATTGAGCACGAGGAAGCCGCCGGAGGCGTTGAGCAGCGAACCGCCGTAGATACGGGTGAAGTCGGTCCGCCAGTAACCGAAACGGTCAACGACGCGCTCCAGGGAGCCGAAAAGGTTTTTATATGAGGGAGATTTTTCAATAATGATGGGAACGTTGTCGCGTTCGGAGTTGTCGAGGATCACGTTGACCGAAAATTCCTCAAACGGTTCCCGTTTTCGGTACGGCGGCGCCTCTTCCTCACCTCGGCGCGGCTGCGATTCACGGAAGCGGTCGATATCGGTCAAGAGGGCTTCTTCGACTTCCTCGAAGTAAATGATCGTCTTTTCATCGGGGTAGCGCTTTTTCAAGAGTGCAATTTTGTCCTGCACCAGGGGGGCGACGATGGAATATGTTAGTTTTTCGAGCGCTTCTTCCATCTTGTTGGTGAGTTTTTTCGATTCAATGGTGGTGGAGTCGAATTCACGGCGGAGGGAGTCCCAGGAGCGGCGGATTTGATCGAGGCGGGAGAGCGGGAAAGTGCCTTCTTTGGATTCCCGTTCGAGCTGTTCTATGGACACCGGTTTTTCTTCGATCAGCGGCTGGATTTCGTTACGGACGCCCATGCCGGACTGGATTTGCACCATGACAAAGCCGGCGTTGTTGAGTTTTTCCTCGAAGGCGTGGATGAGGGATTTCTGGCGGCTTTCGAATTCCCGGACGATGCGGCTTTGACGATCTTTGTAGTCCTCGGACATGAAAATTTTCGGGATGACTTTGCGCAGAGAGGAGATCAGGTAGTTCACGTCCTTCTTGAAGCGGGTGCCGTCGCCGGCCGGAAAGGTCAGGATGCGCGGGCAGTCTTCGTTCTTGAAGTTGTTGACATAGCAGACGTCGTGGAGTCTGGGTTCGCGCTTCTTGCTGAATTCCTCGAGGAGGTGCTCGGCAGCGGCTACTCGTCCGGTACCGGGTTGACCGGTGATGAATATATTATAGCCGGTGCTGGGGACACTGAGGCCGGTGCGGATGGCCTGGATGGCGCGGTCCTGGCCGAATACGCCTTTGCACGGTTTGACATCGGCCGATGTTTTAGCGCCGCGTGGTTTATAATTGACAGTAAAATCGAGATCTTTGTATGACAGTTCTTTTGGTTTACGGGGTGTCTTGTGGCTCTTAGCGGGCATTGTATCCTCCTGAAAATCTCATGTATTGGAGCCAATATAGGTACTGCGGCGGGTGAAATAAACCGAAAAAGGCAGGGGCACGGTGGGTGCGATGCGAGCGGGGGTGTGTTGAGTGGAGGAAGTCGATGGAGGGCATGTTCTTGTGGATTGGGATCGGGTATTCTGGCGGGGTGTGGCGGCGTTGCCGGACTCCACCAAAAACGCCACAATGACATACAATTACGCCAATACGGCACTACCGAGTTATATTTTGTGATGTTGATTTCAAAAAAAAGCAAAAAAGTCAGGAAACACTAATTTCTTCGGGCTCTTTGTATTACACGAAGTAATGCTTGTAATCGCATGTGCTGCAAGTGATTTAGTTTTCTTGACAGCGGCTTGGCGATTCGTATATTCTGATCCGTTGCTTTTTTAGCATTGCGCGTTGAATTTTGGCGGTATCGTCTAGGGGTTAGGACGCGTGGTTCTCAGCCATGAAACCGGGGTTCGATTCCCCGTACCGCTAAAAATCAATTGGAAGGGGTCAGGATGGTGGTCAACCTGGCCCCTTCGCTTATTAATCACGAAATTCCGTGAGATTATAGAGATATGTGCGACGGGTGGGAGGGAACTTACTCATTGAATTGGAACCGGGGGCACTGGCGGGCAGAACTTTTTGCTTCTGTTGGGGGTTTGAATCATTATCATGTCGCTGATGCTGTCTGGTCATAGTTCCATTCATCGCCTGTTAACGCTCCTGGCGGTCATAGCTGTTTTGGCAGCGCTGGGGAATGTCCTGCATCATGTGGGGCATTGCGACCTCGACTCCGACCAGTGTGTGCTTTGTCAGGCAGTGTCGGCTTTCGTTGTGGGCACGGAATATTTGCTGCTGGGGCTTCTGGTGCTCCGTGCTGTGGCCTTTTTGAGGGAGGAAGATCATCATCTCTCTGGTCGGATTCATCATACAATAGCAAGTCGCGCCCCGCCATCGCATCTCTCCTGCTGATCACTTTTCATATTACACAGTAAATCTAAGGTCGTTGTCTTCAATGCGGGCAGCGGTCAGGAATATATCAGGAGAGAACATGCGACCTGTCATACTTGTATTGGCGCTTTGGTCACTGACTGGATGGTATTCGGCGAATTCGCAGACGACCGTGAATCCGGACATTTCGGTCATTGGCGACCTGCGGGCATTTAGTCACGATGATGCGTCCAGAGCAGCCGAAGCTGAAGAATTGAATCTGGCTGATCCGGAAATCGAATTATATGTAAGCGGCTATCTCAATCCATATGCGCGGGCGGCGGCTTTTATCGGCTGGCATCCGGGAGCCAATGCTGAAATCGAGGAAGTCTATGTCGAATTTGTGCGGGGGCTGCCGCTGGGAGCGAGTGTACGGGCAGGCAAGTATCTGCTTGAGTTCGGCCGTCTCAATCCGGTCCATCCGCACGCCTATTCATTTGTCAAACGGCCGCTGCCGCACGAACTGTTCTTTGGTGACGAGGGGTTGGCGGATGTCGCCGTGCGATCATCGTTTTTGCTGCCTACCGGGTCGGCCTATACGGAACTCATGGGGGGAGTACTCAAAGGCGACGCTTTGCTGGGGCACGGTCATGAGCACGAAGAGAACGGTGGTCATGAGCAGGAGGAAGCCCGGCCTGACTTAGGGTTTTTTGGGCGGCTGACAACCTCAGTCGCCACTTCCGAGTATGGAGAGCTGGCGGTGGGAGCGTCGGTTCTGAACAGTGTCCATGAAATAGCGGTACACGATATTGCTGTTGCTGCCCAACAGCAGGAGGAAGAGACTGAACAACTTCGTTCGTGGGTTGGTGGAGTTGACGTGAAGTACCGTCACCGCTCCTCGCGCTACTCGGCGATACAGGTTGAAGCGGAGGCGTTGCTGCGATCACAGGAGACTCATGAGTTCGGTAATCTGACTTCATACGGCGGCTATGGGTATATCGATTATCGTTTTCGTCAGCGGTATAACGCGGGCGGGATTTTCGAGTATGTGGAGACGGAGGGAGTACACGAGGACGGCGGGGTTGAATCCGTGGAGGAGTTGAATATCTGGCGCGCGGGTCTTTTTGTCGGATTTGCACCGGTGGAAGAGACAAGTCTGCTTCGCCTGGCCGGTCACTGGACGGAGCCATCGGAAAGTGACGGGTTCTGGGAGTTGACGCTTCAACTTGTCTTTTCGCTGGGACCACACCAACCGCATAATTTTTAGGAGGGGCGTATGAGAAGATTAGTATACACGCTGACACTGACCGTGCTTTTGTGGTCGTCATCGATGGCGAAGGTGACGGTGGTAACGTCGACAGCCGACCTGGAGCATTTTGCACGTGTGATCGGCGGTGATTTGGTTGAGGTCACCTCGATTGCGTCGCCCAAAAGCGACGTGCATTTTGTTGAGATTCGCCCGAGTTACATGGTGAAGGTCAGCCGGGCGGATGTTGTCTTGAAGGTTGGTCTGGAACTGGATACGTGGATGGATCGCCTTATTGACGGGTCCCGTAACAGCAACCTGACGATTGTTGACTGTTCGAAGTACATCGAGCCGCTTGAAGTACCGACGTCCCAGATGGATGCGCGTCATGGCGACATTCATCAGTATGGCAATCCGCATTACTGGACCGGTCCGCAGAATGTACCGGAGATTACACGAGCGGTGGTCGAAGCGCTGACTCAGGCGGCGCCGGAGCATGCGGACACATTTCGCGAGAATGAAGCACGCTACCTGGAAGTTCTCCAGGCTGGCCTGACGAAACTCGAGTCGAAGATAGAGCGCCTGCGGGGCCACGAAGTGGTTTTCTATCACAATTCATGGCCGTATTTCAACGAGTATGTCGGGCTCCAGGCGGCTGACTTTATCGAACCGTATCCGGGCGTGCCGCCGTCGCCATCGCATATTAAGGACTTGACCGATTTGGTGGCGGCGCGTTCGATCGAGGTTATTGCGATCGAGCCGTATTTCGATGAGCGGGTGCCGGACAAGATCGCCCGGACGACCGGCGCGGTGGTGGTGAAGTTGTATCCATCGGTTGGCGGTCGGTTTGAGAACTCGGACTATATCCGGTGGCTGGAGGGCAATATTGACGCTCTGCTTGAGGTGCTGGAGTGACAGGGTACATTCAGTTTCTTCTCTGGCCGCTTGCAGCAGGACTGGTGCTGGTCGGAATACACGTGTATTTCGGCCTGCACGTTATTCGGCGCGGGATTATATTCGTAGACCTGTCGCTGGCACAGGTAGCTGCGCTGGGGACGACCGTTGCGCTGCTTCTGGACTTTCCGGCCAACAGTGTGGCCGCCTATCTGGCATCGCTTGCGTTTGCGCTGGCGGGAGCGACTGTTTTTACATTTACGCGGGACATTCGCGGCCGGATCCCGCAGGAGGCGATTATCGGGATAGTGTATGCGGTAAGTTCGGCAGCGGCGGTGCTGCTGGTGTCGCATTCACCGGAGGGGGCGGAGCATCTTCGGCATTTGCTGGTGGGGAGTATTTTGACCGTGGAACCGATGATCGTGCTTAAAACAGCGGTGGTGTATGCATTCATTGGCTTGTTCCACTGGTTGGCGCGCAGACGTTTTTTGGCGACGAGTTTTGGCGAAAAGACACAGCGCCACGCCCGACTGTGGGACTTTCTCTTTTATGCGACGTTTGCTATCGTTGTAACGTCATCGGTAAAGATCTGTGGCGTCCTGCTGGTGTTTATCTTCCTCGTGGCGCCATCGGTATTTGCAGCATTGCTGACTGACAGTATTGGTCGACGGCTCCTGTTAGGGTGGGCTTTTGGGCTGGTGGGGACATTAGCGGGCCTGGTCCTGTCGTTTGAATTGGATACGCCAACCGGAGCGACAATTGTAGTGACGTTTGGTTTGATGCTGCCGGTGGCGCTCGGGTTTCGGCGTCCGTCGGCGGCCTAGCAGCTTGTGCCTGGTACTATAGTCCGGTAGCCGGTGCGTTGTCGGCCGCGGTGAGATGGAGACGTGTGAAAGCGTCGTCCAAGGTCTCGATTGTTTCTCGAAGAGACGGCGAGAGGGTGAATGTGAGATCGGGTGGTCCGCTGAGAAATCCGGTCGAGGCGAGGGCCGAGGTCCAATAAGGATGGACCTGCCAGGTGACGACCAGATCGACGCCACGATCCTCGAGAAAATCGGTCGCGGCCGTGATGACAGCATCGGCCTGCTCCGGGACGGCGAAGGTATCCAGGATGGTACCGACATACATGTTCCCCCACCGGGGATGATCTTTCATAGGGCGGTCGGTGACGACAGCAAAGCCGACGGGCGTGCTGTCGACTGTCACGAGCAGGCGGTTGACGCGGTTGGTATCGGGCGGGAAAAGGGCGGTGAGTACGGAGTTGTCGCGGCTGGCGGTGAAGGAGTACTGCGGTACCGCGTTTTCGTGGATGTCGTTGAAGCGCAGATCAAAGCCGGGGGTGACTTCCGATTGGAGCCGTCCGAGACGAGTGCGTTTCTTGCGCCGGGAGGCCTGCAGGGACAGAATTCCGAGAGCGCCGACCCCGGTCGCCGCGGCAACGTCGGTCATCACGCGCCAGGCCGGGTTCTCGCGCAGGCGGCTAAGGTTTTTCAGGTACGATTTTGGGTGGCAGACCCGGAAGAAATGTGGCATTGGCTTGAGCGTGAATCCGAGGTCGGTCAATGCGGCGGACAGATCGGGTTGGGCCACAGTGTCAATAACGCCGTAGATGTCCGGGTGATGCTCTACCGCGTAGCTGATGAGGCGTTTGTTTATCGACTGCGGCTCGGAGGATTCAGTCAGCAGGAGCTTGATCCAGCCGATATCGGATCGGGTATTGTTTATCCAGACTGAGCGCTGGGGTAGTTCGAGGCCGCCGTGGATGATTCCGGACTGGTCAGTCGCGAGGATGAGTGATGATGATTCGGGTGGCTGTTCGTTGAGGGTCAGCTCGCTGCCGGTGGCGCGCAGTCGCTTGTTGAAGGCGTCGACCGCGGGGAGGTGGTCGGGTGTGTATGGGTGGCAGTTTAGTTTCATGCTGGGAGGAAGATAGGGAGTTTTTGGTGGTGCGGGCAAGATATGAAGACGTCTTAAACTTATCTACGGGGTGGCGGCTGCCGATACGAGAGCTTAACTGAAGCGCATCAAATCCCGTGTTTGACATCGGGGCGGGAAATGCTATATTCCGGCGTGCTTCAAAACAGGCTATACAAGATAATCCAGTCGGCGGCCGCAGCCGCTGTTATCCTGCTGATCGACAGTGGGTCGGTTCTTGCCCGGAGCGAAAGTACCGGGGCGGTGCGATGGGATCGGATGAACGCGCTGGTACTGGTGGTGATTTTCTCGAGCGCTATCCTGCTGTATACATCGTGGGCGCGTAAAGGGAAAAAGCTTTTCCTTCGAAAGATTCCCGGTCTGGAGGCGATTGAGGAGGCTGTCGGGCGGGCCACTGAGATGGGTCGTCCGGTGCTGTTCATTCCCGGTTTGCAGGAGCTCGATGAGATCGAGACGATTGCCGGAATTTCCATTTTGGGCCGGGTGGCCAAAATCACCGCACAATATGAAACACCGCTTTATGTTCCGGTCCGTTACCCGCTGGTGCTGGCGGCGGGACAGGAAGTGGTCGAGCAGGCGTATCGTGAGCAGGGTCGTCCGGATGCGTATGATAAAGACATGGTAGCCTATGTGGCCGGGGAGCAGTTTGCATTCACGGCCAATGTGAACGGCTATATGGTTCGTGAGCGGCCCGCGACAAATATATATATGGGAGCGTTTTTCGCCGAGTCGCTCCTGCTGGCGGAGACCGGCAATGCGGCCGGTTCGATACAAATTGCGGGCACGGCGCGTCCGGAGCAGTTGCCGTTTTTTATCGCGGCGTGCGATTATACCCTGATGGGTGAGGAGTTGTACGCAGCGTCGGCGTACCTGTCCCATGAGCCGCTGATGCTTGGCGGGTTGAAAGGACAGGATTTTATCAAGATGATTCTGGTGGTAGTCATAATACTGGGGACGCTGGCATTTGCCATTGGATACGGTGCGGAGTTTGCATCGCTATTCCACGCCCAATAACGAGGTTGAGCCGACAGCAGAGTAATGAGAACCACAGTTCCTGTCATTGTAGCCTTCATCGCCGGAATCGCGTTCGTGATTTCGTTCTTTTTCCGTGAAGACACGGCTATCGGCGCAATCTCGCAGGAGTTACGGATCTGGGTGACGATTGTAGGCGGGTTTACACTGCTGTTGGGAGTGGTGTCGATTGTCCGTACCAACTGGACTTCTGTAAAGCGCAAGAAGGAGAACTGGGGCTACAAGCTACTCACACTGATTTCAGTATTTATCATGGCGATTCCGGCCATTCTTCCGGACACTTGGTCTGGTCTTTTCGGGCGCGGGGAGGGTTCGATATATGACTGGCTGTTTTTGTATTTGGATCTTCCGATGATGGCGACGATGTTTGCCATTCTCGCGTTTTATATCGCCTCGGCGGCCTATCGGGCGTTTCGGGCTCGTACGGCGGAATCGACGATTCTGTTGATTACGGCCTGTTTGATCATGTTGTGGCGGGTGCCGATGGGTGAGGCGTTTTTGAACCTCTTCCCCGGCGATGTACCTACCTGGCTTAATACGTATGTGATGAATGGTGTCAACACAGCTGTCCAGCGGGGCATTTTAATCGGGGCGGCGCTCGGGGCGGCCTCGATGTCGTTGCGGATTATCCTTGGAATCGAGCGCACGTATATGGGGAAAGGGTAAGCCGTGAATTTCTGGGATCGCATGGATAAGATCGATCGCCGCTGGGTTTACCTGATGGTAGCGATTGCCACGATTATTCCGTTTATCGTTCCGGCCAAATTCCCGGTCCGGATTACGCCTGAGACACAATCGGTGTATGACTTCATTGAGGATATCCCGGACTCCAGCAATATCATGCTGGTCTTTGACTATTATCCGTCGACGATTGCCGAGTGTGAACCGATGGCGCGGTCGGGACTGCACCATTTCTTCCGCAAAGACTGCAGGATTATAACGCTGTCCAACATTCCGCTGGGCGGGCCGACGATGGCTGAGGCGGTCACACGCGAGATTGCGCCGATGTATGACAAGGAGTACGGGGTTGACTATGTCAATCTCGGCTACAAGGCGAATTATGTCGCGGTCATGCAGGGTATGGGGCAATCGATTAAAAGCATCTTCCCTACCGACAACAGCGGGACGCCGCTTGATTCGCTGCCGCTGATGCGGGATGTCACGAACTATGATGATATCGCGTTTATCTTCGAGGTTGCCGACAATGCGACGGCTGATTATTGGGTGTCGATTGTCAACGCGCAGTACGGGACGCCGATGAGTGTCGGTATGACGGCGGTGAGTGCACCGAAGTACTATGCGTTTGTGGCCTCGGGGCAGGTGGTCGGTATTTTGGGCGGGATGCGCGGGGCGGCTGAATACGAGCAGTTGTTGAAAAGTGAGGGTGACGCATTCCGGGGAATGGATGCCCAGTCGCTGGTGCATTTGCTGATTATCGCTTTGGTGATACTGGGGAATCTCGGGTATTTCCTTGGGAACAGACAGCGCAAGAGGATCCAGGTATGAGTTCGATAGAGATATTACAGATCTGGATCATGGCGTTCTTTACGCTGGCGTTGTTCTCGTTTTTGTATAAGGACAACCCGATTTATAAAATTGCGGAGCATATTTTTGCCGGGCTGTCGGCAGGGTACTATGTGGGGTTGATCTGGGACACGGTAATTGTCCAGCAGTTGTGGCAGCCCATGATTGGCGGTAAGTGGCTGCTGATTATTCCGGGTATCCTTGGGTTTTTGATGTTCGCTCGTTTCACCAAGAATTATTCGTGGATGTCGCGGACTTCGCTGGCGTTTGTGATGGCGGTTACGGCGGGGATTTTCCTGATATCGCAGTTGCACGGAATCGTTCTGGCGCAGGTGAAGGACACGATGGTGCCGCGGTTGGCCTCGGTGGAGCTGGCGTTGGCGGAATTCGAAGAGAACCAGAATATATTTGAGATTGTCGACAGCGCGGCGGCTGATGTCGGGCCGGTAACATCGGGCCGGGTCGAGGTTGGTCGATCGCAGGTTGTCCGAGGCGGGGATCAGGGATTGCCGATCGCGGTTACTTTCGTAGATTCCACCAGCCCCAAGCCGCGTGAACTGGCGATGTCGTTGCGAGTGCGCGAACCCAGTGACCGTCAGTGGTCGGTCCTGATTAGTAATGTCGCCGACACGCTGCCGGGTGTCGAGTTTGTCCAGATTGACCAGACAACGTATCAGGGGACGTACGTGTTCCGGCCGGATTCCACGTATGCGACAGGTCCGTATGACATTTCGCTGGAGGTTGTCCGCAAGGATATCCGGTGGTTCCTGACGGCTGTTATTTTGCTTGGGGTCATTTCGACGCTGATCTATTTCTATTTCTCCAAGGAACACACCGGGGCATTGGGGGTGACAGCACGCGTGGGGATTTGGTTCATCATGATTTCGTTTGGGGCACACTTCGGGTACACGGTGATGGGGCGAGTGTCGCTGCTGATTGGGCGCGTGCAATTTTTGATGGAGGACTGGATGGGGACGTTCTCGCAGATATTCTAGCGTCCCAGATAACGGTATCCTATCAATGCAGCAACAGTGGTATCATTACATAGTAGTTCCGGCTCTTATGCTGGGTGTGTTTCTTGGCGGATGTGGGTATGATCCGTCTAATCCTCCCTACGATACCGACGCCAACCCCGAGGGATTTCCGCAAAAAGCAGTCGGGCTGATTGAGCAGATAGAATCCGGGCAGCTCCGGACAGCCGATGCCATCACGAACGAGTTTGGGGACCTGTACTCGTCGCACCCGAGGCTGCTGGGCGATGCGCAGTGGAGCGAGGTGCTGGACAAGATCGGGTGGCGCCTGGAACACCGGGCCAAACAATTGATTGTCGATGGTCTGTCCCAGTTCGAACAGGCGGCACATTATTATATCGTGGCGGCGCAGATTCATCCGAATGACTCGGGGCTTGCGCAGACAGCCGGGCTTTTTCGGGTCTGGCTGACGGCGATAGCAAAAGACGAGATTTCGACAGAGACGGTAGCCGATGCCGCCGATACAGTGCCGCTTGGCGACCGACTCGTTGAACTGATGCGGTTTGCGCTGCGGGATTCATCTCATTTCGTTTTTGCCCGGCAGTACCTTGCCCCGGCAATCGTGGCTGATATCTCGCTGCAGCAGGTGCAGGAAACGGTCGCGAGTCTGGACCCGGCGGCGGCCGATCTCGCGCTGCTGGCTTCGCTGGATGTGATCGAGCTTTCGCCGGACTCCGGCCTGGTGCAATTTGAGAATCCAGAAATTAAATTGCTGACCGGTCGGTTGACGGCGCTGGATAGTGTTACTTACCGGATTGAGCTCTATTTTGTATCGGGGGAGCCGGTGTCGGACAGCCTGGGTGTGGCTTTCTGGGTGGAAACCACAGACTCGCTTCTTCGGACGGATAAGCAGCCGGCTTTTCCCTATGATTTCGACCCGGTTTATCCCGCCTATGAGTGGAAGGCAAACGAGGTTCAAGCCGCAATTCAGAGGTTTACTTTTACCTGGCCAATCGATGCGATAGACGTTGGGTTGTACCGAAAAGCGGGCGGGAAAACCGTTCCGCTGCCGATTGTCGGTGCTGACCGAGTTCGCAAGCGGCTGGCGGTGCCAATTGGCGGCGGGTGGAACTAATTCCGGCCAAGCCTGTTGTCACACAGTAAGATAATGGCAAGATAATGCTTGCGGAACACAGTCCGCTTTTCTACTTATAGGGGAGGTTTTTACTATATGAGCAAAAATATTCGCGTCGTCATCCCGGTTGCCGGCGCCGGCACGCGACTCCGACCTCATACGTTAACGGTTCCCAAAGCGCTTCTTCCAGTTGGAGGCAAGCCTGCGCTGGCACATGTGCTGGAACCGCTGGTGAAGCTCGAACCGGCGGAAGTCGTATTCGTGGTCGGTTACCTGGGAGACCAGATAATGGACTATGTTACGGCGAATTATTCGTTCAAGACGCGCTTTGTGCCGCAGGAGAAACTGCTCGGACTGGGGTATGCGCTCCATCTGGCGATCAAGGATCTTGATGACCGTCCGACGCTGGTAATTCTTGGGGATACGGTCGTCGACTGCGACTGCGAGAAATTTCTGAACGCGGGCGACTACGTGCTGGGGCTGCGGCAGGTTGAAGATCCGACACGGTTCGGTATTGCCGAAGTCAATGACGGATATGTGGTCGGGCTGGAAGAAAAGCCGGATGACCCGAAGACCAATCTGGCTTTGATCGGTTTGTATTATTTCGGGGAGTCGAGGAGATTGTCCGTGGAACTGGAAAAGCTGGTGCGGTCCGGGAAGACCACCAGCGGTGAAATACAGTTGACCGATGCGTTGCATGCGATGATAGAGGATGGGGTGAAATTCGCGCCGTACGAGGTCGAAGGCTGGTATGACTGCGGCAAGAAGGAGACGCTGCTGTTGTCGAATAGAGAGATCCTGGGCAAGATGGACCAGCCGATGCCGCCGGCCGGCACGGTTGTGGTCCCCCCGGTGCATATAGCGACATCGGCGACTATTACCGGCAGTGTGATCGGTCCGAACGTATCGGTGGGCGATGATGTTGTTATCGAGCGTTCGGTGATTTCCAATACGATTATCGGGGATGGTTCCCGGATAGAGCAGGCCGTGCTCGACAATACATTGATCGGGCGTGAAGCAGTCGTGCGCGGCACCCCGAAAGAACTGAATATTGGCGACAGTTCGAATCTGGACAGTTTGTAGCCGTCCAACGGGCAGGACGTCCTCAACAACTTTACCGCCGGTATGGCGGGCCTAAAACGAAGGAGAACGGAGCATGTCGAGAGGAGATTTCCTCTTTACTTCAGAATCGGTCACGGAGGGCCACCCTGACAAATTGTGCGATCAGATATCCGATGGCGTCCTTGACGCGGTCCTGGCTGAGGACCCGAACGGCCGGGTTGCCTGCGAGACATTTGTCACGGTCGGGCTGGTAATTGTCGGCGGGGAGATCACGACCGAAGCGTGGGTCGATATCGAAAAGCTCACGCGTCAGATTGTCAAACGGGTGGGATATACCGATCCGCATCACGGCTTTTCTTACGATGCCTGCGCCATTCTCAATGCGATCGGTTCGCAGTCGCCCGATATAGCGCAGGGTGTGGACACCGGTGGTGCAGGTGATCAGGGTTTAATGGCCGGTTACGCCTGCCGGGAAACAAGAGAACTTATGCCGATTCCGATTATGCTGGCGCATAAACTGTGCGCCAGGCTGGCCGAGACGCGAAAGAAGAAGGTGCTCCCATTTCTGGGGCCGGACGGTAAGTCGCAGGTGACGGTTGAGTACGAGGACAGCCAGCCCAAGCGGATTGCTACGGTGGTGCTGTCGACCCAGCACGATTCCTCAATTTTGAACAAGTCCGGCAAGAAAATTACGAACCAGGCCCGCGAGGAGATAATTGACAAGGTTATAGTGCCGATACTCCCGAAGAATATGGTGGACAAGAAAACGAAGTACCATGTCAACCCGACCGGCAAATTTGTAGTGGGGGGGCCGCGTTCGGATACCGGTATGACGGGTCGCAAAATTATCGTGGATACGTACGGTGGTATGGCGGCGCACGGCGGCGGTGCGTTTTCGGGCAAGGATCCGACCAAGGTCGATCGGTCTGCCTGTTATATGGCGCGCTATATTGCCAAGAACGTGGTTGCCTCGGGGCTGGCCGAGAAATGTACGATCCAGGTCGCGTATGCGATCGGCGTGGCGGAGCCGGTGTCATTGATGGTCTTCTGCGATGAAACCGCCAGGGTGCCGGAAAAACGAATTGCTGAACTGGTTCGCAAGCACTTCAACCTGACTCCGCGGGGCATAATTGAATCACTGAATCTGAAGCGCCCGATTTACAGCAAGACTGCTGCGTATGGTCATTTTGGCCGTACGGAGAAGGAATTTACGTGGGAGCGAACCGACAAAGCCAAACAACTCGCAAAGGAAGCCTGACCAATGCCTGTAAAATCGCATATCCGAAATCCCAGGCTCGCCCGACAGGGGCGGGATAAAATCGAATGGGCCGAGCGCAATATGCCGGTCCTCCGGCTGATCCGCGAGCGGTTCGAAAAAGAGAAACCGCTGAAGGGTCTGAGCATGGCCTGCTGTCTGCATGTCACTACTGAAACCGCCAATCTTGCGCGGACACTCCATGCCGGCGGCGCCCGGGTGGCTCTGTGCGCCTCGAATCCGCTTTCGACGCAGGATGATACGGCTGCCTCGCTGGTGAAGGACTTTGGCGTTTCGGTCTTTGCTATCCACGGCGAGGACACCAAGACGTATTACAAACACATTCATCAGGCGCTGGATTTCAGGCCGCACATCACGATGGATGACGGTGCTGACCTGGTTTCGACACTTCACAGCGAGCGCAAGGAATTGCTCGACGGCGTGATGGCCGGAACCGAAGAAACGACAACCGGAGTGATTCGTCTGCGGGCGATGTCGGCCGACGGGAAGCTGGAATTTCCGGTGGTGGCGGTCAATGACTCGAAGACAAAGCACTTCTTCGACAACCGGTACGGCACCGGTCAGTCAACGATCGACGGTGTACTTCGTGCAACAAACATGCTGATTGCCGGAGCTACGGTCGTCATAGCCGGCTACGGCTGGTGTGGTCGCGGGCTGGCGGTTCGGGCCAAGGGCATGGGTGCGCACGTGGTAGTGACCGAGGTTGATCCGGTGAAAGCAATTGAAGCGGCGATGGACGGGTTTACGGTTATGCCGATGTCGCAGGCGGCGCCAAAGGGCGATCTATTTATCACGGTAACCGGTGATATCCATGTGATTCGGCTGGAGCATTTCAAGAAGATGAAGGACGGCGCAATTGTCTGCAATTCGGGACATTTCAATGTGGAGCTGGATCTGGAGTCGCTGGCGAAAGCAGCCAAAAAGCGCCGTGAGGTTCGTTTGAATGTCGAAGAGTTCATGCTCGGCAAGAAGCGGATATTTATCCTTGCTGAGGGTCGGCTGATCAATCTCTCGGCGGCCGAGGGGCATCCGGCGATGGTCATGGACATGTCCTTTGCCAATCAGGCGCTGGCCTCGGAATTCGTGAAGGATAATCACGAGAGGCTTGAGCGGCGGGTGTATACGGTACCGGAGAAGATCGATACGCAGATTGCGGTGCTGAAGCTCAAGTCGATGGGTGTCAAGATTGACAAACTGACGGCGGAGCAAAAGAAGTACCTGGCCAGTTGGGAGATGGGTACCTAAGCTTTCTGTCTGCAACTGAATTTAGAAAGGCCGCCGGAGTGATGCCCGGCGGCCTTTTCTGCGTCCGGGTCGACGCGTGACGACGTCGACGTGCCTGTTACTTCACCAGAAGCATCTTGCGTGGTTCGGTGAAGTCACCGGCCTGCATGCAATAGAGGTAGATACCTGAGGTATGTTGGGAGGCATCCTGATGGTTACCGGCCGTGAGTGACTGATCGATAACGGTCGTGATTAGCTGATCGAGGACGTTGTAGATATCGATCCGCACGTGGGCATTTTTCAGCAGGTCAAACGAGATGGTGGTGTCCGGTTTGAACGGGTTGGAGTGGTTCCGGTGCAGGGCGTAGATATTCTCGGCAGGAGGCCGTTATCCCGTTCATAGCTTCACCGCCGCCGATGGCATACAGGGACAATGCTCCGGCGGTAACCAGAGGCGCAATACAGGCGATTGTGAGCATGAGGGTTCTCATGACATTCCTCTTTGAAAGTTTTGTGAATTCTTCTTGCTGTGCCCGACAAGAACAGAATAAAGGAAACAGGTGAGGGACTGCGACTGAGATGTCGTCCCTCCATGTCGTCGTAGATTGCCACTCGGACTTCCTGCGAGTAAAAGTGCGCTCGTGTTATTCGTGTGCCTGTGCGTCAATAACGCATGGCGGTCCCGGATGCGTTAAGGTAATTCTCGGGTGAAGTTTGTGATTGCGGCGCGCGTTCGATCGGAGTATCTTTGAGGATTAAGATTATCTATTTTGCAGAACAATTGTTCGTAACCACCTAACAGTTCCATGACAACGGAGGAACAGATGAGTAAGAAGATCCTCACCGTCCTGGTCGTCTGCCTGCTGGGTGCAGCCGTGACGCCAGCTGTTGCGCAGGATGACTCGGCCACGGCGGGCATGGAAATGCCGCCGATGGGTCCGCCGGATGAACTGGCCGAATGCGGCTGGATGGTCGGTACCTGGACCGGGAATTCGCAGATGCGCATGGGTCCGGATGAAGAATGGATGGAGAGCCCGAGCACTATTACTTACAGCACCATGCTTGATGGCGGAGCGATTTGGATGGAGTATGAAAGTCCGCCGATGATGGGTATGCCGATGCCGTTTAAGGGAGTCGGAATCCAGACGTATGATCGGATGGCTAATGAGTGGCAGATGACGTGGACCGACAACATGTCCTGTCGCACCTCCATTTATACCGGCACCAGCAGCGAAAACGAAACTGTAATGGAAGGCAAAGAGCTGTACCAGGGCATGGAAGTCCTGACCAAAATCACTACCTACAACGAGTCCCCTGAGAGTTTCGACTGGAAGATGGAAAATTCGTATGACGGCGGCGAAACCTGGTTTGTCAGTGGCAAGGCGCATTACGAGAAGAAGTAGCCGAGTCGCACAGTTTTTCGATCGGGCGGAGTTTCGGCTCCGCCTTTTTTTGTGATCTGGTCGACCGATTAGCGGTAACACTTTCCGGGCCTCGGCGTATTAGTGGGTACAATCAGGTGAAAAACAGTCCGGCTGAATCTGATGCTCGGCCCATTTCGCCACAGACCATAAAGTGCAGGAGAGTTAGAGATGAGATTCAAGGATAGCCTCGACGGCCAGGTGGCCGTGTTCGAATTGTCAGGCAAGCTGCTGGGTGGCCCGGAAGCGACCCTGTTCCAGGGACGCATAGGCGAATACGTTAACCTCAATAAGAACAAAATTCTGGTTGATCTGGGGGGCGTTAAGTGGACCAACAGCCGCGGGCTGGGCATGCTGATTGCCGCCCTTAAAGCAGTCGAAAGTTCCGGGGGGCGAATGGCGTTGACCAATATAGAGACAGTTCGCTCACTTTTGGCGGTTTCACGTCTGGCGACCGTTTTTGAGCATTTTGACAGTCGCGATGAAGCCCTGCGCATCTTGAAATCGTAATCATCTGCAGTCCCTTCTACTGACGTGTAAAGCCTTTCCAATCGTCGGTGGGCCCTCGTATTTGCTGCGAAAGAGAAAGTTTTCTGTGTTTGTGAACTTTTTCACTTGACAGAATTGAATTTGGCTGTATTCTTCGGCGAGAACTGACGGCTCGTCAAATGGATAAGGCGGGCTATTTGGCGATATTAGTGAGAGTTCGTTAGAGAAGCAAATAAGGTGTTGCCCAGCAGGAACATAACCAGGATTTAGAGGGGCCGCAACGGTACGGGTAGTTGACTACGATGTTTATCATAGATGTGTTGTGCCAGAGAAACAAATTTGCGTTGGGCCGGAATAGCCGGCGCCAAATTTTACCAGTTACAAGGAGTCAAGCCGATCATGGCTTCTAACGTATACGAAAACGTCCAGAAGCAATTCAACAAGGCGGCGGATTTGATGGAGCTCGATCCGAATATTCGTCGCATTTTGGCCAAGCCAAGTAATGAGATTGTGGTGCACTTTCCGGTGCGTATGGACGACGGTTCGATTGAGGTGTTTACAGGGTATCGTGTTCAGCACAACAATGTGCTGGGCCCGTTCAAAGGCGGCATGCGTTACCACCCAGCGGTGCATATCGACGAGGTTCGCGCGCTGGCTACCTGGATGACGTGGAAGGGCGCCATTGTTGATATCCCGCTGGGAGGCGGCAAGGGCGGCATTCAGATTGATCCGCATCAGTACAGCTTAACAGAAATCGAGCATATTACACGTCGGTTTTGTTTTGCGCTTGGCAACAATATCGGTCCGGAGTATGACATTCCGGCGCCCGATGTCAACACCAATGCCCAGATCATGGCCTGGATGCTGGATACGTATCTTTCGACGATGCCGCCGCATGAGCGGAACCGGTCGACTCATGTCGTGACCGGCAAGCCACTTGAGTCCGGCGGCTCGGAGGGGCGTGACAAGGCGACCGGCCAGGGCGTCGTGTACTCTATCCTGGAGTGGACGAAGGATCAGGCTGGAGACATTGACAGCATGTCGTATTTCGTGCAGGGATTTGGCAATGTCGGCTCCTGGACGGCGCGTTTGCTCGAACCGCTCGGCGCGCGGATGGTGGCCGTGTCGGATGTTTCCGGTGAATTTGTCTGTCCAGACACGGTTGACCCCGAGGAACTCACGGCCTACGCGGCCCAGAATGACGGCAAGATCAAAGGTTTTCCGGGCCTGACTGAAGTCGATCACGCGACCTTCATGAGCACCAAGGCCGATATTTTCGTCCCGGCGGCACTGGAAAACCAGATCACGGCCGAAACAGCTCCTTTGCTGAATGTTCGGCTGGTGGCTGAGGGTGCGAACGGTCCGACCGATCCGGATGGTGATGCAATCATTCAGGATAAGGGGATAGATTTAATTCCTGACATTTTGTGCAACGCCGGCGGTGTAATAGTCAGTTATTTCGAGTGGCTTCAGAACAAGCGCAGTGAATCCTGGGACCTCGAGGAGGTCGACCTGAAGCTTCACCGCCGTATGGTGAAGGCTTATGAGCGGGTGCGTCTGGCGAGCATCAAGTACAAGACTGACTGGCGCACTGCCGCCTACATCGTTGCTCTCGGTCGTCTGGAGACGGTGTATAAAGAGCGCGGCATTTTCCCGTAAATCGTCCTAAAGATCTCTTCATATATTTCCTCCCTGTGATGCGGGGCGTCCGGTTTACCGGGCGCCCTTTGTTCGTTGTGCAAGAACGACTTTTCAATCGTCTATTCGGTACGCATCTTGTGATGAGGAGACGGTGCAACCGGGTTGTGCGCGGGCTGCTCGAACGACGTGGATGTGTCCCAGTCTCATCCACCGACGGTGAAGCAGGTGTTCCCTGCTGCGGGGAGCCACCAAGTCGATCTACAGATCAATGTCACGATAACGCTGCCTGATAATGTCGATCGGGCCGCTGACGACTTATACGGCGGTTGTCACACGGGGACTGAAGTACTCCGATGGCACGCCCATTTCGAATACGATGACGTGTCGTTTACAACCGAGGGCTGGCCGCCGGCCATAAGCGTCGGTGGGTAGATGTTGGCGAGGGTGGTACGTTCGTTGCAACGCCGTGGCTGCCATCGGCTTTCTCCCCCGCTGCAGTCGTGTCTGAGAGTGAGGACTGAGCCGGATTTTTGTTTGTGCCGCCATTGATATCACTCTATATTGGGCGGACTGTGAGCGATCGACGAGGTAGTGAACCGATTGCGCCACATGACTGTACAATCAGGAGAAGCAAGTGAGCTATATGCGAAAGATATTTCCGTTACTTTTTCTTATGATCCTGCCGTTGGTCTTTGTCTCATGTGGAGACGATGATGACAACGGTGTTGCCCCCGTTGATCCCGGCCAGCGCTGGACTATTCGATCGGTCGGCACCAACCGCACGATCTTCGATGTTGTGCAGCGTGACACGCTTTACGTGGCGGTGGGCCAGAGCGGAACGGTGTTGACCTCGACCGATGGTACCGCCTGGACGACCCAGGAATCCGGAATTGATGTGGATCTGTTTGGTATCACGGCCAACGCCGACCGTTTTGTAGCGGTTGGCAACAACGGCTATATTGTGACTTCGACCGACGGCCTGAACTGGACAACGGCGGACTCAACCCTCGATGGCAGCTGGTATTACGATGTTACCTGGTCGGGAACGCATTTTGTGGCAGTTGGCCGGAGTGGATTGGTGGCCTCCTCGGCCGACGGACTCAACTGGGAGGTTCTCCCGAGCGAGATAGTCACGAATCTGTACGGGATCGTATTTGCGGAGGATCACTACACTGTAGTCGGCGCCGGATTCATTTTTCAGTTTTCCGATGCAGATTTTGCTTCCGCTGATACAATTGATCTGGATTCGATTCGGTTGGATACGAATATTGTCTTTTACGATATAGCATACAGCGACGTTGACACGACCTATATGGCGGTCGGACAGAACGGATCGGTGTTTACATCGGATGACGATACGACCTGGGTTGAGCGGCTGAGCGGTACAAAGTCGTTCTTTTACGCAGCCGAATGGACGGGCACCGAGTTTGTTGCAGCCGGTGAAAATGGTCTGGTGATTCGCACGACAGATCTGGCAACCTGGCAGTTGGTGTCGACATTCGAGGATGACCTGCGCGGACTTTACTGGGACGGTACATCGTTGATTGCGGTCGGAGTAGCGGGATCGATTGCGACCTCGTCCGATGGGTCGGCGTGGGCAACACAACCATCGGGTCCGCGACCGGTTCTCAACGCGGTGACTTACTATGAGACCGGGACGGATACGAGTTTTGTAGCCGTTGGCGACAGCGGCGTGGCGCTGGTATCCTCGACCGGAGACATCTGGACACGGTGGCCGTCGAGCGTTGCTACCGGCCTGAACGGTGTTGCAGCCTCAAATGCAATGATTGCCGCCGTCGGCGCAGGCGGTACGGTGGTTACTTCGTCTGACGGTGTGACGTGGACAGGCCAGACATCAAATGTTGCCCAGGAGTTGTTTGATATCGACTGGTCCGGCAATGAGTTTGTCGCAGTAGGCGATCAGGGAACTATAATCAGTTCGACCGACGGTGTGGGGTGGACCGATGTCAGTCCGGCCGCAATTGGCGATGCGATCCAGGGTGTTTCGTGGACCGGGACGCAGTTTGTCGCGGTGGGGGCAGCCTCGGTTGTTCTCACATCGCCAACCGGTGCGTCGTGGACCGAGCAAAGCCTGGATACTGCGGCGTTAGTTAATCTGACCGATGTGGCTTCCGGTGATGGTGTAATTTTGGCGGTCAGTAACGGCGGGTTGATTTCACGCTCGACTGACGGCTCGACCTGGGAAACGTTCGAAGCGAGACCGGGCGACACGGCAACGTATCGTCTGCGGCGGGTCGTGCACAACGGGATTCGCTGGGTGGCGGTGGGGTCGCGCAATGCCGGTGGTACTGATGCGGTCGATGTGATCGTGACGCTGTTCTCCGATGACGGTTTCACGTGGCAGGTTGGGGCAGCCGGAATTGCCGGCGAGCTTCACGGGGTTACTTTCGGCAATGGTCGGTTTGTTACCGTTGGCGGCGTTGATATCGGCGACCCGACCAATGTATCTCTTGTGTTGACGTCGCCTTAGGCTGTGACCTGGAGGTAAAATAAGAAAAAGGGCAGGATCGCGTTTGCGGTCCTGCCCTTTTGTTATACTTGTGAAGGACGGCGCCCTTACACTTCGGGGATCGGCATGCCGTACTGCTCCCAATCCTCCTTGGCCGGACCGTAGAGAGAGGGAACCTTGATGCCTGCCTGCCGCATCAGGACCGTAATCTGGCCGCGGTGGTGGATCTCGTGCTGGATCAGGGCAGTGATAGTGTAACGTCGCTGCCACTTTTCACCGTAGAGTTCATCCTCAATGAAGAGTGATTCATCGTTCCATTCGTTGGCGATATTGGTGATCAGGGCCGCCGAGATGCCTTTGTAGGCCCCCGCGATTTCCATTGCCTTGGCCGGAACCGGCTTTTCCGGATTGAGCATTTTATCCAGCGGGAGGCCGGTGTGGCTCATCATTTCGGGGATCGTGGTCACGACATGCCAGGCGATGCGACCGATAGTGCGGTGGCCCTCGCAGACGGCTTGTGACATTGACTCATCGGTAATGGCGTCGAGGACCCGCTGGGTCATCCCGGAGTGGGATTTCCAATGTTCGATGAGGTCTTCGATTTTGTGAAACATCGGGATACTCCTTCAAGAAACGGTATTGGCAATCTTTATTGACTCGTTAGAGGCATCAGGCGTTGGGGTCGTTTTTGAGCACATCCTCGATGGCGGCGAGGGTCTGGTCGCTCAGTTGAACACCTGAGGCTTTCGCATTTTCTTCGATATGCTTGATTTTTGTCGCACCGACAATGGCGCAGCTGATTTCCGGGCGGCGCAGGATCCAGGCCAGGGCCAGCTGTCCGACAGTGATGTTGTTGTCTTCGGCTATTTTGGTCAGGCGACGTACCTTCTCGACATTTTCCTCGGTGAGATCGCCGGCAAGCCATTTGGTGGTGCCGCCCCGGCTGCCTTCCGGGATGCCGTCGTTGTATTTGCCGGTGAGAAGTCCCTGGCCCAGCGGAGAGAAAACCGTAATGCCCATGCCGTAGTGGTCGCAGGTCGGCATGATATCTTTTTCGATGTTGCGGTCGAACATCTGGTAGCGCGGCTGTTCAACGACCGGAGCGCTGGCGCGGAGTTCCCGGGAGTGGACCATGGCCCGTTCGATCTGCCCGGCACTCCACACTGACGTTCCCCAGTAGAGCACTTTCCCCTGGCGCACGAGGTCTTCCATCGCCCGCACGGTTTCCTCGACTTCGGTTTCCGGGTCAAAGCGATGGCAGAAATAAAGATCAAGATAATCGGTGCCGATCCGTTTGAGGCTGGCGTCAATTGATTCCATGATGTGCTTTCGAGACAGGCCGCGGTCGTTGACATTTTCTGACATCGGCCAGAACAGTTTGCTGGAGATAACCAAGTCGGATCGCTTGTAATCGCGAATAATTTTTCCGACAATTTCCTCGGCGGCGCCCCTAGAGTAGATGTCGGCGATATCGATGAAATTGACGCCCAGTTCGATGGCTTTTTGGATGATGGGGGTTGCTTTTTCCAAGGCTACGGTGCCGCCGTATGTCAACCAGGCGCCAAGGGCGATTTCTGAGACTTTGAGGGCGGTTTTTCCTATGCGACGATACTTCATGATGCGAAACGCTCCTCTTTTTTAACCGGTTGTTTCAGCCCAAGGTACAAAAATCGACGTCGGGTGAAAACAACAGATTGCCCGAATACGTTCACATAGTAGCATCGGCAGCCGATGGGGCTTTGTTTGGCCGCCGGCAGCCTGTATATTGCATGGATTTTGATGGCTGAAACACAGGAAATAGTGTGACCGAGACCGCAGGAAAAACCAGTGAGCCTCTCCCGGCCAAGCGGGAATCGCCCCGAATGTTTGACCGGATCGCACACCGGTATGATCTGCTGAATCGGTTGTTGTCGATGCGTCGGGATGTCGCCTGGCGGAAGGAGATGGCTCGGATGCTGCCGGAGAAATCCAATTTGGCGGTGCTGGATATCGCGACCGGGACGGCCGATGTCTTGTTGACGGCTCTTCGGGAGCGTACGAACATCAGTTGCGCGGTTGGCGTGGATATGGCCGGCGAGATGTTGCGAATTGGTTACGGAAAGGCCCGGGACGCGGGATTTGGGAGCCGATTGCGTCTGATCAGGGGTGACGCGCTGAAGTTACCGGTAGCCGAAGAGAGTTTTGGAGCGGTTACTATAGCTTTTGGTATTCGTAATGTGACCGATGTCCCCAGAGCGCTTCAGGAGATGAACCGGTTGCTGAAACCGGGTGGGAAACTGCTGATTTTAGAGTTTTCGCTGCCGGATAACCGGCTTTTGCGGCGGTTGTACCTGTTTTATTTTCGGTATATTCTGCCTCGGCTGGGGAGTTTGATCTCCGGCGACGCTGGTGCGTACCGGTATTTGAACCAAACGGTAGAGGATTTTCCGTATGGTGAGGCGTTCTGCGAGATGATTCGTGAGGCAGGTTTCGGCACTGTTCGTGATGATAAGCTAAGTTTCGGCATCGCGAGTATTTACAGCGGCACGAAAATGTGATATCCTGTACTGACAACAATTCGACTGCGACTAAGTATGACGATAGTACTCGACGGAACACAGACTTTTGACCTTCACACGGCCGTACAAAGCCTGATTGAGGCGGTACAAGCGGTTGAACCTGCGCTGTCAGCCAAGGACCCGGAAGTACATCGCCTGGCGGTCCGTGTAGCTGATATTGATCCGATAGACTGGCTACGGGCGCAATACACACCGCAGCGCGGCTGTTGGTCCAGCCGTGATGCTGATGTGATAATCGCGGGCATTGGTACTGCCAACGTGATCACCGGTGACGGCCCATTTAATGCGGAGCGAGTCTTTCGAGAAATTCGCACGGTTATCGGCAGTTCGACAGCCCGGTATTTTGGGGGCATTCGGTTCGACGATCAGTTTTTGCGGGCGCATCACTGGCGGCCGTTCGGCAGCTACCGGTTTATTCTGCCTCGGGTCGATATCACGCGCGAGAACGGTGAGACGATTCTGGCGGTCAATTTGTTACCGTCGGATCACAATCGACTCCCCGGCATAATTGAAATACTTGAAGGGTGTGCGCAGATTGCCACCGAGGCGCCGGAGAAATTGCCGCAGTTTACCGATCGACGGGATATTCCGAATCGTCGTCAGTGGATGACGGCGGTGGAAGCGGCGGTTATCGGTTTCCGCTATGGGCAACTGGAAAAGGTTGTGCTGGCGCGGGAGAGTCGCTTTGATTTCCCGGCGTGGATTGATTCAATCGGCATGTTGACATCGCTTCGGCAGCAAACGCCGGGGTGCTTTCACTTCTGTTTCCAGCCGACCCCGGGGGCCGCCTTTATCGGAGCCACACCGGAGCGGCTGTATCTTCGGCGGGGACGAAAAATCAAGAGCGAGGCGCTGGCCGGCACCCGTCCGCGCGGCATAACCAGGGAACGAGACAGAATCCTCGGGCAGAAACTGCTTACCAGCGCGAAAGAGCAGCGCGAGCATGGTTATGTTGCCGATAACCTGTGCGGAATTCTGGACAAATTGTGCTCGACGCTTTCGCAGGATAAGGAGCCGTCGCTGGTAAAGCTGACCAAGGTTCAGCATTTGATCACCCGTTTTCAGGGGACGTTGCGAGAGGGAGTCGAGGATCACGATATTCTGCCACGGATGCATCCGACGCCGGCGGTCGGCGGTTTTCCGACCGACAAGGCCCGTGCGCGGATACGTGAGCTTGAGTCTTTCGACCGGGGCTGGTATGCCGGTCCGGTTGGGTGGGTCACGCGTGATGAGGCTGAGTTTGCGGTGGGTATCCGCTCGGCGCTGGTCACGGGGCGGCAGCTGCGTCTATTCTCGGGGGCCGGGATTGTCGACGGTTCCCATCCCGAAAAAGAATGGGATGAAATTGAAAATAAATTAGGCAGTTTTCTGAAAATCTTGTCAGACCGATGAACACCGGTCATCCGCATCTCAACTCCCTCTGGGCCGACCTGATGGTCGAGGAGCTGGTCCGCACCGGTGTGGACTACTTCTGCCTCTCCCCCGGTTCTCGTTCGACCCCGTTAACAGCCGCAGTCGTCGAGCACGCGACAGCAAAGAAGATCATGCACTTTGATGAGCGCGGGGCGGCGTTTCATGCGCTGGGATATGCCCGTGCGACCGGGCGACCGGCGGCTCTGATCTGTACCTCGGGCACTGCGATTGCTAATTACTATCCGGCGGTAGTTGAAGCATCCATGGACCATGTCCCGATGATAGTTCTTACAACGGACCGCCCGCCGGAACTGCGCGGGACCGGCGCCAACCAGACGATAGATCAGGTGGATCTTTACGGCCGTTACGTGCGGTCGTTTACGGATATGCCATGCCCGAGCGAGTCAATACCTCCGGAGACAGTGTTGACCACAATCGACCAGGCGGTGTATCGGGCGATGAATTCGCCGGCGGGACCGTCGCATATCAACTGCATGTATCGCGAGCCGCTGGCGCCGCTGGGTGGTCCGGCGCCGTTTGGGGAGTATCTTGAGTCGGTCGAGTCCTGGCGCGGCGGTCTGGAACCGTACACGCAGTATCGAATGCCGACGCGAGTCGTGGAGCCGTCTAATCTGGAGCCGGTGGCATCGGCAGTAGGCAATGCCGCGCAGGGACTGATAGTTGTCGGGCGGCTGAAGAAATTTGCCGAGGCGGATGCGGTCGCAAAGCTTGCGAGGGCTCTTAAGTGGCCGGTTATCGCGGATGTCGGCTCCTCCCTTCGTAATGTGGCGGAGTCCGGAGTGATCGGATATGCCGATCATGTTGTCGCGGAACGGGCGTTTGGGCAGGGCCACCGGCCGGATGTGGTCCTGCATATTGGACCAGTGCTGACATCAAGGCGGATCTGGCAGTGGCTGGCCGAGGGGCGGCCGAGACACTATATCAAGATTACCGACTATCCCGAGCGCGATGATCCGGAGCACATTGTTACCCAGCGGTACCAGAGCTGCATCACGACCTTCTGCGATTTTCTTTTGCCTTTTACGCGGGAGGCGGCCGATACCAAATGGCGCGACGCCTGGCTGGCGGTATCGGAGGTGGTTGGGAGCGCGCTTGACGAGACACTGGCTGAGGCGCCGGAAGTCTCTGAACCGGGAGTGGTCAGGGCTGTTTCACGCGGGATAAGTCCGGACACCTGTTTGTTTGTGGCAAGCAGCATGCCGATTCGGTATATGGACATGTACACGGATCCGGCGGGACCGAGAGTTCCGATCGGCTGCAACCGGGGGGCTAGCGGGATCGATGGAACTATCGCGAGCTTTGCGGGATTCACTGCCGGAGAAAAGAAAGGCGGGACGCTGTTGATCGGCGATTTGGCGATGCTGCATGACTTGAATTCATTGGCGATGCTTCGCGGGGAGGATTTGACGCGAATTATCGTTGTCCTGAACAATGACGGCGGCGGGATTTTTCATTTTCTGCCGATCGCCTCGCGTGAGGACATTTTTGAGCCGTACTGGGGGACTCCGCACGGGTTGGGATTTGAGTCGGCCGCACGAATGTTCGATTTGGCGTATCAGGCTCCGACGACGATGGCAGAGTTCGAACAGGTTTACAAGGATGCGCAGGAACAGAAGGGCGCCACGCTTATAGAAATTTGCACGGATCGTGCGAAAAGTGATTCGCTTCATCGGGCGTTGTTGAAGCGGGCCCGAGCTGTCGTTGGCGAGATTTCTTCGACATGACGATTGAGTATGCGATCAGGACGCAGTTTCGTGGCAGTGTGAGTGGTCGGAAACTGCTTTTTCTTCATGGCTTCATGGGGATAGGTGAAGACTGGATGGATGTCGCCGACTATCTCGATGACTCTTTCCATTGCATTATACCTGACATCCCGCCGTTTGGCGGCTCGAAGGTGCCACGGGGGCCGCTTGACTTATATTCGATGCCGGCGATAGCCCGTTCGGTGCTTCAGGTTTTGGCAGCCTATCCGGATCAAGGGGCCGACTTGGTCGGTTATTCGATGGGTGGGCGGCTGGCGCTGTATACGGTGATCCAGTACCCGAACAGGTTCAAACGAATTGTACTGGAGTCAGCCTCACCGGGGCTGCGGCGAGCCCGGGACCGTGAGATGCGAAAGGCCGCCGATGAGCGGTTGGCGGACCGGATTGAGTCAGGTCGATTCGAAAATTTCATCCGGGATTGGTATATGCAGCCGCTGTTTGAAACGATCTGCAGTGATGTGGAGAGGTTCGAGCAATTGATCGACCGTCGCATGGCCGGGGCCAAACCGGCTGAGTTTGCGAAGTCGTTGCGATTTATGGGGACGGGGGCGCAGCCGTCGATGTGGGACCGGCTGAAGGAGATATCGCAGCCGGTGCTGTTGATTGTTGGCGAAAAGGATGATAAATTCCGGGCAATTGCCGACCGGATGGCGGAGTATATCCGCAATGTGGAAGTTGCGGTTGTCGCCGGGGCCGGTCACAATGTGCATCTTGAAAAACCGGACGAGTTCGCGAAACTGATAACACGTTTTTGCAAGGATACGTGAGGAAAGTATGAGTACGGTCAAGTGGGAAGCAGTCGGCGATTACACCGACATCAACTATGCCAAGGCGGAGGGAATCGCCAAAATCACGATCAATCGACCGGAGGTACGTAACGCCTTTCGACCGTTGACGGTTTACGAGATGATCGATGCATTTAGGAATGCGTGGGAGGATCAGAATGTCGGGGTGGTGATTTTAACCGGCGAAGGCGAAAAGGCGTTTTGCTCCGGGGGCGACCAGAAGGTTCGGGGTGATTCCGGCTACACTGACGACAGTGGTGTGAATCGGCTGAATGTGCTGGAGTTCCAGCGGCTGATTCGTACTTGTCCCAAGCCGGTGATCGCGATGGTGGCCGGTTATGCGATCGGCGGTGGTCATGTGCTGCACCTGCTGTGCGACCTGACGATTGCGGCGGAAAACGCGATTTTCGGGCAGACCGGTCCAAAAGTCGGGTCATTTGACGGCGGCTACGGATCTTCTTACATGGCGCGGATTGTGGGGCAGAAAAAAGCGCGTGAAATCTGGTTCCTCTGCCGTCAATACAGCGCGCGACAGGCGCTAGATATGGGTCTGGTAAACACGGTGGTGCCGTATGACAAGCTTGAAGAGGAAACGGTGCAATGGTGCCGGGAGATCCTGGCTAATTCGCCGACTGCAATTCGCTGCCTGAAAGCGGCGATGAATGCCGACTGCGATGGTCAGGCGGGGTTGCAGGAGCTGGCGGGCAACGCCACGATGTTGTTTTACATGTCCGAGGAGGCGCAGGAGGGACGTGATGCGTTCAAGGAGAAGCGTAAGCCGGACTTTTCGAAATTCCCGCGCCAGCCGTAAACGCGGCGGAGGCTGTCTCGGATGAAACCATCGAAAGTCGCCGTCTGGCTGATGGCGTCGCGGCCAAAGACGCTTTTTGCCGCGGCGGCGCCGGTCGTAATGGGAACCGCGATGGCATATGACGCCGGCGGTTTCCACCTGTGGCCGGCTCTTGCGGCGCTGGCGGGCGCAATACTCATCCAGATCGGTACAAATTTCGCAAACGACTATTCTGACTACAAGTCCGGCGCCGACGCCGGCGAGCGGCTCGGGCCGATCCGTGTCACACAGGCGGGCCTGGTGACGCCGGGAGCGATGAAGTTTGCTACGGTGTTTGTATTCGGCCTGGCTTTGCTAGTGGGGATCTATCTCGTGTATCGGGGCGGCTGGCCGATTATTTTTATCGGGTTGACATCGATACTGTGGGGCGTACTGTACACGGCCGGGCCGTATCCGCTCGGTTATAACGGTGTCGCGGATCTTTTTGTGCTGCTCTATTTCGGGCCGGTGGCGGTCGCAGGGACGTTCTATGTGCAGGTGCTGGCGCTCTCTTGGCCAGCGGTCGTCACTGGACTGTCCGCGGGGCTTTTCTCGGTCGGGATCCTGACGATTAATAATCTCCGGGATATCGATAATGACCGTCGGGCCGGAAAGAAAACCCTGGCGGCGCGATTCGGGCGGGGGTTTGCCCGGGCGGAGTATACGGTAAGTATGCTCGTTGCCATTGTATTACCGCTGCCCGTAGCATTATTGACTGCCAGTCACTGGTTTTCGCTGGCTGCGCTGATTACGCTTGCTCCGGCCTTTGGGGCGATTCGCACGGCGAATACGAAAACGGATGGGCCGTCGCTAAACAACCTCCTGGCGACAACGGGCAAAATACTCCTGCTGTTTTCGGTGCTGTTCAGCGCAGGATGGATATTATGAAGCTGCAATCGCTGAAAATTTTCGAGTACAAGCTTCCGCTCACCCGGCCGTTGGTTCTTCGGGGCCAGGAAGTGACAACGCGGAATGGTCTGCTGGTCCAGCTCTGTGATGGAGCGGGCCACGAAGCCTGGGGCGAGGTGGCGCCGCTACCCGGTTTCAGCCGGGAATCACTTGATGATGCGATGAGTCAGTTAAAGAAGGTGGCCGGGACGATGATCGGCCGGGAGCTGCCGCCCAAACTTGAGCTGCTCGACGGCGGTTTCGGCAACTGGCTGGGACATATCAAGTTGGTGCCATCGGTCTGGGTGGGCATTGAGACAGCAGCGCTGCAATTATTGGCGGCCGATCGAGGGATATCTCTTCTGGACTTGGCCTGTTCGGGCGCCCGCGATAGTATTGCCGTGAATGCATTGCTTGACGGGACGAAAGACCAGATTGTCCAGCGGGCTAATCTGCTGAAGAATGAGGGATTTTCTACTTTCAAGGTGAAGGTGGGTCGGCGGGCGCTTGATGAGGAGATTGAAATCGTGAAGCGGGTGCGTGAAACGGTCGGGTCCGGAGCGAAGATTCGTCTGGATGCCAACCGGTCGTTTGATATAGAAACCGCGTGGCGACTGGCCGAGGCTGTCGCGCCGATGGAAATTGAATATATCGAGGAGCCGGTGGCTAACTATCTCGAGCTGATGCATCTTACACGGTCAGGGGATTTTCCGCTGCCGCTCGCACTTGATGAGAGCGTGCAGGTGATTGCGCCAAAGGCCCTGACGCAGCTTCGGGGGCTCAAGGCAATCGTACTCAAACCGACCCTGATTGGATTCGAATGGGCGATGTGGTTTGCGCGACGCGCCCATCGGCTGGGAATGCTGGCGGTGATGAGTTCGTCGTTTGAATCGACCCTCACGCTGGCGATGCTGGCTCATCTGGGTGGCTGCCTGAACGGCGGCGCCGACGGCAGCGATGTGGCTATGGGACTTGACACGGTTGATCGGCTGGCCGAGGATTTGACCGAGGCGACGCTGCCGATCAGGAACGGTCGCGTTGTGTTGAGTGATCTGGGGCCGGAGCACTTCAACGTCACGCACGGCAGCGTCCGGGAGGTTATGAATGACTGATATCCGCTGTCCTCTTGCACGTCAACGTGAACAGAACCCGGACCGACCGGCCCTGAAATCAGGTGACCGGCTGGTCACATACGGGGCGCTTGAAAATGCTGTCCAGGCACAGGCGATTCGACTGAGCGCATTGCCGTCCGGCCGGGATCTTCCCCGGCTTGGTTTGCGCGCCCGTGATCGTCGGGAGGCGATGTCTTTTGAATATGTGCTTCGGCTGCTGGTAATTCTACGGTCAGGACGGATTGTGGTGCCGATGGACGGGGGTATTCCGGAATCGACTGTTGAGAAGGCAGTGCCTGATCTTACGGATTTGTCCGAACTTTTGGATGTCAAGTGGGATAGTGATTTGCCGGAGGAAGTGAATACTCAGGATTGCTCATGGGGACTGGGGGTGCCTGCTGTAGGGATGTTGACGTCGGGATCGTCATCGATACCCAAGCTCTGCATGTTGTCCTACGGCAATCTATATTACAGTGCGTTGGGTGTCGTGAAGCATCTTGACATGAAACCGGGAGATCGTACGCTGCTTTCGCTGCCGGTCTATCATGTTGGCGGACTGGGGATGGTCATTCGAGTGCTGGTAACAGGTGGGACGCTGGTGTTCCCGGAGCCAAGTCGGTCGCCGGCCGAAATTATCGGCGAGGAGAAAATCAATCATTGTTCGATGGTACCGACTCAGCTTGATCGGTATCTCACGGACGGGGGGCAGCGCCACGATCTCAAGTCGTTGCTGCTGGGCGGCGGGCCGCTGCCTGAGGCGCTTATCGGGCGTGCGGTCGAAAAAGACATTCCCGTGGCGCCGTCGTACGGCCTGACTGAGATGGCCTCGACGGTAGCGGCCGTCTCCCCCGGCGAGATCGATGTCAATCGGCTTTGCTCCGCCGGCTCTGTTTTGAAACACCGGAAGGTGCGAGTCGCGGACGACGGAGAAATTCTTGTCCGGGGTGAAACGCTTTGTATGGGATATGTGATCGTCGACTCTATAAAACCGGTTGTGGATGACGACGGCTGGTTTCATACGGGGGATCTGGGGGAATTTCGGGACGGGCAGCTTTATGTTACCGGTCGCAAAGACAATATGTTCGTATCCGGCGGAGAGAATGTGCAGCCGGAGTCAATCGAGCGGGTTTTGGCGTCGTTGGACGGGATTTCTGAAGCTGTGGTGGTGCCGGTCGACGATGACAGGTACGGCGCGCGTCCGTTTGCATTTGTGGCGTTTGATGACCGTGATCCGAGGGACTTCGGCGGGCTGACACGAGCAATCCGGGATTATGTCCTGCTGACGAAAGGGCAGGCGCCGCTGCCGGTGCAGGTCAGGAGGGAATTGAAGGGAAAACTTCCGGATTATGCCGTCCCGGTTCACATAGCGGAGATACCGACCGGCGCGCGCGAGGGGATCAAGGTGCGTCGATCACTGCTGGTTCGGTACGCCGACGAGCGTTACGTATCTCGGGACGATAAACCTATTTGATTTTCTCAAGGCCGGAGCGAAGTTCATCCGGGAGCGGCATCGGTTTCTGGTCGGCGGTGGTGATGGCGGCGTGGACCGAGTTTCCGGTGGCAACGGTTTCGCCTGCTTCGTTGGTGACTTCGTAGGCCAGCGTATACGAGGTGCGGCCGAGTTTTTCGGTCCGGATGCCGACGGTGACTTTATCGCCCACCCGGAGCGGTTTCTTGAAGTCGGTTTCGGCGTGGACAATCAGGACGACCCAATCGGACTCGTGTATAATCTTGTAGAAGCTAAAATCGAGGGAGGTCATGAGGTTTTCGTACGCCTCGTGGGTGAGCCGAAAGTAGTTGGCGAAAAAGAGCACGCCGGCGGCGTCGGTGTCGTGAAGCTTTATAGTGGCCTGGTACGTATACATATGCGTGTGACTGGTGAAAAGTTCGTGCGCACATCGGCTGTGCGCGGTATATTGTTCGCTCATGTATAAGGATAACGAAGTAAGTCAAACAAGTAAAATACCGATGCCAGAGAGGACTTCATGACACATCAATCCCGTCCCGTTTTACTCACCGTGCTGTTTACTTCCCTTTTTGTTCTAACGTCTTTGGGCGCCGTCGCTGCCGATGATACCGCTATCACGCAGCGGTCCGATATCGAGGACAAGTACAAGTGGCAGGTCGAAGATATTTTCACATCTGATGAGGCGTGGGAAGCGGCCTACGCTGAACTGGAAGGCAGTCTCGGTGCCTTTGAACCGTACCGCGGCAAGCTCGGCGAGTCGGCCAAGACGTTGCTGGAATGTCTTGCGACCCGGGATCGTCTGGAACTGATTGCCGACAACTTGTATGTTTACGCTTATCTGAAGCTTGATGAAGACAATCGGGTGAGCAAGTACCAGGAAGTAGGGGGCCGGATATCAAGCCTGTGGTCGAAGGTTTCTGAGGCTATGTCTTTTATTGAGCCTGAGATAGTTGCTCTCGGTGAAGAGAAGATCAATCGCTATCTGGAAACGGAGATGGGGCTGGAAACGTACAGCCACTATTTCCACGATCTGTTCCGTCAGCAGGAACATATTCTGTCTGACAAGGAAGAAGCATTGTTGGCGCTGGCGGGACCGGCGGTTAGTGCGGTTAATCGTGTGTTCAGTATGGTCAATGATGCGGATATCGACTACGGCACGATTATCGACACCGAGGGCAACGAGATTGCCCTGACCAAGCAGCGTTATTATAAGATTCTCGAGGGAGAGGATCGCGAACTTCGCCGCAGAGCCAACCAGGCGTATAATAAGGCGTATCTTCGCTATGAAAACACGCTGGCCGCCAACCTTGCGGGTTCGGTACACCGGGACAATTTCTACCGGCAGGCGCGCGGTTACAACAGTTGCCTCGAGATGTCGCTGGATGACTACCATATCCCGACCGAGGTATTTCACAACCTCGTTGAGGCAGTGAACAACAACCTCGAACCGCTACATAAGTGGACCTCGATCCGCAAGCGGATCCTTGGCTACGATACGCTCTATACGTATGATCTCTCGGCTCCGCTGATGGATGACATCAATAAAGAGTACGAATACGAAATGGCGGTTGAGATGCTGCTTGAGGGACTCAAGCCGCTGGGCGATACCTATATTACCGATCTTTCGCAGGGACTGAATTCTCGCTGGGTTGATGTTTATGAGACCGAGGGCAAGGGGTCCGGGGCGTATTCGTGGGGAACCTACAGCTCGCATCCATACGTGCTGATGAATTACAACAAGACGCTCAACAGCATTTTCACCCTGGCGCACGAGATGGGTCACGCGATGCACAGCTATTACACCAACCAGAACGAGCCGTACGCTACCCATAATCACTCGCTGTTTGTCGCCGAGGTTGCCTCGACCGGCAACGAAGCGATCCTGATGAAGTATCTGCTGGAGAACACCGATGACAATCAGTTGAAGATGGCTTTGCTGAATCAGTATATCGAGAATATTGTCGGGACGTTTTTCACGCAGGTCATGTTCAGTGAATTCGAGCTGGCTATTCATGAGCGGGTCGAGAGCGGCGGCGCCCTGTCGGCTGAGTTCATGCGCGGTGCGTATCGCGATATCTACCAGAAGTACTGGGGACCAGAGCTGGTGATTGACTCGATCAACGATATGGGTTGTTTGAGGATCGGGCATTTTTATCGCCAGTACTACGTGTACCAGTATGCGACGTCGTATGCCGCGGCGCAGATGATGTCGCAGAAGGTGCTTGAGGACCCGGGGTATGTTGGCACCTATCTGGAGTTCCTGTCCACCGGTAATTCGGCCTATCCGATCGAGGTGCTCCGGCGGGCCGGGGTCGATGTAACATCGCCGGAGCCGGTAGAGCGGACGATCAAGAAGTTCGGTGAGCTGGTGAACGAGATGGAGAAATTGCTGGATGAGATGGAGGCGCAGAAGGGGTAGTGGCATTTCGCGATTTGAATCAGCCGACGGCCGGGTATTTGCCCGGCTGTTTTTTGTGGTCAAAATTCGACTTAATGTGGCGCTTTTTTATCGGCCAAAATCGAAAACGGCTTTCAATTACGGGGGTGTAAAAGCGGACAAATTGAAAGCCGATTTCAATTGCTAAACTTTTCTCCACCAAAGACTTGCTTTTTTACACTAAAGCGCCTTATTGATGGAACCGTTCGCTTACTCAACGGTTTTTAGGTGTAATCAAGAACGCAATCATTTAACAAAATAGGGAGACACGACAATGATGATTTCCAAGAAAATGAACACGGCGCTGAACAAGCAGATCGGCGAAGAACTGGCCTCCGAGTATATTTATCTCGCGATGGCGTTCGAGCTTGAAGATCTCAATCTGCCGATTTTCGCCAAGTGGTTCTACAAGCAGGCCGAAGAAGAGCATGAACATGCAATGAAAATTGCCAAGTACGTGGTTGACCAGGGTGCGTCGGTGACGGTGCCGAAGATTGACGCACCGAAGGCGACCTGGAAGTCGGTCAAGGAGATTTGCAAGGCGGCTGTGGATCATGAGAAGTACATCACGAAGTGCATTCACGATCTCGTTGCCGCGGCCCGGAAGGAAAGTGATATTGCGACTGAGAACATGCTCCAGTGGTTCGTTCAGGAGCAGGTCGAGGAAGTTGCTACGACAACCGAGCTGTATGATATGGTCGCCCTGGCCCAGAACGCCGGACAGCTGCTTCAGCTTGAGAGCCGGGTGTGGCGTATGGTCGAGGCCCGCAGCTAAGACGCTTGGAGCTATTTGAGTTCTTCGAAAGCGGCCGCAAAGCGGCCGCTTTTTTCGTTGTATACAACAGGTTACGGGGTGAAGGCGGGGGCGGTGGGACTGGCTTGCGGGGCTGTTCAGCAAAAGGACATCGCGGGAGGGCAAAACATCTTTGCCGCAAGGATAAAATCCTTATATTGGGAGCAGACATATCATCCGTACTGTCCAAATGTCCTTCGTTTACCGAGGAATACGAATAATGCTGCGAACTGCCCGTCTGACCGCTCTTGTGTTTGCGTTATTGATACTGGGTGTTATTCGAGTATCGGCGGCAGAGTACTATCTTCGCCTTGAAGTCGAATCCCGGGAGCAGGTTGTTACTCTTTCTCGAGTTATTTCAATAGATAACGTGCGAGACGGAATTGTTTACGCCTATGCCAATGACAGACAACTTGAGGACCTTAATCGTCTGGGGTTTGGTTATGAGGAATTGCCGCATCCGGGCACTCTGATTCAGCCGGAAATGTCGGCCGATACGAAATCGGCTGCGCAGTGGGATTCATATCCGACCTACCCTGCGTACGTGTCGATGATGTACCAGTTCGAGGCTGATTATCCCGACATATGTCGGATTGTGAATGTCGGTTCGAGTGTTGAAGGGCGGGCGCTCCTGTTTGCTGTCATTTCGGATAACGTCGCGGCTGAGGAGGCTGAGCCGGAAGTGATGTACACGTCGACCATGCATGGCGATGAAACGGCGGGGTATGTGCTCATGCTGCGGATGATCGATTCGATCCTGACTACCTACGGAAGCGATCCGGGGATTACCGGCATGGTTGATAGTATGGAAATCTGGATCAATCCGCTGGCGAACCCGGACGGGACCTACGCCGGTGGAGACAGCACGCTTTCGGGGGCCACGCGCGGCAATGCCAATTTCATCGATTTGAATCGGAATTTTCAGGATCCCGATGACGGTCCAAATCCAGACGGCAAAGCCTGGCAGCCGGAAACGGTGGCAATGATGAGTCTTGCCGACAGTAATCACTTTGTGATTTCGGCTAATTTTCACGGCGGCGCCGAGGTTGTTAATTATCCGTGGGATACGTGGTCACGACTTCACCCGGACAATGACTGGTGGATTTCAATTTCCCGCCAGTATGCGGACACGGTTCATGCCCACGCGCCGTCGTCGTACATGACCGGGTTTGACAACGGCATTACCAATGGCTATGACTGGTACCCGGTAGCCGGCGGGCGGCAGGACTACATGAATTACTATCGGAGTTGCCGCGAGGCCACGATTGAATTGTCGGATATCAAGCTTGTTTCAGGCAGCAGCCTTCCGGCCCACTGGTTGTATAACCGTATATCTCTGTTCCAGTGGCTGCGGCAGGCCCTCAAGGGGATTCGCGGGATTGTTACTGATGCGGTCACCGGCCTTCCGGTTGCCGCGACGGTTGAAGTGCTTGACCGGGATACTTTTGAAGACAACACCAATGTGTATACTGATCCGGCGTTTGGTGATTATTACCGGATGATTGAGCCGGGGATATATAATCTCTGCTATTCGGCTAACGGCTACTATCCGGACACAGTTCTCGGTGTGGTCGTGGCGGCGGGGACACCGGCGGTTGTTCAGGACGTTCAGTTGTTGGCGGTGGCGGATGACACGGACGGTGATGGAATAGTGAATGCCGATGACAACTGTCCTGGCACGCCGAACTCCGGTCAGGAGGATGCGGATGGGGATGGTGTCGGGGACGCCTGCGACTGGTTGTGCGGTGATGTAGATAACAATGGTGAGATTACGATCAGCGATCTCACTTACTTGATTGATTTTCTTTTTCGCGGCGGTGACCCGCCGGACTTTCCCGACGCGGCGGACATGGATGGACAGGCCGGAATATCGATCGCTGATGTATCGTATCTCGTTGATTTTCTATTTCGGGGCAGTGACGAACCGGTCTGCCAATAGATTTCTGGCTCTCTGTTTTTAGACCGGAGGCGGATCACCAGATCCGCCTCTTTCTTTTGCACCCACTGGAATTTTACAGGACAGCCGTGTATAATTGGGTATGAGTGATTTGTCCAAATTTGATTTGACCAACTGCTCTTGCTGCCCGCGCGGGTGCGGGGCCGACCGGAGTTCGTCGACCCTGGGCTGGTGTCGGTCGGGGGCGGGGATATCGATCGGGTCAATCTGTGCTCATCGAGGCGAGGAACCGGTTATTTCGGGTGCTCATGGTGTCTGCAATATTTTTTTCACCCGGTGCAACATGCAGTGTCTGTACTGCCAGAACTATGATATCAGCCGCAACAAGGGTGCTATTGTAGAGTCCGAGGTTGACATGACCGAGTTGCTTGACATGATCGAGCGACACCTGAAGCGCGGGTGTAAATCGGTCGGGTTTGTGTCGCCGTCGCACTTTTATCCGCAGATGCTTCAAGTGATAGAAGGTGTAAAGCAGCGGGGGCACGATCCGGTTTTCATTTTCAATACCAACGGTTACGATCGAGTTGAGGCGATTCGGGCGCTGGAGGGAGTGATCGACGTCTATCTGCCGGATTTCAAGTACCGTGATGAAAGACTGGCGCATGAGTTTTCGAAGGCGCCGGGGTATCCTGAAATTGCTGCGGACGCTGTCGGCGAAATGTTTCGTCAAACCGGACCGGATATCGTGTTGGATGACGAGGGGCTTATCACGCGGGGCTTGATTATCCGACATCTTGTCCTGCCCGGTTTTCCGCAGAACAGTATCGATGTGCTGCAATATATCGCGAATCAGTATTCGCCTGACTGTTATGTCTCTCTCATGTCCCAATACTGGCCGACTCCGGCGGTAGCGAATCATCGGCAGTTAGGCCGGCAGGTGCGGGCGGACGAATATGATGCAGTGCTGGAGGCGATGGAGGAGCTTGGATTCAGCCGGGGCTGGGTGCAGGAACTTGGCAGCAGCGAGCATTACCGTCCGGATTTCATGCAGGATCATCCGTTTGAGCAATGACGCCGAACCTTTCGATAGAACCACCGTTGCTGTCGCCCGGTTACAGAGTAAAATGTTGATTTAGCCGGTCGCCGTTCCTATAGTCCGGCATCTGACAGCAACAAGAAAGTATGAGGTATTGGTATGTCTGATAATATCAAGAAAGTTTTGCGGAAGTTTGAGTATGGCGTGTATGTCGTCACGATGGGCAAAGGCAACGAGGGCAACGCGTTTACGGCCAGCTGGGTATCACAGGTGAGCTCGGAGCCACCGATGGTGGCGATTGTCGTTCACAAGAAACGTCAGTCCATCCCGATGCTCAAGGAGCACGGCGCGTTTGTGGTCAACCTGATCGGCGAGGGTCAGGAGGGTGTCGCCAAGAGTTTCTATGGCCCGGCCGAATCCGGATACGAAAAGCTGGCCTCACGGACAATTCAGGACTCGCCGGAAACCGGTACGCCGATTTTGCAGGGCATTCTCGGTTATGTTGACTGCAAGATTGTAGATACGGTTGAAGTCGGCAACCATGTCATGTTTATCGGGGAGGTCAAGGCAGCCGGGATCCAGGAGGACTCGCAGATTCTCACGGGAACGAATTCGGGCCTTCGCTACACAGGTTGATATTGAAAAGTGTTTTTGCACGCATGCTGATGGTCGCGGCGGTGGCAGCGGTCCTGGCAACAGGAGCCGTCGCCTGTGACAGCACCGAGACGGTGACAATCGATTCAGTCGAATATGTCGTGCCGGAGCGCTGGTGCGACAAGAAAATCGACTCGACTGAGCTGGCTGATCCGGCGACACTGGTGCGGATCCCGTACGAGTTTACGTTTGACAGCTCCCGTATCTATGTGACCCGCGAGACTCGCGACGCTTTTGTAAGAATGGCCGAGGCGGCCAAGAAGGCCGGTCTGGACCTTCGGACCGACTCCGGCTACCGCTCCCCCGGGTTCCAGAAGCGGATAATCAAGCGCCGGATGGAGAAGGGTGATTCTTTTGAGGAAGTCGCTCGGTTTACGGCTCCGCCCGGGTACTCCCAGCATCACACGGGTCGGGCGGTCGATCTGGTGCCGAGTGAAGCGAGGTTTGCCCATACCGAGATGTACGAGTGGCTGAAAGAGCACGCGGGGGCGTTTGGATTTGCGGAGACGTATCCGGAGCCGGAGGTCCCAGCCGAGATCATGTACTGGGAGTCATGGCACTGGTATTTTGTGGGGGTGCAGGAGAGGGTCGTTACTCAAGAGCAACCGTGATCTTGTCAACAAGCTCCCAGCCGCGGTCGGGCCGCGGGACAAGACAGGTGAAATAAATTTCATTTGCGGGGCGGGGATCCCAGGATGTATCATCCAAAGTCAGATCATCGTTGAGCACAAAAGTATCAGCAATCGCGAATTTGTCGGAATTGTCATCAGGCAAAAACCGAAACCACAGCCGGGTATCACTTATCTTTGCCGGTGCACCGGGGGAGTTTTTCGCAGAAATTTGAATCAGGCTGAAGTCTTCGTATGACTCATACTGTGTTTCATAGGCCGGCAGGTCAAACGCAGTTTGTTGATCTTCGGGGCGGGAGGAGCGAATTGGTTCAATGACGAGGAGATTGAACAGGACATCGCAAAACCGCTCCCAGTCGTCGTAGCCAATCAAGTCATGGTCGACAATGCGGCCGTTCTGCATGGCCGGAATAGAGCTGTTGAGAGCCGCGAGGAAGTTGCGGATCAGATTGTCGACAGTCGTGGTCCAGGTCGCCATCAGTCCTCAACGCGCCAGAGCAGGAAGCTCGCTTTCTCGGTCGATTCATTGTCTTTGGGATTGCTTATCCTGAGACTGAAATCGAGGGTATCCGGGTGTGGAAACTGGACCGTAACGCGGTAGGGTCGTTCTTTATATATGCGGTCAGCGATGAGAACGTCGCCGTGGACCTTGCCCCAATACTTGGCGTGCTTGCCCCAGCTGTCCCAGATTTCCCATGAGACGGAATCGATTTCGGAATGATGAATGAGCAGGCCGGAGTCGGAATAGGCCAGCAGAAACTTGGAACCGGTCATGTTAGTCTTGATCAGTTGCCGCTCTTCATCCCAGACGAATTCGCCGGCGCCTTCGATTTCAACTTCGACGTCGGTAACCGGCATCAAGAACATACCCTCACCTTCCCATTTGCCGACGAGGTTTTTCAAGTCGAAATCATCGGCGGTGGCAGAGGTACTTATGATCAGAAAGAATGCCGCGCAAACGGCGGTGAGTGTCCGGAATTTTCTTTTCATCGTGATTGTCCTTTCGGCGTAAATATACTCTGCCATATTGTACCGACAAAGAGAGAATTTGTTCGGATGAAGGATTAAAGGTGGTCGGCGTTCTGCGCCGATGGTGACGGGGCTGAGTTGTAGTCGGCAAGACTTTCTACTAATTCGGACATGCTCTGAAATCGGTCTTCGGGCTTTTTGGCGAGCATTTGCATGACCACACGCTCGAATGTTTCGGGGATGCCCGCAACCGAATCGGCCAGTGAGGGCGGCTGGTTGACCACGTGCTGGGCCAAAATGGTGGCGGTATCGCCCGTAAACGGGGTACGTCCGGCGAGAAGCTCGTAGAGGGTGATACCCAGCGCGTAGATATCGGTCCGATGGTCGATTTCGCCGCCGAAACACTGCTCCGGACTCATGTAGGCGGGTGAGCCGAGGGTGGCTCCTTCCTGGGTAAGAGCGGTGGCACGGGCAAGTTTGGCGATACCGAAATCGGAGATTTTTGCGGTGCCGTCGGTGCTCAGCAAGACGTTTGACGGTTTTATGTCGCGGTGGATGATGCCGCGGCTGTGGGCGAGCGTCAGGCCGGCGGCAACCTGGGAGATGAGGGTGGCAGCCTCGCGGTAGTCGATCGGTCCGTTGTCTTTCAGGCGGTCGGCAAGTGTGCCGCCGTCGACAAATTCCAGAGCCATCCAGATACGGCCGTCGTTCTCGACGAGGTCGTAGACCTGCATGATATTCGGGTGGGATAATTGCGCCAGAGCTTTGGCCTCCTGCTTGAAACGCTCGACGTATTCCGTGTCGGCAGTCAGCCGAGCAGGCAGTTCTTTCAGAGCAACAGTTCGTTCCAGTACGGTATCGGTGGCACGATAGACGACCCCCATGGCGCCCCGGCCTAATTCACCGTCGATGCGGTAACGACCGCTGGGTGTCGCCGGCTGCCCGGACTGAGCCGGGTTTGAGACGATAGTCTCACTGGGGGAGCCTTGGCCGGTCTGGACTTGCGTCATATCGGGCTGGTCGGGCAGGGACTGCATTTGGGAACGGATGAGGTCCCGTCGGTGGTCATCGGCAGTAAGCATCAGGGCGGCCCGATAAAGCCTGCGACTTTCAGTCGGATTTGAGGCTGCTTTGGTCTCGGCCTCGCCTGCCCAGCGCCCAGCCAAGGTCTGCGCACGTTCGACACCATCGGGAATTTGCCGCCAGAAGCGAAGTACGATAATTCCGGAGACGCTTACCCAGGCGGCAAACATGAAGAAACCGTATGAGGCTTTGGCAATTGGGCGGGTCTTTTTCGTTTTGACCAGTCCGAGCAGTTTGGAGTCTTTTTGGGGTGGAATGATTGAGTTGACGCCGAAATTCAGAACCGGTGGAAGGACAAAGATCAAGGTGACCAGGAGTACGGCGGCGGTGATCTGAGCCCGAAAAGCCGTGGCGAGCGCATAGAGGCCTACCAGTGGCCTGCGAACAGCTTTTCGGGCATAGGGCAACACCCGTTGTAGTTCTCTGCGAAGTCCGACGACAAAGCCGGTCTTTTCGTTTTGCAACTGAGTTGAATCCGGGGTCATGTTCCTTTAGATCGGCAGTGCGTGCTATACAATTGAGTAAGGATTGGGGTGTATTGGAGCGGTTCAATCGGATGAAATTGGAGATCAGACGGAGTTGAATCCGGACGTCGTAACGGACCGTATAAGTCTTTACTATTCAATGGCATAGGTGGTAGATTTTGCGTGTTTTTAGTTGCGTTTCACCGGTATAAGTGGTAGTATGAGAGACGGTTAAAAACGTGGATTGCAATGATTAACTATTGAAGGGAAACGATATAGCGCCATGGCAATGGAACGGCAAAAAATAGAGACCATCTTCCTTGAAGAGGAGATGAAACACAGCTACCTCGACTACTCCATGTCGGTTATCACGAACCGGGCCTTGCCGGATATTCGGGACGGCCTGAAGCCGTCGAACCGACGGATCCTGGTAGCGATGAACGATTTGAATCTCGCCCCCGGCCGGGGTCATCGTAAGTGCGCCAAGATCTGCGGCGACACCTCCGGCAACTACCACCCGCATGGTGAACAGGTCGTCTACCCTACGCTGGTGCGCATGGCGCAATTGTTCAACATGCGCTATCCCCTGGTAGACGGTCAGGGGAATTTCGGGTCGATTGACGGTGACGGGGCGGCGGCGATGCGTTATACCGAAGCGCGTCTGACCGCGGTTGCGATGGAGATGCTGGAGGACATCAAGAAAAACACGGTCGATTTCATGCCGAACTACGACGGTACCCGTGATGAACCGACAGTATTGCCGGGCCGATTCCCGAACCTTTTGTGCAACGGCACCTCCGGTATCGCGGTTGGCATGGCGACCAATATTCCGCCGCACAACCTTCGTGAAATTGCCGAAGCTATCCAAATGGTTATCCAGAATCCGGAGTGCACCAATGACGATTTGATTGAGGCGGTCCCCGGACCGGATTTCCCGACCGGCGGTATTATCAACGGTCGCGACGGGATCCGGCAGGCATACACGACCGGTAAGGGTCATGTGTATGTCCGGGCGCGCGCCGCGGTAGAGAAGCTCAAAAACGGTAAGGAAGCGATTATTGTCTCGGAGATCCCGTTCCAGGTCAACAAGTCCAACCTGCTGGAAAAGATTGCTGATCTCGTGCGTGATAAGAAGATCGATGGGATCTCGGACCTTCGGGATGAATCGGACCGCGACGGCATGCGGATCTTCATTGAATTGAAGCGTGATGCGCAGGCGGAGGTAGTGCTCAATCAGCTGTACACGCATACGACGATGCAGACGACGTTTTCGGTTAACATGCTCAGTCTCGACCATGGTGTGCCGAAGCAGATGACTCTCAAGGAGATGATCCAGAAGTATATCGAGCACCGGCACGAGGTCGTGGTCCGCCGTACGCAGTACGATCTCGAAAAGGCCGAGGAGCGGGCGCATATTCTCGAGGGCTACCGGATCGCGCTGGACAATATCGATGCCGTGATCGAGCTGATCAAAAAGTCCAAGGATACACCGACGGCCCATGCCGGCTTGATGAAGAAATTCAAACTATCCGAACGTCAGGCGACCGCCATACTCGAAATGCGGCTCCAGCGGCTGACCGGTCTCGAGCGCAAAAAAATCGAAGAAGAGTACCGGGAACTGATCAAGAAGATTTCCGAATTGAAAGCTATTCTGGCCTCCAAGGACCTCCGAATGAACATCATCAAGGAAGAGACCGAGGAGCTGAAGAGGAAGTACGGCGACGACCGCCGGACGGAAATCCAGGACGCCGCCGAGGAGCTTTCGGTCGAGGATCTGATTGCCGAAGAGGAGATGGTCATTACCATTTCTCATCTCGGTTATGTCAAGCGTCTCTCTGTCACCGGGTACCGTCGCCAGCAGCGCGGCGGCATGGGTGTCAGGGGTATCGAAACGAAGGAAGACGACTGGGCCGAACATCTCTTTGTCGCCTCGACCCATGACTATGTCCTGTTCTTCTCCAACAAGGGTCGTTGCTATTGGGTAAAGGTGCATGAGATCCCCACCGGGGGTCGACTGGCCAAGGGTAAACCGATTGTCAACCTGGTCCAGATGGAGAAGAATGAACGGGTAACAGCCTTCCTTAAGATTCGCGAGTTTACACCGGATGAGTTCATTGTGTTCGCTACTCGTGACGGTCAGATCAAGCGGGTCCCGCTGGATGCTTTCTCGCATCCCCGGGTGACCGGTGTCAACGCGATCAATTTGCCCGACGGTGACGAGCTGATCGAGGCTTCCCTGACCGACGGCACCAATGACATTGTACTGGCCACCTGCAAAGGCATGGCGATCCGGTTCAACGAAGAGAAGGTCCGGGCGATGGGTCGAACGGCCTATGGCGTCAAGGGGATCAAACTGGGCATGGAGGATTATGTCATCGGCATGGTCGTGGTTCGCCGTGACAGCAGCCTGCTGACGGTGACCCAGAACGGTTATGGCAAACGGACCCTGCTCAAGGACTACCGCATCACCAATCGCGGCGGCAAGGGTGTTATCGATATCAAGACGACCAAGCGCAACGGTGATGTTGTTTCGATCAAGGAAGTGCTTGATCAGGATGAGCTGATCCTGATCACGAGGAAGGGCGTCACCAACCGTCAGGCGGTCAAGGATATTAAGGTCATCGGACGCAATACACAGGGTGTGCGGCTGATAAACCTTCGTGAAGACGATGTCCTGATCGACGTGGCCCGGGTGGTGACTGAAGAGGCCTAAAATGCCGGCACTCTCACGAAATCGTAAGTATGACTTATATGTAAGCAGCAAGTCAGGTCCTTTGCGGACCTGACTTTCTTATTCGTATTTGCAATGGGATTGAAAAACGCACGCTCGCTTTCGAAGTTCCTCGCGCTGATACTTCGGCATGAAGCGGCCCAGTTCGGGCTTGAGACGGATAATCATGGCTGGGCCAACGTTGCCAAGGTCGTTGAGGTTATGCGGCATAAGATGCCGCAGTTCTCGCGGGAGGACCTTCAGGAAATAGTGGACACGGATAACAAGCGACGGTACCAGATCGACAGTGACCGAATCCGGGCTCGCTATGGTCACTCGATTCCGGTCGCACCGGTGGCCGAGGCCTGCACACCACCGGAGGTGCTGTATCACGGGACGGCGGACAGGGATGTGCCGTTTATCCTTCGCGAGGGGCTCAAGCCGATGTCGCGGCGGTTTGTGCATTTGAGTCCACGGCTGGAGGATGCGGTTCAGGTCGGTCATCGGCATTCACGCAATCCGGTGGTACTCAAGGTTCGGGCAGCTGAAGCACACGCGGCGGGGACGGAGTTTTTCTGCGAGGAAAACGTATATCTGGCCGGTGCGGTCCCGCCGGAGTTTATCGAGGTGACGGAGGGGTGATATGCCCTTCGCCACGTTGCCTTTTCTCCTGCCCCCCCGTCACAACCACAGCTGCCTGTCTAATGTGCGGTAATGTATGGCTTCGGCGACATGGCCCATGTCGATATTTTCCGAATCGGCCAGATCGGCGATGGTCCGGGCGACTTTCAGGATACGGTCATAGGCGCGGGCCGACAAACCCTGGCGGTTGATTGCCGTTGCCAGCAACGACTGTGACTTTTCATCGATAACGCAGTATTTCCGGATATCGCGCGATTCCATGTGGGCGTTGCAGAAAATGCGTTTCTCCCCCCGGTAGCGTTCGACCTGGCGCTGGCGAGCAGCGTTGACACGGGCGCGTATGATCTCGGATTTCTCACCGCAGGTATCGGACGACAGGTCCTTAAAATTGACTGATGGTACCGTGATATGGATATCGATCCGGTCCATCAGCGGTCCGGAAATGCGCGACATGTAGCGCTGGATTTCGCTGGAGGAGCAGTTGCACTCGTGCGAGGGGTCACCGAAATAGCCGCAGGGGCACGGGTTCATGGCCGCGACCAGCATGAAGCTGGCCGGGTAAGTGAGGGTGGTGGTAGCACGGGAGATAGTGACTTCGTTGTCCTCCATAGGCTGCCGGAGCATTTCGAGAATGTCCTTTTTGAACTCCGGCAGTTCGTCGAGGAACAACACGCCGTGGTGGGCGAGCGAGACCTCGCCCGGTTTTGGTACAGCTCCGCCGCCGACCAGGCCGGCGTAGGAAATGGAATGATGTGGCGACCTGAACGGTCTGGTGGCGATCAGGGCCGCGCCGGCGGGGAGGCGGCCGGCGACGGAGTGTATTTTGGTGGTCTCGAGCGCTTCATCGACAGTGAGATCGGGCAGGACAGTCGGGACCCGTCGGGCCAGCATGGTCTTACCGGAGCCGGGCGGGCCGATCATGATTATGTTGTGGCCGCCGGCGGCGGCAACCTCGAGCGCCCGCTTGGCCGCTTCCTGTCCCTTGACATCGTCAAAATCAAACGGGTATTTCAGCGCCTCGGCAAAGACCGACTCGATATCGACTTTGAACGGGACGATATTGCTTTCGTCCTCGAGAAACGAAACGACATCCTGTAGTGAATCGACCGGGTAGACCGGGACCGAATCGGCTATGGCGGCTTCGCGGGCGTTGTCTTTGGCCACGATGATTCCTTTGATGCCGCTTTCGCCGTTGAAATTCATCGCCATCGGCAGGACACCGGGGACGGCCCGCAGAGCGCCGTCGAGAGAAAGTTCACCGATCATAACGTATTCATCGAACCGGTCGCGCAGGATCTGGCCGGTGGCGGCGAGGATTCCGACGGCGATCGGCAGGTCAAACGCCGATCCTTCCTTTTTGATGTCCGCCGGGGCCAGGTTTATGGTGACCCGTTTGGCGGGGAACACGTAGTCTGAGTTTTTGATGGCCGAGGTAACGCGTTCTTTGGATTCCCGCACGGCGCCATCGGGCAGACCGACGGTAACAAAGGCGGGCAGTTGCTGCTGGATATCGGCCTCGACCTCGACCGTGTAGGCGTCGACACCCAGTGTTGATGATGACAGAATCTTGGCCAGCATAGTAACGACCTCCCCGTTCGCATGCTTTACCGTTCGTTATTATTTTGCGGGGAGCGGACCACCGTGGGGAGCGGTCCATCCTCCCCTTGCCGCCGGCGCCAGCCCAATAGCGCGTGGCGGCCCTTGACAACACGAGCCCCACTGTCGTCGGCAAGGTAAGAAAATTGCCTGTCATTTTTTGGCAGTGGGATTTTGACTTATTTCACTTTTTTTGGATTTTTGACAATCGAGAAAGGAGAGGCTGCAGGCGTCGGGCACAAAAAAACGGCAGGCGAACTGCCTGCCGTTTGGAAATTTAGGCTGCTTGAAATCTAAAGCAGCTAATCTGATATTCGAGTCAATACAATGCGGTTGGTTACTGTTTCTCCGTTAATCACCTGCTGCCAAGTGAGCCGCAGACCTCCAGCGGGCTGCTCGAGCGTGTAGGAGCCTTCGGGCTGTTCGGACGGGTCACAACTATCGCAGTTGTCAGGGGTGCCGCTGCCGCTGTTGAGTGGCACGAGGCGCACTCGGTCGCTGACGGAATAGGTACCGCGGCCCTTGCAGAAACAGATATCGGAATCATACGCCGGGTCAGTTGTATCGGCATCCATAAAATAGTTTGTTTCCGTGAAACGCCAGGTTATAGCCTGCGATTTGACTTCGGCGTTTTGTCCCTGGCCCCGTTCGATTTCATACGTCCCTTCGTAGAAGCCGACAATCGATGGCGGCGGTTCGAGAATAACATCGTCTTTACAGGCGTTGACAATCAAACCTGCGGTAATCAGCAAAATACCAAGTAAAGCAAACTTTTTCATCGTGTCCTTTTCTCCTCCTATCACCGTATAGGCTGAACAATATATATTACTGGGAAATACTGCACAACCCCAAAAACGAGATTTTGTAGTCTACAGACGATTCTGCGCCGGAGGTTGTGTAATCCATTTTCGTTCGTCGGGACCGGTGGATTATACACGCGAGGCTGGTCGCAGGTTTTGCGGCGGCCGGTGAGCGGAAGAATATGGCGGGTGGGGTGCGCTCTCGATGATCTGCCGCTGCCCCAAGAGACCCGACCGGTAGTAGTTGGCACACGGCCAGCCAAAGCTAAAATCTTGATATTCAATTACTTGCGGACGGCCGTCGGGCTTTGTGCGATAGACGGGCCGGGATCAGGTGAGAAACAGCGCGCGCGTAATTGTGGATAAGTATTTGACATTCGGTGTTCGGGAGCGTATACTTTTGATGCGAGCGGGGCGAGAACAGATATCAGAGGCTTACTGCACGGGCGTTTGTGTGGGATTTCCCCCTCTATCCCTCATGTACCCCAGCGGTAAGCTTCTTTTTTTGCGGGTCGGCTCTTACGAACGTATTCCAATCTTTTCAATCACGCCGCTGGTGCGTGCCTTAAGAAGGTTTGCCCTAGCTGGTCGGAAAGCGATTAAAGCTGTAAATCTTCCAACGGTCATTGACAATATGCAGCCCGAACCGGGTGCGATATCCCTTTGATGCGTCTTTGTCGACAAAGGTGACTTCGACAGTCGCCTGGTCTCCCTGCACCTCAACCTCATTGACTATCCGCTGCATCGAGAACCAACGCTCTTTAGTGAGGCCGTCGCCGGTGAGGTCGTCGAGGATCTGTTCCGGGTTGGTGAATTTTCGCGGTTCGTTGGTTTGCAGGGCGTAGTCTTCGTTGTAGGTTTGCATCAGGGCGCCGAGATCCAGCAGGTGTGCGATGGTTGCCCGGTCGTCTTTTTCCATAGCGCCAAAGAGTGCGATCACGGTTTCTTTCGGGCCGGACGGTGCGGAATTGCCGCATCCGGAAATCAGCCCTGCGCTGAAGATCAGCAGAATTAGAATGAGGACGTTTCTTTGTCTCATGCCTCCCTTACCTTCAGATAGTGCCGGTGAATGTGATTCGGTGGCTTTCGCCCAATTCAGCTCCCGGGGCGAAAGCGTATGAAATTTGATAGTTCTTCACGTCGAAGCCGACCCCTAAGGCGAGTCCGGCCAGTTTGTCATCGGATTCCTCGGTGCGGTAATTGCTGCCGAAACTGTTCCAGCCGAACCGGATATACAGCGGCTTGAGTTCCCAGTACTCGGCCCCGAGCGCGACAATCAGGTCGTTGTCGACCGGGAGAATCAAATCGCCGGAGAGGGTCATGGGCAGGCCGCGCGGTTTGGCCGAGCCGCCGGCGCGGAAGGTAATCGGCAGGCCGTCTTTTTCTTCACCGAGCGAGGACATTTGGAACCCTAAATGCTGCACCGCTGCGCCGACCGAGTAGCGGTCGCGGTTGGTCGAGTAGCGCACGCCAAGATCAGCGGCAAGGCCGGTGGCGGAGAACTCCTGGATTTTCTCGTAGATAAATTTCACACTGGCGCCGAGCGACAGGTTGTAGTTGACTTTCATCGCCCCGGATACCCCGAACATCAGATCGCCACCGCCGAATTCGCCAAGGGTATTGCCGGCGAGGTCGGTTTCGATAAAATCGCCATAGTTGAGATAGCTGACATAGATGCCGTACGCTTTATCAAAGCCTATCGGGGAAATATAGCCGAGGAAGCCGGACTGCATGTCGGCGAAATAATGATGATAACCGCCGATCAGGCGTTTCTGTTCGAATCCGGCGATACCGGCGGGATTGTAATACAATGCGGACTCGTCATCGGCCAGTCCGGTAAAGGCCCCGCCCATGCCGACGGCGCGGGCGCCGATATTGATTTTCAGAAACGAAAATCCCTTGGTCCCGGCGTTGGAGTTAATGTCGGCGGCAACCGCCGGAGACAGGCTGCCGAAACAAAAAATAGAAATGGTCAGCACAAGGGTGCCGAGGAGTCGTTGCGTCATAGTCTTTCCTTCCGAGTGAATCATACCATCCGGGACGACAGGTGTCAACCTCAACACGGTGGGTACGCCGGGACAGGGTTCGGACATTCTCAATTGCTTATACACGCAAGCCGGAAAACGACTTCGGCGAAATCTGCCGGTCTACCAGCTTTTGATGGTCCGGTTGAGAATAGCCTCGACAAGAAACCGGATGGCCTCCTGCTGAGCGTCTTCCTCGGTTTCGTCGATTACGTCGTAGATGCCGGTTTGTCGCATCCGTTCTGTCCACATTTCGGAATCATCATCCGGGTTCTTAAGTGTAATCGCGAAGTCCATGGTCACAGCGTACGATTCGACTTCTTCCGTACCCTCGGTCGTAAACTGGTGTGGTGCACGGGTGTAGTTGACCAGGCTGCCTTCGAGGACGGCATCGGCAGCATCCGGCGGCAGTACTTTCAGGGAGCCGTCGTCGATAAACGCGTCGATCACACCGTCGGTCAGCCGGTCCTCGAGTCCGAGTTCGGCTGTTTCGTTCTGGAAACGCAGGACCGCGACGGACTGAATATCGGACTTGCCGGCCGGGTTGAAAGTGTACACCCCACAGGAGTTGCACAGCAACGTGATCGCCAGCAGGCCGATCAGCGAGGCCCTGTTCATGCTGAGATTCGTGAGTCTCCGTTTGTCCAATTTGTTCTTCTCAGTTTTTGACAACCAGTTTGCCGTTCTTGATCACTTTCGAGGCCAGGTTTACGGCGTAGTGATACGGCAGTTCGCGGTAGTCGTTCATGTCCCACACGACGATATCGGCTTTCATCCCCGGCTCGAGACGGCCGAGGCTGTCTTTACGGTCGACAGCGCAGGCGGCGTTCACGGTCACTGCGGTCAGCGACTCGGCGGCGGTCATTTTCAATTGCAGGGCCGCCAGCGAGGTGATAAACGGCAGCGATTCGCTGTAACTCGATCCGGGGTTGCAGTCAGTCGAGAGGGCGACGACGACACCGCTTTCAATCATTTTACGCGCGGGGGCGTATTGTGAGCCGGCCAGAGAAAACGTTGTTCCGGGCAGCAGCACGGCAACCGTGCCGGACTGAGCCATTGCCCGAATCCCTTTGTCGGAAATATATACGAGATGGTCGGCTGAAATCGCGCCCATTTCGGCGGCGAGTTCTCCGCCGCCAAGGGATTTGAGTTCGTCGGCGTGGAATTTGAGTTTGAGTCCGGCGTCTTTAGCGGCCTGTTGTATGCTGCGTGATTCCTCGATATCAAACACGCCTACTTCGGTAAAGATATCGGAGAACTCGGCGAGGTTGTCTTTGACAACGGCCGGCAGCATCTCGTTGTTGATCAGGTCGATATATTCTTTGCGTCGTTCGCGGTATTCATCGGGAATTTCATGCGCTCCGAGGAAAGTCGGTATCAGGTCGATGGCGCACATTTCGTTGAGGTCACGGATGACTTCGAGCTGCTTGATTTCCGACTCGGTCGAGAGGCCGTAGCCGGATTTGGCCTCGATAGTTGTGACGCCGTGGGCGAGCATGCGTTTGAGGCGCTTTTGGGTCTTTTCTATGAGGGTCTTTCTATCAGCAGTGCGCAGGTCTCGGACAGAGGCCCGAATCCCCCCTCCGGCGGCAGCTATCTCCATATACTTTTTGCCCTCGATCCGCATTTCGAATTCTTTTTCGCGGGTCATGGAAAAGACCGGGTGGGTGTGCGGATCGATCAGGCCGGGTGTGACGACAGCACCGTTGGCATCGATGACGGTACAGCCGTCGGCCAGCGGGGCATGGCCCTCGACATCTTCGGATTTGCCGATCGCGATTATCTCATCGCCGGCGGCAGCCACGCCGCCGTCTTCAATCAGGCCGATATCCCGCATTGCAGGACCGATACGCGGCGCAGGTCCGGCCATGGTGATCAGTTGGCCGATGTTCTTTATCAGCAGTGTAACTTTTTTCTGTGCAGGCATGGGTTGAATATAGTGCTGCCCCGACGGTCGTCAATCGGATTCTTTCGCGCAGGCCAATGTGAGCTAATCTGTTGTTACGCGATAACTGTAGAGTATGCCAACACGCTCGGGTATAGTATCAACATATTGCGAGAGGAACGGGGCGAACTCATCGTAGGGGCGGTCCAGCACAACGAAGTCGGCGCCGCGCTGGATATAGTCGATCATCTTTCTGCGGTCGTCATCGTCGCGCACGTACCAACCCTCGCGGTTGAGCTGGTACAGGCGGACGGCGCCACGGTTGTTGTCGTTGACAACGACCTGGGCGTTTTTGGGGATAGCTGAGTCCACATCCTGTCGGATAGCATCGTAGGGCGAGTTGGAATCGAAGCGGTGTTTTATGCGGGCGAAGGCGCCGATCGGGGCGGCGATAAGCAGGATTAGGGCCAGCACACGGCACCAGCGGTAACGCCACATGAAAGTGAGTCCGACGGCGGTAAAGCAGGCCAGGCCGGGCGTTAGGACGAGCGAGTAGTAGTCATGGGAGCGGGAATTGACCGCCATGAGCATAATCACGATGACACCGGCCAGCAGCAGGATTGGAAAAAACGGATTGACCCGTTTCCGGACTGCAGCATAGACACCAATTGCAAACGGTATGACCAGCATCCAGCCGATAAACAGTTCCCAGGTCCACCGGAGAAAGAAGGTCCGTACGAAGCCTTCGGTGAAAACGTATTCGTAGAACCAGCCGACATGGCCAGTGCGGGTGACGAGCCAACCGGTTGTCAGCACCCAGGTCAGCGGCGGGAGAATCGCGAGGATCGCAAACAGTCCGAAAGCGGCGAGGTTCTTTTTTCGATGCTCAGTTTGCCGATAGCTGAGCCACAGCAGCGGCAGGAACATCGCCAGCGGAAACGGTTTGAGGGTGGCTCCCAGCCCGAGCAACAGCCCGGAGAGCAGGAGTTGCCACCAGCGGCGGTCATTGAGGAAGAGCACATACAGCCACATGGCGGTCAGCATGAGGCCCATCATCATCATATCCGGGACGATTTTATAAGCGTAGTAGAAATAGACCGGTGCGAAGGCAAGGGCGGCCGTACCAAATACCGCAATTGATGATATTGAAAGCATCTTTAACAGTCGGTAAAAGGCGAACAGGCCCAGGATCCCAAACAGAAGTGTAAGCAGGTGCGGGATGACATGAGTGAAACCCGCCAATTCGTATCCCTGTGCGACAAGCCAGCAGTAAATCGGGAATTCAATTCCAATCCCGGTTTCCATCGACTGGAGTTCATTTGTAGCCGGTGAGAAGAACGGCAGGTCGTGTTGGAAGTAGTTGTAGGCAACAACGGCGGTATCTGATTCGCGCCAGACATGATAACCGTTCGGAGGAGCACTAATTTGGTACAGGTGCATCACGGCGAAGACTATGATGACAATGGTAGCCCAGAAGTCAGCCCGGGACATCGGGACCATTCCTGACACCGGTTTATCAAACGACTGCTCCGCACTTACCGTGGGCGTGTTACTGTTTTTCGTCATGTGCGCCGGCGGCTATTTCTTTTGCATCATCGGGATCTGGATCTTGTGCGCTTTCGCGGTGCGGATCGCCTCGTCGTAGCCGGCATCGACATGACGGGCGACACCGATACCGGGATCGTTGGTCAGGACCCGCTCGAGGCGCTTCTTCATCATGTTGGTGCCGTCGGCGACAATCACCTGGCCGGCATGGATGGCGTTGCCCATGCCGACACCGCCGCCATGATGGATCGATACCCATGAGGCACCCGACACGGCGTTGAGCAGGCCGTTGAGCAGCGGCCAGTCGGCGATGGCGTCGGAACCGTCTTTCATGCCTTCGGTCTCGCGGTACGGTGAGGCGACACTCCCGCAGTCGAGATGGTCGCGGCCGATAACAACCGGCGCGGAGATTTTACCCTGTTTGACATAGCGATTAAGGATGTCGCCGAATTTCGCCCGTTCGCCGTAGCCGAGCCAGCAGATTCGTGACGGGAGTCCCTGGAAGGGGATCTTTTCCTGGGCCATGTCGATCCAGCGCATGAGCCCCTTGTTCTTCTTGAAGTTCTTTTTGACTATTTCGTCGGTGGCGTAGATATCGTTCGGGTCGCCGGAGAGGGCCGCCCAGCGGAACGGTCCCTTGCCTTCGCAGAAGAGCGGTCGGATGTAGGCGGGGACAAAGCCGGGATACTCGAACGCTTTTTTGAAGCCGCCTTTCTCGGCCTGGCCGCGGAGGTTGTTGCCGTAGTCAAAGACGATGCAGCCGGCCTGTTTGAATTTGACCATCGCCGCGCAGTGTTTGACCATCGCTTTGTAGGCGCGGCGCATGTAGCCTTTGGGATCTTTCTTGCGCAGCGCCCGGGCCTGCGACACGGTCAGGTTCTCCGGGATGTAGCCGTTGAGCTCGTCGTGGGCCGAGGTCTGGTCGGTGACCATGTCCGGTTTCACGCCGGACTTGTAGAGTTGCGAGAAGACGGTGGCGGCGTTGCCAACCAAGCCGATAGAAATTGGTTCGCCTTTTTTGATGTATTCGTCGATCAATTTCAGGGCGGAGTCGATCCGTTCGACTTTAACATCGCAGAACCCCTGTTTGACACGCCGGTCGATCCGTGCTTCGTCGACCTCGACCACGAGGATGGAGGCGCCGGCCATGGTCGCGGCGAGCGGCTGGGCGCCGCCCATTCCGCCCATGCCGCCGGTGAGGATCCATTTCCCGGTCAGATCACCGTTGAAATGCTGTTCGGCGGCGGCCATGAAGGTTTCGTAGGTTCCCTGGATGATTCCCTGGGTTCCTATGTATATCCAGCTTCCGGCGGTCATCTGGCCGTACATAATCAGCCCGAGTTCGTCCATCTGGCGGAAGTAGTCCCAGGTGGCCCACTTGGGGACGAGGTTGGAATTCGCGATCAGGACGCGGGGGGCGTAGTCGTGGGTGCGGAAGACGCCGACCGGTTTGCCCGACTGGACCAGCAGGGTCTCGTCGTTTTCGAGCTGTTTGAGGGATTTGACGATGGCGTGGTAGCAGTCCCAGTTGCGGGCGGCCTTGCCGTAGCCGCCGTAGATGATCAGGTTGTCGGGGTCCTCGGCGACTTGCGGGTCGAGGTTGTTGTTTATCATTCGGAAGGCGGCTTCCTGGTGCCAGCCTTTGCAGTTGAGTTTGGTGCCGTGGGCGGCGCGGCATTTTTTCGATTTGGTAGGCACGGTTGATTTTCTCCTGTTTTCCTCTTGCAATCGAGTGAAATATAGGTGGTTGAGAGTGTGCGGGCAAGGGGGGAGATTTATTTGGAATTGTCATACCTTTTTGTTAAGTTGCCGTATAGGCCGGGAGAAGTGCTCACTACAATATGGGTGTCAAATGGAATCCGCGAATAACTGGCTCGTTTCACTAATTGCGTCTGAGGCTTTCTGGGGAATTGTTGGTGTTGCTCTGGGTGTGCTCATGGGAGAGGGATTAAGATGGTATCGAGAGGTCCAGTCTCGCAAAAGGAGCAGAGCCGTGTTATTTGATGAATTGGGTGCAATTAAGTCCCAGATATATCAGAAGAAAGATGTCGCTGACAAGATTATTCAAGCTCTCGATGGGGGCGGTCTTTTAGGGGGAATAGGCGTGCCAACCATTGACTGTGCATATTCAAAGTTCTTTCCTGATTTGTACGGTCACCTATCCAGAAAAGAACGTAATTGCATACATCTCGTATATAGTAGGATGCACAATACTGACAAGATTCTCAATGATTTTGAATCTGAGTTTCGCTCGGCGGTGACCGAGGGGGTTATAGACAATCCGAGGCGCGCCTACGCTGGCAGACTTTCGGATTGTAAGGAGAACTATCAAATTGTCATTAAGCTCATCGACTCTTTATTGGCTGGAGATCCAACCGACGTTTACTACATGGATGATGATATCGATCCGTCTCAGGTCCGATTCAAGTAGTCGACTAGTGGGAGTAAAACCGAGATGTTGAAGGTCTTCGACATGTTCACCACCCCTACCTCGCATCGCAATCTCTGCTATGTCGGTGACACCGACCAGCACGGCAACTGGACAAACGGCATCCTGCGCACCGAAGAAGGTGACGTGAGCTACCCGGTCGAGGACGGTATCCCCCGGTTTGTCGGCGACTACACCAGCGCCTGGGACGACCCCGAGATTGGCGAACAACAACTGCTGCGCGGGCGGCCGGCACAGGAGCATTTCGACCGGGCCTATGAGTACATGGTCCACCAGTGGCCGGAGTACGAGGCGTACAAGGACTGGCTGCGACGAATCGCCGATACCGAGGGCCCGATCCTCGAGGTCGCGGTTGGTCCCGGCGGCGGAGCCTCCATGATGGTCCTCCATCTCAACCCGAACGCACAGTATATCATGAACGAGATCGGGTTGTGGCTGCTTCGGCAGTGGCAGGATCTGGCGCGACGGAAAAATATCGGGCCGAATCTGTCGTTTGCGCAGTTCGATGCCACCGAAATGCCGGTTGCATCCGATAGCTTAGGGGCGGTGGTCAGTATGGGCGGGATTATCAATGTCGAGTCCGAAACAAGGGACCGTCACGATGCTTTGCGCGAATCGTTCCGGGTGCTTCGGCCGGGCGGCTGGCTGTATGCGACCGAGATCCTTCCGGATCACAAAATCACGCCGCAATGTCCGCCGCACATGATCGAGAAACTTCGGGAGATGTTCCCGGAGCTTGACCACGGCTTCCGTCCGGTGCTGCAGGAGATCGGGTTTAATCCGGTGCGGGTGCGGCCGATGGGGACGCGTCCGCTGGTGCCCGGCGAGGGCGGGCTGGCCGATTTCTGCGAGAAGTACGAGGTGGTGATGAACGTACGGTTCCACCGTATCCGGGCGCAGAAGCCGGCGTGATGTCTCCCTTACGCGAATCTGCTCATTAATCAGGCGTCTTTGACCGGGAGGACGTGGATCGCCTTGACCACCAGCGTGACCTCGTCGCCTTCTTTCAGGTCAAGGTGCTCGACCGATTCGGAGGTGAGGACCGAGGCGGCATCGGCGGGGCTGGTGATTTCGAGTTTCACGAGTGACATGATGTCGCCTTTGTTGATGGATTTGACTCTGGCTTTGATCTGGTTTCTGGCGCCGTATTTCATGGTCGTGTCTCCGGGTTTTCGGGTTTACGATAGGCGACAGTCGCAACGTATTACGTGACGACACCTGAAGTCAAACAGGAAGTAGAACAATTAAGACAGAGAATTTGAGAGAAACCAATGTCTGATACCTTACGAGTCAAACTCGTCGAGGACCTGCAGCACGCCGTCGACGAGTTTGACAAAGCCAAAGACTACGTCAACAGTGCCTACGGGCATTTGATCGACGAGCAGATCAACGCGCGTCCGGCCGATGGCGGCTGGTCGGTGGCGGAATGCCTAGAGCATTTGTGTGTGACCGCCGAGCACTATTTCCCGATGATCGATGCCGCGCTGGATAAGGCTAAGGCATCTGGCATGACAAAGCAGCCGCCGTACAAATACAGCTGGCTGGTGGCGTGGTACGAAAAGCAGATCGGGAATGTTCCGCCGAAAGTGAAGGTCAAGACACCCAAGGCGTTTCGGCCGCTGGAGAAATTCAACGCCGACGGTATCCGGCTTCGGTTTGCCGAAATACAGGACCGGATCGCCGAGCGGGTGTGCCGGGCCAACGGTTACGATCTTGGGAAGATGAAGGTGCCGTCGCCGGTGACCAGCCTGATCAAGTTTCCGCTGGGGCAGGCGTTCCGGATTCTGGCGGCACATCAGCGGCGGCATTTGTGGCAGGCCGATCAAGTTCTAAAAAAGCACGGTAGAGAGGCGCCCTGAAGACAAAAAAAGCGGAGCTTCGTTGCTCCGCTTTCTTGCATCAAAGCACGATGGGTTATAGTGCGAAGATAAACTCGAAGGCATGCCCTCGGAGTCTATGGATTATACACAGTAAATCGACAGGATGTTCTGATTATCGGGGGGCAAAAAATTATGGCGGGCCGTCCGTGACCCGCCATGTTCGTTGGGTGGATGCCGGGGGGCATCAAAAAAACCACAAAAAATGGGGAACCTGTGGAGGTTCATTATCTTGAACGCTAAATGGGCCCACGTTGTTTACGAGAATTGCGATTTTTTCGTATTTTTTGCATTTTTCGGGCGGTCCAGGTTAAAAATATTGCTCTAAGCCAAAGAAATACTTACAGTTAGCAAAAGTGTAACGTTTCCCGCAAAAGCGAGGCTAAACAGTGAAAAATCCGGCCTTAACTGTTGATGTGATAATAGAATACGATGACGGCTCCGTAATCCTGATCGAGCGCGGCAACGACCCCTTCAAAGGCAGCCTGGCGTTGCCGGGCGGGTTTGTCGAATACGGTGAAACAGTCGAGTCGGCGGCGATGCGCGAAGCCAAAGAGGAAACCGGGCTTGAGGTCGAGTTGGTCGGTCTGGTGGGGGTGTATTCGGACCCGAATCGCGATCCGCGCGGCCACACGGTTTCGGTCGTCTTTCGGGGACGGGTGACCGGGGGCGAGATGGTGGCTGATACCGATGCGGCCGATGTGGTCCGGACGGCGGACTATTTTGCGCGGCCGCTGGCGTTTGATCATGAGCAGATTTTGCGGGAGGCGTTTGGGGGGAAGCGGTCACAGGGGAACGGGTGAGATCGCGGCGTCGTCGGCCGGGAGCGGACTCCTCGCGATGACTGGACGGGGGGCGTTCCACAGTGGTTGTCCGTGCGATGACGGGGTGTTGGTATCACCGTCGTTGTATTGAGCGAGCGCGCACCGTATATTGTCGCCCATGCAGACAGCTCTGCACATACTATCGCTGGTTGATGAGATCCGGCAGCAGCTGGTTGGCGGAAGGATTGTCTCGACCGAGTTCTACAAAAAGGAACGGGCGGCGTATTTTTTTGTCAAGGGGGCCAAGAGCCGGATGGCGCTGGGGTTTGTGTACCATCCGCACGGCACGGGAGTGTTCTGTGTGCCGGCCTCAAAGGTCAAAATCGACACACGGGAGAAACCGTGGCCGATATTTGATCTCGATGGCGCGGTTATCGAAAGTGTCGCACAGCTCGGGCTGGACCGGTTGTTCAAAGTCACCGTGAAAGCGGGCACACAGGAAGCGGTCGTGCTGTTTGAGGCCCTGGGGGCGAACGGGAATGTACTTTTGCTGGACCCGGACGGCAACATACACGGGACCCTTCGCAAGCGGGATTTCGAGAAGGGTGCGCCGTACGTGTCGCCGCCGCCGTTTGAGGGGATCGACCCGATTGAAATAACGGCGGCCGATCTGAGCGGTCTTATCGAAAACAACCCGACCACTCGACTGGGGATTCTGCTGGGCAAGAACCTCATCGGATTCAATAAGACCATGACCAACGAGGTAATCGAGCGGGCGGATATCGATGATTCCGATCATGACGATGCTGACCTGGAGAAAGTCGCATCGGTGGTGCGGGATTTGGCTGGACGCTTCCGTGCGCCGGATACCGGGTATTTGCACCGGGTCAAAGGGAAGGCGGAGGTGTACCCGTTTAAGTTGAAGGTTGCTGCCGATCCGCCGGAGAAATTCAAGACGCTTTCGCTGGCGGTGCTGAATATGTCCGAGTTGCGCCAGACCGAGGTCGAGCAGGCTGATGAGGAAAAGACAGTCACACAGGCGGTTGGGCGGGCCATCAAGCGACTGGAACGGCGGATCAAAAAGGTCGAGCAGGATATTGTCGAGGCGGCGGATTACGAGCGGTACAAAAAGCTCGGGGAGCTGCTGAAGATCAATTTTGATTCGATACGCAGGGGGATGGAGAGTATCACGGTCACCGATATCTACACCGATTCCCAGCCGGAGATCACGATCCCGCTTGATCCGGCCCTCTCCCCTGCCGAGAATGCCGAGGTTTATTTCCGCAAACACCGTAAAGGGCGCGAGGGGTTGGACCTGATGGAACGTCGGCTGGAGATATCGAAGCAGGAACTTGAGGGCCTGCAGGAGATGCGGGATGATCTCGAGGCCAATTTTGATTCTGCGAAAGAGCGTTACCGGGCCGAGCTGGAATCGTTGCTGCCGAAAGAGGGGGGCAAAGAGGAGGCGGCGCCGAGGTTGCCGTTTCGGGAGTATACGTTGTCGTCGGGCTTAACGATTTTTGTCGGGCGGGATGGTTCCGACAACGACAGGACGACCTTTGAGTATGCCAAGCCGTACGAGATTTGGCTGCACACGCAGCAGTGTCCAGGTTCGCATGTGGTTATGAAGCACCCGAATAAGTCGTTCGAGCCGTCGAAGCAGGAAATCGCCGAGGCGGCGGCGATTGCGGCCTGGTATTCCAAGGCACGCAACGACTCCCTGGTGCCGGTGGTTTACACGGAGCGGCGGTATGTCCGCAAACCGCGCAAGGCCAAGCCAGGGCTGGTGACAGTGGAGCGGGAGAAGTCGATCATGGTCACGCCGACCAAGCCCGAATCCTGATATAACTTAAAAGCTGTAGCCGATATCCAGCCCAAAATGGAACTGGGTGGTGGTGATGTCGTGGGGGATGCCGGCGATAGTGGTGCCGGCGGGAATTGGTTCGATCTGTCCCGTTTCAGGGTCTAAAGTGCGATCCGCGTCGCCATACCAGAATTGAGTCTGGGTACCGTCCGCGTGCAGATAAGCGAAGTTTCCTGTCAGACTCAAAAACAACCCCGGTTCGGTAGTTCCACCAAATAACTTATAGGTCGCCTTCAAGTCCCCCAAGCCACCGAGGCCACTGACATCAGCCGTTGAAACTTTGGTACGGAGTACATGGTCGTCCTCATCGGACGCGGAGACAAAAGCAATTGATCCATTGAAGTTGAGCAAAAGCCGGTGTCCCACGTTCAAACCAAATCCCAAGCCCACATGAGGGGTAAGGTATGTAACATCGTACCGAATGGCCAATGTATCAGGTTCAGCTATATAGGCAGTATCGATACCATTGAAAGTCTGCCAACCATTTACCCCTATAATGTCCTGTTCAATCTCCTGATATCGTAATCCGACAAAGAGCGAGATACCGTAAATGGAACGAGCAAACATTTCTCGTCCGACTTCGAATGTGAACAGCCGGTTGTGCATTTTGGCGGAAGATTCAGTGTGAGAGAATTTGGAATAGGTTCCAGTGTATAAATTGGACCAGTCAGAGTCCACCATCTTTTCATCAGGATGCTCTGTATTCTGCCAGTAACCCACCGAGCCAAACCACTCTGGAGCTATTCCATCGCGTGTATTGCCAAAGCGAACAGCCACCGTCCATCCGATCATCGGGCCATCGAGAGGAAATTCGAGTTGGCTCTTTAAACGAACGACTCCAAGATCAGGGTCAATGCCGTAGATATCCATTACGTACTCGGTTTCTCCTGTTGAGTACCGGATTGATGGTCCGTAGTCGATCAGTAATTCCGATGCCTCAGCACGCCCGTTAATCAGAAGTACCAGACTTATCAATAACGACAGTAAAGCCTTAACAGAAGTGATCCTCCGCTGTTTCAATATAATCCTCCGGGTAGTCAGAATTGCGGCTTTGGGCGAAGATAGGGAAATCCAGTGTGCGGGAAAACTACTATCTGAGCGGTTTGAAGATCAGCTCACAACTCCGCCTCACTTGTGATCAAGGTCTGGCGGAGTGAGTCATTTATGGGCTTTCAATCGGAACATGGATAAGCTATACTTTCAATGGGCAAGAGAATTGACTGGCGTTTGGTGTATAAAAACCGGGAGGTAAAACTATGAGACTCAGTAAGCAACATCTACTGACGGTGATTACGTTGGCAGCAGCTTTCATCACTGCTCTGACGCAGACTACGGAGGCTGGAGTTCGATCGAGCAAGTGGCCGCTATTTGGCGCCCGGCTTGAGGTAATCACCGCACCAGTAATCGGTGAGGTAACCACACTACGGGCACAATATCGGCCGGAGGAATTTTGCACTACCGGGGTCGAATTGGAGGTGGTAACCGACGGTCCCCTTCAATATCTCGGCCCGCCGAAGTGGACTGACAAGAGTCCCGATACAGCGCTTCGAACTGTGGAACTGCAGGTCATAATACCTGATGACACGGTTTCGGGATTACACTTCATAATTCGTTGCGGGGAGTTTGAATACGGACTCAGGCATTATTTCAGAACCACCGGCGATGAGGTTGAGAGCCGCCACGGTTTTCCACAGTACTGGCCACGAGAAATGAACGCATCTCCCACAGTCAGGCAATCAGACGCCTCACAACCTTCTCCGGTCGGCGCCGACTCCGCGGCGTCACCGGCTGGCGACTCTCTGTCCAGAGGCATGAATTACGCTCCCCTCCGGGTGATCGAAGGATCATTGCCTCCTGAGGAGATTGAACCGCGTTTCAATGAAATGGACGCCATTCTGGCACTTCCGCCGGAGTACATCCTCCGTGTCCGCCTGGAACTCAGCGATAGTACCGATGTGGACTCAGTCCTTGTTCACGTCGATTCGCTGGGCCAGGAGCTAATCCCGGGGGTCTATTCAACGACAATTCGCCGCCGTGCACTGGAGGTATTAGGAAACTTAGGTGTGCGGATTACTTTTCTCGATGTTATCTCCGACCTAAAACAGTCGCAGGAGAAGTAACAGCCTACCGGGGGATAGTTTCGCCGGTCATCTCTTCGATTTCGCTCAGCAGGCGTTCCTCGAGTTCGGCCTCGGGGAAGCGTTTGACGATCTCGCCCTTCTTGATGATCATTCCCTGGCCGTCGCCGCCGGCGATACCGACATCGGCCGCCGAGGCCTCGCCGGGGCCGTTTACGGCGCAGCCCATCACAGCGACTTTGAGCGGCGCTTTGATATGGCGGGTTTTGGCCTCGACTGATTCGGCCAGCGGGATCATATCGATCTGGCAACGGCCGCAGGTCGGGCAGGCGATTACCTCGACACCGTCCTTTTTGAGATTGCAGGCGGTGAGGATCTGTTTGGCCACGCGGGGTTCATGGATCGGGTCGGCGGAGAGCGAGACGCGGATAGTATCGCCGATACCGGTCATCAGGATGGCGCCGATTCCGACCGCGCTCTTGATCGAGCCGGTGTCCAGCGTCCCGGCCTCGGTAATCCCGACATGCAACGGATATTCGGTTTGAGAGGCCAGCATGTGGTAGGACCAGAAGGCGGTTTCAGTGTTGGTTGATTTGACGGAGATGACGATATCGGAGAAGTCCATGTCTTCGAGAATTGCGATCTCCCGCAGCGCGGCCTCGGTGAACGAGCGCGGGTCATCGTGGCCGTATTTGTTCAGCAGGTCTTCCGGCAGCGAGCCGGAATTCACGCCGATCCGGATCGGCACCTCGGCATCTTTGGCGGCTTTGGTGACCTCGCGGACTTTCCATTCGGCGCCGATATTGCCGGGGTTGATGCGGATTTTGTCGAAGCCGGCCTCGATTGCTTTGAGGGCCAGCTTGTACTGGAAATGGATATCGGCGACCAGCGGGCGATCTGGCAGCCGCTTGCGGATTTCCTTGAGGTGATCGGCGGCATCGTGGTTAAGCACGGAGAGCCGGACGATATCGCAGCCGGCCTCAAAGAGGTCGGATGTCTGTTTGACGGTGGTTTCGACATCGCGGGTATCGGTAGTCGTCATCGACTGTACAGCGATAGGAAAGCCGCCTCCGATAATGACGTTGCCGATTTTAACGGCTCTGGATTTGCGGCGCTGGATCGGGTATTTGAGTTCCATTCGTTATGCCTTGACCTGCCGGTGAAAGTCGGGTAGTTTACAGAGTTTTACGTTTAGCGTCAACCGAAAGTTGGAGTCCATTTGATCTGGCTGAAACGCCTGCTTCCATTCGTTTTATTAATCCTGATTGGGGGCGGTTGGTTCCTCTGGGACAAGAATCGTCAGGCGGAAAGATTAGAGCGAACCCAGCGATACGCGCAAATCACCGCGCGAGTCTGGGTGGGGGCGGCACAGTATCGAGACAGTGCCGAGGTGTTTCTGGCGTGGCGTGATTCATTGCTGCGAGCCGAGGGCCTGTCGGCCGATACGATGGAGGCCTACCTGAAACAGGGCCCGGATGATGTGCACCAGCAGGAGGATTTTGCCAGACTGGTCAGCTATTACGTGGATTCGATATCTAACCTGCTTGAGAATCCGCCCGACAGCCTCGTCGACACAACCTCGGTTGTGGAGTGATCTTTCACCCCCTTTTTTGTGTCTATTCCGCCTGGAAGGCGTCCGGGTAGTGCTCCAGATGTCCTTCGACAAAGACTACGACGTCGAACCGAAAGCTGCATCCTTCTACGTCGTTTTCGGCCATAAACCGCTGGGCTGCTTCAACAAGATAGACGACTTTGCGCTGGTCGACCCATTCGGCCGGGTGGCCGAACTGCTGATCGCGGGAGCCTTTGACCTCGACAAAGATGATTTGGTTGTCGCGTCTGACTATGAGATCGATTTCCCGTGAGCCCGCCCGATAGTTTTGGGCGAGCACGGTAAATCCCTGGTCTTTGTAGAAATTGGCAGCGTGGCGTTCCCAGCGCCGGCCGGTGCTGACGCGATTTTGTCGGGAGGAGTTTTCGTCCTTAGATGAGGGCATACTGCTGCAGCATTTCCGCCACCGGTGCGTAGGACTTGCGATGGATCTCGCAGGGACCGTGGGTGCGCAGCTCGTCGAAGTGGGCTCGGGTACAGTAGCCTTTGTGCCGGGAGAAGCTGAATTGCGGGTACAGTTCCTCCATGCGATCCATGATACGGTCGCGTGTAACCTTGGCGACAATCGATGCCGCCGAGACACATTTGCAGCTTCGGTCGCCGCCCACGACGGCGTACTGTGGGAAAGTCAGGTTCGGGATGGTCTGGTTGCCGTCGACAAGCACGCATTCCGGGGTCTGTTTGAGTTCCATGACCGCCCGGCGCATCGCCATGAGCGACGCTTTGAGAATATTGATGCGGTCAATTGTCTCGTGGTCAATGACACCCACGGCACAGGGGATGCCCATTCCAGCGACCTCGGCGAAGATTTCCTCACGCCGTTCGGGAGTCAACAGTTTAGAATCATTGAGGCCATCAATCTCGATGCCCGCGGGCAGGATGACGGCGGCGGCCACGACCGGACCGGCCATCGGCCCGCGCCCGACTTCATCCACACCGCAAATAACATTGTAGCCCTTGGTGCCCAGGGTCTCTTCGAGGTGTTCCAGAACCGGCACAGTGACTTTTGGTGTTTTGAGTGTCATTTTGTATTGCACTCCCTAAAATAATGCGGACGCCTTTCGGTCGGCAATAAGAATATCCCTTCATTCCTGTTATCGGCCGGGGAAAAAGCTGTGTTTAGCGATATTCGAACAGTATATTGCCGCGCAAACGGATACCCGTGTGATAATGAACCAGAAAAAGACACCCAAAATCGAATTTTCGGTGGTCGCCGGAATACTGAAAGGCAGGCGGATCACCGCGCCCGATCTGGGGATCACGCGCCCGCCGCTGACCCGTCTGCGGCGAAGTCTGTTTGATTTTTTGATGCCATATATCGACGGTGCGGCTTATCTGGATTTGTTTTCCGGTACCGGTTCGTACTTGTTTGAGGCGGTCTCACGGGGCGCCGGCACGGCTGCCGGTATCGAAAAAGAGCCGAGGTTGGTCGACGCCATAAATGATCAGGCGGCGAAACTCGGCGTAAGCGACCGCCTGAAGTGTGTGCGAGACGATGTTTTTCGGTCGATCGAGCGATTTCATGCGCGGTCGCGGTTATTCGATATCGTTACAATGGCTCCCCCGCAGTATAAAGGTTTCATCAACAAAACGCTGGCCGCTTTGCATGAACATCCGGTTGTTGTGAGCGACGGCATGATTATCTGTCAGCACGATACCAGCGAAACCAAAGATATTGATATCCTGAATTTCTCATTGCTGGAACGTCGGAAGTACGGCAACACGACCTTCACGATCGTTGCTCCATCGGGGTGAGGAAGCGGTACGGTGCGTAGCAGCAGTTCCGGCTGTGTAACTGCGTCCATCACAAAGTCGGCCGCCAGTCAGTTTGATTGACGGCAGATTCCCGGAGAGATGGTGGCGGAGTTCTTCGACTCGAACGACAAGGGTTGTTCCGCAGGCGGGGACATCGTGATTGAAGTAGTAGTAGTTCAGATCCATATCGTCGTCTTCCAGGCACAGGCCGATTGGCTCGACATCGATCCCCTTCAGGAGCATTTCATCGGACAGCCAGACGCCGCATTTCGGACATAGTTTGAACTGATTCAATAACTTATAGCACCTCGTTTTCTCTGTATCGGACATACCGTGGGCGTTTTTCAGCGGGTACAAAAAAAGACGCCCTGAGGTGGGCGTCTTCTTTGAACAATCAAACCTGAAGCCGCTACTGCTTTTTCTCTTCGGCTTGTTCGGCTTTGGTTTCTTTGGCAGGTTCTTCGGCCGGAGCTTGTTCGGTCTTGGCTTGGTCGGCGGGTGCCTCTTTGGCCTTGGCCTCTTTAGTCTCGGCTTCTTCGTTGGCGGCCTTTTCGTCGGCGGCCTTCTCTTTTTCGGCAGCGATTTCAGCCTCAAGAGCCGCGGCGGCTTCTTCCTGCTCCTTCTGCGCGGTGCGCCAGGCGGCCATCTGATCTGCAGTCATCACCTGTTCCTTGATCCGAGCCGATTTACCGGTCAGTTCGCGCAGGTAGTACAGTTTAGCCCGCCGCACTTTGCCGGAGCGGACTTTTTCGATTTTGGCTACGTTCGGCGAGTGCAGGGGGAAGACACGTTCGACACCGATACCGCTCGAAATTTTCCGTACGGTAAAGGTTTCGCCGGTTCCGCTGCCGCGGCGACCGATGACGGTTCCCTGAAACACCTGAATACGCTCCTTGTCCCCTTCTTTGATTTTGACATGGACACGAAGCGTATCGCCCGAGCTAAACGGGGGGACAGCCTCCTCCCGCATGAAGCTCTTTTCTATCTGGGCAATGCGTTTCATCGTTTAGGTCCTTTCAGGTTCTATGTTCACGTTATCTTTATTTACAAATTATTTATCGTCATCGTCAGTTTCGATCCGCCGGCGTTCTTGTTCGACCCAGGCTTCTTCTTCATCGGTCAGCTCAGCTGTTTCCAGCAGATCCGGGCGATGGCGGAGGCATTTTCGAATGGCCTCGCGGCGTCGGTACCTTTTGATCTCAGCGTGATTGCCGGACATCAATTCCGGCGGCACTTCCAGTCCTCGGTACTCGGCGGGCCGCGTGTAGCTTGGTGTTCCCAGCAGCTGGTTCATGTATGAGTCCTCCAGCGCCGATTCGAAATTGCCGAGCACGTTTGGTATCAGCCGCCCGATGGCGTCGATCATGACAGCCGCGGCCGGTTCACCGCCGGTGAGTACATAATCACCAATCGAGACTTCGTCAAGTTCATACAGCTCTAAAATACGCTCATCGACACCTAAATAGTGCCCGCAGATGATAGTCAGGCGTTCGCAGAGCGAGTATCGGACTGCAAGATCCTGAGTGAACGGCCTCCCCGCCGCTGAGGTCAGGATTATCCGCTGCTTGTCATCCGGCGGCGAGCCTTCGCTCCGACGGTAGTAACCGAGGTCGGCCAGGCAGTTGTCCAGCGGCCCGACTTTCATCAGCATGCCGCCGCCACCGCCGAACGGGGTATCATCCACGGTTCGGTGTTTATCGAGCGCGTAGTCTCGAAGGTTGACGATTCCTATTTCAAAGAGCTCTTTTTCCAGCGCTTTTCCGATCAGTGACTGTCGCAGTGACAGGCTGAAGTAGTCCGGAAAGAGCGTTATCAGTTCAAACTTCATTGCCGGCGTCGGGTTTCGAGGCCGTTGCATCAAACAGTCCGGCCGGGTCGATCACGATCCGCCGGGCGTTGGTGTCGATCGACTTGACAAAGGCCTCCACCACCGGGAGATAGCGCCGGGCGCCGTTGTCTATTTCGATGACGTACATGTCGTTGGCCGGGTACTGCTCGATATCGATCAGTTTCCCGATCCTGGTGTCGTCTTCGCCGACCACGTCGCAGTCGATCAGTTCAAAAATGTAGTGGCTGCCTTCGGGCAGCTCGTACACTTCGTCGCGAGGAACGCCAAGCTCCCGGTTGGTCAGTCGGCGGGCCTCTTCGGGCGACGTTATATCTTCAAATCTCAGGACCGGCCTTCCGCCGATTATGTCGCTGCGGACGACGTGGTACTTTTCCCAGCCGGTCCGGCCTTTAAGAAAAATCTCTTTGAGGTCCCGGAACCGTTCGGGAAAGTCGGTGTCGGGCGTGACCCAGATGTCGCCCTGGACACCCCGGGTTCGACCCAGCCAGCCGACGCGCACGAAGTCCTCTTTTACCACAGTCCTACTCGAGTATTTCGAGGACAGCCCGTTTCCCCTGTCGCGCCGCAGCGGCGGCGATCAGGGTACGAATAGACTTTGCGGTCTGTCCCCCCTTACCGATTACTTTGCCGAGGTCGCTCTGGGCGACCCGCAGCTCATAGACCGTCGTTCGGCTTCCCTGGATTTCCGATACGTCCACCTGATCGGGGTTGTCGACGATGGATTTGACGATATACTCGACGAATTCCCTCATGACACCCGTCCTTCCTTGTTGTCGTCTACGGTTCAGAATCGGTAAGCGCATCAACGAGTGAGTCCTTTTTTTAGTCCAGTGCAGTCGAAACGCCAGAGCCGAATCCCGAACGGTCCTATTCGGACTTTTCGCCTTCACCGGCGTCGTCGGCTTTCGCCTCTTCCGCCGGAGCTTCTTCGGTTTTGGCCTCTTCGGCCGGGGCTTCTGCCGCCTTTTTGGCTTCCTCGGCCTGCTTGGCTTCTTCTTCAGCTTTGGCGACCGAGGCTTTCTTCATGCGGCGGGTGCGTTTGGGGCGTTCCTTAATCGTGGGCTTCAACCCGATTTCGCTCACGTCCTTCCCGGCTTTGGCCATGAGGTATTTCTCCGTCATGCCGACCTGGGTAAAGAGCGAGCGTACGGTGTCCGACGGGATCGCGCCCTCGTCGAGCCACTTGGTTACCCGGTCTTCGTGCAGCTGCACGTTGGCCGGTTTTGTGATCGGGTTGTAGGTACCGACAATTTCCAGAAACCGCCCGTCACGGGCCCGTCGGGAGTCGGCGGCGACTATCCGATAGAAAGGCTGTTTCTTTTTGCCCATCCTCAAAAGTCTGATGTGAACGGCCAAAAAACTCTCCTCCTGAATTGGTTACCAGCTAAAAGGGCATCATCCCTTTGGGGAGGCCCTTCAGCTTACCTTTGTTCATATTTTGAAACATCTTCTGCATCGCGAAAAACTGCTTGAGCAGTTGGTTGACCGCCTGAACGGAATTGCCGGAGCCATACGCGATCCGCTTTTTGCGCGAACCATCGATCAGATTCGGGTTCCGGCGCTCCTTGACCGTCATCGACTTGATAATGGCCACCATGCGGTCCATATCTTTTTCCTCGACCTGCACGCCCTTGAGGGCCTTGCCCATTCCGGGGATCATTTTCAGCAGGCCGTCCAGCGGACCCATCTTCTTGATCTGGTCCATTTGCTGGAGGAAATCTTCAAAATCAAATTTTGCTTTCAGCAGCTTCTGCTGCATTTCCTCGGCTTGTTCCTGGTCGATCCCTTCCTGGGCCTTTTCGACCAGCGTGACGATGTCTCCCATGCCGAGGATCCGCGAGGCCAGGCGATCGGGATGGAACGGTTCGAGGTCGCTGAGTTTCTCACCGACCGAGGCCAGCTTGATCGGCGTTCCGGTCACTTCCCGAATCGAGAGTGCAGCACCACCGCGGGCGTCACCATCGAGCTTTGACAGCACCACACCGGTGACTTCGAGCCGCTCGTTGAATTCCTGTGCAACATTGACGGCGTCCTGGCCGGTCATGGCGTCGGCTACGAGCAAAATCTCGTCCGGTTTGACTTCTTTGCGGATTGTCACCAGCTCGTCCATCATTGCCTGGTCGACATGGAGCCGGCCGGCGGTATCGAGAATCACCAGGTCGATGAAGTTCTTCTCGGCGTACTTGATCGCCTCGCGACAGATTTCCGGCGGCTTTTTTCCCTCGAGCGAGAAGTGCTCGACCTGAATAGAGTCCGCGAGAACTTTCAGCTGCTTCACGGCTGCGGGACGATAGATATCGGCGGCGACCAGAAGCGGCCGCTTGTTCTTGCGTTTGGTCTGGAGCGCAAGTTTACCGCACAGGGTCGTTTTTCCGGATCCCTGCAGGCCGCATACCATGTAGACCGTAGGCGACTTATCAATCGGGTGCAGCGGTTCGGTCTTACCGCCAAGCAGCTGGACCATCTCGTCGTGAACGATTTTGATAACCTGCTGGCCCGGCTCGATTGATTTGAGGACGTCCTCGCCGACTGCCTTTTCATTGACTGACTTTACAAAGCGCTTGGCGACCTTGTAATTGACGTCAGCCTCAAGCAGGGCCTGACGCACCTCGCGCATTGAGTCCTTGATGTTTTTCTCGGACAGCTTGCCGGCGCCGCGCAGTTGCTTAAAGACGCCTTCGATTTTTTCAGTCAGACTATCAAACATCATATTTACCAAAATATCCCGCACGACTTACTCGGCGAGATACTGCGATCCTGGTGTTCAGCATAGAACATACCGCACCGTCTGCCCGGCAGCGATGCGGCCAAGTTCACAGAGCTCAACAATATAAAGAAAACCGTGAAGATCGCAAGGAGTTTTCAGAATTCGGGCCAGGTAGGTGGCGGGCAGGGTCGGCCGGTAAGCCGTTGGGGAACAATGGAATTTAATTTGCTTAAGTAAAAATGCGGTCATGGCGGCTGTGAACCGGATAATCGCCCGCCAAATCCGTCATCCCAAATGCTTTGCCAGCCATTTTTTGCGGTGTTTGTCTACCTCCTGGTACGAGCCGTCTTTCAGTGCAATATGGCCGGCTCCCTCGATCTTGACGAACTCGAACGGCTTGTCATACCGCTTCAATTCTTCGGCGAGAGCCTCGCTCTGTGAAATCGGTACACGTTTATCGTCGGTGCCGTGAATGAGCAGCAGCGGGACCTTGTCCGGGAAGCGGTCGGCGAAATAGACAGCTGACCGTTCGGAAAGCTTGCGTTCTTTGTCCGAGACAGGCAGTTCACCGAAGAACGCGTCAATCCATTCGGCCAGTCCGCCGCGGGTTTCAGTCAGGGTGAACAGGTCGGCGACGCCGGCGTGGGTGATGGCGCATTTGAATCGATCCTCGCGGGTCAGGGCGATGTAGGTTGTCATGCCGCCCCGGCTGGCGCCCTCGATGGCCATTCGTTCGGAGTCGCAGTAGTCGATGTTCTCGGCGACCGGGATTAAATTCAGGGCGTCGTTGACATCGCGGCCGCCCCAGTCCTCAGTTCCCTCGGATCCCATGTTGCCCCGGTACTGGGTGGCCAGGACGACATAGCCCCATTGCGCGGTCGAGCCGAGGATGAGCATCGCCCGAAGATCGTCGAGAGCGCCGTTCTCGCCGAATCCGCCCCGGTTCCAGATGAGAACCGGGTAGGTACCGTCGGCATTGGGTCGGGCGAGGTAGCCGTTGATCTTGAGGTCATCGGAGGGGTAGGTTATGCGTTCGATTTTGACGTCGTCGAGGAGGGCTTCGTTGTAGGTTTTTTTGACGATGGCCTGCATAGCCTTGTTGAGTGAGATGGGTGTTTGGGAGAGGAGTTCGCCTGTTTCCATATTGTGTCTTCGAGTACGCGCCTGACGTTGTCGTCCTTGATCAATGATAACAGGGAAAAGAGGGCCGCGGTTCGCGGCAAGCAGAATTACTCCGTTGAGCTGACCACCAGGTCAATTTCGGTGTTGATGTCAAGCTCGGTGCCCGGCGGTTCCGACTGCTCTAAAACGGTCTCCGGCAGGTAGTTTTCATCGGTCCGGTACGTCACCACGCCCAGTTTCAGATTCTTCTCAGTCAGCACCCGTTCCGCTTCGGTCACCGGCAGTCCGACCACTTTCGGTACATAGGTGAAATTCGAGGCGCGGCCCCGGTTGACCATGAGGTTGACCGGCGACCCGATGGGGATTTCGGTCGCGGCGGCCGGGTAGCTGAACACAACCACTCGCTCGGGAAGCGTGTCGGAAAAGGCCCAGGCAATTTCGCCGAGTTTGAGTCCGGCGGTTTCGAGGTTAAGCATGGCCTGACGGACCGACTGTCCGGCTAACTCCGGAATGTTCACCAGCTTCTGGCCGGCCGAAACGACAAACTTGATTAACCGGCCGTCCTTGACCTCAACGCCGGCGCGCGGGAATTGGTCGATGATGACCCCCTTGGCTTTGCCGGGAGCGTATTCGTAGGAGGCGATTTCATGGGTCAGGTCGAGCTCGTCGAGCGTGACAGTGGCCTCGACCACGGTCTGGTCGACAAAGCTGGGCAGCGGGAATTCTTCACCGTGGCGGGTGATCTGCATCATCACGAAATTATCCATGATAATCCAGATGATAATGAGCGCCAGTATCGGGATTCCGGCCCAGAAAACCACCTTTCGGCGCCAGGTGCCGAAGGGCAGGTAGTCAGTCAGGAAGCCGTCGCGGCGGGGTCCTTTATTGTCATCCAGTCTTGAAGCTCTAACCTGAGGCATAGTAATCTGTATCGACTACCGGGAACACCATGTCCACGGCCTTTGCATATTTTATACACGCTACGGTTGAAAAATCGGGCGGCAAAATCAAGGTTAAAATAAAACAGCCGTTAGCGCTTGACCCGCCGCATCAAACGGGCACAGAAGGCGCCGTCCATGTGGCCGACTTCGGGGTAAGTTTTGACGAATCCGCGCTCATTGACCAGCTCCTCGGGGAAAAATTCTCCGGCCGGATCGATTTCAAAATCTTTGTTTCGTACCAGAAATTCCTCGACGACCTGATCATTTTCCTGCCTGAGGATGGTGCAGGTTGAGTAGACCATGACGCCTCCCGGCTTAACCAGTTTGGCGGCGTGGTCGATCATCCGGGCCTGGATCTTGGTCAGGTTTTCGGTATCCTCGGCTGATTTTTGCCACCTGAGATCGGAGTTTTTTCCGGCGGTGCCCCAGCCGGTGCAGGGTGGATCGAGCAGCACGCGGTCAAACTTGCCGGTTTTGAAATCGAGCATGTCGCACGCGACCGGCGAGATAATTTTGATTCCGAGCCGGCGGGCATTGTCGACCAGTAACTGCAGTCGGGAGTGGGATTTATCGACTGCGGTCACACGGCCCCGGTTGCGCATCCGGATAGCCATATAGGTCGCTTTGCCGCCGGGGGCGGCAGTGAGATCGACAACGTTTGCCTTCGGCTTCGGATTGAGCAGCCGGGCGCACAGGCCGGCGGACTCGTCCTGCACGAAGACCTTGCCGGTATCGATCAACTCGGCATGCAACGGGAGCCCGGACTCCTGGATGTGTATGAACTCCGGAAGGTACTTGCCGTAGGAGAACTCAATTCCGGCCTTAGTCAGTTGGTTGGCGACCTCGTCCGGCTTGGCCTTTAGGAAGTTCACGCGGTAGGTCACCTGCGGCGCTTGATTGAAGTTCGCCAGCAACTTTTCGGTCTTCTCGAAACCGAATTCTTCAAGACAGTATTTTACGAAGTAGTCCGGGAAGCTGTAGAAGTCGCCAAGATACTTGACCGGATCTTTTTCTTTGTCGGCAAACTTTATTTTCTCCGGCTCCCGAAGGGAGGACCGCATGACAGCATTCACCAGGTTTGCTCGGGATCGATCGGTCATGAAGACGGCGAGGTTCACTGATTCCGACACGGCGGCTGCCGGCGGGATACGATCGGTGAAATGCAGTTGGAAGAAACCCAGCCGGAGGATGTTCTTGAGTTTGAGCGGGAGTTCCCGCGACGGCCGGGCAAGGTAAAATTTCATTTCATGATCGAGCCGCCGCCGCATCTTGGTCGTGCCGTTGACCAGTTGCAGCAGGAAGCGCTTGTCGAGTGAGCGCATCTGCTGGTCTCCGACAACAGACTCGATAGCGTTGTCGGTCTGGTCCCCCTGCTCGATCAGAACGAGGGCCTCAATCGCTGCCGCTCGAACGGGATCGTAGCGACGACCGGATTTTTTCTCTATAGGTGCTGCCATTTTCACGCTTTTTTTCACAGTTGCATCGGATCGATACGATTGCCCCTTTCGTCGATCCGGTACATCGCCTTGCGGTGAAGGCGGTAGGTAAGCGGTTTGACCCGTTCCGGGGCAAACAACCGGGCCAGGACTTCGTCCGGCCGGGCGTATCCGCCCTCACCGATACCCAGCGTTAAGTCAATCGCGTCATTACGTACTGCAATGTCGCAGATTGCGGCCCGGATATCCAGTTCGGTGGTTTTTTTCTTTCCGACCCGTTCGATAACCAGGCTTTCGCGAGCCATCAGGTCGTCCACACGCCGTTGTAGTTCCACATTATCTATGTCGTCAGTTTGTAATAGATACTCCACTCTATTCAACTGCGATGACAACGAGGGTGCTTTGTCCAGCACGACGCCGGCATCGAAAATCTCGATCCCTTCGGGAAGTGCATCGCGAAGTTTGTCGATCATGTACGGCATCATTCTGGAGTCGAAAGTGATATCAACATGCTCGGCCTCGGAGGTAAATCCCAGCGAGAGCGGCGGACCGAATGACAGCTTCATCGTCGGATGGTAGCCCTGGCTGAAAGCAACCGGTATTTTAGCAATACGAATAGATCTTTCCAGCAGCCGCAGGTTGTCCAGGTGGGACATAAACCGGTACCGCTCCGTACGACCCCAGCGCAGTCGGACGCGATTTTTGGTCGGGGCCACCTGGCTTTTTGACGCTACTTTCTTTTTAGAGCGGCCATACTCTATCTCCGGTTCTCTGTCCATCGGGTGGTCGTCGGGACGGAACTTCGGCTTGTATTCCTTCAGCTGCACCGATGTTTTCTGTCGTTCCTTCTGCAGTTTCTCGGCCGAGGGGCCTTTGCGGATGTGTGACCACGGCAAGTCGGCAGTGAATGGTAACGGTTTGAGCCGCTCGAAAACATCTATCCCGTGGGCCCCGCAGGTTACAAACCAGCGTTCCGGGTTGAAATCTTCGTGCCAGCCGTCGAATCGCTGGCCGTCGCGATACACCTGCTCGATAACATCGGCCATTTGCCGTCCGCCGCGGCTGAGAAGTGCCTTGAGCATCGCTTCCTCGGGGGAGCCGTGCTTGAAATTGATATGCCGGCTTCGGATGTTCCGCTTAATGAACTTAAACTTCTCCTGCACCTCATCGGGTGTCGAGGCACCATCCCACTGGAAGGCGGTATGTGGCTCCGGCACGAACGGCGACAGGGTGACATTGATAGTGCGCTTGCCGGAATATTTGCGACTGATGTCAAAGATTTTTTGAATCATGTCGCTGATGCCAAGGAGGTCTTCCTCGGTTTCGGTTGGCAGACCGATCATGAAGTAGAGTTTCAGCGTTGTGACCCCTTTGGAAAAGGCTATCTCGGCGGAGTCATACACGGCGGCGTCGGGAATGTCTTTAGGAATGAACGCTCGCAGCCGCTCGTTGCCCGCCTCGGGGGCAATCGTGAGTCCCGCCTTGCGCTGGCGTTTCAACGTCTCCAGCAATGAGGGTGTAATTGAGCCGGGCCGCAGCGATGGCACCGAGACAGCGGCCCGCATTGGTTCGATTCGACGGGCGACTTTGGCGGCCAGTTCATCAATGCCGGGATAGTCGGAAGTGGACAGTGATAGGAGCGACACGGTATCGGCGCCGACGTGTTGCATCTGGCGTTCGACCTGGTCGAGAATTTCGTTTTGCGGGCGCAGACGGACCGGCTTGTAAATCGATCCGGCCTCGCAAAACCGGCAGCCACGGGGACAGCCTCGCATGATTTCGACACTCAGGTGTGAATGGACGGTTTCAATCAGCGGGACAATCGGGCGGTCGGGGTAAAACTCCGGCGTCAGCTTGCGAATGACGCTCGCCTGGATCTCTTCAGGGGCAAAGTCAACTGTCGGCTTGCGGTTATCGTCGTAGAACCGGGGGACATAGACCGACTCGACCTCATGCACGATCCGCTCGAGTTTTTCGGCACGTGAGGCGCCCGGCATCTCGTGGAGAATCCCCAGCATCTTCGGGAGGCCCTCCTCGGCGTCGCCGACGAAGAAAACGTCGATAAACGGCGCCATCGGCTCGGGATTATAGGCCGCCGGCCCTCCGGCGAACACCAGTGGCTGGTCATCGGATCGCTCTACTGATCGTATGGGGATTTTCGCCAGATCGATCATCTGGAGGACGGTTGTATAAACCAGCTCGTATGACAGAGTAAAGCCGATCGCGTCGAAATGGCGGGCGGCAGTGCGGGTCTCCAGCGAAAACAGCGGGACTGATTCACGCCGCATGATCTCCTCGGCATCGTGATCGGGGGCAAAGACCCGTTCGCCAACAAAACGATCATCTTTGTTGACGATATGATAGAGAGTCTGCAGCCCGAGATAGGAGTGTCCGATTTCATATTTGTCGGGGAAGGCGAGCAGATATTTGACTCTTCCGTCGTGCCCTTTGACAATCTGGCCCGGTTCGCCGCCGGCATATCGACCGGGCTTTATAACGAACGGAAAGAACTTTTCCTGCAAAAGTTGCTTCATTAACAAACTACGTGCTTCGCTCTCTAATGTAAGGACCCGCTTACAAACTAACCTGCGTGGCTTCTATATAGTATACGCACGGCCTTCCGGCAAGCGGGACTTTACTGAAGTGTGTAGTTTTGCCGCCAGGTACGGTAGAGTTCAGCGGTTCTGCCTGATCGTTTCCCCCAGCGCACTCCGGCCGTGAAGGATCAGCTTCAGGCCCTCGCCCGTAAAGCGGTGACCGGAGCCAACCGATCGGTCGATTTGTTCAAGAACAGGATATTGTCGGCTTTGTGCCACCGGCGGCTCACCGTTGAACCAGTCGGCCACAGCCGGGCGGGCAAGGTAGCCGATCAAGAACAAAACCAGGGCCGCCGCGACGCGGGCCAGCACACGGATGTAGGTCTGAATGGTTGAGGAAGCGCCGGTGGCTTGTTTAACAGCCAGCTGGCGCAGGACGTTGTTTTCGATCCGGAGCCGTTCGAGTTCGCTCAATCCGTCGTCTGGCTGGTCAGCCAGCATGGCGCCGATTTCGGCTAGCTGTTCCAACTCTTTACGGCACGAGTCGCAGTCTTTCAGATGGTCCTCCAGCCCGCGGCGCCGGTCATCATTGAGTTCACCCAGCGCAGCAAGCGGTATCATTTCGCGGCAGGTATAGCAATTCACAGTTCCTCCTTGTCCAGGGCGGGTGTCAGTGTCGCCCGCAGGTTGAGCAGACCGCGAGAAAGGTGCACTTTCACAGACCCCTCGGATATTCTCATGACGCATGCGATTTCCGGCACAGTCATCTCGGCAAAGAACCGCAAGCTTAGCGCCTCGCGTTGCCGTTCGGCTAATCCGGCTATGGCGCGGTTGATCATTTCGCGGCGTTCCGCTTGCTCGATTTGATCGGGGAGTACGGTTCGTTCGATAGAGTCGGCCATATTCGTTTGTGCCTCGTTGTGTCGGGCGATGTCGCGCCGGTGGTTAATGGCCGCATTGTAGGCAGCGCGAAAGACGTACGCCCTGGCGCGGGATTCATCGCGAATTTTTCCGGATCGGCAGAGCACTCGCACGAGTACGTCCTGTACGAGATCCTTCGCCTCATCGCGGTCGCGCACGATCCGATTGACGAGGCGAAAGATATTGTCGGAAAAATCTCTGACTATTCGATCGATTAGATCGGTCATGGAGAGTTCTCCTGACTAGTGTTCCACGACCGAGAGGGCGTAGACAGGGATGTCTTTATCGTGCAGTTCATCGCCTTTGAACCACCACATAATCTCGTCCGGTTCCTCGATATCTAACAGGCCGTTGGTTTCGATAATTATACCCGGCATCTTGAGAAAGAGAGTGAACTCCTGACCACTCAATCTCTCGGTAACGTTATAGTTGGTACGGACCTTTTTGACGGATGTGTCGTACTGTCGGAGCACTTGATCCGAGTTATTGCCGGTGTGCTTAATAATAGCTTCACGGAATTGATCTTGAACATGTCCACCAAGAGAATCAAGTACGTCCTCCGGTTCACGGGTATCGTCCAGAAAGACCGCCTTCGCCGTTTCTATGCTGGCGATGTTTTCCAGCAGTGCCCGAGTCTCCACATGAATCTCAGTGAGTGTTCGTGTGTCAAGATCGCCGGAGTGAACCTGGGCCGCCAGTGCTTCCCACATGAACCGCCACTGTTGGTATCCGAAGGCGAGCCCGAATTGTTTCAGATAGTCGTTGCGATCACTCTCGGACACATTCAGCAGGCCTTTGTCAAGCACCTGCTCCTCCAACTTCCGGTTCCACAGAATGTCCATTTCACTGATATTGAATGCTGAGAACAGACGAGCCTGATATGTCCGTTTGAATTCATAGTAGGTACGATCTCCGTCCTTCCAAAAACGTATTTCGCTGGGAAACTGAAGGGCAAAGTCCGCGTTCGGAGAGCCCTTGGAGGCAAATGAGCTCGGGAGCGGTTCACCATACGGAATGACTTTTCTGGCGTCGTACGTTAGTTTCGGCTCGCTGCCGAAGGATGAGTCGATCCGGTTTTTCAGCACGGTCCACTCCGGCTCGGAGGGTCGCGAGATGGGATCGTCAAAATCCTCGATTTTGCCGGACCACTCGGTCTGGATAGTCACGGTGCCATCTCGCGCCACAGTAATTTCTTCCTTCCGCTCCAGGCAGGAGATGCAGGTCAGCAGCGCCAAGGCGCAGATAAGCAGAGTAGTCGTGTGTTTGGCGTTGTGGGACATCGGTTTTTCTCCTTGTATTGGCCCTGTTTCCCGATAAGACACAATACACCGCCCAACCGTTGACACGGAAGTACAAAAATCCCGAGAAAAGGCGGAAAGTTTCCCGGCGAAAAACGACTTAGAAGCGGGTGGTCAGCCCGATACTGGGGAGAATCCCGGCGTCGTAGATGAATCCGTCGCGCGTGTTTATGATCGGGTTGCCGCGATTGGTGACGTTGGCAACAGCAAAAGACAGTTTGGTCGAGCCGAAGTCGAACAACACGCTCAAGTTCAGCGAGGCGTTGATCGGAAAGCGGTTCGAACTCTCGTTTGCCAGCGTGGACTGGTAGTAGTCCGATGTGTAGCGGGAGGAAAGATTTGACTCGGATTCTATTTCCGACGGGGTGTAGGCGTAGCCGGAGCGGACAGTGAGGTCGCTTCCGAGAGTGACGGTGTTGCTCAGTCGGTAACGAAGCTGCGAAAAGAACCGGTGCGGCGCATTGAGGTCGTAGTCGGTGTGGACACCGGCCGTGCGTTTGACGGCATGGGTGTAGCCATAAAAAGCATAGAGGTCGACTCGCTCGTCGAGGATGTCTTTGACATCAAGAGCTATATCGGCCCCGACAAACCTGGCTGCGCCGGAGGACAGCATTTGAAGAAAGCCGGGCTGCGGGGTGCCGTCAGAGGTAACACGAGAGAAGTTGGGCGTTAGGACCGGAAGATTGTCAAGACGCTTGTAGAACGTGCCCAGCCGCAGGCTGCCCCGGCCCCAGGCAACAGAAGCCAGGCGGGTTCGCACCGGGCGGAGAAGATTGTAATCGGCATGGACAAGCACCTGGTAAGGCGCGAGGACTTTCTGGGCCGGGCTTTCGGAAAACGAGCCGTAGTAGAGGCGGATCCTGTCCTGCTCACCTACGTTGAAACTGAGTTGCTGACGTATCGACAGTGTGAGGTTCTCCTCCAAGCCGCCGAAGTAGTCGGCTCGAAGGCCTGACTCGAATTCGACCGGACCGCGCTCAAAGTGTGTTGAGACAAAACCGGCGTGGTCGGTCGAGGATAGTCCGGCATGATAGGAGCCGTAGAGTGCGTTCAATTCCGCCTGGTAGATGTAGGGGTTGTCGCTGGCGGCATCGGGCGGCTGGAAGTTCCAGTTGTTTTGTTCAAGGTCGATATTGCGGCGGGCACCGATGCGGGATCGTGCACCGGCGGTGATTTCGACATCGTCGATCATGCGCCTTGCCTGGGCCGAGAAGAAATAGCTGCGCGTCTTTGCATCCAGGTCGAGGATCGGCTCGACGCTGTTGACATCGGTCACCGGGGCGGCATCGTATTGCTCGTTCGACTGTCGGACGGCGGCGCGGGTAGTAATGTGGGTGCGGCCAAGCAGCAGCTCCAGACGTCCGCCCACATAGTTCTCCGACGTGTGCAGCGAGGTGTTGGTCCCCAGCAGATTGTTGGAGGTGCCATCGGTCCGAAACGAAAAGTAGTCCCGCACATGATACTGATCGACTATCAGGTGACCGTTGGTCGACAGCCGCAGACCGGTTGAGAGGAACAGGTCCTGGAAATTCGTTGGAGGGATCGTGCGTCGGTCCTGACTGATATCAAGGTGCTTGACCAGCTTGTCCAGCACGGATTCACGGACGGCACCGAGAGCAAACCAGCGTTTGCCGCCGATCTTGAACGAGCCGGTGGCCTGCACGGCCGAGATATTGATTTCGCCGTCGAGATTCGATTCATAGGGGCGTTCGGTCGTGAATTCGACTACACTGGGCAGGTCGTGTGCGGCGGCGGTGCCCTGGGCGTGGAGTCTCATATTCTTTACTACCGAAGACGGGATTATCGAAAAGACGCCGTAGTGGTTGGGGTTGTGGCCAATCTCGATGCCGTTGATGTGGTAGGTTGGTGAGGTACCGTTGATTCGTAGTTTCGATGAATGCCCGGATCCCTCGCGAATAACCTGCGGCTCATTGATCGCGGCGATCGGGTTGGTGGCAACAAAAGACATGCGGGCTTCTTCGCGAATCTCGTCCCGGTCGATTGTCTTGTCTATGGGAATGGAGCGTTTTTCAGGCCAAACTTCGACACGACCGACATCGACCGCCGCCGAAACCAACTCAATACGCAGTGTGCCGCCACTGGGCAGGAAGTCCAGCGTCTGCTCGGACGCCTCGTAGCCTATGGCCGAGGTGCGAATGGTTATGGGAAATGAGACCGGCTGCCGCAATTTCAGATAGGCAAAGCCGGCTGAGTCGGACGGGGCACCGGTAATAATCGAATCTCCGTTTAGAATAACCACCGAGGCGTTGAAGATCGGGGTGTCATCGGATCCGACTACGCGGGTATGAATTGTCTCTGCCCCAAAAAGCGGGCTGGCTGCCGCCGTTAGTATCATCAGGACGAGTATAGAAAGTAGTCTGTTGTATTTTGCCATAGCTTTCCTCTCTATGGCGTAATAGCACAAACAGCGTGCCGAAGATGATGCCCCCGTTAGTATCACTTAAGTTGTTGATACACAAGACAGTCCGGCTATGCATCGGATTGCGTTAATATGAAAACTGCTGCCGGTATGCAAACCGAGAGCAGTGATTGGCGGCGGTGGAAGAATGTTTGCAAGGGTTGCCTGCCACGCCTATATTGGCCGGGTGCTGTACATAGGGGAAATTGCCGGTCTGGCAACATCGGCCCTCTGGGCCGTGACTTCGATGTTCTTCTCCGAGGCCGGGAAGATCATTGGGTCGTTCAAGGTCAACAAGATTCGTCTTGTTATGGCCGTTGTGATCTATGCGGTCATTCTCACGGTGTCAACCGGCTCCCCCATTCCCGCCGGTGTCAACAGCATGCAGTTGTTCTGGCTGGGGCTTTCGGCGCTGGTCGGCCTGGTTTTCGGGGATAGCTGCGGATTTAAGGCACTGGTGATGATCGGTCCCCGGCTGACCACTCTCATGTACTCGACAACGCCGATCTGGACGACTATCGTCGCCTGGATCTTCCTCGATGAGCGACTGACAACGTGGGATATTATTGGTATCGTTGTGACGATCTCGGGCATCTGGTGGGTAATCTCCGAACGAAAGTTCAAGGCAATCGCACCGCAGAAAGTTGCCGATGGGCACCCGGATTCCGGGTCGCTGTTTAAAGGGATCATGCTTGGTGGAGGAGCAGCGCTTGGTCAGGCGGTCGGATTGGTGATGGCCAAGCAGGGGATGCTGCATGCGGGCGGGACAGTCGAGCCGATCGAGGCTTCAGCCGTGCGCATGGCGACCGCGACAGTAGCGATTTTGTCGATCTCAGCCGTACGCGGGCAACTTCCGGCGACAATCCGGGCGGTGAAGAATCTTAAGGCGATGGGGCACACGTTTGGGGGAGCGTTTTTCGGTCCGTTTCTCGGGGTTTGGATGTCGCTGGTGGCGGTGCGATATATTGAGGCTGGGATCGCCTCGACACTTAACTCGCTTTCTCCTGTTATGATCCTGCCTCTGCTGATTATATTCTACAAAGAGAAGCCGTCGATCCGCGCCTGGCTCGGGGCGATAGTCGCTGTGGGCGGGGTGGCAATCCTGTTTTTGAACTGATGCAAGATCTCGATTATGAAAAATTTGCCGACTACCTGAGCCGGCACTATAGCAGTGATGCCAGTCGGCAGGCCAGACTGGTGGGTTCCGCCCGACAGCATGACTCCGGATATGCAGTAATTCGTCGGTTCTTTGGGCCGGAATCTATCGATCCCGAGGAGACATTTATTCGATACCTGCCCGGCAGTTTTGTTGTAACTGATCCGGTGGTCGTGGCGTTTTCGAAGGAGGTTGCAGCACAACTCGCGACGGCCGGGCGGCTGTATGACGGACCGCCGGCCACCGCAATTGTGGAAGAGGAACTGGAAAGTGAAGCGCCGTTCGTGACCATTCAGGCCTGCGATTACGGGTTGTTTGCCGGGTGCTGTTTTGCACTGGATCGACCTGACCAGCGCTTCGGACCGGAGTGGGAAACGCTTCGTGAATACACTCACGGAAAGCCCAACCTGCTGCCTGGCTGCATAGGGGTGTGCGGGCTCCTGAGGACGGCCGATAACAGCCTGCTCATCGTGACGCGGGCGGGACACCTGGCCTCGCTTGAGAATGCCGAGGGCCCGTCGGCGGCCGGTTCAGTGGACTACGGCGAGCACTACGGCCGGTTATCAGATCTGATCTTCACGTCCATGCATGACGAGATTTCTGAAGAACTTCATCTCGACTCAGGCGAGTATGATGTTGTGCCCCTGGCGTATGCTCACGAGCTGTTTCGGGGAGGAAAACCGCAGGTATTTTGTTTGATTGAGACCACGTTACATAAGGATGCAGTTCGCTCACGATTGGATAGTGTTACGCAGCCAAAAGAGTTTGATTCGTACCGTTTCATTCGATTGGACCGCCGGTATCGTGCGAGTGTGGAAGATCTGGACGGGCTGAATCATGAAGCGTTGATGAACTATTTCCTGCTCGAGGAATTCGTTGCCGTGGAATCCGCACAATGAAGAAAGCCCGCCCCCGGGTAGGGCGGGCCTGATAGGTCAGGTATGATTTTTCACTGCCGTCTTAGACATCCAGTTCGTCTACATCGGTCGACGGTCTGGTTAGCGACTCCTTGGTGCTGGCCACTTTTTCGGGCTGACGGTTTTTCAGTTTCCCTTTGTACTTCTTGAGCTGCTTTTTGACCTTGTCGACCGCGGAATCGATCGCGCTGTAAATATCGTCGGTCTCTCCGGTTCCAGCTATCATCTGGTTGTACACGTTGACTTTAAGTTCAGCGATTCGCCGGTGTCGTTCGACATCGAGCACCATTTCCGCCGACACGATATTGTCGAAATAGCGGGTGAGGCCGTCCATCTCGTCCTCGGCCTTGGCTTTCATCTCATCGGTGAGATCAAAGTGACGAGCAGTTATCTTTTTTAACATGAGTGAATCACTCCTTTCCCGGTAGGGCGCGGCAGTGAATTAGCATTACAGCTCTCCATGTATACAAGGTAAACACAGAGACCCCTTCTCAGCAAAGTTTGGGCGGGTATTGGTGAACCCTCTACTAGTATCATACGAAAAAAGGCTAGCCCCGGTTGAGAGAATCGAATGAAATGTTGTCAGTCAAACGCTGTGTTTTTCAGGTTCTGGCGGCGGTTTTCACGGCGACTTCCTGATGCTGTCTTTCCGGCCATTGTGCCATTCGGCGGCACATTCGTGCTTGTATCAGGAAACCCGCTTGCGTAACCGGGCCGCCGGTATTTTTAACTCTTCACGATATTTAGTCACGGTCCTGCGGGCAAGTTTAATTCCTTCTTCGTTCAGCAATTTGTAAATCTGCTGATCGGAGTATGGTTTTCCGGGCGGCTCTTTGTCGATGATTTCCTGGATGCGCATCTTCACGGAGCGTTTGGACATGTCCTCGCCGTTTTCGCGACTGATGCCGGTATTGAAGAAATGTCGGATTTCGTAGACACCCAGGGGCGTTTGGACGTACTTGCCGTTGGACACGCGGCTGATAGTCGCGACATTCATTTCCACCATCTGGGCGATATCTTCCATAATCAGCGGTTTGAGAAATGCCGGTCCTCTTTCAAAGAAATCGTGCTGGCGTTTAACGATCGCCTCCATCACCCGGATCATCGTGCTCCGGCGCTGGTTGATTGCGTTTAACAGCCAGCGGGCCTGTTCCAGTTTCTCGCGGATGTAACTTTTTGTTTCCTGTGAGGCACCCTTGCCGCGCTTCATCAGGCTTCGGTAGCCCTGGTTGATCCGAAGGCGCGGGATGTGATCGTCGTTGTGCATGACGACAAACTCTTCGCCGACTCGTTCGACCACAAGATCCGGCACGACCGGCATCGCCGCCGGGTCGAATCGCCCCTGCGCCGGCTTCGGCGAAAGCGACCGGATTGTTTTAAGGGCTGCCTGGGCTTTATCTTCAGGGACATTCATCATTTTGGAAATCTGGAGGATAGACTTGCGGTCGAGTTCCTTGATGTGCTCATCGACTATCCGCCAAGGCAAGGAGCCTTCCATCCCTTTTTCCCGGAGCTGGATCAGGAGTGACTCGCGAAGATCCCTGGCCCCGACCCCGGTCGGGTCGAACCGATGGATCATCGAAAGGACTTCCTCTATGGCCGAGGGTTCCCGATCGAGTTCAGCTGCCATCTCGGCGACACTGATACTCAGGTAGCCATCGGGTGAAATGTTGCCAATGATATATTCGCCGATCAAAGTTTCATCTTCGGACAGCTTGAGCATGTGTAGCTGTTCGGTCAGGTGATCGTAGAGGTTAGATGTCGCGGCGGTCCCGCCGTGGAATCGGTCCTCGGGCACTTCCCGGGATTCACGAACCTTGTAGCCTTCATCGTCGTCGTACAGGTACTCGTCCCAGTCAAATTCGTCGTCACCGGACTTTTCCTCATCTTTGGTCAGATCGAATTCGGACTCTTCTTCGGTTGTCGATTCGGTCTCCTCTTCCAGCGCTTCGACTTCCTCGAGCATGGGATTGGCGGCCAATTCCTGGCGGATCGTCTGTTCCAGCTTGAGCGCCGGCATATGCAGCATCTTCAGGGACTGAATCAGCTGGGGAGCCAGTTTCTGGGTTACAGTAAGTTTCTGGCCTAATCCGATGTTCATCTTCATATAAGCAACCTGTCGTCAAACAAAGTTTGGTACCTGCTGCCGCGGCTTTCCGCGACTGTTACCCCTCTAGTCGGAACGAAACTGGCGGGGATTTACGGTGACCGGTCAGTTCGTTCAGTTATTCAACAAACCGGACTTAAGGATCAGTTCAGGCGGAATTTTTCGCCCAAATAGATCTTTCGAGCTTCCGGGTCATTGGCCAGAAAATCCGCGGTCCCCGCCTTGAGTATCTTGCCGTCGCACATAATATAGGCACGGTCACAAATCGAGAGCGTCTCACGAACATTGTGATCGGTAATCAAAACCCCTAAGCCTCGTTCGACCAGCCGGTGGATGATGCTCTGGATATCCTCGACCGCAATCGGGTCGATCCCAGCAAACGGCTCGTCCAGGAGCATGAATTTCGGCCGGGTCACCATTGCCCGCGTGATTTCCACCCGTCGGCGTTCTCCGCCGGAGAGGGTGTACGCTTTGTTCTTGCGAAGGTGAGTGATATCCAGTTCATCCAGCAGTTCATCCAACCGCTTTTTCCGCTCCTTGCGAGAGAGCTTCTGGAACTGCAGGATCGACAGGATATTGTCCTCGACCGTCATCTTGCGAAAAACCGAGGCCTCCTGGGACAGGTAGCCAATACCACGCCTTGCCCGCTTGTACATCGGCAGCCTGGTAATATTATCCCCGCCTAAATACACATCGCCTCCGTTGGGCCGGATGAAGCCGATGATCATGTAAAAGGTGGTCGTCTTGCCGGCTCCATTGGGGCCCAACAGCCCGACTACTTCGCCCGGCTGAACGTTGATCGAGACGCCGCGAACGACCGGACGTTTGCGGTAGGTTTTGATGAGGTTTTCCGACTCAAGGGTTATCATGTACCAAATATACAAAACTTTTTGCATTTTTCAGCATAAAATTTGCTTACGGCCCACAGAAAGTGTTTAAGTTTTTATGGGATAGTGGCTTGAGTGATCAACGGAAGGTGTTTGCAGCAGCGTTTAGACCAATGCGGTCTATTTTCCTGGTCGAATATGCACTTTTTTGCTAATCGGCCTTTGACTGGTGGATGTGGTGAATTCGCCAGCCGTAAACCCATTTCCAGAGCACGAAGGTATTTCTGACCTTGAGGTCGATGCGATCCTCTCCCTCGAACGCAGTCAGGTGCCACTGGCTGGTAACGGTGCCGCGGGTCTGGTGGGGCGACATTTGGACTGAGAGGTCCGTGACCGCGATAGTGACATCGCTCCAGCGTTCAAATTGGTCAGCCATGTGGGCTTTGAGGGCGGCGAAACCGACTAACGGGTCGGTGTCGGGCAGAAAATAGACGGCGGCGGTGTCATCGACCATGGTTTCGGTCCAGGCGGCGAGGTCCCCGGATTCGATGGCGGCGACATGGTCGGCGAGGGCGGTTTCGATTCCGGAGTTCATGGCGGCCTTGTCGATCTGGAGCTGGGCGGAGGCGGGGGCAGCCAGAACGAGAGTCAGTATGACAGTCAGCAGGTATTTCACGCGTTCTCCCAGTGGTGGATGTGGTGTTTGGGAGAAATATAGGGCCTGCGGCTAAGAAGGGCAAAGGGGTTGTTGGGGGGACAAGAAAAGTAGAATCATACATTCTATGCAGTAACAAAAGGCGGGACCACGGGGGTCCCGCCCTACGAAGAACTTAATACGAAACGCCCCCTACGCTTTCGGGCCGATCATTTTCTCCGGACGGACCTTTTCATCGAACTCATCAGCGGTCAAAAGACCCAGCTCGACCGCGGCCTGCTTGAGCGTGGTCCCGTCGGCGTGTGCCTTTTTAGCTATCTTGGCAGCGTTGTCGTAGCCAACATGCGGGTTAAGCGCCGTGACCAGCATCAGGGAGTTCTTGAGGTGCTCGGCGACCCGTTCTTCGTTGGCCTCCAGGCCGACCGCGCAGTTCTCGTTGAACATCTCGCAGGCGTCGGAGATCAGCCGGATGGACTTGAGCAGGTTGAAAATCATCACCGGCTTGAAGACGTTCAGTTCGAAATTGCCCGAGGAGCCGCCGATATTGACGGCTACATCGTTGCCCATCACCTGCGCGCAGACCATCGTCATTGCCTCCGACTGGGTCGGGTTGACTTTGCCGGGCATGATCGAGGAGCCGGGTTCGTTGGCCGGGAGGTTGAGTTCGCCGATCCCGCAGCGCGGACCGGAGCCTAGCCAGCGGATATCGTTGGCGATTTTCATCAGGGAGCAGGCGAGGGTTTTGCATACACCGGACATCTCGACAATGGCGTCGTGGGCCGCGAGCGATTCAAACTTGTTCGGCGCGGTGACGAATTTTTTGCCGGTCAGTTCGGCAATTTTGGCGGCGGCTTTTTCGGCAAAATCGGGGTGGGTATTCAGGCCGGTGCCGACCGCGGTGCCGCCCAGGGCCAGCGGATAGAGCCGCTTGAGGGTGTCGTCGATCCGGTCCAGACCCAGCGAGAGCTGGGCGACATAGCCGGAAAATTCCTGGCCCAAAGTCAGCGGGGTGGCGTCCATGAGATGGGTGCGGCCGATTTTGATGATGTCTTTGAATTCGTCCGATTTTTTCTGCAGGGTGTCGCGAAGCTGCGTGACCATCGGGATCAGCCGCCGGTGGATCTCCTCGACGGCGGCGATATGCATGGCGGTCGGGAAGGTGTCGTTGGAGGACTGGGCCTTGTTGACATCGTCGTTGGGATGCACCGGCTTTTTGGAGCCGAGTTCGCCGCCGGCCAGTTCGATGGCGCGGTTGGCGATGACTTCGTTGGTGTTCATGTTGGTCTGGGTGCCGGAGCCGGTTTGCCAGACGACCAGCGGGAAGTGCTCGTCGAGTTTACCCTCGATGACTTCATCGGCGGCTTTGACAATCAGGTCGCCTTTTTCTTTGGGGAGCAGGCCGAGTTCCATGTTGACGAGGGCGGCGGCTTTTTTGAGGATGCCCATGGCGCGGATCAGTTCGCGGGGCATGGTATCGCCGCCGATGCGAAAGTTCTTGAGGGAGCGGGCGGTCTGGCAGCCGTAGTATTTGTCGGCCGGGACTTTCATTTCGCCCATGGTATCGGTTTCGATGCGGTATTCCATAGTGGCCTCCCACACGCCGGGATCCTGCCGACAGGGCCTTCGTCGGCTTTCCAGGGCGCGTGTTATTTTGTGAATGTTTTCTCAATCATAGTCGCCAATATATACAATTTCGGGCTGGTCGCAAGCGATTGGAGGGCTGCTGTGACGGCATTTTTACGATCATGAAAGTCCTTTACTTTCAAGCCGAGTCGGTCTATATTGGAGACCGAAACGTCGGGGATTCGACCGTAGATTGTTAGTCGCTGACGAGCACCGGATTCTCTCGGCTTTGGGGGTTTTCAGTCTGTCGTCGTTCGGCAGTAACTCAGGACGCCCCGATATTGACACACGGAGGAAACATGACACGTGGGGAGCGTGTGCGGCGCGTCCTGATAATCGCCACAGTCATTCTGCTGGCCGGCGTACCGGTTTCGGCCGATGCGGCCGGGCCGTATATCCAGTTAAAAGACAGTACTATTATTGCAGGTTGTGAGATCAAGGTTCACCGGGCGTTGCAATCGATCATGCTGTTTTGCGGTAGTGAAGAAAAGCGAGTTCGCTTTAATGATGTCCTGAAGATCGTCGATTCAACCGGGACGGATGTTACTGACGATTATATCGGGCGATACGATGTGCTGGGCATTGTGGAAGAGGAGGAGGAGAGTGAGGACTCCCTGGGTGGCGGGGGAGAGAATCGGATCCGGAGAGAGACCGAGCGCTTGTTTGATGTTGCGTTATCGGGGCAGGTGTTACTGCGCCCTCATGTGGACAGTTATCATTCCGGAATCGATCCCGGCCTCGGAGTTGACGTGTCCGGCCTGTTTACGATCGCACAATCCGCGGGGATTCGTATAGCAATATCGTATTGCCGGGCCGGGATAGACGGAAGTTCAAAAAAATACAAAGTTACACAGTTTACCGGGGGAATCCAGGTATTTAATGGAAAAAGCAGACGACGGTCGGGTGCGGGAATCTTTTATGCCTACTCGGGCCTTGGTGTGACTCACGAGAGTCCGAGCGCTCGAACTCGCACAATGTATAGCTACTCTTATCGTACCGGTTCGGGTACGAGATTTACAATCAGCAACGGCCTGGGCTGGATGCAGGTATTTGATGACAGGCTGGGGATGGACGCAAGTTTTGGGTTTGATCTCTTGTTCCTGGGTCATGAACAGACATCGCGCGCTGTGCAGATTGAACTTCGCCTCGGGCTGATCGGGCTGATTGGTGGGTACTAAGCTATGCGACCGATAGTTCTCGTAATCGCTGCCCTCAGTATTTTTTCCTCAGGTTCAATCACGGCCGATGCCGCCGAGCCATATATCCAGTTAAAAGACAGTACCATTTTGCGAGGGTGTGAGTATCAAATCATCAATTCGCTGCGAACAGTGGTTGTGTACTGTGGCGGCTCTGAGACTCGGGTGCTGTTTACCGATGTCCTGCGAATTGTCGATTCAACCGGTACCGACATCACCTCCGCCGTGATAAGTCTGCCGAAACAGAGGGATCCGGACGACAGCCTTCCGACTCGTTCGTTTATTAAATTGACCGACGGCACAATTTTGCAAGGCTGTGACTACAATACCGACGAGAGATTCAAGACGATTGATATCATCTGCGGTGAGAAGAAAACAACGGTCAGTTTCACCGAGGTTGCGCGTATAGTCGACGATGCGGGTCGTGACGTTACCGAGAAATATCTCGGCGACTATTATCGGCCACGGGAGACTGCGCAGGAGGGCGAAGTCAAAGCCTGGTCCGAAATAGACGGACGCGAAACACATGTCAGGCGGTCCAGGCCATTCGGCGCAGGGTTCGCGGCGCAGGGTTTCTATCGTTTTCATTTCGATAATTATTTCGACGGGATCAATCACGGCATCGGATTCGGCGGCGACGTGGTGCTGACAATTGACAACCACCAGGCCCTTCGGCTGGGACTGTCGCAGGGCTCGTTTGGTACTGAACCACGTCTCAGTCCCGGTGTCCGGGTAGTCTCCAACGATCTTTCCTACAACGTCACCCAGTTTTTTGTTGCGTTTCAATACTATGACTGGCCGCGCTGGCGCACGAATGGGACTTTTATGTGGTATCTCTATTCCGGAATCGGCGTGACCTGGGAGTCTTTTGGCGGCGAGCTGATGGTGTACAACTCACTTCAAGATGAATTTGCGCTGATCTCGGGCGGAGGCTCTGAGTCCCGCTTCACGATGACCGGCGGCTGGGGAATCGTGAGCATGCTGTCATCATGGTTAGGACTCGACGTCTCCGGTAATCTCGACATTCTCTATGTCAAGGCCCCGGACTTCGACGCCGTGAATCCCGTTGTGTTCGATTTGCGGATAGGACTTATCGCAATCATTAGAAATACCGAGTAAAGCTCAGTTCGTTTAACACCATAGGAGTCAACATGAAGCATACCAAGGTCGTTTTGCTGGTTGCGGCGGCTGTCCTACTGTTAGCGGTCGGCTGTGCCAAAAATTACAAAATCACCCAGGCGCTCCAGGAGACATATAATACTGTTGGGGCGTGCGAAATAGGTGCGGTTCGCGACGCCCTGCCGCCAGACTTTGATCCGGACGACAAACCGACTCAGGAGCACATGGACAAATTCCAGACCTACCTGATCAACGAGTTGAATGAGCGCCGGTTATTCGGTGAAGTCAGCTTTAAATCGGAACGGCCCACGTACCGGATAGATGCGGCGCTGCTCGATTTTGCCGAGGGGAGCGGGTTCCTCCGGTTTTTGTTTGGCGCCTGGGCCGGCTCAGCCAAAATGACCGTTCACCTGGAATTGGTCGATATTGAGAATGATGAAGTTATATTCGCCGGAAACTTTTCACAGACGGTGACTCATTACTCCGAATCGGGCGACAAGATTTTCGAGCGAGTAGCGGAGGACTTTGCAAAGGAACTTGATGAGCAGCTATACAGCTTCTAGTTGTTCGCCGGAAAGACAAAGTTCCGTAAAAAGGGCCGGTATCATCAGATACCGGCCCTTCTATTTACTCGTGTTTACTGGTGTCGCTTAGAAACGACCCCGGCCACCGCCGCCGCCGCCGCCGTAGCCGCCGCGACCACCGCCACCGCCACCGCTCTGGCGCGGGCGGGCTTCACTGACGGTCAGGTTGCGACCGCCCATGTCACTGCCGTGCAGGGTGGAGATAGCGTTCTGGGCTTCGTCATCACTGGCCATCTCGACAAAACCAAAGCCGCGGGAACGACCGGTGTCACGGTCGGTTATAATCTTAGCGGAAGTAACTTCGCCGAATTCTTCGAATTTGCCGCGCAGTTCGTCTTCGCTGATAGTAAACGGAAGGTTGCCTACATAAATGTTCATGGTACAGGGCTCCAAAAAATACACTTGTTCTCAAAACTTCAGTTAATTCAAAAACAATCCCTCCCCGAAAAGATCAGATCATAGCGAAATCCTCCCAAGAACACAGTTTACCACCAGCATCGGGCGCGCAGGAAAAGCCGGAACGTTCGAACAGAAAACTGCGAGCCGACAGACACCACATATGCAGAATTTTAGTCATCGTGAGTATCGTCATCAATAATTTTCGCAAGGATCTTTGAGACCGGAATCGCACTATCGGCGAATTCTTTCTTCATCTGCGGGAAGAAAAGCACGTCGCGGATCGTGTGTGAGTCGGTCAGCAGCATCACCAGCCGGTCGATTCCCATTCCCAGCCCTGCTGTCGGCGGCATGCCGTAGGTCAAGGCGGTGATGAAGTCGTCATCGAGCGGCTGCGCTTCTTCGTCGCCCGCCTCCAGCGCCTTACCCTGCTGGAGGAAGCGGCTGATCTGGTCAACCGGGTCGTTCAGTTCGGAGAAGGCGTTGGCCATTTCCTGTCCGGCGATAAACAGTTCAAACCGCTCGGTCAATCGGTCGTTATCGCGGTGCTTTTTGGCCAGCGGTGAGATCTCGACCGGAAAATCGGTAATGAAGGTTGGCTGGATCAGGCCGGGTTCAACTTTGTGTTCCCAGACCGCCTCGACAACCTTGCCCCAGTTGATCAGGTCGTCCGCCTCGATCCCCATCTTCTTGGCTTCTGCCCTGGCGTCCTCGTACGACATGTCCAGCAAATCAAGCCCGCAGGTTTCCTTGATGGAATCGATCATCGACACCCAGCGGAATTTCGGCTCCACATCGATTTCGTGGTCACCGTAGGTCAGTTTATAGGAACCGTGGACGGTATGGACGACCTCGCGAATGAGGTCCTCGACCAGTTCGGCCATATCTTTGTAGTCGGCGTAGGCCCAGTAGGCCTCGATCATCGAGAATTCCGGGTTATGCAGGCGATCCATGCCTTCGTTGCGGAAGTCTTTGCAGTACTCCCAGACCTTGTCGTAGCCGCCGACAATCAGACGCTTGAGATACAGCTCGTCGGCGATACGCAGGTACATTTCCATATCGAGCTTGTTGTGGTGCGTCTTAAACGGCTTGGCGCTGGCGCCGCCGTAGATCGGCTGGAGAATCGGCGTTTCGACCTCCAGAAATTCCCGCTTGTTGAAAAAGTCGCGCATTGCCTGCACAACTTTGCTTCGCCTGGCAAACGTCTCGCGCACTTCCGGGTTGACAATGAGGTCGGCATACCGGCGACGGTACCGCATCTCGACGTCGGTCAGGCCGGAGTGTTTGTCCGGCAGCGGGTGCAGGGCTTTTGAGAGCAGTTTGAGGGACTTCACGCTGAGGGTCTTTTCGCCCATGCGGGTGACAAACAGGGTGCCTTCGCAGCCGACAATATCGCCGAGATCGACCGAGTTGAACAGCTCAAACAGTTCCTCGCCGACATTGTTGATTTTGACATAGATCTGAATCCGCTCGCTGTGATCGCGCAGGTCGGCAAAGAAAACTTTGCCCATTTTCCGCTTGAGCATGATTCGTCCGGCCAGCCGAATGACTCTTTCCTCTTCGGCGAACGAGTCAAAATTTGCCAGCGCTTCAGCGATAGAGTGGGTGCGGTCGTACTTGTAGGGGTACGGATTGACGCCTTTCGCGGATAAGTCACGCGCCTTGTTGTAGCGGTTGCGAATAAGCTCGGCCAGCGGCGGCTGGACAGTCTGTTCAGGAGTCTTGGACGGCTGTTGGTCGGCGGCTTTTTGCTGCTGCTTATCGGTCAAGGTGAATTCCTGTACTTATTCGATATTCACGGGAATATAAACGATCAGATTCGGACAGAGGTTTCAATATGCACTCAGGTCTTGGATTTTAGCTTTTTCACGAAGGCCCGTCGGACCAATGCCGGGACCAGGCCATCGATGTCACCGCCGTGGGTGGCGACATCCTTGACAATGGTCGAAGAGAGGTACACCCACGACAGGGCCGGCATCAGAAATACCGTCTCGACATCGCGGGCCAGTTTCCGGTTCATAAGGGCCATCTGGAATTCGTATTCAAAGTCGGAGACCGCTCGGAGGCCGCGGATGATGGCGGTAGCGTTGACGTCTACGGCCAGATCGGCCAGCAAGCCGTCGAATCCGACAACTTTCACCTGAGAATCGTACTTTTTCTGTCGGGTTGATTGTTCGATCAGTCGGATGCGCTCTTCAAAATCAAAGAACGGGTGCTTTCCGGCATTGAGTGCGACTGCTACGATAACTTCGTCAAACAGGTGGCATGCTCGCTCGATCAGGGACAGATGCCCGTTTGTAATGGGATCGAACGTGCCGGGATAGACTGCTCTGCTTCTGATTTTCCTCTTTGTCACAGTTCCTCGCAGCGTTCACTTAGTCGTCGAGAAGTAAACGCCGTTGTCAGAGTATAAGATACGTCGTCGTCCACCGTCACGCAAGTAAATTAGCAACAAGTCCAAGGGGTACAATATAGTCCGATGCCCGCTCGGTCTCGTGCCGTACGGAATCGGCCAGATGGGCCGGGTTGATTCTCGTCGGCTGCACCGGCATAGAAAAATAATTCCGGAGCGTTTCCATCATAGGGCCGTCAAAGCCCTGACCGCTCAGCAGCAGGGCCGACAGCGGCCGGGTAAGGCCGTGCTCAAAAAGTGCGGCCAGCCGAAAACTGATGATGGTCTTGAGTTCGACCGCAAGCCGTTCGCGCCCGGGCTCGGTCGTGATATCAAACCGATTCAGGGCAAGACGCCCAAAGGCAACCGGCTTGTCATTAATAATGAGGGCGATAGATATTACAGGACCGGAGGCCTCGGCCAGACAAATCAGGCCGTCGGTGTCTTTTACTCCAAATTGAATAAATCCACGGGCCAAAGCGATCGACCGCGCCAGGGCCGACTTCACCGGATAGTTTTCAAGAAGTGACCCGTATGCGGCGGGAATGTTGCATTCCAGTTCACTCCGGCGGGCCACACAGCCCAGCAAAAGGTCATTCAGACCGGTTTCAACAGTATTAAAGACATATGCTGATTCATCGGCCGTGAGGGACTGACTTAGTTCGAATTCCGCCCGTTGTTGTCGGTCGGCAGCCTGTCTGTCCACTTTGATCGGCTTCATGAGGACTGTTTCGTCGGAAACGGATACCACGACAGATTGCGACGGCGACGGACCAAAGGTTTCGTCGAGTCCGGCCCTGGTCAGCCAGGTGATTTCGGCATGGCCGTCGCGGCCACATACTTCGGCAATGCAAAAGCGCTCTCCGCAGCGGTCAATGCCGACAAATGATCTGGCGTCAGTCATCGGATGCAATCCTCACATGCGGCGCGAGACTTTCGAGTGTCCTGGGTCCAATCCCTTTTACTTCAAGCAGATCTTCGATGGTCTGAAAGCGCTGGGTCTGGCGGAAACGAATGATCCGTTCAGCCTTCACCGGGCCGATTCCCGGCAGGAGTTCCAGAGAATCAATCGGGGCGGTGTTGGGATCGATAACCAGATCGTGTGTGGATTCCGACACAGGTGTTTCAGTCAATGCAGACGCCTGCCGAACTTCGGGCAGACCACTGTATGGCGCGGGCGCCAGCCATGAGTACAGCAACAGGTAGACAGCGGCGACCGTCGCAATCAGGGTAAATGCCGCCAGGAATCGTAACTGGCTACGGGAGAAATCAAAAAACGAATTCATGAATCCGGCTCGAGTTTGTACGCGCCGGAATATAGCCAGAAATCCGGGGAATTAGCAAGGAAATCAGCATGAAAAGCGGAGATTGTCAGACAATCGGGCCGCAATTAATTGTCGCTGCCGGGCGCATTTGGAGCGAGTTGCTTGGTCTCGTCGAGACGGCCCGAAACCTGGTGAAGGATTTTGTACCGGCGCATCCGTTGGTCAGCTTCCATACCCCAGCCGCGAACGACTTCGTTGGGCGTGGTAATGTGCACGAAAGCGTCGGTGTAGATGCGATCGTCGCGCGAGTCCCAGTTCAGGTAGTCGGTCTCCAGGTGCATGCTGTCCTCGGTATCCACGACGACATTGCCGTAGATTGTAAACCGTCCGCTACCCTCCCGAATAACACCGGAATCTCCGATAACGTGCGATGAGACATTGCCGAGTGAATCAAATGATGTGATATCCAGCTGATAAGCCATGGTCGAGTCCTTCACCTGGTATTGAGCGATCCGGCTGGCGTTGATCAGGCTGGTGACCCGGCCACCGTCGTACAGTCTGATAGTAGCGCCCTCAAACTGGCTGGTAGGCTGGAGGACAGAGTCGATCTTTGCGGAATCCCTTGTGTTGGAACTCCGGTCATCGCGGCTGCAGCCGATGCCGACCGCTGCGATGATCAGGATTGCGAAAATGGCGGAAAACAATTTATGCATACAGTAAACTCTGTGTCTCTTTATACTTCGGGTGTATAGCACCAATAACATTTATCGGCGCCTAAAGACGATATAATCGCAAAAATGTCAAGCGGTTTTTTGCTCGGGGCGGTTGTGCCAGCGATTGTGCACCCATATCCACTGGTCGGGATATTGGAGGATTATTTCTTCGAGTTGGCGGACACAGGCTTCGGCTACGCGCCGGGCATCGGTTTCGAAATTGTCAGTTCGCGGAATGTTAATTTGTTCCCGTACAATAACATGATAACCACCATCTGCAGTCCGGACGCAGGCCATCGGGACAAATGGCGCTCCGGCTTTCAGTCCCAGTATAAATGGTCCGATAGGTGTTTTGGCGGGGCGGCCAAACCAGTTGATGAATTCTCCGCGTACACGAAAAGAATCGGTATCGATCAAAACGCCAAGGGCGCCGTTGCTTTTGAGCCATCTGAGCAGCTCCCGGGGTGAGGTGGTAGTGGGGAGATTGGTAAGGCCGACCGCGGACCGGTTGGTGACCAGTAAATCGTCCAATCGCTTGTCGTACAGCTCGCGGCCGATCACGGCGATCTCGAATCCCTCCTGCCGCATGCGGGCTGCCATCAGTTCAAAATTGCCGATATGGCCGGTGATGCCGATCATGCCTTTGCCGCTCTCGAACGCCCGGTGATAGTGCTCAAGTCCTTCGATTGTGACCAGCGGTTCTATTTCCTCGTGGAAATGCTCCTTGAACCGGAGAACATCGGTTATGTTCTTTCCTGCATTTATAAAGAACCGGCACCCGATAGAGGCCTTTTCAGGCGGGGAAAGTTCGTCGCCGTAGACCAGGCCGAGATGGCGTATGGTGCGGTGTCGCTCTTTGGGCAGCAATGACCAGGCGGCCAGACCGAGCCAGGCACCCAGTCCCTGCGCCGCTTTGCGCGGGATTTTGTTGAGAAGCCACAGGCAGACAAGGGTGAAGCGGTATACCGCCCACCGCTTGAACCGTTTAGTTCGACGCATGGTCAGACGAGTTTGGATTTCAGGATATCGTGCAGGTGAATTACTCCAACTAGCTTGTCGTTCGTATCGACAGTCGGCAGTTGCGTAATCGAATATTTTTCCATCAGGGCCAAAGCGGCATCCAGAATTGCCTCCTGCGAGATTCTCTTGGGGTTGGTGATCATCGCATCGCGCGCCCGCAATTCGTACAGGTCGAACCGGCCGTCGGAGAGCCGTCGGAGGTCCCCGTCGGTAAAAATGCCGCCGACTTTTCCATTAGCATCGCGCATGAGCACGCACCCCAGTCGCTTGGAGGTCATCTCGAGAATCATCTCCTTCATCGTTGCATCCGGTTTCACGAGCGGGAGAGAGTCGCCGGTGTGATGCAGTTCCGCAACTCGTTTGAGAAGTCGCATGCCGAGTGATCCGCCGGGGTGCAGGGCGGCGAAATCCTCGGCGGAGAAATTCCGTGCTTTCAACAGGGCTACAGCGAGGGCATCGCCCATTACCAGGGCAGCTGTCGACGACGAAGTCGGGATGAGATTGTTCGGGCAGGCTTCTTTTTCGACGGTGCAGTCCAGGACGATATCGGCCCGATCAGCCATCTCGGACTTGAGAGTTCCGGCCAGACATATTATTGGCAAGCCCATGCGGCGCGCCACAGAAAGCACCAGTTCCGATTCAGCGAGCCGCCCGGATTTGGAGATAACCACGAGGAGGTCCTCTGACTGGATAAGGCCCATATCGCCGTGCATCGCTTCGGCGGGATGCAGGAAGATCGAGGCGATTCCGGTGGAGTTGAAGGTGGCGACGATTTTTTTGCCGATCAGCCCGGACTTGCCCATGCCGGAGACAATGACCCGGCCCTTGCAGTTGAGAATCGCGTCGATTGCGTTGTCAAATTGCTCATCCAGCCGGTCGGCCATTGCTGTCACAGCTTCGGCCTCGGCTTTGATGACCTCGATGGCGTATTTTCTGACTTCACTCATACCAAAAAACTCATCGGTTTTTTGTCAATTGCTTCAAACCAGCATTCGATAATTTCCCGCACGGCGCCGTTGCCACCGGTTTTGTGGGTGACGTAATCAACTACTTCAATTAATTCCGGAGAGGAGTCAGCAACTGCGATCGAGAGGCCGACCTTTTTGGCCAGCGTGATATCCAGAATTTCGTTGCCGACAAAAGCGACTTGATCAAATTCAAGGTTCAGCTTCTCCAGCAGCGGCGTTATCTGCTTAACCTTGTCTTTCATTCCCTGAAGCACATGTTTGATACCGAGATCCTTCATGCGGGTGTTGGTTGCCTCGGAATATCGACCGGATACGATCGCAATGGGGAGGCCGGAGCGTTCGGCCAGGACCATCATGAGGCCATCGGAGATGTTAAACTGTTTCATTTCAAAGCCATCCGGCCCGAAATAGATTTTGTCGTCGGTCAGGACACCGTCGACATCAAGCGCAAGGAGCTTAATATCTTTAATCTTGTCTTTGAGCTGTTCGCGCGAGAGTTTCGCCATCGACATGTCAGGAGCCTGCCTTTCGAATCATCATCACGTTGTCCAGCAATTCTTTCATTTTCGCCAGCGGCAGCATGGAGCCGGCGTCGGAGAGGGCCTTGGCCGGATTCGGGTGGGTTTCGACAAACAGACCGTTGACTCCGGCAGCAACCGCGGCTCGCACCATCGGGATTACGAATTCCGGCTGCCCGCTGGAAATGCCGCCGGCGCCGCTGGGCAACTGGAGTGAATGGGTGGCATCGAAAACGACCGGTGCGAAGTCGCGCATGATGAGCAGTGAACGAAAATCCACAACGAGATTGTGATAGCCGAAAGTGGTTCCGCGCTCGGTCAGCAGGACCTTTTTGGATTCGGTTTTTTCCACCGCGTGGCGCATATCGCCGGGAGCCATGAACTGACCCTTCTTTATGTTGACCCATTTGCCGGATTTGCCGGCGGCCTGAAGCAATTCAGTCTGGCGGCAAAGAAATGCCGGTATTTGCAAAATGTCCGCCGCTTCGGCTACGGCCTCAACCTCGGCGGTCTCGTGAATATCGGTCAGTACCGGGAGATCGAAATCCGTACGAACTTTCCGGAGTATCTGTAACCCTTCGTCAAAGCCGGGACCGGTGTAGGATTTCAGGGAGGTGCGGTTGGCCTTCTTGCAGGAAGCCTTGAAAACATATGGAATGTCATGCTCGCGGCATAGTTTTGCCACGGCCTCGGCGACATCGAGACACAACTTTTCTGATTCAATGACGCAGGGTCCGGCGATTAGGAAAAAGTCACCGGTTTCGATGCGTTTAAGTGTTTCGTCGATCATGAAGTGGAATATAGGGACGGGCCCGATGAAATCCAGCGATAATTCCTGATCCGCCTGTCACTCGTTGCGGCGGAAGTGCCAGCGGACCGTGTCTCCCGGGCCTACGTCGCGCTTGTCGGCCGCAATTTCAGGTATCTCACCGTTGACCGAATACAGCCAGTAGTATCCCTCGCCGGTCTCGACCGAATCAATGGCTGTCACAAAGGACCCGACCGCTGACCCTCTGCTGTCCACCGCATGATGCCGGGCTAGCAACTGGAGGGCGTTGGTGGACTCGACAGCGACAACAGTAAAGGTGACGCTGTCAACAGCGGTGTCAGTGTCCGTCTCCGGAAGGCCAGATTCTGAATTTTCGCCGCTGCAGTTTGCGAGCAGGGCGCCGATAGTCAATATCAGGATCACAGTTACAGTGAATCGTCGGGACATAATTTTCTTTCGAATCATTTTCATGTGACAGCGTATCAAGAAACAGAATCCTTGTCATCGTGACAAGCGATGATATCCCATCTACGTTTGTGGGCCGGTTTCTTGTTGCTCACGGCCACGAGATTTCAATACATTCCGGCACTCGTAAGTTAGGATCACTAATCGGGGAGAGTTCTTGAACTACGAAAATATCGTAAATTCGTCATTTCGGATTGCCTGGCAGAACAAGAGTCTCTGGATTTTGGGGCTTTTTGCCGGCGGCGGAGCCAATGTCGCGATGAACTGGCAGAGTGATTTCGACGGCTTTGGTGCTGATATCAATGTAGACCCGGAGGCTGTGTTTCAGGCCAATCCCTGGCTGATTCCCGCGATTGTTGGGTCGGTGCTCCTGTTCATTATTTCAAACGTGATTCTCAACGCTATTTGCACGCCGGCAATTATCGACGCCGTCAACCAGATCACCCGCGGCGGTTATTACAAATTCGGTGATTCGGTGTCGGCCGGTCTGAAGTTTGTCTGGCGTATTTTGGGGCTGCTGATCCTGCAATTCTTCGCGTTTGTGTTCGGGATAGGACTATTAGCTGTGGTTGGAATACTGATTGGATTCGGTCTTGCCGCGATTCACGGGGCGCTGATTATTCCGCTGATATTGTTCGGCATAGCCGTCTTCTTTGTTTCAGTGTTTGTTATCGGTACGATTTTCAGCCTGTCCTATCGGGCAGTCGTGGCGAGAGACACCGGGATCAGTGACGCCCTGCACGAGGGCTGGGTCCTTCTGCGGGGAAACCTCAAACAATGTCTGGTGATATTCCTGATCTATGTCGGGCTGTCGATTGCAATTGCCATCTTTGGTTTTATGCTGGCAATGATTGTCGGTCTGCCGTTGATGCTGGCGATGAAGGCGGCCGGGATCAACTTTGTGCTCGGGACGCTGTTGCTGACCCCGATATTCTGGCTTTTCCTGCTTCCGGTGTCCGGTTTTCTCGGGGCGGTTTTTGAAACTCTTTACACGCTGTTCTATTTTCGCCTTTACGAACCGGATGCCGCCGAGGCGACGGCAGCAGATTACCCGACAGGACCATCACCGGCGTAGATTGACCTTGCGCACAGAAACACCGACAACTTTCTTGGAGAAATGCAAAAGACAACCGTAACCATACTGCTGGCCCTGATCCTGGCGATTCCCGCCGGGGCTCAGGATGCCTTTTATTCGATCTTCTCGTACGACAACTATATTCCCGATGCCCAGGTGACGCATTCGGCGGTGGATCTTCAAACTGATCTGTACCCTGAGTATTACGGTGTGTATTCGGCCCGGGCTGATATGCGCTGGGCCGCCTCCAACGACAGTGACCTGGTAGCTTTCTGGGAAAGCAAGGGTGATACGATCCTGCACATCCTGACTGAGCTTTCCGGCATCGAATGGCGCGAGCCGACGTTGGACATCAATCTTCTGCGCTATTTCCCCAGCGTGGGCACCGGTAATCCACTGATAATTCCGGTCGGGGGCATGAAGCAAGATGCAATAGTCGAAGCTGTACCATCGGGCAAGAATATGCAGCTCAATTTGATTTTCCAGCTGGCGCGACGGATGCTGGATCAGACGATTCAACCCCGATACGGCAATGATTACGGTATCGCGTATCATCCGTTGATGCGGCACGGACCGTACCGTCGGGACAACCTGGCTTTTCTTCTGGCTGTCACGACCTCTGAAAACGTAATTGGCCTCGATTCGGCTCGCGATGCCCGTCAATCGGCGTTTTGGCGGAATCATTTCCCCGGCCTGGAGATATTTGAGCGGTATTTCCTGAAGAATTGGATTTTGACTCCGGATCGCACGCTGGCCGATTGGCTGGCCGATGAGCCTTTCGGATCGCATCTGGTGGCGGCCACTCGCCCGCCCCGTCGACCGGATCTGTCCGAGCAGCAACCGACCCAGAAGTTTATTGAGGGACTGCCGATCAAAGGTGTTCTCGGGATGGCGGTTTCGCTCGATGACCGGGGTATGCTTATGATCGATGCGCTCGATCCACAGCGGGTTGCCTACGCCGGAGGGCTACGCGCAGGTGACCGGATTCGGTCGGTGAATGGGAGCCGGGTTCGGACACACAAGGGTCTGATAGAGAAGATTCTCGAAACACTGTACGACGGGGGGGCTACACTCCAGATTATGCGCGACGGTGACATTCAGACGGTTGTGCTCCGGCCGCTGCCGCAGTTACCCTCGGACGAAGAGCAGTACTACTACGAGGACTATCTCACTCCGCCGGACAGCGTTCCCCCGGACAGTGTGTTGGAACAGCAGGCCGATCCCTATCAGTCCGATCGGTAGATAGATTCACCACAAACAGTATTAAGAGAATCAGTGATCGGGGCCCCGGACGGACCCCGATCCCCAGAGGTGCGATCACATAGATCAAATGGAGAAGCTAATACTTCTCTTCGTTCGGCTTCGAATCTCCCAGTACGCCGGTTTTTGAGAATTCCTCGCGCTGCTCAGCCGCCAGGTTCTCGTACCACTCCGGATGGTGCTCCTGGCATTCCTTCACCGTCATCCTGCCGGTGAGCCACGTGAACGACATCGGGTATTGTTCCGGGTGGAAGATGACAAAGAAGAAGTGGAAGATGACAATCGCGAGCGTAGCCAGCCAGGCTTCGTACAGGTGCACGGTTTCGGCCACCTTAATGCCCCAACTCGGAAGGAACTCGCTGAAGAAGGTCGGGAACCAGAGGATAAACCCGGTACCAACCATCACCAGTGTGCCCCAGACCAGGGCCCAGTACTCGGCCTTTTCGGTGTAGTCAAAGCGTCCGAATCTCGGTTTGCTGGGGGACTTACCGAGATAGAACTTAATGTTCTCCCACACCTGGAACAGATCATTCTTATTGGGCATCAGTTCTTTTAATTCCCGGTTGCCCTTCCGGGTGAGCAGCAGATAGGTCGCGTGGTGCACGGATATATAGATAAGCAGTACGGCGGCAATGCGGTGGATTGTTGACCGGGCGCTCTCATCCATGTTGAAGAAGTTGAGGACGCCGACCCACCAGGCATCCGGGTAGCGCAGTGCGAATCCCGTAACGACCAGGACAACAAAAGCAATCGTCACTATCATATGCTGGTAGATCATCGATCCCTTGAATCGCTGAACTGTCGGCTGCCCTTTCATCCGCTTCTGCTTCTCAACGATGAAGCGGCCCAGAATGATGAGGTTATGGATTACCATCCCGCCAATGATAAGCACAATCAAGATAATATATATAGTCTCCACGGCGGCATCGATAGGGTTCTGACCCGTAATATATGACTGGTGCGTGTAGCTCTGGGAAAACTTGGCGTTTGCTTTCGGGTGGCACTGCTGACAGGTGGCGGTAACATTCGTTGGGTGTATCGATGATGCGGGGTTGGTCTTCGGCAGGATGCCGTGTGCCTCGTGACAGGAGACACAGGTGGCCGCTTTTAGCGACCCGCCCCGGACCGCCAGCCCGTGGTACGAATCCTGATATGAAGTAAACTGATCTTCGCTCAGGCCGTACTTTTCGACCATCTGCGGATCGTGGTGGCACTTGCCGCAGACATAGTCGGCAAGGTTGGCGTGGTTGACGGGCGAACCCTCTTTGTTGATTTCGAGGATTTCGTGCTCGCCGTGGCAGTCGGCACAGTTGGGCGAGTCGAGAATGCCCGAGGCCAGCGCCTTGCCGTGAATACCGCGCGAGTACTGAATATAGATGTCGTTGTGGCACTTGGAACAGGTCTTCGGGATGTTCATCTTGTGTACCATCGACTCCGGATCCGAGGCGCGCTTGAGATCGTGCATACCGTGGCAGTCGTTGCACGATGCCGCGGATCCAATCCCCTTCTGGATGCCGCGGGCGTGAATACCACGCATGTAGCGGTCAAATGAATCGGCGATCCGGATATCCGGATCGTCTTTCAGGGTTTGTTTGCTGTGACAGCTGGAACAGGTGTACGGCAGGTTGGCTGCCGACGTTGGCGCCTGCGGGTTGCTGTTCGACAGGATGTTGTGATGATCGTGGCAGGAGGCACAGGTCGGCGCATTCGGATTGTCACCCGCGTGGGCAGAGGCTTCGAAATGATCTGCTACGTCGTCATGGCACATACCGCATTGTACCGGCTCCAAGTCTTCAGCATGGGGGTAATCATCGAACCCGGCTAAATCCTGGTGACAGTCAACGCATGCCATGCCTTCGTGAACCGAGGAATCTATCGATGCCGGTGTGACGAACATCGAGATTTCCTGTCCCCGGGCATTGAATCCGATCAGTTCGTTATCGCTGTGGCAGCCCAGACAGGATTCGTCATCGTCCTGGGCTAAGACCATTGGCGACAGGAACAAGACCGACAGGAGCGCCGCCAGCCCGATTATTAAGCGTGGGCGGCTAAATTGCTTCATAATTGACCTCTCAGACCGTTATTTGTGACTCAATTCACAAGAGAATATACCACAAACTCTATCCTTTTCCACCTAAATTTAACGATATCCGAAAATTTCTGCGTAAATAATTAGCAGGATTAGAGATATGCCGATTATCAGGGCTACCGTCCCAAAGATTTTTGCCGTTTTTACCATGTACGGCGGCAACGGATCGACCAGGTGCTTTTTGAAATTCCGTGACTTGATCATCTCTTCGTATTCACCCGGTCGGTCGTTTTTGAGTTCTTCGACCGGTACGCGGCCGGTGAAGATGACCGTATCCATCGGGAATTTGTCCGGCCGGAAGTGGGTGTTGAAGAAGTGGACGGTGAAGATGAAGGCGACCGCCAGCAGGGCTTCGTCCGAATGCACGATCTGCGCCACATTGATGATCCAGCCTGGCAGGAAGCGGGTGAAGAATTCCGGGAACCAGAGCATCAGCCCGGTCGAGCCGATGATAGCGACGCCCCAGAAAACGGCGAAATAGTCGAATTTCTCCCAATAGGTCCAGCGACCATAGGCGGGGCGCGGTCCGCGGCCGAGGAACCACTTCAGGGTGCCCCAAAATTCCTTCAAATCGTTGACATTCGGAACCATTGAACCGCGACTGAAAATGAACTCCTTCCAGCCTTTGCGCTGTTTCTTACGTTCGCGGTTGAGATCCCAGATGTGAATGCCGAAGTAGGCAAACGTCACGATCGCGGCCAGGCGGTGGATATAGCTGGTTGATTCAAATCCGCCGAGCGCGCCGGAGAGCCATTGAGCCCAGCCGAGATACGAGAACTTCAGGACCATGCCGGTGATGGCCAGGGCCAGGAAGCTGGTCACAACCATAACATGGAGTCGACTGTGCAGGGGCTTGAAGCGCCTGTATTCGAGGTTCCCTCTGTACTGCTTGCGGAGTTTCTTGTGTTCCTTCATCATCTGCCAGGACTTCGGCAGCCAGAGCAGCGTGTGTGTCCCGGCAAAGATAAGGGTCCCGACCAACAGGGTCGTCATGAACCAGAAGGCGTAGAACAGGATCGGGTACTTGGTTCGATCATGGTGCGTAGCGTGAGTCAGATAGCCGGCGAACTGCCGGTGTGAGCCTTCGTGGCACTGTCTGCAGGTTTCGACGATATTATCATGGGCCAGTAATGACTGCGGGTTGTCCGGCGGCAGAATTTCATGAGACCCGTGGCAGTCATAGCACTGCGCTGCGCCAGTTCCGCCCAACTCGGACACTTTGCCGTGGACCGTTTCAAAATACGACTCCGTTACGTCTTTGTGACATTCACCGCACTGTCGTCGCACGGTTAGCCGGAAGTCGGCGAGGTCGGCCCGGGTGATGCTGTGTGAATGGTGGCAGTCATTGCATACCGGTAACTCCTGATCGTCGTCCACTTCGGCCGTCGCATGGATACTATTCTGAAACTGTTCGAAAATGCCGTTATGGCAGTTGGCGCAAGTCTGCGAGATATTGTCGCGGTGCACGCTGGACCGTTCGTCGGTTTGGGGCAGCACATGGTGGGCGGTGTGGCAATCGGTGCACATCGCCGTGACCACCAGTCCGCTTTGCAGCAGACCTTTGCCGTGGATACTCATTACGTATTCCTCGATCCGGTGGCGATCCTCATGGATCCGCTCAGCGGCGGTCGCTCCGGCCTGATGGCAGTCGGCGCAGAGAGCCGGCACGTTGGTCGGGAACGTGCGTGAACTTGAATTCTGGCGGCTCAGGACGCCATGCTTACCGTGACAATCAACACAGTCCGGAGCGTCCGGGTCGCCGCGGTCTTCCAATTTGCCGTGCATGCTCTCGGCATAGATATCGACGACTTCAGCATGACAGATCGAGCAGTCAACCTCGTTGACAACGGTCGCGCAGGGTCGCACGTCGTGGCTTGGCGTGACGCCGGTGTGGCACTGCGCACAGGTAGTACCGCGGTGGATAGACCCCTGGTGTTCGGCTGAGTCCACATAAAGTGGTATCGTCTGGCCGTCGCGAACCATTGTCAGGTCCGGATTGCTGTGGCACTCTAAGCACTCTTTGTTGGACATGCCTTCTTCATAGAAGACGCGTCGGATTTCGTGCGGGGAGTGGCATTCCACACAGGCCGGGACTTTGCCCGGTTCTTTTTCCCACAGCTCGCCGCGAATGACCTGCCTGTGGACCTCCTCAATCCGGCCATGGCATTGCTGGCAGGTGCCGGCGATATTGCTCCGGTGGATACTTGATTTCGGGTCAGTATGATCCCGGACGTTGTGGGCCGTGTGACAGTCCGAGCAGACAGCGGTCACGGTCAGGCCCTGCTGGTACAGCCCGACACCATGGATGGACTGCGAGTAGTGGGAAACGATGCTGTCGACCGGGATGTCGTACCGCTGTGTTACCGGGGTGCCTTCCTTGTGGCACTCACCGCACATGAACGGGATGTTGAACTTTGTCACCCGGGATTCGGGGTCTGAGGAGGGCACAATATCGTGTGCCCCGTGACAGTCCCAGCAGCGCGGCGCCAGTTCGGCACCCTGATGGACAAACTGACCATGCAGCGAGGCGTAATAGATGTCGGCAACGCTGCTGTGACAGGCGCCGCACCCAACTTCACCCTCGGCGGGATCGGAATTCTCGGGCGGAACGATTTGGTGCGAGCCATGGCAGTCCCAGCATTCTGCTTTGCCGTCATGGATACTCTCGGCAATGACCTCGCCCGCTTCATGGCACATGCCGCATTCGACCGGTTCGAGGTCTTCGGCGTGCGGCCAGTCTTCGTAACCGTCGAGATCCATGTGACAGGTGATACACTCAAAACCCTCGTGGACAGTACCCTCGAGTGCGTCTTCCGCGACAAACATCGAAACTTCCTGGCCGGCCGCGTTCAGGCCGGTCAGTTCGTCATCGGAATGGCACATAAAGCAGGTTTCGTTGTCTTGCGCCCGGACGGCAATTACCAGCAACAATGTCGCCAGTCCCCAGATAGTAATTACTCGCTTCATACGACCATCCGGCTTCGTCAGTATCCCTGTTCAGGTGTGTGACAAGCGGTGCAGTTTACTTCTCTCCACATCTCATCTATGTCTTCCGGATGCTTAAATTCCAACCCGGCCAGATTCATTTCCAAATCGTCGACTTCGGCCGACGGTCCCTGGGCGACGATAAGGTGGCAGGTCCGGCATTCGGAACTGATCGTTTCGCCTTCGGTCCCTGCCATGTAGGGGTTGTGGCAGCGGAAACAGCCGTTGTTCACGAAGTGACTGAGGTTATTTTCGCGAACGCGGTAGTCGGTATTCATTTCCGGGAAAAAGTTGCGTTTGTAAATCCCCTGAAGCACATCTATGGCGTCGTCGATCTGTTCCCGCATCGAGTCGGCCAGATCCGGATAGTCTTCATCGTAGTAGGCGCGCATGACCTTTTCGATCGATTCCTGGGCAACGTCGCGGTTTTCGTATTCGGCGTTGAGGACTTCGACCCCTTCGTAGCGGATGTAGGGCAGGTCAGTCGAAATCAAACCGTTGTCCATCGCCTGGTTGATGGCGGTCGCGGGCGGCATGAATTTGTGTGACGGCCGGTTGTGGCAATCCATGCAGTCGAAGGTGCGTATTTCGGTTGCCGGATCGTCGAAGTCCGGTTCGTCGAATTCTTCACTAATGTAGATCGTGGTGTCGCCGTTGTTGCTGATGGATCGCACCCAGGCGATTTCCTGTCGCTTGGGGTCGTGGGCAACGTATTCCAGCTTGTTGTGAGTCAGCATGTGGTAGTGAATTCCCTCTACCTGGCCGACCTGGCCGGGGGTTCCGCCGCCGATCTTCACGCGCAGGCTGATTGTCCACGGTGAATTCTCTTCGTTCGTGCGGTAGTAGGTCCGCGTTATGAGCTTATCTCCGTAGAACTGCTGCGGCCAGTGGCACTGCTCACAGGTTTCCTGCGCCGGTCGCAGATTTGCAACAGGGGTGTGAATGGGTCGGGAATACGTTTCGAAAGCCGAGGCGTAAATCTGTCTGATGCCATCGATCTTGGACTTCACCCAGAACGACGCTCCCGGACCGATATGGCACTCGGCGCAGGGGACGCGGGCGTGGGGGGAGTTGTGATAGGTCACGTACTGTGGCTCCATGACTTCGTGGCAGGTTTCCCCGCAGAAAGCGACCGATTCGGTAGCCTCGTAGGCCTCGGTGCCGGCAAAAACGACAACCAGCACCAGGACTGCGGTCAGGCCGAGGAACATCCAGAGGTTGCGAATATACTTCGGGTCGGTTGGATCAATCGACAGATTGAACTTCACTTCCTCGCCCCGCCGGCGAGCTTTGCGGACCTGGAGCCAGATTGAGACCATGAACAACAGGACGCCCAGCAGAATAACAGCCGGGGCCAGGACAAATGTCACCAGCGACCGGTATGGATTCTCGTGAGCCGCGGTAAGATCAATCAAGACAAGGATGACAAACAGGGCGCCACCGGCCATAATCAGAGCGCCGGCAAGTGCGCTCAACGGGTGACGAAAAAGAGTTCGCTTCTTCGTAGCTTTCAATTCCATCGAGTCAGTACCTTCTTCAACTCTTGGTTAGTAATCGTTACTACCACCCATTAATACGTACTTGTGACGGAAATCACAAGCAAAACCGGATAAATCTTATAGTATTTATCCCGGAACTCTTCTTTTCTGTCGCGTTCACGCCAAAGAAACCTGTTTGTCCTGTCCGTGTCAATCTCTTGTGTTAAATCGGGGCGCCCGCCGCAGCCGGCGCCCCGGACATCTTCATCTATCAGAAATTCAGCCAGACGCCCGACCGAATCATGTAATAGCTACCGGACTCATCGCCGTACACGTAGCTCTGGTTGTCCTTCAGGTCGGCGAAATCACCGTCGACCGTCAGGGTGATCATCGGGGTCAGCTGATACTCCAGCCCGGCGCTGAGACGCAGAATCTCGTAGTCGAGGTTGGAGTAATCATGCATTTCAGTAAACGTGAAGTCCTGGTGGATCAATTCGGGGGCGCCGGCGCCATTGACCAGTCGGTCGCTGACATCCGGCATGACCACTTCTTCAAGTCCACCCTCGGACATGTTATAGGTCACCAACCCGTTGAGCATCAACTTCGGGGTAGCCTGGTAGCTGCCGTTGAAGTAGACGGTGTGGGCGTTGGTTTCATAGTCGGCCATGGTGTACATCGAGCCATAGTGTTTCGCTGCGCCACTCACGGTGTCGCGGAAAAGATGGCCCGCTCAGCCATCGAAGAGGGCAACAGCCACCGGCCCTCTTGACTTGTGATGGTTGAAGGTATAGCCGGCAGTTACGACGAACTGCGGTGTCGGCATCAGGTTCACGTTCAGGTTCGGTACCAGCGTGAAGTGCTCGACATCGAGGCTGTCCAGATCGTTGTTTTTGTCATACGATCCGCGCACGCCGACATTGAGACCGAGTTTCGAATCCGGTCGCCAGTTGGAATTCCATTCGAATTCCATCCGGTCGGTCGGCTCGGTTGTGATCGTCTGGTAGCGGAGGTCCTCGCGCTGGTGGTAAAGGATGAACGAGAAGCCGGGTGCAACCGGCGCGAGACTGTCCGAACCGTCGTACTCGAAAAGACCTTTGCTGGAGACAAACGGATCAGTCGTCTTTTCGTAGCGGAACTTGACCCGCGACGAGTAGGTCAGCCCCTTGCGATAACGGGCCTTTACCTGGCCGATGAAGCGGCTGGTGGCCAGTCCGTCACCCACGACCGGGTAGTCATCGCGATCGATTCGTTCAAATCCGCCTAAAGCGGCAATGGTCCACTGGTTAGTGAGCCTGTGGATGACTTCGGCGGAGATGCGGGCATCGAGCCGATCGATAGATGAGTACAGGGTCGTGTCAAAGTCGACATTCGCACCGGTGCCATCCGGACCGGGTCGTCCGGCGCGGAAGAGCGGCAGGTCGAGCAGTTCCTCATCAGACGTCATGCGCACCCCGCTGGCTTTGGCCAGAAGCCGCGTTTTCGGTCCCAGAAGGGTGGCGTAGTTGATGGCGCCACTGAAAGCGTCGGTTTTCCACTCGGTGGTTTTATTCTCGGTCCGGGCGAAGCCAAACGACGAGGCCAGACGGCCTTTGCCGACATTGCCTTTGAACCGAACTTTGTGCGACATCTTTTCGGTTTCAGGCAGGTAGCCGACCCGCGCGGTGGTGTCGTCGTAGATCAGGCGGGAGCCGAATTCGTCCTGCAGCGGGACACTGTCGACAAAGACGGGGTGGCTGGCGGTATCGTAGTAGCGATAGGTCGGATCACCGCGCGACTCGAATCGACGGTAGCCGAATTCGTAGCCGGCAAGGAAGTCCTCGGCAACATCGCCCTGGATACCGGCGGTCACCTGGTGTGTGCGGTCGTCGACTTCGGCCGTTTGTCCTACAACGTGGCAGCCCCAGCAGTGGTTGGTCGAAGTTTGCTGCTCGTGGCCCTTCTCGATAATACTGCGGTGCGCGACCAGGAACCGGACATTGTTCTTTTTAGACAGTTGGACATTGAATTCGTTGAGGATCTCATGGCGATTGGAATAGTAATTCGCATTGGGATCCTTGAGTTGATTAGTCAGGAACTTGCCGCCAGTCGCTTCTTTGGCGGCCAAATTCGTCAACAAGTCCTGTCCGGTCTGATGTGTCAGTGAACGGTACTGGGAGCGAAGGCTCATCCGGTCGCCAACAATCAGCTTAAGGTTGGCATTAATGTTCTGATCGTCAAAGTAATGAGCTTTCAGGCTCATCAGCTTCCCCGCCGAGGTTGACAGCAGGTCGAGCCGCCACTCGGGGTAGGCCTGATCTTCGTTAATCATATACTCACCGACTTTCTTGGAGTAATCCTCGAAATCAGTGTAGTGTCCGCCCAGCCAGAATGAGTACTCGGTGGTGGCGTAGTCGTCCTCGGCGAGAGCGACCGCCGAACCGACGAGAATCATCGACAGGCAGACAGCAGTCAGAGTTATCAGTTTCTTCATTCCTTTTTCCTATCCTATCTCGTCAGGCTTGCACCGTGGCCGCTGATGGACTGCGACGGCAGATCGGTACCGTGAACAGCCGTGTGGCACTGGGTGCATTTAGTGAGCATGCCTTTTTTCCAGCCGTCCGGTGTCGAGTTGACAACTAGGTTCGAGTCGGCGGGCGGGATGATACTCGCATCAGCACCCTCGATAGTAGCATGGAAATGCATGGAATGGCAGTTGAGGCACAACGCCGGTTCCTGCTGTTTGAGCAGGTTGTTAGCGACTGTGCCGTGGGGTGAATGGCAGATCATGCAGTCTTCCTGCACCGGGGCGTGTTCATACACCCACGGACCTTCCTTGTCAGCATGGCAGCTGTAGCACAGCTCCGTCCGGCTCTGGTCCTGGACAAACATGGTGGCGCCACCATGGATGTTGTGGCAGTCCTTGCAGTCCATTTTACCCTCGGCGACCGGATGACGCGACGGCATATAGGCCGCCGCCCGAACGTCGGAATGGCAGGTGTAACACAAATCCGGAGAATCCGGTTTGGACGGCGTATACCCGGTATGTACGACATGGCAGGCCGAACAATTGACGCCGCCGGTGTTGTGCGAGCTGAACGACCAGTCATCAAACTGCTGATCTTGGTGGCAGTTAAGACAGAGCAGGGACGCGCCGAACTGATCCTGATCGGCAGGATTCAGGATCAAGTCGGGATCGCCTTCGTTAACGTGGTCGACTGCTGAGCCGTGGCACGCTTCACAACTGTTTTCAGCCAGCTCGGGATCATCGGCGAGATAGATCGCGTGCGGCGTCTTGTGAAACGTTTCACTAATGTCGTGACAGTCAGCGCAGACGTCATTGGGAACGCCCGCGACCAGGTTACCGGCCAGCAGAAAAACGATCGTCAGTACTGCCAGCGGCAGTATCGGCAGGGACGATCGTATGCCCGCCTTTTTCAAGCAACCCATGAGACCTCCTTTAAAAGTACATTCATAAAGACGGATGATTTATGTAGAAATCGTGCTGTGGTCATGATGCAATCTCCTTTTGCAGACCCCGGACGTAGATGGGGATATTATTGGAGATCGTTTCGGTCGGTTTGAAGGTCTTCCCCTGAAAACCGCGCCAGAGTGTTTTGGACATGGCGCAGTCGAACACCATCCCGATAAAGCATCGGGCAGTGATCTCGCTGGATTTCCTGACTATCTTTCCTTCTTTGTAGAGACGATCAAGATGTTTGACCAGGAATTTTACGTAGGATCCGCGAATCAGGTTAAAAATGTGGTTAGCTGAGACGTGACCATCGAGAGCCGAAAACAAAAGTAATCGGTAGACGCCGGCGTTGCGCGTGTAGAAATCAATGATGTGTTCGGCGATACCGGTGAGCAGTGGCTCCAGGTCCGCGTCATCATCGAACTGCTGGAAAAACTCTTCAGTGTGGAGGCGCTCACCGATGCCTTCCAGGACGTTGTTGTAGAGAGCATCCTTGGAATCAAAATGACGATAGAGGGCCGGCTCGGTGATGCCGCAGGCGTTGGCCAGTCGCTTCATTGTGACGCCGTCGTAGCCGTCGCTCGAAAATAGCCGGGTGGCCTCTTCGAGTATCTGAGTTCGTCGGTCGATTGACTTGTTCATCGCCATTGTTCAGTGTCCGGTGAAAGCATTAGTTATCGATTACTAACATACTTTGTCGGATGGCACAAGAGAAAAAACACCATTTAGCCCATCTTTTTGTGAAAAAAGTAACGTAAATAAGTACGGTTTCGTATACTTTGCGGCTTGTGCCGACGAGTCCGGTCTAAACGGGGGCGGATCAGGCTTGGCAAGGGCGCTTTCCCATTATATAATGAGGCCTGTTTGGTAGCGGGCCGTACGTTTTGCCCGCGGTAACCGACAACAATTTACTCAAATAGACGAGGCGACGATGGAAGACCTGGTTACGAAACTGCTGCCTGAAGTTAATGAAATTCAGGATGAGACGCTTCGCGGGCAGACGGTTGCCTGCTGGGCCGAGGCGATCGAGTATCGCGGCTGGACCGAACAGCTGTTGCGCAACATCCCCTTTACCCTGCTGGCGGAGAATTGCGAAATAACGTTTATCGACCACGTGCGGGCAGTTTGCCGGATGTGCATGGCCTGTGATGACGTTTTGCGGGAAGTACACGGTGTGCGGTGTGTGCCGGTGAACCGTGACTATCTTATTGCCGGCGCGCTGCTGGCTGATGTCGGCAAACTGATGGAGTTTGAGATTATCGACGGCAAGCCGCACAAGTCGGACTACGGCAAGCATATCCGTCACCCGTTCTCCGGGGTCGGTTTGGCGTTCAAACACGGGGTGCCGTCGGAGGTGATGCATGTTATCGCGACGCATTCCAAGGAGGGCGCCGGTGAGAAGCGGCTGGCGGAGAGTATTATTTTCCATCACTGTGACTTCATTGATTTTGATCTGGTGAAGTAGGCCGGGAGTGGTCAGACGATACTTAGATATCATTCCTGCAGAAGTAGGAGCCAGGAGGCTTCGGAAAAAGAGTGGATTCCTGTTTTCGCAGGAAAAACACTACGGAAGTTTTGCACTTTGAATACTCGAAGGACTATAATATGGCAGAGAAGCAGAATCTCGTTGAAAAGATAGCTCAGCAGTATGCGGTTGGGCTGGATGACGGTCAGGTTGTACACAGTGGGGACTATGTTTCGATAAAGCCGGCCCATGTGATGACGCACGATAACTCCGGGGCGGTGATTCCAAAGTTCGAGGCGATCGGGGCCTCCAAGATCGCCAATCCGCGGCAGGTGGTGTTTACGCTGGATCACAATGTGCAGGATACCGGCGAGCAGAACCTTGCCAAGTATCGCAAGATTGAGGCGTTTGCCAGTGAGCACGGGATCGATTTCTACCCCGCGGGCCGCGGGATCGGTCACCAGATCATGTGCGAGGAGGGGTACGCATGGCCAGGAACGATGGTCGTTGCTTCGGACAGCCATTCCAATATGTACGGCGGGATGGGCTGTCTCGGGACGCCGATAGTACGGACCGACGCCGCCGCGATCTGGGCGACCGGGCGGACCTGGTGGCAGGTGCCGCCGGTGGCGCGCTGTGAGTTGAAGGGCAAGCTGCCGCCGGGCGTGACCGGGAAGGACGTTATCGTGACGCTGTGCGGACATTTCAACAACGACGAGGTTCTCAATCACGCGGTCGAGTTTGTCGGTGACGGACTGGCTGCACTGTTGCTGGATGAGCGGTTGACGATCGCCAATATGACGACCGAGTGGGGCGCGCTGGTGGGACTCTTCCCTATCGATGATATCACAATCGAGTGGCTGCGCAACCGGATCGAGGTCGTGAAGTTCCGCGGGCTGGCCGGGGTGCCATCGGATGCGGACGGGAACGGTTCTCACCCGCGGCTCAACGCAAAGCTGCTGGCCGAACTGGACAGGAACCGTCCGGCGGCCGATGACGGTGCCTTCTACGCCAAGGAACTGATGCTGGATCTGTCGACCGTGACGCCGCATGTGTCGGGGCCGAATCATGTCAAAACGATGACATCGGTGATCGACATGGGCGAGCGCAGGATGCCGATCCAGAAAGCGTACCTGGTATCGTGTGTCAATAGCCGGGTGCAGGATCTGGCCGCGGCGGCAGAGGTTGTGCAGGGCAAGCGGGTGGCCGAGGGGGTCGAGTTCTATATCGCGCCGGCTTCCAGCGAGGTGCAGGCCGAAAGTGAGAAGCGCGGCGACTGGCAGAAGCTGCTCGATGCCGGGGCGATCCCGCTTCCGGCCGGCTGCGGACCGTGTATCGGTCTCGGCAAAGGGCTGCTTGAAGACGGCGAGGTGGGGATATCCGCGACCAATCGCAATTTCAAGGGGCGGATGGGATCCCGCGAGGCGGAGGCGTACTTGGCCTCGCCGACGGTTGTTGCGGCGAGTGCGGTGGCCGGATATATCACCGGGCCGGAGAACCTGATGAAAGTCGAGACGGTTGGTGAGGTCCGTGAGACCAAGAAGCCGGGCGGCGGTGAGAGGAGGGCGACCAAAGTGATCGACGGATTCCCGACCGAGATCTCCGGGCGGGTGATCTGGTGCCATCAGGACAATCTCAACACCGACGGGATCTATCCCGGCAAGTACACCTATATCGACGACTTCACTCCCGAGCAGCAGGCCGGGGTGGTAATGGAGAACTATGATCCCGAGTTCGGCAAGGTTGTCAAGGAGGGCGATATCCTTGTCGGGGGGTTCAATTTTGGGACCGGGTCCTCGCGCGAGCAGGCGGCCACGGCGTTGAAGTATCGGGGTGTGGCGCTGGTAATCGGGGGGTCGTTCTCGCAGACGTACAAGCGCAACGCCATCAACAACGGATTTCTGGCGATCGAGGCGCCGGACCTGGTGACCGACCTCAAGGCGAAGTACGGCACCGACAAGCTGACGGTGGTGACCGGTAGTGAGGCCACGGTGAGTTTTGCCGAGGCGACGGTGACGTTTGAGGGGAAACAATACCAGATTGGTCCGGTTGGGGCAGCGGCGCAGGAGCTGGTGCTGGAGGGCGGCCTGGAGGCGTGGGTGAAGGGGCGGTTGTAGGGGGTTGGGTTTGTTTGGTGTTTTTGCGGGCATGATTTTTCACTATCCTTCACAGTTCGCGCAACCGTTTACGGGCTTGATGTCACTCTATGGCGCGGTGGCGGGTTTGCCATTGATTTGCTGTGGTTTTTGTGGTTGGGAACGCGGGAAGAAGAGTGTATATTCTGTTTCACCAGCACATCATTTCTTGAGGATTTTTACTTGTGGGGCCACGGAGGATTGTTCTCCATTAACAGGGGTTTGATTGAAATGGAGTAGTTCGTAGGGGAATCGCAGAAGCTGTTGAAACAGGTCGAAGCTATGACGGACAAAGCAGCAAGAACATACATGGACAGCGGTATCCTCGTAGTTGACGACGAGCCTGTCATGTGCTCTTTTGTAAAAGAGGCACTCTTATCGGCTGGATACAAGAAGATATTCTCTGCATCCGGTGGAATCGATTGCCTTGACGTATTGAAGGCGCGAGGGGAGGAAATCCAACTAATTCTTCTCGACATCAAGATGCCCGACCTCGGGGGCATGTCCGTAATCGAGCACCTCGTTAATTCCCATGATCACATTGTTGGTATTATAGGGATTTCTGGTTATGAGCGACCTCCCGCTTTCGAGACCTCCGGCTCAGAAACCATCTTGACTCTGGACTATATGTCTAAACCATTTGAATTTGATGATTTGCTGAGCCGGGTTGAAACTGCATTAGAACTGGTTAGAAAGAAACAGTATCGAATCAGAACAAGCTTCGAGGAGGGGTACTCAGAAAACTCGACAGGATACAAGAGCGGCTAAAGAGGATTGAGAAAAGCCAAAAGTCATTCTTGGAAGAGCTAGGCTTAGACATTGTGAGAACAGTAATAATAGCTCTTCTAGTGATTGCGTTATTGTTCTTTGGCGTAGGCGACTTTCTTCGTGAGCTTCTGTGAGTTTGATTTCTTGTTTTCCCATTTCATTTCATGACAAAATCTTGAAGTTGTTGTCGTGCCAATGGATTATTGCACTACCAGGTGCCAAGTTGGCTTTTATCCAAAAAACGAATTTTGTCTCTAAAATCAATGTGCTGACTACGGCTAATCCCAATAAAAAGCTACTCTCATCCAAGAAGAAAAACCACTGGATTCCTGCTTCCGCAGAAATGACATTAGCGCAGGATTCATCACATGTGTTAGGTGGGGACGCCTGACACGACGAAAGAGTTCTCCGCCATGAATGGTGGTCGACGCAGGCAGGTGGCGCTTCGACTCCGCCCACTCTTCGACTCCGCTTAGGGTGGCTTGCAGGTACCGATCCCGCCTCAAGCGGCGGAGCACCCGTGCTCACAAGAAAACGCCCAAGATGTCTCTTGGGCGTTTTGGCTGTGCTCGCCAAGTCATTCTATTGCTGTTCGCCGATCAGGCGAACAGTTGCAGCAACCGGCTCCTTACGGAGTCGGCTTCACGATTGTGTTTCCGTTGAGCGTGACCGATCCGACCCGAGCTAAAGCTCGGCCTTCGAGCGACGCGCCGGTATTCATGGAGATTGACTGGTCAGCCATGATGGTCCCCTTGAAGACGGTAGACGTCCCCAGAGTGGCCGAGGTGCCGACCTGCCAGTAGACATTGGCGGCTTTTGCTTCGCCGGTAAGTATTACTTTACGACCGGAAGTAGTCGTGAGGGTCGATGCGATCTGGAATATCCAGATGGCGTTAGGGTTCCCCTTGGCGTCGAGGGTGAGGTCTCCAGACGAAATGGTCAGGCCGGAGCTGGACTTGTAGAGACCCGGCGGGAGTGTCATCCCACCAACATTGCCCGCCACTGAGATCGGCCCTACGGAACGCCCCGCGGCGCTGTTGTAGGCGGCCGTCAGGTCGACTTGCGACTGCGCGGCGGACGGATTAGCGACATCCATCGTGCCGACGAGTACTCCAGGGGGAAAGCCGGTGACCGATGTCCCGGGGCTTAAACCGAGATCGCCGGTAACATTGGTGATCCCGGTGTTGGTAATCGAAGCGCCGGCCAATATTGCGTAGTCGTCAGATGTCAGCAGGGCTACCGGCAGCTGCGAGGTCGCGGCCGCGGCGGTTGAGAAATTCCAGATGTAGTTGACGGCAAGGGCATTACCAGCGGTGTCTTTGGCGGCAGTAAGAATCGTCGCGGTGAAGGCTGTGGCCGACTCCAAGGCGTTGGTCGGCATAAACAACGCTCGCTGGGTGTTCGCATCATATGAAACGGTCCCCGTCACAGCCGTCGCGCCCGGGCCCATAACCGTAAACGAATTCTGGGTGAGGGAGGAACCGTCCATCGGCTCGTCAAAAAGAACGTCAATGACAGCCACGCCGGTGGCGCCATTCAACGGATTCGTCGCCACTACCGTCGGGGGAGTGGTGTCGGACGTACCGCCCGTGGGACCGTCGTCATCACCACATCCGGCGATGAGTAGCGCGAACAGAAAAACCAGTAACATTGGCGCGCGCAACATCCGTGTTAAATAACTGATAGTTTTCATTTTCATACTCCATTTTCTGATGCAGGTGTGCATCTCATGTTTACAATAGTTTAGTTGCCCGGTTTCAGGACGAATGAACCGTCTCCACATTTTCTCTCGAAGTTTCAGGATTGCACTGCGGACGCTTTTGAAAACACTGCGATATCTCGCTTGCGGGAGAGACGGATGCATCAGCGGTTCTCCTCGTCGCGGGCATCACGTCTCGCCCGCCGTTTTGTGCGTTCACACCTATTCGCAGCATTCTGTACGGGAACGCCACGTTTATGGCTTGTGATTACAATAACGGCGCACTTGGCCGGCGATACAATCGGCCAAAGTGTTGAAAAGAGATGTAGTCCAATTGATTGAGGAAGCGATCGGGAGGTGCACCGTCGCGCGAAGACTTCTTACTTCGATATCTTTTTAGCGGCCGCTCCAGTCAGTTTCAGGCGCGTATGAGGCGCCAGCTTAACGGACGCAAAAACTTTGTCAACGGTGCCCAAGTCGTGGGGCACGCTTGTCACCGCAGCGGTGGGCCACCCTTGCTTGACATTACCCCAAAAAACCACTGGATTCCTGCTTCTGGGCGTGTTGAAAAAGGTCAGATTGTTGGCAACAGTCACCATGCGTCAACACGCGGGGCGACATAAAGTCGACCCCTGCGCGGGATTACAGTACTGTCGTGAACAAGTACTTTTTCAACAGGCCCTTCCGCAGGAATGACATTACTCAGGACTCAACGAGTCATTTACGCAGGATTCGGCAAGTCGCCCTTGGGTGTCGCTTACCCCTTGATTCCGCTCACCCTTCGACTCCGCTCAGGGTGGCTTGCAGGTACCGATCCCACCGCAAGTGAAGAGGAACCCTTCGGTCGGAAGTGGCAAAAGGCTAATCACCTTTACGTTTTAGAAAGGAAGCCCCGTCCGGGGAGGGTCGGACGGGGCTCAGCAGCAGCTCGAGGAGCGGGTCATGGATGTGATTTATGGGTCACGCCGGGGGCGTGGTTTTTCCGTTTACAGTTTCACAACATTCAGGCAGATATCCACCTCGTGGCCGTGCGGGTTCGGCTTGGTCCGTCGGATGTCAACGGTGCTTCCGGGGTCAAGCGGGCGGTCGATTTCGATCGACATGGTTTCGGTCAGGTTCCATGTATACGCGGCGCCATCGATGGTTATGGTCAGTTCAACCGGCGGTTGGTCACGTTCGGCGGCGCCCTGAAATTCGAGGCGGTAGGAGCCGGATTCGACCGGGAGCATCCAGAAAATGGTTTGCTGGGTAGAGTTCAGCCGGTCGCAGAGGAGGTTGATAACCGAGGTCGAGTCGATGATGGTGATGGTGTCGCGAATTTCGATGGTGTCGGTTTGAGTGACGGTATCGACGATGAAGATCGAGTCGGTGATGAAGGTAGTGTCGAACACGAAGCTTGTATCGAACACCACGGTGGTGTCTCCTGTCTCGATTGTATCGACGACAAAAACGGAGTCAGTGATGAAGGTGGTATCGAACACGAAGCTTGTGTCGATCACAAAGGTTGTGTCGCCGATGTCGACGGTGTCGACCTGAGTGACAGTGTCGATGATGAAGATCGAGTCGGTGATGAAAGTGGTGTCGAACACGAAAGTCGTGTCCCCGATCTCAAGAGTATCGACGATGAAGATGGAATCGGTTGTGAACGTTGTATCGAACACGACGGTGGTATCAAAGACAAAAGTCGTGTCGCCGATGTCGACGGTGTCGATGATGAAGATCGAGTCGGTGATGAAGGTGGTATCGAACACGAAGCTTGTGTCAAACACGACGGTTGTGTCGAATACGAAGGTTGTGTCGCCGATGTCGACGGTATCGATCTGAAGGATGGTATCGACGATAAATATCGAGTCCGTCACAAAGGTCGTGTCGAACACGACAGTAGTATCAAAGATAAAGGTAGTGTCACCGGTGAAAACGGTGTCGATTTGCAGGACGGTATCGATTATAAATGTCGTATCGCCGAACTGGATGGTGTCGATCTGGAGGACGGTATCGATAATGGTAACGGTGTCGCCCAGCCCGATCGTATCGATGAGGGTATCGATAATGAATACGGTGTCCTCCGGCGGCGGCGGTCCGGGGGTGTCGCCGGAGAGATCCTCCGGCTCAAGCGGGCTTGAGCAGCTGAGGATGGCCTGAAGGCCGAAGACCAGCGCGGCTGTTGTTAAGAATATAATGAGCCTTCTCATCGTGCACCTCCCAGTTCGAAAAAGACGGTTGCCGAAAGCATGAACTGGTCGTTTTCGGAGTCGGCGGCGAGATTTTCAAAGGAACGGTGCTTGGAGGGGTTGTAGGTGGCGGTTAGATTGAGGAAGTCCAGCGGTACAACACGCAGACCGATCATCGGGCCCTCCGACAGTCGAACGTACTGGTGGTAATCATCGGCCAGTTGTTCGCTACGGAACCACCCGCCGACAGCACCCACGGGGAGGTCCTCATTGGGGAACCAGATAAGCTGGACGCCGGCGACGCGTTTTTTGGAATCAAAGGTGAGGGTGTCGGCGGTGTAGTCGTTGTTCCAGAAGGTGTGGCCGAAGATGGCCTCGATATAGATTGTTCGTCGCCAGCTAATGGCGCCGGTGACAATCGGGACGCCGCCGAATGGTGTCGTAGTTATGCCGGCGCCGAGCTGGAGGCCGAGGTAGCCGGGGTGTTCGGTGGTGTCGGTGATCATTTGTGTTTCGGTAAAGTGTTTCTCGACCGGGGGACGGTTTTCCAGGGCCTCGATGCGGTCGAGGAGATTCTGTTCGAGGTCGGCGATTTCGCGGACGACGCGAACGCTGGCGAAGCGGTATTGCTCACCGGCTTCATGGATGTCGGTGGACTGGATAACAATCCGGTTGGAGTCGACGCCGAAGTCGTAGATGAGGTGGCGGCGGAGCATATGGGCGCGGCCGAGGGCGATGCCGGGGTTTTTGGCGTCGTGGTCGGTACCGAATTTCTCACCATCCGCACCGCCGAGGACAACCGCGACAGCCAGCGGGTAGGTGTCGAGGGTGTCGGCGACAGCCTGAAGATCGCCCTGGTAAGGAGCGAAGAACTCGGTGCCGAGGCTACCGGCCTTGCCCTCCGGGAAGCCGGTTATGATGACCTCCTGGGCGGAAGCACCCGCGGTCAGGAGGACGAGACAGCCGGTGATGAGTATGAGAATCTGTTTCATAAGGACCTCTGGTTCCTGTCGGTGACAGGGTTGTTTATTTCTTTTTTCGTTCCCGCAGTCGGGTCGGTCGGCGGGACTGGGCATTTACTGAGCAAAATTCGAGGTGACCGTGAGGTTTGGTCCCCAGGCGGTCAGTTCCCCGGAAGCGTGTACCGCATTTGGGGCGCAATCCGTTGCGCAATTGCGGCCTGATCGTGGTTTGGTCATCTATCGCTTTCCTTGTTGGTCCAGTGGAAGCCATTCTTTTGCAACGATTTCGAGTATTTTTACGAAACTGTAGTGCAAAGAACGTACCGAATTGCGCATGGGTTTAAGGGGGGGCAGTAAGAGCAGCTTGCCCCGGTATCGGCGGGCGGTTATAATAGTGGCTTAACAGTTGTCCGGGCAGCCTGCTGCCCTGACGGTCAGGAGAAATTTACCAGAACCTCAAACATATTGATGGAATCATGACAGACGAGAAGACTATTTCCCAGACGATGGCCAAGTTTGCGGTCGGCCTGACGTACGACCAGCTTCCCACTGATGTTATTAATGAAGTCAAGCGGTACCTATTTGATTCGGTCGGCTGTGCCTATGGCGGGTATCATACGACTGACGTGAATATTCTCCGGGATATTTACAAAGACATGGCGGGCAAAGAAGAGGCCACGGTGATTGGATTTGGGGATCGAATTCCGGCGGTGAACGCGACGCTGGTGAACTCGTTAATGGTCCGGGCGCTGGATTTTAATGATATTTACTGGAAAGAGGATCCGTCGCATCCGTCGGACCTGATACCGGCGGCGCTGGCGGTGGGTGAGATGGTGGACGCCTCGATGAAAGAGGTGATTGTCGCGATTGTGCTGGCGTATGAGTTCGAGCAGCGGTTGTGCGAATTCGCCAAGCCGGGTGTCCGGGAGCGGAAGTGGCATCATGCGACGCTGACACAGTTTGTATCGCCGGTGGTGGCAGGGCGGCTGCTGGGGTTGTCGGCGGAGCAGATAACACACGCGATCGGGATCAACGGCAGTCATAATCACACTATCGGCTGCCCGACGGCGGGCAAGTTGACGATGATGAAAAATACGGTGGATCCGATGGCGGTGCAGACGGGAGTATTTGCGGCATTGATGGCGCAGAAGGGTTATTCGGGCACGACGGCGGTCTTCGAGGGCAAGGAAGGGTTTATGGATTGTTTCGGCCCGGACTGGGATGTTGAGATTATGACCGGCGGGCTGGGGGAATCATATCGTATTTTGCAGTGCGGTATGAAGGCGTTCCCGACCGAAGCGCTAACCCACACGCATCTTAGCTGCCTGTTGAAAGTGCTGACCGAGAATGACATTGCGCACGACCAGATAGAAGAGGTGACGGTGACGACGATTGCACGGGCCTGCGACATTTTGTTTGATCCGCATAAGTACCGTCCGGAGTCACGGGAGACGGCGGATCATTCGCTGCCGTACTGCCTGGCGGCGGCGATTGTTGATCACCAGATAACAACCCAGTCGTTCAGTGAAGAGAAGCTGAAAGACGAGCGGATCTGGAGCGTGATCGATAAGATTAAGGGGGAGGCCTCCGAAGAGTTCGAGAAGATGTTCCCGGCCAAGCAGCCGTCGCGGGTGCGGGTGAAGACGGTCGATGGGAAGGAATTTGAGGAGTATCTGGAGTATCCGAAGGGCGATCCGCGTGAGCCGATGACGATGGAGGACCTGGAGGCGAAGTTCAATGGTCTTGCGGAGGGGCTGCTGGCCGATGATCGGAAGAAGGAGGTCCGGGAGATGCTGTTTGCCTGTGAGACGATGTCGGCCCGTGAGGTGATGCAGAAGCTGGTGGTTTAGGTGAGTTTGTCGGGGGCAGGTTCATGTTGAATTTCCGGCGTCTTGGTTTTCTTGAGAGTCCGGCGGTGTTTGCGCACCGGGGAGCGTCGGCGAGATTCCATGAAAACACCCTGGCGGCGGTTGCGGGAGCGATTGACGCCGGTGCCGACGGGATCGAAATCGATGTTCGGCGTACGCTGGATGGGGTGGCGGTGGTACATCACAATGCACGGGTGCACCGAGCCTCACGGCGGATCAGCAACTTAACGTATGGAGAGGTCCGGGAACTGGGGCTGACGCGGGGCTACGAGATTCCGACACTGGCTGAGGTGTTGGAATTATGTGCCGGCCGGGTGGCACTGGACATCGAATTGAAGGAAGTCGGGTACGAAAAAGTGATTGTTGCTTTAGTGCGTCGATTTTTCGATCTTTCTCATGTTGTTTTCACGTCGTTTCAGGATGAGGCGGTTGGCGCGGTGAAGGACGTGACGTCCACGAGCGTGACCGGTTTGATCCTCGGGAGCATGACGCCATCGGTACTTCGGTCGCGGCTTCGGCGCGGAACGCTTCTTCGGCGGGTTCGTCATGTGAAGGCGGATTTGATTGTTCCGAACTGGCGGGTGGTGACAAGGGCGTTGCAGCATAAAGCGGTTGATGCCGGTCTGCCGATGATTGCGTGGACGGTGAACAGCAGGAAGGCTGCGGCGCGGATGAAAAATCGGGGCGTTTCGATACTGGTGACAGACAAGCCTGATTTGCTGGTACCGATGACTCGGGGCTGGAATGCGTGAACTCTGGAGGAATGACTGCCGATGGGATCGGACAATTTGGCTCCTATACACGTTCCTGGTCGTCTGGTGGTTGTCCAGTCGGGTCATGTTTTGATAACGTACAAGAAGGGGGGCTTACACGCACCTGGTCGGGGGGCGTCTTGAACACGGCGAGGGTGCGCGAGAGGTGATCGCACGCGAGACGGATGAGGAGTTTGGGGGAGCGGTCGGCGTTGGCCGGTTCCTCGGGGCGGTTGAGCACGCCTATGAAGGCAGTGACAGTATTCGGCATGAAATAGATATCGTGTTTGCCGGTTCGTTTGCGGGTTATGCCAATCCGGACCCGTCGGAGAGTTGGCACAGCGCGATCGAGTAGCCATATCAAGGAGGGTCCCGTGGCTGACGCGCCTCTTTACCAGCAGGTTGTGGATGTGTTGGAGTCTACAAAGCCTGATTCCAAGTATGAAAAGCACGTGGCGGAGATGATCAAAACGCCGGGTGTCCAGTGGTACGGGATCCGTACGCCGGATGTCGATGCTCTTATCAAGGGATTTGAACCGCAATTCGAGCGGCTGAGCCCACATCAGCGCCTTCGGCTGGCCAAGCGATTCTATCGATCCGGGTATGTAGAGCAATCGTCCTTTGGTTTGCGGCTGGTGCAGATGACGCTTGATGCCATCACGCCTGATAATTTCGATTTTCTTGATGAAGTTATCGTGCATTGCAATAACTGGGGGACATGTGACAGCTTTGCACTTAATGTTGTCCAGCCGCTGTTGGACAGTCACTATCACGAGACGGTCGCGCTGCTTCGGGAGTGGAACAGTTCGGATAATTTGTGGAAGAAGCGAGCGAGTGTGGTGGTCTTCACACGGGATGCAGGGACTTCCGGTTTATACACGAATCTGGTGCTGGAGTTGTGTGATAATCTGGTCGATAATCCCGAGGAACTGGTTCAGAAGGGAGTGGGCTGGGCGCTGAAGGACAACCTGAAGGGGAATCGTAAAGTTGTGCTTGAATATATTAAGGACCTTCGTCGGCGGGGGGTGCCTTCAACAATTACGCTTTATGCCATACGGGATCTCAAGGGGACAGTGCGACAGTCGGTGTTGAAGATCAAGTAGTCGTGTGAGGCGCAGTACTCTTCGCGAGCTGCATCGCAGGGCGGCGCCGAACTTGCGTTGACGTTGCACTTCAGTTCGCATATCATGAAAGCTCGCTGCGAATGCGTGTCCTGTTTGTCAATGGGATGTCACATGACACAAAAAGGCATCCCTTTTTTTAATTCAATGAAACAATTGGGCCTGTCTATTACGTTAAAGTAGGTACGATGCCCGGCGTGGCACCGTGTTTGTCTACACCGCAAGATTCTACATCTTCAGACATAGATAGTAAGAAGCATTGTCATCGGTTGATGGCAGGCACCGTCCTTCTCTATAAACATGAGGCAATTATATCGGTACGACTGGTAGCGACGCTGCCGCGCAGTTGACGCGGCATCTCAGGAAAAACGCGGAAACCGCAACCTCAAACCACAACAGGAGGTACCTGTTATGAGACTCCGAACTTTCCTAACCGCATCTGTCGCTTCAGCCGCGCTTGCCCTTGTCGCCATCGCCGGCCAGGGTCCGCCTGCCATGGATGCTATCTGGGCTGATGGTTCTCTCTATGGCACGCTTGACACCGGAAACGAGCTTCCGGACAAAGGCCCGAAAGACGGCCTCTTTGTGTTCACGAACCTTGACGGTCAGCGCCCTGTTTCTGAAGCGAAGCCGGGTGATCGAGACTACGATGGTGGGCGCTGGCAGGCATATCCGCTGGAATTCACCGAAGAAGGCCTGGCGATACATGATGAAAACGACGACGGCGTGGCGGACTTTGAGTTGACGTCCTGGGAGATGGTCGAAGAGCATATCGGTCTTGGTCATCTTGAGCGTCTAGACATGGGTCCGTCGTTTACCTGCCCGCTGATCAAGTAAATCAATCGATAGAAATAGAAGCGTGATGTAATCACGCATCAAGCGGGAAGCCGATAACTTCGGTTTCCCGTTTTTTTTATGGTCCGGCGAGAACTATTGCTTCTGGGCTGAGATTGTGTATCAATAGGAGAACATTCCGTGAGGTGATATGAGTCGAAATGGTCTTATAGCTTTACTGCTGTTGGTGCTGGTGTCGGTTGTTGTTGCTGCATCGGATGATGATGCAGCGGATTCGGACAGTTCGGGGCCGTGTGCGGCTCCGGAGTTTCGACAGTTTGATTTCTGGGTCGGGGAGTGGGAGCTTACGTGGGGTGACAGCGGCCGCGGGGAGAACGTGATAGTGATCGAGCTTGACAGTTGTGTGATTGTGGAGAATTTCACGACGGCCGGCGAGCAGCCGTTTCGGGGTCGCTCGGTTTCGACATTTAACAAGCATAGCGGCAAGTGGCACCAGACCTGGGTGGACAACGCCGGCGGGTATCTGGACTTTGTCGGCGGCCCGGTTGCTGACAGCATGATCCTGAGCCGTACGGCACATCGGGCCGGCTCGGTCTATCGGCAGCGAATGGTATGGTATAACATCTCCGAGGACAGTCTCGACTGGAACTGGGAGCGGTCGCTTGACGACGGCGTCTCGTGGGACACGCTCTGGGAAATTCACTATTTACGCCGTCGGTAGGACGTCGGCACGTTGATGTGATATATGAAGCGTGGATACCTGGTCATACTGTACGGATTGTATGTGCTGGCGATGGGTATTGTCGGACCGGTGCGAACCGATTCGGTGGTTCCGCTGTTGATCACAGGAGGGATCGCGCTGGCTACCGTCTTCATGGGGTTCTGGATCGTCCGGAGTTCACGCGCGGCGCTGACAGTGACGACGATCTGGATTGCGGTTCAGACGTTGGTTTCTGTATATATGACGGTTGGGCGTATTCCGGCCCATGATCCCTCGCGAGAAGGATCGGAGTGGATATTCGGTACGCTGGCGCTTTTTGCGGCCATCGTGCTGGTGAGCCTGATTGGGGAATTTCGACGCCGCCACACATCATCCCGCCCGTAGCCCTGAACCGAGAGCCTGCCTGCAAACAGGCAGCGACAAAAACGCAAAGGAGCTTAAGACATGTCCAGTGAAACGAATTTTCTAGCTCAGGTTAATCGGTATTTTGATAAAGCGGCGGCACTGACAAAACACCCCAAAGGACTGCTGCGGCAGATTAAGATCTGCAACAGTACATACAAGATGACCTTTCCCCTGCGTCGGGATGACGGCAGTATTCAGGTTATCGAGGCCTGGCGGGCTGAGCACAGCCATCATCGGAATCCGGTTAAGGGGGGGATCCGGTATGCGGCTAATGTGACTTCCAATGAGGTTCAGGCGCTGGCGACGTTGATGACGTACAAATGTGCTGTTGTGAATGTGCCGTTTGGGGGAGCCAAGGGCGGGGTAAAGATTTCGCGGCCGAAGTTCTCGCAGGCGGAGTTGGAGCGGATTACGCGGCGGTATACGTATGAAATGGTCAAAAAGAACTTTATCGGGCCCGCTATCGATGTACCGGCGCCCGATTACGGTACGGGTCCGCAGGAGATGGCGTGGATTCTTGATACGTTTCAGGCGATGACGCAAACGGAGTTGACCTCGGCCGGGTGTGTGACCGGTAAGCCGGTAAGCCAGGGAGGTGTTCGTGGCCGGACGGAGGCGACCGGGCGAGGCGTGTATTTCGGGATTCGGGAGGCGTGTACGTTTACAGACGATATGAAAGCACTGGGATTAGAGGATGGATTGGCCGGTAAGACGGTGGTAGTGCAAGGATTGGGGAATGTGGGGTATCATGCGGCGAAGTTTCTCCAGGAGGGTGGCGCGAAGATTGTCGGGATTGCGGAATATGAGGGCGCCATTACAAATCCGGACGGGTTGGATGTGGATGAGGTTCGCAATTATCGGGAGGAGAATAAGTCGATTCTGGGATTCCCGGGTGCGACCAATATCGAGCAGACACTAAAGGCGCTGGAGTTGGAGTGTGATATTCTGGTGCCGGCGGCGCTGGAGAACCAGATCACCATGGAGAACGTACGGAATATCAAAGCGAAGATCATCGCGGAGGGGGCCAACGGACCGGTGACGGCTGAGGCAAGTGAGTATTTGCTTGAGACGGGGCGGCTGCTGATTCCGGACATGTATCTTAACGCCGGTGGTGTGACGGTGTCGTATTTTGAGTGGCTGAAGAATTTGTCTCGTGTGAGGTTTGGTCGGATGCAGAAACGGTTTGATCAGTCGGCAAACACCAAAATGCTGAGCGCCATTGAGGAATTGACCGGTCAGAAGTTTGCAATTGATGCGTTCGAGCAACTGGTACAGGGGGCGAATGAAGAGGATCTGGTGAATTCGGGCCTTGAAGGCACGATGATAGAGGCGTATTTGCAGATCAGGGATACGGCAAAGCGTTACAATACTGACCTTCGGACCGGGGCATTTATTGAGGCGATAGACAAGGTTTCGGTAGCCTATAAGGAGTTGGGGATTTTTCCGTAGAGTCACCTTTCGGCTTTTATGCTATTGTTGTATAACATCTTAACGGAGATTCAACTAAATGGTTAAGGAAAGGCTTGCATTGACCGAGAAAATGTGTAAATTACTAACTGAATCGTTAAACTAAATGGTTAGTTATGGATGATCACAGATCGCAATTAGACATCTCCCCTGCCGACGGTGAAGGGCGCGATACGCGGAAGCAGATTCTTCAGGAGGGGTTCAAGGAGTTTGCTGAGCATGGTGTGGCGGGAGCGCGGGTGGATCGTATTGCCCGGCGTGCCGGGGTCAACAAGGCGCTGATCTACTACTATTATTCCTCGAAGCAGGAGTTGTACGAGACATCGATTCGCGAGTACATGACTGAGACGATTTCGCTGATTCGGCGTGAGTTGCACAATCATGAAGATCTGGAGACGGCGCTTCGGGGAATCGCCGACCAGTACCGAATGTTTTTTCTCCAGCGGCCGGAGATTCCCCGGCTGCTGTTGCGGGAGTTAGCGAATCCGGAGAGCAAGGTGATTGAGGTGTTGGCTCAGACGATCAAAAGTTCGGGCGTGCCGGAGCAGCTTCGGATGCGTCTGGTCGAGGGTCGGAAGGACGGGACGCTTCGGGAGGTAGATATTTTTCAAGCGGTAGTGTCGTTTATCACGATGCAGGTGGGGTATTTTTTGATGGCGCCGCTGATTGACCGGGTGACTGAGGTGTCGGACCGCCAAGCGTTTGTCAATGCGCGGCGGGACGCGGTGGTGGATCTTTTTTTGAACGGAGTGCGGGCACGATGAGGATGTTGATCTACATAATGCTGGCGGTTATCGTTATGGCTGGATCGGCCTGGTCGCGGAACTTGTCGCTGGCTGAGGCGGTAGCGCTGGCAACGGAGCATTCGCGGGCGCTGAAACAGGCCGAGGCGGAGTGTGACGCGGCCGGTGAAGGAGTTGAGGCGGCCAAAGCGGCGCGCTTCCCAACGTTGGAAGCGACAGCGATGGCGTTCTACAATTCCGAGGTCGCGTCACTGGAGCTGGAGACGCCGACCGGGAATCTCAGTCGCGAGATAGGATCAAAGGAGCATTATCAGGCGGATGTTCGGCTGGTTCAGCCGTTGTATACGGGCGGGCGGATCGGTGCGGGGATCGATGCCGCCGACGCGGCACGGGCGTATCGTGAAGCGCTGGTGGCGGCGGAGTTTGATCGGGTGGCGTATATGGCGCGGGTGGAGTACTTCGGTTTGTATCGTGCTGATCGGTCGATCGAGGCGGCTTCGCATTCGCTGCGGCGAGTGGAGTTAGTATGGGAGGACCTTGGGGCGAAGTACGCAGCCGGGGCGGCTGATTCGATTGATGTTCTCGAGGGTGAGTTGGCCGTGACCGAGGCGAGTTTCCGTCTGGAAGAAGCGCAGCATGACCGTCGGGCGGCAGAGATCCGCCTGTTGATGTTGCTGGGTCTGGCGTTGGATGAAACGGTGATATTGACCGAGACGGTGGAATCTCCAGAGGAGCCGTCAGCAGCGACGATGACCGTATCGCGACCGGAGTTAGTGGCCTCCGGGGCTGCTATCGAGCTGAGGCGGGCGTCGGTGGCGCGAGCGAAAGCGGGGTATCTTCCGACGTTGTCGGTGTACGGAGGTTATTCCTACGGTAAGCCAAATCTGGATCTGTTCAACAATACGTGGAACGACTACTTCACGGTTGGTGGGAGGCTGGAGTGGTCGTTGAATTTGGGGATGAAGACCTCGAGTGAGATTTCGCAGGCGAAGTATTCGGTCGGGGCGGCGGAGCGCGGTCGGGATGACCTGGATGAAGAGCTGACGCGGGGTATGCATCTCGCGTATGAATCGCTTCTATTGGCCTATCGGAGATATAGTACGGCGCAGGATCGGTATGAGATAACCTCGCGGAACTATGATTTGGCGCAGGCGAGACATCGTGAGGGAGCGTTGCCGTCGAATCGACTGCTGGAAATTGAGGCGACACTGAGTGAGGCGGAGGCGTCACTCGCGGCAGCACGGGGGGCGTTTTATATAGCGGAGTCGGCGTACTTGTACGCAGCAGGATCAGATGAACTGACAGAAGGACTATAAGATGAAACGGATGCTTTTCATACTGCCGGTGCTGTTTATACTGGCAGGCTGTGGTGATGACCAGACGGTTCCGGCGGGATCGGGGATGATAGAGGCAACTGAGATCATGGTATCGTCGGAGGCGGCCGGAACGGTGCAGGAGTTGTATTTTGATGAGGGCATGGATCTTCGATCGGGTGATACGCTGCTGAGGATAGATCCAACCCGGCTGGAGCTGGAGTTGGCTTCGGCCGAGGCCGGTCGGAAGGTGGCGCAGGCGAAGATTAAAGCAGCACGCCAGGAGGTGAAGCGGGCTGTTGTTTCGGCAGACTACCTGAACAAGGAAGTGGCTCGGGTGCAGCAGTTGGTTGCCGGCAGTTCGGCGTCGCAGCGGCAGCTTGATGAGATCGAACACCAGTATGAGACGGCACAGATTTCGGTGGCTGCAGCGGAAGCCAACATTGCGACGATGCAGGCAGAGATTACGCACATCGAGGCCAATATCGCACAGATTGAGCGGCAGTTGCAAGATGTTCGCCCGACGGCACCGGCCAGCGGGACGGTGACGGAGAAATACATCGACGCCGGGGAACTTTTGGGCCAGGGGCGGCCGATAGTGCGGATTGCGAAGCTGGATACGGTGTGGGTGAAGATATATCTGCCGGCCGGACTATTTTCGAAGGTTGCTCTTGGAGATGCGGCGATGATCGATACCGAGGCGGGTCCGACTTATTCGGGAACGGTTACGTGGCTGACAGATGAAGCGGAGTTCACTCCCAAAAATGTGCAGACAAAGAAGGCGCGGGCGGATTTGGTGTATGCGGTGGAGGTGACGGTGCCCAATCCGGAAAGGAGGCTGAAAGTCGGTCAACCGGTGTACGTGACGATTGGTGAGTAATGGCCTATCTGGAAGTGAATAGTCTCAGCCGATCGTACGGCCCGGTGCAGGCCGTTCGGGATTTTTCGCTGGCGGTCGAGCAGGGCGAGATATATGCGCTGGTCGGGCCTGACGGCGCGGGCAAAACAACGATCATCCGGGCGGTGTGTAATCTGGTGGCGCCGGATGCGGGAACGATCCGGATTGATGGAAGGGATGCCTTGAAAGAGTTCGACCCCGTAAAGCCGACGTTGGGATACATGCCGCAGATCTTTTCGTTGTATCCGGACTTAAGTGTTGAGGAAAATCTTGTCTTTTATGCGGGTATCTTTGATGTTGTCGGCAAGGAGTATGAAAAGCGACGAGATCGGATGTACGAGTTTTCGAATCTCAGGCCGTTCGCCAATCGACGGGCGGCAGCCCTTTCAGGCGGAATGAAGCAAAAGCTGGCCCTCTCGTGCGCTCTGATGCACGATCCGAAACTGTTGATGCTGGACGAGCCGACAACCGGTGTTGATCCTCTTTCGCGTCGTCAATTCTGGGAGATTCTCAAACAGCTTCGTGATGACGGGGTGGCAATTGTAGTCAGCACGCCGTATATGGATGAGGTTGAACGGGCGGACCGGGGCTGTTTTGTCTTTGCCGGTGAGAAGCTGGCTGAAGGAACGCCGGAAAATCTCGCGGGCCGGTTTGAGGGGCGGGTGTATTATGTGAGATTCGATGCCGACGTTGAACTCATTCGAAAATTGAACGATTTGGACGGGTTGAAGGCGCAGCGGTTTGGCGCAGGGCTGCACGTGTATGTCAGCAAGGGAGCCGAACTGGAGGATATGAGCGGGGTATTGCGGGACTTGGGGATCCCGGTAGATGAGCTTGAGGCTGTAAAACCGGGTCTTGAGGATTCGTTCATTCAGTTGCTGGAGCGTCAGTCATGAGTGAGTCCGCGGTTGTCATAGAGAACCTGACGCGCCGGTTCGGGGATTTTACCGCAGTGGACAGCATATCATTGGAGGTAAAGCGGGGTGAAACGTTTGGGTTCCTAGGAGCGAACGGGGCCGGGAAAACGACTGCGATCCGGATGTTGACCGGTCTGCTGGAGCCGACGTCGGGAAGCGGCACGGTGGCCGGGTTTGATGTGGGGATGCAGGCGGAGCGGATCAAGCGGAGTATCGGGTACATGTCGCAAAAGTTCTCCCTCTACCCCGACCTGACCGGGCGGGAGAATATGCATTTTTACGGGTCGGCCTATGGGCTGAGCGGACGGAGGGTCCGTCGGAAAATTGCAGATTTGACCGAGCGGTTGAGTTTGGAGGAGTTTTTGGATCGCCGGACAGTGTCGCTGCCGACCGGTTGGCGCCAGCGGCTCGCTCTGGGTGTCTCGTTGCTGCACGAGCCGGAAATCCTGTTTTTGGATGAACCGACCGGCGGTGTGGACCCGATATTTCGTCGACGGTTCTGGGAGATACTGTACGAACTGGCCGAGGGAGGCGTCACAGTGTTCGTGACAACGCATTACATGGATGAGGCCGAGTACTGCGACCGGATTTCGATCATGCACCGGGGGAAGATCGTGGAGGTCGGCGAGCCGATTGACATTGTGAAGAAGCTCGGTGCAGACAATTTGGAGTCGGCGTTTATCGACTTAATCAGTGGCGAGGGGGCCAAGGGTGCGTAAGATTCACTTCATTGCCCGCAAGGAGATCTATCATATTCTCCGTGACCCGAGATCGCTGGCAATTGTGCTGGCGATGCCGGTGTTGATGACGTTTTTGTACGGCTATGCGATCAATATGGATATCGAGAACATCAAACTGGCCGTACTGGATTACGACCAGAGCAGCCAGTCACGACAGGCGGTGGAGGCATTTTATGCGTCGACCTACTTTTCTCCGCCGGAAGTGGCGGTAGATCCGGCTGATCCGGAGCAGATTCTTCGGGCGGCAAAAGCGCACGCGGTGCTGGTAATTCGGCCGGGGTATGGTGAAGCTGTCCGTACGGGCCGAAATTTCACGCTCGGCATGTATGTCGATGGGGCGAACAATACGATTGCCGCGGCGGTGCAGAACTATTCGCAGGGGGTGCTGCGGACGGAACTCCGGTCGCAGCTGCCGGATGCGCGTCGCATTGGCGGGATACAAATTTCACAGCAGGTACTGTATAATCCGGATTTGAAATCATCGCAGTTTTTTGTGCCGGGATTGATTGCGTTGATCCTGGTGATGATCTCGGCGCTGTTGACCTCGATTACAATCGCTCGCGAGAAAGAGACCGGCACGATGGAGCAGCTTTTGACCGCGCCGGTGAAACCGGTGCAGATCCTGCTGGGAAAGATTGCACCGTATATCGCGATTGCGCTGGTCGATGGTCTGCTGATAGTAGTGCTGGCGCGGCTGCTGTTCAATGTCCCGTTCGTGGGTTCCCATGTGTTGATGTTAGTGTTGTCGTTGATCTATATCGGGGCCTCATTGGCGTTGGGGATTTTGATATCGTCGCTGGTTACAACGCAGCAGGTGGCAATGATGATGGCGCTGGTGATGACAATGTTGCCGTCGGTGATGCTCTCCGGGTTCATCTTCGCGATTAAAAACATGCCGGTGGTTCTTCGGGGGGTCAGTTACCTGGTGCCGGCGCGGTATTTTGTGACGATTATTCGCGGCGTGATGCTCAAGGGGGCCGGGCTGGAGGTGCTGCTTCCGCAGGCTGGGGCGTTGCTGCTGCTGATGGTGGTGTTGCTGACGATAGCGGCCAAAAAATTTCAAATTCGAGTGGCGTAGTATGTTTGGCGGACTGCGAGGGCTCATACGCAAGGAGTTTATTCAGGTGTTTCGGGACCGGAATATGCTCCGCATCATTTTTGCGATGCCGATTATTCAGCTGTTTCTGTTCGGCTATGTTGCCAATACGGAAGTGAAAGAGGTCCTGCTGGATGTCTATGATTTTGATCAGAGCGCCGAGACGCGGGAGTATATCCAGTCGTTTGCGGCAGGCGGTTATTTCGTGCCGCAGGAGACGTCGGTTTCAATACATGAGATCGAGGAGCGGTTCAAGGATGGGTCGGCGGAGATTGCGCTGATAATTCCGCCTGATTTTACAAAGCGGTTCACAGCGGGCGAGGGTGTACGGGTCGGGATGGTGGCGGATGGTTCCAATGCCAGCAATGCGGCGATAGCGTTGGGGTACGCCGGTCAGATCTCGAGCCAGTATTCGAGGGGGGCGGGCAGGACGGAGGTTCCCCTGGATGTGAAGTATCAGATACTCTACAACCCGGAGATGGAGTCGGTGTATTTCATGGTGCCGGGGATTGTGGCGGCGCTGTTGACGATGGTGACTGTAATGTTGACCTCGATGGGCATTGTTCGGGAACGTGAAGGCGGCACGCTGGAGCAATTGCTGGTGACGCCGATGACGACAGTCACGCTGATTTTGGGCAAGCTGATACCGTTTGCAGTCCTGGGGATCTTCGAGATGGTTGTGGCACTGACGGTGGGGATTCTGTGGTTCGGGGTCCCGTTTGCCGGATCGGTACCGCTGCTGTTTGCGCTTTCGGGCCTCTACCTTATATCGACGCTGGGTATCGGGTTGCTTTTCTCGACGGTGACATCGACGCAGCAGCAAGCGATGTTTTTCGCCTGGTTCTTTTCAATTTTCGCCCTGTTGACCTCGGGACTGCTGACGCCGATTGAGAACATGCCGCAGTGGACGCAGCAGGTGACCTATCTTAATCCGATGCGGTATTTCATGGATATTGCGCGGGGGATCCTGATGCGCGGAGCGGGATTCGCGGAACTTCAGCAGGAGATTATCGCGTTGACTATTTACGGCCCGGCGGTGCTGATGGTGGCGGTACTTCGGTTCTCGAAGCGGGCGTCATAGCGAAACGCAGAATCAGCAGGGGGAGCAGGGGCATGAGGTACTTTTCCCAGTTCAGGTAGGAGAAGGGCATGATCAGCAGGAAGGCCAGGGCTGCCATGTCAAGCAGGGTGGGGAGGGTTGGTCGGCCAGTGCGCAGCGAATGAGTGATATTACGGACGATATACAGCAGCAACGGGAGGCCGAGGGCGAAGCCGAGCAGGAAGATCAGGTCGGCAAACCAGACGGCATCGTGAAGACGCAAAACGGCTTTGTGGAAGAGGCCGACAGTGTGAACGTCGATATCGACAGCATACGCTGAGGGGCGGACGGGAATCAGGAAGTAGATCCAGCTCAGGGAAAGAGCGCTCACGATGGCGCCGGGGGCATAGTAAATCCCGCGGAACCGGTAGATGAGCAGCGGCAAAAGATACCAGAACATGATGCTGATGTACATGACCAGGTAGCTGGAATGGAATGTGAGGGTTTGGTCGGCGTAGAGGGTGCGAAGATCGTTGTCGGGGCTGAGGCCGTTCCAGTACATAAAAAGGGAGATGAGCGGGACCAGGGTGGCGGCGGTGATAGTGCAGTTCGTGATTGCGGTGCGGCGATTGGGTAAAGACAGGGCTTGCCAGACATAGTAGAGGATGACAGCGAGCCAGAGAAAGATAAGGTACTGGCGGGAGAGCAGTGCTCCGCAGAGGCCGAGGAAGATCAGGGCAGGTGAATTGCGGGTGACGGCGTGGACGGTGAGGATGGTGAAAAAGATAGCGGGGCCGTCGGTGAATACAAAGAGTGAGAACCCGACCATGTAAGGGTGCAGGGCGAGAAATATGCTGAGCAGAGCGGCGGCGAGGCCGCTGCCGGTAGTGTTGAAGAGCAGGCGGTGAAAAAGCAGGCAGGATGCGAGGGCGATGAGGAGTGACAGCAGGCGAAGCTGCCAGAGGTCCAGTCCGACAACTCTTCCCCATGCGGCGTAGATGATGAACGGGAGCGGCCCGGACATTTCGGGGTAGGTGCGGAGTGTTTCGGCAAACGGTTCGCCGGCAAAAGTGCGGACGGTTTGCACGAAATGGTGTTCATCGCCCCAGGGTTCGCGGGTGATGTCGCCGAGGACAACGACCAGCGTCTGGAACACGATCAGGAACAGGACCAGGATGAGCATTGATCCGGAGTAGGTCCGGGGCGACAGTTGCACGGTGGGTTCAGACCTCCCAGAGATTAAACACCAGGCCGAATGGGTCTTTCATGTAACAGCATTTGCCTTTGCCTTCCCATTTGACGACGGTGCAGCCTGCTTCCTCGAGTTCGGCGCGGGCGGCCTCGGCATCGGGCACGGCAAATTCCATCGCGACAGCGGGTTGGTCGGCTTTGTCGACAAAGAGCCGGAACGGCTCGGCATCGAGTTCGACCGAATCGCCGTGGTCTTCGACGACGTTCAAGCCGAGGATGTCGTGGTAGAACTTGACGGCATCCTTGTGATTTGGTGTTTCGATGCAAATGCAGCGGCTGGGTTTGTACAGCATGGTAACTCCTTTTGCATATATAGAATCAGGTGCGAATGATCGGTGCAACGTTAAAGTTGCCGGTGAACCTGACGCAAGCTCCGGGGTCGGGGGCGGAGATTGCATTGTCGATCCGTCCGCCGGGGTGGACGGGATCTTTTCCCGATGACGTGGATTGGTCCTCAGCGAGGTACTCGCATGGCATCACTGGCCGCGCTGTCACGCTGCCAATGGGTCTTGTGCCGGTTCCGGCAGAAATAGGGCAAATAATGCCTCATTTGTCAATTATAGATTAGAATTGATATTCGAGGCCGATAATCGGCAGGCGCGGGAATTGTTGTACGGTAGTGATCTCGTTGTCGTCGGAGTCCCAGTACTGGCCGGCGATGTTTGAACGGTCGTAAGAGTTCCACAGCTCGGAGTAGACAATCAGGTTTGAGCCGGAGAAAGTGAATTCGCGCTGGATGCGAATGTTGAGCGAGTGATAATCGGGGTACCGGACGGTGTTGGCTTCCCGGTGGAGGTAGACGGCGCCGCCGAAGAGTTTGGACATCGATACATTGTATGGAGTGTAGGGTCGTCCGCCGCCAAAGACCCAGCGGGCGGACAGTTGCCATGCGGGTGTGGGCTGCCACTGTGATTCGAGGTCGAAGGCGATTTCGTTGTCGATGACGCGATGGCGCCAGGTGCCGTGGTAGTCGAGGTATTTGGCGCTTGACCAGGAACCGCTCAGGAACAAGCGGAGGGTCTTTCCCACTGATGTTTCGGTGGCAACCTCAAGTCCGGTGACCCGGGATTCGCCTGACGCCACAAGGGGGACGTGGCCGGGGAACACGCCGTAGTTGTACACGAGTTCGTCGAGGATAAATGCGGTCGGCTGAGTTGGGTCCATGGGGAGGTTTTTGTAGCGTTTATAGAAGGTTTCGACATTGAGCCGGGCCCAATCGGCGACATGGTGGCTGTAGCCGAGGGTGAGATGGGTCGCGCGCGGGTCGGGGAGGTGGACATTTGATTCGTGTTGGAAGGCGAGCATCAGCGGCAGGGACTGGTAGTAGATGCCGGTTGACAAAGTGAATGCGTTGCGGTCGGAGAGGCGGACGCGGAGCCCCAGGCGCGGCGACCAGTTGACGCGTTCAAAAAACGACGAAAAGTCCCAGCGGAGCCCGAGGTGGGTGGAGAGCCAGGAAGTGAGGCGCCATTCGCTGCGGGTCCAGGCTGATGGTGTGAAGTAGGTATGAGTTGTATCGACGATTACGGTCTCGTTGGAGTAGCCATCGGGGTCGTTGAAGGGGCGGAGAGAAAAATCGTAGTCGGCATTTTTCAGACGATATTCGGCGCCGTATTCGAGTGCCCATGATGTCGAGAGAGTTCGTTCGACTGCGTGACGGAGTGTAAAAAAGTGTTCGGAGGAGCTGTTCTGGTAAAGCGAGTCACCGCTGGCAGTAAAGTAGTGGTCGTCTTTCCAGGTGGTGCCGGTGATGGCAACGGTTGAGAGGCTGTGAACATCCTGGGAGCGATGGTCGGCGGTGAGGCCGACGGTTCCGGAGGTATAGTCGGCATTGCCAAAGAAATCGATACTTTCCTGAGCTGAGACCTGTTCGGAGAAAAAGATATCGCCGGTGCCGACGATTCCGAGAAGCGAGATATCGAGTGAAGAATCGCAGTAGTACGTGACTTTGGTCTGCAGGTCCGAATAGTTTGGAGAGGCGTCTATATTCAGGGCATTGAGCATGAGGTCAAGAAAGCCGCGTCGGGCGGAAACCAGATAGGACACGCGCCCGTCGGCGAGCGGTCCCTCGAGATTGAGGGTCGCGCCGGTGACATCGAGGACGGCCTGACCGTGGAAGTCATCACGGGATCCCGACCGGAGCGATATATCGAATACGGAGGACATGCGGTCGCCATAGGTAACCGGGAATCCGCCGGCGTAAAAGGTGGCGTTGTCGATGAGAAAAGTGTTGAGCACGCCGAGCGGTCCGGCGGAGGATCCCTGTGACGGATAGTGGCTGATATTGGCCAGAGGGATGTTGTCGACATAGAAAGCGTTTTCGATTGGAGAGCCGCCTCGGACAACGAGGCTCGGGTAGCGGTCGTCGAATCGGGCGACGTGAACCATGCCGGCGACAGAGCGACTTATGTCGTTGAGGCCGGCGGGTCGGTCACGGATGGTCTGGGCATCGACAACAACCGTCCCGGTCCCGTCGCCTTCGGTTGCGATATCGCGCTCGCCGTGAACATAGATGTTGGTGGCGGGAGTCAAGGTTGGCTGGAGAGCGACATTGACGGACGTAGTCTCCCCTGCCCGGACGGTGATTTGGATATCCACGCGGGTGTAACCGACGTAGGTGGCGGTGAGGCTGTACTTTCCGGGCGGGAGGGCTGCAAACGAAAAACGGCCGGATTCGTCGGCTCCGGCAGCGCGATTGGGCTCGGCAAGGCTCAGGCTGGCGCCGGGGAGCGGTTTGGCGGTGGTGGTGTCGGACACAACGCCGACAATAGCGCCGGTGGAGTCATGCGCTGCGCCGGAAGCTGTTGGCGAAGAGACGATAATCACCAATGCGGCCAGGACAAGTAATAGTAGTTGCGGGCTTTTTTGAATCACTCCCAATATCCCGTTTACAGGACCAGATAGTCGGCTCTCTTATTATACGCGCCGAGTGGACCGGGGTCAAATTATTCAGACGATAGAAACCGGTAATGGGCTAGTGACGCTGGACCGGAGCGATTTGTTGGAAGGATCGAGGCTTAGCGCAGGCAGACGGAGCGAAGCATATTGAAGTCGTTGGGGCGCACGTTGATGTCTGTATAGTAGCGAGTGTCGACTACTGCGCCGGTGGGATCCAGATATTCAACCCTTATTTTGTAGGTACCCGGCGGAATTTCGAAATCGCCGACATACACGCGGTCGGGCAGCAGGACAGCGCCGCGCAGATCGGCTTTCTCGGACAGGTCGTAGGCGACATCGGTGGCGAGTTTACCCAGCCAGCCGGCAATTCCGCCGTCGTCTATTTTGTTCTTAATTTTTGACGCGGCGATGGTTTTGAGCACGACCCGTACGACGGTCCGCCATAAGGTCAGCGACTGGCGAGCCTCATAGGTGGCGCGGGCGACAGCGCCGATATCCTCGATGAGCTGCAATTCGCCGAGAACCATCGAATCGGCGGTGACGCGGATCGAGGCGACGGATGAGGGCCGGTCCACCAATTGCGGGAGAGTCAGCTTGGCGTAGAAGTCTCCGACATTGTCCGGGAGCGGGAAGTTGGCGAAGGTTGTGTTTTCGGGCCGGTCATCATCGTACTGCACAGTCAGCAGATTAAGGTTTTCGTCGGTACGGACGCGCAGGTTGAGCGCATCTTTGATCGGCGAGAGGCCGGCGAGGCTGATGACGCTGAGGATGGCGTCGGAGTCCGAGTGATAGGCGACCTCTGGCGGATCGAAGTTGTAGATTTGCGGCTGGAGGATGAAGGCTTCGTGCAGGGCATCGTAGTCGATTCGGGCGTCATCGTAGAGGCCGTCGGCGGCATATATGTGCATGGAAAGGTAGCGGGCAAAGGCGGAACTGTTGAATCGGATTTCGCCGGCCTCGAAAGCGATTTTTGCCTCGGCGGTGTCTTCGGCATTGCGCGCGGCGATTTTCTGTTCGGCATCGACATACTTCTGTTCGAGAAGGTCGAGTTTGTCGTTGGCCCGGCGGATCTCAACAAAGGCGCCGTCGAAGTCACGCTTTTCCAGATAGTTCAGGGCCATTATAAGATTCGTATAGAGAACCTCATGATCCTCGCCGGGGTATTCGGTGACAAAGTCACTGAGGATGGAGTTGGCGAAGATGCCCTTGGAAATTGACTTGGTAAAGAGTTCCTCGGCCGCCTGTTCGGCGACCGAGAGGCGTAAGTTGGATGAATCAAACTGCGAGGCATAATGGTAGGCCAGGCCGGCATCGAGATAATACAGAAACCGGTCTTTTTCTTTGTAGGTGCCTTCCTCGCGGGCTTTCTCGATTATGTCGACGACATTTTGATACTGGCCGGCGCGCAGATCGATTTCGATCGGCCGGTAGTATTCGTCCTTGTTGATACCGGAGGCGCAGCCGACAAAGATCAGGGCAAGGAGGGCAAGGCCGTAGGGGCCGTTATGCCGCAGTCGATTTTTTACCATTTAGTGCCGGACTGCGCGATACCTTTTTTGATTTTCTTGGAGCCGATCCAGACTTTTTCGTTGGTCTCGACATTGACCAGTTCCAGGTCGGTCTGGTAGAACACGGTCCGGGCGCCCTCGACGGCGTCGGTGATGGTCTTGACCGCACCGATCATGAGGAAGTTGGCGCCGAGTTCTTCACGGAGTTTCTTGCGGGTTTCGGCGGAGGCGAACTCGGCCTGGTCCTGGCGTTCCTCGCGGACGTAGAAGCGCTCGTCGAGGCTGCTGACAAAGCGGACCTGTCCGCTGTTGATGAGTTCGCGTTCGAAGTCCTTGGTGAAGACCTCGGTGTCAATGTGTTCGTTGGTCCGGTTGCGAATAAGGCCGACAGTTACAACGGGCTTGCCGCCGTTAGCCTCGACAAAGTTGATCAGCCAGGGGCGGCTGAGGGCGTCGTTGACCATTTCTTCGGCGACCATTCGGGCGTCGGTTTCATTCCATTTGCCGCTGAGGTCGGTAGTCGATTCGGGATCAAGGCGGGTGACGGTTGTTCCGCCGCCGCAGCCGATTACCAGAGCGGCGAGCAGGGCGGTGGTAAGCATCAATTTCATAATTATTCCCTCATTGCAGTTCTGTAGGTTCTCTGTATTGTGTTGTCCGACAATACTGTGCATACCTTTTAGTTGTCGGCAACGGTACACCAATTATACAGTGAATCTCGGGCCGACGTTACAGAATGTAAGATCGATGCGGGTGACAGGAGCAAGTTTTTTGTGTCAGAAAATGGTTAGCCGGAGGGGTTAGATCACCTCGAACAGGTATGCTAAAGTGAAATACGCCCCCACACCGACAAAGATGAGGCCGGTCAGCCAGTGAGCCCAGCGGGAGATGACGGCCAGTTTGTTGAAGGCAGCGCCTACCGAGCGGGTGCCGATGGCGAGGAGGATGGCAAAAACCACAACCGGGAGTGCGGTCCCGATGCCATAGGCGGTGGGCATGAGTACGGCTGACTGGTTCTCCAGCGCCAGAGGGATCAGGCTGCCGAAAAACAGGGCCGCAGAAACCGAGCAGAACGACAGGGCGAATAACAATCCAAGCAGGCCGGCGCCCCAGAGGCCGTATTTTTCGACCCGCCCGCGCATGCGGTCGGCAAAGGTGGGACCGGTCAAGTTCAGCCGAAAGACGCCGAGGAGGAACAGGCCGGCCACCAGAAGGACCGGCCCAATAATCTTGATCATGTGGTGCTGTAGAAAAAACGAAATGTCGGGAATAGCCAGCACGCTGGCAACTATGAGCACGCCTATGGCAACATAGGTGACAGTTCGTCCGAGTGTGTAGAAAAGCCCCGCGGCGAAAACGTAACGGGGGCGGTCAACCTGTTTGCCAAGAAAGCTGATTGCCGCGATATTCGTTGCCAGCGGACAGGGTGATATGGAGGTCAGGATTCCCAGCCAGACGGCTGACCCTATGGCTGCCAGATACGGATCCATCAGTTTTGCGGCTCCGGTTCCATGAAGGCGCGGGTTTCGGACCGGACGTAATCGATAAACTCTTCTTTGTCTCCGACCAGTTTCCAGATTTTGTCAAGATTTTTCCATTCGGTTTCTTCACCATCGACGATGTGCGAGACTACGACGGACTGGCTGTAGAGCTGGTAGTTTTTGAAGAAGTGCTGGTTGGGTTCTTCGTCGTAATTTACAACCTTCCAAACCATCGTTCCGCTGTCAAGTGCCTCCATGAATCCGTTCGTGACAGCCTCGTGGGAGTAGTTTTCGAGCTTCTGGCAGGTCGCACATCGGCGGTTGCCGTGGAAGTAGTAAACGACGTAGTGGTCGGTCTGGAGTTCAGGTTGGGCAGTTTCGGCCGAGTCGACCGGTAAGCTGTCGGGCATTGTGTTGTCAGCTCCGGTGGCAGTGCACACAAAAAGGGCCAGCAGGAGTGATGTTGCGGTGAGTAAGTGTTTCATGATATGGTTCTCCGCAGTTTCGTTTGTTAACTCAGCATTTTCTTGAGATCGTCGAGTTTCGGGACTTTGCCGGTAACTTTGACCTCGCCGTCAACGACGAGGGCGGGTGTCATCATGACGCCGGCGTTCATGATTTCAGTGATGTCGGTGACTTTTTCGACGGTGCAGTCGAGTCCGAGTGAGGCTACGGCCTCGGTGGTGCGGTCGTGCAGCTCGTTGCATTTGGCACAGCCGGGACCGAGGATCTGGATCTTCTTCACAGTTCTCTCCTGTTTACCATGTTATTTATCGAAGCGGCGATCCGCTTTTTTTCGATCGGTGCCCTTCTCGAGCCAGCCGGAACGGCTTTCGGGGAAGGCATCAAATTTGGCCGAGTATGGTTTGATATCGAGCAAAGGCGTGCCGTCAAGGATATCGACATCAGCGACGTGCAGTCGATTGCCTTCTATTGACAGCAGCCGTACCGGCGAGATACCGATACGGTTTGGCCGGCAGGGGGCGCGGGTGGCAAAGACGCCGCGTTCGACGGTATCGCGGAAGGGGACGACCTTCATTCGGACGGTGACTATCCGGTCGAAGCGGTAGACCAGCCAGATGCGTTCGAAGCGACCGAGATCGTCGAGTCCCTCGGTATAGGCCGGGTCGATTTCGACGGTGCCTTCCGCGCCCTCGGCGACGGCTGGTTGAATCGGTGTGCCTTCGCTTTGTTCGAAGGGTGTATGAATGATGCCGATCGGTTTTAATTCAATGATATTTTGATTCATACTAAAGCTCCGTAGATCATTCCGCTGAGCGTAACCAGTATAGTCACGAGCAAGACAAAAACAATTGTTTTGCGGGTGCCGATGACGCTTCGAATCACCAGCATGTTCGGCAGTGAGAGGGCCGGTCCGGCCAGCAGGAGGGCCAGTGAAGGACCATCGCCCATGCCGGCGCCGATGAGCCCCTGAAGGATGGGAATTTCGGTGAGGGTAGCAAAATACATAAAGGCACCCACGACCGAGGCGAAGAGGTTGGCCGACAGGGAATTACCACCGACGGCCGACGCCACCCATTCCGGTGGCATGAGTCCCTGATGGTCGGGGCGGCCGAGCAGGGCTCCGGCGATCAGGACACCGATCAGCAGCAGGGGGAGGATTTGTTTGGCAAACCCCCAGGTTTGCTCGAACCAGTCTGAGGGTTCTCCGGGCGAAGTGACGGTAATCGCGGACAGGCCGATAACGCCCGCGGCAAAGATGAGCAGGTGAGAATCGGGAAACAGCAAGGCGAGGATGATGGTCGCTGCGGCTACGGCGGCGATTTCCCACCAGGGTATGCTGAACCATCGGATGAGAATGAGTCCGAGCAGGCCGGCGGCAACGGCGGTGAGGATCCACTTGATTTGAAAGATCATGTGCCAGAAGCCGAGAGCGTTTTCGGGGCGCCCCCACGTGGCAAAGACGAGGACGGCGATCATGGCGGCGAAGTAGAGCACGGTTTGCCATAGGGGGCGGCCGGAGTCGTCGTCGGGAAGGGCCATAGCGGCGGCTTTTTCGCGCTCGTATTTGAGGAAGAGGGTATGCATGATCAGGCCAATTACGATGCTGAAGACGATAGCGCCGACGGCGCGGGCGATTCCGAGGCCCAATCCGAGGACGCGGGCGGTCAGGATGATAGCGAGGATATTGATAGCCGGGCCGGCGTAGAGAAAGGCGGTGGCCGGGCCAATCCCCGCGCCCATGCTGTAAATGCCGGCGAACAGGGGCAGGACGGTACAGGAGCAGACGGCCAGGACGGAACCGGAGACTGATGCGACTCCGTACGAAAGAAGCCTGTTAGCCCCGTGGGCCGAGGTATTTCATAACCGCGCCCTGGATGACGAAGACAGCGATGGTCCCGGCGATGAAGAAGGCGGGCAGCAGGCAGAGAATGACATGCTCCTGGGCGTACCACTGGGCGAGCGGTAACGCCTCGTTCACAAATCGGCCAAACGGCAGCCGTTCGAACGGGAGATAGAAAAACAGCCAAAAGACGCCGGTAAACAGCGCCAGGATGGGCAATTCACGCTTCAGCTTCAACCGGACCTCCCAGAGTCGGTAAATATTAGCGGTCGATCTGGATCAATCGCAGATGGTCCTCGGCCTGTTCTTTGAGCACTGATTCGATACAGCCAAAGAAGTTCAATACGCATGGTGTTTTCAACCGGTAGTACACTTGTACCCCGCGCTTGTCGTCACTGATGATGCCGACATTGCGCAGTACGGCGAGATGTTTGGACACGGTCGACATGTCCGCGCCGATCAATTCGGTTAATTCGGCTACGCAGCGGTCGCCGCGCGAGAGTTCATCAACGATATACAGCCGGGTTGGGTGGGCGAGGGCTTTGACAACGGCGGCTCGCGCATCGAATTGGCGTTTCTTTTTCAAATCAAGAGGCATGACATCTCCTTATTTGCCTATTTGGCAATATAGCCAAATATGTGGAAATAGTCAAGAGAGTTTTCTTTATGCAGTATATGTTTCGAATTGTCAGTGGTTTATGGGTTTAGCGTCGAGTATCATCGACACGATCGTATTGACCCAGGCTGGGTGAGTATTGAGTGACGGCACCATAAAGCAGTGTTCGCCGCCGGCTTTTTTGAAATCTTCGACAGCCTGCATGCCCAGTTCCTCGAGGGTTTCAAGGCAGTCGGCTATGAAGGCGGGTGAGAAAATGGCCAGCTTCTTAATTCCCTGTGACGGGAGGTTGTTGACGACATGGTCGGTGTACGGTTTAAGCCAGGGATCGCGGCCGAGTCGGGACTGGAAGGTCATGGTCCATTTGGCATCGGGAAGGCTAATGGCGTCAGCGATGGCTTTAGCCGTGTGGAGACAGTGTGACCGATAGCAGAATCGGTTGGCAGAGCAGATGGTTTCGCAGCAGTCATTTTTTACTAAGCAGTGATGGCCGCCTGACAGATCGGATTTTCTGACGTGACGTTCCGGCAGGCCGTGGAAGCTGAACAGGACGTGGTCAAAGTCTTCGTGTTTGAAGTTTTCTTCAGCCACCTGTCGCCAGGCGTCGATGAAGTTCGAGTTGTCGTAGAAGGTCGGAAGGACCTGTATGGCGGGAACGTTCCAGAGGGTGGCGGCCACCCGGTAGACTTCCTCGATAGTGCTGCCGACAGTAGCCGAGGCATATTGTGGGTAGAGGGGAAGGACGATGATATCATCGACGCCGTCGGCCTGGAACGATTTCAGGCCGCTTTCGATTGAGGGACTGCCGTAGCGCATCCCAAGCCGGACGTCGAAAATATCGTGGGAGTCGGAATCGAGATTTTCCTGCACTTTCCGGGTCAAGTCGTGGCCGTGCAGAAGGATGGGGGAGCCTTCGTCGGTCCAGATAGAGCGGTAGGCCGCGGCGGATTTAGCGGGTCGAAAGGGGAGAATTATCAGGCGGAGCAGCAGGTAGCGTCCCAGTGGAGAGATATCGAGGACGCGCGGATCTGAGAGAAACTGTTTGAGATAGCGGCGGGTCGGGACGGTTTCGGGAGCGTCGGGAGTTCCGAGGTTCAGCAGGAACACACCGGTGGTGTTTTTCTTAGCCGGGGTCGGTTCTTTGTCAGCGGATGATTTCGCCGGTTGTGTGTGACGTTGAAGTGACACTGCGTAGTTTTCTTCCGATTATGTTTGGTTCATTAAAACAAAGGTCATTTTAGTCCATTTCCATCATTTGCGTGTCATTTTGACGTCACGTTCCGGGCAGGTGGGTCACTTTTCAGAAAAATCCGAGGTAAAGCAGTTTGAATCGATTTGACGTTCCTTTTGCCGATCATCCCGGCTTTGCAGTTTCCCCTTATTTTGGCCGAATGGTAGCGTACATGCAATCGCTGCAGGAGCAAATTTGTGATGCGCTTCAGGAGCGTGACGGCCGGGAGTTTACTCAAGAAATCTGGCGGCGCGACGGCGGCGGTGGTGGGTTGACCCGGGTATTGTGCGGGGGACATCTGGTCGAAAAGGGCGGGGTCAACACGGCGATGGTTCACGGTGAATTGTCAGCAGAAGCGGCACAGCGACTGGAGACATCGGTGGGGATGTTTGCGGCCTGCGGTATTTCGCTGGTGATTCATCCGCGATCGCCGCGCATTCCGTCGGTGCATATGAATGTGAGGAGGTTTGAGCTGGCGACGGGCGATGCCTGGTACGGCGGTGGAATCGATATCACACCATACTATCCGCATGTGTCGGACTGTGTTGACTTTCATCGTGAACTGCAACAGGCCTGCAACAGTGTCATACCAGGCGCCTACTGGGAGTTCAAGAAGCATTGTGACGAGTACTTTTATCTGCCTCATCGGGGTGAGATGAGAGGGGCCGGCGGCATCTTTTTCGACTACCTGCGAAACGACGATAACACTCATGCCGTGTTGATAGAGTCGGTGGGTAGCAGTTTCCTGCGCGCCTTCCTTCCAATTGTCGACCGTCGGATTGAAGAACAGTACTGCGAGGAAGATCGGGGATTTCAATTGATGCGTCGGGGACGGTATGTCGAATTCAATCTTTTGTATGACCGCGGCACGCACTTTGGCTTGAAAACCGGGGGGCGTACGGAGTCGATTTTTATGTCACTGCCTCCGGAGGTTGCTTTCCCCCACAATTGGACCCCAAAGGCGAACTCAGCGCATAAGAAAATGCAGAAATTTTACCAACCTCAGGACTGGTCGCAGGGCTTTGCATAGGGGATTTATAGTGTTGCAGTTCACCCAGTTATCGTCATACAAACAATCTATACTTTTTAGTATAGTTACGTAGACAAATAAATCCTACTTGTTGTACCTTTTTTCACAAGATATATGACATTTGGGTGACAAAAGGGTTGTCGACGTAATATACATTAGACTTCAATTGATGACAGGAACTTGATAGAAGAGGCATTCGGAAGTATGGAACTCGGAATCATCGGCACCTCGATCTGGCAGCAGAACATGCGTCTTTTGGAAAAGCTGACGCTGGATCGCGAAGGCAAGCAGGAGCGGCTGGAGCAGATTAAAGCTGCTCTGGGTGTTGACGAGTTGATTTATGTTTCGACGTGCAATCGGGTTGAGTTCATTTATGTGACGTCCCGGACGCAGACTTCGGGTGATGTGCTGCATCGGCTGATAGATCATTTTTTCCACGGTGGTCGGGATATTTCTTTCTTCCCCAACGACTTTTATCAGTACAGCGGGCGCGATGCGGTCCGTCACTTGTTCCGGACGGTGGCCTCGCTGGATTCGCTGGTGGTTGGTGAGACGCAGATAACCGGTCAGTTTAAGCAGGCGGCGGCTGACGCAGCCGAGACCGGGCTGGCCGGTCCGACACTGGCGGGCCTGGCAAAAGAAGCGTTGAATGTGGCGCGCAGGATACGCAGTGAAACATCGCTGGGGAACGGGGCGATATCGATGGCGTCTCTGGCGTATACGGAACTGGAGAGCTATGTAAGCGGGCGGGTTGAGACGCCGACCGTGGCGCTGGTCGGGGCCGGCCCGATGACCGAGAAGATGGCCCGTTATATTCGTAAGGCAAAGTTGGGCAAGATGTTGTTTGTAAACCGGACGGTGGAAAAGGCGCAGAAGCTGGCTGACGAGTTCGGCGGTTCGGCAGTTTCACTGGCGACGTTTACAGAACAACCACCGGCGGTCGATGCGATTGTCTCGGCGACAGCCTGTTCATCGTTTGTCTTTACGTCTGAGTTTTTGGATAAATTAGACCGGTCCGGTCATCCGGTCCTGTGTGTTGATCTGGCGATTCCTCAGGATTTCTCGCCGGATTTCGGCCGGGATGATCGGATCTGCCTGGTTGATATTCCTGCCCTGAAGAATAAAGAGCAGAACAACCTCCGCCGGAAGTTCGTTGAGTCGAACAAGGCGAATGAGATCGTGAACGATGCCGTCGGGGCGTTCCTTCGCGGCCGGCTGGAGGTTTCCATGAAGCCTATACTTCGCAACAGCTACGAGGAATCGATGTCTTTGGCCACGCGGGCGCTGGATGATTTGTTCCAGAAGCAGCTTAATGAGCTTCCGGACGAGCAGAAGCAGCAGGTCCGAAATTTGGTGACAAAGCTCATCGGTCACTCATCTTTCCAGCCGGCCCGTCTCTTGTCGAACCATCTTGCTGACTTGCAGGATCAGGTTTTGTTTGATATGATAGAGGAAAGTCGTAAGGAAGCGGTTTGACAAAGAGACCATTGGTTATTGGTACTCGTGGCTCCGATCTCGCACTCTGGCAAGCAAATTTCATCTCCCGGATACTAACCGAGGAGCACGGCCACGACGTCCAGATAAAGATCATCAAAACAGCCGGAGATAAGATCCAGCACCTTTCGTTTGACAAGATGGAAGGGAAAGGGTTCTTCACGAAAGAGATCGAAGAGGCGTTGCTGGCCCGCGAGACCGATCTCGCCGTACATTCCCTGAAAGACTTGATGACGACGCAGCCGGAAGGGCTCAAGTTAGGTGCGGTCGGGTACCGTGCCGACCGGCGGGAGCTTTTGCTGGTGCGGCCGGAGTCGTTTACCGGTGACGGTGTTTTGCCGGTGAAGGCGACCGGCACGGTAGGCACCAGTTCCAACCGTCGGAAATGCCAGATCGCGCGGCATCTCCCCCAGGCGCAGATCAAGGACCTTCGCGGGAATGTCCCGACCCGGATCAATAAGCTTCGGGACGGCCAGTACGATGCTATCATTATCGCGCTGGCGGGCGTGTCGCGTCTTGAGCTGGACCTGTCGGACCTGGAGCAGGTGCCATTGCATCCGCAGAAATTTTATCCGGCGCCGGCGCAGGGTATTTTAGGGATTCAAGTTCGCGACGATGACCCCTGGGTTGAGGAGCAGATCGGGAAATTAGGCTCTTCGGACATGATGGTTACGGCGATTGTAGAGCGGGGACTGCTGAAGCGGTTCGGGTCGGGTTGTTCGCTGCCGCTGGGTGCTTACTCGGAAACGGAGGGTGATACGATTCGGCTGGAGGCGGTTTTGGGGATTCGCGAGGATGATACCTGGGTGGATCTCAAGTGTGCAACGGTGCAGGGATCGGTCAAGGATCCGGAGAAGATTGTCGATGAGGCGTTTGATATTTTACGGGGCTGATTTTACCGAGTAGGATTGTTTACGGGAAGAGGTAAGGAAAATGGCAAAAACAATGACAAAGACGGATAGGTCAGCGGAGATAATGAAGCGGGCGATGGAGGTCATCCCGGGCGGTGTGAATTCACCGGTGCGGGCGTTTAAGTCGGTCGGCGGGACGCCTCGGGTGATAGCCCGAAGCGAGGGAGCGTATCTTTACGACGTTGACGACAACGAGTACCTTGATTTCAGTTCTTCATGGGGACCATTGATCTTAGGCAACGGAGATTTGGATGTGGTTTCAGCGGTCACAGAGCAGGTGAAACGCGGAATGACGTTCGGGACGGCGACGGAGCAGGAATGCGAGCTGGCCGAGTTCATTGCGAGTCGGGTCGAGCCGGTGGAAAAGATCCGGTTTGTGTCATCGGGTACCGAGGCGGTAATGTCGGCGATTCGGGTGGCGCGCGGCTTTACCGGGCGGGACCTGATTCTCAAATTTGAAGGCTGCTACCACGGCCACTGCGATCACTTGCTGGTTGAGGCCGGGTCCGGTCTGGCGACGTTTGGCACGCCGTCATCAGCGGGCGTGCCCGAATCGATCACCAGTCAGACGGCGGTGCTGCCGCTGGATGATGAAGACGCGCTGGAGATATTTTTCAAGGAGAACGGTGATAAGCTGGCGGCGGTCATTATCGAGGGCATTCCGGCTAATAACGGGCTGCTGATTCAGCGGCACGAATTCGTGCGGCAGCTGAGGGCGCTGACGGAGAAGTACGGTGCGCTGTTGATCTTCGACGAGGTTATCACCGGTTTCCGCTTAGGGATGACCGGGGCGGTCGGGTACTATGGTATCCTGCCGGACCTGGTGACGTATGGCAAGATTATCGGCGGCGGGATGCCGGTGGGGGCATTTGGCGGCCGTGCGGATATTATGGACAAGCTCTCCCCCGACGGTCCGGTGTACCAGGCCGGGACGTTGTCGGGGAATCCGGTGGCGATGACGGCCGGGCTGGCGACGTTGAACAAGTTAGCTGACGGTACGATCCATGCGGACCTTGAAGACAAAAACCGTCGGTTTGTCAGCACGCTTATCGAAAAGACTAAAGGGCTGCGAGTGAATGTCGCGGGGGTGTCCTCGATTTTCTGGATCATATTCCAGAAGAATATTCCGCGGGCTTCAAAAGCAATCGATCCAGACGGAATTGCGCATTACAACCGGTTCCACGGTAAGGCGCTCGAGGCGGGTCTTTACCTGCCGCCGTCGGGCTATGAGGTCTGTTTCATTTCGGCGGCCCACACCAACGAGATGCTGGGTGAGGCGGCTCAAACGCTGGCGGACCTCATTAAAGAGGAAGCGCACACGTGGGCATAGCGGACAGTAATTTCATCATGGCCTGCCATGGCAAGAACGACGGCACGATCCCCGTATGGATTATGCGGCAGGCAGGGCGGTACCTTGCGGAGTACCGGGCGATTCGGGAGAAGGTGTCGTTTCTGGAACTATGCCGGACGCCGGATTTGATTGCCGAGGTGGTTCGCCAGCCGATTCACAAATTTGGTTTAGATGCCGGGATTCTGTTTTCAGACATACTTATCATCCTCGAACCGATGGGTGCGACCGTAACATTCGAGGAGGGTGGACCGGAACTGGCGGCGCCGATTAAGACGGACAAGGATGTCGAGCGGCTGCATAACTTTGATGTCGACAAAGAACTGGCGTACGTATACGAGGGTATTCGGGCGATTAAGAAGATCCTGCCGGATACGCCGCTTTTAGGTTTTGCAGGTTCGCCTTTTACGATCGCCTGTTATCTTATCGAGGGAAAGGGGTCGAAGAATTTTGACAGCGTGAAAGAGTATTTTCATAAGTACCCGTCGGCCGGCGAGAAGATGATGGAATTGGTGTCGGATATCTCGGCGCGGTATCTCAAGGCGCAGATCGAGGCGGGGTGTGATGCGGTCCAGTTGTTTGACAGCTGGGGTGGGATCCTCTCGAGAGATGATTACCGTGAATGGTCATTGCGCTGGTCGGAGAGAATTTTTGACGGACTTAACGGCACCAACGTACCGCGCATTCTCTATGTGAATAACCTGGCGCCGTATATTGATATGGTGGCGGGAGCAAACTGTGAGGTGGTCGGGGTGGACTATCGCATGGACCTTCGAGCGGCAGCCGACGCGCTGCCCGGCAAGGCGATTCAGGGGAACCTCGAACCGGCAGTGCTGTTTGGTTCGACAGAATCAGTGGTTGAAAAAACGCGCCAACTGCTGGACAGTATCGATAATCATGATCGCCTGATTTTTAATCTCGGTCACGGAATCCGACCGATGACGCCGGTGTCATCGGTTGAGGCTGTCGTACAGACAGTACACGAATACAGATAAGGTTCGATGATGACGGATAATTCGGCAACCCAGGTTCCGATAGAGCTTTTGCGGAAATATGATCGTCCGGGACCACGGTACACGAGTTACCCGACAGCGCCGGAGTGGTCCAACGATGTCGGGGAGTCAGAGTATACCAAGGCGCTGGCGAGTGCTTCAGAGCTGGCCGACACGCCGTTGTCGATATACTGCCATGTACCGTTTTGTCGCCGGCGGTGTTACTATTGCGGGTGCAATACCTGCGTGGTCAATGAACGCGAGACGGTGACTGAGTATATTGATGCGATGTTGGCGGAGATTGACCACGTATCGGGCCGGCTGGGTGAGCGGCGGACAGTCAATCAGCTGCACTTTGGAGGCGGGACGCCGACATATTTGACGATTGATGAACTGGCGCGGATCCTTAACCGGCTGGATGAGGCGTTCGTCTTCGCGGACGGTTGTGAGAAGTCCATTGAGATCGATCCGAGGGTGACGACTATGGATCAGCTCGATTATCTTGCCAGTAGGGGATTCAACCGGGTTTCCCTGGGGGTGCAGGATCTGAATCCGGAGGTGCAGAAGTCAGTCGGCCGGGTGCAGTCCACGGAGCTGGTGAAGTCGGTTATTGACCATTGTCGGTCGCTGGATCTCAAGGGCGTCAATATTGATTTGATTTACGGGCTGCCCAGACAGACGGTGGAATCATATACCGAGACGCTCACGAAGGCGATCGAACTCGGGCCGGATCGGGTGGCGGTGTATAGTTTTGCGTATCTTCCGAAACGTCTGGCGAATCAGAGCAAAATTGTACGGGAGGATCTTCCCAATACCGAGACGAAATATCGGCTTTTTGCGAAGGCGGTCGAGATATTTACCGGTGCCGGGTACCGTCAGATCGGAATGGATCATTTTGCCAGACCGGAGGATGAGCTTTCCCTGGCGCAGGAGAACGGCAGGCTGCACCGAAATTTCATGGGTTATACGGTGAAGACCTCGCCGGATATGATCGGGCTGGGGATGTCGTCGATCGGCTACATTAATGACAGCTTTTTCCAGAATTACAGCACGCTCAAGGAATTTTTCGGCGCAATTGGAGAGGATACTTTTGCGGTGTATCGGGGGATGGTGCTGTCTGATGACGATTTGATCCGACAGCACGTGATTAGTTCGTTGATGTGCAATTTCACGCTGCCGTACGAATCGGTGAAAAGTGAATTCGGCGTGGAATACAGAGAATATTTTAAGAAAGAACATGCGCGGCTGCGCGAATTTTTCGAGGATGGTTTGCTGACCGAGAGTGAAGGGTCGCTCGATGTCACGCCGGTGGGGCGGACGTTTGTGCGGAATATTGCAATGACGTACGACGCTTACCTTCGCAAGTCCGACGGCAAGCAGCCGCAGTTCTCCCGAACGATATAGATGGAACCGACAACGATCAAAGCGGGCGTGGTACTTCTGGCGATGGGAGGGCCGGACAGCACCGACGATGTGCCCGAGTATCTTTACAACATTTTCTCCGACCGAAATATAATCCGCCTGCCGGGCGGGCGACTCCTGCAGAAGCCGTTTGCGAAGATGATTTCGAAACGTCGCTCGGAAAAGGTCAAGGAGCATTACAACCTGATCGGAGGCGGCTCTCCCCTGCTCGGCTGGACCAACGCACAGCGGGAGCTGCTGGAGAAGAACCTTGCCGAGCTGACTCATCCGATGCCGTGTTATGTGGGGATGCGCTATTTCCGTCCGACGACGGAGCAGGCGATCAGGCAGGCATACGAGGACGGGTGCCGTCAGTTGCTGTTCGTGCCGATGTACCCGCAGTACTGCCGGGCGACGACGGGGTCTTCGTTTATGCAGGCGGAAGAGATTCTCGAGGGGTACGATGATGTCGAGGCGGTCTGGGTCAGGGACTACCACGACAACGAAGATTATGTGACGCTGCTTCGAGAGTATATCTCGGGAAATATTGCCGGGGATGAGACGCTGCTGTTTTCCGCACATTCGATTCCACAGTCGTTCGTTGACGACGGGGATCCGTATGTGGACCAGGTGAAGAAGACAGCGAAGATGGCGGCCGATGGTCGAGAGTATTTTCTTTCGTTTCAGAGCCGGTCGGGGCCGGTCGCCTGGGTCGGGCCGGATACGGTCGACGAAACCAAACGGCTGACTGCCGAGGGGCGGAAGTTGTTTGTGGTGCCGATTAGCTTTGTGTGTGATCATATCGAGACGCTGTACGAGATAGATATTGAACTGAGGGAGTTGACCGGGGCCGGTGATCGTATACGGCGCATGCCGATGTTTAATGACGACGCCCGGTTTGCACGGATGTTAACGAGGCTGGTGACTGAGCGACGCGATGTCGAACGACGAACCTAAAGATGTCGTCATAATCGGCGGCGGGATATCCGGGCTGGCCGCGCTGCATTTTGTGCGGACGCTGCGTCCGGAACTCTCGGTGGTGCTGTACGAAGCCGAGACAAGGCTGGGCGGCACGATCGGGACGGATCACGTTGACGGGTACAGTTTTGACTGGGGGCCGAACGGATTCCTGGATCGCGAGCCGCTGACCCTTCGTTTTGTCGAAGAGCTGGGCCTGAACAGTCAGATCGAACGGGCCAACGAGGCGGTTCAAAAGCGGTTTATCTTGCGAAAAGGGAAACTGCGGTCGGTACCGATGTCTCCCCCGGCATTTCTCAAGTCAGACATTCTCAGCTGGCCGGGCAAACTCCGAGTGTTTATGGAGCCGGTGTCGAAGAAGCGCCCGGATGGGGTCGACGAATCAGTATACCATTTTGCCAAACGGCGTATCGGGGAGGAAGCGGCGGACTATCTTGTGCAGCCGATGGTCTCGGGAGTGTATGGCGGGATGGCCGAACGGCTGAGCCTGCGGGCGACGTTTAAGATCATGCACGAAATGGAATCGGAGTATGGTTCGTTGTTCAAAGCGATGATTGCCAAGGCAAAGAGGGCAAAAAAGGAGGGCAAGAAATCGGGTGGTCCGGCGGGGCCGGGCGGCTGGCTGACCAGTTTCCAGGGCGGGCTTTACGCTATCATCGAGAAATGCCGGTCGTTGTACAGTGATTTTATCGTGACCGGCAGTCCGGTTGAGTCGGTTGAGAAAAATGTTAAGCGGTTCAAAGTGCATCTGGCCGGGGGAGCGACAGTGCGCGCCTCCCATGTGATTTTTGCGACCCCGACATACACGGCGGCGAGGATCGTGAAGCCGCTGTCTGAAAAGCTTGCCGAGGCGCTGGAGTCGATTGACTACGCGCCGATTGCGGTAGTCTGTTTCGGGTATGACCGGAAGAATATCGGGCGGGACCTTAATGGATTTGGCTTTTTAGTACCGCGCAAGGAGAACCGTCGGATCCTCGGTTCCATCTGGACATCATCGATTTTTGCAAACCGGGCGCCGGAGGGCAAGGTGCAGTTTCGGTCGATGGTGGGTGGTGACGGGGATAACGAGGTGATGAATCTTACCGACGGGGAGCTGGTGGGTTTAGTGCGTAAGGATCTGGATGGGATTGTGGGGTTGACCGGTCAGCCGGAGATTGTGCGAATGTATCGGTGGCAGCGGGGGATTCCGCAGTTCAAGATTGGGCATCCGGAGCGGATGGCGCGGATAGAGCGGGAGTTAGCGCGGTTGGGGAAGATTCATGTGACGGGCAATGCATATTACGGGATCGGGCTGAATGATTGTGTGAAGCAGTCGTTTGCGGTGGCGCAGAGTTTACCGGGAGCGGGGTGAGGTGTTGCGGTAGCCTCACGCACCGAGGGTGCGTGAGCTACGGGCTTGTGTTGGGGGGTTCAAAGTCACACATTAGGGCATGAAGTCGTTTGAGTTTCTTGAACATACGGCGGACACGATTGTTAAGGCGTACGGCGACACGCTGCAAGAGGCGTTTGCCGCCGCCGCCGAAGGGCTCTTTGCGGTCATCACCGATATCGATCAGATCAGGCCGACACAGCAACTAGAAATTACCGTAGAGTCAATCGACCGCGACGGGCTGCTGGTGGCGTTTTTATCCGAGTTGATCGTGCGGCATGAGGTCGACGGTATTGTCGCGACCGATTTTGAGGTCACGTTTACGGGCGAGAACGCACTTCGAGCGGTCGGGCGCGGGGAGCCGTTCGATGAGAACCGTCACGAGCATGGAATGCATGTAAAGGCGGTTTCGTATCATATGCTGGAGATCAATGAGGGTGACGGCGAGTCTGGCGCCTGGGTGCAGGTGCTGCTGGATGTGTAGAAGGAGATCACCGCAACGACTGGAGTGACGATATGGCTTTCAAGGGCGTGCTGAATCGTTTGGATCAGTTTCGATTTCAAATCCCCGAATCGTATCAGAGCCCGAATATCCGTGAAAAGGGGCTGAAGATGAACGTGCCGGGGATCATCTATAGTGATGACAAGATGATGGAGGCAATTCGAGCGGACGACTCTCTTCTCCAAGTGGCCAATGTGGCGACGCTTCCGGGAATTGTCGGAAAATCGATTGCGATGCCGGATATTCATCACGGTTACGGTTTTGCGATCGGGGCGGTGGCGGCGTTTGACGATCAGCAGGGAGTGATCTCACCCGGCGGTGTTGGTTACGATATCAATTGCGGGGTGCGGTTGATGCGGACTGATATGCATATCAAAGACGTGCTCCCGAGGATAGAGAAGCTGATTGACACGATGTTTAATAATGTGCCGTCGGGGGTCGGTTCCACCGGGCGGGTGAAGCTTTCGATCGCGCAGATGGATGAGGTGCTTTCGCAGGGGGCGCGCTGGGCGGTGAACAACGGCTATGGTTGGGACGGTGATCTGGAGGTGATGGAAGAAAACGGTAATTTGACAAAGAATGATCCCTCGCTGATCAGCAGCAACGCCAAGAAGCGGGGATCCAATCAGCTTGGGACTCTCGGGGCGGGGAATCATTTCCTGGAAGTTCAGCAGGTTGATGAGATCTTCGATAAAGAGGCTGCACGGGCGTACGGGATTCAGGAGGTCGGACAGGTCACGGTCATGATCCACACCGGTTCGCGCGGGTGCGGTCACCAGATTTGCACGGACTATCTCGATGTTATGCGGCGGGCGGCGAAGAAGTATGATATCACGCTGGCCGATCCGCAGTTGATTTATGCGCCGATAACGACGCCGGAGGCGCAGCAGTATTTTCTGGCGATGAATTCGGCGGCGAATTTCGCGTGGGCGAACCGTCAGTTGATCATGCACTGGGTGCGGGAGTCGTTTGAGGCGAATTTCAATCAATCGGCCGAGAAGTTAGGACTGCATTTAATTTATGATATCGCGCACAACATGGCGAAGCATGAGCAACATGTAGTCGACGGCAAGAAGCGCTGGTTGTATGTGCATCGGAAAGGAGCGACCCGGGCGTTTGGACCGGGGCACCCGGAGATTCCGGAGAAATATCGTGGGGTGGGGCAGCCGGTGATTATTCCGGGAGACATGGGCACGGCCAGTTTCCTTTTGGCGGGGACGGAGCAGGCGATGAAAGAGACGTTTGGATCCTCGTGTCATGGAGCGGGCCGACAGATGTCGCGCAAGCAGTCGACCAAACAGCACCGGGCCGATGATGTGGTCCGTCAACTGAGCGAGGGCGGGATATATCTTCGGGCGAAAAGCAAGCGGGTGGTAGCCGAGGAGGCGCCGGGGGCGTACAAGAATGTGGAGGATGTGGTGAACATCTCGCATAATGCGGGGATTGCGAAGAAGGTTGTGCGGCTGCGTCCGGTGGGGGTTGTAAAGGGGTAGTATTTTAAATGTGCATATACAGAAGTGGGGTATCTCATGTCAAAAATGTCAATTTTGATAGTGATCTTATCGATTTGTTTCGGTGTTTCAAGCGGCCTGTGTAACCCAGAAGCTGACAGAAAACTTAGGGAGGCGCTTGACTATGCCATGAGTGGTCTACAGGAAGATGCGAAGCGAATCCTTATTGCAATAGTCAATGACTCCACGAATGGGGGCGCAATTCCCAGTGCGCGGCTGCTGTTGGGGACTATCTGCTTATGGAGCGAGCCGGAATTCTCTTGTGCTAGCTATCATTATCATAGATTGATATCTGAATTTCCAGAAACCCAGGAAGCAGTGGCGGCGAGAGATATCATGAGTACAATCTCGTTTGCTTACGAGAGTTTCATTTGGGAGTTGAAAGATGATATGCTCTTCTACGGAGAACTGCAAATAGCTCGAAAATTCTGGACTTTTGAACGACCAGACTGGAAGATGGATTGGGAAGAAATTGAAGGTTGTGAGATGGCGGAGCACTACTACGACCTATTGCTTGGGCGACATACGACCTCAGAAAGGAGATGCGTGCTACTTTTTGATCTATTCTTGCTCAAAGCGGGTTATAATAAGAACGAATGTGGTTATAAGCATGCAGCCGATAAAGCATATCGGCAGGGAAAGAACCCGGAAAGAGTGCAAAAAAAATATCTTGTGGAATTGGAAACTTTATCCGATTCGATCAAAACCTGTGATATTCAGGGCAGCCGGTATGTACAAACACAATTTCTCCTCGGTGTCCTTACATCCGACACGAAGTTCCTAAGCTCTAAAATCAAAGTCTCCAAAGAAGCCTTGAAGTACTTTGATAATGTAGCGGCTGCCACTGCCGGCGATCCCCTCTGTGCCAATAATAGTGAGACACGGAATGAGAGTAGCCGTGAGGGTGGG
>CAZTBP010000007.1:141045-171489 GCA_964612145.1 uncultured Ignavibacteriales bacterium | reverse complement strand
TTCTTCCTCAAAATACGAGCGGCATTCCCCGGAAATACCGGATGAACCTTTTTTTGTGGCGCGAACAATCCCTATTTCATATACATGGGGCAACCTGACCGCCAATACGACGTAAACTTGTTGGAACCGTTAACGATTGGCAAATAACATGACCGACTCGACAAATCGCTTCATATCGTTGTGCATCCTGACCGCGCTGATCTTTCTGACTGCCGCGTCGTCGGTCGTCGCCAGCGTCTTCCAACACCAAGACCAGCTGCACATTTCGAACCTGCACCGGATTGAAGACGACTTCTACGCTTTCAGCAACGATATGACGGTCGACGGTTTCATCGATGGCGACCTGTCGGTTTTTACTTACAGTTTCCAGCTCAACGGCCAGGTTACCGGTTCGGCTAACATCTTTGCGTATGAACTCGATCACCGGGGCCAGATCGACCGCACCCTCCGAGTCTTTGCCAACACCATGGACATTGACGGTACCGTCGGGCATTCCGTCCTGCTGATGGGCGGCAACGTTACTCTGGGACGGTCCGCGGTTGTTGGTCGCGATGCCCGTATCTATGGCGAGAATGTCCGCATCTCGGGAAACATCATCGGGGGTGATTGCCATGCCGCCGGCAAGACGGTTACTATCGAAGGAACCATCGCCGGGAATCTCTACCTCCATGCCTCAAAGGCCACGATCGCTTCCACCGCCGTCGTGCAGGGTGATATCGAATACGAGTCAACCGAACAAGAAGCGCTGACCGTCGAAGACGGCGCTACCGTGGCCGGTGAGATTGTTTGGAACGAACCGGAAACTGCTGCCGACGGCGAAGGTGGAGAATTCTTCGGGGCCTTCAGCGACACTGTCATGGCCATCTCCAAGTGGCTGGCGGCATTTCTTTTTGGCATCATCATCGTACTGGTCTTCCGGCGCCACGCCGAAGAATCGTACCGGCAGCTTCGCTCCCGCCTGGTCGTGTCATTTGCAGTGGGGGTGCTCTCTTTGCTGGTCTTTGCCTTTACCATCATTTTGCTGTCTATAACAACCGCACTGCTAGTCATCGGACTGTTATTGATTTCCGGTGAAGGTGCTGTCGTCGGTGCCCTGGTACTTGTATTCTCCATCCTGATGTTCCCGATCACGACCTTTGCGACCGTCTGTGGCGGAATCATTTTTTACGCCGGGAAAATCGTCCTCGGATTTTACATCGGTGCCCTGATTCTCGGCCGCGCCAAATCGGATCGTGCGCTCAACGGCTGGAACCTGCTGCTGGGCCTGGGCCTGCTGACACTGGTATTCAACATTCCCTTTGTCGGCTTTGCGATCTACCTGTTGGTGAGTATTACCGGCGCCGGCGCCATTGTACTAGGTGTGCGCCACTGCAAGCGTCCTGGCAACGGAACTGCCCCGACTTTCGGGCGGGGAGGTCAGACTCAGGAACCGCCGCCGGTGCAGCCGCCGCCCGAGACGACGTAACTAGAACCCGGCCGCTTCTCCCGCACCGCGCGGATCCGGCACCGCCGACATCAACCCGGTTTCATCGATATAAATCGCCTGCACATCCCCGTACGGCGCCCGTTCCTGGACATTGTGCCCAAATCGAATGAGCGTCTGTATCACCGTTATATCATACGCCCCCTCCTCAACGTACAAAACATCCGGCAGCCACTGGTGATGGAACCGTGGCTGGGTCACCGCCTGCCCCAGCGTCTGATCGAAACGAGTGAAATTCAAAATTGTCTGGGCCACTGACGTGATGATCTTCGAACCGCCCGGCGATCCCAGGATGAGATACGGCTGTTTCCCTTTGAGAACTATAGTCGGCGTCATCGATGAGAGCATCCGCTTGCCCCGCTCAATCTTGTTGGCCTCCCCGCCGACCAGTCCGTACGTATTCGGTACGCCGGCCTTTACGGCAAAGTCGTCCATCTCGTTGTTCAGCAGAAAACCTGCTCCGCCCACAACCAGCTTGCTGCCATAGGCGGTGTTGATCGTGTACGTCACCGACACCATATTGCCCTCATTATCGCAGACCGAATAATGTGTCGTCTGATCGGAGTTGTCCGCCGGCGGGAGACCGGGCCGTACAGTATTCGACGGCGTCGCATGCAGCGGGTCCACCAGGGACCGCCGACGCTGGAGATAGACCGAATCCAGCAATTCACCCGGTATATGCCAGTATGACGGATCCCCGAGGTGCTCCGCCCGGTCAGCGTATGCCAGACGCGCCATTTCCGTGAACAGATGAATATACTCCGGTGTGTCTGGTGTCCAGGCGTCAAAAGATTTCGATTGGAGCAGCTTGAGTATCTGTCCCAGGACAATACCGCCGGAACTTGGCGGCGGCATGGAATATACCTGCAGCGAATCAAATTCAAACCGTAGCGGCTCTCGCCAGATTGATTCGTAGTTCGCCAGGTCTCCATGTGTAATCAGCCCGCCGTACTCCTGCATCGTCGCGACAATGCTGTCGGCCACCTCGCCCCGGTAGAAAGCATCGGGTCCCTCTGCTGCGATCATGTACAGGGTCCGCGCTAATTGTCTAAACTGCACCAGCTCGCCCGGCTGCGGCGTGAGACCGTCGGGAAAGAACGTCTCCTCGGTCACCTGAAAACGGGTCAGCCCGCTTCGGTTTTGTCCCAGTGATGTCGACAGGTCTTCGCTAACAACAAATCCGGTGTCAGCCAACCCGGCGGCGTAGCCCACCAGTTGATCCCAGTCCATGGTCCCGTATTCTTCCCACAGAGTGTACAGTCCGGCGACCGTCCCCGGCACACCCGCCGCCAGGGCGCCAAGAGTCGTGGCGTCGGCGATCACGTTGCTGTCTTCATCGAGAAACATGTCTTCCGTGGCTGCTTCGGGTGCGGTCTCGCGAAAATCAATCGCCCGGATCTCTTCCGATTCACCGTGTCGCACAACCGCAAACCCACCGCCGCCGATATTGCCGGCCTCCGGATACACCACGGCCAGGGCAAAGCCGACCGCCACGGCGACATCAAAGGCGTTGCCGCCCTCGTTAAAGACCTTCATGCCGACCTCAGTCGCCAATGGCGCAGCGGTAGTGACCACACCGTGCTCGTAAACCTTCTCAACCTGGACCGAATCACATCCGGCCAGCAGCAACAGGCAAAGAATCACCGGCGCGATCAGACACAATCGGCGCCGGCGATTAAAAAACTGTTTCGAATTCATGAGCCTTCGTCTGGTTTATCGTTTCTCCACGATATATATCAGGCCATCCGGGAAATCAACCTCCATCGGCATCCCCTCGGCCAGCTCACGGGAAGTTGTCTTGATTACTGTCGGATTTTCCGGATCGGAAAACAGATCCGTCAGCTTAACTTTCGCTGACTTGAACCCGAGCTGTCGCAAATCAGCCTGGACGATAATCTCCTTGCGCGCAGCCTCAAAGCCGTCGGACAGCTCACCCGGTGGCGGCGCGACCACAAACAACAGTGCTTTTTTCGGCCCCATCTGGAACGCGACATCAACCGAGGGATCGCTGCAGTACATGTGTGACTCGACACCTTCACCCTGAAGGATCGACTCGATAAAGGCCAGCTTCTTGTGATTGCCGCCCGAGGCGATATCAAACGAGAAGAAATGGAGGCTGCCCTTGAATCGGGTCGAACTGACACCAACGACCTTGGCTCCACACTTGGCCAGCTTCTTGGTCTTGGTGTCATCAGCCGCCCGGATGCTGGCATATATCTGCACCGGGAAAGAACCGTCCTTGTGCTCAACGGTACCAATTCGCGTGTCCACGGTCGTCTTGATACGGAAATGATTGGACAGCACCTTGCAGTCCTTCATGTTCTCGTCGTATTTCGGCATCAGCCCGCAGAGAATAACGGTCTGGCCGTTCTTGACCAGTTCGACAATCGCCTCCTGATCACGCTCGGCCATGACTTCAGTCGTGGGGATAAACAGCAGCTTGTACTTCTTCATCGTTTCCCAGTCACGGTTCTCACGAACGCCGAAATTCAGTTTCAGCCGCATCAGATCGCGGCAGAACCCAACCGTAGACTCATTGAGCAGGCGCGAGACGTACGAGAAGCACTTTTCGCTCCCGGTCAGCGTCAGCCACGAATACAAGCGGTTACCGACTACGGCGATCTCCGGGCGAATCTCCATATCCTCCAGCCCGATCTCACTGATGATCGTGTTAAAGCGCTGCACCACCCGGTAACCGTTGCTGACGGTGCCGTCGTTATGCAGCGGTGCGCCGTACCAGTGATCGCGATCCACAAACATGTAATGGTTCATACCCTTGAACCCGGCCGCGAGACCGGCGGCAAAATAGAACCGACGCTTGTTGTTGGTCACCGGCGATATCTTCGACTCCCGCTCGGGATCCGAGGCGGCACAGCCGGAAACAAACGACGAGGCAAAGGCGAAGCCGTATTCCTCTTTGAGGAACCTCGCTTTAAGCGACAGGTCGAAATAATTGCCTTCAGGGAAAACATTGCTGCCCAGAAACGGCGCCATCTCTTCCGGTACCAGGTTGAAAGCCGGCAGCAAATCCCCGGGCCGGACATAAAGCGAGCGGAATATCAACGGTTCCACCGTATACGATGTAAACAGGTCCTCAAGCGACTGCAGGTAGGTGCGCAGCATATACTCCCGGAAGCGGAACCAGTCCAGCGCCTTCGGGTAATCATTCAGGTCGAGGTCCTTAAACTTGCGCGGCGGCTCAACCGTATCAAACTCCTTGTTCTTCTCTTTGTACTGGGCGTTGAGCTTCTTGATATCGTCCTCATAGTGCTCGCGCAGAAACCGCCCGTAATGGGCTGAAAGGACGTCCGGATTGTAGTCGGCCGAGGCCGGATCCAGCAGGCGACCAAACGATGTCTCGTAGTCCAGCTCGACCATGAACACCGGACCGCGCGGGTGCACGTAGTTCTTGGTCGTCTCGATGAACGCCTTGAAATAACTCTTCAAATGAAATTGAAAGGTCGGATGCAGGTAGCTCGGCAGATAGCCGGTTTTCACACCGTGATCGGCGGGAAGATCCCGCTCCTGACCCTGCGCGTCGCGGGCCAGTGCCTTGATGTCGTTTAAGAGAAATTTCGGGAGACCGCCGCTGGGCAGCTGGCCGGCGACCCAGGGGCCCGGCCGAAGAATAACCTTGAAACCGAACTCGCGGGCCAGCTCGAGGAATACAATAAGATCCTTCCGGGGATCGGTGAGTCCGGCAAAATCGAACATCTTGTTTTGATCCTGGTGGATATTCCACGGCACGGCCGAGGCTATGATCCGGAATCCGGCTCGTTTAATACGCTCAAAACAGATCGACCAGTATCGCTTGTCGATCCGGAAATAGTGCATTTCGGCCGAGAACGGCGGGTAGGTTTCTTTTCCTATCGAAAATCGATTTCCTATGACCCCTAACATATAATGCCTTATGTATCAATGACTTAGGATTTTCAGATACTACTAATACAAGAACCCAAAATATCAAAATTCACCCCGAAAGTCAACAGGAAAACTCTAACAGACTACAGGACAACAGATTGGAGCGCCGCTCACACACCTGCTGTAAATTTTCAGGCAACAGAACACTACGCCAAAATAATCCAGACTCCAAATTGTACACCACCACCGACAATCCGGCGCAAAAAAGGCCCCCGCGATAACGCGGGGGCCTGAAAAATCTCAAATATCGTCGAGCTTACTTCAGAAGCATCATCTTGCGAGTTTCGGTGAAGTCACCCGCTTCGATCTTGTAGAAGTAAACTCCGGTCGCCTGTTGCGAAGCGTCCCACTGGACCGTGTACTCGCCGGGACTCTTCTCTTCGTTGACAAGCGTCTCAACTTTCTGACCGAGAATATTGTAGATGCTCAGCGTGACGTGCGACTTGGTCGGCACGTCAAACGCGATTTCGGTCGTCGGGTTGAACGGGTTCGGATAATTCTGCGAAAGCGCGAACGTTCCCGGCAGCTTATCTCCATCTTCATCGGCACTCAACGCGGAGTTACCGAAAGTGACAGGGCCGAGCCAATACGGGCCATAGCCAGTGCCCGGATCCGGCTGAAACAAATACACCGTGCCGGCGCTGTATTCCATCGTGTCTATAATGATGCCGTCCGCATCAAATCCATCCCACGTATCCACGCTGAGTTCGTAGGTCATGAGGAGTTGCCAGGTGCTATTCCCAACCAGACCCGGCTCAAAGATGTTGAAGCCTCCAAAGAGGAACCGGTTGTTTGTATTAGACTTGTCAAGGTCGGAGTCCTCCCATGTGAAGGACGAATTGAACCCGTTAGCAACCAGCGGTGACTCCGTCGCGGCCGTCAGGGTGAAGTGATCCTTGGCCGGATCATTGGTCCACTGGATATCCTGATTGAAAATAAACCCAACTGAAGCACCAGTAATCGTCTGGTCAGACCACCAGTACAATTCCGCAGTCGCCGTATTACCGATGGTGTCCACAGTGATTTCCATCTTCAGTGAGTCCCGCACGCCCGTATCCTGGGCCTGGGCGCCGACAGCCAGGAACGCAACGGTCAAGAAAACAATTAACAGTTTGGATTTCATCTACATGCCTCCATGCTTATAACTACATTTACACTGAATGTTGCTGACTTTCACTTTTTAAACAGGACAGTACCATAACAGTTCCGCGTTATCGACACCTCCCGGAGCTTAACCGTTATTTCTCGGACAGACCACCGTCGTCGGTGGCCATGCCACACCAGTCGGTCTTTATGATAAGTGCCACACTGGTGGCCGTCAATTAAAATATCCGGCTCCACAAAAAATGCTTCAAGAAAACCGGTTATTGGCTGATTGACAATGGTTTATGGCTGCACGAAAAGCCGCCTGCTGACAAAAAAACGGGCGGCTGTCAGTGACAGTTCGCCCGCTTGATTATCGGTGTTGTCGGTCGTTTACGCCGGTGGCGGCGGACCGCCGCGGAAGAGATAGTCAACCAGATACGTTACGTCAGCCACCTGGATGAAACCGGAACCGTCGACATCACCACCACGCGAGTCAGGTGCCGGGCCGCCCTGGAAGAGGTAGTTGACCAGGAAGGTCAAATCGGCCACGTTAATCGTACCATTGCAGTCCACATCACCATGCGCACACTGTGTTACGACGATCTTGCCCGGTGTATAATCCGGCCAGAAACTGCCGACCGTAGTTGCAATGCTCGAGCTATTGCCGGCAAACGACACCGTATCGATCGTTACTACCTGTCCGTCGGTGGCATTCAGATTAACCGTTACGTACAAGTTCAGGAGAATGCCGGTGTCGGGCTGCAAATACGTGGACCCGTCAGTGGCATTCGGCCGCAGGCGATACGCGAACTTCTGCTGGAGGGAGGAGGCCGCGACCTTCTGCACTGTCTCAAAATAGTCGGCGCGTGTTCCGGCAACGGACAGCGAATCGAACTCAACCTTCTGGTTGTCATGGCCCTGCAGCTCAAACACGAATAGAATGTCACTAACCTGAGCCGTGTTAGCCAGATAGACCGGCAGAACGACGCCGGCGGTACCGGCTTTTATGTCGAGTGAATCCAGTTTCAGTGAATCCGCCTGCGCCCAGATGTAGCGCTTGAGGTGCTCCTCACCCGGTCCGAGAGAGCTGCTGTCGTCGACAATCAACGAAACATCATACACACCCGCAGCAGTATACGTGTACTCCGGATTCTGTTGAGTTGAGGAATCACCTGTGCCAAAACTCCAGTTCCACGCTGTCGGGCTGTAGGGAGAAAGGTCCGTGAATTGCACCGTCAACGGTGCCTGACCGTCGGTCACGTCCGAGGTAAACTTCGCACTCGCCAGACCGGCCAGTGCCGAGGCAGCATTGATACGCCCGGTACCAAGCCGGAAATGGTAAATCGGGTCATTGGCATATTCCACCGGGTCGGTGGTATTGACGATAATCGAGTCTACCTGCCCCTTCGTGAGCGAGGGCATCGCCGACCGAATCAGCAGCGCCAGACCGGCCACCATGGGCGAAGCCATAGAGGTCCCACTCAGGGTGGCGGTGGTCGGTGTATACTGCGACGAGTACGTCGAGAGTATCTCAGAACCCGGCGCACAGACATCTATCCAAAAACCGTGATTTGAGAAGCTGGACTTAGTGTCGCTCGATGGTCCCACCGAGGCGACCGAAAGCATGCCGGGCTGGTTGTCCAGTTCGTCCGGCTCGTCAGCATTCGAGTTTCCGGCGGCATGACAGAAGGTTACTCCGGCCGCCATCGCGTTGGCTGCCGCGACCGCGTTGACTGAAGCCCCTCCCCAGGAAGCGTTGATAACGTTGGCACCCATCATTGTCGCATAGTCTATAGCGGTAGCACAATCCAGGGAATTCACATAACCTTTGCCGTCGGTGCCGGTATAGCCTACCCGGAGGCACATGATGCGCACCCCCCGGTAGGACCGATGACCGCCAAACCAGCCGCCGGCAGCGCCGGTCACGGACGTTAGATTGTTGTTGGCCGCCGCACCGATACCGGCAACGTGGGTGCCATGACCATCAAAATCATTGGGATCGGGGTCAACTCCGCCACCATCTTCGCCCGGCCATACCGAGGCCGAACGGAGAAAGTCGTACCCGATCAAATCATCGACAATACCGTTGCCGTCGTCATCAACTCCGTTGAGATCATCGATATCGTACACGACTCCATCGCCGTCCAGATCTTCTCCGGGATTGACCCAGATGTTGTCCTCGAGGTCCGCGTGCTTATAATTCACGCCGGAATCGATACAGCCGTAGATGATTGAGTCAGAGCCCGCCTCAGTGTCCCAGGCGGTGTAGTAGTCAGGATCCGGGCCCGGCGGCTCCATTGCCCACTGATCGCCCCAGAGCGGGTCATTCGGGGTAGCCGCGAGAGGGATCTCCCATTCCGGTTCCGCCATCCGGACGTGCGGATTCTGCAGGAGTTCGTTGATTACCTCGCGAACGGGCGTTTCTTCAGGAAATGTCAATTCATAAAACCGAGTGAGATCGTGCATGCCTGAATTAACTTTCGGACGTTCAGTACGCCAGGGGAAGACCTTGCGAAAATCATTCACCTGCAAATCACCCAGCACTGCATCCAGACTCGGAATACCGAAATTAACCTTACCAAAAGCCTTGGCCGGACTGGTAAGGTCAACATCATCCTCGAATTGGACGACCACTTTACCGGGAATCATCCGGCGTTGCGGCTGCTCACCATTTTCATACACCATGCCGTTCACCGCCACCGGAGCCAGAATCATGATGAATAAAACAGCCAGGGAGACAGTCAGGATTCCGACCTGTCGAAACATTCTACTTCTCCTTTATCTGTAAATGAATAGCTGAATTTTCTTGCTACAGTCTATAACATTCCCGGAGTCGTGGACGTTCACCCGCCCCTCCGGTAATCTCTTTCAGGCCAGACAAAGACGCATCTGCTATCTACTTATCGGCTAGAAGCAGCAGTACCAGTAGTAATCTGTGATAGTGGTGAGGAAATCGGCGGTTTCGGCTCATATCGTGTCTAAAAAATAGCGACTGTTGACGGATGTCTTTTCACTAAGAATATAGGACATCCGCGCGATTTTCCAAGCAAAAAAAGGCCGCCCCGATCAGTCGGGGCGGCCTCTATAGGCATGAGCGTCAGACGCTCAATTTATTAGCGTTGCCTTAGCAACCCGGAGGCGGCGGACCACCACGGAACAGGAAGTCAACGAGATAGGTCAGGTCAGACACGTTTGTGCCGCCGTCACCATTCACGTCACCATGCTCCGGACAGGTAGCCGCAGCACCACCACGGAACAGGAAGTCAACCAACGCCGTCAAGTCAGAGACGTTGACGCCACCGTCGGAGTTGAAGTCACCACGAGTCTGACAGCAACCACAGCCCGGAGGATCCGGGATGATGTTGTCACAGGTCCACTGATAAGCAGCGTCGGTCAAAGCGACAAAGTCATTCTCTGTACCGTTCTGCTGCGTGACCAGGGCGATGTACACGACAAGCGTGTCACCCGCGGCCAGCGTGTGGTTCTGGACGAACGTCATACCGGAATGCAGGTCGGTGAAGGTCGAGTCCGGATTAGCCGACGTATAAATCGAGTAACCGGCCTTGCTCTCCATCAACTGATAAAGATCACCCTTCACGAAGCCCAGATCGTTGCCGTAGACATAGGTCGGGTTATCGACCGTGTAGGCACCGTACGGACCCGGCTCAGAAGCATAGGACGCACCCTTGGTGAACATAGCAACCATGCGGATACCGGCGAAGCGAGCATCACTTTCCTGACACTCAGTCGAATCATCCTGGTTGTACTCGGCGCCATACTGCCAGATCAGGTTCTTCGAATCGTCGAAGCCGGAACCGTTGTCGGAACCGGAGTCGGCCGGGACATCCCAGTCAAGCACTTCACCGAATACGATGTTGTTCTTGGTCAAGCCATCTTCCGCATACAGCTTCAGGCACTGAATGATGAATTCACACGAATCAGCATCCTGCGGCGCAAACCAGGTCTTCTCGATGACCATGGTGGAGTCACCAGAGAGGAACTTCGCGGTGTACTCTTCATTCACGCCGACAACAGCGCTCTCGCTGTTGGAGACCTGAACGAAACCAACGTCTGACAGGTAGGTGTTGCCAAAGACCGACCAGTACATGGAGGTGTCAGGACCACCGTCAGTCCAGCCAAGGACCGGCGAACCGTCATAGAGGTACGCGTCGGCGTCCGGATCACAGTCACCGGCCGCGACATAGTCCATGTTCACACCACCGACACCCTGGTTACCGAAGCTGCCGTTGTTGAGCACGGCGAGCGCCAGGCACGGGGTCTCAATGGTATCGATTTCCGGCGGGTACACCGTATCAGCAACGACGAGGTCGACACTTATGGTGTCGGTCAGGCCGCCGCCGGTGAAGATCACACGACCGTTCACTATTTCGACAGTGCCCGGGCTGTTGATCACGCCACCGGTGTTCAGGCTCAGCAGACCGGTCTCGGTGTTGTTCACACCAAAGCCGACGTTGCCGCCGAAGCCGGAAATGGACAGCCAGCCCGAGGCGCCGTTGTCTTCTTCAACGGTCGTGGAGTAGCTGTACGCAGCGTTACCAAGGTTCTCAATCAGCAGGTTGACATCACGCTGCTGACCGTGCTTCGTCCAGGTCGGGAAGCCAACTTCAGTCGGGCTGAAGACCGGGTTCGGAGCCGTGACGGCTTCGACACAGGCCAGACGGAACCAGCGAACCTGAGAGTTCTGCCAGGTACCTTCGTTCTGCACGATACCACCGGCCGACGGGTCGTTGATGTACTGGACATCAAGGTAGAAACCATTGTCGGCGCCCGGAGCCGGAACCACAACGTCAGTCACGTTGTCGCCGCCGGCCAGGGCAACGTTAGTACCGAACGGAGCCATCGACGGCCAGTGATCGCTTTCACACGGACCACCGGTACCACCAACCGAGTCACAACCCGGCGTACGGCTGTTGGTCAGGTTACGGGCCTGATCCCAGGTCAGACCACCGTCTTCGGAGATCGTGACATAGAGTTCACCGTTGGCGGAACCCGACGGGAAGCCCGGGTTACCTTCGTCGGCACAGTCATCTTCGACGCCGTTCGGGATGTCGTTGAACTGGACAAACAGGAGGTAGAAGCGGCCGTTACACTCGGAGATCTGCATCTTCGAGGCGTTCAGCTGCCAGGCACCACCGTTACAGGTCGTCTGATCCCAGTCGGCCGAGTGAGCCGTACGGATGTAAGGCTGGTTCTCCGACCAGTGGAAAATACGACCACGCAGCAGACCGGCATCGCCACCGGAGTTGGCATCGGCCGGCCAGAAGCGAGCACCCCACGTGACGTGGAGGTCGCCGTTGCTGTCGAGCAGACAGGACATATCAGTGTACGGACGGTACATCCGATAGTCACCTGTCTCTGTGCCTTCCGACGAAATGTTGTTCGTCAGGTTGACACGCGGCTGCCAGGTGAGACCGTTGTCATTTGAGATCTGGTAGTACACATCGTTGTCCCACTGGACGAACTGACGACACTCGAAGCCCGACGCGGTGTCCGGATCGGCCGGATCACACGGCAGGTTGGCGGTCCAAACCATGGCCACCTTGCCGGCGTCGTTGGCATCAATATCGTGCGACAGATCGTAGATGGAGTCGATCACGTAGGGCGGGTTGGCCCAGGTGATACCGGAGGCGTCACTACCGGCGCCACGGAAGTAGTAAATGGCCTGCGGGTCGCCGGCGTCCGGCAACGAGGCCTGAGCGATTACGTGAACGGCGGTATCGCCGCTCGGAACCTCAGAATACGCAAACTTCGGCCAAATGACCGAGTTGGGCGTAGCCTGAGCCTGGTAGTTCTGAATCGAACGCGGCACATCGGTGGTGAAACCAAAGAAGCTGCTACCGGCGCCAAAATCCCACCAGAACTGCGGGCTGTTTGCGCCGTCACCGGCAGCAGCCACGTTGTGAGCGCCCACGATGGCACGCCCGTCACTGGTCGTACGGAGGCCGACGTAACCGGAGTAATCATCATCGGCCACAATGTCGACCTTCGTGCCGAAGGACTGAGCGGTCAGGTTGTAGTTCTGGTACTGGGGCGTACGAGCATCGGAGATAACCGCACCCGGGAGATGCATCCACGCAAAGTGAACGAAATCCTGAACGCCCACCGGGTCGTTCGCAAAATTGATCATACGGCCGATCGTGCCGTTATGCTGATAGTCATACCAAGTGTCACCAACAGACGCACCGGGCGACTGGCTCGGGGACGTGGAGCCAAGCTCCTGCCGCGGCTGCGTACGAGTCGCGCTGCGGTTGTCCAGATCCAGATTCGCATCCGGGAACGAGTACTGGAGAGACTTGTAGACGATCGGATCGATTACCCGCCGAGCCGGGGCTTCTTCGGCCGCAAAAGCCGTCGATCCCACGAAGGCGAGCAAGAGCAAGGAGAGAGCTGCTACTGAGGTAATCTTCCTTGTCATTCGCAACTCCTTTCGAGAGTTTGAGAGTGTTCCCAACGTATTCATTACACGTTACCAAAAGTTACTGAACATAGTGAACCCTGATTCCCGTCATCGAGTCCCGATGACCGGCAGGGTTCCGTTGCAAGTGCAAACGTAAGTCAACTCTTTGTGGACACACCTCCCTTCAGATTTGCGCCCGGGAAACCGTGAATACGACACACGCGATCCCGAAGCAGTATGTGACCGGTTATTCGTCCTTTTGCAAGTGTGTTGAAGCAAGCGTATTACTACGAATAGAGTTCTTCGTATTCAAAGCAGCATGGCGAAGCACTGCGTACTCCACTCGTTGGTAAAAAACTATTATGAGTTACGACAATGCGTCAAGAGAGAAAACTGCAAGACCACTAAATGTGTTTTTGCCAACCATACCACTTCCGCGAAAGCTATCGTATATATACCCTTATATTGCCTTTCTGTCAAGGGTTTTTCCCCTGTCAGAAACGGAAATCAAACATCACACACCACTGCAAAGCAACAAAAAAAAGCCGCCCAAACAGGGCGGCTTTTAGTCGACTTTTCGGGCCTGATCGACGCAATTATTGCGGCGGACGCGGCCCCGATTTGTACAGGAAGTTAATCAAATACACAAGATCCGAAATCTCAACAGTGCCGTTGAGATCAACATCCCCAGCCGACATCGGCTGCGGCGCGTCGCCGCCACGGAACAGGTAATTGGAAATGTACACAATATCATTCATCGTATACGTGCTGTTGCCGTCGAGATCTCCGCGGGTAAAGCTTAGGACCCAATAAGTTATTGTCATTGAGGAGCTTGCGCCGGCAGGAGAATCCGTGACCGTAAACAGAACCTCGGTATAGGTATTAACGTCTCCCAGATCCGGATCGATCACATAATCGCCCGTGCCGTCTCCATAATCGAAGAAACTGCCACCGGTCATGATGGGCGCTGCCGACAACGTCATCGGGTCACCGTCCAGGTCCTCCGCTGTCACCGTAGTCGTATGCGTTACACCAACATAGACTATGACGGTGTCAGCGTGCGTGCTGGTAAACGTCGGCGTCTGATTGCCGGCCTCGGTCACCGTGATGTCAATCAAAGCCGTGTCCGTCAAACCCGAGGTACCCGGATCGGTGGCGATCACTCGGACCTGGTAACTGCCGGCCTGGGTGAAGTCCGGTGTGAAAGTTATAGTAATGGTGTTCACGGCCACACTGCTGGTCGCATTCGCCGGCAGGTTCTCAGCCCGTAAGGTCGGGATACCCTCAGCATCCGGATCAGATGCTGATACCCGGAACGAGAGCGTATCACCCTCGACCAGACTGAACGGCCCCGGGCCATCCGGGAAGCTCAACACCGGCGCCTGCGGTACGTCAAAGACCCGCCAGGTTTGGGTACCGGAGGAATCACTCACAGCCGGATCCTCAGCATCAATCACAACCACTCGAGTGTAGTAGAAGGTCGGGTCGTTGTTGCCCTGAGTAAAGTCCGGCGAAAATATCAGCCGGCCGTAGACAAATCCATCGGCCGTCGTGGAGTCGCTAACGTAGGTCATATTGGTAGCCAGCGAATCGACCCCCTGAAGATGCGGACTAACGGTAGGAACAGTTCCGTCATCATCCCAGGCGGTAATTGACAGTTGGGCCGTCTCACCTTCATTGAAGTCGGCACCGGTCGGCGTTACAAACACGCCGGGCTTCCGGTTAACGTTCGTCACCGTGATCAGCACATCCTGTGAATCGGCTGATGTCGCTGTAAACGACGGATCGCCATCGTTGGCATAGAACGTTACCGTATAATCCCCGGCGACATCACCCGGCGTCCAGCTGAATGTCCCACTCCCGTTACCGTTGTCGGTAAAGGTTGCTCCAGCGGGCAAAGGCGCCGCCGACAATATTGGCGTGACTCCATCAATATCGCCCGAATTCACCGTGAACGAGAGGTTTTGGAATTCCGCGACCGTCTGGTTGGCTATCGACGCCAATACCGGGTCGTTGTTACCGAATTCGATAACATCTATCAGCAGCTGGGTGGTATCATTGCCTGTGGCGGTTGCCACGATAACATCGATTACGAACGTCCCGGACTGCGTAAAGTCAGGTGTGAACTCAAAAATCGCAACACCGCCGCCCTGATCGGTATAGGTGAAGTTCGGCGGAATCGTGGCCGAATCGATCAGCATCTCAACCGGATCACCGTCCGGATCCTCGGCCATGACCGAATCAACCAGCGTGTCGTTTTCGACCACGCTCGGATTCGGTACGTAAGTGAAGGTGGGAAGCTGGTCGCCGGCCTCAAGCACCTGCACACTGACAACTTCCTTGTCGAACGAGTTGCCGTCGGTCGCCCGGAATTCCACCGAATACAGGCCCGACTGCACAAAACTAGGCGAGAATGTCCATACCGCGGTTCCATCGCCATTGTCCGTCAGACTTGAGTTTGCCGGCGGATTCTTGACGGTGAACGAAGGAATCGTGCCGTCGGGATCGCTGCCCGAGAGATTCACCGTCAAAGTATTGCCTTCGAGGATTTGCTGCGGACCGATCGGATCGAGTACCGGTGTTTGATCAATGCTGCGGACAGTTATCTGAACCGCCAGCTGACCGGTCTGGGCCGGCGTGCCGTCATCGACCGCCACGAAGTTGACCGTATCGACACCGACCTGCGCCAGTGTTGGGGCCCATCGGAAGGCACCGGAGTTGTCGCCGTTGTCAACGAACGTCGCACCGGACGGCAGATCCAGTATCGACAGATAGAGTCGGCCCGAATCGGCGTCCGTCGAATCAAAGGCCGATACCGTGAATATCAGCGAGTCTTCAGCATCGACCGCGAACGGTCCGGCTGGGTCGAATGTCGGCGGCTGATTGACGTCGACTGTTGTCACCGCAATCTTCATAACCTGCGAAAGCGGCGGGCTGGCGTCATCGCTGGCAATAAACCGTACCGAGTCCAATCCGGCATCTTTGTAGTCCGGCGTGTACGTAAACACGCCCGTACCGTCGCCGTTATCAACGAACGTATAGTCGCCCGATTCCATGGTAGTATTCACTGCCAGGGAAATCGCGTTGCCTTCATAATCAGTCGCCGAAACATTGAGCACCAGCGTGCCGCCTTCATTCACTGTTGTATCATTTATAAGTGTCCACTGCGGCGGCTGGTTGCCGACTTCGCCGACATTGATAGTCACAACCTCGGAGTCAATCACGGTCGGGAAGGCTGAGTCGGCGGCGTAGAAAGTCACCTGATAGGATCCCGCGTCGGCAAACGTCGTGACCCACTCAAAGTACCCCATACCGTTGCCGCTGTCGACATAAGTCGCCGTCCCCGGCAGAGTTGAGGCGGTCAGCACCGGCGTATCGCCGTCGGCGTCAGTCGCGAACGTGGTGAATGCGAGCGTTCCACCTTCGTTTATCGACTGGGTACCGATCGGGGTCAGATCCGGCAGCTGGTTCACGTTGTTCGCAGTTATGGTGACTACTTCGGAATCGACCAGGGCCGGATCGAGGCCGTCGGTCGCGTAAAAAGTCGTCGTGTATGTACCGGAATCGCTAAACGTGGGCGTCCAGTCAAAACTGGCCGTACCGTCGCCGTTATCGGCAAAGACGGCGCCTGGCGGCACAGTTGCAGCCGTCAGCAGCGGAATGTCGCCGTCGACATCGCTGGCCGTCACCACAAAATTCAGCAGAACGTTCTCATCAACAATTTGCGAGCCTATCGCCGCCAGGACCGGCACCTGATTGGAGTCGGTCACGGTGATAGTCACGACTTCGCTGTCGCTCGCCAGTCCATCGGTTGCCGAGAACGTCACGTCATACGTGCCCGCCGAGACGGGATCCGGCGTCCAGTCAAATGTCCCGGAACCGTCACCGTTATCCACAAACAGCGCTCCGGTGGGAAGGCCCGTGGCAGCGAGCGTCGGAATCGTTCCGTCGACATCACTGGCCGTCACCGTAAACAGCAACTGAACCGCCTCAGCCGTCGTCTGAGGGCCAATCGAGTCGAGAACGGGTGGTTGGTTGCCGACATCGTTAATTGTTATGGCTACTATCTCAGAATCGGCCAGAACACCGTCAGAGGCGAAGAATGTCACGTTATACGTACCGGCGTCGGTAAAGCCCGGTGTCCAGTCAAAGGTCCCGGTACCGTCGCCGTTATCGACAAAGATCGCGCCGGTCGGCAGGTCTGCTGCGCCGAGGGCGGGAATCGTGGCATCCGGATCAGATGCGGTCACGCTGAACAGCAGCTGGACATCTTCCGTTCCGGTTTGCGCACCAATCGGATCGAGCACCGGCGGCTGGTTGCCGGATTCAAGAACGTCGATCGCGACAACTTCACTATCGAGCGCAAGCCCGTCATCGGCAAAGAAGGTCACACTGTACGTGCCGGCGTCGGTAAAGCCCGGTGTCCAGTCAAAGGTCCCGGTACCGTCGCCGTTATCGACAAAGATCGCGCCGGTCGGTAGCCCGGTGGCCGTAAGCTCCGGTAGTGTGCCGTCCGGATCGGACGAAGTCACATTGACCAGCAACTGCACGCCCTCGGTCGTCGCCTGCGCGCCGATCGGATCAAGCACCGGCGCCTGGTTGCCGGCCTCGTTCACCACGATGTCGACCACTTCACTGTCGCTTGCGCCGCCATCGGAGGCATAGAACGTGACCGGGTAGGTACCGGCATCGGTAAAGGCCGGCGTCCAGTCAAACGTCCCGGTGCCGTCACCATTATCAGTGAAAGTCGCGCCGGTCGGCAACGTGCTTGTGGACAAAGCAGGAATCGTGCCGTCGGCATCGGATGCCGTCACTCCAAACAGGAGCTGGACACCCTCGGTCGTACTCTGCGAACCGATCGGGTCAAGCACCGGCGCCTGGTTTCCGGCGTCAAGAATGGTAATATCTACAATTTCGTTATCAGTCAGGGAACCGTCCGAAGCCGTGAACGTCACACTGTATGTCCCCGCATCGGTGAAGCCCGGCGTCCAGTCGAACGTACCGATACCATCGCCGTTGTCGACGAAGGTAGCTCCGGTCGGCAGGTTTGTGGCGGTCAGCGACGGAATCGTCGCGTCCGGATCGCTGGCGCTCACCCCGAACAGGAGCTGCACACCTTCGGTACCGGACTGAGCCCCGATCGAGTCAAGTATCGGTGCCTGGTTCCCCGCCTCATTGACGGTAATCGTAACAATTTCGTCATCAGTCAGTGAACCGTCCGATGCCGTAAAGGTCACGTCGTATGAACCTGCGTCGGTAAAGCCCGGTGTCCAGTCAAACGTCCCGGTGCCGTCGCCGTTGTCGACAAAGCTCGCACCGGTCGGCAGGTTCGTCGCGGTCAGCGCCGGAATCGTACCGTCGACATCACTGGCCGACACACCAAACAGCAGTTGAATGCCCTCAGTCGTGCTCTGGGCGCCAATAGTCGCGAGGACCGGCGCCTGGTTGCCGGCATCGTTGACTGTTATCGAGACCACTTCACTATCTATAGCAACGCCGTCTGAGGCGTAAAAAGTCACACTATACGTTCCGGCATCGGTAAACGACGGAGTCCAGTCGAAAGCTCCGGTGCCGTCGCCGTTGTCGACGAAAGTCGCCGTGCCGGGGAGCGTGGAGGTTGTCAGGGTCGGAATTGTGCCGTCGGCATCGGATGCGGACACGCCGAACAGGAGCTGTACGTTCTCGGTGGTGCTTTGAGAACCTATAGCCGCCAGGACCGGCGATTGGTTACCGGCGTCATTCACGGTAATACTGACAATTTCGCTGTCGACCGCTGTGGAATCATCGGTCGCGTAAAAAGTCACGTCGTACGTTCCGGCGTCGGTGAAATCCGGCGTCCAGTCAAACGTACCGGTGCCGTCGCCATTGTCGACAAAAGTAGCGGTGCCCGGCAATGCGGAGGTAGTCAAAGCCGGTGTGCTCTCTGCGTCGGTGGCCGACACGCCAAAAGTCAAATTCACATCTTCAGTGGTGCTCTGAGCGCCAATTGCGGCCAGCACCGGAAGTTGGTTGCCGGCGTCGTTGACGGTAATAGCAACCTGCTCGGAGTCAACCAGCGACGGTACCACGGCGTCCGTGGCATAAAAAGTCACACTGTAGGAACCCGATTCCAGGAATCCGGGGGTCCATTCGAACGTACCGGTGCCGTCACCATTGTCGACAAAGGTTGCGCCCGACGGTAACGTCGAGGTACTCATCACGGGGATGTCCGCGTCGGCGTCAGTAGCGCTTGGCGTAATCGTCAGCAGGTTGCCTTCGGTCACTGCCTGTGCGCCAATAGTCGCCAGAACCGGCGGCGAGTTTTGTACGTATGTGAACGCACCCGCCAGCGTGCCGGAAAGCGTCGAGGCCGTATTTGTCACGGTAACATCAACCGTACCGGCAGTGCCCGCACCGGTAGTACCGGTGATCTCATACGGCGAGACAACGGTAATACCTGTCACGGCAAAGCCGCCAAGGTCAGCCGTCACCCCGGCCGGATCAAAACCGGAACCGGAAATAGTGATCGTCTGTCCCCCAAGGGTGAGACCGCTGTCGGGCGAGATCGCCGTGACAACCGGAGCGGCGTTGGTGGCGGAGTTGACCGTAATCACGTCGGAATGCTGCGAGTAATTGCCCGAACCGTCCTCTGCAATCACCAGGTACTCGTACGACGACGCACCGTCAACGGTATTGTCGACAAAGAAGCTGTCGGCCGTACCCGGATCGGTCAAGCTACCGGCCGTATTGTCCAGACGGAAAAACGACCCGTTGGACAGGGCTGAGCGCCGGTAAACGTGATACGTTACGCCGGTCGTTCCATTCCACTCGAGCAAAACTGAACCGGAAGACAACGCCGAACCGGTCACTCCAACCGGCTTGGCCGGCCACGTCACCGCAGCAAGCTGAATGTCTTCCTGCTGGAAAGAGTTGTCAGGAATCAATCCCTCAAGATGAAAACCTTCACCGTTGGCAATATTGAAGAAGTGGTAATCGTAGGGATTACCCGGCGCCTCGGTGAGGTAGTTTTGGAAATCATCAAACCAGTTGCCGTTGTCATATCCGGCGCCGGTCGATGTCTCAATCCGCAATTCTTCATCGGTATCATCCAAGAAGCCGAAAAAGCTCATCTCTCCGTTGGCGGGCGTGGTCGCATCCGAATTCGTCACGCTGCCAAAGATAGACCCCTGGGCAAATGCCGACAATGGCAAGAGTGCCAGAAGAAGTGCGGTTAATGCAGACAGGCCAATAAGCCTGCGTCGATTTTTAGATCGCACCACCTAACCTCCGTATAGTGTATCGAGAATATATCATAATGCGTAAACGCTCCTTTTCTACGGTCCCGGGAAGGTCCCGCTTGTCGCCGCGTTGCCCTGGTATGGCTTACCGGCTTTCACCGGGAAGTCCGTACCGAAGCCGGCCGAAAAACGAGACACGTAACTCTGCGAACCGGCCACGTAGTTATTGAGCGTATTTAACACACCCGGGATGTGATCCAGCACATTCTGGGCGGTCGCGAATGTATCTTCGTATTCAAACGGAATCATCAGGAAATTATAGTCAGTCGTCGATGTCGTGATGATGTTAAACGACACCGCGCCGGTATCCGGCACCGAGCCGGCCACACTGAAGATGCTGTTGGCTGCGGCGTTCACCTGGTAGATGCCGCCAACAGTCACCGAAAAGTTGCTGCCGAATCCGGCCGCAAACCGAGCCTCATAGTTCTGTGACGAGGCAATGTACCGGTTCACGGTGTTTACATTGGCTGTCCCGATAGCGGCAATCAGGTCGTCGGCCGTAGTAATACCGGTATTGGCAAACGGCACGCTGACCAGGTTGAAGTTCGTGGTCGAGGTCGTCACCAACTGGTAGTCGTACTCACCCACCCGGTTGGAAGGCGTCGAACGGTTGCCGAATATATCGACAGCCTCAATCGTGTAGAAATGTTGGTTGATGGTGTCACCCACCACATCAGCGCCGCCGATATTGTTGTCGCTGAACAGCGTCGTGATATCGTTGGTGCCGCCGATCGAATCGCTCGGGGTCGGGACAAACCAGGCTTTGGTGCCGCGATAAATTACATAGTGACCAATTGACGTCGAGAAACCGTCGACATCCTGTGTCACCGGCGACCAACTCAATTCGATAGCGTCGCCCACGATCTGGATCGACAGGTCGGTCACCGCCTGCGGCGAGGCCACGTTGACAATCTCAATCGCAACCGTATCGGGAGCCGAAGACAATGAGTTGTCGTCGACCGTCAATTCAAATTCGTAAATACCGGTCAGGGTCGTCGAGAACGTCGGTTGCGACGCCGTCGAATCCGAGAGCGTCACTGACGTACCACTTACCTGCACCCAGGTGTAATTCAGCGGCTGAACATCCGGATCAAATGATCCGGAACCGTCCAGCGTCACCACTGAACCAACCGGGACGCCAAACTGGTCCGGGCCGGCATCAGCCACCGGGGCGCGGTTGACGTTGTTGACCGTTATCGTGACAATCTCACTGTCGCTGGCAGTGCCGTCGTTCGCGAAGAAAGTCACGTCATAAACGCCGGCCTGATCGAAGTCCGGTGTCCAGGCGAAGTCGGCCGAACCATCATTGTTATCTGTCAGGGTGGCTCCGGTCGGCAGCCCGCTGGCCGTGAAGAACGGCGTGGTGGCGTCCGGATCGGAACCGGTAATCGTAAAGGCCAGAAGCGCGTTTTCGTCGACGCTCTTCGGCCCAATCGGATCGAGTACCGGTGCCTGGTTGCCGGCGTCGTTCACCGTAATCGTGACCACCTCGCTGTCAACCGCCAGCGAATCATCGGTGGCGTAGAACGTCACGTCGTACGTCCCGGCCTGCGTGAAGGTCGGCGTCCAGTCAAACGATCCGGTACCGTCACCGTTGTCGGTGAACGCGGCGCCAGTCGGGAGTGTCGAGGTGGTCAGACTCGGGATATCGCCCTCAACATCGCTGGCAAAAACACCGAACAACAACTGCACTTCCTCCGTTGTCGACTGATCACCAATCGAATCGAGCACCGGCGGCTGGTTACCGGCGTCAAGCACGGTGATCGTCACCTGCTCACTATCCACCGCCAGTGAATCATCAGTGGCGTAGAACGTGACCGGATAGCTGCCGGACTGGACGTACGTCGGTGTCCAGCTCAGCGAGCCGGTACCGTCGCCGTTGTCGGTGAATGACGCGCCGGTCGGCAGCGTCGAAGTTGTCAGGCTCGGAACGCTTTCTGGATCGCTGGCCGTTACTCCGACCAGCAGGTTAATATTTTCAGTCGTGGATTGATCACCTATCGGATCGAGGACCGGGGTCTGGTTCCCGGCGTCGATCACGGTGATCGTCACGATCTCACTGTCAGATAAAGTGCCGTCATCGGCATAGAATGTTACATCGTAGGCACCGGACTGCACATAGGTCGGGGTCCAGCTGAAGGTGCCCGTTCCGTCGCCGTTATCGATGAAAGTCGCACCCGACGGCAGTGTCGAGGTCAACAGTGTCGGCGTGGTACCGTCAGGATCGGACCCGCTCACGACAAATGTCAGCAGGACGTTCTCGTCGGTCGACTGCGCTCCGATCGGGTCAAGAACCGGTGCCTGGTTGCCGGCATCGTTGACGGTAATAGTCACTACTTCACTGTCAACGGCCAGCGAATCATCCGTGGCGTAGAACGTCACGTCGTAGCTGCCGGCCTGCGTGAAGGTCGGTGTCCAGTCAAACGATCCGGTACCGTCACCGTTGTCGGTGAATGTCGCGCCGGTCGGCAGAGTCGAGGTCGTCAGGTTCGGAATACTCTCTATATCACTCGCCGAGACGCCGAACAGAAGCTGTACTTCCTCGGTCGTCGCCTGTGGACCGATCGGGTCAAGCACCGGCGGCTGGTTGCCGGCATCATTCACCGTGATCGTCACCACTTCACTGTCGATAGCCACACCGTCATTGGCGTAGAAGGTCACCGAATAGCTTCCTGACTGGAGGTAATCAGGCGTCCATGAGAAATTACCCGTACCGTCGCCGTTGTCGATAAACAGCGCACCGGTCGGCAGCGTCGAGGTGGTCAGTACCGGCGTGGTGGCGTCCGGATCGGTGGCGCTCACGCCGAACGCGAGAAGCACATTCTCGGTTGTCGACTGCGCCCCGATCGGATCGAGTACCGGCGGCTGGTTGCCGGCATCGTTAACCGTTATCGTTACAAATTCACTATCGGAAGCGGTTCCATCGCTGGCGATAAACAGCACCACGTAGGAGCCGTCCTGGGTAAAGCTCGGCGTCCAGTCAAACGCCCCGGTACCGTCGCCATTGTCCACAAACGTCGCGCCGGTCGGCAACGATGAAGTAGCCAGCGACGGGATCGTGCTGTCGGGATCGACTGCCGAGACACCAAAGTTCAAATTGGCGCCCTCAAGAGTCGACTTGGAGCCAATCGAGTCAAGCACCGGCGGCTGGTTGCCGGCCTCAAGAACCGTGATTGTCACTAGTTCGCTGTCAATTGCGAGAGAATCATCCGTCGCATAGAAAGTGATCGGGTAGGTCCCCGCCTGGACAAATTCCGGTGTCCAGTCAAACGAGCCGGTGCCGTCGCCATTATCTATAAAGCTCGCGCCAATCGGCAGGGTCGATGTCGACAGCGACGGGGTACTTTCAGCATCCGTGGCGCTCACGCCAAACGCAAGGTTGATACCTTCTGTCGTCGACTGATCGCCGATCGCAGCCAGCACCGGAAGCTGGTTGCCGACTTCGTTGACGGTAATCGTAACAACCTCGCTGTCAGACAGCACGCCGTCATCGGCGTAGAACGTCACATCGTAGCTGCCGGACTGCACGTAGGTCGGGGTCCAGCTAAACGTGCCGGAACCGTCACCGTTGTCGACAAAACTCGCGCCGCTCGGCAGCGTCGAGGTCGTCAGCGACGGAATCGTCGCATCAGGATCAGACGCCGTCACGCCGAATGTCAGCAAGACGTTTTCATCGACGGCTTTCGGCCCAATCGGATCGAGTACCGGCGTCTGGTTGCCGGCGTCGAGAACTGTTATCGTTATCTGTTCACTATCCGAGGCCAGGCCGTCATCGGCATAGAATGTCACCGGATACGTCCCTGCCTGAAGGTTGTCCGGCGTCCAGGAGAAGTTACCGGTCCCGTCGCCGTTATCTATAAACAAGGCACCCGACGGCAACGTCGAGGTCGAAAGCACGGGCGTTGTTTCATCCGGATCGGACGAAGTTACACTAAACGCCAGCAGCGTGTTCTCGGTCACCGACTTGTCACCAATCGGGTCAAGTACCGGCGGCTGATTGCCCGCCTCGTTAACTGTTATCGTTACAAATTCACTGTCCGCAGCCGCACCGTCGGTGGCCCGGAACAGGATCACGTATTCACCACTCTGGGTGAACGACGGCGTCCAGTCGAATGTCCCGGTACCGTCACCGTTGTCGGTGAAGCTGGCGCCGGTCGGGAGCGCCGAGGTAAACAGCGACGGAATCGTGCTGTCGGCATCGGTCGCAGAAACCGCGATATTCAGGTTGGCTCCCTCAAGAATCGACCGCGGTCCGATTGGATCGAGCACCGGCGTCTGGTTGCCGGCCTCAAGAACCGTGATTGTCACCTGTTCGCTATCGACCGCGAGTGAATCGTCTGTTGCATAGAATGTGATCGGATAGGTACCGGCCTGGACAAATTCCGGTGTCCAGTCAAATGAGCCGGTGCCGTCACCATTGTCAATGAAACTCGCGCCAATCGGCAGACTCGAAGTCGTCAGCACCGGGGTGCTTTCAGCATCAGTGGCACTTACACCAAACGCGAGATTTATTCCCTCGGTGGTTGACTGGTCACCGATCGCAGCCAGCACCGGCAGCTGATTGCCCACTTCGTTGACCGTGATTGTCACGATCTCACTGTCATTGGCCACGCCGTCGTCGGCAAAGAATGTCACATTGTAACTGCCCGCCTGGATATACGTCGGGGTCCAGCTGAACGAGCCGGTACCATCACCGTTGTCGGTGAAACTGGCGCCCGTCGGCAGGGTCGAGGTTGTCAGCGCCGCAATCGTACCGTCGGCATCCGAGGCACTCACGCCAAACGTCAGCAAGACATTCTCGTTGATTGACTGCGCACCAATCGGATCGAGCACCGGCGGCTGATTGCCGGCGTCGAATACTGTTATGACAACCTGCTCGCTGTCAACAGCCGTCGAATCATCGGTGGCGTAAAACGTCACGTTGTAAGTACCGGCCTGTGTAAAGGTCGGGGTCCAGTCAAAACTGCCCGTGCCGTCGCCGTTGTCTACAAACGAGGCCCCACTCGGGAGCGTCGAGGTCGAGAGGCTCGGGGTGCTCTCAGCATCAGTCGCCGAGACGCCAAAACTCAACAAAACTTCTTCGGTCGTAGACTGATCACCAATGCTTGAAAGCACCGGCAACTGGTTGCCGGCATCGATTACTGTGATCGTCACGATTTCACTATCTATCGCAGTGCCATCGGAGGCATAAAATGTCACCTCGTAGGATCCGGATTGCAGGAAGGTCGGTGTCCAGTCAAACGAACCGGTACCATCCCCGTTGTCCGCAAAGCTTGCACCGGATGGGAGCGTCGAAGTCGTCAATGCCGGAGTTGTACCGTCTGGATCGCTCGAACTCACACCAAACGTCAACAGGACATTCTCGGTCGTCGACTGCGCCCCGATCGGATCGAGCACCGGCGTCTGGTTGCCGGCCTCGTTGACCGTGATCGTGACCAGCTCGCTGTCTACCGCCGAGGAGTCGTCCGTGGCATAGAACGTCACGTCGTAGGTCCCGGACTGCGTAAAGGTCGGGGTCCAGTCAAATGATCCCGATCCGTCGCCGTTATCAACAAACGTCGCGCCGCTCGGAAGCGTCGAGGTCGTCAGGCTCGGCGTACTCTCAACGTCACTGGCTGTGACCGCAAAGAGCAACTGGACCTCTTCGGTCGTCGCCTGAGCGCCAATCGGATCAAGAACCGGAAGCTGGTTGCCGGCCTCGATTACTGTGATCGTCACGATTTCACTATCTATCGCAGTGCCGTCGGAGGCATAGAACGTCACATCATACGAACCGGACTGCAGGAAGGTCGGCGTCCAGCTGAAACTGCCGGAACCGTCACCGTTATCCACGAAGCTCGCACCGGACGGCAGTGTCGAAGTAGTCAGGCTCGGAGTTGTCGCGTCGGCATCACTGGCCGTCACCGCAAACGTCAACAGGACATTTTCGGTCGTCGACTGCGCCCCGATCGGATCGAGCACCGGCGTCTGGTTGCCGGCATCGTTGACGGTAATCGTGACCAATTCACTGTCCACTGCCGAGGAGTCGTCTGTGGCATAGAACGTCACGTCGTAGGTTCCGGACTGCGTAAAGGTCGGGGTCCAGTCAAATGATCCCGATCCGTCGCCGTTATCAACAAACGTCGCGCCGCTCGGAAGCGTCGAGGTCGTCAGGCTCGGCGTACTCTCAACGTCACTGGCTGTGACCGCAAAGAGCAACTGGACCTCTTCGGTCGTCGCCTGGTCGCCAATCGGATCAAGAACCGGAAGCTGGTTGCCGGCCTCGTTGACCGTGATAGCCACCTGCTCACTGTCGACCGCCGAGGAGTCATCGGTCGCATAAAACGTTACATTATAAACGCCGGACTGCAGATAAGTCGGAGTCCAGTCAAAGCTGCCGGTGCCGTCGCCGTTATCTGTAAACGATGCGCCGGACGGCAGTGTGGAAGTTGTCAGTGTCGGCGTGCTCTCGGCGTCAGTTGCCGAAACGCCAAACGTAAGATTTATATTTTCAGTCGTGCTCTGCGCGCCGATGGAGGCCAGCACCGGAAGCTGGTTGCCGACTTCGTTGACGGTAATCGTGACCAGTTCGCTGTCGGTTTCAATGACATCTTCGGCGTAGAACGTTATCGGGTAGCTGCCGGCCTGAACGTAGGTCGGTGTCCAACTGAACGTCCCCGTGCCGTCGCCGTTATCGACAAAACTCGCGCCGGTCGGCAGCGTCGAGGTACTCAGCAGCGGGAAGGTCTCGTCGGCATCAGAGGCGCTCACGCCAAACGTCAGCAAGACGTTTTCATCCACCGATTTATCACCAATCGGATCGAGCACCGGCGGCTGGTTACCGGCATCGAGCACCGTGATTGTTACAACCTCACTGTCGGTTGCGCTTCCATCGCTAGCGTAGAACGTTACATCATAGGTACCGGACTGCGTGAAAGTTGGCGTCCAGCTAAACGAGCCGGTGCCGTCGCCATTATCAGTGAAGCTCGCGCCGGTCGGCAGCGCGGAGGTCGTAAGCGACGGTATCGTCCCGTCGGCATCCGAGGCGCTCACACCAATCGAAAGCAGGACATCTTCAGTTGTACTCTGGTCGCCAATCGGATCGAGCACCGGTGCCTGGTTACCGGCGTCGTTAATAGTAATCGTTACCAGCTCACTGTCGACCGCGAGCGAATCATCAGTCGCGTAGAATGTCACCGGGTAGGTGCCGGCCTGCTGGAACGTCGGGGTCCAGACAAACGAGCCGGTGCCGTCGCCATTATCGGTGAAGCTCGCGCCGGTGGGCAGGGTAGAGGTCGTCAGACTCGGCGTACTTTCGCCGTCGCTGGCCGTCACTCCGAATGTCAGGAGTTGATCTTCAACACCGGTCTGGTCGCCGATAGGATCGAGGACCGGCGCCTGATTGCCGGTTTCATTAACGGTAATAGTGACGAATTCACTGTCGGCTGCGGTACCGTCGGTCGCTCGGAACAGAACTACATATTCGCCGCTTTGCAGGAAGGTCGGTGTCCAGTCAAACGTCCCGGTGCCGTCGCCGTTGTCCGTAAATGACGCGCCGCTCGGCAGCGAGGAGGTTAGCAGCGTCGGAATGGTACTGTCGGGATCAACTGCGGTGACGGCGAAATTCAGGTTCACACCCTCGGCTACGGACTTTGCGCCGATTGGATCAAGGACCGGCGTCTGGTTGCCTGCCTCGTTGACCGTAATCGTCACCAACTCGCTGTCAACGGCCAGTGAATCATCAGTCGCGTAGAATGTAATCGGGTAGGTCCCCGCCTGCACGAATTCCGGCGTCCAGTCAAACGAACCGGTGCCGTCACCGTTATCAATAAAGCTTGCGCCGATCGGCAGCGACGATGTCGTCAGACTCGGGGTACTCTCTATATCTGTGGCACTGACGCCGAACGCCAGGTTAATACCTTCAGTGGTCGATTGATCGCCGACAGGAGCGAGCACCGGAAGCTGGTTGCCGACCTCGTTGACCGTGATCGTCACCAATTCGCTGTCAATCGCAATGCCGTCATCAGCATAGAACGTCACCGGGTAGCTGCCCGCCTGGAGATAGGTCGGCGTCCAGTCAAACGAACCGGTGCCGTCGCCATTGTCGGTAAAGCTCGCACCGCTGGGCAGTGTCGAAGTTGTCAGCGCCGGAGTTGTACCGTCGGCATCCGAGGAACTCACCCCAAACGTCAGCAAAACATTTTCATCGACATTCTTATCACCAATCGGATCGAGCACCGGCGGCTGGTTACCGGCATCGTTGACCGTAATCGTCACGATCTCGCTGTCTACCGCGGAGGAATCATCGGTTGCGTAGAAAGTTACATTGTAGGTGCCGGCCTGGGTGAAATCCGGAGTCCAGTCGAACGAACCGGTGCCGTCGCCATTGTCGACAAACGCCGCGCCGGTCGGAAGCGCCGATGTCGTCAGGCTTGGCGTGCTTTCTTCATCGCTGGCCGAAACGCCAAAACTCAACAGCACATCTTCAGTCGTCGACTGGGAGCCGATCGGATCGAGCGTCGGCAACTGGTTGCCGACCTCATTGACCGTGATCGCGACGATCTCACTGTCAACAGCTGCCGAATCATCAGTCGCGTAAAACGTCACATTGTAAATTCCGGCCTGCGTGTAAGTCGGCGTCCAGTCAAACGAACCGGTACCGTCGCCATTGTCGATGAAACTTGCACCCGTCGGCAGGGTCGAAGTCGTCAGGCTCGGTGTACTCTCAGCATCCGAGGAACTTACCGCAAAAGTCAGCAGAACGTTTTCATCTGTAGATTTCGCGCCGATCGGGTCAAGCGTCGGCAACTGGTTGCCGACTTCATTGACCGTGATCGTCACAATTTCACTGTCGACCGCGACGGAATCATCAGTCGCGTAGAACGTTACATCATACGTTCCCGCCTGCGTGTAGGTCGGCGTCCAGTCAAACGAACCGGTACCATCGCCGTTGTCGACAAACGAGGCACCGCTCGGCAGGGCCGAGGTCGTCAAACCGGGAATATCTTCTATATCTGTCGCGGATACACCAAAGCTTAGCAGCGTATTTTCATCCGTGGACTGCGGTCCAATCGCCGCCAACACCGGATCCTGATTGCCGGCCTCGATCACCGTGATCGTGACCAGTTCCGAATCAACCGCCAGCGAGTCATCAGTCGCGTAGAATGTCACCGGATAGCTGCCGCTTTGCAGGTAGGTCGGCGTCCAGCTGAATGATCCGGTACCGTCACCGTTGTCGGTAAAACCGGCGCCGGCAGGAAGGCTCGAGGTGGTCAGACTCGGCGTACTTTCCGCATCCGTTGCCGAAACACCAAACGACAAATTCACATTTTCGGTAGTACTCTGATCGCCGATAGCGGCCAGGACCGGGAGACGGTTACCCGCCTCGTTGACCGTAATGGTCACGACTTCAGAATCAACCGCCGCCGAGTCGTCAGTCGCAAAGAATGTTACATCGTAAGTTCCGGCCTGTGTGAAGTCCGGCGTCCAGTCAAATGATCCGGTGCCGTCGCCATTATCGGTGAAGCTGGCGCCGGCAGGAAGCGTCGAGGATGTCAGGCTCGGCGTACTTTCGGCATCCGTGGCCGATACACCAAAGGTGAGATTTAGATCTTCAGTCGTGCTCTGCGGGCCTATCGCCGCCAGGACCGGATCCTGGTTTCCCGCCTCGTTGACTGTAATCGTTACCTGCTCACCGTCAATCGACGATGAATCATCGGTGGCGAAGAAAGTTACATTGTATGATCCACTCTGGACATACGTCGGCGTCCAATTGAACTCACCCGTGCCGTCGCCGTTATCGACAAAGGTCGCTCCCGACGGCAACGTCGAGGTTGACAGCGACGGCGTACTCTCGGCGTCGGTTGCACTCACGATAAACGACAGAAGGACTCCCTCGGTCGTGCTTTTGGCCCCGATCGGCGCCAGAACCGGATCTTGGTTTCCGGCTTCGATAACCGTGATCGTAACCAGTTCGGAGTCAATCGATCCAAGATCATCGGTCGCGTAGAACGTCACCGAGTAGCTGCCGCTCTGCAAATACGTCGGCGTCCAACTGAAACCGCCCGTGCCGTCGCCATTATCTGTATAGGTCGCTCCGGTCGGGAGCGTTGAACTGGTCAGGGTCGGAATATCGCCGTCAGGATCACTCGCCGATGTACCAAAACTCAGAAGAGCACCCTCGGTCACCGACTGGTCCCCAATAGCGGCCAGCACCGGGGCCCGATTGGTATTGGTTACCGTGATTGTCACGATCTCACTGTCGATCACTGCCGGGAAAG
>CAZTBP010000007.1:0-140945 GCA_964612145.1 uncultured Ignavibacteriales bacterium | reverse complement strand
CATCGGTCGCACTCACGCCAAAGTTCAAATTCGTATTCTCAGAAGTCGACTGACTCCCGATCGTCGCTAACACCGGCTCCTGGTTGACATTATTGACCGTGATTGTGATCGTCTCGTCATCTGTCAGCGAACCGTCAGTCGCCGTAATCGTGACACTATAGCTGCCCGAATCGGCAAACGTCGGCGTCCAGTCAAAAGTCGCCGTACCGTCGAGGTTGTCCGTAAAACTCGCCCCGGTAGGTACTCCGGTCGCCGAGAAGTCCGGCGTCGTACCGTCTGGATCAGAAGCTGTCACGACAAAGTTCAGATTCACATTCTCATCGGTCGTCTTATTGCCGATCGGGTCAAGAACCGGGGCCTGGTTGGTATTGGTTACCGTGATTGTCACGATCTCACTGTCGATCACTGCCGGGAAAGCGCTGTCGGCCGCGTAGAACGTCACGTCATAGCTGCCGGCCTGATCGAACGTCGGCGTCCAGTCAAAGGTCCCGGTCCCGTCACCATTGTCAGTAAAGCTCGCCCCGGTCGGGGGCGTCGAGGTTGACAGGACCGGCGGGTTGCCGTCGGCATCGGTCGCACTCACGCCAAAGTTCAAATTCGTATTCTCAGAAGTCGACTGACTTCCGATCGTCGCTAACACCGGCTCCTGGTTGACATTATTGACCGTGATTGTGACCAGCTCGGAATCAACATCCGCCGTAACCGTATCAGAGGCGTAAAACGTCACGTCGTATGTCCCCGAATCACTGAAAGTCGGCGTCCAGTCAAACGTCCCGGTGCCGTCGCCATTGTCGAGGAACGATGCTCCCGTCGGAAGCGTCGAGGTGCTCAGGGCCGGAACGGTCCCATCGGCATCCGTTGCCGTGACGCCAAAATTCAGATTGACGTTTTCATCGGTGGTTTTTGCCCCGATGGAATCCAAAACCGGTGGCGCCGTCTGGGCCGCCGCACCGGCCGCAAAAATCAACAGTATGATAACTGCGAATATGTGTCTTCCTAACATGTCCTCGTTTTCCTCCCGGACTACTTCAGGAGCAGCATTTTTTTCGTTTGAGATTGGCCCCCAACCTGCAGACGATAAAAGTACACCCCGGTCGCAACTTTCTGGCCGCCACTGGAGGTTGCATCCCACTCAACACTATAATGTCCGGCCGCGCGGGTCTCATCTAAGAGGCGGTCAACCTGCTGGCCGAGTACGTTGAAAATTTCCAGCGTCACATGCTCAGCCTGACCGGCAATCGAAAACTCAATCGTCGTTGTCGGATTGAACGGATTCGGGTAGTTCTGGAACAGCTCGAACTCCGTCGGCAGCGGCGGTCCAAACCCTTCCACCTGGACCTGGCGAGCTGTCGGAGTCGAGAGCTTTATTTCATCAAGCCGGAGCTGCGACTGGTTGCCGAATTCGACCGGACGCTGCGCGCTCATCGGAATCTCAACCAGGTCGGCGATACCGCGATGAATCAGCTGCTGGCCGTTAAACGGATTCGTGAAATTCATCAATATCTTCATCTTGCCCGCACCGTTGTTCTTGTAGCTCAACTGCAGGCCGGACGCATCCACTGTCGCCATCGGCTTGCCAAGCATGATTGAGGTCGGGTCATAACTGATCGTCATCTCGACTCCGGCGATATCTTCCGGCAACTCCGATTGCACGACCATCTTATCCGACGACCCGACAAACAGATCCGGATAGCTCAGGTTGACCGTCGCAAACAGCTCTGAGCCGGACGGCGCGTTCAACTGCGAATCAACCGGCAGATCGTAAATCAAATTTACAATTCCCACCAGATCGAACACATCGATCACCTGATCGACAATGACGTCACCCGCATCCTGCTGCCGTTCCGTCAGCGTCACATTCTGCAAAATACTCCCGACCGTACTGACCGCGTCCGCAACGTCAATACGCTGATCCAGCGTCACGTCACCGAACCGGTCGACCTGTATGACTGCCGAATCCGTCAGCAGCGGGAGCGACGGAAATCCCGGGTCCGGATTAGTGGACTCCCAGCCGTTCTCGAGATAAATCGGGTAGTTGCCCCATTCTGCCGAAGAATCAATCGTCATAGCCATATAAAGTATTGTCGTCGTATTAGTTGTATCGACCTGCAGGGGCTGGTTGTCCATATCGAAGGTCACAATTCGGACCTCGCCCCAGGTCTGACCGACGTTATCATAGACAACCCAGTTCGGCGTCCGACCGGTCGTAATGATCGAGTCAAGATCAAAGAGCGTATTGTCCCAGTACATGTCGAACTGGACACCGTAGACATCCTGTGACGTCACCATGTCAACCGGGAACAACACCGACCGCTTGCCGGCCAGCCCGCCGACCGGCGAACCGGCAACTCGCGATTTCGAAAACAGGATATCAAACTCCGGCCCCTCGACCGTAATTGTGGCCGTTACCGCCGACGAAGTCGCGTTCTTGTCGTCCCGAGCCCGGAACTCGACTGTGTAAGTTCCTTCCTGAGAAGTATTTGGCGTGAAACTGAAATTGCCCGTGACAGACCCGACACCACTTACCTCGCCCCCGGTCCCAAAACTCGCGTTGGCCGGTAAGTTACTGGCAAATAAAGTAATAGGGTCCCCATCGGCATCACTGGCGCTCACCGGAAACGAAACCGTCGCACCCTGATTGATCGTAAACGCCGACTGCTGCAAAGCGGCAACGACCGGAACCGCGTTATCGCTACTGCCCTGGACAAAAACCGAAACCTGTCGGCTGGTACTCCCCTCATTATTATACGCCGTGAGCGTGAACGTCGTGGTCGTCGAGACACTAAGTGATGTTGACGAATTTAATGACGTGTAAGAATTTATCCGCCCACCAACCGAACTGTTGAGAACCAGCGAATCGGCGTTCGACGCCGACCAGCTCAGCGTGACAGATTCACCGGCGTTGACCGTATCAGCCGACGTCGTAAACGACGAAATTGTCGGCAGCGGCGCAGCCGCCGTGTCAACCGTGATTCGGCCAAGCTTCGTAACCGTCACAACACCGGTGCCGCCCAAATCGGAGTACGACGTAATCTGGCAACCCAAAAATACTGAGAAATCAGGCGTGAACAGATCAACTTCATAAAACCGCACATCAGCCGACTGACCCTGTGTCGCCGTATCTGAAATCACTACATCGATATTCATAATGGTGCCGGTGCCGATAGGGATCGCCAGTTCCGGCGGCTGTTGCAACGGCAAACCAAGAATCTTGAAACGAGCGACATTCGGATCCTGGGCCGGGCTGTCGACATCTTCCACCATTTGCGGGTCCGCCTTGGTAGGATCCCACCGGGAAGTAATGCTGAACCTGTAGAGCTCGGCAGTATCGCCGGAAATTGGATCAATATTGAACCCGTCGAAAACGGGCCGGAACAAGCTGGTATCCCAGGTAACGTAGGCCTGGAGCGCCGCGGCGTTAGACACATTATGCAACCTGATTGGTAACTGAATGGTATCACCCGGCTTGCCCCTGACCTGAGCCACGCTGAAGGTGTCCAGCGACGACGGGTTGATGTCGGCACAGCGCTGCTGCGCCTGACCCTCATCAGCAAACATGAAAATCGCCATTACCGCCAGCAGCAGCGGCCACATCAAATTTCGGAATAATTTATTCACGCCGGTTCCTCCGAATATCTCAGGAAAACAACTTTTTCTCTATTAAGACAATATGCCACAGAAAATTCTCTGTCGGACACAGTAACCGGACCGCCATACCGACGAAGCCGGTTTTGATACAACCGGACAGAACTTGCCACAACTGCACCAAAATCGATTCCGTGAACTTCAAGTCGGCCGTTACCCAACAACATCTGCTAATATACCTTATAAGACAAAAAAGTCATTCAGAATTCTACACTATATACCAACCTTCTTCCGAGCAAACAACAGACCAACAAGGTCATATCTCGGAGCAGACCGGACATCATCCGTGACTTATGTGAACAGGATTCAGATATTCAGGCGGGCGTCACCTAAACTCCCTTTAAGATTCAGCCCTTCAACAACTTAACTCTCTCTTTTCACAACTAAATTAGTCTCGTTGGCTGTCCCCTCAGATAGCTTCCTCAAATATATTTTCTGGCGGTTTGATTGGTGTGAATCGGATCGGTGAGAAAAAATCTGCCGGACTATGCAACCCCGCAACGTTGTGCACACCCCGTTCTGCCTGCGTGACCACTGAACCAGTGCGACAAAAAAAGATGACCGTAGCATCGTGTCCCCGACTGGCGGAATATGGGTTCATTGCGGTCATCAAATCCATCTAATTTCTACGTTTGTCAGTACCTTGCACTTAATTCATTATCGTTTTTCCCGCTTGTCTCTCCTTTTTTTAATGCCCCGGGGAGGACGAGCCTCCCCGGGAACATTTTATAAGCTAAATGCTCAGCTTACTTAACCAGCACCATCTTCTTGGTCGCGCTGAATTCACCAGCGTCAACACTGTAGAAGTAGATGCCCGAAGCCTGATCACTGAGATCAATGTTCAGCTCGACAGTACCGGCTTCAGCTTTGTCGCTGATGGTACGGACAACCTGACCAGTTACGTTGTAAATGGTCATGGTGTAATCCGAGGCCGTCGGCAGAGCAAAGCTGACAGTGGTGCTCGGGTTGAACGGGTTCGGGAAGTTCTGGTTCAGGGCGAACGCATCCGGGGTGATCTTCGCGTTGACCGGAGCGCCATCGTAGGTGGCCATTTCCATGCTGACGATGTTACCATCGGCATTCAGGAACTCACCACTGATGGCAGCGCCAACCTCCATGCCCACTACGAGCACGCGGGTGACGTTTTCGGCAGCGTCGAAGTTCGAGTACATCTTCACACCGTCGATCAGCAGCTCAGGCGAAGCCTGACCTTCAACGACGACATAGGCAGCGCCCAGGTCGATGTCAGAGGCAAGGATCGAGCCACTGGTCGTGATGTTGGCAGCAACCGGGGCCAGCTTCGGATACGGACTCGCATCGCCAACGACGACACGGATCAGGTAAACAAGGTCGGCAACCGAAAGCGGCAGACCGTCAGCGTTTACATCCGAAGCAGCAACCGACGCCTGGTACGTGGCGGCATCAAAGACACCCATACCAAAGACGAAGTAGTTGCTGTACAGTACGGCGTCCGAAATTTCGTACGCCTGACCGTTCAGGTTGATGTCGCCGCGATCGTCAATCGAGTCGGCGCAGACGATGTCGATACCGCCATTGATGAAATCAATGAAGCGGACCGGCTCATCTTTGTCGCCTTCAAGACAGACATCCGGGGCACCCAGGTACGTCGGGAACGTAGCAGAACCGTCGGACATTTCCATCGCGCCTTCAAAATCCCAAACGTCGCGGGAAATGGCCAGACGCTGGCTGTACGGGTTGTCCGTGTCAGCACTCTCATGGTAGGAAACGGTGTTGTCACCGCAATCCAGCCAGAAGAAGCGGATCGGGACGTACATGCACTCGAATGTCCGGTCATCGGTGACCAGGAAGTCGAGTGTGAACAGGGTCTCACCGGTCGCGTCAAAGCAGGTCGGGTGGTTCGGACCGTTGTTGGTCTCGGCAATACCGACCACACGCAGCAGGCCGCTCGGGCAAGCGTTCGAGCAGTTACCGTCGGCACCATAGCGGTAGGTGAAGTATTCCCACCCGCAGGCGTCGTAGACGGTACCTTCGATCGCAGCCTGGAACGACAGCGCGGACGCGTCGTAGGCGATCAACATGTCAAAGCCCCACATCTGCTCAGAGCCGAGGTTGACGGAAACGTCAACATACTCATGCTGGCCCTGGAAGGTGCCGTGGGTCTTCTGGATCTGAATCTCATACGGCTCGACTTCAAGCACGTCGATCTGCTGGATGCAGGTAGCTGCAGCAACACCATCGGTGTACTCGATTTCGAAATCGTATACGATGCCGCCATCGGCAACATCAGTCATGAAATTCAACAGACCGGTGTTCGGGTCGATGCTGTAGGCGCCGACCGGGGCCGGGTTCACAGACACGATCGAGAACGTACCCGGATCACAGTCGACATCGTCGCCCGTGATCTGGACGTTGATCGGGTTACCCTTACCAACCTGCTTTATACCCTGACAGGTAATCGTCGGAGGCTGGTTGGTGAAGACAACGTCGAACGAACACTGGGTCGCCTGACCATCGGAAACCTCGACTACGACCGTCTGGGCCGCGCCGACATCAGCGAGGGTCGGGTTGTAGCTCCACACGCCGGTGGCCGCATCGATTGTACCCGGTCCGGAGACCATGGCGAAAGTGAAAGGATCACCTTCGGGATCGGTGGCGTCCAAATCATAGGAAGCTACGTTGCAGTGATCAAAGCTCAGCTGCGCGCCCGGACAGTTGTCGAACTCCGGAGGCAGATTCGGGATGGTCGCGATCTCGTAACAGTACGGACCGTTCCAATCCGGGTATACGTTTATACCGCCGGTTACCGACCACAGCCACGGGCTACCCGGTGGGTAGAACGCAGAGTCGATACAGAGGTAACGACCTTCATCAGCGTCAGACACCTGCGTGCCGATGATGTAGACGTCTTCGTCAAAGCCAACCGGAATACCGGAAGCGAACAGCGAGAAACCACCGAAACCGATGGTATCAGCACCGTTGCCATCCGGAGGATTCGGGAACGCGTTGAAGAACCAGCCACCATCGAGGTACGGGGTCTTCAGATCGATCAACGTATCATACGAGATCGGGTCGAACGTATACGCGCCGGCAATACTGCCCGGAGCATCGGCTACGAAAACCTCGAAGCCGTTCGTCATACCCTGAATGGCGGCCGTTCCAACGGTCATGTGGATCGTGAACGTGATGGGAGTGTTGGTGTTTACCTTGGTCCCACTGTCCCACGAGCCGACCGGATCACCGGCCAGATCGAGCACGTCCGTCTGAGCACTAGCGAGCCCAAATGAAAGAATCATCAACGCAGCAGTAAATAATGCTAGGCGTTTCATTGTGCACTCCTACTTACTTCGTTATCAGTTAGTGCGAATGTCGGAAAACTCAACAGGTCCCTTGTTTCCCCCTCAAGGGCTGTCGTTTGACTGCTTCCGGGTGAGAGCCACCTGACCCGGCCGCTGCCTGTAACAGCAGGATAAAGGGCGATGTTAAGTCTTATTTCCATTCTTGTCATTTGAGCGCGTGTCATAACTTAACCTCTTTAAAGCGCCCTCCTTTCCATCTATCTTCGGGGTTTGCGGTTCACGCCGGACCGGCCGGGGCCGGTCCGACAGTTTCTTATGTACTTTGTTTTTCTTTTCGTAAGACTAGGTCATTGCAAGAACTCAGTAAGAACAATGAACTGTTTCTCTCTGGCGTCATCTATTCTAAGTTCGCACCGGATGCGACGGCCAGGCGGATCAGCCGCCGCCGCATCACAGAAAAATCTTGTCTAACAATCGGGGCCTTCACACGGCCCGGTTCCACCACGAAAGAGAAAATCAACCATGTAGGTCAGGTCGGAAACATTTGGCTCGCTACCCGAGCAGTTTACGTCGCCGACCCACACCGGCGAGGGCGGCGGACCACCACGGAACAAATAATCAATGAGGTAAGTCAGGTCGGCTACGTTCGGGTCGGACTCGCCTGAGCCGTTGACATCGCCACAGAATCCCTCGAGCACTGTCAGCGAACCGTCATCGATAATCACGTTTTCGTAGTCGATTACCTGGGTCGTGTCCTCGACGACTTCAATAGAGTCGGCCGGAGGCGAAGAAGTGCGCTGCCAGTTCAGGCAGACATCACCGGCCCAGGCGGTGCAAATCCAATAATTTGTATCCTGCACAACCGTATCTTTCAGGCCGATAGACGAACCATCGGGCCGCGAAAAACTGAAATGGTCGGTAAACTGATGCTGCACGAGGATATTCACCGTACGATTCGGTCCGGTCGCCGTATCCGGAATATTCAAGACATCTGCCATAAGTCGAATCAGCACGCCGCCGGCCTGCGGTGGAATGCCGGTGACGGTGTCACCCGACGGCATATTCGCAATTCCGACAATGTTCAGGTCATACCCGAAACCGGACAGCGAACGCGCATCAATAGACTGCCAGTCGTTAATGAGCGTGCCGGTCGTATCCCAACTGCCGATCGCAATTTCATTGGTATCTACAGTAGTGAAATCATAGTCAAGCGGGTCGGAAAGCTGCGAATCCACACAGTCCGAGCCGCTATACTGGAGACATTTCCAATACAGAGTGTCGATTACCGTGGCGCTGTCTGTCTGGAACAGCATGATATCGGGCCGGTCGAGCTGAACCCAGATATTAAACCCGGCGACGGTATCATTGTAATTAGACAAAAATATTGAAATGGCGGTGTTATTGGCTCCGGGGGCCGATGTAGTGTCACCAACATCAATCACCAGGTCCGGCAACTGTGCCGATGCGGCCGGAGCCAGCATCAAAACAGCAACAAAGACACCGATAACTAAGGCCGGGATCAGCAACCCCGAGGATTTCGAACCGAAGGTCATACCTTCCTCCTTACGTCCAGGTTCCGTTGTACAAATTCTTGGCGTAGTTCCTTAGCCCAGATACAATAAGGTAATCCCCAGATCGCAACGGTTGGCGTTCATATTGCTTCCCAGACAGGACATCACGGGAAATGGATGCAAATTAATTCTACCTTAGCAATTTGGTTGCAGCAGCGTTCTGCAAGGTAACCTGTTAGTACTCCCGGCTTTCGGCTCCCTCACCGTTCCGGGAAAGAAGTATTAGACGCTTGCGCTCGGAAGGTTAGACTACTTTCATAGCCACGCTGTGTTAGTTCTCTTTGTGGAGTAAATACCCATCATCCGAGGCCAATATAACGCCAAGGTCTAATCTTGTCAATAGGAAAAACACAATTGCCGTCGGCTGCCTGTGCGGTCGAAGGTGCGAGTTGATACTCCGTTAAGCGACCCCGCCGGATCGACATCATGTAAATTCCCAAAAACCAGTGCTGATCTGTCCTCCGTTTCTTCTGGGCGGCCCGGAATTAGTCATATTGTGACCCGGACCAGCCGGAACTGAGATTATGCAGGAAACCATAGAGCAATCGTTGTGCCGCGCTCACCGGCTCGCCCCCCTCGCCTGTCAGCAATTGTCATCGCACAACTAATCTCTTGAAAAACAGAAGCTTAATCACAACTTCGCACCTGTGCAATATTTGCACAAACGGCTGTTCTACAGTTACTTCGTCCGCTTGTGCACCTGTCTGCACATAAGCTGACCGACTCACCAGCGACCAGGAACCGGCCAATCGGTCAATGCTTTCGAATAAAGTGCCGACACTAGTAGAGTATTAAAAACGCATTTGGGGAGTTATAGAGTAAGCAATGGATGACAAGACACTGACCCTGGACCGGATCATTACCACTATCGGCGAACTTCCCGCTTCACCGGCCGTGGTCGGAGCCGTCATGAGCCTTACCTCTGACCTCAATTCCACTATTAACGATATATCCCGTGTGCTCTCGGCTGACCAGTCGCTGACCGCCAAGGTGCTCCGGCTGTCGAACTCGTCCTTTTACGGGCGGACCAAGGAGGTTGGCACACTGGCCGAGGCGATCATCATCCTCGGCTTTTTCAGCGTGCGGTCCCTTGTCATCGCCAGCTCCGCACACTCGCTGTACTGCCGCTCTGAAGGCATCGGCCGCGACTACTCCCAGCAGCTCTGGCAGCACTCGCTGTCAACCGGTCTGGCCGCACGACACATTGCCAAACGGACGGACAAGTCGGACGCCGAAGTCGCCTTCATCGCCGGCCTGCTGCACGATATCGGCAAGCTGGTCCTGATGCAGAAACTGGGCGATACCTACCATGCGATCATTACCGAAGTCGCCTCCGGCAATACCACGTTCCACGAGGCGGAAAAACGACAACTCGGCTTCACCCACGCCGAGGTCGGCCGCGTACTCATGGACAAATGGGATTTCCCGCCGAGGCTGACACAGGCAATCTACCGCCACCATCACAACCTCACTCGCAACGATGAACCAATCACAATTGTGGTCCAGTTGGCCAACTGTGTGGCCAAGAACCTTGATGTCGGTTTCGACGAGGCCGAGGCGGGTGAACCTGCCCGGCATCCGGCCTTTTCCTTGCTGAGACTCAAACCAACCGACGCCGACTCCATTCTTAACGACGTGGGGGAACAGTTCGCCGCCGAAGTGCGACTGTTCGAAGAAGCATGACAACACTGTCTCGTGATAAAATCCATGAACGGCTGGACAAGATTTCCAACCTGCCTTCGATCCCGCAGGTTATCCTGCGGATCAAAGAGATAACCGAGAACCCCAAAGCCTCGGTCGCCGACCTGGCCAACTGCATCCTGTCGGATCACCAGTTGACCAGCCGGATCCTCCGCATGGCGAACTCTGCGTACTACGCCGAGTTCTCCGGCAAGATCACAACGGTGACCCACGCTATTATGCTCATGGGCTTTCGCGCCGTGCGTAATATCGCCATCTCGATGGTTGTCTACGACGCTGTCAACGGCATCTCCAAAGGCAGCGGGTTCGACGTCAAGAGCTTCTGGTCACGTTCCCTGGCCAGCGGCGTGATCGCCAAGTATCTCGCCCACGCCACAAACAACAAAAAGCTCCTCGAGGTCGCCTTCATCGCCGGTTTCATGCACGATATCGGCCAGGTCGTTCTCGCCGGGGCCTTTCCCGAGGAATACCGTGAGCTCAGCCGGGTCGACTGCGAACCGTCCGAGATACAAAAAACCGAACGGGTCCTGCTTGGTATCGATCACCTCGAAGCCGGCGAGTTTATCGCCCGCAAATGGAAACTGCCGGATTTGCTCATAAAGCCGATATGCGAACACCATCGCCCGAATCAAAACCAGACTCGGTCCTCCGGGTCCATACTGGTCGACATGGTGCATATAGCCGAACTGGCTTATCCGTTTGTCACCGGCAAACGCGGGCTGGACAGCCCCGAATTTAAAGACCTTACCCGCACCGCCTGGATCCGGCTGGCGGTCGAGGACAAGATCATGGCCCGCCTGCCCGAGGAATGCCGGCAGCAGGTTTCCGAAATCGCCCACGATCTCGATATCGATATCCAGAGTACCCTCTCCGGTACCGACTCGGTCGATCCGGAACTGGCTGAAATGCACCAGCAGCTGACCAACAAAAATGTTCAGCTCGCCTTCTTGCAGAGCGCTGCGGAAAATCTCGCCAATGCCGTCACCGAAGAAGAGATACTATTAATAGTGTCCGAGGCGGTGTACCGGGGTCTCCACATGGGTCGGGTGCTGCTGTTTGAATTCGACGAATCCGCCACGTGCTTTCGCGGCCGGCTCGGTTTCGGTATTGAATCGCAGGATGATATCCAGGCGCTCTCTTTCCCTGTCGAGGCCGGCCTGTTCGCCCACCTTCAGGAACAAAAGCGGCCGATTTCAGTCGTCGAACGCGATGACGAGCTTTACCGCTATGTCGCCCACACGCCCGGCTGGGGGGTACTTGAGGCCTCGGCCTTTGCCATGGTGCCGCTGACCGTACTGGACAATGTGCAGTTTGTCATGTTTGTGGATAATATCGATTCCACCGACCCGATCGACGACGAACGGCTGCGGTCTGTTTCAGCCCTGGCCAGCCAGGGTTCGATGGCCCTCGAGCGCCAGATGCTGCGGCAGCTCATGAAGAAGACGACTGACTAAACTCTGAATTCCCCTCCACGACATCTACTGATCCGGATTTTTTCCCGTCGTAAAAGTCCATACCGGTGACGACATCGCCTCACCGTCGGGATCCCGTGCCACGACCCTCCAGTAGTAGGTAAGTTCATAGCCGAGCAGCACCGGTGCATACTCCGGGAAGGGTTCGTTTATTGACACCCGTATCGGGTCCGGGTCCTGGCCGAAATAAACATCATACAACAAACTGTCGCCGTCGGGATCACTGCTCTGCCAGTAAAGGATTACCGGCAGTTCAACACCGGTCGCACTGTCGGCCGGCGCACCGGAGGCGGTATCGATGACGGGTACGGTCGGCGGGCTGTTGGGATCGGTGCCGTTGTCGCTGCAGGCGGTGAGTGTCATTACCCCGGCCATCACCATGACCAACAAAACGGCTGTGCGCACAGTATCGCGGTAGCAAATCATAGTAGCATTATACAAACCGCAAGCATATCCCGATCAAAAAGACCGCCTTATCCTCCCGTCGGTGTCATCGGCAGCGGGATCGAGTCGTGGTGCTCGAGAATGAGTACGCGGAGTTCGGTCCCCGAGAACTTTTTTTCAAAACCAACGAATCCAAGCTCTTTATTCCACCAGAAACGATAGAAATAGAGTGGGTGGTTGATCCCGGAATAGACCAACTCATCGAGCTCAACCATCAGCAGGCCAGTCAGAGTATCGGGACCAACGACAAGTTCCTGATCGAAAGCCACTGTGCGATTGAATTTCACATACTCCTGCAACTGCCCGAACCACGCGCTGTCTGAATCGGTCCCCTCGACCAGTGTTGCCCCTTTTACTACGGGCAATTCCGCGTCTTCGTTCTTGTCAATAAATATCGAGGATGTTTCCGGGCGCAGGAAGTCAAACCACAAGAGATGCCGGTAATACTCTTCCACCAAATCCCAGGTAGCGGCGGAAGACGCCGGCCAATACTCGCAATATCCTGAATCCGAACAGAAAATATAGGTTGAGTCACGGCGATAAAAACGAAGCGTATCCCCCCCGGCTTTTTCTATCCGGAGAAAGACAGGAGAAATATCGAAATCACCGACGCCAGCCCATTGTCCGTCGTCATTCAGATCACGATATGGTTCCCCGGAATCATATAGGAAATTTGGGGGATCGAAAATTCGGTCTCCGTCGTAATCATCAAAGGGCGTCCCGGCCGTGTACGGATCGTTCGGACCGTCGTGGCGGCCGTTGCGGTTGAGATCCTGATTGGAATCGCAAGTTGCACAACGAATAAAAATATCGATGCCCGAATCGTAGACTCCGTTGCCGTTCACATCAGTAAACGGCTCTCCAATAATCCGATCGCCATCGATATACGGTTCAGCCGATCCGGACTGTTGAACAGTGATGAGATACGAACTCGTATCGAACCAGATATAATCGGCATAACGGGCCGTCTGTAATTCCGGCTCGGGCTCCGTCGGACCATTTTCCTTGTCACATGACCACAACAGGGACACAACCGCCAGTAACAGTATCAGCAGTCTCTTCATGAGTTTCCTCCAGACCGCGCTCCGGGCTCGCATAGGCCCGTCAACGCCTTCGTGCGTTTCCGTGATTTATATAAGATAGTAAAGTCCGCGTTAAATAGCAATTGTTCACCATCACTTTCAAGTTGACTATCCCGCCGCCCGGCCTCATCTTATCCGCCGAAAACCACTTAGCGCATAAAGGGATCGACATGGCCAAAATGTCACAGACGACCAAAGAGATTATCAAAACCGCCATCTTCCTGATTGTCGTCGGCGCCATCGTTTATGTTTACGGCATCTACCCGCTGGGCGCGAGCAAAACCGCCATGGCCCGCCAGGATCTGGACAGCTTCGAAGAACTCGACAGCCTCCCGGTCAACGATCCGACCGCCTGCCTCGATATGGGCCTGAACTGTGACACCTTCCGGGTTGAATCCGACGGCATCACCAACCTCGCCGCTCTCTACATAGAGACGACCGCCGACACCGGCCTTCCGGCACGCGGCACAGTCTTTCTCCTGCATTCCGACACCACCGACCGATCCTCGATGTTGCCCTGGGCGGCCATGTTCTCCGAGGGCGGCTACAATGTCGTCCTGTATGACCAACGGGCCGCGGGTGCATCAACCAACGAATATCACGGCGAGGGTCGCTACGAAGCCAGCGATCTCGAAGAAGTCATCGCCTGGCTGGACCTCCGCGACATGATCACCAGCCCCGTGCTGGCGGTCGGGAAACACCTGGGGGCCGACGCTGCCTATCTCGCCTCGCTGGAGGAACCGCGGATCGATGCTGTCATGGCGATCGAACCCTATCTCTCCACCGACCGCATGTGGGACGTCAAAAGAGAGCGCCATGATTTCTGGAATTTCCCCTTCTTCAAAGGCATGATGTGGTGGTGGTACAACAAACGCTCCAGCTACGCCGCACCGTACCGCGAAGTAAGCGATATCGAGGCTGTCGCGGTACCAACCCTGATTTATATCGACGCCGATGCGTTGGATACGGAAGAAATTAAGGCATTAAAAGATCTGTCCGAGGACGACCTTCTTACCGTTAGACCGACCCAAACCGAGGGTGATATGGCCGGGGCCGCTTTCGATCTGCTCAAGAGAGTTGCCACCGGTCCCGAACCGGACTGATTTTGAGTGAAAGATAGATTCACGAAGAACGGGGCCCACGGTCCCGTTTTTTGTCAGCGGCCTCGCCTATAATCGAAGCAACGGTTCGACCGCCTCATGCAATGCCGCCCGGTAATGCAGCCCGCCCCGATCACTTTTGCGCATGATCGTCCCGAACGTCATAAACTCTTCGAGCCTTGCCGTGCGCACCTCGCGGATCTCCCGTACATCCGTAAAATCAAAATCCCCCGAGATATACCTCGCCTGAAACACGTACGAGGTCCACGGAATGGTCCCCAAATCGTTGGTAAACGTCACCTGTGATTGCAACAGAAAATGCTCGATCTCGATAGAGGTACCGGTTTCTTCCGTGATCTCCCGCGCGATTCCGTCGTGAAACGATTCATCCGGCTGCAGCCCGCCCGACGGTGCCCGGTACAACCCCGGCGGATAAAAGTGCTTGGCGATCACGATGATCTCCCCATCCTTTATCGCATATACTGTCGCATCGTGCGCCCGCTCATACTTTTGGGTCGACTTGATAAATCGAAACTCCTCATCCGGCGTGGCGAATTCAAACGACACCTCCTCCGGTTTCCCGTACCGGGAAATCATCTCCTCGACCATTTTCTTGGTTACATACATATCTGGCAGGTCACCCACCCACGGTGAGTGACATCTCACCATAATGCGATTATCTTTTCCTGCAACGGAAGCGTCGTTACCTCCGGCCCGTCATGCCCGATCAGCATATCAATCTCAGTCCGGAAACCGTACTCCTGCATATAAATCCCCGGCTCGATAGAAAACAAATGCCCCTGTCGCAACTTGCGGGCATCTTCGGTTTCGAGGTTGTCGATATTCGGCCCGGGACCGTGTTCCTCCGTCGTTATCGAATGCCCCGTTCGGTGCAGGAAGTACTTTCCGTAGCCGGCCTTTTCAATCACCTTGCGACACACGTCATCAACCTGCGCACCCATCACCGGCTTGCTGTCGATATTTTCCCGAATATAGTCGATCGCCGCATCACGGGCTTTTGCTATCACGCCAAATAGTTCCACGTGCTTTTCAGGAATCTCCTCTTTTGTCCCCGCAAACCCCATCCACGTAATATCCCCGAACACCGCCTCTTTTTTGTCCAGCTTTGCCCACAGGTCGATCAGGATGAGCTGACCCTTCTTCACTTTCGCCGACTTCTCTTCCGTCGGTTCATAGTGCGGATTCCCGGCGTTGCCGTCGATGGCACATATCGGGCTGCTGGCCGTGACCATGTCATACTCCTTGAATTGATCAAGGATATACCGCACCACATCGTATTCCCGGATCGTCTCCCCGGCATTAACCTTCTCTCGAATCAGCCCAAACGCCTTGTCCTTGATCTCCAGTAAATTGCGTGCGGCCATCCGGTGCGTTGCTATTTGTTCCACGGTTAACGCCGCCTTAAAATGCGCTACCAGGTCCCCCGAGGGCACCACTTCCACTCCGCAGTCCCGCACCAATTCAATCGTCCCGGCATCCACCAGCCCGATATACGGTAACCGCCCGTAGGGAGAATACTCCATCGCCACCCGGCTTAGCCCTGCCAGCAGTTTTTTCAGCTCCGCCTCAAGTGTCCTCCAGGCGGAGAAAATCACTTTCCGGCCCGGCACCCCGACAAACTTATCCTGCTCGATCGCATGCACCAGCGCCACCGGCTCTCCCGAGGCCGGGATCAGATAAAACGATCGTCGGGTCACCAGCCCCTTTAGCCCAATCATCTCGCAGGCGATTCCGTTGCGGCCGTGAAAGTCAGCCATCAACCAGCCGTCGAGTTCGTGCTCGCTCAAATAGCTTTGTATTGCGTCAATATCCATGTCACGATCCTGATTCAATGGTAATTTTCACTATGACGAACAGTATAAGAACCCGCCCCTGCTTTTGTCGACCGAAATTTGTTATGCCGTACCTGCGTCGCTTGACATTGAATCTCGACCCGACCTATCTTCGATCGAAATGTATAAACAACGTATGGTTACACCACGAATAGTCATCACCGGCGCCCCGTCGTCGGGAAAAACCGTCTGTTTTGAACGGTTGCGGGATCTGCCGGCCCTCGCCGATTTTGTCTTTTTCGAGGAGCTGGCCCGACAGCTTCTACTCGAGGACCCGACTTACCGGAATCGCTGGAGCGCCTTCCACCGCGAAATCTACCGCCGCCAGACCGCCCGCGAAAACGCTGTCGGCGACAAACCGTTCATAACCGACCGGGGCACGGTCGATGCCTTTGCCTTTCACCCGGAAACCGTGGCCGATGTCGGCACGACCATCGAGACAGAGTATGCCCGCTATACCACGGTAGTGCAGCTTGGCTCATCTGCCCAGCTGGGCGAGCGATTCTACCATGTCGACTCGATCCGCAATGAAACCATCGCGGAAGCCCTGGAAATCGAACGAATGATCCGCCGTGTCTGGTCCGATCACCCCAGCTATCACTATATCGCTCCTGAGACCTCAATAGAAATAAAATACTCAAACTTAGAATCACTCATTATTCAACTTCGCCCGAAAAATGACAGTACTATTTGACAGCGGGGCAGTCGGTTGCGTTTATAAAGGATGAGTTAATAGAAAAACGCCGAAAGGACAATACGCATGGTGAGAAAGATAGGGTTGGTCCTTATTATCGTCATGATCGCCGGCGCCGTGAACGCTGTCGACGAAGCTTTTGTCAAACAATTCGAGAACAACTACAAAATCTTAGACCAAGGGCTTCTCAATAATACTGGTGAAGTTACAGAAATAGAAAACTTTGTCTACGAAAAGGATGTCGCTACGTTCACCTTCATTGAAGGCGACATTCATTTTCAGCGGTATGTCAACGGCCGTCCGACCACAGCTATCTTTGTCGGTGAAGGTACTGTTGCTATCGATGTCCCCCTGCATACCGCCCGACAGAGCCTCTGGGCAGTCGCCAAGGACAGCACCGTTAATGAGGAATTCGAGGTGCTCGTCGTGCGGTTCGCCGATGATTTCGATCTTGCCCTAAAGGAGAAATTCACTTTTACGCAGGAAACCTTGGAGTGGGGAGTTATGGCCAAAGCCAAAGGTGAAACGCAGGGGGCGGTTTTTTTCAAACCGATGATCGAGCATCCCTACGACAATTATTTTCGCCTGCTTATTTCAACATACGAACGTGGCCCGGATGGTTTTTTCTGGACCGATTTTCATCGTTACACCTACACTTTCGACCCAAACTGGCCCGACGAAGTGCAGATCGGGTACGAATTCGAAGGTGGTGATATCGTCGCGACCACGGCTGCAAGTTTCCGGCGCAAAGAGGCCGGTCTTTATGACGACACCCTCTCTTCACGGGCAAACTATCCGACGACTATGCTGGAGAAAACCGGCACTGTCCGACTCTCCGGCGCCGACGGCAGACGTATCGATGCCGCCGAGGTAAAATTCGACCTGCTGGTTAATGCCGACAGCGTCAGATTCCCCTGGTTTTACCTGCAGTTTAATCTGAGATTGGATTCCGTGAAGATCGATGATCAGAAACTTCATTTCGAACGTCGTAGATCGTTTGAATATATCGGCCTCATTCTCCCGAAATACTACTATAAGGGCGACACGCTTCACCTGACGGCATGGTACAAAGGCACCAATTTCGATCATTTCCTTCCCTGGATAAATGACCCCACTCCATGTCCGATCAACCTGACCTTTGAGGTTCGCGAAAATTACAACTATTACATGGCCGGCATGAATCCACCGGAGAAAATCGACGGCGGCTATGCCCGCATTAGCTCGAATTTTCCGGCGCCGCTTAACCAATTCTATTTCCACTGTTATCCCGGCGGCATAGAAGATACGGTGGATGTTATATCCGATATCGGTCTGACCATAAATTTCGTCATTTCGGAAAAGGAAGCCAAACGGCAGAAATGCTTCATCCCCAGCGAACGCTACCGCAGTTCGATCAAAAGCGCCTTCGACCTGTTTTCCGGCATGTACGGCCAGCCACCCCAGACCTTTGTCGAGTATGTTATCCCAACCGGCTTTTTGAGCATGCCGGGTATGATGAAGGTGCCGCAGATCGCTTGCGTAACCGAAGGAAACTGGCAGATAGTTGGCGGCTTTGACTTTGTCGCCGGCAACGGTGTCGCCCGACAATGGTTCGGCGCCCTCATGCGCCCCGCCTCCCACCGCGAGGTTTGGTTCGAATATGCGCTGCCGGTCTTTAGCGGGCTTCAGTTTGTAGAGCACAACCGGTCATCATCCGAGTATTTCGCTAACCTCAATGTACGCCGCGATTCACTCTATTCACAGCTGGATATCGGCCAGGAAATGCCGCTGGCCGCCGGCGACCGGCTCAACAGCTACTACGATGAAAACAAACTCAACGATTTCCTGCGAACCATCCTCTCCAACAAAGGCGTCTGGCTGCTGCACATGCTCCGGTTCATGATGTACGACTACGAAACCGGATCCGAAGCCGCGTTTAGCGCCATGATGCGTGAATTGTACTTGACCGTGAACAATAAGTCGTTCACCAACGCCGACTTCATCAACATCGCCGAGAAACACTTCGGCGACCAGCTCGACTGGTTCTTCGCCCGTTATCTCTACGGCGCCTATATACCAAAATTCTCGGTCGAGTACGAGTTTGTAGAACGCGATGGTTCCTGGTATGTGCCCGTGACGGTCGATATCAGCGACGTGCCGCCGAGCTACAAAATGCCAATCATGATGCGCGTCACTCAGTCGGGCGGAGAATTTGCCTTTTTGCGCCAGTGGATCGAAGGCCCTCACACCGAATTTGAAATGGGACCGTTCGACAACAAGCCGGATGAGTTCATTTTCAACGAATACCTGTCCGCCCTGGGACGATCGAGTGTGAGCAAGAAATAGTAAGCCGAGATTTTGGGACAAAAAAGCGCCGGAAGCCGATTCCGGCGCTTCTTCTTTTGCACGAACGCAAAGGGAGGAAAGTATAGCCAAGAACTTGTCCTTCTCGCACATTTTACACACACGACCCCAGCCACAGGTTCCAGCCGGACCACGGCCTGTATGAATTTTTCGAATCCACGCAAAGAAACGCCGGAGAGACAGTCTCCGGCGTTCTTGCGGCGAGGCGGTTAGAGCTTGATCCGAGGTAAAATCCGGGCGCTGCCCGAAAATGCCGCGCTCGCGGCAACTGGTTGAACGATGAACGCGACTACTTGATCTCGCGTGTCTCCAGATGCTCCCCTCGAATACCGATTGTGGTCACGCGCAGTGGTGTCGTCACCCCGGCTTTTTCCCTGGCCGCCTGTGCAATCTGGACCAGACCGGTGCAGCACGGCACCTCCATAACAATCACTTCGGCTGCCTTAAGACTATGCAGCGAAAAGATTTCCGCCAATTTGTCCACATAGACATGCGCATTGTCCAGCTTCGGACACCCCACTACCAGTGGGCGCCCCTCCAGAAACTCGTCGTGGAAATTGGCAAAGGCAAACGGCACACAATCGGCTGTAATCGCGAGGTCAGCATTGGTGAAATAGCCCGCATGAGTCGGCACAAGCATCAACTGAACGGGCCACTGACCTAACTGCGACTGTGGCTCGGGGCGCGATTTAAACTTTTCCTGATCCGCCTCGATCGGTAACTCTCTCTGCGGCTCAACTTTTTCGGCCGCCGGGGCAAAATTCCGCGCCCGACTGCCGGGACATTCGTGCGCACGCTTGAAAATCGACATAGCTAATCCTCACAGGTTTCTTTATTCATATCTATGCCGATTATCGCCACCAACGCCCCTGCCGACCATGACTTAAGTCAATAAATGTCAGCTCCCCGCTCTCCGGTTTTCTTTTCCCCCCCACGCTCAACCTTGACACACCGGCACTCGTCACTGTTATTGCACATGGGACCCGTAACCGCATGCCGGCCCGGTGAGTATAACCGAAAAACCGCCGACACTTAAGATAGAAAGAACGAGTAACCCGCACCGCTTATGGCCAGCCGATCAAAACATGTCTTTTTCCACCGCCCGCCATTTCTCCCCTCGTGGAAAAGTACCAAAGGGTGGCTTGGGCACTACTTTGGCGGCCTGTATGACCGACTCGACCGTCACCACGCCTTTCTTAATGCCGGCGGTTTGGCTTTCTCGCTGTTTGTGTGTGTCGTCCCGATGGTCCTGCTGTTGTTTGCGATTCTGGGTATGATCCTGCAAAAAGAACAGGTCGAATCAGAACTCGCCATTTGGATCGATCGCGTTATCCCGTACGAAAAATACACGGAAGAACCCAAACGATTCATCTTCTCCCGCGTCGATGAATTCAAGGCCTACCGACGGGTCGCCGGAATAATTGGCTCTTTGGGCTTGCTTTTCGCCGCCAGCGGACTGTTTTCCTCAATGCGCACCATTCTCAATAACATCTACCACACGACCATTTCACGCCATATCCTTGTCGGCAAACTGCGCGACTTTGGAATGATCCTGGTCGTGATCGGGTTCTTCCTGCTTTCGGTGTTGATTCTCCCTTCGCTCAAAATCTTCATGGATCAAGCCGGCCGTATCGCCGCCCTGGAATTTCTCGATATCGGATGGTTTGAACAGATTGTCGTCTTCGTCTTGTCTGTGCTGGTGATGTACATCGCCTTCTGGATGCTCTATTACTTCATCCCGTACGCCAAAATGGAAAAGCGTGTCATTGCGGTCAGTGCGTTTTGGGCCGCGTTGTTGTGGGAAGTCGCCAAGCAGGCCTTCTCCCTGTATATCACCAAGGCCCCGACCCTCCCTGCGATCTACGGAACCTATCTCTTCTTTATCGTGATGGCCTTCTGGATATACTACAGTTCGATCGTATTCATCGTCGGCGCTGAAATCGGCCAGCTGTACCGCGAGCGCCGCGACAAACCTGAATCCGTCCAGATCTAATCAGCGTGATTTATGCCTGCGCTCAATTACATCTGTATGGTATTGCAGGATTGCCAGTGACTGCCGCGCCTCCCGAACCAGCTGAATCAATGCATAAAGCACCATTGCTATCGCCCCGGAAAACAGCACCACCACAGACCAATACGACAACCCCGCCCAGGTTCGGGTCAATCCGCCCACCAGCGCCGATAGCGAGAGCAGCGCCGCCGCCACGTACAAACTGACCAAGGCCGAGCAAAAATATCCCGCTCGCACATTGAGCCGCAGTGCCTCGCGCGCCAGAGTTTCATCCGGCTCGGCCGCATTTTCGAAAAGATGATGAAGCTCCTCGTGCAGCCGCTGATACCGCGCCGAGGTCGAAATGATCAACAGCGCCACTCCCGGCAAAAACAATAGCGGCGTCAGCCACAATTCCATGCCATTCATAAACTCCAACCTGTCCTTTCAATGTCTCGACTCAACCAAAAGCCGCCTTCAACCCCGCCCGGATTTCATCCGGCGACGTTACCAGAAACGACATAATCCCCAGTTTTTCCGCTCCCTCTAAATACGGCGGAAAATCATCGAAAAACAAAACGTCACGAGGGCTCGCCTCAAGATATTCCAGCACCTGCACAAAAGCCTCCGGCTCCGGCTTTCGCGCCCGGATTTCGTTTGAGGCAAAAATCTCCCCGAACATCGTCAGCCGCGAACCGTAACGCTGACGCCACACCGGTGTGTGCATTGCTGTCGTGTTTGTCAATGCCACTAACCGAAACTCCGCTTCCAGCTCCCTCAAAAGCTCCTCGATTCCCGGCCTGATACCTAAATAAATGGCGTTCCAGCCCGCGTCAAACGTCTTCGGTGTAAACGAAATATTCAGCTTTTTGCCAAGGTACTCGATATAGTCGCCCGGTGCTATTGTCCCCCGCTCCAAGGCACGAAAAGCGTCGTCCCACTCGAATCGCTGCCTGATCTCCTGTGGATCCCGGTTGTAGATCCGCCCCCAGGTGGCAAACACCCGATCAAACGTGTAGTCGATAACTACCCCGCCCAGGTCAAATATCAACGCCTTTATTTCAGAGCGCTCCATTGTTCTCACTCAACCATCCGGCGCAGCCGCCCGAGATCTGTGATGTGAATGTTCGCACCGTCGACCCGTATCACTCCATCCTTGGACAACTTGGCCAGCGACCGCGAAAATGTCTCCGGGATCGTCCCCAGCTGCGAGGCCAGCAGCGTTTTCTTTTCCGGCAGTGTGATCGTAAATTCATTGACGACCGCGGCCTTGTTCCCCAGCGCCCGTTCCGCCTGCCGCACAAGATAGTGCGCCACCCGCGTCGTTACATCGGTCAGCGCCAGACCCTCTACCAGCATCGCCATTTTACGCAGCAATTCGCACAGCCGCGCAATCAAACTGAACGCCACATTCGGGTTGCGCCCTAAAAGAGCCACAAATCGCTCCCGATTCACGGCCAGCAACTCTCCTGAATCGATCACCTCCGCCGAAGCCGGGAACCGCCCGTCATTGAAAATCGCCGCCTCGGCAAATGTATTACCCGGCTTGGCCACCATCAGCACCTGCTCCTTTCCCTCCGCTGAGAGCTTGAAGATCTTAACCTTACCGGACCCAACCACAAAGAACGACCCGGCCGGCTCCCCCTCATGAAAAAGAATTTCCCCTTTTTCCACGTGCCTCACCGAAGTCGCCGTTTCAATTTCAGCCAATACCTCGTCATCCAATCCGGCGAAAAGATGTGAGATTTCAAGGATCTTCCTCAACATGTACTCCTGTGTGAAAATTTCGTTACAGTTCTTGCAAGATACGCTTTCGTTCCTCCGAGGAAAGTTGTTTTTCCTTGCCGCCTGCGCCACTGAAACAAAATACTTGACAAGTTTAATCCATATTAACTTCTTAAGGGCAGGTGAGAGTACCGTAGCTCTCTCCGCCTGCAACCAGGGCCTGCACAAGAAAGCTGACTAATCGAATTTGACGCCTGAAAAAACAACAGCACAACGACCGCGCGGCGAACAGTACCGCCTGTTTTGCTGCTGCGTACTGTGCTGAATAAATAAATCGCGGTCCCCTGCGATCAGAGTTGTATGGTAGCGCGGTGGGGCTATGTGTCTCGGTTTTTTTCCACAGGAGAGATGAATCATGAGAAAACTGTTCCCTCTGCTGTTTGCACTTGGGGTGGTGACATGTGCGTTGGGGGCCTTGCCGTCCACAGCCGATGCCGCCTGCCCCGATCCGTTTTGCGACAGCGTATCGTTCACACAATGTCCCGTGATCTGTCCGGCCGGCGATATTCCGTTTGTCGTTACTGTCAAGGACAGCTGTGGCGTCCCGGTGTGTGACACATCATTCACGTATCTCGATTTCAGTAATTGTCCGGTTGAGCCCTGTCCCGGCGTCTATCCGGACTGGCCTTTGGTGTTCCCCGATTCGTGCGATCCTGCCACCGGGGAACATTTCTTTACGCTCAAGATCGTCGCCTTTGACTGCACGGTGTGCAGCGCCGACCTGTACATCAATGGTCAGTTGTGTCAGGGACCGCGATTCCGGTTTCTGGATATCAACGGCTCGTTTTGCGTTGACCAGGGCGATTTCATCTCTGATCCACTCTGCAACGACTACGATTGCGACGGCGCCATTACTTCTTTGGACCAAGACTTTCATATTTCTCATTTAGATCATTGCTGTGACACCGATCCGTGCCAGCCGGGCGCACCGTTCTGTGACAGCGTCCGATTCGATCCCTGCCTGACAATCTGTCCCCAGGGTGACATACCGTGGATTGTAGAAGTCACTGACAGTTGCGGTAACCCGGTGTGCGATCCCAACCTGTATATCGAGCTGGGAACCAACTGTCCGGCCCAGCCGTGCCCCAATGTGCACCCGGACTGGCCGAAAATCTTCCCTGATTCGTGCGACCCAGCCACCGGTGAGCATTTCTTCCATGTCAAGGCCAGCGCCCCGGATTGCCTGACCTGCGGGGGCATTCTGTATGTTGATGGTCAGCCCTGCCACGATTTTGTCGCCAAGTTTCTGGACGTTACCGGCGACTTCTGTGTCTTTCCGGACGACTGGGTCGGTCAGGCCTGTAATGATTACGACTGTGACGGCACCATTTCTGCCGCCGACCAGAACATCCATTCTGCGCATCTCGACCATTGCTGTGCGGACGCGGACTGCCCGCCCGGACCGGTCTTCTGCGACAGCGTCATGACCGACCCGTGTCTGGTCATTTGCCCGCTGGGAGATATCAGCCACGAAGTCGTGCTCAAGGACAGTTGCGGCAACCCGATCTGCGATCCCGGCCTGGCCCTGAATTTTGCCAATTGTGCCGCGGAACCATGCCCGGGTGAACATCCGGACTGGCCCCTCGTCTATGCGGATTCCTGCGACAACGCCACCGGAACCCACTGGTTCTCGGTCAAAGCAAGCAGTCTCGACTGTATCGACTGCTTTGTCGACGTCACGTTGGCCGACGGCACTATCTGTCGCAGGCTGGAGACGAAATTCCTCGATATTAACAACGACAAGTGCGTCACGCCCAACGACTGGCTCGGCGGCGTGGCCGGCTTGCCGCCGTGCAACGACTACAACTGCGACGGTGTCACCGATTCGCTGGATATGGCCATTCATGACTCCCATCTCGATCATTGCTGTGCGGACCAGTGTCCGCCGGGACCGCCGTTCTGCGACAGCGTCATAACTGACGGCTGCGTCGTTGTGTGCCCGCGCGGTGATATTGTCGAAGAAATCATCATCAAGGACTCCTGCGGCAACCCGATTTGCGATCCAAACGCCTGGCTCGACTTCAGTCAGTGCCAGGTCGAACCCTGCCCGGGAGCCCACCCCAACTGGCCGCGAGTGTACCCGGATTCATGTGATCCGGCTACCGGCACCCATTACTTCAGCGTCAAAGCCAGCAGTTATGATTGTATTGACTGCCGGGTACAGTTATTTGTCGACGGCAGCTTCTGTCGACTCCTGAGCGGTAAGTTCCTTGACATAAACAACGACAACTGTGTCACACCAAATGACTGGTTCGGAGGTGCAGCCGGACTGCCGCCATGCAATGACTACAATTGCGACGGTGTCACCGATAATGCTGACTTTACCATTCATCAGGCGCATCTCGATCATTGCTGTGACAGCGATCCATGCGCTCCTGGTCCGCCGCTGTGCGACAGCGTGACCACCGATCCGTGTGTCCTCATCTGCCCGCAGGGCGATGTCGTCCACACCGTGAATGTCAAAGACAGCTGTGGCAATCCGTTCTGCGATGTCAGCGCTGTCTGGCTTGACTTCTCGAATTGCGCCGCCGAGCCGTGCCCCGGCGAACACCCGAACTGGCCTATCGTCCATCCGGATTCATGCGATCCCGCCACCGGCGACCACTTCTTCAGTATCCGGGCCAGCAGTCTCGACTGTGTCGACTGCACGGTGACGTTGTGGGTCAACGGTTCCGTATGTCGCACCCTCCGGGCGAAGTTCCTGGATGTCGACAACGACAAGTGTGTCACCCAGGCCGACTTTATCACCGGCGCCCTGTGCTCGGATTACAACTGCGATGGTGTCGTCGACTCCATCGATGCCGCCATTCACGGAACCCACTTCGATCATTGCTGCGCCGGCAGCCAGGGTTCAATTCACGGCCACAAATTCCACGATATCAACTGCAACGGTATCTGGGATTCCAATGAACCGCCGCTGGCTAACTGGCAGATAAATCTGTACCAGGGCGGCACCTTTATCGCTTCCACGACAACCAACGCAGCCGGTGAATACTGGTTCATGGGATTGCCGTCCGGAAGTTATCGTGTCACCGAAACGGTCATGCCCGGCTGGGTCCAGACCTATCCACCGACCGTCTGGTGGGATACGACCCTTTCGGCCGGCGGCACCATTACCGGACTCGACTTCGGTAATGTAGAAGACTCCTGCGCGGGACTGGGCTTCACGACGCTCGCTACTGCCGGAACCCACGACAATTTCGTCGGGGCGGAGCCGTCCACGCCGGGCGCCGATCTGCTGCCGCTGATGACCTGTCCGCTGGGATCGACGAATTTCTTCGATTCGTCGCTGACCAACCAGTGTTTCGGTCACACCTTTACCAACTTCCATGACACCAACTGCTGTATCATCGGCGCCGAGTTGTGCCTGCGGATACGGGCAACCGGCTCCATCCCGGGAACGGACGCGCTGGTGTTTGCCGAGGATGGCCAGGGGATTTGGGGCATCAGCCTCAATACCCTCCAGTGGTTGGCCACCGGCGGGGCAGACTCTTCGTGGAGCAGCGGCGATGTTCTTGAGTACTGTCTCGATCTGGAGAACTTGCCCCCGAACGCGATTGGAATCACCAACGTGCTCGCAGCCCTCAAGGACAACGATTTCGATATCTACATACAGGATGATACCGAAGTCGACTGGTTCGACCTGAGAGTCAGCGTGTGCTGCCCAGGCTGCTGCATCCTGCGCGGCGATGCCAACGACGACGGACCCGTCAATATCTCCGACCTGACCTATCTCGTCGACTTCCTGTTCAACGGGGGCCCGACCCCGCCGTGCTTCGAGGAGGGCGATGTCAACGGTGACGGTGTAATTAATGTCAGCGATGTTACCTACCTGGTGGCCTTCCTCTTCCAGGGTGGTCCGCCGCCGCCGCCGTGTCCATAAGTCCTTCACGAGCCTCGTGAAGAGGTCTACCATACCAGTAAGCCGCCCGCGCTCCCCGCGCGGGCGGCTTTTTTGGGCACCAAGACAAAAACGCATGCCGCACGAAACGGCATGCGCGAAGAACTGTCGGTCGGGAAATTTGTCGTGTCCGTCGAAAATCTACAAAAGCGAATTCAGCAGTTTCTCAACATCGGACATCATAAACGGTTTCGCCAGAAATCCATCCGGCTTGGGCCCCTCACCCTGGTGGAGTTCATTGAACGAGTAGCCCGAAATCAGCACAACCGGAATCCGGGGATACTTCTCCTTGATACGCTCAATCAACTCCAAACCCGTCATATTCGGCATCCGCATATCGGTAATTACCATACTGAAGGGACGCTGGGTCAATTTATCCAGCGCCTCCTCACCATCGCCGGCACGCTCTGACGAAAAGTCAAAGACCTCCAGCATGTCCGATAGCAGCGACGACATGTTCGGGTTGTCGTCGACAATCAAAATTGGTTTTGCCATAGTTGCCTACTCCTCTAAGGGAGTATCGGCATAATTGGAACATGGCTTTACGTATTTAGTTGCGTATCGAGGAGAATTGTGCCGATGACCGGGCGATCAGCTCCGCTTGAAGCGCCGCTAACCCACGGTCTTGCAGAGCAGAAACGACAAACGCCTTGTCTCCGTGTCCGTTGACCGGCAGAAAATCCGGGTTGGCGTCTATCTTGTTGTAAATCATGAGATAAGAGAGGTTTGCGGCGCCGATTTCAGCCAACACCCGGCGCGTTTGCTCGAAATGATCCTCAACATTCGGATCAGAACAATCGACCACATGCAAAAGCAAATCAGCCAGCGCTACCTCTTCCAGCGTTGACTTAAACGACTCCACCAACTGGTGGGGAAGCTTCTTGATGAACCCAACTGTATCAGAAAAGACGATTCGGCAGGGATACCCCGCCGACATCACCCGCGTGGTCGAATCCAGGGTCGTAAACAGCATGTCCGCCGTGCGTACGTTGGCTTTGGTTAAGCGGTTAAACAGCGTCGATTTACCGGCGTTGGTGTACCCTACCAGTGCGACCTTGAACAAATCCTGTCGCGACTTGCGCTGAGTCGCCCGCTGGGTCTCAAGCTTCGACAGGCGCTGCTTCAAATGAGCGATTTTGGTCCGGACCTGCCTTCGATCAATTTCCAGCTGTGTTTCACCCGGTCCCTTGGACCCGATCCCGCCGTACTGGCGTGAAAAGTGCACCCACGCTCCGGTAAGCCGGGGCAGCGTATACTCCAGCTGGGCCAGTTCAACCTGAAGCCGCGCCGCGGCAGTCCGGGCACGCGTGGCGAAAATGTCCAGAATCAATATCGGCCGGTCGATCACCTTGGCCTCGAGGCGCTGTTCGAGATTTCGCTGCTGGGCAGGTGACAGGGAATCATCGAATATGACGCAGTTCCCGTCCAATTCGGCCAGCATCTCTTTGATTTCATCGACCAGCCCTTTCCCGATGAACGTGGCCGGGTCCGGTTTTCGACGCACCTGAATACATCGGCCGACAACCTTCGCACTGGCCGATACAGCCAGCGCGCTTAGCTCATCGAGCGACTCCTCAACGTCTGCTTTTGCTCGGGAATCGGGAGCCAGTCCGATCAGGACCGCTTTTTCGATTGCTGCTTTACCTGTTTCTATTGCCACTCGGGGCTGAACCAACCTCCTTCAGGTTGTGCTGCAGGTTCACGTTTCTTTAGTTATTATACGCGACAACCCCGTTTTTGCAATGGGGAAATATTCAGTGTCTGAATCAAATCTCGCATTGTCTGGACACAAGGCCACCGTCAAAAAAGATTGCAATCACTGAAATCAATTGCTCTCGTGGGGGCATAATACCATGGCATGTGAAATTCCAAGATGAAATGGAAGATAATCCCATCTTAAAGGCAATTACCCAAGGCGACAATTCCCCTCCATTCAGCTACACTCCCCCAATCATTCTGACTAATACAGCCAGGCGATCGATCCAGTGCGAATCTCATTTACCTTAGAAGTCACAATTAGTTCGTGTATTCGACTAACTGACTTTTTATGACTTTATCCCATCCAGCTTCTTGCGCGCTTTCTTCAGCGACACCGCCCGGCGATTCATCCCTTTCCACGGATCCTCCCGGCCGCCCAGTCTGCGAAAAATGTTCTTCACCGTAAACCTCCTCGCATGCAGCTTTGGATCCTTCAACTCCTCCAACTCCAGCGGCGTCGCTACCGGAGCACCCGCTCGCGGCCGAAGCGCATACGGCGCGACAAACGTTTGCGCATAAGCGTTGCGCGCCGTATCCAGAAACAACCGCCCCTGCCGCTTGTTCTTGCGCACTTCGACCGTCAGTGTATCAGGGTGCCGGCCCGCCAGTATCTTTGCTGCATCCTGCGCAAACTCACGCACCGAGTCAAAACCCGCCGACCGATCCAACGGCACGACTACATGTAGTCCCCTCGATCCGGTCGTCTGCACAAATACCGGGAGCCCCAGTTCATCATCCAGAAAGTGACACACCTTTTTCGCCGCCTCACGAACTGGCGTAAAATCATCATCGGGCGGATCCAGATCAAACACCAGCCGGTCCGGATGATCCAACTTGTCCGTACGACTCAACCAGATGTGTGGTGTGAGCATCGCCTGGTTGGCCAGATACACCAATGTCGCGGCCTTGTTGATTACAACCTGTGTGTTGGCCCCACCCTCCTTTTTGACACTGACCGTATCAATCCAATCAGGGAAATACCCGCCGGCCTTTTTCTGGTAGAACCCTTTCGTGCCAATTCCGTCCGGAAATCGCTGCATACTCACAGTGCGGTCTTTTAAATACGGGAGCATGACCCCAGCTATTTTTTCATAATAATCGATCACGTTTCCCTTGGTCAGTCCGGCATCGGGAAACACCTCTTTATCCTCATTAGAGGTTTCAATCGTATACTTGCCGATTTTGTGCTCTGCCATTGTCGTTACGCTCCTGGTTTCTCCCAATACACCTTCTTCGGGTCTTTATCCTGCCTCAACCCCTTAAATCGCCGGTGCCGGAGTTTTCCGCCCGAGGTCCACTCCGTAAAACCAAATTCGCCCACCAGTTTTGGTTCCACCCAGTGCGCATTCTTCTCTTTAACCGTGTCATCAAACGGACTTTTTCTCCGGCTGATCTTTTTCATTCGCTTGCTGAGTCGTTCCAGCAGCTCGTCATCGAAACCTGTCCCGACCTTGCCGGCGTATTTCAGCTTGCCGTTCCTGTAATATCCAACCAGAAGCGCGCCGAATCCGATTCGCGATCCCCGCGGATCCGTATAACCCCCGATAACCAGCTCCCGCCCATTAACACACTTGAACTTCAACCATTTGCTTGACCTCGAATGCACGTACCTGGCGGAACCATCCTTGGCAATAACCCCCTCCCAGCCTTTTTTGCACGCTTCCTTGTAATACTTCTCCCCTTTTTTTCGACGGTGTGCGGTGTATCGAATCGGCTTGCCCCAATTCAGCGCCTTTTTCAATATCCGCTTACGCTGCAATTGCGGGACTTTGGAAAAATCGTATCCATCAATATGAAGTATATCAAAAATGTAATAGTACACCGCGACGTTGCTCTTTCCCGCCTCTTTCACCGAGGAGATCTTCACCCGATTCTGCAGCCGTGCAAAGCTGGTTACGTACCCCTCAAACGCGACCACTTCACCATCGACAATGAAGTTGCCCAAGGGCTGATCCTCAAGGATCTCCACTATCTCCGGACAGATCTTGTTCAGCTTCTTTGTGTTGCGGGAATACAGAGTGACTTTGCCTGACTTGCAGTACGCGATTACTCGTTCCCCGTCGAGTTTTCGCTCGTAGATCCAGTCCTCGCGCGAGAACCGTGCATCGATCAACTTCGCTGCCATCGGTTTGGTCCATGACGGCTGTCGCCTCTTGCAGATGGCTTCCCGTATTGTCTCAGGAAAGGCATCAAAATTAGTCGTCGTTCTCCTTCTCGTCCGATTCTTCCTTCTCGATCTGCGTCAGCGTGCGACCACTCTTCACCGACTTGTTCTCAGTCGAGGTCGGGTTGCGGCGCGCGTCCGCATGCTCATCCTTCATCTTTATCAGCAGCCACTGCGCCTTACCCTTCTCCACCCGGAACCGTCGAAGCGCATATCCGCCTTTAAGTTTCTCACCGTCGAGCACAACCTCGATAGTACCGGCCTCGTACGCCTTCTGCATAGCCATCTCGCCCCCCTCTTTGCGCTGCTTGATATTCCTGTACGTTCCCCAATCCCAGACCATGACAGTCCCGCCGCCGTATTCATCCTCCGGAATCACACCCTCGAAATCACCGTACGACAACGGATGGTCCTCCGTTTCCACCGCGAGACGCTTGTCGGCAGGATCGGTCGATGGTCCTTTCGGCACCGCCCACGACTTCAACACGCCGTCGATCTCAAGTCGAAAATCGTAGTGCAGGCGCGAGGCGTCATGTTTCTGAATCACGAACGAACGCCCGTGGTCCGAGCTTTTGCCGGCGTCTCTCGGCTCCTTGGTCTTTGAAAAATCGCGTTTCTCGCGGTATTTTTTCAGCTTGTTATCTGACATAGAGTCGTAATTCTATTTGAGTCTGGCCTGTATTTGTCAAACAGGATAGGTACATGACAGTTCCATACCGAACGTCGCTGACATGAGCACTCTCAATATTCACAAAGTGAAATCATCCTCCCGAAACAAGCTTCCCGCGCCACCAGTACCCGATGCCCACACCTGCGTACGCTGCCACCGCATCGGCCGCTATCGTCAGGAACATTCCCAGGGCCAGCATTTCCGGCAGCCCGACAGTGATTGCCGCAATGATCGTATATATCGAATCCGCAACAAACATCCCCCCGACCATCAGCAGGGGAAGAGCCAAAGACTCTTCGATCCAGCGACCGGCCATAATCCCTACCGGAAAAAGTACTATCGGAAAAACAAAAAACGGATTGATTCCAAGGAACGTCGCAGGACAATCGATACAGCGAAACTGAAGATGGACTATTCCCAGCCCGGCGCCGGCAAACATCACGATCAAATTGATCCGATCAAACGACTTAATTTGGGTCCCGTCCGCCGGTTGGTCCATCCTCTACTCCTCCAGTTGAACACCCAGGCCGTCGGCCAGCCGATTCACATAATTAAAATACGCCGCAACCTGCACGATATCATGCAGTGCCTGATCGTCGAACCCGGCCTCTCGCATCGTCCGAATGTCATCACTTTCGATCTTCGCCGGACTGCGTGTCAGCTTATCGGCAAACGCAAGGATCAATCGATCCGTCTCGCTGATGTCTGCCTTTTGATAGTTCGCAATCAACTGCTCTTTGAGAGAGTCGGCGACACCTCCAAGGGACCGCAACGCAGCCCAGTGACTTTCAATTCAGTAGTGGCACTCGTTGATCGCCGATACTACAACTGCGATCATTTCCCGCTGGTGACGCGACAGCGGCGACCGGTTGAACATGATCGACCGGTAGAACTGCATGTGTGCATCCATTGCCTTTGGGTTTTGCCCGGCAATGCGAACTATGTTCGCCGGCTGGTTGGTTTTCCCGCCGTACCGTTCGTAGAGCGCCTTCAATCGATCATCAGCATCGTCATACGAGATGTAATCAATGAATGCCATATCAGACGTTCGCGCCGCTACTCTTCAATAAATGCCGCCACCTTGTCGGTCCACTCGTAGATATCAGAAAGATCCTCCTCCGATGGAATCAGGCGCGCTTTGTAAATTTCTTCAAAGGTCGTGATCTTCATGCCGTCAAGCCGCCCGTGCACCAGTTTCACACCTTCGCCGCCCCAGCCGTACGAGCCAAATACCGCCGCCCGCTTCTCACGCATCGGCACCGTCGAAAATAACTCGATCACATGCCAGACCGGCGCCACGGCATCGGCCGCGAATGTCGGCGTCCCGACCAGTACCGCCCGCGACGCCTCCAGAATATCCCGCGTCGCCTCCCGATCGAACTCGGCGGCGTTGATCATGATCGTTTCGTATTCCTTTTCTTCAAGCCGCGCCGCTATCGTATCAGCCATCTTCTTGGTGTTGCCGTACGAACTGACATACACGATCGTCACCAGGTTGCGATCGATTGACTTATCCGATGACCACTCCTCGTATTTTTCCAGATACGCCGGCACCACGCGACGGATCAGGGGACCATGGGAGGGCGCAATCAGGCGGATATCAAAATCGGTCAGCTTTTTCAGGTTTTTTCGGATATACATGGCAAACGGCCGCATGATCGAATCATAGTAGTATTTCATCTCGGCATCGAAATCGACCGGGGTTTCATCCGCCCAAATACTCTCCGAGGCGATATGAGCCGCGAAGGCATCGCACGAGAACAGTATCTTATCCTCAACCAGAAAATCCATCATCGTATCCGGCCAATGCATGTACGGCGTCAGTTTGAAAATCAGCTTTTTCCCGCCAAGGTCAATTTCAGTGCTATTTTTCACCGTAGTGATGTTAGCCTCGCGGTTCAGGACGTTTTTCACGAACGGCAACGCCGCTGTGGCACAGACAATTTCCAGACCCGGCTTGCGATCAAGCAGCTCGTGCATCGCCCCGGAATGATCCGGCTCGGTGTGATTGACAATCAGCATATCGATCTCGTCCAGCGGAACGATCTCTTCGATATTGTCAATAAACTCGTGCGTAAACCCCGCCTTGACCGTGTCGATCAGCGCCGTCTTATTTTCACCTTTGATGAGATAGCTGTTATAAGTCGTACCGTGCTCGGTCTTCATGATAATATCGAAAACGCGCAGGTCTTCATCACGAACCCCGACCCACCAGACGTCTTTCGAGACAACTTCAGCACTCATGTAGATTCCTCGTAGTTGTGACAATTATTCATCGCGACAATATATAGCAGTTGGTGAACCGATAGCAAGCCCGACCGGTCAGGCTATCATCGCCGGCGCCAGCTGGGTCTCGGCAAATTCTTCCAGCGTCGTTGGGGTCGTCGTGTCTGCCGACCTCGGAAATTCCGGACCCAGTCGCCCTTCATCGATCGACTCCATCATCTCAATCAGATTGTCGGCCATCGCAGCACTCATCCCCATGCCGGTCATCGCCTCCAGCGCATCCTGAGCTGACACCTGCAGGTGCGTCACCGGATGCCCCAGCGCCTTGCCGATAATATTCGCCGCTTCGTTAAACGAGTAGTCGCGCGGCCCGTGAAGCGGCACCACTTGCGTTCCGTTAAACGGCGACGCCAAAATCGGCGCGGCTACGTCTGCAATGTCTTTGGTGGCGATCATCGAGGTCTTCGCCTCGCCGGAAACCGGCAGGAAAACTTTGCCCGCCTGCTTGATCCCGTCGAGTGTCCCGTAGAAATTCTCCATGAAATAGGTCGGACGCAAAATCCGAAGGTTCGGCGCCGTCTCCCGGAATTTCTCTTCCACATATTTGAACCCGTTGACCGGTCCCACACCTTTGCCAAGATGACCGCCGATACTGGACAGCAGCACCACCCGCTGGATATTGTTCGCTTTGATCGCTGCCGCGCCAATATCACCGAATTTATGATAGTCCCGGGTGATGTCATCGGTTTTCGGATTGCCCGGCTGAATCCAGAACAACGTATCGACATTTTTCGTGGACTCGACGACAAATTCCTGGTCGAACATGTCGCCTTCTCGGACTTCGGCGCCGCGGTCGATGGCATCCCGGAGCTTGTCAGAGTTGCGGGCCAGCAGAATCAGGTCGTGGTGGCCGTCGTTGAGAAGCAGTTCGACCGTTTTGCTGCCGATTTTTCCGGTTGGGGTGGTGATGGCAATTTTCACGCTATCCTCCTGATAGTTCGGTATATAACGATTTATGCGTTCGCTTGTCAGGGAGACGCCGACACCGCCGCCGTCTTTTGACTGCTAAAACCGAATTTGAGGAAGAAAGTTCGTGAAAGGAAACGCGGAGATGGTCGCCATGCCCCCCTAAAACAGCCGCTCCCGCTTGCTCAAAAAGGCATACAATGCCTTGTCAAACGGCATCGCCGTGTCGATCGGATGATAATCAATCGCCGCCTGGCGGCACGCGGTCGCAATCTTCTCCGAAAACGCCCCCACCGCTTTCTTGAAATCTTTTTTGATCTGGTACGGTAGCGTGGTCAGCTCCTCGCCGGTTTCCATATCCTTGAAAATCGCCTCGCGCGGAAAGGCAAAGTCCCGCTCGCGAGGATCGAGAATATGAAAGACAATCACCTCATGATTGTTGTACCGGAAATGCTTCAGTCCCGAAATGATCTCGTCGGCCTCATCCAGCAAATCCGACATCACAATCACCAGCCCGCGCCGCTTGATCCGGTCGGCCATCTCGTGCAGCGTCGCCGCGATATTGGTCGTATCCGATGGCTCCTGGGCGGCGATTTCGTTTAACAGCACATGCATATGTCCCGCCTTGGACCGCGGCGGAATGTACCGGCGGATCTTCTCGTCATACGTCACCAGCCCGACCGCGTCGCGCTGACGCAGCATCATATACGACAACGCCCCGCACAGCAGCCGTGCGTAATCCAGCTTGCGAATCCGATCGCCCGACTGATACTGCATCGAGCCGGAGCAATCCAGCAGCAGATAGGCCTTGAGATTGGTCTCCTCCTCGTACTGCTTGATAAAGAACCGGTCGCTCTTGCCGTACACTTTCCAGTCGATATCGCGAATGTTGTCGCCGGGCATGTACTGACGGTGCTCGGCGAACTCGACCGAAAACCCGTGATACGGCGACTTGTGCAGTCCCGCGATAAACCCCTCCACCACCATGCGGGCCCGCATCTCCATCCCCTTGAGCTTGGAGACCGTTTCCGGATCGAGATATTTTCTGTAATCAGTCGCCATGTTGCCTTTCACCGGCGCCGGGGGCCGGTTGGAGCTGTGGGTTGGTCCGGCTCCCACTGCATGATATAATGATTGCCGGTCTCAGCTATAATACGAAATTTCAACCGCTTATACAAACCAACCGCCGGATTGATCTTCAACACATGCAGCCGCGCCGGCTTTCCCTTCTCGGCCGCCTCGGCCTGAAGCCGTATCACCAACGCGCTCCCAATTCCCCGATTTTGAAAGTCGGGCAAAATGTAGATCGATTCCAGCATGGCATACTCCGGTTCGTCTCGCCTGATCAGACAGCCGACCTCGTTGCCGTCATACCGGACAATTTCCGTCTCGGCTGGATCGAAGTTTTTGGTATGGTAATCCCGCTGAAACGCCTCGTCCCAGCCCCAGGTCGCGCTGATCATTTCACCCAGCGCCAGCCGTTTGGTTACGTAGATAAATTCCGAATCGTCTACCGTTGCCGGCCGGAGCCTAATTCTTTCTTCCGGACTCTCAGACATTGTTGTCCCGAGACAAACTCACCTCCCATTCAGTTCCAGTCGATATAGCGGTCTGACGTGCCTGTGGCAATGACAATATGGTGAAGACGCTGAAGTTAGCGCTGGCTAATTATATTGATTCCTCGCTAAATGCTCCCCGCCCCAACCTCCGATCTGCCGGATCGGCCTCTCGACAGAGAGTTAGCCAAGGCTCACAATCAAAAAGGCCGTAAATTCAGATCATCCCTCCCAGATCCTCACCCACGAATCCTCACCCGGATACCGGTACCCGCGATACATCCCCTTGCTGTTAAACGGCATCGCGATTGTCCCGGCCCGGTCAATCGCCACCAGGCCGCCGTCGCCGCCTAAGTCAGCCAGCTTGCGCATCACGACTTCCTCGGCCGCGTCGATCAGACTGAATCCCTTGTACGCCATCAGCGCCGCGACATCGTACGCCAGCACCGCCCGCATGATATATTCACCGACTCCCGTTGCCGAAATCGCACAAGTTTCGTTATCCGCGAAGGTCCCCGCGCCGACAATCGGGCTGTCACCGATTCGCCCGTACCGCTTGTTGGTCATGCCGCCGGTCGAGGTCGCCGCCGCGACATTCCCTTTACGATCCAGCGCCACCGCCCCGACCGTGCCTATCCGGTCGCGTTTATCATCGGAATGATCGAGCTGTGTATGTGTTGTCCCCTGTTCTTTTTCTTTTTCGAGCGCCCGCTGGAGTTGCTTGTACCGGTGTTCGGTGTGGAAATACTCTTTTTCGGCAAAGATGACGCCGTACTTTTCAGCAAACCGCTCGGCCCCCTCGCCGGCCAGCAGGACATGCGTCGATTCTTCCAGCACCATCCTCGCCAAATTGATCGGATTGCGGATTCGTTTTACCGCCGCCACCGCGCCCACTTCGCGTGTCACACCGTCCATGATGCAGGCATCCTGTTCGTTGTCACCCTCATGGGTGAATACGGCCCCTTTGCCGGCGTTAAACAGCGGGGAATCTTCCATCACGTTGACGGCCGCCTGAGTGGCGTCAAGTGCGGACCCGCCCTCATCCAGGACCTTGTACCCGGCGTCGATCGACTGCTGCAGTCCCTCGCGATAGGCCGCCTCGCGCTCATCGGTCATTTTCTCTTTCAGGATTGTCCCCGCTCCGCCATGAATCGCGATAGCAAATTCCGGATGTTGACTTGGTTTTGGCATAGCTCCCTTGAATTTTAACGGAATCCTACTCGGTCGTCCTCGGCTTTTTCGCCAGGTCGACAAATATCATCAGCGCCATATACGCCATGACCACCGTCATCGCCACGCCCGACAGCGCCAGTATATCATCAAAAAACCAATGATACCCCTCGCCCGACAGTCCTATTGCATGCGTCAGCACGCTCACTCCAAAAATCCAGTACACGATCTTCTTAATCTTCACCGGTCGGGACGTAAACAAAAACACCAGCCCGATCGCAAAAAACAGCAGTGTCTGGCCGTTGATATGGGTGTGCGCCAGCCCGACATTTTCGCGAAAATCATTCCGATCAAACCGGTCGACATCAAATTCGCGCGGCTCACCGCTTCTCGGCGGGAAATCATATCCGGTCCCGGCGCCGTAGTCCTTTTCGTAGCCATACTCGCGCGCCTCGGACTCTATGGCCGAGTCACGTTCACGAAAGGCCTCGATGTTGGTCGCGCTGTCCACATGTGTATCGCGTCCGGCGAACGTGCTGTCCCAGATCGGCGCCAGTACCGCCTCGGAGTCTTCGGCCAGCAGCCCGGCGTCTTCCTGCATTTCATAATCCTCGATACTCTCGGCCTCGAAAACGTCCTCAACCGGTTCGGTTGCACTGCCCAAATCATTCATTTCGAGATACTCAGGCCGTACTGATTCATCGATCATCCCCTTTTCCACCCAGTAGATAAACCCGACCCAAACCAGCACTAACAACATCAGGGTCGTGAATATTGCGACAAACAGTTTAGCGTACGGGGGAAGGTCGGAAAGGCGATACTTTTCGATCATAGTGCTTCATTTCTGTGAAATCTTGGAGCCAAAGTCCACCGTACGAGGATCCATTTTCTTGTCCAGCCTGAGCGGATCGACAAACAGATACGGCAGCCGGCTGAAATCCGGAGCAGGATCCGACTGCTTGTCATGTGCAAACACCAGCTCCCACTGCAAATCCGACAATCGCTTAATCATGATCGGCTTGAACTCCTCGTTGATTTCGTAGCCGATTGAATTTCGCTCGAGTTTTGCCGCCGCGACCGAGGTCGTCCCCGACCCGGCAAACGGGTCAAGCACTGTTTCACCTACAAAACTGAACATCGAAATCAGCCGCTTCGGCAGCTCCTCCGGAAACATGGCTAAATGACCATTTTGCTTTTCGCCCGGGAAATTCCAGTGACCGCTAAAATAGGTATTCCACTGTTCGTTGGAAAGAGCCGATTTTTCCTTGATTGCCTTTTCAACCGTGGGTGCTTTGCCTTGCTTTTTGAACAGGAGAATAAACTCGTAGTCGATCTTCACAATTCCGTTGCGCGGATGCGGATACGATCCCATAACCACCGCCCCGCCGGTCGTGTGACAGGTTGTCGCCTTCCGCCAGATGATCGAGCCCATGAAATCAAACCCGATTGTCTCACAGAACCGTATGATCTCAGTCCGAATTGGAATAACTTTGTACCGGCCATAATAAACCGACCGCGCGAATTGATCGCCGATATTAATGCACAACCGGCAGCCGTCGTGCAGTATCCGTCCGCACTCCTGCCACACGAGATTCAGGTTGTTGATATACTCTTCGTAGGAATCGTCGAACCCGATCTGCCGATCGGATCCGTAGTCTTTGAGCTGCCAGTATGGGGGAGAGGTGACAATGAGATGAACGCTCTGGTCGTCCACCCCGGTCATGCGGCGGGCGTCGCCAAAAATGATCCGATGGCTGGTCACTTCTCCTTTACCGTTTCAAGCAGGCGGCGGATAATCTCCATCGTGTCGACCCCGTCCGCCTCGGCGTTAAACGATGTCACCACCCGGTGTCGCAGCACCGGATAGGCCGCAAATCGCACGTCTTCCGGTCCCGGCGTCGGACGGCCGTCCAAAATAGCCCTTGTCTTTGCCGCCAGAATCAAATACTGCGATGCCCGTGGCCCGGCCCCCCAGTTAACCCAGTTGCGTACAAACTCCGGCGAACCGGGTTCCGACGGACGAGTCGCACGGACCAGTCTCACAGCATATTCGATCAGGTGATCAGACACCGGCACCCGACGAACCAACTTCTGGAACGATACAATCTGTGCCGGCTTCAGGATCTTGTCCAGTTTGTAATTCAGTACCGCCGTAGTCGATTTCACAATCTGCTGCTCCTCGGCTTCGGCCGGGTAATTCACAAACACGTTGAACATGAACCGGTCGAGCTGTGCCTCCGGAAGCGGATAGGTGCCTTCCTGCTCGATCGGGTTCTGGGTCGCCAGTACAAAAAACGGCTCATCGAGCTTATACGTCGCACCGGCCGCCGTTACCTCGTGCTCCTGCATCGCCTGAAGCAGCGCTGCCTGCGTCTTTGGCGGCGTCCGGTTGATTTCGTCGGCAAGAATGATATTCGCAAAGACCGGACCCTTCACAAACCGGAACTCGCGCCTTCCGGTCGAATGGTCCTCTTCAATGATTTCCGTGCCGGTAATATCCGACGGCATCAAATCAGGGGTAAACTGAATCCGGTTGAATTCAAGATCGAGTACATTAGCCAACGTCGAGATCAGCAGCGTTTTTGCCAGACCGGGCACACCAACCAGCAGGCAGTGTCCCGAAGACAGCAACGAAATAAGTAGCTGCTCGACCACATCGTCCTGGCCGATAATGACCTTGGCTATTTCTGATTTAATTTGTCGATAGGCGGTATTGAGATTCTCAACTGCGGTCATGTCAGAATTGGTCTGCGCTGTGGACATCATTCCTCCGGAAACGTGTAAATACCGACTGCGGTTTGCCTGTTGCGTTTAGTTGATAACGCTGGATATACCTTATAGTTCTCGGATCGCCGTCAGTTCGCCCAATATAGTATGGATCCGCGCTCGATGCCAGTACTCTCGCAGGCCCTGAAGACCCTGTGGGGCTTTGGGGCAGAAAAAATCGGGTGGCACTTTCAGGACACAAAAGGCCCGTACTTGTCCACCCGATTATAATCGTGAACTTGACATAGAGACCGATAAGTAACGGTCTAACACGAAATTAACATACACCAAATGTGTGGAAAACCACAATCACCGGAACGGTGGCCTGACATACTATATCCTTGCCGAGCATGGCCTTGCGTGCTTTTCCACAATTCTCGACGCTTATCCACAGTAGACTGAAAAATGTTTACTTCTGGACCTCGTCCGCCTCGTCTTCTTCAAACTCCGGCGCTTCGTCCTTTTCCGACGGCAAAAAACCGAGGTCAGGCCGCGTGTCCTTCATATTGCAACTGCCGCAGAACAAGGCGCCCTGTTCAATAACCAGCGATTTTGTCCGTAAGTCGCCGTCCATCTCGCAGTTAGCCTGCAATTCAATCTTCTCGCTGGCATTCACATTACCGTGCATATGCCCCGCGATTACCGCTTCCTTGGACTCAATCTCAGCCTCAACAACACCGGTCGTACCAACCGTGACACAGTCAGAGCAAATCACCTTGCCCTTGACCGATCCGTCGATACGCAGCGCTCCTTTGACGTCGACTGTGCCGGTAATAACCGTATCTTTACCGATTAGCGTATTCATGAGTCCTTCCGATTCACCGTTTCTTTTCATCATACGGAATTTCCAACGGATTTATGGGTTCATCGTTTATCCTGACTTCATAATGCAAATGGGGCGCGGTCGACACCCCGGTATTCCCTGATAATGCTATTCGGCTGCCGGCCGGAACTTCTTCACCAACCGTCACCAGCAGCGTGTCATTGTGACCATACACCGTCGTCACGCTGTCGTTATGCCGAATGACAGCCATATTGCCATATGTCGAATCATAATCAGCGTACACGACCAGCCCCTTGGCCGTTGCCAGCACCGGCGTCCCGACCGCACAGGCCAAGTCAATCCCGGGATGAAACCGCTGCGAATCATTGATCTCGAAATCCTGCGTCACAAACCCCTTTAACGGCAACCCCGCCGGCCAGGCCAGATCATCACCCGGACGCGAAATCGCCGCCGAAGCCGGCTGACTCTCCAGGTCGGCAAACAACACCGAATCATCCGGAATCACCGGGAATTCATAATCAATCCCGGCCATACTCGTCAACCGTGTGACCACCTCACGCATCTCATGTATGTTTTCCTCGAGAATTTTCACCTTGTACTGGTACCGCAACAGTTGCTCGTTCTCTTCTTTCAGTTTATCGGTCATTGCCGCCCGAACTATAATCTTCGAATACGATGCGAAGAAAATTATTATCCCCAGCAGCACCAGCACGATCGTCACAGCAGCCGCCTTTAGCACCCATGTTCGCACACGAAACGCGCGCTGCGACTGGCGCCCTTCCGGGACAAGCATGACTGTGATATAGCGAGACTGCTTCATGACCGGCTACGAAATCTTGTGAAACAACTCCAGCAAACGAGTCAAATCTTCCTCGTTGTAATACTCAATCTCAATGCGACCCTTTTTCGGACCGTGATGGATCCGCACCGACGTTCCCAGCGTCTGCTTGAGAAACGACTCCGCCTCTGTGATCGCCGGGTTCTTCTGACGGTTCGCCGGACGGCGCCTTGGGCGATTGGGCTTACGCGTCGCTTCCTCGGCCGCACGTACTGATAGTGATTCTTCGGCAATTCTGTCCGCCATCTCCACCATCGACTGCTCGTCGGACAACTGAAGGATCGCGCGGGCATGGCCCTCGGTCAGCTTGCCGGCCCGAATCATCTGGCGGATTTTTTCCGGGAGTGCCAGCAATCGAAGTGAATTTGCGACTGCCGCACGGCTCTTCCCCACAACGGCAGCCAGTTCATTCTGCGTGTATTCGCACCGCTCCATCAAACCGCGATACGCCTCGGCCGTCTCCACCGGATTGAGATCCTCGCGCTGAAGATTCTCCACCAGGGCCAGCTCCAGCATCCGCGGCTCATCGACCTCTTCCATGACGACCGCCGGCACATGGCTTAGCCCGGCCAGGCGCGCCGCCCGGTAGCGACGCTCGCCGGCAATAATAGTATACATAGACCCATCTTGTCGCACAACCAGCGGCTGCATGATCCCGTTGCGCTTGAACGAGTCAGCCAGCTCGTGCAAACCGGCCTCGTCGAAATCACGCCGAGGCTGCATCGGATTGGGGGCTATCTTGTCAAGCGGCACATGACGGAGCCGGCGCTCCTCACCTTCCGCTCTCTCCGCCGGAATCAGGGCATCGAGCCCCTTGCCTAAAACAACTTTCTTCATTGTGACAGTACCTCTCGAGTCAGGGCCATATAGTTCTCCGCACCGGTCGACAGGATGTCATAGAGGATGATCGGTTTGCCGAACGACGGCGCCTCCGACAGTCGGACATTGCGCGAAATTACAGTATCATAGACCCGTCCGCCAAAATGCTTACGGACCTCATCGAGAACCTGGCGTGATAAATTCAACCTGCCGTCGTACATCGTCATCAACGCCCCCTCGATCTGGAGATTCGGATTGAGATGATCTTGAACAAGTTTAATCGTATTGAGCAACTGCCCCAACCCCTCCAGGGCATAATATTCACACTGAACCGGGATAATCACGCTGTCGGCGGCCGTCAGGGCGTTGACTGTCAGCAGGCTCAGCGAGGGCGGACAGTCCACGATAATATAGTCATAGTTGTCTTTGATCGAATTCAGTGCCGACTTCAGCCTCGTCTCTCGCGACATCATTCCGACCAATTCCACCTCGGCACCGACAAGATCCTGCGATGACGGCAACAGGTGCAGATAAGAGAGATCCGTCTCAAGCACCGCCTCTTCAAACGATTTTGAGCCGATCAGAACATCGTATACCGATTTCTCTATAGTGGTCTTTTCAAATCCAAAGCCGCTGGTGGAATTAGCCTGCGGATCCAGATCAATAAGGCAGGTCTTCAGTTCGGCGGCCGCCAGACAGGAGGCCAGGTTGACCGCCGTTGTCGTTTTGCCAACTCCGCCTTTTTGATTTGCAATGGCAATTATTTTACTCAAGCTACGGTCCTTGTTGAAGTTGTCCACAGCTACAGACGGACCAATAGTAAGCGGAGCCACTTGAAGAATCAACTAAAATATAGAAGACTGCCGAATGATTCCGCTATTTGCGGCTAAGTATCGACACGGTGTGGATATCCGAAGAGCCATCGGGCGCAAATGAGACCGTGCTAACTTCGTATGAACCCGTCTTAATGTCGCCGTCTACCGCATTCCAGTGAAGAAAGACACCATCATCGGTAAGCAGCTCACCAATTTTAGCCAGCATCGGACCAGTCAGTCTGACCAGGCGCATAGTGATCAAGTCATACGACCCGGGCTCTACTAAAGATTCCTCAAACGACACTGGTTCGATCCGGGCTCGAAAGCCGAGCGAGAGAAGCATCCGTCGAACCGCTGCGGCTTTTTTCTGCGTGCGCTCAACGAGGGTAGAAGCAGCAACCGCACCGGTCAGGATAATCGGGATCGAGGGGAACCCGCCGCCGGAACCGATATCAAGATAACTGGAAAAGAAAGCCCTGTCGATCAACGACAACGGGAAGATTGATTCGGCCGCCAGCTGCAGTAATCCATGCTCGCTTGTTTCACGTGAAACAAGGTTGAGCCGCTGATTTTCTTTTTTCAGTAAGTCAAAGTAGACTTGAAGCTTCTGTTTAGGATCATACGTGCGCAGGATCGTGGCTGTATCGTAGTAATGAACCGTTTCAGAATCGCTGCTCATGCCGACATCGCCTTATGACGCTGCAGATACACCGAAAGCACAGCCACATCACCGGGGGTAATACCCTCTATCCGCCCCGCCTGACCCAGAGAAACAGGTCGGAATCGGACGAATTTCTCGCAAGCTTCCCTCTTCAGTCCGGCAATACGGGCATAGTCGAAATCTCCCGGAATTGTCTCCCGCTCCATCCGCTTGAATTTTTCGATTTCTCGCTGCTGCTTATCGATATAGCCGCTGTATCGCACCTGGATCACGGCCCGTTCCAGCGCCTCACGGCTCCCGGTGATCTCCTCGAATCGTTCGAGCCAGTCAATCGCCTCATTAATAGAGAGGGTCGGCTGTTTCAGCAGGTTTTCCACACTGATATTGTCAACCCGCTTGAACCGAGCCGCCATATCACCCAGTTCATCGACTCTCACTCGAATTTTCGGTACTGCCGCGATCACCTGCTCAGTTTCCGCCTGAAGCTGGCCAAATCGGGAGATATCTTCCGATGGCAACAGCCCGTACTTTCGCGAGATCCCGATTAGCCTGTCAAGTGCGTTATCCTCGCGCAGTGCCAGCCGATACTCCGCCCGGGAGGTGAACATTCGATACGGTTCCGTGGTTGAGCGCGTCGTCAGATCATCGATCATCACACCGATATACGCTTCGGAGCGATCCAGCACCAGCGCCGGTTGATTGTCAATCCCCAGGACAGCGTTCACTCCGGCAATAAGCCCCTGTCCGGCAGCTTCTTCGTAGCCGGAGGTGCCGTTGATCTGCCCGGCTAAAAAAAGCCCTTTCAAACGATGTGTTTCCAGCGATGGCGCAATCTGATGCGCCGGACAGTAATCATACTCCACGGCATAGCCCGGACGCGTGATTTCTGCCTCTTCCAGCCCGATAACGGTTCGAATAGCCCGCCGCTGGACTTCCTCGGGCAGCGCAGTTGAAAAGCCGTTTGGATATACTTCGTTGGTGCCGTTGCCCTCCGGCTCGAGGAAAAGCTGATGCCGCTCTTTGTCGGCGAACCGATAGAATTTGTCCTCAATCGATGGGCAGTAGCGAGGCCCGGTCGATTGGATTTGTCCGGAGAACATGGGCGAGAGCTGATATGTCTCGCCAATTATCGCTTTTGTCTCTTCCGATGTATAGGTCAGGTGACAGGGGACCTGTTCAACTTGGCGGGCAGGGGAGCGCGGCGAAAAAAACGGAATGGGTTCCTCGCCCGGCTGAATTTCACATTTGCTCCAGTTGATCGTGTTGCCATCGAGGCGCGGGGGAGTGCCGGTTTTCAGGCGGCTTACCTCGAACCCGTATGACAAAAACGACTCGGAAAGCTTGTAGGCGGCGCTTTCTCCGATTCGCCCCGCCTTTATCTGCTTCTCGCCGATATGGATCAGACCGCCCAGGAAGGTCCCGGTCGCAATAATGGCTGCCCGACATGAAATTGACTCGCCGGTTTCGAGCCGAATTCCGGTGATTCTCCTGTTTTCTGAGAGAATCTCCCCGGCCAGCCCCTCGACTACGGTGACATTTGGAGTCTTTTCGACGCAATCAACAATATAATCATTGTACCGTATGCGGTCACATTGCACCCTGGTTGACCAGACGGCCGGTCCGCGGGAGAGGTTGAGACGCCGAAACTGAATTCCGGTGGCATCGGTGGCCAGTCCCATCACTCCGCCGAGGGCATCGACTTCTTTGACGATATGGGACTTGCCCACGCCGCCGATCGCCGGATTGCAGGACATCAGGGCCAGTCTTGAGGCCTCCATGGTGATAATCGCGGCTGATTTGCCCATGCGGGCCACGGCTAGGGCGGCCTCGACTCCGGCGTGTCCGCCACCGACAACAATTATGTCAAAATTTCGTTGCATTTTAACCACTTAGCCGATTTGTCCAATTTCCCAGCCAGACTTTTTCTAAAGATGTTTCACGTGAAACAATTGCAATGATTGATGGTATTTCATCAAAGTTTCACGTGAAACAGGCCTCTGCCAGCCCCGGTTCACTTCCCGATACAAAATTTCGAGAAGATATGACCGAGGATGTCCTCATTGTATACGCGCCCGGTGATCTCCTCGATTGCCCCGGCTGCCTGGCGCAGATCAAACGCGACAATTTCCGGGGATTCACCGGCTCGGACATTTTCCAGTGCCTTCTTCAACAATTTTTCCGCTTCGTCCAATTTCTGCTGGTGCCGGGCCGAGGTCACCGTAAATCCCGAGGTCAAGTCCGGTATGTGAGACTCAATAATGAGTCGCAGCTTTTCAACCAGTTGGTCGAGCCCCTCCATCGTCCTGCAGGAAAAGCTGACCCAATCTGTCTCACCAACAAAGTCCGGCGGCGACAAGGTTTTGTTCACCAAGTCCAGCTTGTTGCCGCCGATCATCAGCGGAAACTCTCGAAGACTCGTCAAATCCTCTTTCAGTTCAGTAACCCAATCACGCCGCGACAGGTCTGTCAGCCAAAAAACCAGATTTGCCCCGGCCATGATTTTTCGCGCGGACTCCTGTCCGGCCTGTTCGATCTTGCCCCCTCCTTTGCGAATCCCGGCCGTATCGACCAGATTGACTGCAAACCCTTCGATATCAATCCATTCCGACAGGTAATCCCTGGTCGTTCCGGCAGTCGGAGTCACCAGCGCCCGCTCGTGACGGAGCAGCGCGTTGAAAAGAGAAGACTTCCCGGCGTTCGGACGTCCCCCGATTGCAACCTTGAACCCCTCTTTGATCAGCTGTCCGCCTTTGTATGTCTGCAGCAGCCGCCCGATATCGGCCCGGATTTCTTTGATCATCGTGGCTTGCTGCTCAATTGTCTCCGGCTGAATTTCTTCTTCCGGAAAATCGATCGAAGCTTCGACCTCGCCGATCACCGCGACAATCTTCTCCCGAAGTTCCTCGATATGTCCGGAGTAGCCGCCAAGGAGATGCTCTCGCGCGGTCGAAAGCGAGGTTTCGGTATTGGCTCCGATTACCTCGGCGACCGCCTCAGCCCTGGCCAGATCGATCCGCCCGCTCAGAAACGCCAGCCGTGTGAATTCACCTGGTTCCGCCGCCCGGGTCCCATCAGCCAGAAGCGCCTCAAGGATTCGCCGCACGACAAGCCGTCCCCCGTGGCAAAAGATCTCCACCTGCTCCAGGCCGGTGTAGGACTTGCCGTGAGGCATGTACACCGCAGTGATCTCGTCAATCGGGGCATGGTCGTTGTCGACAAAGAGCCCGTGCCGCATCATAAACGGCTCAAACTCTTGATTGTAGCTTGGTTGAAAATGACGATCGAAGACGGCAAGCGAATCCGTACCGGCCAGCCTCACGGCCGCAATGCCGCCCTCACCGGGCGGCGTAATGATCGCGGCAATGGTATCACCACCGAGAAGGTCGGAATGTCCGGGCTGGTAGTCGGCCATCTCACGCTGTCTTCACCTCGAGGTTTTTGACTTTGTCGCGTTTGAACAGGAACCAATCCAGCAGGCTCATCAGGCTGAAGACGGTCCAATAGAGAATCAGCCCCGACGGCAACTGGTAGAGGAAGAACCCGATCAAAAGCGGGAAGAGGTAAATCATGGCTTTATTCTGGCCTGCCCCGCCGGACATGGTCAATTTTGATGACAGCAATTGGGTCAGGACCATGAATAAGACGAGTATGATGTACGGATCGGTAAAGCCGGAAGCCCCCCGCGAGAGATCATCGATAAACCAGACAAACGGCTCCGCTCGCAGCAAGATTGTCGCCTGGAAAACGCGAAACATCGCGATCATAACAGGCATTTGCGGCAGCATAACGAGACACCCGGACATTGGGTTAACTCCATGCTGTTTATACATTTTCATCGTTTCCCGCTGGAGCGCCTGGGGGTCTTTCTTGTATTTCTTCTTCAGTTCCTCCATCCTCGGCGCCAGATCTTTCATCCCCTGCATGGACTTAAACTGCTTCATCGAAAGCGGCAGCGTGATGATCTTGATGAGCAGGGCAAAGATGATAATGACAATACCGTAGTTGGGGATGATATTGTGCAGCTTGGGCAGCAGCCACATGATCGCTATAGCGAATGGCTTCAGAAGCACCGTACCAAAAAACGGAAAAGTCCCGATATCGAGAATCGCCTGGAGATCCACCCCGTAGTTGTCCATTTCAAGGTAGTCCATCGGGCCGACATAGACGGTGAAGCTGTCGGTTACACTTTGGACACCGGCAAACGGCATCACTACGCCGGCAATAATTTCGCGCTTTTCAATGGTCCCGTCCGGGGTGGAAATGTCCTGCTTCATTCCCCGGGCGACTGCCGCCTGGCCGTCACGATTGCGCGGAATCATTGCCGCCGAGAAGAATTTCGATCGCAGCCCGACCCATTCGGTGTAACCGTCGAGACTCTGCGACAATTTATCGTTGCTGTAGTCATCGAGCGCCTCACGAGAGCCACCCATCATCGCCACCGCCTGCATTGAATTATAGTCCGTCTCGGCGACCGACTCGGTGACGCCCAGCGGCGTGTTCCACCAGAGCGTGTAGGATCGTTCGAATCCAAAGGCGTCGGTATTTTCGACATCCAGTGTCAGATCGTAGTGGTAATCATCGGGATAGATGATATACGTTTTCCGGATAGTCCCACCGGACTCGCTGGTGTAGGTATAGGCTAGTTCGAACGTGTCCCGGATTACATCATAGTCACCGGATCTCTTACTGGATGAATAAGGCAGGCGGGAGGTGGAAAAGGTCCCGCCGGCAAACCGGGCGTCGGGTGTGGCGGTCTCACTCTCCGGGAGCATCTCGATCTCACCGTTTTCGCGATAATGATAGTCTTTAAGCTTGATCGACACCGGTCCGCCGCCGTGGCTGGAGAAGAGGTAGGTAAAGACGTTGGTCTCGATTCGAATTGTATCGGCTGATACGGTGTCCGGGATCTCGGCGGCCTGCGGTTGATCGATTCCCGCCTTTCCGGTCGGCGGTTCAGAAACATTTTCTATGTCTTCTTGTGTAAATGGTTGTGGAGTAGCGGTGTCAATCGGCTGCTCGGTCTGCTGTTCGGTCTGTTGCCGGGGCGGAAGTTTTTCGGGCTCCTCGTAGAGGCCGAGAAATTCCAGGATCGGGTAATAAAATACTATTACCAGGACCAGGAGAGCTACTATCGGAAGTGTCTTTTTATCCACGTATCAACCTTATTTTCGATCTATATCTCGTGATCAGCCTCATTTTTCAATTTCGTCTTCGTTCCGGCACCGGATCATAGCCGCCCGCGTTCCACGGATGGCATCTAAGTACTCGTCGCACAGTAAGATACGAGCCTCCTCGGGCGCCGTGGGACCGGAGGGCGTCGATAGCATAGGCCGAGCAGCTCGGGTGGAACCGGCATGATCCGGCAAAAAAATGTGATATTGTTAACTGGTAGAATTTTACGGCGAAAATCAAGAGTTGAGCAAAGAAGGAGGGGCTCGTTTTACGAGTTGTTGATGAGTTCGAATATTCGGCTGAATTCTGCATTCACCGTTTCAAATCTCGGTACCCGTCCGGCAACCGGCAGCACTGTGATTTGGACCTCCCTGGTAAGGCGATGTCTGTTGAGTCTGAGCGCCTCGCGGAAGATTCGCTTGATCCGGTTTCGCAGCACGGCGTTCCCATGTCGCCGTCCGACCATTATCACGTAGCCGAACGTGTCGGCAGGTACCCATTTCAGCAAAAACCCCTCGCCGCGAATCGGCTTACCGTGAGAAAAGACATGGTCGATTTCTCGGCGCCATTTAAGACTCAGGCGACGAGGCAGTTTATTTCTTACGGGCAACCTTGACTGTCAGACGTTTTCTTCCTTTGGCGCGGCGGCGAGCCAGCACGCGGCGGCCGCCTTTGGACGACATGCGCTTCCGGAAGCCGTGGTCGTTCATTTTTTTTCTGTTCGAAGGCTGGAACGTACGTTTCATAATCTTTCTACCTTAAACTATTGAGCCGTGAAATATACAAATTTGCCCCGGTTCGTCAAGCAAATTAATGGCCGGAAGATTTCTGCGGTTCCCCACGGCAATTGAATCAACGGACACCAGAATTACCTGACTCGCTCCCAGCGAATCTGAATTAGTCCACTGCTAAACGATTTACTTTCTTCCGTTCGCCAATCGCTTGGTGGCAGCCCCACCCGAAACAAAGGGAGACCGGTCCCCAGAATGTGCGGCACGAAAGACAGGATGATACCGTCCAGGAGATCATTATCGAGATAGCTGCGTATCATTTCGGAGCCGCCAACCAGCCAGATGTCCTTTTGGCTTCGGAGGCGATGTGCTTATGAAGCTGATCCGGGGCGCCGGAGAGGAACTTCACCGGCGCACCCTCGATTGGTTCCGGATTGCCGTGAGCAAAGACGAAGCCTCGGTTGTCACCATACGGCCACTGGCCGTACTTAAGGATGAAGTCCCAGGTGCGGGCCCCCATCACGACGGAGTCTATTGTGTCGAGAAAAGCGTGGAAACCGTAGTTTTCACCGGAGGTCAGATATTCATTGAGCCAATCGATATCGCCGTCCGGTTTGGCTATGTAACCGTCCATGCTGCAGGCAATATTGAGAATTGTCTTCGGCATGACTTCTCTCCCAATGCTTAAGTTCTCAATCGGCTAGTTTCGTGAGCAGTTTTTCCCAGGCATCGCACTGGGCAATATGTGAATAACGTTCCACGGCTTCTTCCTGCGCAGCGGTCGCCATTGCCGAGGCAAAATTCCGATTGTTCAGGTAGCGCAGCAGCGATTCGGCCAGAGCAGCATCATCGCCAGGCGGAAATCGAAGCCCGTTGACTTCGTGATGCACCAGATCGGTCGTTCCGCCGGCATCGGACCCGATGACGGGCAGGCCCGAGGCGAGCGCCTCGATTGTCACCATACCGTAGGTTTCAGACTCCGAAGCGAGCACAAAGATGTCAAGGGCGGCAAAAGCCAGTTCCGGATTTTCCTGATGCGGCCGAAAATGCACGCGGGGCGTGAGACGTAACTCTTTGCAGAGGGACTGCAAATAGGCTTCGTATCCGGTATTTTCATGCAAGGTCTGAGCGCCGACCACCAGGAGATGGGCGTCGTGGCCGGCGTCGTGTACCCGTCGCAACGCTCTGAGAACCACATCCTGGCCCTTTTTGGGATCCAACCGTCCGATAATACCGATCACGATCGCATCGATCGGTAGTTTAAGTTCTTTGCGTGCCTCAGCCTTCACCGGCTTGTTGACAAATTGCTGCACCTCTATTCCGCGCGGGACCACGCGGATCGTTCTCTCGTCGAGAACCGTTCGTTGTTTGACCTGATTAGCCAGCCAGTTGACCGGGGTCACAAAGGCGTCAAGCGCGCGAAACTGCCAGGCGTGGAGCAGGTCTTTCTTATTGCCGGCGATATGCATGTGCTGGGAATAGATGACTTTTAGATCGCGGCGATATTTCTTCGCCATCACCGCCATCAGGAGATCATGCGACCGGTGGAGAGTCAGCACACGAAGGTGATCATCGGCAGTGAGTCGGGCCAATTTTCGGCCGTCAAACAGATTCGCCAATTTTGATTCCGACACGATTGCGCGTACCGGTATCCCCACTGAGTGGGCCCGTTCATAAATGATGCTGTCCGGCCGCGTATAGAGAAAAGTTGGCCAGTCACGTTCCCGCATCCAGCGCAGGAGGCGGAGTACATTCATTTCCAGGCCGCCCCAGGCACGCGACGAGCAGTACGATCCGACCGGAAATGGCGACAGGTTGCCCATAACGGGGTCAATATAGAGAGCGGGTGTGACGCTGTCACCAAAAAGCGTCGAATAGCAGGTACTTGCAATTCGGTGCAAAAGTCATCATATTTGGACTATGTACAATGACACAGTCCTGGATCATTTCCAGAATCCCCGCAATACCGGCGATATGGAAAGTCCCGATGGGGTCGGGTCGATGGGGAACCCGGCCTGCGGTGATGTAATGAAGATCTATATCTCAGTTGAGAACGACCGGCTCAAGGAGATCCGCTGTCAGACATTCGGCTGCGCGGCGGCGATTGCCTGCAGTTCGATGGCCTCGGAAATGGTACAGGGGAAGACACTCGATGAGGCCGGGCAGCTCACGCGCGATCAGGTCGCCGAGGCGCTGGGCGGATTGCCGGAGCAAAAGATGGCGTGTTCCAACCTGGCGCCGGATGCCATTCGGGCGGCGATTGAGGACTATCGGTCAAAGCAGGGCTAATTCGGTCACTCGATGCCACCGTATCAGACAACCCCCGTTTTTGAATTTTTCCCGTTTGTCGGGGTAATTATGGGTGAGAACAACTCGCAGCCCAAGACAAAGGAAAGTACTTCATGAATCAGCCAATCAATTATCGCTGTCCCAAATGCGCAAATATTGAGTGTGAGATCAGGGAACTCAGGGGATCGGGGGGATTCTGGTCGAAGATATTCGATGTGCAGGGTCAGAAGTATTCGACCGTTATCTGCTCCCGCTGTCGGTATACCGAATTCTATCACGCCGAGTCTTCGATGCTCGGCAACATTTTTGACCTGTTTACGAATTAGGCGAATGGCTTCCGACGGTACCGCCCGCCAAGATATTCGAACGCGGTTGCAAAGCCAATTCTCTCGTAGCATCGTCGGGCAGCCTCATTGTTTTTATTTACATTGAGACAAATTGAAAGGCCCTCGTCGGCCAAACCTCTGACCAGTTTCAAAGTCAGGTCCGACGCAATACCCCGTCCGCGGTAGTCCGGGTGCGTAGCGATATTGCCCAGAACGGCTATCTTGTATTCGGGCGCGTAGACATGTACGCCGGCCGCCGCTACGATGCTGCCATCCTCTTTCCATCCCAGGTATTTCCCTACGTTCAAAATCCGCTTCTCATACCAGTGCTCCGGATAGGCTCGATCATAGAGAGCTTTCAAGGCAGGGTCGTGTGACTGATCGAGTCGAATGATGCGGTCGGGCCGTGCGATTTCGTGTTCCTTGATCGCTTCAAGTTCCATTCGCAAGACCGAAAGGCTCTCAATCTCATCATATGCTTTTCGAATAATCTGACGGCAATCCTGCTCAATGTGCACGGAAAAACTATCCGGAAGAACGTCTATTGTTTCTTCGACCAGCGGCACAAGCCGTTCGCTCATGCCCATTGCATGGACCGTGGAGCCGGAATCTGAATTATAAATCAGCAGGCACTCGTCGATTCGCGTGCTTTTGTAGTAGGAAGCAGCCCACTGACAGCGATCGAAAAAGAGATCATCAAGGTCGCCCATATGATAGGCGAACTTGACCGGGTCGCGGCGAAAGTGCTCGTGGAGACGGTTCTTGTCGTGGGTGAAGATGAACATAAGTAAACAGCCGGGCGAGAGCGCCCGGCTATTGTTCTTTGAGTGGGTTATTTGGACGGCTTGGCGCCATCACGGATCTTGGTCAGGTGCTCGATCACGTCATCGAGCTGGTCAAGACGAAACGACACGCCCTTTTTGGTCGGGAGCCACTTTTCCTCATCGCCGTCAGCATCGGCAAGAAAATGAATCCGCAGTTGAACGAGCTGGTGGCCTTTGAATTCGGTATCTTCGATTACGATTTTCTCAGTCGGGTTTCTTTCCAGTTCAAAACGCATTTCAGGTAATCTCCGGAGAATAATTGTGAAATTTGTTTCAGATAGATACGGGTGTTGGCGGGCCTGGCGCAAGCGCGATTTAGGGACGTGTAAGACATTGCCGCCACCCAAAAAGACCGCCGGTATTGAACAAAGGCAGTACCGGCGGTTTTCTTATTCGGGCGAAATCTATTCAGCGTTTGTAATTGATCGTTCGAAGAAACTCGCGCCGTTCGCACTTGTCATCATCGGTTTCGATCCCCAGCGGCGTCTGGCCGTCGATTACTCCCAGCACACCCCGTCCCTGATCGGTTTCGGCCACCAGCACCTCCAGTGGGTTGGCGGTTGCACAGAAAATCCGGCAGACTTCGCTAACATTTTTGATTCGATTGAGTACATTGATCGGGAAGGCATCTTTGAGAAAAACCACGAAAGAATGCCCGCAGGCGATATCGAAAGCTGTCTTGGTCGCCAGTTCAATCATACCGTCGTCGTTGCCGTCGTTGCGAATGAGGCGTTTTTGCGAGGCCTCGCAGAACGCGACACCGAACTTGATACCGGGGCCGGTCTCGGTCACAGCTTCGTACAGATCTTCTACCGTTTTGATGAAATGTGACATCCCGAATATGATATTGAGCCCCTCCGGGATATCGATTTTTACGATATGTGTTTTAAACTGATTAATCGTCGCCATTTTTTACCTCAAAAAGCTTTTCCTCTAAACCGACATTGACTTCCGGATTACGATAATATTCAATGCCGGCAAAATTAACGCCGAACAGAAACGCCGCCTTTCCTTTGCCGGCAATATCAAACTGCCGGGGAAGCCAGAAATCGTCCGCGGTCGGGCCGTAGTGAATCGACATGTCGAGCTGGTTAAGTTTGAACATTGTCTTCTTTACCAGTTTGGCCGGTTCAAAGTCAACCCGCACCAGGTGAAAACCATCGGTTTCGAAAAAATAATCCCCGTTGATATGCTCGTCGTCTTCGACAAGTGACTTCACGGTGAAATGGTAGCAGGTGTAATTGCCGACTTCTTCAACGTCGTTATAGCGAATTTCGTAGTCTTCACGGTTTTCCGGATAAAACGGCTTGAGCATTGGGTACGAGACGTTACGGGTTTTGCGTTTACGATTTTTTTCGAGTTTTTCGCGCGCCTTTTTGTCCCGCTCTTTTTCCGATTTCAATTCACCCTCTTTGTAGTACTCGATATACTCTTCGTGAAACAGTGCCGTATCTTCAAGGAACTTGATATAAATCTTCTTGATGTAGCGGGACTCTTGTTTGAATTCGTCGTCCTCCATCTTGCCCTCAAGATACTCGGCTTCCATTACGACATCCTCCAGCTGGTCCCGCTGGCGGGCATCGACTAAGAGGATTTGATCGATCAGGGCGTATTTGTCTATTCTTTGGATCTCATCCTGTGCCGACAGCGATGCGGCCGTGAGAGTAATCGCCAGAATCAGGAATACTGCTGAGTGCCTGGTTTGCATACTCACCCTTCGTGAATGTGAATTGTCTGTATTATGGAGCCTACCGTTATCAGGTCCACAACCTCCATGCCGTACAGGACCCTCCCGAACACCGTGTATCGGCCCTCGAGATGCGGCTGCGGTGACAACGTGATAAAGAACTGCGACCCGCCTGTGTCCTTTCCGGAGGTCGCGATACCGACTGTGCCGCGAAGATACGGCTCCGTTGAGTACTCGTCTCGAATGTAGTAGTCAGGACCACCCCAGCCGTCACTACGGGGATCGCCGCCCTGGGCGACAAAGTTCGGTATCACACGATGGAACTGCAGACCGCTGTAAAACTCCTCATTTGCCAGTTCGATAAAGTTCAGCACCGTTAGCGGTGCGATATCGAACAGCAGCTCTATTTCAAATTCTCCTTCGGCCGTGATGATAGTGGCCGTCGGATTCGTTTCTTCGTATTTCTCCAGGGCGTCTCTTATACGTGACTCGCTGAAGTGCGTTTCCGCGATCGGTGAAACCGCCGGTCTGGCTTGATCCATATGCTCTTCCCAGACTTCAGCCGCCTCGCGCCGCACAATGTAATTGGGATCGTCCATGCCCAGGAGCAGGGTAGAGACAACAGTGCTGTCCGGAGGATCCTGGGATGCAAACGTTGGCATGGCGCCGATTGTCGACCGCCGGACATCGACATCTGTCCGATCCGAATTGACCATGAAACCGTGCAGGATCGGCAGAAACCGGGCGGACTCAGTTTGGCCAACCTGGTCGACGGCAAGGGACGTGACGACATAGTCGGGATCATCGAGCCCTTTGCGGATATAGAAGGTGTGGTTGGCGGTATCGATTGTCATGAGAGTGGTGAACGCCGCGGCGCGGACCATCGGGTCCTCATCGGCAAACAGCGTGCTCAGGCGGGGGATAACGTTGTCGTCTCCGATCAGTCCAAGGGCCTCGGCACAAGCGGCTCGGACAAGCGATTCCTCCACTCGGAGCAGCGAGTCTATATACTCCAGCGACCGACCTTTTTGAACGGCGGCGGTGTAGCGCGCCGTTGCGGCAACAATCGGCGCCGTGCGATAGGTAGCTGCTGTTTTTTGTGCTATGATGACGCCGTCGGCACTTTCATGTCGTTGAAGGGCACGGATCAGTTCAACGAGAAGCTTTTCGTTTTCTTCTGAGTTCAGCTTTCGTTCGAGAAGCTGTGTAATTTCACGGCTGGGGTCACCGGCCAATTCATAAATGGCCTGGGCCACGACCCGATCGGTGTTGTCGTTCATCGCCATGCTCAAATACCGGCGGGCGTCGGCATCGTTGACAGCCCCCATACCGCGCACGGCCAGCGAGCGAAGGTATGGATCCGGGTTGGCGATATGACGTTCGAAAATTTCCTTGGCGGCGCCAACATCGAACCGGGCAAGATAGTAGAGACACGCAATACGCACCGAATCATCCGGCTCGGCCAGTGCAAGCTGCTGTATCGCCCCGGCTTTATCTTTGGCCCCGGCCCGAAACAGGGCCATGACCGTGCGCTCACGCACTGCCGGGGACGGATGCGACAGGAAAGTTGCCAGTAAATCGATCACGTCGGTCATCGAGCTGTCGGCCAGGCGGCCGACTGATTCAATCGCACGCCCGGTGATTCGGGGCGGAAGCTCGCCGGCGGTCTCCAGCAACCGCAGGGCCTGATCGCCGCGGCCGGTGAAACCGATCGCTGTTGCGGCCGTCGAAGCGACATCCCAAACGCTGTCGGTGAGCATCTCCATCAGAGGATCGACACTGCCCGGTCCGCCGATACGGCCGACCGCCATTGCCGCTCGTTTGCGAACCTCCGGATCGGGCTCATCGAGGTAGCTCTTGAGCCGGCCGGATAATTCCCGACGGTCCTCCAGGTGGATGATGCGAGTCAGCTGGTCTTTCTGGTCAACCGGCTGCATGATATCGAAGACATAATAGACGACCAGCAAGACAACCAGGACGAGTGCAACAAAGCGGGCCCGTTTTAATCCATTGTTCATTAGAAGAAAAGGTAGGCCGCAACGGTAAAATCGTCAACTGTTTTAGTCCGACTGAGCCGGCGGCTCCGCTCCAAAAGAAAAACCCCTGATGGTCAGTCAGGGGCCTGGTCAAACAAAGCCGGTGCGTGATACGCCCTGCTTTTTGGTCGGTCAAAGTAGAAGCAAAGTGTGTGCCCTGTGCCATAGGAACGGATTAATTTCATTTTTACGCGGCTAACTTATTGTGCTACAACGGTGACAAGCGCAGACTCGGACTTTCGGATAGGCAAGGCTGTTCACCTATTGAACAGGCTGTTTCGCACAATATGCCGGCTGAGATCACACTGCGATGCAAACTTGTGCCTTGCAGTTTAGCGGCATGCTGTAAAAAATCCCCGGTTTGAGGGGCCTAGGGTTGCTGATGATGATAAGGTCATGATAGTGGTTCCTCGGGTGATTCAGGAAATCCATGAGTTGTTCGCGTTTCTTTGGGTTGGGTGCGTATTATCTGGTAAACGACGGAGGAGGCATATGGCCGAAAAAGAAACCGTCCTCGCCCACACGCCGACTCCCGGCAAAAAGCCGGTGAATGTCAACAAAGAGAAATACGACACGATCTACGATGCGATCGTTCGGGTGCTGCGCAAGGAAGAGAGTGTCGAATTCAAGCGGCTGCCGGGTCTGGTAAAGGACAGCCTGCGGGAGCCGTTTGACGGCTCCATATCGTGGTACACGACCACGGTCAAGCTGGACATGGAGCATCGGGGGCTGATCGAGCGGGTGCCCGGCGCCAGACCGCAGAAGCTCCGGCTGGTGCGTGGGAGGTAGCCGGAAACGGAGTGGAACCCGAAGCGGTTCGGTTGGGGTCTTTACAAGGATGATTAATGCGCCAGTGAGACTACCGCATCCGCGCCTAAGGCACGTCAGTGACTTGCTCATTAAGTGCGGCGCGTATGGGCGGTCCCCCTGTGGTCCTGCCGGGCAGGAATGGCAGAACCGCTAAAGAGTTCTGCCCTGATCGTCTACCGCTTCGTCATCGCGAGACGACCGCCGAAGGCGGACCGAGAAGCAATTTCGACGCGACGATGAGGGTCAGCGCCAGGCGCCGATAATGATTGCCATGATCAAAAAGCCTGTGACGGAATAGAGCATGTTGATCATGGTGAGACCGCCCGCACGTTTCTCCATGACATCGTGCATCCCGATAGTCGCGACCGAGAAACAAACAGCGGCCACAAGACCGACCTTGACACCATCGGCAATCGTGTCACCCCCCATCCATACCATAACCCGGGCGATCCCATACGAGCCCAGCCAGCCGAATACGAATGCCCAGATGAGATTCATCGGGCTGAAATCGGCTTTGATCTGTTCTTCGGTCTTGCCGATCCCGCGCATCCAGGCCTTGCCGAAAAGTGCGCCGGAATACCAGATCGCGCCGAGAATCCAGAACGCGACCGCACCGACCAGCACGGCCCAGTAGTTGACATCCTGTGCCATAGTAACATCGACATCCATCGTTCCACCTTTCTTGTTTGGGGGTGTCGCTGCAGCAACTAAAGGAACAAAACGGGACAAAATTCGAGCAAGTTTTAACTATGGTTGTCATTCGGCTGATTAAATAGAAGACGTCTGCACACGTATTTCTAATGGAACAATAGGCCAGGCCCTTCTGAGGTCCTGCCGGACAAGACATGGCGGAACTGTTGTAGAGTTCTGTCCTACTTCGCGAATTTCTTTGCAGCCTTCTCCAGTGCCGAATCGGTCAGGCGGGCAAGATCTTTATCGACCTGCTTGATGTCGTCGTCTTGCAGCTTGGTCAGCTCCGAGACAAACTCACCGGAGCGAATCTTCTCAAACACATCCCGCATGCGGTTCTTGAAGCCTTCATCAACAAGGTACGGCCCCGTTTTCAAAGAACCGTATCTGGCGGTTAGCGAAATCCGGTCGAACATCCCCGTGATCCCGTGCTGCTTGATCAGTGAGATGATCAGATCAAGCTGATACGCAACCTCGAGATAGGCGTTCTCCGGTGGTATGCCGTTTTCGACCAGCACCTCGAAGCCGTTCTTGATCATGGCTGCCATGCCGCCGCACAGCACCGCCTGCTCGCCGAACATGTCCCCGACCGCCTCGTCCTCGAATGTTGTTAACACAAGCTTTTCCGGATCCAGCCCGATTCCCATTGCCAGTGACAGCAGGATGCCCTCGGCGGTACCGGAGCTGTCCTGGTGGACCGATGAAAAGGCCGAGATATCCGATTCACCCCGTTCATGCATCTGCCGGAGCGCCACCCCGGGGCCATGCGGCGCGATCATGATGACATCGACATCATCGGGCGGCTCCACCAGGGCAAAATGCACCGAGAGGCCGTGCAGAAAAAGCAGGATGGATCCGGGCACGAGCTTCTGCTTGATTTCGCGGCGGTAGACAACCCCGTGCAGGTGGTCGGGAAAGGCGAACACGACCACATCGCTTTGCTGCACAGTTGCGGAGATGGTTTTTATCAGCTTGATGCCGTCGGCTTGCGCCCGTTCGCGCGACTTGGAGTCCTCACGCAGACCGACAATTACCTCCCAGCCGGAGTCCTGCAGATTGCGGGCGATGGCGGTCCCCTGCGAACCGTAGCCGATCACGCCGACAGTCATTGCCTTAACCTGAGTGTCTGACTTCATGCGGCCAATATACGGAGACGATTGCCGATTGACAATTGCCTTCCGAGGCATTTGATAGGGATATGCAGGATGCAAAAAAATGGCTGTTTGAGCTGGTGAAAGCGGCGTTGGCCGAGGATATCGGGCCGGGTGACCTAACCTCACTGGCCTGTCTCGAGCCGGATGCGTTGCTGGCAAAGATTGTCGCCAAGGGTGACGGGGTGGTGTCCGGGCTGGAACCGATGCTGCTCGCGTTTCAGATTGTCGATTCGGCCAATGTCGTCAAGCCACTCAAGAAGGACGGCGATTCGTTTCAGCGCGGCGATGTTATTGTCGAAATCGACGGGTTCAACCAGACGGTGCTGGCCACCGAACGGACAGCGCTGAATTTTCTGGCGCACTTAAGCGGTGTGGCTACGTTAACCTCGAAATTTGTCACGGCAGTTGCGGGGACTCGGGCGGTGATTCTTGATACGCGCAAGACCACTCCCGGCATGCGAATGCTGGAGAAGGCGGCAGTCGCTCACGGTGGTGGACAGAATCACCGGATCGGGCTGTATGATATGATCCTGATCAAGGACAACCATATCGCCTCGGCCGGGTTGATCAAAGCCGCGGTGGAACATGCACGCGAGTTTCTGGACACGCCTGATTTTCGGCTCCAGTTTGAATGCAAAGCCGAAGATATCGAAATCGAGGTGGAGGTCACGACCGAGGAGGAACTGACCGAGGCAATCGAGGCGGGCGTAAAGCGGCTGATGCTGGACAATCAGTCGCCGGAATCCCTCAAGGCGCTGGTAGATAAGGCGCGGAGTCTGGATTCATCGGTTAAGCTCGAAGCCTCGGGGAATGTCTCGCTGGAAACGGTTGCGCAGACAGCGTCTTCGGGTGTAGATTACATATCGGTCGGCCAGCTGACACATTCCGCTCCGGCCGCTGATTTGAGTATGCAGATTATCAAGAAGGAATAGCATGGCAAAACTACGACCCGAACAGCTGGACCGTCTCGCCGATCAACTCCTGATAAAGATCCGCCAGCCGATGGGCGGTAAATTCAAGTTCACCGATCTGGCCAAAGACCTCGAAGTCGAGCCCGATGATATCACGGCTGCCTCACGAATGCTGCGTGGGTGGGGCTACGAGCTCAACCAGACCGACAACGATGTACGGTTGCTGGGTTTGCCGGACTCGCTTACCTCGACCGAGCTGGAATGGATGCTTGGCAGTGAGATTATCGGTAAAAGGATTTTCTCTTACCGTGAGGTCAAATCGACCAATGATATAGCCGGACGCGAGGCCGAAAACGGCGCCGAGGAAGGGACCGTAATTGTTGCCGAGCAGCAGACCGAGGGCCGTGGCCGATTCGGCCGAACCTGGTACTCGCCGCTGGGGACGGGAGCATACGTCTCGATCATACTGCGGCCGGACTTCCCCCCGGAAAAAGCCCCGGGGCTGTCACTGGTGACCGCCCTGGCCCTGGCTGAAGTGGTCGAACGGTACTGCCCAAAGGAAGTTTCTATCAAGTGGCCCAACGACGTACTGATCGACGGCCGCAAAACCGCCGGTATTCTCACCGAACTGTCGGCCGAAAAGGGCAAGATCAACCATGTCGTTGTCGGGGTGGGAATCAATATCAACCAAACCTCGGCCGATTTCCCCGATGAGCTGTTTGATACTGCCACCTCTATCCGCTCGATCCACGGCAACAAGATCGACCGGGTCGATCTGGTCAAGCGATTCCTGCGGGTATTTGAGGGAGAGTACAAACAATACCAGGAAAGCGGGTCGCTGGCGCCGCTGCGGTCGCGTATTCGGAAGTATTCGTCGCTGCTGGGACGGCAGGTTGAGGTCAACACCGGCAAAAAGACTCTTACCGGCAAGGCTGTGGATATCGATGAGGACGGCCAGCTGGTGGTTGAGATCGACGGGAAGCCGAAGGCGTTTACCTCGGGCGAAGTTTCAGTCGGTCGAATTGGATAGTAATTTTTGCCAGGTCGGAAACCCTACCGGTTCGGTCAATGTTTTCATAGTCAAACCTTAACACAGTAACTACTCAACAGGGAATAGTGAGAACATGGCTAATGTCAAAATTACAATTATCGAGCATGGTCCGGCCAAAATCGAATTCGACAACGCCGAGATCCAACTGGCCGACGGCCGGATTATTTCTAAAGAGAAGCGCGTGAGTCTCTGCCGGTGCGGTGAAACGAAAGATACACCGTTTTGCGACGGTACCCACCTGACGTGCGGCTTTGATAAGTAGATTTGTGTTCCGCCGGACTCTGGCCCTGCGTTCGCCCGGTTTTTTCATTGGTGTCAGGCCTTTCGGCCTGACACTTGCTTGCCACCGGCCTTCTTCCGTAGCGTCAATATCAACAGAATAAATCCGAGCACACCATTGATAGCGGAGCCGACCAGGATTCCGGATTTCGCCTCGACCAAAAGCGACCCTTCCAGACTCAGCGACGCAATAAACAGCGACATCGTAAATCCGATACCCGCCAGACTTCCGGAGCCGATAACGGCCCACCAACTTGATCCACCGGGTGCGACGCCAAGCTTGGCTTTTACGACCAAAAAGAGACTGAGGAAAATCCCGACCGGCTTACCGATCATCAGGGCCAGCGCCACAGTGATGGCCATGGTCGACGACAGCGACGATGCCGAGAACGGCACGCCCGCGTTGGCGAGTGCGAAAATCGGCATGATCACAAACGCTGCCCAGGGGTGTATCAACTCCTCGAACCGTTCCAGCGGCGAGACAGCCTCGCGCGCGGCAAATTCCACATCGCGTGTGGTTTTTTTCAGTTTGTGGTTCTCCTCGGCCTCTCCAATCGTTCCGGCGGCGTTTCTCAGACCGGCTTTCAACTTTTCTTCGGAGATAAACGGAGTGGCCGGGGTCAACAGGCCGAGAACCACGCCCGAAACTGTCGGGTGAATGCCGGAATTTAATGTGCAGAGCCAGACTGCCGATCCGACCACGAGATAGCCAAAGGCACTGCGAACGCCAAGACGGTTCATCAACACGACGACGCCAACCAATACAGCCGCCGCGGCCAGCCAGACAAAACTGAGTTTGCTGGAATAAAACAGAGCGATAACCAGCACCGCGATGATGTCATCGACAATCGCCACTGTCAGCAGGAACACTTTCAGACCGTGCGGCACTCGATTGCCCAACAGCGCCATGACTCCGACCACGAATGCGATGTCGGTGGCCATCGGGATCGCCCAACCCTCCTGCCCCGGCTGTCCGCCGAGGATCATAAGAAAGATCATAGCCGGAACAGCCGCGCCGCCGGCCGCGGCCACGGCTGGCGAGATAACCCGTCGGACCTCGCGAAGTTCACCGGAAACCAGTTCGCGTTTGATTTCCAGCCCGACCAAGAAAAAGAAGATTGCCATCAGGCCGTCGTTGACCCAATACCACAAAGGGTACGACAGTACCCAGTCGCCAGCGCCGATTCGAAATTCGGTGTTCCAGAAATTGTTATAGTGCTCCAGCAGCGGCGAGTTTGCTATGGCGATGGCAACAGCTGCCGCGATCATGAGTACCACACCGCCGGCCGCTTCTATATGGAGAAATTTCACCAGCGGCTTGGTAATTTTGGTTATTGGTCGAAGCTCTGTCTGTGTGTCTACGGCCACAGTCCCGGTCCTTTGCCTGGTTTTTCAATGCCCCGCTTGTTACAGATGTCGCGGGCGACAAATGGTCGTTTCAATGTAATGCCAGAAGCTGTGTTGAGGTGCCCGAAAATTGACCGAAATCGGACGGCCTCTAGCGACGCTGGCGCCGGACGGCGGCCACTACCACCGGTATCAGGGCCAACTGGATGACAATCCCCGGCAAGCCGCTGACTATCGCGCCGCCGGTCGCGAAGAACTGCGTCGCCGTGTACGGCAGATCCATGAACATCCCCAATACAAACAACCCGAGTCCGAACATGACCCGCCCCATGACCATCGCCAGAATCAGCGAAAGTAAAACGTTCATCCGCATTTTGTTGTAGGTCAGCCCCGCGATCAGACCGTACATCGGGAGCTCAAGTGACATGAGCGGCACGGCATAGGTTGGCGGCATTCCGGTCAGCAGATGCGACAGGCCGGGGGCAATCAGGCCGACAAGCAGGCCCGACCACGGTCCGACAAGAAAGCCGGCAAGCAAAACCGGGATGTGCATGGGGAGAAAGACACGTCCGGCGACTCCGAACGCATGAAAGCCCAGCGGCAAAATCACCGCCAGCGCGAGGTACAGCGCGCTGTGGGCGACAAAGCGGGTGCGTAAAGTTTCAGGCGGCACAACCGACCCAGACTCACTTCACATTTGTGGCGCTGGCCAGGTAGAGCCCCGGGTGATCTTCGATAGTTACCTCGACGAACTTGCTCTGGCTGAACATCTCGTGGAGACGTTCGCGTGGCGGGATTTCGTCATGCTCGACCGCACCGCCGATTTCGTGATGCATTTTCGACAGTTCTTTCGACGATACCAAGTGGATGATATAGAATTTCGCTTTGGGCTTCAGGACACGATGTGTTTCCTGCAGGGCCGCTTCCTGATCGGAAAAGTGCGGAAACGCCGAAAACGCGATAGCCATATCAAACACCGAGTCGCCAAACGGGAGCCTGGTAGCGTCGGCATCGACCACGTTGACATTCCTAAACGGAAAGTTCCGGTGTGCCTTCTGGGCCATTTCAAATGAAAAATCGACCCCGGTCACGGAGCCGTTTTCACTGATCCGACGGCGAAGCATATCAAAGAGGATACCGGTACCGCAGCCAAGATCCAGGATGTCCCAATTTTCCTTGACCTCGATATGCTCCACAAGGTGCTGGAGGAACTCAAGATCCACGGCGGTGAACATCAGGTCCCACTCGGCGGCGAGTCTGTCGAAAAACTCCTGGTGCTTATCGTGCGACATGGCCGAAATGTACATTGCCTGTGATTAGAGTCAAGCGTTTTCAGTCAAATTAGTCCATGTGCCGCAACGGTTAGGGCAACGGGCACGGGGGCGGTTCCGGGCCGCCCCGGAAGAGGTAGTCGACGAGATAAACGACGTCTTCGATATTCAACCCAAAATTCTCAGACGGCCAAACATCCGCTTCATCGAAACAGGAAGGAAGCGGCCCGTTTCTGTAAAGGAAATCCACCAGGTACGTCACATCAGAAATATTGGGCTCAAATGTGATCGGGCCGTACTGGCCGTCGATTTCGCCGCGCATCCCGTAGCAGCAGCCGCCCTGGGTTTGGAACTTAGCCACATACAAACCACTGCTCGCGCTGGTCCATGGTTCGGCCATAGCCGCAGAGAAAGACATTGTCAGCGGCATCAATTGCAAGGCCGGTACCGTACGTGTACTGTCCGGTACCGAAGAATGTGCTGAACGGAACGTAGGCACCATCAGCGGTGAACATCGTGAGGAAGCTCATGTACCAGGAGGAATTCCATGGCATAATGGAATTCACCACGGGAAAATCGTGGCTGGAGGTTGAACCGGATACCCAGATATACCCGGATGAGTCCACCCCAATCCCGACGCCGTTCTGATATCTCCGCCCACCAAGCAGTGTGCTGAAAACGAAATCGTCGCCGTTTGGATTGAGCATTGAAACAAATGCGAGTTGAGCAACGCCGGTGTAGCCTTGAAATTCATTTTTCAGAGGAAATTCCCCCGGCGAATACGTCGACCCAGATTCAGCCACCCCGGTCACCAGCACACACCCATCCTTGTCGACTGTCATCTGGTTCACGAAATCCCCGCCCTTACCCCCGAAACAGACGCTGTAAACCGTATTCCAGGCAGAATCCACTTTCAAGACGAAAACATCCAGATTGGTAGAATCTATGCGCGGATAGGCAAACGACCCCAGCACCGGAAAGTCCGGTAAAAAGGTCCGTCCGGTTATGTAAACCGCACCGTCGCCGCTCACAACTATGTCCGTCCCATATTCTTCTCGACTCCCACCCACTCGTGCTGTTCGGTCGATTTGCCTGCCTTGTTCGTCCAGCCGAAACCAAAAAACGTCGTCCCAACCGAATCCCTGACTTTCTGTCTCCAAGAAATCATATGAATTGGTCGAACCTACTCCATACAAAATGCCGGCTGCCGAAATAGTAATATTCCATGCATATTCATGCCCCGATCCACCAATATATGAACTGAGCAGCAATGTATCGCCCAGAGAGCCCCAGTGAACAAACCAGCACTCCAGCCCGTATGCGATTGAGTCAAAAGCGTTCATCAAAGGCAAGTCTCCAGACGAGGTAGTTCCGTACGCCCAGATACTTCCATCAGGAGCCGCCCGAATTCCTCCGGGCAAAACCCCGCCCGAACTGCCGAAGTATAAAACATAACGAATGTTGGTCAGAGTTGAATCATACGCCACGACAACCAGGTGAACAGCCGAAGGAATGGAGTCGTGGTAGTTTATATGCGGAAAGTCCGTAGATTTCGTTTCGCCCATCAAAAAAACATTGCCGTTGCTGTCTACTGCTACCATTGCATCGCTTTCAAAACCAGCCCCGCCGATATATGCCGTCCCCACCAGCACCGGGTCGATTAGCAACTCGGCTGAATTGTCATGCGCACCAATCTCCAGCGATACCGTGCGGTCATTCTCTAACACATAGCTGACGGGCACCTCCCGGTGTTGGCCGTCAATCTCCTGAAACGCCACCGGGGCGCGCTCGACAATGGATCCCCACGGGGTGATCAGCTCGAGGTTGCCCTCGCTGTCAATCGCCATGTCATCAACACCCTCGTACGCCAGCCGGATCACTCCCGCGTCCGCCCCCGGCTCAACGATAAAATCATACTCCAGCAGCCCGTCGCGGAAATAGTACCGGCAGTCGATACCGTCGTAGACCGATTCAACTGTGACTGCAGCGTAGCTGGGGACATTGGTTTGCCATTTTGAGCTGTCGCTGGTCAGGTAGAAATGGGTCAGATAGAGTGATTCCCCCTCCTGGCAGGCAATGGCATCCGTCGAGGCCCCGACCAGTTTGGCCGCAACCAGCCGGGTATACGTCACCGGCGGCCGATAGCTCGAATCCTGTCGCATCCGCAGAGATTGAGGCGACATCGGGTCCGGCCGGTCTGCGGTTTCATCCGTGCGAAACAGCTGATAGTACCGTGCCGAGGCAGTAATCCACATGACGCCATCGGGGCTGTCGTACCGGAACAGAATGCTGTCGTTCCATTGGCCGTGGTTGGCGGTGAAAATGCCCTGATCATTAATATGAACTGCGGAAATAGCCCCTCCGACAAGAATCAGCCCCACCAGTGCGATTAAAAGACCTGCCCGGATTCGCATGATTTTCCTCCCAAACGACACGTTGACAACCGCTATTCTCCTGATCACAGCATAGCCCAGCGGCAAAATCCCGATCAACAACAATTCACCTTTGCCACATAAAGTGTTCCGCAAACCCACTCTACCGTTGAAGGATCGGAACCAATTGTGTATAATACGGGTTGACCCAGAATTGGAGATATTGATGGCAACGACAACCAGACGACGCAAAAAAACGACCAGTACGGCCCGCAATAAACGCAATCAGGAATTCCTGTATGTTAAAGGGGCGCGCGAACATAACCTTCAAAATATCGATGTCAAAATTCCGCGCAACACCCTGACAGTTATCACCGGCCTGTCCGGTTCGGGCAAAAGCTCACTCGCCTTTGATACTATCTACGCCGAGGGTCAGCGCCGTTATGTCGAGTCGCTCTCGGCCTACGCCCGTCAGTTTCTCGGGCTGATGGAGAAACCGGATGTTGATTTCATCGAGGGTCTGTCACCGGCCATTTCAATCGAGCAGCGCGGCACCGCCAAGAACCCGCGCTCGACTGTCGGCACGGTCACCGAAATCTACGACTACCTTCGGCTTTTGTTTGCCAGGGTAGGTGTGCCGCACTGTGTCAAATGCGGCCAGCCGATCTCGCAGCAGACGGTCGAACAGATTGTCGACAGTGTGCTGGGATTCGAGGAAGGCACGCGCCTGATGGTCCTCGCACCGCTGATCCGCGGCAAAAAGGGCGAACATAAAGATATTGTCGAGGAAGCCCGCCGCGAGGGCTTCGTACGGCTTCGGATCGATGGTGACATTGTCGAATCGGACAGCGAGATCGATCTCGACAAGAAAAAGAAGCACACGATCGAGGCTGTTGTCGATCGCCTCGTGGTCAAATCCAAGTCCAAACGCCGCCTGGCCGATTCGGTTGAAACAGCACTGAAAATGGGGCAGGGAACGGTCCTGATCAATATCAAGAATCAGGACCTGCTTTACTCCGAACAGTTTGCCTGCCTCAACTGCAATATAAGCTATGAAGAACCGTCGCCACGCATGTTCTCCTTCAACTCCCCATATGGCGCCTGTCCGACCTGCGACGGGCTCGGTCAGAAGATGGAGATCGATCCGGATTTGGTGGTGCCCGACCGGAACAAATCGATTCGTGAGGGAGCTATTCGCCCCTGGGGCGGAGCTGACCTGGCCAACTGGTACCGGTACATGCTCAACGGCCTGGCGGCGCATTACGGTTTCAAACTGAGCACACCGTTTAAGAAGCTCCCGGCCGATGTACAGAAGGTCATTATGCTCGGTTCCGGCAAAGAAGAGATCGAGTTCGAATACGAGCACATGTCCGGCAAAGGTCGCGGCGGCGGGAAATATACGGCGCCGTTTGAGGGTGTGATCCCACAGCTTGAGCGTCGCTACAAGCAGACGGAATCGGGGAATGTCCGCAACTGGATCGAATCATATATGACCATTACGGATTGCCCTGCCTGCCACGGTGCCCGGCTTAAACCGGAGGCGCTTTCGGTCATTCTCGACCGCGAGACGATTGATACGGTTACGGCCATGTCGATTAAACGGGCGCACGCCTTCTTCGGCGATATTAAGCTAACAAAGCGGCAGGAAACGATTGCGAGGCAGATACTTAAGGAGATCCGCGAACGGCTGACATTCCTTCGCGATGTCGGTCTGGACTATTTGACTCTCAGCCGGGCTGCCCAGACTCTCTCCGGCGGCGAAGCCCAGCGAATCCGGCTGGCGACACAGATAGGATCCCGGCTGGTGGGGGTGCTGTACATCCTCGATGAACCGTCGATCGGTCTGCATCAGCGTGACAACCGGAAGCTTCTCAACACTTTGACCGAACTTCGCGATATCGGCAATACCGTGCTCGTGGTTGAGCACGATCGCGAAACGATCGAAGAGGCGGATTTTGTCATCGACCTCGGCCCGAAAGCGGGTATCAACGGCGGCCGGATTGTAGCCCAGGGAACCCCACAAGATATTGTCAAAGCCAAAGCGTCCATCACCGGTCAGTACCTGTCCAATCAACGGCGAATAGAGGCACCTGCCGAGCGCCGTGAGGCAAACGACAACTACGTGCTGTTGAAGGGCTGTACAGGCAACAATCTCAAGAAAGTCGAAGTCGAGATTCCCCTGGGACTGTTTGTGGTGGTCACGGGTGTATCCGGGTCGGGCAAGTCCAGCCTGATCAACGAGACTCTTTATCCGATTCTCGCGCGGCACTTCTACAGCTCGCGCCGTCAGCCGCTGCCGTATGACAGTATCGGAGGACTGGAACATATCGATAAAGTTATTGATATCGATCAGTCGCCGATTGGTCGCACGCCGCGCTCAAACCCGGCCACTTACACCGGGGTGTTCACCCATATTCGCGACCTGTTTTCAGAGATACCTGAATCCAAAGCGCGGGGATACGCGCCCGGACGGTTTTCGTTCAATGTCAAGGGCGGCCGTTGCGAGGCCTGTGAGGGCGACGGGATTATCAAAATCGAAATGCACTTCTTGCCGGATGTCTATGTCCCCTGCGAAATCTGCAAAGGCAAGCGATACAACCGCGAGACGCTCGAAATCGCCTGGAAAGGCAAGACTATTGCTGATGTGCTCGATATGACGGTCGACGAGGCGCTGGTCTTTTTCGAAAATATTCCTAGGATCAAAAAAAAGCTCCTTACGTTGCAGAGTGTCGGCCTGGGCTACATTCATTTAGGACAACAGGCTACCACCCTGTCCGGCGGCGAGGCCCAGCGGATCAAGCTTGCCACCGAACTATCAAAGATGGCAACCGGCCGCACCCTGTATATTCTCGATGAACCGACCACCGGGCTGCATTTCGAGGACATCCGGATGCTGCTCAATGTCCTTAACGAACTTGTCGACCGCGGCAACACGGTGATTGTGATCGAACACAATCTCGATGTCATCAAAACGGCCGACTGGATCATCGATATCGGTCCCGAGGGCGGCGACGAGGGCGGCAAGATTCTCGCCACCGGCACTCCCGAGCAGGTCTCGCAAAACAAAAAATCCTACACCGGCCAATTTCTCAAAGAGGTCCTTGCCGGTAAGTCACTCTGATTTCCCGACGGAATCGAACAAATGCCTGAACTCCCCGAAGTAGAAACTGTCTGTCGCGGCCTCCGCAAGACGGTAGTCGGTAAGACGATCAGACGCGTGACACTGCACGCACCGCCCAAATCGACGGTGGTCAGTGACTCGTTCGGGAAAAAAAGTTTTCCGCAGGTACTCAAAGATCGCACGATCGAGCGGGTTGACCGTCGGGGAAAGAATATCCTCATGCGCCTCTCCGGCGAAATCACGCTTTGGGCTCACTTGAAAATGACTGGGCACTTTTTTTACTATGAGCCGAAACGCAAAATAGACAAACACGATCTCGTCATTTTCGATTTCGTCGATCCCGCAAACAACAACGACCGGCACCTTCGGTTTAATGATTATCGTCGGTTTGGACGGCTCCGGGTCTTTCGCAACGATGAACTGATGCGGCAGGATGGTCTTCGGGAGTTAGGACCGGAGCCATGGGACGTTACGGCTGAGGAATTCGCCGAACGATGCAAGAAATCGCATCGCATGATCAAGCCGGCCCTGCTTGACCAGTCGTTCATTGCCGGGCTCGGGAATATCTATGCCGATGAATCCCTCTATGCTCTGCGGATCCACCCAACCCGACTGACATCATCGATTGCGAGACGGAAGCTGATTGGTTTGCATCAGGAGATTGTGCGGCTGCTTGAGATGGCGATTGGCAAGATGGGGACCTCAGTAGACAGCTACACCGGGATCAACGGCAAGGCCGGGCATTTTCAGAAGTATCTGAAGGCGTACGGTCGCGAGGGGATTCCGTGCGTGCGGTGCGGTACTTTCATTGCGCGCAAGAAGATCGGTTCCCGTTCGGCCCACTTCTGTCCGCGCTGCCAGCGACCACGGTGAGGCAACGATGCGTCGGCGCGCGATTGCTCGCCTACCCACCGTTTATCAAACGAATCGTGAAAGCCCGCTGCACTACCTAAAATAATGCAGCTGCTCAAGCGCACGATCGGTTGACCCATGACCCATTTTCCCTCAGACGAAATCAACTGAAATGGCGTTGCCCGAAAGGTCGGTCCATTCGTTCATTACCGGTCAAATAACTAGACACAATGTCGTATCTCTTACCAATTTTAGCAACCGAATTTCGGCCACCACATTACTACTAATGATTCTGCATTCGGATTGTTTAGTGGTCTGGCTTGACGAAAGAAGTCGACGCTCCGGATTACCGCACCCGCAGACCACTCTCGCGATCGAAAAAGAACACTTCCGACGGCTCCACCGAGAACCGGACCGCCTCCCCCGGATGCCACAACCGCTCCACACCCGATGCGGTCAGCTCAATCTCCCCGAATTTCATAGTAACGATATACTGGTCACCGAAATACTCACACCCGATGACATCAGCAGCAAACATACCGTCGGTCCCGACCCTGATCTTCTCCGGACGGATAGCTGCTGTCAGCGGTTTCTCCGGAAGTGTGACCAGTATGGTTGACCGTGAAAAGTCCAGCACGGAAATACTGTCCTCGCGTATCTCAATCTCAAAGCTGTTGATTTTGGGTGAGCCGACAAATTGCGCTGCAAACAGGGTCGCCGGATCGTTGTAAAGTTCCTCCGGCCGCCCGACCTGCACCAGCTGGCCCTCGTTGAGCAAGCCGACCCGGTCAGCCATGGTGAGTGCCTCGGCCTGGTCGTGGGTCACGTGAACCATGGTGGTGTTCAGGCGCTTCTGGAGATTGACAATCTCCAGCCGCATGCGGGCGCGAAGGTCAGCATCGAGATTGGATAACGGCTCATCGAGCAGAAACAACGACGGCTCCCGGATAATGGCCCGTCCGAGCGCGACCCGCTGCCGCTGGCCGCCGGAAAGCTGCCCCGGCTTGTGCTGCATCCGCTCTTCCAGCCCGAGCAATTCCGCCGTGCGATAGACCAGTAATTTGCGTTCGCCACGGGATACTTTAGCTATCTTCAGGGGAAACTCGAGGTTCTGCTCGACCGTCATATGCGGATAGAGTGAGTAGTTCTGAAAGACCATTGAGACATTGCGGTTCTTGGGCTGCAACTGATCGACCCGCTTGTCACCGATCCAGATCTCACCATGGTCGAGTTCTTCCAAACCGGCGATCAGTCTAAGCAACGTTGATTTGCCGCAGCCCGATGGCCCGAGCAGTACCAGTAGTTCGCCCTCGGCCAATTCGAGTGAGACATCGCGCAGCACCGGATTCGAGTCGAACGACTTCCAGATGGATTTGACTGTCAAACCCGTCATCAGGCAATCCCCTTCACCGTGCCGTGGGCGATTTCGAATCGACGGCTATCATGGTTGAGCTCGGACGGCGGCTCCGAGGCGGTGGTGAGAAAAAGCTGTTCGAAATTCTCAAACGCCTTCACCAAACCAGTGGTCCGTTTGTCGTCGAGCTCGGCAAATATCTCATCGAGCAACAAAAGCGGCATGGTCTCGCGCCGGGCTGCCAACATCTGGTAGACAGCAAGTTTGAGAGAGATTGCACCGGTACGAAGCTCCCCCTGGGAGGCGTGCGTCCGGGCGGGATAGTCGCCGATTTCGAAAATAATATCATCGCGATGCGGCCCGACCAGTGAAGACTGCATAATTCGTTCCCGCTCGGCGTAGGAATCCAGCTTTGCTTCAAATTGTTCTTTGATTTGCAGGTTGTCGACGCCTTTGACTTCAGGCGCGCCGGAGGCTTTGTAGTGCATCTTAAATTGGGCGCCGTGGGCGATCTTATCGTAGTGCTCGGCGGCCAGCGGGGCGAGTTGCTCAAGGAACCGGGCCCGACTTGTCGTGATGGATACCCCTAATGGTATCAACAGAGTATTAAATGGATCCGGAGTTTGTTCGTTGCGCAGGGCAGCATTCTTCTGAGCCAGCACGCGCTGGTAGTCAGTCAGTTGCTGGAGGTAGTTTCTTGAAAACTGGGAGAGGTAGACATCGAGAAATGTCCTGCGCACCGAAGGGGATCCCGCCAGCAGTTCAGTGTCTTCGGGTCCGGCGCTTACCGCACAGTAACGGTCATACAAATCAGCAATCCGGATCGGGACCTGATCGACCGTGATCTTCTTGCGGCCGCGATTTTGATAGGCCACCGCCACCGTATGGGTTTCGTCGCCGTATTGAATCTCTCCCTCAATACGGTAGACATCTTCACCTTCACGTATCATGACAGTCTCATTCACGCCTCGATGTGATCGACCCAGACAGAGGACAAAGATAGCCTCCAGCAGGTTGGTCTTTCCGGAGCCGTTGTCACCATAGAAAATGTTCACGCGCTCACCGAATTCCAGTTGGAGCGGTGCGAAATTACGAAAATTACTCAATGTAAGTGAGCGTATTTTCATTCAGTGCATAAAAAACGGCAGACGGAAAACATCTGCCGTTTGAGTAAACTGTGTTCGTTGCTCAGTCAGCCAGTCGCAACGGCATCACCAGGTAGAGGAAATCTTCCTTGGGGATGTCGGTGCTGTAAACGATTCCGGCCGATACATTGGTCGAAAGTTCAAAAACGACTTCTTCGCTTTCAATTTTGGTCAGGATTTCATTTACGTAGTTGGCGTTATATCCAAGGTCAATCTGTTCACCAACAAAATCGCACTCGAGAACTTCTTTTCCTTCGCCCCCGACGTCGGCGTTTGTTGTCGAGAGTGTCAGGGAATTATCTTTGGCCGAGAATTTCACCTGGTGGGTCAGCGCATTGGACAGGATCGATACCCGCCGCACCGCGCCAGCAAGATCTTCTCGCGAGACAACCAGTTTCTTATCGTTATCACTCGGGATAACCTGCTCAAAATTTGGATACGGACCCTCCAGCAGGCGTGAAGTCAGAATGATATCTTCCAGGTTGAAAATAATGTTGTTCTCGCCAAAGATAATGCCGATTTCCTTGTCATCATCACCGACAAATTTCGGAATCAGATTGAGTACTTTCGGTGGGACAATAACATCATCGTACATTCCTTTGAGCTTCTTGTTATCAACCGCCATGCGGGCCAGTCGGTGACCATCGGTGGCCACCATCTGCATCTTCTCACCCTTGGTCTGCCACAGGACACCGTTGAGAGCCGGACGGGTTTCATCGTCGGAACAGGCGAAGGTTGTTTTCCTGATCATGTTGATCAGGTCGCCGGACTGGATCCGGATTTCTTTCTTGGTGTTCACAGCCGGCAATTTCGGAAAATCTTCCGGCGGTACCGACGAAATTTTGTACGAGCCGTTGGGTATCTTCAGTTCAACTCGCTGCCCACTGGTCTCCACCGTGATCTCGGATTCCGGCAGTTCTTTGATAATATCAAACAGAATTCGAGCGGGCAGGGCCGCGGCTCCCTTTTTGGTTACATTGCAGTCGACCGAAGCAGTGATGGAGATATCGAGGTCGGTAGCCGAGATTTTCAGTTTATTCTCCAACGCCTCGATGAGAATATTGGAAAGAATAGGCAGTGTTGATTTGGAGGGCACCACCTGCAGTATGTATTGCAGGTACTGTCCCAGTTTTGATTTCGGCAAAGTAAACTTCATCTATGCGGTCTCCTGCGTGGACGATTTCTCAACAGTATGTTTTATTATTCCTCAGGTATATATCTATCAAATAACAGTAATAAGCCCTGTGTAAATGTGAACAAGGGCCTTTCGCGAGTCAATATGTAGATGTTTTTTCTTGCAAGGCAACCTTTTAATGAATTTTCGAGACCGTCTTTTTGTCCCCAATCGCCGGGGGATATCGGTGGCGGTTGTCCCGAAAATATACACATTTACGTCGATATATCGTTATCCAGTTGCTTTCCACAGACCCTTTCCACAGAATGTTAGTACAATAAAGCCGCTGAGATTTTGTCGATATTCTCACGAAGCTGCGGGTCAGTACTCATCTTTTTCGAGATCAGATCGCAGGCGTGAATGACAGTCGAGTGATCTCGGCCGCCGAATTGGTCACCGATGGCTTTCAGTGAGTTGTCCGTTAAAGATCGAGCCAAAGACATTGCCACCTGTCGAGCGAGTACGACGTCGGCAGTCTTCTTTTTTGCTTTCATCATACCTACATCGATCCTGAAGAAATCGGCCACTTTCTTCTGGATAATCTCAATGTCCAGATTCTGTCGTTTTTTGGCAATCGTGTCCCCGAGCACTTTTTCAGCCAGCTTCAGGTCAACTTCCTGCTTCTGAAGCGAGGCGTAGGCTAATATCCGGATAAGCGCTCCTTCGAGCTCGCGGATGTTGGTCTGGACCTGGTCGGCGATATAGCGGATGACATTGTCCGGCAAGTGAGTGCCCTCAGATTCCAGTTTCTTAAACAGGATGGCGGTACGGTTTTCCAGATCGGGAGCCTGAAGATCGGTCACCAAACCCCATTGAAAACGGGACAGTAGCCGTTCCTCGAGCCCCTTGATCTCCCGCGGCGGTCGATCGGCACTCAGGACAATCATCTTTCCCTGGTGGTGGAGGGTATTGAAGGTGTGAAAGAACTGCTCCTGCGTCGACTCTTTGCCCGAGAAAAACTGGATGTCATCGATTATGAGAACGTCAACATCGCGGTACACCCGGGTGAAATCGGCAATTGATCGGTCTGAAATGGCTGTTATGAAGTCCGACGTAAACTTCTCGCTGGTGGCGTAGAAAACCGACTTGTTCGGGAAATTGTCGATGATAAAATTGCCGATCGCCTGGACAATATGTGTCTTGCCGAGGCCCGTCCCACCGTAGATAAACAGCGGATTGTACTTGGCCAGCCCCGGGGCCTCTGCGACCGCCTGCGAGGCAGCCACGGCGAACTGGTTGAAGTCACCGATAACCAGGGAATCGAAATCGTATTTTCGATTCAGGTTGTGCCGTCCCCGGCGATGATCAGTGGATGTTGTTACCGACGGTCCTGACGGCGCCGGTGAAGTTGTCGTTTGCTGGGTGGATGCGAAATCGATGTATGTCTGCTCGGGTGTCTCGGCCGGATTGGTGACAATGAACTCGATCTCAAATGGCTGACCGAGTACTTCGCGGAACGCTTCATCGAGAATATCGGTAAAGTGTCCCTCAATCCAGTCCGCGACAAATTGATTCGGTACGGCCAGTTTGAATGAGCCGTTGCCGTTGGCTTGTCCCTGGATCGATTTGAACCAGGTATTGAAAGACTGCTCGTTGAGTCGCTGTGCGATGTAGCGCTGGCAGTCTTTCCACTGTTGTGAATTTTGGATGGGTTGTTGCAGACTCAAGGTACCATCCCCCTCGGTTGTTTTTAATGTATTGTGTGTCCACGGGCAACCGTGTTGTTGTTGGGCGAGATAGCAGACGGCCAGTGGCGGTTTTGCATAATACTCCACACATTTATGCACAATTTCAAGATTGTGTGATTGGCCGGAAGCCCAGGAGAGACAACGGCTTGCTGCGTACAAGCAACAATGTTGCCCACAGGTTATCAACAGTACGGTGTCCTGTCGTTTTCATGTGCATAAATAGAGTGTGCGACGGCTCTCGTCAAGTATGCCGTCGCATTAATCTGGAATATTTTCCAAGTGGTTATCTTCTGGACTGTTATACCGTTCGAAAAACTCGTGTGCGACGAAGCTCTCACAGTTCTCACGCTGCTTTAATATTCCGTGCGCGCAAAAACCCGCGACTGACAGGAGGTTAAGGGGAATTTGGTTAATTGGAGGAAAGATACTTCGGAAAAGGACTGATTATGGTCATAGTTCTCTGGACATTGCAAAGAACTTAGATAGAATCCGTGCGCCCGTTGGGAGGCTGGTCTTCCTCAACCGTCGGCAGCTCTTCCTTGTGATCCCCGCGGTGCGCGATCAAACTGTAAATCAGATAGACAATCGAGACACTGATAGCAGCGTCGGCGATATTAAACGTCCACCAGCGATTGAGCTCGTATCCGAACAAAGCAACATCGAATATATCGACATCGATAAAATCAACCACCCGTCCGAGCCGGACGCGATCGATAATGTTCCCAACCGCACCACCGGCGATCAGGGCCAGCGGAATAGCGACCCGATTAAGATGCCGATTGACATAAAGATAATAAAGGACAAAAAGTAAGATCAGGATCGAGGAGATAAGGTAATAGGCGGTGGAACCGAAGTTGGTTCCCATTGCTCCCCCCTCGTTGTACACGAGCGTAAATTGAAGGAATTGGCCCAATACCGGCACCGGGTCCTGCGGGTTCAGGGTACTGACAGCCCAGAGTTTCGTGACCTGGTCGATCAGGGCGATCAGGATGATGATGACCGCAGGGACATAGAGGCTGCGATGCGAACTAGCGGCGGCCTTTACCATGTTCCTCGGCTTCTTTGCACGTGATGCACATCCGGGCGTGGGGGACAGCTTCCAGTCGGGCCATGCCGATCTGTTCGCCGCACTTGATGCACTTTCCGAAATCCTTGGTGTCGATTCGGCGCAGGGCTTCATCGATATGGTACAGGAAGCGCCCCGACTTGGAGGCATACATAAACGCCATTTCGCGATCCATCGCATCGGTGGCCTGGTCGGCCATGTGATACGAATAGGTCGAAATGTCGCCGTCGGATTCCGCCATCGTACCCGAGAAGCTGGTCTTCATCGTTTCCTTGATTTCCGCGACAAGCTTTTTGCGTTTTTCGTTTAAGAGCTTGCGCAGTTTTTCTTTTTCATTCTTACGCATGGCGTGTCCCTGCTCTACTCTATACTCGGGCCACGGCGATTGAGCTTTTCTCGCCGTTAATGTTCCATTCAGTGCCGTCGGCCAGGCCGGCCTTATCCGTAAAGTCTATCTTGTCGGCCAGGGTCTCGCGCCGGATGAACTCTTCCCAGCCCTCAGCGGCACTCTTGAGTCGATCCGAGGAGGCAACCTTGACCGTAATACGATCGGTGACATCAAATCCGGAGGATTTTCGCATGTTCTGGATCTTGTTTACGATCTCGCGGGCGAATCCCTCGTTGATGAGCTCTTCGGTCAGTTCGGTCGACAGCGCGACCGTCACCGGTCCATCAGACTCCACGGCAAAGCCTTCCTCTTCGTTGCGGATTACCTCGACATCGTCCTCTGTCAGTACGTATTCCTTGCCGTTGTCCGACAGCTTGAGCGTGCCGGACTGCTCGAAGGATTTGATTTCATCGGACGGCAGGTCGTTAACAAGTTGGGCTGCCTTTTTGACATCGGCGCCGAGTTTCGGACCGGCCGTTTTGAAATTCAGTTTAGCTGAGTATGTTACATACCGGTCGATATCGTCGGCCGTGCCGATGTCTTTGATATTGAGTTCGTCCTTGATAATGCCAAGATATTGTTCGAGCTGCTCGAACGGAACATTCTTCGGCAGCTTGACTGTCAGTTTCGCCAGCGGCTGGCGGACCTTAAGGTTTTTTCGCGATCTCGCGGCACGGCCAAGCGACACGATTTTCTCGACGACGTCCATCGTGTTTTCAAGGTCGATATCAATCAGACTTTCATCCGCCGTTGGATATTCAGTCATGTGAACCGACACAGGGAGCCCATGTTTCTCGCGATCGACGCCGGCCAGTTCGGTCCAGATTCGGTCCGAAAGGAATGGAGCGACCGGGGCCGTCAGGTGACAGACGCCCTCGAGCATGCGGTACAGGGTCAGGTATGCCCGCATTTTCGACGGATCATCCGCTTTGGCCCAAAACCGTCGGCGGTTGTTCCGCACGTACCAGTTGGACAGCTCCTCGATGACGAAGTTCTGCATGGCACGCACCGGCCGGGTGATTTCGTAGTTGTCAAACTGGGCGGTGACATCACGCACCAGGCTGTTGAAGCGCGAGGTGATCCACCGGTCGAACCGGGTTGGATCGCCCGCCTTGCTCTGAAGATAGGCATCGATTGTCTGCCCGGCCTCGGCGGCTTTGTCCGTGATCTCATCGATGTTGGCATACATCGCGAAAAAGGAGTACGTATTGCGCAGGGTATCGAAATACTTGCGGATGACTTCCTTTAATCCGGCGATGTCAAACTTGGTCGGCAGCCAGGGATTGGAGGTCGAGACCATGTACCAACGCACCGGATCCGCGCCGTATTCATCGACCGTGACGAACGGATCGAGCACGTTCCCTTTGTGCTTGGACATCTTTTTGCCCTCTTTGTCGAGGATCATTTCCAGCACGATCACATTCTTGAACGCCGGTTTATCATACAACATGGTGCCGATCGCCAGCAGTGAATAGAACCAGCCCCGGGTCTGGTCGACCGCTTCGGAGATGAAGTCGGCCGGGAACTTAGCTTTAAACTCATCTTCGTTTTCAAACGGGTAGTGCCACTGGGCATACGGCATTGCACCCGAATCAAACCAGACGTCGATCACCTCGGGCACCCGGGTCATCGTGCTGCCGCATTCACAGGTGAGCTTGACCTCGTCCATCATTGGCTTGTGCAGGTCGACCTCGTCGGGGACATTGATCCCCTCCTTGCGAAGCTGCTCGATCGAGCCGACCGCTCGCTGGGCGCCGCAGCGCTCGTCGTCGCAGATCCAGATCGGCAGCGGTGTACCCCAGAACCGTTCGCGGGAGAGGGCCCAGTCGACATTGTTCTCCAGCCAGTTGAGCATGCGGCCGGAGCGAATTTCGTCCGGCTGCCAGCGGATCCGGTTGTTGTTTTTGATCAGCTGCTCTTTGAACTCGGTCGTTTTGATGTACCACGACTGTCGTGAAATATAGATCAGCGGGCTGTCGCAGCGCCAGCAAAACGGGTAATTATGCTCGTAGATTTCCTTCTTGAACATCCTGCCGGCGATCTTGAGATCCTTGATGATTTCGACATCGGCATTTTTGATAAACATTCCTTTGTACTTGTCCGCGATGTCTTTAAACAGGCCGTTGGGCTCGATTGCCTGGAGGACCGGCAGGCCGTACTTTTTGCCGACTTCGTAGTCATCGGCGCCGAACCCGGGGGCGATATGCACGATCCCGGTGCCGTCGTCGAGAGTGACAAAGTCGCCGTTGATAACATAGAAAGCGTCGTTTTTGTGGTCGGCGTAGTAGTAGTCAAACAGCGGCTCGTATTTGCGTTTCAGGAAGTCTTTTCCTTTGAACTTCTTAAGCGGCTCTTTCGGCTCGCCGATAACTTTTTCGACCAGCGCCTCGGCCAGAACCAGTTTTTCCCCCTCGTGCTCGATCATGACATAGTCGGCCTCCGGAGCCATGCATAGCGCGGCGTTTGACGGCAACGTCCAGGGCGTGGTGGTCCAGACGAGATATGAGAAATCATCGTTGGCCGCCTTGACCTTGACGAAGATCGACGGGTCCTTGACCATTTCGTAGCCCTGGGCGACCTCGTGTGAGGACAGCCCGGTGCCGCAGCGCGGGCAAAACGGCACGGTCTTGTAGCCCTGGTAGATTAAGTCACGGTCGTACAGTGTCTTGAGAATGTGCCAGACCGATTCGATGTAATCGTTTTTGAGTGTGACATAGGCGTCGTCGAGGTCCAGCCAGTAGCCGATACGGCGGGTGATTTTGTTCCACTGGTCGAGGAAGGTGAACACTGACGTCCGGCATTCGGCGTTGAATTTATCGATACCGAATTCGATAATTTTGGCCTTGGAGTCCAGGCCGAGTTTTTTCTCGACTTCGATTTCGACCGGCAGGCCGTGGGTGTCCCAGCCGCCTTTGCGGTCTACCCGGAAGCCCTGCATGTACTTATAGCGACAGATGAGGTCTTTGACCGTCCGCGCAATGACATGGTGGATGCCCGGTTTACCGTTTGCGGTCGGTGGGCCTTCGTAGAAGACGAAGTGCGGGCGGTTTTCGGCCGCTTTCTGGGAGGCGGCAAAGACGTCGTGTTCGTCCCAGTACGCGAGCACCTGTTTTTCGGTGGCTGGCAGAGAGAAGTTGTCTTTGAGGGTGTCGAATTTCATAATCGTGTTATTGTCGAATCGGTTATACGCCGGTTTCGAGTTGCAGATTGGCTGTGTTTTTCCAACAGCCTGATAATGTAGATTAATTGTGGAAAACTGGCAAGATTTTATTGTGGGGGTGGAGGATGAAGGGCATCCGAAGCTCGAAAACTTGAGCTGGGAAGCTAGCGTATAATACTCTGAGTGTTGAAAAAGCTTGATTTTGTGATTGAACCCGCTATACGTAAAATATAAAAAGTCGGGAGAATGTGTGAGTAAAGCAGACGGCATTACGGGATCGACTACATCATATTCATCAGAACAAAATCTAGTGGATCAGTTTTTACGTGTTGCTCCAGAGTTCTTTGGTAAAGCAAACCGTCGCGCTTTCGCTGGCCGTGAAGTTTCTGCCGGCCGAAGGACTGCGGATGTAGTCATTCTTGTGATGCCCAGAGAATCAAGTGGTTGGACCATCAAACCGTTAACTGTATTTGAAGCCGCTGTTGTTTCGATTCTTCGAAGTCGACCATCAACTAGAATTGATATACTAGAGTCACTGTTGAGTCTCAATAGAGGCAGCCTGAGAAATGGTAAATTGCGCCGCCTTGTTGATTGGGGTCTGGTTTTGAGAGGACGCGGCGGACAAATAAAGCTGAGACGAGGCTGGAACTCCAAAATGGAGTTGATAGCGATTGAGGCAAAAATGACGAAATGGCGCCAAGCACTGAAACAAGCCATCTCATATCGAAGATACGCAGATAGGTGCTACGTTCTGCTTCCAAACGACACCTGCCACGTTGTAGAACGGTATTTGATCGAATTCAGGGAAGCGGGGGTCGGTTTGATATTTCTTGATGATTCCGGCTCTATATTGCCTATACTGGAACCCAAACGCGAGTCGAATCATGATTGGCAGCGCGAATTTGTGCTATCAAGAATGCTGTACTTCTTGAGGCAGGCTTAAATTGGATTTTTGGGAGGGGAAACATGACTTCGGATGAGTGGGGCGATGTAATCAGAGTTGTAAATGAGGCGGGAACGGGGAAGATTAGATTATCTAAGCCGCTAGGAGCAGGGGGCCAAGGTAGCGTATTTCTAGGAACATATGAAGGCCGCGACTCGGCCATAAAGCTATTTCGACCCGGGACGGAAATACGCCGTGTTCAGCGCGAAATTCAGCTGCTCACTAGTTCTCCGCATCCCAATATAGTTAGAATACTCGGATACGAAGCCGTCACCATTGATACAGTTGAAGTATACGTGGTTGCTTACGAGTTAATCCAAGGGCGAGATGTCAGTCAACAGATACAGGAAGCCACCGAGCAATGCTCGTGCAGGGATGTTTGCACTATGGGGGCTCAGATAGCGGATGCCTTGCATTCTCTTTGGAGGCTCGGATATCGGATTGTACATAGAGATATCAAGCCTGCAAACATCATGAAAGCTACGCCAGACCGATATGTGCTCGTTGATTTTGGCTTGGCGCGCCATCTCGATTTGTCAAACCTAACTCTGCCGGGCGCCATTCCGGGAACTATCGGTTATATGTCTCCTGAGCAAGCAGCTGGAAGGAAAAATCTAACAATCCACTCCGACATTTTTTCATTGGGTTTGACTCTATTTGAGATGGCGGCCAAAAAACATCCTTATCATTACAATCAGCAACTCATAGGGCAAGCGGGTCCCATCAATTTACGAAATGAACGGCCCGATTTTCCCGTCGAATTGGTCGAAACAGTAGAGGCTTGTCTTTCTACTCTTCCCGCTATGCGTCCACGAAATCTCACTGAAAGATTTCAGCAAATTCAGAGGATGACGTCATGTTTATGATTAATACCGGTTATCGGTTCCCTGCGCCACCAGTCACTGCGGATGGACTGGTTTTAATTCCGTACGGGAATTATTCAGAGCGACTTTTTAGAACACCCTTGCCGGAAAAAGATCTGCAGATACTCGATCCACAGTTGTATCTGGCGGAATTGAATTCTGAGTCTTGCTCGAAAGTTTGTTCAAGGCTGGCAACTTACCCGTGGCTCGGCAACAATCGGGCGGTTGAATGCAAGGACGAATTCTCAACGAATAAAGAATGGACAGATCACATCGTCGAGAAGATAAGCGAGTTTTGGCCAGGCGTGGTCACGACCGACGTGGATGAAGCTTGCAGGAAATGCATTGAATTTCAGCAAGATTTGAAGTGCTCTCATATTATTATACCGACCCCCATGTTGGCGGAGAGAGAAGACGAAGCCAGTAATCTCGCTACTTGGATTGACGAAGGTATCAAGGTGGCGAGCGATTTGGAAATTGCGCAGCCGATCCTTGTATCCGTTGCAATGAATGAGGCAATCCTTAACGATTCGACGTTTGAACAGGGGGGGTACCTCGATGCAGTAGTAGACCAAGTTGTTGCAAGAGATGGCATTGATGGTGTTTATATTGTGATAGCACAAACGCAAGTGACTCATCCGTTTGAAAGTAACAAGATAGTTTGGTCCGCATATGCTCATTTATCAAGAGCATTTTCGGAGGCAGGTTTCAAGGGGATTTTCATTAATTTTGCAGACGTCTTTGGTCTCGTGTGTTTGGCGCTTGGTGCATCGCTCTGTGCTACAGGCCCCTCACATTCTCTAAGACGGTTATCACCGGACTCGTTGAAGGATGGCGGTGGAGGAACCGCATTACCGCATTTATACTCCCATAAATTAATGGGAGAGCTACTATCTGAAACTGATCTAAAATTGATCACCGAGCAAAGATTACTCACTCGCGTAAAAGACGAAACAGCTTCCAGTAGAGATCTATTTGGTGCCATCGCGGCTGGCAAGACAGCCAAGCACGTGCCGGCATGGATTGAAAGCAAAAACAACATCAGCGCAGCCCAGAGCCATTTCATTGAGCGCATGCATGCGGAGGCCCGGTCGTTGCGGACACTTTCACACAGCGAACGAGTCGACCGTATTAGAGATCAGCTTGAAACCGCGTCCGCTAACGCTCTTTTGCTTCAGTCTCGACTCGGGGAAGATGGCTTGCCGGATCACGTTGCGCCATCCGATAAATGGCTCGATATTCTAAATCGGTATACTTAACTGAATCTTGTGATTGGTCTGTAAATCTCCTCGTCAGGTAACCCGGCTCGCTTGACGAATCGATTCGGATCGCCGCGGCCAACACCGTCTATTTCTGTCCGCACTGCCGCAAAGTCCTCGGGATCGGCCAGAGCAAAATGATGTAATTCGCGCCTGACGGCCATCCGTTACTCCCTTGTCCCCGGCGCTCTTCACCCGGAGTATCTTCAGGCGTGCCTTCACCTGCGAATCCGACCACCACGAAATCTCCCTGCACAAAAAAACCGCCGGGTCTTAACAACCCGGCGGCATATCAAAAACAAGTGAGCCGATCTTGTCGGTCGGTCACTATTAACAGATGACCTATTTCTGCTCGTAGACCTTGCGGATCATCTCCGCTTCGGTCAGCTTGCGGCGGCCGTCTTCGTTGTCCATCGCCTTGACCGGTGGAATGTTCCACCCGTAAATCTGGGTGTAGTCATACCATCCGAAGCTGAATACTCGTCCGGTCAGGTAACCACCGGTCACGTTGCCCGTAGCGGATGACGGATCAGGACCGGTGAACGGAGTAACACTGACATACATATAATATAGCGAATCGGGATACATGTCAGGAGTCACCGTGAAAAACGTATCGGCGGTTGCAAAGTACTTGTACGTCCAGAGTGAAGAGCCGTTGATTTGCTCCCGGAATTCCAGCCAGACCGAGTAAAACTGGCCGCCATCGCTCGGGTCCCAATGTACCGTGATCGATTCATCGACTGCAACCGTGTCGTCGCCACTGACCGGCTCGACTACCGTCACTTCGGCTGAATCGGCATCGAGGATTGTGAACTGAGTCGAACTGAACATTCCGTTGTCGCCCCAGTATCGAACCTGCGCCATGTCACCGTGGCGGTACATGTAGGTGGCGGCGCTGCCGTCCTCACTGAAATAGCATTCCCAGAAGTTTTCGTGATACTCTTCGTCGTAGTCGTAATCGAGAAAATCGTCACCGTAAAGTAGAGAGTCGCCGATTTTCATTGAATCGATGTTCGGGGGGATGGCTCCTATACCGTAAATTACGCCATCATCCATATATGCCTCAGGATCAAGATAGATCGACATATTAACATAGCCCAGTGGTGAATTCAGATTGGGCGACGTTCCCTCATCGTCATCGTCGCCACACCCGGCGCCGATGATCGCCACGGCTAAAAGCGCTGTGAATAGCAGCAAGAGTTTTTTCACTGATTTAGTCTCCTTCGTTAAAAACTGTAATTAGGTTATTAGTAACACCTGCATTCTTCAGTTTGACAGGCAATGATACCAATGATGGACTTTATAGGGACAGTTGGCAACAATAAAAAGTAAAAAGATGTGAGCTGTCGTCACGGATTTCTCATGCCATGCCAAGCGGATTTCTTTGATAACGGGCCTTCTAAGAATCAGCATTCAGGCAGGAACCACTTGTAACGTCCGTCGACTTTCTCTATATTATGATTGGAAGCAACAGCGTGCCTGCTTCTGTGAATCAGCCTCATAGCCAATCATAACCCATAACCGAAAGCCCTGCTATGGACGATGCGCAGTTACGCAACTTTATCACCATGCGCCTCGAACGATCCACCGTCGTCGGGATTATGGCCAACGAATTGTGCGCCCTCATCGAAGACAAGCCAACCTCGATTTCGCCCGATCATTACTTCCATGCCGTCGCGACTTCCCTGCTGGAAATCCTGCGCCGCCAGCTGCTGGCCCACTGCAAGCCGGGGGTTATCAATCAGCAGCCGGATGATGAAACGGTGGACTACAACCGCATTTTACAGGGCCTGTTGATCGGGCTGGAACGGGACCTCCTGGAAAGCAACCTGCACATGATTCGCGCCCTTGGCGGCGCAATCGCCGAACGCGACACCGGCACCAACGAACACAACTACCGCGTGACCATCTATGCCGTGCGGCTGGCCGAAACGATGCTTCGGCCGCCGGAGACAGTCCGCTCGCTGATCAAAGGTGCGTTCATTCACGATATCGGCAAAATCGGTATCCCGGATGCCATCTTGACCAAGAGTACCGGCCTGACCAAAAAGGAACGCGAAATCATGAACAGCCATGTCCTGCGCGGGGCGCATATAGTCGGCCCGGCGACCTGGCTGAAGGATGCGATCGATGTGGTCCGGTATCACCACGAGCACTACGACGGCAATGGCTATCTGGCCGGGCTGGTCGGGGACGAGATCCCCCTGACAGCACGCATATTTGCCGTGGGTGACGTGTTCGATGCGCTGACTTCGAAACGACCGTACAAGGTACCGTACGCGTTCGCCGAGGCACTCGGAGTCATCAGTGAACAAAGCGGCAAGCATTTTGACCCGTCGATTGTCCGGGCGTTTGTGGACATTGCCGAGGATGTGTACCTTGAGGTGAATCAGGCCGATTGTGATCAGAAGGAAACGACTATACGGAGGTTCATGCGGGACTATTTCGGGTTTGACTCGACGCGCAGTCCGTTGCCGTCGCCGTGTGAGTGAGATCGCTTCGTCTATCCGCCATTGGCGTATCCTCGCGATGACGGGAAATGCACTTGACCTTTGGTTCGTCATTGCGAGGAGTCGCCCGCCCAGGGCGGACCTTCTGTCAGAGATGACTTCCCTGATCGTCTATATCGACGGTCGCTGCGAGGGTTGTGACTTAGTGCTCACAAGGCCGCTAATCGTCATCGCCTTTGAGGGGAATAACGTCGAATTGAGTCTGTCCGGTCTTTAGCATCAGTTTCACGTACGGATGACAACGCTGGCAATTATGACCGAACCGGACATACTGCTGGAGCTCCTCGATCGTTGTCGCGTTGCGTTTGCGGGCGATCTTCTTCAGTTCGGAGAACCGTTTGTTAAAACAGACGCATCGAATGACCATACTGTTCGATTAACCGGCGGGCCATGTTCCGGTTCCGTAAATTCCTGATCGGCCGGCACATAGCCGGATATCGGCTCATGTCACCCGAATTTCTGCTTTACCTCCGGATGCAGCAGCACCCAGAAGGTGTAAATGCTCAGGCCGGTGCCAAACGGAAAATTCAGCAGATTGAGAATCGCCACGACCAGGCCGAGGATCCGTCCCCACCCTTTGTATTTGAGGATGCCGATTCCGGTGATCAGCGAAGGCAACGACATGATTATCAGGTAGACGGCGATAACAGTGCCGATAGTCGTGAGAATCGCCCCGGCGTCCGGGTCCGCTGACAGCAGCCCGGTGCCGGTCAGGATGCTGAAAATCAGCAGCGCGGTCAGCAGGCCGATTCCAAAAAAGACGATATAGAGGATTCCCAGGGCGCTGACATGTTTATCCATGCGTTTACTCCTGCGCCAACTTGTCAAGTTCGGTGACCTGGTCGGCAAAACGCCGCAGGGTTGATTCTACCGGCGCCGGCATGGACATATCCACTCCGCATTTCTTCAGCAGTTCAATCGGGTAGTCCGACCCGCCGGCCGACAGCAGTTCCAGGTAGCGATCTATAATACCCTCCTCGCCGGCGAGGAACCGGTCGAGAATCGCTTCGCTGGCGGCATACGAGGTGGCGTACTGGTAAACGTAGAAGCTGGAGTAGAAATGCGGGATGCGGCACCACTTCAACCCGGTGTCGTCGTCGATACCGAACTGCGGCCCGTAGTACTTTCTCACCAGGTCTGTCCACAGCTCAGTCATGAAATCAGGTGACAGGGCATTGCCCTGCTCGACATGCTCGTGGATCATCAGTTCAAACCGGGCGTAAAGGATCTGATTGAAGAATGTTCCGACGGTGTTATCGATATAGCGATTCAGTAAATACGCTTTGGTCGTTTTGTCTTCGGCTTTGCGTAGAAGGTGCTGGAGCAGAAGTCCCTCGTTCAGTGTCGATGCAACCTCGGCGACAAAAATCGAATACTGGGCCTTTGGGTATGGCTGGGTCGAGCTGGAGAGGTAGCTGTGCATCGCATGGCCCATTTCATGAGCGAGCGTAAACATATTGTCCACGGTCCCATTGTAGTTCATCAGGACAAACGGATGGGCGGTATAGGAACCCCAGGAATACGCCCCGGAGGCTTTGCCGCCTGTTTCGTAGACATCGACCCAGCGCCTGTCGAAGGCGGTACGGAGAACTTCGTTGTATTTCTCACCAAGCGGCTTGACCGCCTCAAGAATCTCTTTGATCGCATCGTCGTAATCAACCTCGTAGTCGGCATCAGGAAATAACGGGCAGGCAAAGTCGTAGGTGTAGACGGCGTCGATTCCGAGCATCCGCTTCCGGAGGTCCGTGTATTTATGCAGCCCCTCGGTGTTCTTTTCGGTCGTATCCAGCAGGGCGTGATAGACGGAGATGGGAATGTTGTCGCCGAAGAGCGCGCTTTCGAGACACGATTCAAACTTGCGGGCCCGGGCATAGAACGAATCGGAATTGACACTTGCGGCCAGCGAGGCGCCGAGGGTATTGACATGACTCTTGTAGACAGAGTAGAAGGCCGCATTGGCCTCTTTGCGAACAGTGCGATCCGAGGACTCCATCAGCTTGGAAAAGCGCTGCTTGGTCAGCTCGATCTCGTTGCCGTCGGCATCCTTCACCTTCGGGTAGACGATGTCGGCGTCATCGAGCATTGTAAAGATCGATTCCGGGCCCCGGGTGGCCTGGGAAGCCAGGGCGAGCAGTTCTTCCACCTCCTGCGAGCGAATATGCTTGCGGGTGCGAATCAGTTCGGTGATGTAGAAATCGTATTCGTCGGTTTTGGGGAACTGTCTGGCCAATGACAGCAGTTTGTCATCTTCGATCTGTGACAGTTCCGGTTCGACAAAGGCAAACGATGCTCGGGCATGCGATGCCAGCATGGCGGCACGTTCGGTCATGGCCTGGTATTTTGATACACGGTTATCGAGATCCTGGTTCAGCTTGGCGAATTGAAACAGCCGGAAGACCATCAATCCGATATCGGATCGGGTCTTAAGGCATTTGTACAGTATCTCCGGTGATTCGGCCAGCTTGCCGGCAAACTCTTTGGCCTTGTCCAACATTTCCCGGACTTTCTTGTATTCCGCATCCCACTCGTCCTCGATTTTGAACAGGTCGGCGAGATTCCATTTATGTTGATCGTCGATATCGTCGCGGGTGGGGATAGTAGAGGTTGCTTTCTTGGTATCGGTCGCAGTCGGCATGATATCCTTTCGTCTGGCTGGTATTGTCTTCTGGCTTGCCTAATATGATACGAAAGGCCGCCGATCGCAAGTGGCGACATTTCCTGCCGTCGGCAGGCTTCCTTGCCGGAAGTTATTCAAAGCTGGTCAATTGACATGTCAGCGGACGCGGGGGCTGAATTTGCCCCCGCCCAGCCAAAGAGTACTACTTGATTTTCTTAGCGGGCAAATCACGGCCGCCCTGATGCAAAATGACCCCGGTGACTGTGCCGCTATCGTCGCGCTGAAAGGTCAGCTGGGCATCGACTACTTTCAGGAAAAACTCGGTCTCGGAAGTTGGGAAAATCTCACTCTCACTCTGGCCGGTAGCCTCGGTGAAAATGCGCTGGTCACGGGTGCGGACAGTGAGAATGAAGCCGGGGCCGAGTTCATATTCGCCGACATAATCGTCGTAGATCGCGGGATCAACCTCGGCCTGCTTTGGTCCGGCCATGATAGAATCAGCCAGCGGACCGGTAACCCTTTCTGCCCGCTCATCGATTCCGCCCTGATGGATGACGTGGGCGATTACCTTGCCGTCGTCGTCACGGACAAATTTCAGCGTGATCGTGTTGTCGTAGTCGAAGTAGAACTTGTCCTTCTCGTACGGCAGGATAACACTGGGACCGCCGGACCGTTGCGAATGGAGGGTATCGTTTATTGAAATGATCTTGCGGTACTCCGACTCGTTGATCTTATACGGACCGACATAATCCCGAAGGTCGGTCGACTTCCACGCTATCGGTTTCCGCTTGACCGGCATATCGTACGGCTTTTCGAACATGATTGCCTCGAGATCACCGAGAAGATTACCGGCCGAGATGCTCACATTGTTGGAGAACACCACGAAGCACAGTGAATCATCCGGCCAGTGCGCAAACTGGGAATTGAATCCGTCGATTCCGCCGCCGTGTGAAATACGGGTGCGTCCGAATTTTTCCTCGATAACTACCCCGTAAGCGTAGTCGTTTTTCCCCGGCGTGAACATCGCCTGTTTGGATTCATCGGAGAGCACGGCGTCTGAGTACAGAGCGCGGTGCCATTTGAAGAGGTCTTTTACTGTTGCGTACATGGCGCCGGCCGAAAACGGCAGCGACATATGTACGCGGGTGGCATTGCGCAAGTTGCCGTCGTCATCGAGATAATATCCCTCGGCCCGATTCGGGATGATCTCGGCCAGTTTCGCAAGCCCGGCCGTTTCCATGCCGGCCGGCTGGAGAATCTGCGTACGGAGGTATCTCTCATAGGGCATACCGCTGACTCGTTCGATTATAATCCCCAGCAGATAATAGCCGGAATTGCTGTAATAGTATTTTTCGCCCGGTTCGAAATCCAAAGGATAATTCGCGATAAGCGCTAGTAGCGAATCGGACGACAGTTCGACGGTCCGCCGCACCATAATCGTTCCGTCATCGGTATAGCTGTGGACGCCTGAAGTGTGGGTGAGCAAGTGATCAAGAGTGATTTCATCGCCCGGATCCGACGGAAACTCAGGTAAGTATTTGGTGAGTGGATCCTTGACACTGAGCCGTCCCTGCTCTTGTAACTGCAAGATACCGGCGGCCGTAAACTGCTTGGTGATTGAGCCGATGAGAAATTTCATGTCGGGTGTATTGGCCACGCCCAGTTCGACATCGGCCATGCCGTAGCCTTTATCGAAAATGATCTCACCATTCTGGGCGACCAAAGCGGCGCCGTGAAATTGCAGCACTTCGTTGGCCGCAGTCAGGTAGGCATCAAGCTCGGTAGTTTTGTCTGCCGCACAGATCGAAACTGTTGTGGCAAAGCCGAGTGCGACAATGATTGCGAAAGCAAGAATGCTCTTTGGCAGGAAAAGCTTCATTGATATCTACTCCGGGCATACATATGAAATTCTTGTTATCGGGTTAGACAAGCGGGTCGTTGTAATGTTGCACTAAGCCTGTCATTTGATCTTCTCGCCGAGAACTGTTGCTCCGGCCATTTGTAGCACACAACCGGTGACCTTGCCGTCGCGATCGAGATTGAACGACAACTGAAAATCGGCTGAGCGGTGGAAGAAATCTGTGGGCGTGCGGGGAAAAAGCTCGACCGGGTCAGTGTGCTGTCCCTGGACATAGAGTCGGTCACCACGACGCTCGACCGTCAGGTTAAAATCATCGGAACGGTTTTCGAACATTGTTTTCATGCGATACACTCCGGCGTAGTGATTGTAGATGTCGGGGTCGAGCCGTATGGCGCGACGGGTGACCAGCAGGCGTTCTTCCTCGTCCGGAGGCACTCGCTCGGCCAGAAATGCCCCTTCCTGATCGACAACGACAACCCGGTTGACCCGCCCGGAACCGTTGCGTAAAAAGACCAGCTTCCTGGTATTGTCCGTATCGAAAAAGAAAGAGTCCACTGCCTGCGGAAAAATGTGCTCATGCTGCTCGCCGGTAAGGTGTGTGTGCAACGTATCATCTTCCATAAAGACGTAGCGATAACGGTTGGGACCGGTTTGATATACCCCCTGATACTCGGCCAGACGGTCCGGGTCAATATGGATTGGCGTTCGTTCTCTGGGAAAATCGTAATCTTCGCCAAAGACAATTGCCGCCAGCCCTCTGGCGATCTTTTTAACGGGCGTGAAGTCTTCGTTGGAAAAGACTACGACCAGCAGTTTGTGATCAGGCCACCGTTCGATTATGGCATTGAAGCCGTCGATAAATCCGCCGTGAAATGTGTGTCGTCGGCCATACAGCGTATCTATCACCCAGCCGTAGCCATAGTTGGCGACATACGGCGTCAGCATAGCCTCGATCGACTCTTCTGAAAGAACACGGGCATGACTGAGCGCCGAATCCCAGTGGAGCATATCGCCGGTGGTTGAATACAGAGCGCCGGCGGTGTGAAGAACCGAGTGATGGATTGGAACCGCGTCGACTACCCGCTGATTTTCGGTTGTCGTATATCCTTTCGCTCGTTGCGGAATCCCTGCCTCACGACGGGCGTAGCCGGTATTATCCATGCCGAGTGGTCCCAGGATGTGGTGATGCAGATACGCCTCATAGGACTGGCCGGAAACTTCTTCGATTATGGCGCCGAGAACGATGTAGTTGGAATTGCTGTATTGAAAGTCCGTCCCGGGTTCGAACTGGAGCGGCCAGTGCGAAAACGATTCCATTATCTCACCGGGGGAAACCCGGCTGGAGCGATTCAACAGGATTTCGGGAATCAAAGTATAGTCGGGGACACCGGACGTATGGGTCAGCAGGTTGTGAATGGTGATTTTGTCACCGTTTTCATGCGGATAATCCGGTAGATATCTGCTGATCGGGACATTGATATCGAGCTTCTTTTGTTGCTGCAGCATCAAAATAGCGGCCGCGGTGAACTGTTTGGTAATCGACCCCAGGTAGAATTTAGTATCCGGACTGTTCAGCTCGCCGAATTCACGATTGGCAAGGCCGTAGCCTTTGTTCAAAATGACGTTTCCGTCCCAGGCCACCAGCGCAGTGCCGTGAAATCCCCATACCCGCCGTGCCTCAATTAAATACTCATCAAGCTGCCGGCGCAGTTCTTCTTTCTTGCAGCCGGACAGTGAAAGTGACACTGCCAGCACGAACAAGGGAATAATCCACAACAGATGTACTCGGTTCGCCGGTTTCATAGGGTCAAAATATGATGCTTCGTCGGCCTTTGGCAACTATTGTTGGCAATGATGCGCGAGGGGGAAACGAGGCGGGGGGAGGAAAATTCTCTGTAAGAAAATGGTCGGAAAGTCATCTAAAAGATTGAATGATAGGCAGGGCAGTCAGTTTCCAAAATAGTCCAATGAAGAAATCTACACACTTCACACAACTGTACGAGGAAAATCGAGACCGCATTTACCGGCTCTGTTGCGCCTACTGTGCCGATCCGGATCAGCGCCTCGATTTGCTGCAATCAGTGTTCTTGGCGGCTTGGCGGCACCTGGATCAGTTCGAGGGCCGCTCGGCCGGAAGTACGTGGCTGTATCGGATCGCTGTCAACACGGCTCTGATGTGGGTCCGACAGGAGAAGCGTCGGGAACAGCTTTTTGATCCCCTCGGTACCGGCCCGGCCGAGCCGGTTACGGTACCGGACATAGCTGAACAGATAGAGCGTGACGAGCAATTGTCACAGTTGCTCGACGCCATCAGCGAATTGCCTGAACTAGATCGGCTGGTTATCGGCATGGCACTGGAGGGGCTGCCCTACAAGGACATTTCGGAGGTAACCGGCATGACCGTAAATCATGTAGGGGTGAAGATAAACAGAATAAAGAAAGCCCTGCAGGAAAAATTGGAGGTATAGACTATGCGGTTCGATGATATGCAAGCTGTGTGGGGCCGCGGGAAGATGCGCGGCCCGTTGGATTCAGTGGCCGGACCTGATCGGCTCCTGTATGATATCAGCCAGATCGAAAAAAACTGGCGCAAACGCAACCTGATGACAGTCGGGGCGTTTGTGGTTGTGGCTGCGGCGATGGGCTTCTTTGTCTCGATGCTGCAACTGCAAACGACGTTAAGCTGGATCGGAGTGATGATAGCCGGACTGGCCATGCTTACTATACTCGGGCTAAAATGGTATCGTCAGACCGGCGTTCGACTCGGGAACCTCGATCAGAACAACCGGACTTTCTTGAACCGTGCCGCCAGGAAACTCCGCTTTGCGCGGTGGTTGGTAGTTTACGGTGTGGCGTGTTACATTGGCCTGTTCGCGGTCGGTTTCACTCTGATGGTGCCGGAGTTGTTTGCCGGCCGGGCAGTTTCTACAAAACTGATGGCAATGGCAATCGGCTACGGATATCTGCTTTTGCTGGCAATACAGGGAATCGCACGGGCAAAACGCGAATATAACCGCGATGTTGCCCCGGTGCTGGCGCGGGTTGAGCGGGCAGTGCAGGCCCTGGGGGAAGGACAATGATCGGTGCCGGAGAGATTTGCCCCCTGGCAGCGTGTGCACTGGTGATTCTGCAGAGAGAGGCTTAGTTGCCGGCTAATGACTTGGCCGGGAACTGGCAAAAGGTCGGCTGGGGGCCGCCGCGGAACAGGAAAGCGATCAAGTAGGTGATATCGACTACATTCACGGACCGGCTGCCGTCGGTATCAATCAGCTCATAACAGTCCGTCATCGGGCCACTCTGGAACAGGTAGGCGACAATGGTGGCGGCATCGGACACGTTGTGATCGCCGGAGAAATCGGTGTCGCCCCGAAGGTTACAGCAGGGGCCGGAGCCGAATTGCTGCCAGAAGCCGGTGATAAGAACGTCCTGAGCCGGACCAAAGGTACCGGAGCCGGCGGTGAATTCACCGAGGGTGGCCTGGAGGCGGATATTGGGCGCGGAGGCATCGGTCGCGCCGTTTGAGAGCACCGAGCGGTTGAGATTTTCGGTGGCGTCGATGGCAGGCGTGATCAGCAGGGCGATCACTGCTATAATAGAGAGAACGATACGAATCTTCCGCGTCATTTTGAAATCCTTGTTCGGGACGTGCGTTGTGAGCGTTTGGAGCCAGGGTCAGCCTGTGGGTCGGCTGTCCGACTTGGTGGGCCTATTCGCTCTATCTTGCTTCTAAAATAGGCGGCTTGGCCGTTTTAGTCAAGGGGAAAGGGGGGCGACACTTGTTGCAGCCAAATTGAGAAACCCCTACACCTCCATCCGCTCCACACAGCCGGCGATCAAATCACGCAGCACCGGCTCGGTCTTGCTTGCCGCGCCGATTACATCCTCCAGCGAACAGGGATGCATATTATCCGGCAAACCCATATCGGTAATAATCGAAAAGGCCAGAATCTTGTTGTGCTGGTGGTGCGCCGTGATCACTTCCGGCACGGTCGACATCCCGACCGCGTCAGCCCCAAACCCGCGGAGCATGCGGTACTCGGCGGCGGTCTCCAGGCACGGACCGGTCAGGCCGACATAGACGCCCTCCTGCAAACGAATTTTCTGCTGAAGCGCGACCTCTTTGGCCAGTTGCTGGTAACCCTTGTTGTAGACCTCGTACATGTCCGGAAAACGGTCGCCCAGGTCCTCGTCGTTGGGACCCAGCAACGGGTTGCCGGGGAAGAAATTGATATGATCCTTGATCAGCATGATATCGCCCGGCTTGAAATTCGGGTTCATGCCGCCGGCGGCGTTGGAGACGATCAAATGCGTAATACCGAGCGCTTTCATGACCCGGATCGGGAAGGCGATCTGCTTGAACGAATAGCCCTCGTAGAAATGGAAACGTCCCTGCATGCACACGACCGGCCTGCCCTTGAGGTCCCCGAACAGCAGTTGGCCGGCGTGAGACTCGACCGTCGAAACCGGGAAGTGAGGGATCTTGTCGTAGCCGACTGTCCCGACCATGTCGATTCCATCGACCAGTTTGCCCAGCCCCGTACCGAGGATGATCCCGATTTTGGGCGTGAAATCGACTTGTGACTTAATGTATCCGACAGCTTCGTCGCGCATCTTGCGGAATTCTTCGACCGTTTGCATCAGAAAAGCTCCTTGCGAATAGGGATGTTCGTTTCATGTGGGGTGGGACGGCCGAGTCCGGGCAAATCAGAGATTGCTTCGTCGATACGCCTCCGGCGTATATTCTCACAATTACGAACTTCACGCACTTGGCGATGACAACACAACAGCTATTATCGCACCACAGCGGCTGTCGTCGCACCCCGATGATGCGAATATAGCAATCCAGGCGGTCGTGTCACGGAAAAACGAGGCAAAAAAAGACCGGCCTGCGGGGGGAAGGTGCAGACCGGTCTTAACTGCGCTGTGGGGTAGTTTGTCTTACGACTTGGCAGCTTTGTCCATTTCTTCTTCGAACTTGGCGGCCACCTCATCGAGTTCCCGCGCCAGGTCCTCCGGAGATTTTGATGCCGGCTTCTTCTCAGCCGACTCGGTCGGGGTCGTCCCCTGCCGCGTCGGCTGTTGCGGCTGCTGGCTCGGCTGCGCCTGACCGGCGGTCGGCTGCGGCGGAGGGGACGGCTGCTGCGGCTTGTCTTCGCCGACCGGGGAGTCGATATCGATCGTGTTGTGTTCGGTATTTTCGTCGGCAGTCTCCGTACGGATTTTGTCTGTATCGGACTGCTCCTGCACATCATCTGAATCATCAATCGGATCGTTCGTGCGGACCGAATCGTCGCGTTCTTCATTGGAGGTTGGCCGCGAGGTCGGTTCGTTGACCTGATCAGCCTGGTAACTTTTCAGGGCCTCGGCCAGTTCGGGATCGATACCACCGTTTTGTCCTTCAGCCGGAATGATTTTGCTCGGCGCGTTGGCTTCTTCCATCTGTTCGCGTTCTTCTTTTTCCGGTTCGGAGCTGAAGGTCTCACGTTTGCTCCGGGTAACCTCCGTCGATTCCTCGACCTCGATACCGTTGGTAGTATTCAGGGTTTCCGGCTTTTCCGGCGCCATGAGGTTGCTGAAATCCCAGGGGTTATCGGTGTCAGATTTCGGCGGCGGAGTCGGCTGCTTTGACTCCTCAGGAGTCCGGAGGTCGTCGGTTTGGCGCTGGTGCTCATGGAACGACTGCACATGCTCGGACACCGGCGCCTTGGACGACTGGGTCGGTTCCTGAGTGAGCGTTGAGTCGGTTTTGGGTGATTCAGTTATCTGCGGGGCGGGCGTTGACTCCGATGTCGGTTGCGGAGCAGTTTCGGCTCTGTCCTGGTCGGTGTCAATCGAAACGGGCTCGGTGGAGGATGGTTCCGGCTCCGGAGTCGGGTCAGTAGTTACCGTCTCGGTTGTCACCGGCTCCGGTGATTCCGGAAGAGAAGGAGTCTCGATCATCTCGATCTTGTCCACCATTTCCTGGTGCGACTCGATCAGGTTACGAAGCTTGGTCTGGTATGAGGATCGGATCATACCGAGTTTCGCGATTTGTTGTTCGAGTTTCTCAGCCTCTTCACGTCTGGCGATGACCATCTCGTTGGCTTCCTGCTTGGCCTTGTCGAGAATGTCCTGCACCTGCTTTTTGGCGCCGGATACAAGCGTGTCGGCGTTTCGACGGGCGTCGATGGCGGCATTCTTGATGCTCTCCTCGAACTGCTTGACGCTTTCCAGTTGTGAGCGCAGGTTGTCGCGTTCCATCGAGACCTTGAGATTCTCTTCCCCGAGTTTTTCGATCGTGACAGCTATCTGCTCGAGAAGTCCGCGCACCTCGTCCTTGTCAAAACCGCGCATCTGGTTCGGAAACTCGTAGTTCCGGATATCATTTGGTGAAAGGCCGGTACTCATATCAATTGCTCCTTCGATTTCCTCCGTTTGGTCACCGGGGTCGGGTGCCGGGATTTGACCTGTTCGATTTTCGACCAGTTTCAATTCGGCACACGCTTATAATTATTATCGGGAAATTGGCAGGATTATTGAGTGCGATTTACGCCTGATTCAGGCGAAACGACCGGAATATATCAGAGGAATGGGAGAGTGGAAAAGATCAATTGTTGACACGTTCGCCAAACAGAAGGGAGCCGATTCGAAGCATAGTCGAGCCCTCGGCAATCGCCAGCGGGAAATTGGATGTCATGCCCATGGAGAGGGTGTCGAAGTCACCACCGAATTCATCACGGCCCTGAACAAACAGCTCCCGGCAGCGTCGAAAGGCGGCCCTTATCGCTCCCTCGTCGTCAGTCAGCGGTCCAATCGTCATGAGCCCGATAAGATTAACATTTTCCATCGGCTGAATAGTACGGCACAAATCAAGCGCCTCCCCCGGGGCAATACCGTATTTCTGCGATTCGCCGGAACAATTGACCTGGACCAACACCTCGACCTCGAGTTCGGCCTTGCCGGCCTCCTTGTTGATCTCGTTGGCCAGCTTGAGGGTGTCGACCGACTGGATGACGTCGAACAGCTGCACTGCTCGTTTGACTTTGTTGGTCTGGAGATGACCAACCATATGAAACCGGGCGACCTGGCCCAGCTCAGTGATCTTTTCGTCGGCTTCCTGGACTTTGCTTTCGCCGATATTATGCAGGCCGCTGGCGACTGCAGTCTGGATAACAGACGCAGGGTGGGTTTTGGTCACCGCGACCACCGTGATGTCGTCGGCATCACGATCGAATTCTTCGCAGGCTTCAGCGATGCGCCCGTGCAACAGGGCGATATTTCTACCTATGTCTTCTTTCATTACTCGTTGCGGAATAATGAACCCAAGCAGCGAAATTGGCAAGGCAAAAATGCGCCCGGGACAGAGAAACTGCCGCCTCACTCTTGCGAATGAAACGGCACTCAAAAAGGTCGGCTTTCAAAAGCGGGGGATTATGCAATTCGAGCTAAATTATCTTCCTGGTGTAAAACCGCCGGATCCACTGACTCATCTGGAATCTCCCGATCCGCCGGTGGAATTATCTCCTCGCCCGGCTCGACGCCGAACCGGGTGCGCATGCTGTCAATCGCGCCATCGACGCGATCGAAGAAGCTTTCGATCGTGTCCGTAATGTGAGCTCGGGCAGTATCGGTCAGGGCCTCACTGAAACCGAGGTCGGCCACCGCCTGTTCGAACGACCCGACAGCCTTTTGCAGCAGGTGCCCTTCGGCCTGCTGGAGATAGGCATCGACCGCGTCGAAAAATGCAGCCATCATATCACCGGAGCCGTTTTCGGCGACCGAGCCGGCGGAATTAAAATAGCGGCTCAGTGATTCCGGGGCCTGATCGGCCATCTGGGCGGTCTGCACGTTTAAGCGCTGAAGGTGCGCGAAGCTGAAGCGGGTATCCATGCGATATCGCATGGCGAACCGGTTCATTGCGCGGGTATAACCGTCTCGCGCGAACTTATCCATCGAGTGCATCATCTTCGTGGAATCACGGAAAAACGACTCAACGCCGAAATTTCGGCTGGCCGCGGCAAATTCATTCGCCTGGCGGCTTCTCAGCATATTCAGGCCGCGCGCATGGGTTGCCGGTTGGGTCTCACCGGTACGGGCGCCGGATTGCTCCACGGAAGAAAAGCCACGGAAATTCATATCCGCCGACAGTCCGAATCCAGCCGCGATCATCTGTTCAACAGTCTCGCTGTCCCCCTCGGCGAGGGAACGGACTGTCCGCCGGATAGCGGCGAGATCAAACTGGAGCGAGATTTCATAGTCGAGCCGGGACTCACGGCGGTAGGTATAGGTGCCATCCGGGCGCTGCCGGACTTCATCGGTCTTTTCCTCGGCCGGGGACGGAGTTGCCTGTTGATCATCTGAAAGATCATCCGATTCGGTGGCCGGAGCCGGGGTGTCGCCGGACAGTTCAACCGTGTCTTTGGGGTCGGTGTCGGCTGCCTCGGCAGCCGTCTGTGGTTCGTAGCGATCGCCCAGGTCGCGACTTCTGGTTGACGTGTCGTCCCGGGTTGAAAAATCACGGTATCGTTGCGGTTCCGGGCTGATTTTCTCGGCAAGGTCGAGATAGTGGTTGCGGAAGTTGTTCGCCACGTTGGACAGAAAACCGATAATGCCCATAGTCGAGCTCCCTTTTTTTACAGTCTGCACCTTTGTCTGGTTATCGGCGGGGCGATGAAATGATTTAGGATGTGGCGAGTCCACGGTGATAACGGGTACACCCGCCTTGACAATTCCGGCCGAATGGATGATCTTGGGCCAGCAAAAATATACAATATCTTTAGGGAAGGACTCGACAGTTATGACACCCGTTAACCAGGAAATTCTCCAGGCCCTGACTTCTGGAATTCAGGCCGAGGTGGCCAGTTATGTGTTTTACCGCGAGGCTATCAAGAAGCAGGAAGCGGACCAGATCAAGTCGGTTATCGAGGAACTGGCGATGGAAGAAAAGCGCCATTTTCACATTCTCGAGCGGCAGTATGATTCACTGGTCCGCAGCGAGAAGTGGATCACAACCGCCGATATCATGAAGGAAGAGGGCTTGCCGGAAGTCCCGGAGGCGATGAGTAAAACCCATCAAAAGTTGATCACTGAGGTAGCCGAGGCCGACTCGCTCAAGACTATTCTGGATATTGCCCTTCGGCTTGAGGAACAGGCCCGCGATATTTACACCAACGCCCTGAAGTATGTCGATTCCGATGAAGGTAAGAAGATGTTCGAGCGGCTGGTGTCCTTCGAGGAAGGGCACGTTCGCAAGGTCAAGGGGATGATGGAGAAGTACCTGTAGTCGCTTGATCCGGAAACCGATTGAAGCAGGGTCAACCGGCCCTGCTTTTTTGCGTCAGTTTGCAGCTTTGCGCGATGAATCGGCGGTTAGGCCGCGCTGCATGTGCTCCATGACCATCGAGGCGACGCGGATCCATGCCGCTTCGAGATCGTTGTCCCAGGATTCCGACACTTCGCGCATGGCAAACAGAAGTGAGTCCAGCGCGATCGGGAGCTGCATCGGCTGCATACCCAGGTCCCGGTGCCGTCGTCCCATCTCGTAGAGAATCGATTCCAGAATAACCGGGCGGTCGAGATTGGCGACGATTGCAGACAGCCCGCTGTACACGACCGTTTTCAGCACCTCCGGATTACCCTGGTCGAACACCTGCTGAAGCGACGGATCACGTGTGAGAATGTTCTCAAAAAACACGTCAGTCACGCGGTCCATTCGCGGCGTCAAGGTCTCAAACGATTGTCGTATCAGGTCGTATCTTTGCGGATTCATCAGGCTCCCTTTTTTGCTGAAGTACCATATATCCGTTGCAGTAGACTTACCGATTATCGACATCGCCTAGCAGGCTGTTGAAAAACCGTTTGCGGCCGGTTTGTGAAAAATGACGACGCGCCAGGAAGCCCTACAATCGACGATCTCGGCACGAACCAACTTGGAACACCCCCTGAACACGTGATAGGTGGGTCGATTCCAGAGTTTTTCAACAGCCTGCTAGATTAAACTGCAGTGTAATTATTGACCGTTGCGGCCCACCACAAAACTTTTAGTTGTCAGAAACCGTCGTTGTTTTTTATCAACTGGATATGGCCGCAACGAAATTGCTCAGCTGGATAGAACTTTCCTACAGCGCCCTGTCAAAAAACGTCGGATCCCTCGCGCGCCTGTCCGGTAACCGCATCCTTGCGCCGTCGGTCAAGGCGAATGCCTACGGGCACGGTCTGGCGGAGTTGATCAGGATGCTGTCACGCACCAAGAAGTGCGAATATGTGACCGTGCATTCATTGGACGAAGCGATTACCTGCCGCGGGGCAGGCTGGACCGGTGAAATTATGGTTCTGGGCCCGCTGCCGCCGGGTCAGGAACGCGAGGTGATCGACTTCGATCTGGAGCCGGTCGTTTTTGATGTTCAGACAATAGCGTCGCTGGGAAAACTGGCTGAAAAACACCAAAAGCGGATCAGAACGCATCTCAAGCTCGAAACCGGTACCAACCGTCAGGGCTTCACCTCCGACGAGCTTCACTCAGTCGCCGAGATGTACGCCCAATATCCAGCGCTGGGCGGGCCATACGGCGCCTCGATGCATTTCGCCAACATCGAAGACACGACCAATCATGAATACGCCGAATTTCAACTGGATAATTACAAGCAGCTGCTTAAGGAACTCCGCCGGCTGAAACTGAAGCCGAGACTGAAGCATACGGCATCGTCGGCAGCAACGATTCTTTTTGAAAAGACCCGCTTCGACCTGGTCCGGCCGGGGATAGCCGTCTACGGTCACTGGCCGTCGAAAGAAACCTATCTCTCTTACCGCCTGCATGGCGGAGAGAATCGGCTTTTTGAGCCGGTCTTGACCTGGAAATGCCGGATTACGCAAATTAAAAAGGTCGCGGCCGACAGTTTTATCGGCTATGGCTGCACCTACCGCACGACCGCGCCGACCCGGCTGGCGGTCTTGCCGGTGGGCTACTACGATGGCTACGATCGCGGCCTGTCGAACCAGTCGTATGTGTTGATCAAGGGTCGGCGGGCGCCGGTGCGCGGACGCATTTGCATGAATTTGATGATGGTTGACATCACCGATATCAAGGGCGTGAAGCTGCACGACGAGGTCACCCTGATAGGTCACGATGGTGATGACCGGGTGAGCGCCGAGCAGATCGGAGACTGGGCCGGTACGATCAATTATGAGGTACTTGCTCGATTGTCACCCTCGACTCCGCGCCTTATTGTGGAGTAGGTCATTCTTTTGAAATTTGCGGGATGTCGATTTCGCGAAGTCCTTGTGATAACGAAACTTATTATCTCGGCTTAAGATAGAAGGACAAAAAGCCGATGCTTCCAATAGAATTGTGTTGACACGATGTGGTCGCGCGCGTATAATCTTTTGTGATTGATTTCACATATATTGTGAATCCATGTAACATGAGGTCTGTGAGAAACTATTATGAACGTCGCCAGTAAGACGGGTTTGAAGAAGAAAATCTCCGAATCGACGATTCACCGTTTATCACTTTACTGCCGGGCTCTCACGCTGCTGGAAAAGGAAAATTATGAAACGGTATCGTCGAAGGAACTCGCCAAGCGTGAGAAACTGACTCCGGCGCAGGTCCGTAAGGATCTGTCGTTTTTCGGGTCGTTTGGCACCCGGGGGCTGGGATATCCAGTCAACGAACTCAAACGCAAGATTGCGTCGATTCTCGGAATCGACCGGGTCTGGAAAGTGGCCCTGGTCGGTGTCGGTAACATCGGCTCCGCCCTGGTATCCTACAAGGAATTCATGAAACAGGGTTTCCACATTGTTAAGCTGTTTGATAACGACCAGCGAAAGATCGGCTCAAATCACAAGGGCATTATTGTCTCGGACATTGCCAATTTGGAAGCGGAGCTGGCCGAAGCCGGGATCGAAATCGTCGTGGTGGCGGTGCCGGCCACGGTGGCCCAGTATATTGTCGACGATATCGTCAAGGCCGATGTCAGGGCCATCCTGAATTTTGCTCCGGTCAATCTGCGGGTCCCCGACGATGTCTACCTTCGCAACGAGAACATGTCCATGGAACTGGAATATCTTTCGTTTGCGCTGGTGAATAATCCTCCCAAAAAGAACATTAAAGGAGCGTAGCTTCGACGCATATTTCCATATCCACAGACTAAATGATTTCAAGGCATCTCGTATGAGATGCCTTTTTTGTGTTTGCCTGCCCTCCAATCCGAGAAATATCAGAATTGGTGACTTTGCCACGCAGGTGAGCTCTGAACCTCGTATCGGTTAGTACGTCTTACAGTGTACGTCTTACAGTTGACAAAAGTGTCCAATTTCTGCATGTTGCAGTTTGTGAAGCAAATCTCATTGGGGAGGTCCGAATGGAGGTTTTTTTATGAAGCCCGATTCAAAGCGCAAATGTCTGATATTCGAAATGACAGCTCTTGTCGCTGCCATGATGATCGTGGTAAACGTGGCGGTGCTGGCCCAGGAAGATGTCAAAGCTGGTGATGAAGCGCTGGGGACGAGATCGTACGACGAATACGAGACGCCCGCTTACTGCGGAACATCGTGCCATACTGATATCTACCGGCAGTGGCAGCAGTCGATGATGTCGCAATCGTACACGCATCACTGGGACGAAATCGAATACTTCAAACTGGCTGTTCCGCACGCGGAGAAAGACGAGAAGGTCGCGGATGTGAAAGCCGGCTGCAACGGATGCCACGCACCGTTATCGTTCTTAGCTGGAGATGTTCCTCCCCCGCACCCGGAGGAAAACAGCCGTGCGAATGAAGGTGTATCGTGCGAGGCCTGTCACACGATCGTCGGATTCAAAGGAGAAGAGCCGTTTAACTACAACTGGCTCTCGGTTCCCGGTGACGAGAAGCAGGGGAATCGCTCACCGGACGAGGCCATGCAGTCTCCGGCGCATAAGATGGTCAAGAACGACTTTCTGTCAACGACCGAGTTCTGCGGAACGTGCCATAACGAGAAAAGTCCGTACGGCGTCTGGGTGAAATCAACACAGCGCGAGTGGCTTGCAGGGCCCTACGCAGCAGACGATACCCGCTGTCAGGACTGTCACATGACTTATGCGCCGGGTCGGTCGGCCTCGATGGGAAATGAACACCCCGATGTTGCCCAGCACATGTTTCACGGCGCCCACGTTGAGGGGAAGATGCGGGGAACCATCGAGATGATCGTACATCCGGATATCCGTGAAGTTGTGCCCGGCGAACCGGTAGTCTTCCAGGTGACGCTGTTCAATCAAAAGACCGGCCACAAGTTCCCCACCGGATCGGTAGAGGACCGGATCGTCTGGCTGCATGTCGAGGCGACCGATGCCGAGGGCAATGTCTATCACCTTCCAGTCGATAAAAAAGGCTTCGAGGGTGAAGAGTACACGATTGGCGCCGATGTCCTTGCGTATCAGGATATGGGTATCGCCCTGGACGATCCGGATTTCGACGGAGTCCAGCGGGATGGGATCCCGGTTGGCGATCGCATATTCCGCATGCCTTATTTTGATCCGCAGGGCCGGATGACAATTCAGCAATGGAATACTGCTTCGCTTGGGGTCGACTACCGGTTCGGTCCGCGCGAAACTAAAATCGAAACCTTTACCTGGAATGTGCCGTTTGAGGCTGCTCCGGGCGAATTGACCGTCACCGCTGTGCTCAACTATCAAAAGCTCGTCAGACCGGTTGCCGAGTTCCTTGAAGTTCCTGAAGAAGAAGCAGAGATAGTGATGGTCAACGACTATTCCACAATTGTCAATGTTATTCCCTGAGGAGTTACAAGTATGCATAGAGTAATATCTGTATTTATATCCGCAGCAATACTGGCCATCTGTCTGGCCGGGGCCTTTATGGTTGAAGACGCTGACGCGATCCCGTCGTTTGCCCGCAAATACCATATGTCCTGTACCACCTGTCACCAGCCTGTTCCGAGGTTGAAAGCGTACGGTGACGAATTTGCCGGCAACGGTTTCGTTTTGAAAGATAAGGATGCGCCACGGTATTTTGTCGATACCGGCGACCGCAACCTGTCGCTGATCCGCGATTTTCCGTTCGCGATCAGGCTGGAGGGCTGGGTTCGGCATGAAACTTCGACAGGCAACGAGACTGATCTGGGCGTACCTTACAATGTGAAGCTGATGTCGGGTGGTTCGCTCGGCAAGAACGTTGCCTACTACTTCTATTTCTATTTCAGCGAACACGGGGAGGTAGCGGGGGTCGAGGACGCCTATATCATGTTCAACGATCTATTCGGCCAGGATCTCGATGTCTATCTCGGGCAATTCCAGGTATCGGATCCGCTGTTCAAGCGGGAGGTCCGGCTTACGTTCGAGGACTACGTAATCTACACGGCAGCGCCGGGCGAATCTGATATCGACTTGAAATATGACCGCGGCGTGATGATAACCTGGGGGCTCCCGACCGGGACCGATATTATCGCCGAAGTCATCAACGGCAACGGGTTGGTCGAAGCCGAGGGCAGTGAGAGCGTCTACGATAAAGACAAATACAAAAATGTCGTTGGACGGATCTCACAGAATTTTGGCGAATACGCCCGGGCTGGAATTTTTGGATACTACGGTAAGGAAAAAAACGATGACGGATTCAAGAACGAGGCCTGGATTGCCGGCGGCGACGCCACGATCGGGTACGGGCCATTTGAGTTGAACCTGCAGTATATCGAGCGTCGTGACGACAACCCCACGTTTGTTGCCTCCCCCGGCGATGAGATAGAGACCAGGGGCGGCATGGCGGAGTGTATCCTCTGGCCTGAGGGGGATGCCTCCAAGTGGTATGCGACCGCCCTGTACAACTACGTTGAAAGCGATATCGAGCCGACGTACAACACGATTACCGGACATATCGGCTATATGCTGTCTACCAACCTTCGGCTGACTGCTGAGAACATCTACGATATCGAAAACGAGGAAAATTTTGTTCTGCTGGGATTTGTCTCGGCCTTTTGACCAAAGCGAATCGATTAGTTCGGGCGGCCAGTTTTCGAAATTGGCCGCCCTTCTTTTGTGCTGGAATTCAACAGAAGCAACACTCCCGGCAGGCCAAAACCCGGCTTGACGGATATACTCAGGAATTGTATTGTATAACCCGATATGAACAACCTACGTAATTTTGCGATGATCTTACTGGCGCTGGTTCTTGTGCTGCCGGCAGCCGGTCAGGCGAAAAGCCCCGAAGATTCGGTGAAGGCCCTGCTTCAGACCGGCGGCATGGCAATGCGGGGGGAAAAGTTTGACAAGGCAATCAAGAGCTACCGGGCGTTGCTGGAGCTTGAGCCTGACAATTTCGAAGCGATCAAGAACCTGGGCGTTGCCTTCTCCGCTACCGGTGATCAGAAACAGGCGCGGGTGTATCTGGACCGGGCGCTGAATATGAATCCCAATGCCGCTGACGTGGCCAATAATTTAGGCGTCATTGCCAGCGGTGAGGGAGATATCGTGTCCGCCATCAATTATTTCGAGCAGGCGGTGGACAAGGCGCCCACCAACGCGCTGTATCTCACCAACCTTGCGCGTGAATATTCCAAGGCCGGTCGTATATCCAAAGCCCTGCCGCTGTTGCGTCAGGCATTGGACCTGTCACCGGAAAATGAGGTGATCCCGTTCTCGCTCGGGAGCGCTTTTGCAGCTTCGGGCAGCCTCGATTCGGCCGAGTATTACTTTGAAATGAGCGAGGATTCCGGCGGCACCTCGGTTGATCTTTATTACTATCTCGGTACGATCAAGAGCCGCCTGAGCAAAACTGATCAAGCCAAAGACTACTATTTAAAGGCCATAGAGCGCAATCCCGAGCATCTCAATTCACTGCAGTCGCTCGGCCTGATTTACCTGAGAGAGGGTGACTACGGTCCTGCGGCGGAACAGTTTCGCCGGGTTGTCGCGATAGACTCCAGTTACTACGGCGCGTGGATCGGACTGGGGGCATCGTATTCACTCAATGATATGGTCCCGGAGGCCAACCAGATCCTCAGCCGTCTTTTTGATGCCGACTCGTCGCTGGGCTTCCAGATGCTGGACATCATCGGCACCGAACACAATAAGCGCAAAGCAGCCGAGCGGGCCAAAGAACAGTCCGACGGGGAATAGTTTCACGGAATCCAGCGCCCGACTTCTCGGGCGAAATCACTGTACTGCTGGCCAAAATGACGGTGAAGCAGTTCCTCCTCTACAATTGCCCGGTGCTGTGTCGCCGGCAAAGTCAAGAATAGCGTGAAAAGCACCAGCGGCCAGCTGAGCAGGGCGATTCCCAGGCCCAGCTCTGCGGCGACGTTGCCCAGATACATCGGGTGCCGTGAAAGTCGAAACGGCCCGTCCGTGACCAGATTATGGTCTTTACGGATCACCAGCGACTTATCAAAGGCTGCTCCCATCACCCACGCCGTCCTCACCCTCAGATAGTTGCCCAGCACAAACAGGGCCAGCCCGAGCAATGTCACCGCGGTGACAGTATTTGAGTTGAGATGGGCAAATCCATTGCTATACGGGAGCCACGTAAAGGGCCGGATGCCGACAAGAATGAGGACTACCAGCACGTGATGAATGATCATCAGCAGGTGAGTCAGGTGCTCGGGCAGAAAGCCCTGAATCTGTTCCCGGTCCGGGCGCTGACGGTAGTCAGCATACCACTTTCGGACAATCGGGAAAAGAGTCGCTAAAGCAACCCCCCCAATCAGGACGATACCAATAATAACGTCGGTTCTTGACATGAGTCTCTATGGGATAAATCCCCCATTTCTGTTCGTTGTTCCCGCGGGATTTCTCCTTTCGAATTTAACAACCGATGCTGCGAGAGTGTGATTCGCCGGTTTTCGTCAGCGAAACGGCCAGTGTAAAATCGGCCATTAGTGGTAAATTTCTAAAGGAGACCATATGCGCAAATTGTTACCGGTGTTTTTGTTACAGGCAGTCTTGGTGACTTCGGCTTCGGTAATGGCGGAAAATCAGTCACCCGCCGAACAAAGCGAACAGATGCAGTCCCAGACTCCACCATCTCCGGGCGCCAACATCAAAGAGCTCAACCATGCCATAAATCTCTGGCACGATGCTACGCTCAAGGGCGACGGTCCGCTGGCGGCCCGCCGGTTTATCGATATCGAAACTGTTATTCGAACCGATATCAGCCAAAACCAGATGCGCGTAGATAAGTATCGCTGGCAGCTGGAAGTTGGCGCCAAGAAAGATAACTCGCAGGAGGCCGCGCTGGACCGCCAGAAGGTCATGGCGAAATTGTCAGAGGCGGACAGCTGGCTCAAGATTAAACGACGCATTTTATCGGCGGTCCTACGCGCCGAAGCGTTCAGCAACCGTTACCGTCTGCTGGGGGATTATGTCGAGATCATGCGCCGCGAACTGGACAAAGCGCAAAAGAAAATGGCCATCGGCGATCCCGCCGACCCGGATGCCGTACCGGACGAACAGGACTAAGACGCAACAAATCTCAGCACGTGCTGTGAATATGTGCCTTTCGACGGCTCCGCCGCTGCCACAAGCAGCGGCGGATTTTTTTGTACCGGACTCTGAGAAAGAAAGCGGTAGCGCAAGCTCCCGCCATAAAGCCCCTTATTTATCGATATGATCTTATTCCGGCTTGCGCGCCGTGATTTTGGCCGAGGCTACTTTCCCGGCGTACTTGTTGATCGTGCCCTGTTCGATCTCACGGTCACTTGCTCCACAGCCGCAGGCATCGTTGGCCAGCGTGGCCAAAGATTTCGGATCATAAACCATTTTTTCAATCACCCTGACATCATCGAAACCAGCATCGCGTACGAGCTGCAGGTACTCGCTCTCCTCGGGCGCCCCGGCAATACACCCAACCCAGGCCGAAAGATCATCGCGGTAGTCCTCGGGCAGGTTGTCGGTCACGATATCCGAAATGAGCATTCGGCCACCCGGTTTGAGCACCCGCATCGATTCGGCAAAGACTTTTTCTTTTTCCGGCGAGAGGTTGATCACGCAGTTGGAGATAATCCAGTCGATGGAGTTGTCCTCGATCGGCATTGCTTCCATCTCACCCTGCCGCACTTCAGCGTTTTCGATTCCGGCTGCGACAAGATTGCGGCGACAGGTCTCGATCATCTCCGGGGTCATATCAAGCCCGATGACTTTTCCTTCCGGACCTACTTTTTTGGCCGCGAGAATCAGGTCCAAACCGGCGCCACTGCCCAGATCAAGCACTGTCTGCCCCGGATTCACATCGGCGAAATTGACCGGATTGCCGCAGCCGAACGAGGTCACTCCTTCGGGGACATCGGATTCCTCGTAGCCGGCAAGCTGGACAAACCGTCCAGCCGCTTCTTCGTCGAAGTCAGTCGGCTTCGGGCCGCAGCAGGAGCTGTTTTGCGTAATCGCGGTGCCATAATGCTGCTTGACTGCTTGTTTGATATCGTCGGATGTCCGCTTGGTCATTGCCTGTCCTTTCGTTGTGGGGCTATTTATTTCTCTCCTGTCTATTATAACGCACACTGGTTCCAATTGGTGCACGCTTTCACCGGGTTTGTCGCGGGACTAGCCCATCTGTTACTGAAAAATGATTGTGGAAAGCGCCAGACAGAGCGAGTCGAATTCTTCCGTTTGCACATCCGGCTTGCAATTTGATAGGATTTTTCCTATCATAGCGGCGAACAGAAATACAGTTCCGTTGGGGGTGGCGAATCTGACCGCCTGAGATCATACCCCCTCGACCTGATCCGGATAATACCGGCGTAGGGAAACGGAGATGTCTTTATCGCATCCCCACGGCCGGATAGGCCGACAACCTATGACCCTCAGGACGGAACCTTGCTAACCGTTTACTCTAAGGAGCGAGGTTGTTGTCATGAGACACCTATTTATCCTGACCCTGGCATTTCTCTGCGCGGGAACGATTTCCGCAGCCGAACTGTCCGGGGTTGTCGTCAATGCCGAACGAGAACCGATTATCGGCGCATCACTTACCACCAACATTTCCGGAATCGGTACGCAAACCGATTTGTCCGGCTCATTCACGCTGAAGACCGATGAAGCTGTGCACTGGGTGACCGTTTCCTCGGTCGGGTATCAATCGAGGCAGTACGCGACCCACAATCTCCCCGATACCGTCGTTCTCGAGCTGCGCTATTATCGGGGCAGCGACATTGTCGTGAGCGGTGACCGGGCAGAGATCGGGATCGACCCGATCGCGTTTTCCAATTTCACCGAGGCCGAAATCGATCGTGACTACACGGTCGGGGAATTTCCACTGCTTTTGAATACGACTCCCAATGTGCACACCTTTACCGATGGCGGTGGAGCGCTCGGTTACAGCTATGTGCGTATCCGCGGTTTCGATGACAAGCGGATCGCGACATACATCAACGGGGTGCCGCTGAACGATCCGGAGGATCAGGCCACCTACTTTGTCGATCTGCCCGACTTTGCCTCTAACATCACCGATATCCAGGTGCAGCGGGGAGTCGGCAACTCCCTGTATGGCGGAGCCTCATTCGGCGGAGCAATAAATATTGTCAGCAGCGCTTTCAGCCGTGAGCGCAAAATAACCCTCAAGTCCGGCTACGGAGTGTATACGCACAACAATGATGCCTTCAGCGATATCTACAAACAGAGTGTGGACTATTCGTCGGGGTTGATCGATGGCCGGTGGGCGTTTACCGGACGGTTTTCGAAACAAAAGACCGGCGGCTACCGCCACAATTCGTGGTATGATGGCTGGGCGTACTATCTTTCGCTGGCGCGGCTGGATCCCAAGATGTCGACCGAGTTGCATGTCTACGGCGGACCAATCCGGATGCACCTTGCCTACTGGGGCGTACCGCCGGAGGAGCTCGACGGCAACCGGAGGTTCAATCCCTTGACCTATGACAATGAGACGGACAATTTCAATCAGCCGCATTATCATCTCCACAACACCTATCGATTCAACGATCAAATTTCGCTCTCCAATACGCTGTACTACATCAAAGGCAACGGTTACTACGAGCAGCTCAAGTCGCTGGAGGAGTATGACGACTTTCGAGAATACGGCCTGGATACGGCCCAGGTCGCCGTTGACACGGCCGGACTGGTGCGACAGCAGTGGGTCGATAAACACCAGTGGGGCTGGAACCCGCGCCTGGATATCGAGCACGACCGGGGTCGCCACTCGATCGGCGGTTCTTTCTACTACTTCAAATCCGACCACTGGGGCCAGGTGGTCTGGGTGGAAGGAATCATGGATCCATCCCAGACTCCGCGCGAACGCTACTACGAATATTTCGGTGACAAGGTTGAAGCCAGCTTCTTCGTACAGGAATACTACGAACTGACCGAGAAGTTCTCAGCCCAGGCTACCGCGCACTTTCGGTACCAGAACTACGAATTCGATCAGACACGCATGAACGCTTTCCGGGGCTTCGACTACGATACTGACTGGTTCTTTTTCTCCCCCCGGATAGGCGTGATGTATCAGGCGGATCGCAATCTGTCATTGTATACAAGCTTTGCGGTATCGTCACGGACGCCGACCGATGCCACGATTTACGATGCCAACGATCCGTTTATTATTCCATCATTGGATGTCCTCAATCCCGAAGCGGATACAGCCGACTGGGAATTCGGTGATCCCACCGCCAAGGCCGAGCGGCTATACGATATTGAATTGGGAGGCAACTATCGAACTGATCAGTTTGCGCTTGGATTGAACTTCTACTGGATGGAATTTTCCGACGAGATCATCCCTTACGGTGGTATCGATGACGGATTGCGGCGGTCGATCAATGCCGATCGGTCAGTACATGCCGGGGTTGAATTCAGCGGTTCCGTCAAGCCGGATGAGAGACTTCGCATCGATGCCAACTTCGCATATAACTACAACCGCATTCGAGATTATATCGGTAATATCGATGGATTCGCGATCGATTTTGCCGACAAAACCGTACCGGGTTTCCCGGAGTATCTCGGCAACGCGATTGCGGACTATCAATGGCAGGGTTTGCGCCTGACCTGGCGACATCAGCTGGTAGGCAAACAGTATATGGATTTCAATAATACCGAGCAGTTTGCCATCGATAACTACTACACGTCATCGGCTTCGGCTGCCTTCAGTTTTGACGGTCCCTTCGATGTCGGTCGCCTGACGGTTGCCGGGCATGTGAACAACCTGTTTAACAAAAAGTACGAAACGAGCGGTTATGGCGGAAACTTTGCTTACCCGGACGGCAGCAACCTGGTAGTCGGGGGCTGGGCGGAGTACTTCCCGGCGCCTGAGCGCTGGTTCTTTGGTGAACTGAAGCTGGAGCTTTTCTAAGGCACACCCCCCATGCATGCTGCCGACTATGCGATTATAGTTCTTTATTTTATCGGACTCCTGTACATCGGGCTGCGCAAGCGATTGAAGGGAGACAGCACGACCGGGGAGTTGATCTTAGGCGGGCGGATGTTAACGCTGCCCGCCTTTGTTGCTTCCCTTGTCTCGACCTGGTACGGCGGCATCCTCGGGGTCGGCGAGTACAGTTTTCGTTACGGCCTCTCCAACTGGCTCGTATTCGGCGTGCCGTATTACCTGGCGGCAGCGGTGTTTGCGATCTTTCTGGCTAAAAAGGCGCGCGACTCCATGGTATTGACCATTCCGGACCGTCTCGCCCAGGCCTACGACACAAAAACCTCCATCGCCGGGTCTGTGATAATCTACCTCATGACGGTCCCGGCGGCCTACATCCTGATGATGGGGGTCCTGTCGGAGTATTTTTTCGGCTGGCCGTTCTGGGTCGGGGTCGTGGTCGGGACGTTCTTTTCGATCATCTACGTTTTTTCCGGCGGCTTTAGTTCGGTCATTCGCACTGATTTGCTGCAGTTCGGCCTGATGTTCCTGGGGTTCATTATCTTGCTTGTGGTAGCGTATACTGAATACGGCGGATTATCCTACCTGAAACAGGCCGCACCACCCGAGCATTTCACCTGGCACGGCGGCAATTCGCCCTGGTATATCGCTATCTGGTACGTGATCGCCCTGGCCACATTAATCGAACCGGCCTTTTACCAGCGCTGTTACGCCACCAAGTCGGCCGCCGTGGCCCGCAAAGGCATTTTTGTGTCGATACTTTTCTGGGCCTTTTTTGATTTCCTGACCACCTTCTGCGGCATCTACGCCCGGGCGCTCATGCCGGATCTGGCCGAGCCGATCGGCTCATATCCCGCCCTGGCGGTGAAACTGCTACCGGTCGGCCTGCTGGGCATTTTTGCGCTGTCGCTGCTTTCAACAGTGATGTCAACTATCGACTCGTATTCCTTCTTGGCGGCCTCGACCTTCGGCAACGATATCGTTGGACGGGCGGGCAAAATGAGTGACCGGGACATTCTCAAATACACCCGCTGGGGGCTGTTTTTGTCGGCGGTGCTGGCGGTAATGTTTGCCCTGTTTTTCCAGTCCGTAGTCGATATCTGGCATGCACTTGGCTCGGTTGGAACGCCCGCGCTATTGGTACCGGTGTTCTTTTCCTTTGTGGGACGGAGGCGGTTTCCCCCTCGCTGGGCCCTGCTGTCGGTCGTATTGTCCGGCGGGCTGTCGGCCCTCTGGCTGACCGCGAGTTATTTCCGTGCCGACGGTTCCTACTGGCTGGGCGTGCAGCCGATTTTCCCGGGGTTGATCTTGTCGATACTGCTGTTTGCAGTGTTTGGGCGGGTGGTTGACGACGACAACTTGCAAAATGCGCCGGTTTAGCGTATTATAGGCGTCTATGAGTGAACCAATACACATGTCAAAAGAGGGCGTCCGCAAGCTCGAAACGGAGCTCAAGCAGCTCAAATTCGAAGAACGCCCGAGAATTGTGGCGGAAATCAAGCGCACGATGGAGCTTGGCGATCTGTCCGAGAACGCAGAATACCATGCCGCCAAAGAGGCCCAGCAGCATCTTGAGAGGAAAATCGGCGAACTCGAGCTGAAACTCTCTCGCGTGCGGGTCGTCGATACCGACGCTATCCCCGATGACAAGGTCTACCTGTATGCCAAGGTGCTGGTGGAAGATATGGAAGATGGCGAGGAGATAGAATTTCAATTGGTCCCGGCGTCTGAGGCCGATGTCGACAACGACATGATCTCAATCGAATCACCGATTGCCAAAGGGCTGCTTGGGAAGGAAGTTGGTGACGAGTCGGAAATTGACGTGCCGGCGGGAACGATCAAATACAAGATCAAAAAAATCTCTCGCGACTGATTAACTCGAAACGAATAGACTCGGCCGACTACCGACCCGGTGGTCGGCTGTTCTTTGTGTAATCAGGGTCGGCTCGCGCTATTCGTCCTCGTCCGTGAAAGCCCCCTCCACCGGGTCTTCTTCGTAGTAGCCCTCTTCTTCTTCAGGGTCAAGGCCGGCCGCGATATAGGCGCATTCGAGCGAACAAAAAATGTCGCCGTCCTGCCGGACCGGTTTGCCGTTGATTTCGTCGCCGCACTGGGCACATTGCATGACGGAAAACTCCCATTGTTAGCCGTTTCTCAGTTGTTGCCTTCCCCCTATTCTAACGGGCTATTATGAGGATGCAACATCTTTTTGACGGGAATAGCCGGATTTTGTTTGGAAAATACGAAGGCGCCGACCTGCGCTCCGGACAGAAAAATCTTGCAATCTCCGAAGCTCGGACGGCGCCCAAACGATAACGACGAGTGTTACAGTTTACCGATCGTCATCATCGGTATCGTACGCGTAATCATCGTCCCGGCTGCGATCGTAATCTTCATCGATTTCATCGAAATCACGATCGTCATCATCCGGGCTGTCATACCCGTACCCTTCGGCCGCCTCGGCACATTCGCCGGAGCAGAACACCAGTTTGCCCCGTTTGACCGGGCGTCCGGCGATCTTCTCGCCACATTCAGCACAACGCATCGGTTGTGATCTCCTGCAAGAGGTTAAAGAGCGCTAGAACAACCAAAAAGATATCATCCAGAGTTCCGGTTTCGCCAATTAATTTCGACTGTATCGGTAATTTTTTTGCAGAATTTCCGACATGTCGCAGGCTGCCCTGTTAGTCAGATCGACAAAATCGCCACAAAAGGCTATTTTATTGTCAACCACTCTCGTTTCGCCCCGTGGTCGTGCACCTCAAAAATGCAGGGGTTTATATGCGTAAGCTCGCTCGTCCGTTTGCTCTGCTGATTCTGGCGGCTATGATGTTAATGTCGCTCCCATCCTGTGACAGCGACCAGGCAACCGGCTACCCACAGGGAGAATTTGAATGGGTTGTGGAATCGGTCTCGCCAGCATTGACAAGTGTGTCCGGCACAAGTTCAGACAACATTTGGGCGGCAGGGAAAGATGGCTGGGTACTGCACAGCGACGGCCGCAGATGGTCACGGGTCGAAGACTTCGGCAGCAGCTTCAATAACCCGAGAGTCATAGCATTCGGGGACACCGTGATTATCACGGCCGCCGGCCTCAGGGTTGCGACATACGACGGTTCGGAGTGGATTGCCCGACGAATCACTGGCATTCTGGCCCGTGTCCAGGCGCTGTGGGGGACCGGACCCGATAGCGTCTGGGGAGCCTGCAGTGACGGTATTGTCGTTTTCTACGACGGCGAGACATGGACCGAAACGCAGACGCCGACGACAGAGCATTTGTGGGATGTCTGGGGGACGTCGTCCTCGAATATCTACGCGATCGGCGAAGGGGGCCGGATGTTGCACTTTGACGGTTCGGTGTGGGACACGCTTCCTACCGTAGTCCCCAACCGGCTGGTCGGCATTGACGGAACCGGCCCGGACAACATCTATGCTATCACGCAATCGGCCTTTATGGTGCATTTTGACGGCTCCGAGTGGTCGTTGATCAGCACCATCTATCTCCCGGGCCATGCCTACGATCTGGCTGTAACCGACGATAGCTCTGTTTATGCGGCGACTACCGAGGGGGCAGCTCTATCACTATACCGGCGGACAGTACACCGATGCCTGGGAGCTGGTTGAGATCCCGGGGATTCATCCGAATATTTGGGACGTCTGCGTTGTCGACGGCACCAGCCTCGCTGCCGTTGGCGACTATGGGACAATCATCACCTACGATGGAGTTACTGCACAAAATCAGTCGATCGGATTTGGAATGGACCTGAAAGACTTTTCCGTGGTGGACAGGCAGACCGCCCTGGTTATCGCTGCCGACGGGTATCTATATCAATACGCTCACGGGTCTGTCTCTCGTTTCGAACCGCTGCTCCCCAATCGCTGTCGCGAGGTACTGGCAGTCAGGCCATCGGAGATCTATGTGAGCGGAATCAGCGGACTGCAGCGTTTCAACGGCTTTGCGTGGGAAACAGTGCTCAAGGGTCCGCCGAACGGCCCGGCGGTTGGATCCATGTATGCGACAAAAGCCGGAGTTCTCTACGGCATGCTTACCACCGGAGATCTATTCCGGCTTCGCGGTGATCATTACGAGGAAATAGTAACAGGCGCCCGGCACCGGGGGGCGATCTGGGTCATGCCGAAGTGGTGCGATTTTCACAGGCGGCAACGAGTCTGTCCTGTTACGCTACGACGGCATTAAAGTCGATACTTTTGAGACTCCCGCATTCGGTACGATCAATGCTATCTGGGGCGATTCAGATTCGTCCGTCTATTTCATTGATCGAACAGTTTTCAGGGACAGCCTGTTTCAGTTCGACGGGTCGGAGTGCAGGTCACACTATCTGCCGGGTGTACAGGGAATGCTGATCAACGTCTGGGGGCTGGGGCCAAATGACGTCTACGCAGTTGGTGTGTACGGGCGATTCATCCATATCATTGATCTTGAACAACCATCCTGGGAATCGAACATTGCAACCCACCCTGAACATCTGAACGCAATCCACGGCATCTCAGAAGACCACATCATTGCTGTCGGGACACGCGGAACAATCTTTCGCGGGGCGCGGCGGTAGAGACGAAAGCTATCTCGCGCCAAGTTACCGCTTGAGCACGGCTGAATCGGACGGTATATTCCGGCTTCGAATGATAGTGCCAGCATTCACCTACGACGTGTGGAACTTCCTGTAATGCCGTTTTTTCGCCGCATCAATTTCAGTCTAATTAGCGTCAGCTTTCTCATGCTTTTTTCCGAAGTAGTGCTGATCCGCTGGCTATCAACCGAATCCCGTATTTTTGCCTACATCAATAACCTCGTCCTGCTGTCGGCTTTCTTGGGAATCGGAATCGGCTCCTATATCGCACACCGAAAGGTGTATCCGTCGGTGCTCGCGTTTTCGCTGTCGGGGATCCTGCTGATGATTCAACTGCCGCTGTATGTCACAATCGGCGGCGAATCATTGCATTTATTTCGCGACGTTCCGGTGCTGCTGTCAGCGTTCACCGATTCAGTCATATGGTACGAAGTTACCGATGAGGTTGTGCTGTGGAAGACCCTGCTGGGCATGTTTTCGGTTTTTGCCATCTTCTTTGCGGTGCTGATCGCGTTCATTCCTCTGGGTCAAATTCTCGGCCGCGAACTCGACGTCCACGAAAACACTATCGGCGCCTATTCGCTAAACGTCTTTGCCAGTATCTGTGGTGTCTGGTTCCTGGCCCTGCTCTCATTTTACTACGCCCCGCCCTGGATCTGGTTTGGTCTGATCGTGCTGCTTTTTGTCCTGCTGGTGCTGGTTCAGCCAAAAATCAGGCGACTGGATTACATTTCGGCGGCTCTGCTGCTGGTCCTGACAGTGGCTTTGCTGGCAATACCAAAAGGCGATCCGGATCGACTCGAGGTTGTCTGGTCGCCATACCAGAAGCTGAGTGTGTTCGACATGGTCGATCGACAGTCGGGCGTGCAGCGCGGGTACCTGCTCAATGTGAACGATGTCGGCTATATGGGTTTGCTCGATCTGTCTGATAATTTTGTCAAAGCTAACCCGAGTATGTTCTCTCTTCGGGAGCGTGCCTTTTCCCAGTATGACCTTCCGTATCAGTTCAAGCCGGACGCAAAGGATGTGCTGATTCTGGGCGCCGGCGCGGGCAACGATGCCTCGGGGGCGCTTCGGTATGATGTTGAGCGAGTCGATGCGGTCGAGATCGATCCTGGCATTTATGAAATCGGCAAGAAATATCATCCGGAAGAACCGTACAGCGATCCCCGAGTGAATGTGATTATCGACGACGCCCGGGCTGTGCTCGATCAGGTAGACAAGAAGTACGATGTCGTTTCGATCGGGCTGCTCGATGCCCATACGTTGTCGTCATCATACAACAACATGCGGGTCGATCACTATGTGTACACGCTGGAAGCGTTTGCCGCGATGCGGGAACGATTGAAGCCGGACGGCATCCTCACCGTAGCGTTTGAGGCGCGCCGGCCCTGGATCAGCTACCGGCTCCATGATCTGCTCGAACTGGTGTTCGGTTACCCACCCGCGGTTTTGAAATATCCCCACGGCCGCTACGGGTTCGGCGGGACCGTCTATGTCATCGGCCGCGACAGCACTACAGTTCCCACCGCGATTGAGGCCAATCCAGGGCTGAAACGATTTGCCCTGATGTTCCGGGAACGACTCGATTTTATGGGTGAGCCGGGCAGCCGGGTAAAGCTGACCACCGACGATTGGCCGTACCTCTACCTGGAATCACCCTGGATCCCCAACATGCATCTGTCCATCATGGCTATTCTGATCCTGCTGATCCTGCTGGCTCGGCGGGTCATAATAAGACGCGAGGGCGGCCTCGACTGGCATTTCTTCTTTCTCGGGGCGGCGTTTCTGCTGCTGGAATTTCAGAATATCAGCAAATCTATCCTGCTGCTGGGATCGACCTGGCTGGTCAATTCGGTCATTATTACCGGCATTTTAGTGCTGGTGCTTCTGGCCAACTTCTACGTGTACCGATTCAAGCCGACCAACCTTCGACCGTTCTACAGCATTCTCTTTATCCTGCTGGGACTGACCTATCTCGTGCCGCTGAGCTGGTTCAACGCCATGGAGTTCTGGCCGCGGGTGATTCTGGGAACGGGTTTTTTGAACCTGCCGATTTTCTTTGCCAGCGTGATCTTCATTACCTCGTTTAAGCGTGTCCGGTCAAAAAATCACGCGTTCGGGTCCAACCTGCTGGGCTCGGCGGTTGGCGGCGTGCTGGAGGCACTATCGTTTATAGTCGGAATCAACGCCCTGGTGCTGGTAGCACTGCTGTTTTATGTGGGATCGATGGTGACGCTGAAAAAGTCCTGACTGCTGGTTAATTGATTCATTGCAGAAAATTCACGGCGCAAAAAAAAACGGGTCCCGGCCGTGGTAAGGACGGAACCCGATGTTTATGATAAATGGCGCCGCATCAGCGGCTCCGGAATTTGCGGTCGGTCAGACTAGTCTGGGCGACTACTAGCGGTCCTCTTTGCCGATATAGAGGAACAGCGCCAACTGCTCGGAGAAATTCTGGTCGGTCATGAACATAGCGTCACCTCGGTTGCTGTGCTGTCGGGGTATGCCCGATCAGCCGTTTAGGCATTTCTTAACCGTGACGCCGGCGTCTTGTGGATATATGTACGGGGGAGTCTATGAAAAGGTTTCGGGGATTTCACTCTATATTTTGAATGAAAGTTCAGGACCCCAACCTTGACAAAAGCGCTCCATAACCGCACATTATCCATACACCCGGGCCGAAACTTTCACCGCCCGGCAGTGTTGTAGCCGTATCAGCCCAAAACGGGCCACAGCGCCTGTTTACGTCCGAAAAACAGAGCATCACAATAGAGAGTTTTTTGCCCTATGAGCAACAAGACCAACACCAATAAAGGCCGGCCGGCGGCAAGCAACCCCGACGGCGACAATCCCGCCGGCTACGATCCGGCCACCTCGGGAAAAATGTCCTACGCCGACGATATGACCGAAGCTGTCGGCAATACCCCGCTGGTGCGACTCCGGCGGCTTACCCGTGAACGGGGTATTCAGGGAACGATCCTGGTGAAACCGGAATTTCTCAACCCGACCGGTTCGGTCAAGGACCGCATGGCCATTTTCCTGCTGCGGCAGGCCGAGCGCAAGGGTGAACTTCGCGAGGGCGGCACGATTGTCGAAGCCACCTCCGGCAATACCGGTGCGGCGGTCGCGATGTTTGCCGCGGCCCACGGCTACCGGGCTATCCTGACCATCCCGGACAAGATGTCCGATGAAAAAGTGAATGCCCTTAAGGCATTTGGGGCCGAGGTGCATATCTGCCCGACCGCGGTCGATCCGGAGTCCCCGGACTCGTATTACGAAACGGCCAAGCGGCTGGCCCGCGAAACCAAAGACTCGTACTTCGTCGGCCAGTATTTCAACACCGACAATATCGAATCCCACTACCGGACCACTGGCCCGGAAATCTGGCGCCAGACCGGCGGTGAGCTGGATATCTTTGTCGGCGGCATCGGCACCGGCGGCACTGTCTCCGGCACGGCCAGGTTCCTCAAGGAGCAAAAGCCGGAAATCAAGGTAATCGCCGCGGACCCGGAAGGCTCCGTCTTTTACGACTACTTCAAGACCGGCAAGATGCCCGAGGCGCACCCGTATCTGGTTGAGGGGATCGGCGATGATTTCCTCTGCCCGACGCTTGATTTCAACGTGATCGACGATATCTACCAGGTAACCGACAAAGAGTGCTTTGTCATGGCCCGCGAGCTGACCCGCAAGGAAGGGATCATGGGCGGCGGTTCCTCGGGCGGTATCGTATCGGTCGCGCTTCGCTATGCCGAAGATACTAAAATGACAAAAGACCAGACAATGGTCGTGATTCTGCCTGATCACGGCGCCAAGTATATCAGCAAGGTCTTTAACGACGAGTGGATGCGCTCCAAAGGCTTCCTGGAATAAGAGGTCACCATGGCTCATAAGCGTAACAAAAACTGGCAGTTCGAAACCAAAGCAATCCACTCCGGGCAGGTGCCCGAGGACGGTACCGGATCGGTCACAACACCGATCTATCCCAGCTCGACCTATCGGGTCAGCGAACCGGGTGATGAATCCGGGTATGTTTACGCCCGCTGGAAAAACCCCACCCGCCAGGCGCTCGAAGACGCCCTGGCCGATCTCGAGGGAGGCATGCGGGCGTGTGCTTTTTCATCGGGACTCTCAGCGCTCGATTCCGTAATCAAGCTGCTTGAATCCGGTGACCACGTTGTGGCGGTCGACGATCTCTACGGCGGAACCATGCGCCAGTTTGAAAAGATCTGCAAGCGGTTCAAGATCGAATTTTCGTATGTCGACGGCACCGATTCCGCCAATTTCGAAAAGGCGATCCAGGACAACACTAAGCTCATCTGGATCGAAACGCCGACCAACCCGTTGCTCCAGATGACCGACATCGCCAAAGTCGTTGAAATTGCCAAAGGCAAGAACATCCTGGTCGGGGTCGACAACACCTTCGCCACGCCCTACATCCAGCGTCCATTGGACCTCGGCGCGGATATAGTCCTGCACTCGATGTCGAAATATCTGGGCGGTCACTGTGACCTGATCGCCGGGGCGCTGATTGTCAAAGACGAGGATCTCGGTGAGAAAATCTGGTTCAACCAGTATGCCGGCGGCGGACAGCTTGATCCCTGGCAGTCGTGGCTGGTTCTGCGCGGTATAAAGACCCTGCATCTCCGAATGGAACGCCACTCGGTTAATGCCATGAAAGTCGCCGAGTACCTCGAAACAGTGGACCTGGTCGAAAAGGTCTATTTCCCCGGTTTCGACGGCAAGCCGGTGCCGAACAACATGACCATGCCCGGGGGAATGGTGTCGTTTTCACTGAAGGCCGACTTTGACGCGGTGAAAGAGTTTGTCCTGGCGCTGGATGTCTTCGTGCTGGCCGAATCCCTCGGCGGCGTGGAATCGCTGGTGAATCATCCGGCGGCGATGACGCACGCCTCCATTCCCAAAGAAATCCGCGAACCGCGCGGTATCACCGACAGCCTGGTTCGGTTGAGCGTAGGTATCGAGCATATCGATGATCTGCTTATTGACCTGCGCAGCGCCTTTGAAGTGCTTAAGAAAAAAGTCGGAGTGTAGCGCTTGGTTCGACAGGGAACCGTGAAAAAAGTCGCCCGACACATAGTAGTCTCCGTAATCACTCTGGCCGTGGTGTGCGGAACTTCGTCGGCCGCTGAAATGAATACACTCTGGTCCTACGATACCGGCGGATGAGTATATGCCCGGCCCGCGGTCGCGGACCAAACCGTTTACATTGGCTCCTGTGCCGGTGTCTTTTATGCGTTTGATTTGCATACGGGTGACGTCAGGTGGCAATACAATGTTGGGGCCGACGGCGCCAACCAGTTTCACAGCACAGCTTTAATCACCGACAGCCTCGTTATAGTTGGTACCGATGAAGGCACCAGCGGTGTCGGTTTTGTCTACGCTTTCAACAAGCAGACCGGGGACCTTCGCTGGCGAACCGACGGTGATCTGGGGGTGCCGTCCAGTCCGGCCCATACCGACTCCCTGATTATCGTGATTACTGTCGATGACGATCTGCTGGCGATGCACGAAACCGACGGTACCGTTGTATGGCGCTTTAACAACGACTGGATCCGCCTGCCGATGAGTCCCGATAACGAATCGATGATTCGAATTCCGCGAATTTCATCCAGCCCGGTTGCCTATCATGGGAGAGTCTATGTTGCGGGACGCGACAGCACGATTCGCTGCCTTGACATGAAGAGCGGGTCGGTTGCCTGGGAATTCCATGCCGGAGCCACCCTGACTACCGATCCTCTATTGATCGACAGTCTCCTGTGGTTTGGTTTCGATGATTACACAATACGATCATTTTCTTCAGACAGTGGCATTCCTCGCAGTGTTGATACCCTTGATTTGATTCCAACCGGTGCGCTGACCCGGAACAACAGTACCATCGCTTTTCTCGGTGCCCAGATGGACAACCGGCCGCATGACCTTATTGTAATTGACGCCGAAAACCGGTGCGTTCAAGCTCAGTACCAATTGACGAGCGAGGACCCGGGGGAATACTGGTACGTACCGCGACTGCATGTCTTTCATGAGAAGATTATCGCCGGGTCCACCGGGGGACTTGTCGTGGCGTATGATCCGGCAATCGATTCGACGACCTGGGAATTGAATATAGATCAGCCGGTTCGCGGTATCGGGCACAGCGGTGACATACTGCTGATCGGCGGATTCAACGGTCTGCTGCGGGCGGTTGAAATTCATGAGGAGCGTTAGTATATTCTCTTTTTTGGCTTGCAAAATAGACACGATAGGGCGATATTGGGCGATCTCAACGGCCGCCCTTTCGACCGCTGAAGCTTTTTCGCCTTCTGGCGGGAGACACAACGTGGCATTGAATCCCGGCCTGAAACTCGGCTGGGACGCAATGCATGGTTATCGTACTGAGTCTCAACCAGCGCTGTCCATTAACCTGAAATCACGTAAGAATCAATAGTAACGATTTTTGCAATCTCTCGTCTAAACATTGTGTAAGCTCCCGGTTCGGTATATCTTAACCAAAGATAGAGAGACGAGACTGATCAATAAACGGAGGAATGTCGTGCGTAAAGTAACCACGATCCTGACCATCATGGCGGGCCTGGCGCTGCTGGTGTCCATAGTCGGCTGCGGCTCCGAGGGAACATCGCAGAAGCTGGAACCACCAAAAATGTATGCCGCCGATACGTTGAAGCAATACGGTGAACTGGGTAACGCCGGTTACAACAGCCTGCACGACGGCGATTTTGACGCTGCTATCGCCGCCTTTACCCGGCAGGCCGAGCTTATCCCGGAGGGCAAGTGGGGCCATTACAATCTGGCCTGCGCCTACAGTCGCAGCGGAGAAATGGACGTGGCTTTCGCCTGTCTCGATACGGCCGCCATGTACGGCTGGGACGATGTTGGTCACTTGGAGTCTGACCCAGACTTGGAAGCGCTACAGAACGATACCCGGTTTGCTGAAATACTGGCGAAGGTTGCAGCGACCCGCGAGGAAAAAGTTCAGCTGATGGCCGCCGGTCTGCCACGCTACGAGCAGCCGCCGGTGCCGCTTGCCTCCGCCGAGGAAATTGCGGAATGGACCAAGACTGAAGATCAGAAGCTCAAGATGAACAGCCGCGTCTGGCACCAGTGGCAAACGATGGCCGCGCGAATGGATTTTGAGGCGAAAAAGCTGGCCGCGATGCGAGCCGTGCACGGCGAAGACTTCGACTACGATCTCGAACGCATTGTCGCCGCTGCCAAACTGCAATCACCATACGATGACTCCTGGGGACCGATCTGTGTTGCGATCATGAATGAAGTTGATACGTACCTTGAAAAGAACCCTGCCGGCGACGGCGCTCAGGAGGCATGCTATCGCGGCGTCACCGCCGCGGTCATGCAGCACGGGATGGATGCCATGACAACTTCTGAAGGACAGGCGGCATTAACCAAAGCCCGGGCCTACCACCAGCAGATGGCTCCGGACCATGAACGCTACGGCGTCGCCGAAGGATGGATCCTTGCGGCCGAGATCAAGGCTGCGGACAATCCGGAAACGGAATATCCTGAACTGGTGACGTTTTCCGAGAAGTATGCGGAAAACCCCGGGGCCAAACAGATCGCCAGCGCTCTGATGCCGGAACACATGGTGCTGGCCAGTTGGCCAATAGCTATCGAGGCAGAAGACATCGATGGCAAGCCGATTTCATTGGATGACTACCGTGGGAAAGTCGTGCTGATTGATTTCTGGGCAACCTGGTGTCCACCTTGTCGGGCCGAACTTCCCGGTCTCAAGGAAGTATACAAGAAATACAACGACAAAGGCTTCGAAATCCTCTCGGTTTCGTTGGATTATCCCAATCAGGTAACACAGGAAGACTACCGTACGTGGATCGAAGAAAATGGAATGGACTGGCGGCACATCTACGATGAAAAGAATTGGATCAGCCCGATAACACAGTCATTTTATGTCGGCTCAATTCCGTCGCCATTTATCGTCGGCAAGAACGGCGAACTGGTCGCGATGCATAATGAGTGCCGGGGTGACAAACTGGAAGGAACTGTCCGCAAAGCGCTCGGAATGGAGCCGACCGCCGGTTTGTAAATTTCTGTACATATCATATATCAATTTATGGTAAGGCGGTGTCCATGGCGATGCCGCCTTTCTTTCGTGCATGGACTGCCGGACGGCGAGCCGCAATGTCCACATATATGTGTTGACAATATCCTGCTGCCTCCGTATATGCCCCGTTACAACGACCGGCCGACTGATTTGAAGCTCTCAGGGCTTCCAAGAATCGACAAGGAACAAGATTCATGTCACATCGAATTCAATTTGACGAACGCGGTAACATCGTGCTTCACTTGAATTGGAAAGCCATTTTGAAGGTCGCGCTCATTATTGGTGCGGCGCTTATCGCCCGGTCGCTGCCTATTGAGGGTCTTAACGAAGCCTCCCGAATTTGCCTGATGATCTTTGTCGGGGCTGCCGGCCTCTGGGTGACCGAGGCTATTCCTCCCTTTGCGACCGCCATTGCCGTGATTGTACTCTCTATCTACCTGCTGGGCGAACCAGGTGGAGTCATGGGCCTGGAGTCAACAGGGTTGACGGAATCGTATCGGATTTTCCTGAATCCCGTTGCGAGTCCGGTGCTTGTCCTTTTTTTTGGCGGGTTTATGCTGGCTCTGGCCGCAACGAAACATGGATTCGATGTACGGATGGCGCGAGCTTGTCTACAACCCTTTGGCACCAAGCCGCGAATGGTCCTCTTAGGCGTGATTCTCATTACCGGTGTATTCTCTATGTTCATGTCCAACACCGCGACCACAGCGATGATGATAGCTATTGTGGCCCCGCTGTTTCGTGACATGGAGCGACGACAACCGTTCAAGCGGGCACTGGTCCTGGCCGTGCCGTTTGCTGCCAATATCGGTGGCGTCGCTACCATCATTGGAACACCGCCCAATGCAGTCGCGGCTTCGGTACTGGCGGAGGTCGGCGCTCCGATTTCGTTTTTTGGGTGGATGGTCATCGGTCTCCCGGTCGCACTCGTTATGATGGGTGTTCTCTGGTTGCTGCTGATGAAAGTGTTCAATCCGAGAACCGATCATTTCCGATTTGAATTTGGCGAGCAACTGGACGTGACATGGGACTTGCTCATCGTCATGGTCACTTTTGGCGTTACCGTCACGCTTTGGCTTTCCGAACCGCTTCACCATATCCCGGCATCGGTCGTGGCATTGCTGCCGGTGATGATCTTCACGATGTTCGGGATTATCACCCGCCAGGATCTACGCAAGATCGAGTGGCACGTATTGATTCTTGTCGCCGGCGGTCTGACATTGGGCGTGGCTATGCAGGCCTCGGGATTGTCAGATTTCTTTGTGGGTCAGTTGTCATATCTTTCTTTGGGGCCGATTGCTCTGCTCATCGTAATGATGATTTTTTCGATTGTTATTTCCAATTTTATGAGCAATACGTCTGCAGCCAACCTGTTGATTCCTATTGCAGCGTCGTTTTCGGTGACATCGCCCATAGTCGGAGCGATAGCTGTTGCACTGTCGTGCTCAATGGCCATGTCCCTCCCAATTTCAACACCGCCAAATGCGATAGCTTTCGCCACCCAGGAAATCACGACTTCGGAGATGGCTCGCTATGGGTCTATCCTCTCGTTTGTGGCGGTGATCCTGTTGATAGCGGGGCTGCTGCTTCTTCAATAAAACAGAGACGACGCTTTTCGGCGCCGTAGTTCCTGCTCCATTCCGCCCAAACGGCTACCCCTCCCAGCTCACAGCCAGCGTCATAATATCCGTAACCAGGACCGGCTCGACGGCATAAAACGCCTGGCCGTACTTACATCGGGTCAACAGGCCGTACGAGCGCGACGTGGCCGTAATACTCTCGAGATAGTCCTTTGATTTGTTCGGATTCAAAAATTGCGACTTATGCGCCGACAGTGCCTTGATCCACTGGTCAACATGCGGTGTGATATCCACAACGAAATTGGGCGACACACCCGGCGGCAAAAAATAATGAAATATCCGTGTGACCAGGTGCGGTGCCCCCTCGACTTCCGCCTTGCTCAGCGCGGCCAGGTTGCAGGCGTTCAAGGCCAGTATGCCGGAAGCCACGTGATCGGGGTGTGACTGACGGCGACCGTGACCGACATGCGGATACGGCGCCAGTACAACCCGGGGCCGCGTCCGCCGGATAACGGCAGCCAGCGCCTGTCGATGTTCATAGGTGTCTTCGAGTTTTGTATCGCCCCAGTCAAAACGCTCGACCACGTCGGCGCCCAGAATCTTAGCCGCTTCGTAGACTTCCTTCTGCCGGATAGCGGAATCCCCGCCCGTTCCCATCTCGCCTTCGGTCAAAATAACGATCCCGGTCTTATGACCCCGCTTCGAAGCATCGATCAACACGCCGCCGGTACCGACTTCGACATCGTCGGGATGAGCGCCGATTGACAGCAAATCGTATTGACGTACTTGATTCATAAAGGACTATCCTCATAAAAAAGACCCGGAGAACAGAAGCCCTCCGGGTCGGAAATTGTCACGAAAAGCAGGACTTAGTTTCCACCGAGAGACTTGAACGCCTTTGAATGGAATATAAGCATTTCACGCAGCACGTAATTCACGTACTCGTCGCCGATGGCCGGGTTGCCTTCAAAACCTGAATAGGTGAAAGTCGCCGGGTTGATTCCCTGGCTTTCCAGGAAATCAGCAAACGACTGCGTCATAACGTTAAAGTCACGCGGGTCGTCATCGGTTGACCAACCAAGGAAAATCCGGGTGCCGAACAGTGCGCCGGCATTGTTTATAAACAGCGAGTCGGCGCTGTTGCGGAGCCACAGATCCCAGATGGGTTCGTTCGGCGTGCTGTGCGGGTCACCGTTTTCATCAAACGGCAGGTAGAAATCGAAATTATACGCATCTTCCTGCACGATGTGATCCACCAGCGCCGCACCAACATTCCAGACCGTATCAAAGGTTGTATCCGGAGGCGTCACCGTCGTATCAACATCGATTTCGATCGTATCGATTCCGAGTGTATCACCGGCCAGTTTGAATCGCCGCTGTTCCCAAGTAGTGTCGTACGGCGACACCGATGAATCGATTGAGGCGATGATCGAATCCGGGGCACTGATATCCAATTCGCCGCTCCCGCCGAGGATCTGGACGACCGGTTTGACGAGCGTGTCCTGGGGCGAAAAGGCAAGTGCCCCGCCCATCAGCAGGTTGCTGACGTTATAGGCGCTGGAACTATCCCATTCGTTGATATAGTTGGGATTGCCGGTGAGATTCTGCTCAATGAGCGCGGTTTCGAAAAGAGTCAGAAGACCGTCGTTGGGGTCGGTCGGGTCACCCTCAAACATTAGGGGGGCATCGACCGCGCTGACCGAGCCAAAGCGACCCGGATGCAGCATCGCTGCTCGCAGGGCGCCGTAGCCGCCGGTTCCGACACCGCCAATGGCGGTCATCTCCGGCCGGCCGTCCCAGGCTTCCGGCAGAAGCAATCCGGCCGGGCCGTAGATGAAATCAATCATGGTGCCGCCGATCAGCGTGTCATAATTGCCGGATCCACCGCCGTTACCGGACCACCAGTAACCGCCGAAAATCGGGTCGTTGTTTATCGACACGATAATCATGGGCTCAATCAGCCCTTCAGCGATTAACTGATCCGCAATCTCGGTCAGGCCGTGCTGTTGATAATATGAACGGTCGCCGTCCTGCGGCGGGAGCAACACCAACAGCGGTACCGGGTCGGTCGGATTGTATGTCGGGGGAATGCCCCACTCCGAAATCTTCGGGACCCAGCCGCGCAGGAATTTCTGCTGGAACTGGTCGTTTTTTATCTGAACCGTTAACTCGTCGAAAAATACATGCGTTCTCAACAGCGGACCGCTGTCATGGATGTATTCGGGAGCCGGATTATTGCCGCGATCCGAACAGCCCGGAATTAGGGCAAACGCCAGGATAAGTGCGGCCGTAAGGACAATCGTGTAATTTCTTTGCATCTCCGTCCTCCCTAGAACCGGTAGTTAAACGAAAGGATGGTTTCATAGGTCTCGGCCGAATAGTCGCCCGGGAACCGTTCGAACGTATCAGCCATTTTCACGCCGGTCAGCGTCAAATCCGGCTGCTTCGTGTAGGAGGTCACGATGCCCAGGTCCCAGCGTTCGATGTGGAATATCGCCCCGGCGTTAAAGCTGTACTTGTCACCGGTATCAATGAACTGCGGGGTGAACTGGTCCACATCGCGAGCCGGAGACTGGTCCGCCGAAACTCCGCCGACCAGGGTCAGGTCTACTTCCGGCCCCAGGAACTCGAAAATATCGTAGGACATACCCAGCGCCACTTTGCCGGCATTTGACCAGTCGACCGGGGCCGAGACATCAGCCGTAAAGAAATTGCGGGCGATGGCGGCGGTATCGGCCGGCCCGGTCAGACCCTCGTCGCCGGGCCCGTCCAGGAACGTGAAGGCCAGTCCTTCGTAAGACGACCAGAGCACGTATTCGGCGTCAAACGCCAGCGTCAGGTTGTCGTTGGCTCTGTATGACACGCCGAAGCCAAGTGAGGCCGGCAGGTCCAGGTCGGTTTCGAATTCTGCGACGTGATGGACCCGCGCGCCGGACAGGAACAACTGACCCACGGTGCCGGGGTTGCCGATCGCAGCGGAGTCCGCATTGCGCCAGAGATCTTCATTTTCCGGAAGATAAAAGATGTTCTGGGCGTCGCCATCGATCGAAATGCTGAATGGCAAATTAACATTAACACCGACATTCAGCTTCTCGTTTACCCGGTACAACAGGCCGCCGTTGAGACCAAAGCCCCAGCCGTATCCATCGACCTTGCTCCATTGTGTCACACGGTCATACGGGTAGTCCTGCATAATATCGTAGAGCGGGTTATTCGGGCTGTTGGTAATCGGGTTGTGCCGCTGGTAGACCGTGCTGTAAATGAGGTCGCCACGGTTCAACTGCAGACCCAGCCCGACAGCAAGTTGGTCCTCGACCAACTCCTTTGCCGCCGTCAACTGGAATGTCACAACGTCAAGATTGGTGGAGTACTGATCCTGAGGAAGCGCGGCATTCGTACTGTAGCTGGGAAGAGGTTTGAATAAGGTCCACGAGATATTCTGATCAAACCGCTGGTAGGCCGACAGGCCAAACACCGTCTCGCCAAAGACGGGAGTCCGTATTACAATTCCGGCGGACGGATTCGAGAGGACTTCGTGGGCGTTATAGTTGACACGGTCGTTGTAAATGCCGCGCTCATAGACTCCACCCCAACGGACGTTGGGAACGATTTCATCCCGGTAATGGAGGAAGCCCCAGCTGGAGCCCAGTTGGTTGTCCCAAATCCATGCATAACCGGCCGGGTTATAATACGCGGCGGTCCAGTCGTCTGCGACAGACCGGAAAGCGCCGCCCATGCCGCGGGCTTTCATACCGATACCGGTATTCTCAAAGCCGCTGGCGCTGGCGCCGGATACTACCAGGACCAGAACGGTCAGCACAATGGCAGAGAATCTAGCAATTCCCATCCTGATCTCCGTATTTTGTATACTCACTAAACGTTTCTTATTCAATCTTAATGGTCTCGAAGTTCTTTCAGGGGAGCGTTATGAGAGGCGACGCACTGTCTTGGGTCCACTTCGTCTGTCAATTACCTCCTCGAACGACTTCGGTCACGTAAACAGGCAGTCAAGTTATAGCAACCGCAAAAGGTTGTCAAGGAATAAGGGCTCAATTTATTGCCCCTTAACCGCCATTAAGCGTATGCCAAAAAACACCTTAGCCAACATGGGATAGTGACGGTTGAAGGTTGACAAGTGTGGAGTTTTTCCTGCCCGATACCTGAAAAAAAATCTAGTAATGTAAAACAGGTTGTCCCCTTTCACTTTACACGGGAAATATCTTCGAGCATGCCGAAAGGGCCAGACAAGATATCGCACGAACTTCGCCACAAAAAGCGGAAAAAAATTCCTGTCACACCGGAATGAGCTTCGCATTTCGACTCTGTCTGCACCGACAAAGTAATCACGCATAATATTCTGGTACAACTGCTTATGCTGTTTCCGCACGTTCGGCACCAACATTGCTAATTCATCCGGCAGCGACGAAAAAGGGATCGTCGCCAATGTCAAAACAGGAAGTTTGGTGCCAGGAAGGTATGTACAATGCGAAAACTGCTGCTCTTTGCCCTGATTGTGATAGTGCTGGTCTCGCTGAACTGGTTCAAAAGCGCGCTGGCGCAGGATCTGTCCAATCTCAGTCCGGCTGAGATAGAACAGCTCAAAGAAGCTTACAAAAACTCCTCTCCGACCACGCCGCCGCCGCCGTCCAACTATTATGAATCACCGGATATCTATGAATCCGACAGCCTTGTGTCGGCGACGACCAAGAACAACCAGCCGGATAGCACTATAAGTGACTCCCGAAAAACCATCGACAACCGTACCGGTTTTGAGGCGCAGGCTGAATTAACGCCATTTGAGGAACTCCGACCGTTCGGCATGGAACTCTTTCGCGGCTCCCGCGAGACCAATCCTCCGGCCGACATCGCTTCCGCCGACGACTACATGCTTGGTCCCGGTGACAACGTCCTCATCTATCTGTGGGGACGGGTCGAGAAAGAATACAATCTCACGCTGGACCGCAACGGACGCGTCTTCATCCCCAAGGTCGGCGATGTTGTCGCGTGGGGATTAACTGTCGAACAATTCACCGAACGAGTCAGGAAACATCTCTCAAGCATCTATTCCGAATTTGACCTGACCGTCTCGCTGGGCAAGATCCGTTCGATGCGGATCTATGTAACCGGTGAGGTTCGTCATCCGGGAGCTTACACCGTATCATCGCTGACCTCGGTTCTCAACGCGGTCTTTGCCGCAGGCGGACCGAACGAACGCGGATCCATGCGAAAGATCGCAGTCATGCGCAACGGTGAACCGGTGGCGGTGATTGACCTCTATGATCTCCTCCTACGAGGAAATAACGCCTCCGATATCCGTTTGCGGACCGGTGATGCCGTATTCGTTCCGGTCGCCGGAGAACGAGTGGCGATTCGAGGTGAAATAAAGCGCTCGGCGATTTACGAACTCAAAGGTGGCGAGACAATTACGGAACTGCTCGCCCTGGCCGGAAACCCCACTCCCTCTGCGTATCTCGAACGGGTTTTGCTCGAGTGCATCAGCGAGTCCGGCGAGTGGAACCTTCGCGACCTCGATCTGCGCTGCTATGAAAGCGAAAGCTGTGAAGACATTGCTGTCTCTGACGGTGACCGGATTACGATATACTCGATCTTTGAAATGCGACGCAACCTGGTTGCAGTCTTCGGTCATGTCAAGCATCCCGGCTATTACGAACGGACCGATACGACTCGCGTGTCAAGCCTCATTACCAGGGGAGGACTGAGACCGTATAATGTCTATTTTGATCGGGCCGATATCTTTCGGCAGTATTCCGACGGCCGGATCGAAGTAATCGCGGTCAACTTGACCCACGCCCTGGCAGGGGACCCCGCTCACGATATCCTGTTGTCCGACCGTGATTCGGTACATGTCTACAGTATCGACAATATCGAGCGAGAAAAATTTGTCTATATCGAGGGAGAAATTGCCCGGCCGGGTGAGTATCCGTTGTACGACGGCATGACGGTTCAGGATCTCATCTTTCTGGCCGGTTCCTACACCCGGAGCGCCAGCCGAAGCCGGGGCGAACTGGCCCGGGTCGATTCACTCGGATCAGTTGTCATCGAACAAGTCGACCTCACTTCACCGAACGGACTCGCAACGATGCTGCAGGAAGATGACCACCTGTACATACGCCAGATCCCGCACTGGCGCAAAGATCGGTCGGTCGCTATCGCCGGCGAAGTTGTTTACCCCGGCACCTACTGGCTGACTGACAACACCGAAACGCTCTACCATCTATTGCGCCGGGCCGGAGGTTTCACCGCCAACGCTTTTCCCAAGGGAATCGTGTTCGAGCGCCGAAGTATCGAAAAAAACCTCACGCGGCTGAACGTACCGGCCCTGCTGGACCAGTCGCAGCCGATCCTGTTGGATTCGACCGGACGGACAGTGCGTGAAGAGATCTTCTCCTATCGCCCGGAATCAATGAACCGAATCATTATCGACATTGAAACGATACTCAATTCCGATGGCCGGGAGGGTAACGTGGTCATGGAGCCGGGCGACAAAATCTACGTGCCACCGGTTCCTTCCGGTATTCCGGTTATGGGCGCCGTCGGTGCAAATGGCACGCTGAAATACACCGAAGGCCGCCGCGTAAAGGAGTATATCAAGCGCGCCGGTGATTTCACCCGCCAGGCCGACAAAGGCGGTACCCGCCTGATCCGGGCCGGAGGAGAAGTACTGGCCGATGGTTCCGTGCTGGGGAAAAAGGTGGAACTCGGCGACATCATTGTCGTGCCCAGTGAGATTAAACGCGACCGCAACTGGCTCAAAACCGCTTCAACCGTGGTGACAGCCGCTACCGGTATTATTACCAGCGCCTACCTGATGAGTAAGCTGTAAGGGACCAACCAAGATTTCCAGTACGCATTTATTTCCCTTACCTTCCTGAAACCGCCGGCTCGATTGCAAGATCAGCCGGCGGTTAACTTTTTGTCGCGGAAAATATGCTGGACGAATGCGAAGAAGTACGCGCCTGCCCAGGTTCCAACAGGCAGCAACCGACATCTTGCAATTTCGATCAATCGGCTGTCTATTGCGCCGCCCCTGTAGATCGCTTAGGTGGGTCTTGTACACCCGGACTTCCTGATAACTATTATCAAGATACATCCGACACAGCTCCCGCCCCGTGTGCCGGCGGGAGTGCATCGAACTAAAGCAAACACTAAGAACGAAGAATCTATTTCACTGAAAGTGGTGTCGAAAAGAACGTCGAAAGATTCAGCCTCGCGAACGGCAGTGTACGATCATCACCATCGGTATGCCCGTAATTTTTTACGAGATCCACACCGGCGGTGCAATCGACAAACAAATGACCCAGCCCGAACCCGGTAACATTTGCAGCGATTGTTGTCGTTGTCTGGACCGTGCCGGTCGGGAACGGCTCATAGTAGTCACCGTCGATATCATGCCACGGCGCCGTCCACTCGGCGTCGACCCGACCTTCACCCTGGCGATAGAAGCTCAATTCGGCGCCGACCCTGATATCCGGTCGAAGCCAATTCATCAGTTTCAGTTCAAACAATTCGTAATCATTACCCCGCGCACGGCCAATAACCGAATTCTTAAACGTATATCGGTTGCGGGGATGGACCTGGTTGAAGGTCCAGTTCGTCACGCGGCTGTATTCAAAGCGAATGTCCGTTTTGTCGAGCACGTCGGCTGCGTAGAACCCGCCCAGCAGGCCGATCTCGTTTGGTTCCTCGTCGCCCTGGCTTTCGGAATCGATTTGATAGTCATCGACCAGCAACTGTCCCCAAACCTTCACACCGTGAATCGGCTGGACATCAAAATCCAGCCCCAACAACGTGTTATCGTTGATACCGTCGTTGAGTTGGGTGGCGTGGTAGAATAAAATCGGGTTGAGATAATACAGCTCGACCTGCCGTCCGGGGCCGCCGAAAATCGCCGTTTCAAAAAAGCCTATCCGTACTTCGTTGCTCAAGTGAATATCAAGTCGATGTCCGGCGAAGAACCGATTCTCAAACTGCTCGACTTCATGATCTTCAGGGTTGAGGCCGTCGAGACGGGCCAGGCGGTAGGACAATGTAAGCCGTCCCCAGCGATACGAATAGCCGAGGCCGTCCATCGACACGTCCGACGCCAGCGCCAGCGAATTACGCGGTCCCCAGAACGAGGCAAACCGTCCGACTGTCAGGTCGAATTCACCCGCCGTGAAATGCACGAATGCGTTCTGGACATCCCCGGCCAGACCCCGCCACTTTTTTCCCGAGTAGGTCGGGTCATCCGCCAGCTGTTCATCTAGTGCGAAAGACCCATAAATGAATAAACGGTCAATCGGACGGGCGGCGATTGCCCCGCGAAATGACTCGAACCCCACTGCAGGGGAATTCTTCACACTACGAAAGTCTTCGCCAAAGTATCCCTGCAGCCTTAACTCCGTGGGAGAAATGTCCGCCAACCAGTCAAACGAACCCAACGCTGGTTCAGCGACACTCAGCGAATACGGTCCCAACTGGTAATCAATCGAGTCGGTCGTTTGAGCCTCGATTCGCTCGAGACGGTCATACAAAAACTCAAACTCGTCCGGTCCGGCCGGCAGTACGCCGGCGGCGCGGATAGTCCATGGAAGGAGTATCAGAAGGGCCAGTAGAATCAAGAATATGCGAACCGGTTTCATGCAGCCTCCTATGCTGCCTCGGGTCAAACTCTACAAGTTCAGACCGCACCCTCGCCCTTGAGGACGGTCGGGACAGTCCGAACAAGAATCTTGGTATCCAGCCAGAGCGACCAGTTGTCGATATAGTCGAGATCCATGCGCATCCAGTCCTCAAAATCAACCTGGTTACGCCCGTTGATTTGCCAGATGCAGGTGAGCCCCGGGCGGACCGACAGCTTGCGCCGCTGCCACGGTTCGAACTCCACTACCTCCGAGGGCAGCGGCGGACGGGGACCGACCAGTGACATATCGCCCTTGATCACGTTGAAAAACTGCGGGATTTCATCGATTGAATATCGGCGAAGGATCTTGCCCACCCGCGTGATTCGCGGGTCATCCTTAATCTTGAATACCGGGCCGGACATTTCATTGCGGTCTTTGAGCTGATCTTTCCTCTTGTCGGCATCGGCACACATGGTGCGGAATTTGTAAAGCCCGAACCGTCGACCATTAATGCCGGAGCGGACCTGCTTGTAAAAGATCGGGCCGGGACTATCGATTTTGATCGCAATAGCGGCGATAAACATAATCGGAGATGCGATAAGGAGCCCGACAGCCGCGCCGACCTTGTCGATACCCGATTTCAGCAGCAGGGCCAATCGGCTCTCCGGCACCCGCCGGTACGACACCGTCGGAGTGCCGTTTAGGCTGGCCTGTACCGCGCGAGCAATATTGGGCCGATACATATCCGGCATAAGACTGACCGTCACACCCATCCGCTCGGCTGCCGCCAGCAGGGGTGCGGTATATTGCATCTCATCCGGTTCCACGGCCAGTACGACAGCATCGACCTGCGATCTGGCAGCAATTCCTTCCAGCATGGTCGGATGTCCGATCAGCGGGATATCACGGTAGCGCCAAAAACCGGTGCGCCGGTAATCGAGGAAGCCATCGACAGCCGTTTCCAGTTCCGGTGATCTGAGAATCAGGTCGGAGACAGCCTGTGCTTTTGGGCCGGTCCCGACAATGAGGACCCGGTTGCGCGCATGCTCCTGACAATCTTTGCCCGATTCCCAGGAGAGCTTGCGGATTATCACTCGCCCGGCACCAAACAGCAGCAGCTGTGCGACAAGATTGCCGCCGACAAAGAGCGCAAGGGAGGATTTCGCAATCGGCCAGGACGTGAAATACGCCACGCCCAGCAGGGCGAGGCTGAATTTTGTTTCGGCAGAAAGTGTCTGCGCCAGGTACTTTCGCACCGGGCGGGTTGTAAGGACCGGCTTCGGACTATGAGTAAAGCCGACCAGCAGACGGCAGACGGCTGCCGCGGCAATCACTTCCAAACCCAGCCTCAGCGATGTCTCTGAAAAAAGTAACATCGGTACCAGGATCACAACCGACATCAGATGTGCGCCGGTATTGCCGGCCATCGCCAGCAGAAATCGTCTCGTGCTTGTGGTTACGTCCATGATTGATGCCCCTTTTTTGCCGGAATATCCCGTTTCCGGCCGGTCGTCCATACCTGGACCCCGTGATGTTGCGGCGACGGTTGAAAAAGCCGCGTGATGTTGTTTCGGTTGCCTGTACATCAGTTATCGACCGATCACTAGATCCACTTTAAGCCCGCTTACCAATTCCTCATATTCGGGCCGGTCGAAGGCAGGTTGCCGACCGGCCCGGTGAGGTACAGCAGCGAGCCAAGTGTGCCTAGTTACTTTCATTCAGCGTCTTTTCAGACTCCGGCTCGTCGTCGATCTCGAACAAATGCCGTTTCGGACGGCTGGCCGTTTTTGTCGTGTCGATTCCGGGGGTTGTGGTCGGGCGGGATGGTTCCTGCTGACCGTGTGCTTTCAGGCGCATCGTCATTGTCCGTTTGTCAATCGACTTCATCCGGTACATCTCCGGCGACATTGACTTAAAGGCTGTAATCAGCTTGTCATTTGAAAGGGGCGACTGGATCCGGTACCGAAGATACCCGGCCAGCGCGGGGTACTGATCGAGACAGTCCACCGTCAGTTTGACTTTTCCCAGTTGCGTGGCCACCGCATCGGGCTGTTTAACCCGCAGCAAAATAAAATCAGTCTCGGTAATACGGCACTGCACACCCAGCCGGGTCAGCTCGTTGACGATCCGCAGCGATTCCTCGTGGACCTCTTTCAGCCGCATCGCCTGGGCCTCGTCATTGATCAGGCAGGTCAGGATGGTCTTGCGGAGGGTGGTGGTCAAAGCGGTGTCCGGGGCGATCTCGCGGATATGTGCGATCATGCGAGGATTGGCCAGCACATAGCCGGAATCCGAGGAGCGGATCCCATACGGCGCCGCAAAAGACCGCATCACGATCATATTCGGACAGCCATCCAGAAGCGGCACGCCGGTGATCCCGAAAAACTCGTGGAAATACTCATCGACAATCACCGCGCCTTCCGGAACGGCCTCGGCCATCTTCTGGAGATCCGCGGCCGAGTAATTCGCGCCGGTGACCCGGTTCGGGTTGGCGACATAGATGATGTCAGTCGGGGATCCGACCGACTCGAGGATGTGATCGACCGTGCCGGCAAACGGCGACGGCCCGATAATTTCCATCAATTCGATCTCAGCCCGGTGTGCGGCCATTTCAATCTGCGGTTCGACATGACCGGCCGCCAGCAGGCGGGCGCCCGGTTCGTAGAGCATTCGCAGCAGGTCGGCCAGAAACGGGGTGAAATCCGAAAACGGCCACACCATCGAGGACGATGTCATCGTCCTGCGGGTAATCAGCGACAGCAGGTCATCGATATCGACCCTGCTGGTGCTCTGAAAGCTTTTCATAACAGTACCTCACGATTCGCAGCGGGATCGTCGGGCGCAGTGGGGGTATCAAACGGGAGCGTGTGACAGCCGCCGCGGGCGCGACCGTGCGAGAGAGCTGTGTGAAATCCCGGTGGCATAACGATCCTTGTCATTGCCGGTTTAACTCAGCCGTTGTTTAAGCATGGGCCGTGCCGGTCTGTGCGGGATTTGCACAGAGCAGGTTAAGCGGTTGTGTGGCATGTGAATAACGCCGCGAATCTGAGCGTGTGACAGAGTGCGGGCCACGTGCGAACGGCAGATTTTTCCGGTCGGGTCGGAAGATTGTGCTATGTGACGGATGTCGGGCGCGGCGGTCTTAGAAGAACATCAGAGACAGACTGCGCGATTTTCAACTTGACAGAATCGACATGATGTGCGTCTATGTTACTGAGAGCGTGTGGGGGTTCTCACGAAAATATATAGAGTTCCGAAAACTCGTTTTCTGGGAGGGTGTATATGCGCCTGTTGATACTAATCGCAGCCCTGGCGACACTGGTGTTTGCCGTCGGCTGCGATGATGACGACTGCCCGTCCTGTCCGGAGCCAACCGACGGCCCGCATTATCGGATGTATGTGCTCGGCCACGGGAAACTGCTTATGGTCGATGTCCCGGCTGACACGATAATCGATTCGGTGGATGCCATCGAACTGGCGACACTCGAGGTGAATGCGAACCACACCAAAGTGTTCGGGCTGAACGCGTACAATTTCAACACCGATGTCTACGACGCCTTTACGCTGGAAAAAGACACGGTCCTGGATTACTACGGTGAGTACCATGTCGATCGGGTCCGTGGTGTCGGGCTGATGATCGAGGATGTGGCCGGAGGGGACCTGGTGAAATTCGACGGTGTGACATTTGAAGAGCTCGACCGCATCTCCGGTATCGGTGTCTGGAAGGGGCAAATCGACACCACCAACGGAATTCTCTACACGGTGCGGGCCGACAATATCAGCCGCCTGATCAGGATTGACTATACGACAATGACAATCCTCGACAGCACAGATCTGGTGGATTCCCTGGGAGATTCGCTGCGGATAACACAGCTTCTCCCGATTCCGAAACATGATAGACTGTATGCCGCCGGGGAGCCCTTTTCGATTGTGTTTGGCTTTCCTCTGCAAAGTGACACGGCATTGTTTGCCGTATCAATGCAGGTGCCTCGCTTTCCATTTTGTAATTTGGTCTTTGATCCGTACCGGAATCGCGTGTACATGGGCGAGCCGGGAATGGATTTTCTTGATATTCCGCCTGCGAAAGGGCTGTATGTTTTTGACGTTACAACCGATCAGCTGTATTCAGTTTACTCGACGACCATCCCTGCTTACCCGGTGCCGCGCCGGGCCAGGCCCATCGAGCTCGTCATGGATTCTGTCGGGCGCTATCTCTACGTAGTCAGCGCGGGTCCATTCCCGCTCCTGCGGTATGATTTGGAGACGGGTTTCAACGATAAACTGCTAACGTGGGGTCTCGACGGCGAAAGATATCCAGTCTTTTTGGGTGCGGAAATGGGAGCCCTCTTAAGTATAGAATAGATCGCGTAAACTTCCCCAAAGAGTAGACTGTCGTAAAGTAGAGCTTTTTGGCATATTGCAGCCAGGAGGAATCTATGAAACGGTCACGATTCAGTGAGACACAGATTGTCGGCATACTCAAGGAAGCCGATGCCGGGATGGCGGTGAAGGAGGTCTGCCGCAAGTACGGTATCGCCGACCAGACGTATTACAACTGGAAGAAGAAGTACGGCGGGCTGGAGGTCTCGGAGGTGCGTCGTCTTCGTGAGCTGGAGGCGGAGAACGCCAAACTCAAGCGGATGTACGCCGAGCTGAGCCTTGAGAACGATGCGCTGAAGGATCTAATCTCAAAAAAGCTCTAAGGCCGCCGGAACGTCGCGAGGCGGCGGCGTATCTGGTGGCCGAGCACAAGGTGTCGATTGGCCGGTCCTGTCGGGCGGTGGGGTTGCCGCGAGCGGCCTGGTACCGTCAGCCGCAGGACCGCCTCAAGCGGGACCGGGAGGTAATCGAGGTGCTGACGAGTCTGACTGAGGCCAATAACCGCTGGGGCTTCTGGCAGAGCTACCAGCAGATCCGTCAGGCCGGCTACGGCTGGAATCACAAGAAGGTATATCGAGTGTATTGCGAACTTGGCTTGAATCACAAGCGGCGGACGAAGAAGCGTATACCGCCGCGGGAGCGTCAGTCTCTGGATACACCTTCAACACCGAATGCCGTCTGGGCTTTGGACTTCATGAGCGATGCCCTGTACGTAGGGCGGCGATTCCGAACGCTGAATGTCCTGGACGAGGGGGTGCGCGAGGCTCTGGCTATTGAGATCGACACATCGCTGCCCGGCGAGCGGATCGTACGGGTCCTGGAGCGACTGTGTGCCTGGCGGGGTCTGCCGCAGGCCATTCGCTGCGATAACGGCCCGGAGTTCACTTCACAGGTCCTGGTCGACTGGTGCCAGCAGATGAACATTGCCATTCGCTACATCCAGCCGGGCAAACCGAATCAGAACGGATTAATAGAACGATTCAATCGAACTTATCGCGAGGAGGTCTTGAACAGTTACTTGTTTGAGGATTTGGATCAAGTGCGGGAGATCACAGCCGAGTGGCTGGTCAGATACAACGAGCAGCGGTGTCACGATGCGCTGGGCGGTCTGCCGCCGACGATCTTCCGGGAACGTCAAACCACCAAAAACTCTACTTATGAATTGTCTACTTGACAGGGAAGCTTACCATCGCCATAACTTAACAAACTTGATGCTATATCAATCAACCGTGGGGAAAGAGCTAAATCCTATCGTTAAGGAGGGATACGGTGAAAATCTCAACGTTTCTGTCTGTATGTTGCCTCATTACATGGGGCATAGGCAACATCGGAGCTCATGTCAAGAGTTGTGTAAATTGTTTTTTCAAGCAGCGTGCTTTTCGGT